>LGYU01000001.1 GCA_001302245.1 Chitinophagaceae bacterium PMP191F
ACAGTTACAATCACGGTATCACCTCTTGGGTACCATGCATTGTCCCAGATATCCAGTCGCAGCATATAGGTACCCGCTACCAGGTTAGACAGTGTAGTAACCGGCGCATTGGGCGAACCGAATGTATACTGATCGGGTCCGCTTACTTTTACCCATTTGAACTGCTGAATAGGACCACGTGAATCGTATGCTGAACCATTCAGTGTAGTGCTGTTGGTGGGCAGTGTTAAAGTAATATCCGGACCAGCGTCTACCGTGATCACCGGAGTAGATGGGGTGGTACCGCCTTTCACAGTTACAATCACGGTATCACCTCTTGGGTACCATGCATAATCCCAGATATCGAGACGGAACATATAAGTGCCGGCTGCCAGGTTAGACAATGTAGTTACCGGTGATCCGGGCGAGCCAAATGTATATTGATCGGGACCACTCACTTTCACCCATTTGAACAACTGTATAGGGCCGCGTGAATCGTATGCTGAACCGTTCAGTGTGGTACTGTTGGCAGGCAGTGTTAAGGTGATATCCGGGCCTGCGTCTACCGTGATCAGCGGAGAAGTAACGGTTGAGGCTTTCACAGTTACAATCACCGTATCACTTTTTACGTTCCAGGCATTGTCCCACACATCAAAACGGAAAGAATAAGTGCCTGCTATCAGGTTGGTTATTGTGGTTACTGCAGATGACGGGCTGGTAATAGTGTATTGGGCTGGGCCGTCGATCTTTACCCATTTATATTGCTGAATGGGGCCGCGTGAATCGGAAGCTGAACCATTCAGTGTGGTACTGTTGGCGGGTAATGTTACAATGATATCCGGACCAGCGTCTACTTTAATGATGGGGGCAGTGCCGCCTGTACTGTTATCGCCGTTGCTGGGAGCAGCGTTCACAACTACCTGTACAGTAGCTGATGATGAAGTGCCGCTGTTGTCGGTTACTGCCAGCTTGAAAGTATAAGTACCCTGGGCAAGATTGGATACTGTAGTGGATACTGCTGATGCATTGGCAATAGTGTATTGTGTTGGTCCGCTTACCCATGTCCAGGCATAAGATGTAATGGTGCCATCCGGGTCTTTGGAGGCAGAACCATCCAGTGTTACACTGCTAATAGGCAGGGTAATGGTGGCGTTATTGCCTGCATTGGCTACAGGTGGCTGGTTGGGCGCGGGGTTCACTACTACATTCACATTTGCAGATGCACTTGCACCTGCATTGTCAGTAACAGTCAGTTTAAAGGTGTATGTACCCTGTACCAGGTTAGTCAGTGATGTGGTAGCGCCTGACGGAGCAGCGATGCTGTATTGTGAGGGGCCACTTACATACGACCAGGCATATGCTGAAATGGTGCCATCCGGATCTTTGGAGGCAGTACCATTGAGCGTGGTATTGTTGGTAGGCAATGTGATGCTGATATCAGAACCTGCGTTGGCTACAGGCGGCTGATTAGTGGCAGCACCGGTAGTTACTACTACTGATGTGGTATCGAGTGTCCACTCAGCGCGGTCGTCAATTACCTTTACTTCATAGCGGTAAGTTCCTGCAGCCCACAGTTGGCTTACATAAGCTTTACCATCTGTAGAAACTGCGTTTTGGATGGTGCCATAACCTGGACCATCAATTTTACGCCAAACATAACGAACTACTTTACCATCCTTATCGTATGATGCAGATGCATTCAGTGTGGCGGTACCGTTGCCAGTAGTAGTATTTTGTGAAACACCTGCAACTGCAACAGGACGAACATTCACCGGCAGGGTTCTGTTCTGACCCAGGAACCATTCATAGATATTGGGATTCTGCCAGGTATAACCTTCATCATACACACGTCCCCATATCCAGTGGTCGCCATCAGGCCAGATGGTCATATATGGTTTTACCGCAGGATTACAGTTGTTGATGTTGGCAATGGCGCTGGTAGTACATCCTACGCCTACTGTACCGTCGTTACTGGCGTGGAAAGCCCATACCGGTAAGTTGGCTTTGGCAAAATTACACCAGTCAATACCCTGGCAGGTACCACAGGATACGCCAATGGCTGCAAAGCGTTTGGCGCTGGCCAGCGAACTACCGGCTGAGTACCATACACCACCGCCACCAAGGCTTAATCCCGTAAGGAAAACGCGGTTGGTGTCAACACTGAGGTTCTTTTTGGCATAGTTCAGCATTTCATCCACATAGAATGTGGGCCATGAACCGTAGTTGGGACTGAGCTGTGGCGTTAATACCAGGAACGTTTCTGTTTTACCATTCCAGGTAAAGGTCATGGTACTGCCGTTCTTGATGTTGTTAGGCGTACCATTGTTAAGGATGTTGGGCAGGTCGGTTGTTCCGTTGCCTCGTTCGCCAATGCCATGGAGGAAGATGATGAGCGGATACTTCGTGTTGGTGTTGTAATTCGTTGGTTTATATTCATAAAACCCAATGAATACACCGTTTGAAGCAGTTAGTCCTTTTGCAATCTGCTGCGCGTGAGCCATTACAGAGCAGACACACAAGCATAGGGCCACCAGTAGTTTTCTCATAGAAGAAATAAAATTTAGCACTTTCACAGGTTATAAAAAATAAAATACCATACCCCACTCTTTCGAGTGGCAAATACACATAGAGAAATGACTGAATAAATGATTAATGGTTAAGAAAACTATCCCGTACGAACGATGAGAAATCTATCTGTTTCACAAAGAAGATGATAGATCTGATATCGAACTATAACCGTTTTGTACAGGGAAGAGGATTGTAATGGGTGTTAAAAAAGTTGCAATTACTATACCAATCTTGGTTAAGAAGCAACTCATTTTTATCAACAACAACAATAAATTATGTGCGTTAATTTTTTTCTGTCTGTGGATAGGGGTATACACAAAAATGATGTTCACATTCTCATCAAAACCAGATCAGCACTGGATTGCAAGGTAGTAAGCTCTTTTGCAATGTTATGCAGTTTTTGTGGAATTATAATACAGATTGACAAAAATAAAAACGGGGTGGAATACTTTCCACCCCGTTTTTATTGATAGACGTTGATGTTTACTGTTTTACAAATTTGGTAAGCATCCGTTTCTTATTGTCAATGTTCACTTCAATATAATAAATACCCGATAACAGGTTGGTTACAGGTACTGCAATATCCAGGAACGACTGTGTTTTGTATGTAGTAAACGTTTTAAGCAGTTTACCATTCATGTCAAAAATGGTGACTTTTGTCAGGCCGAGTGTGTCGCTCATGCAGCGTAACCGCATGTTGGTAATGCTTACAACAGGATTGGGATATACCAGTAATGATTCTTCATTGCGAAGATTATTGACCAGTGATACCTGTACACTGTCTTTGGCAGTAGCACCGCTGTTATCAGTTACAGTCAGTTCAAAGGTATAGATGCCGGGTTGCAGGTTGCTTACCGTAGTTATTGCATTGGCAGCATTGGCAATGGTGGCTTTTCCCGGTCCTTCAATCTGTTTCCAGCTATAGGCGGTGATAGTACCATCAGGATCATACGATTTGCTGCCATCCAATACTGCAGAGGTTGCAGGAATACCGATGGAAATATCCTTGCCTGCATTGGCTACCGGTTGGGTATTGGGTTTTGCCAGTACAGTAACTGTAACCTGTGCTTTTGCAGAAGCGCCTTTGTCATCCGTAACAGTTAATTCAAATACATAAGTACCTATCTGTACGCCCACTACAGTAGGAGTGGCAGTAGATGAATTAACAATGGTCAGGGCTCCCGGACCGCTGATCCTTGTCCAGCTGTAAGAAACGATCTGTCCGTCAGGATCATAAGATGCTGTGGCGTTTAGTGTAATAACAGGATTGGGCAGCACTACAGTGGTGTCTTTACCTGCATTGGCTACTGGTGGTTTATTGGGCGGAGGCAATACAGTTATGGTAACACTTGCGCTGGAAGAAGCACCCTCGTTATCGGTTACTGTCAGCCTGAACACGTACGTGCCCTGTGACAGATTACTCAGTGAAGGAGTGGCAGTAGTAGCATTGGCAATACTGTATTGAGAAGGACCACTCACCCATGTCCACACAAAAGAAACAATTGTTCCATCGGGGTCATTGGATGCAGTACCGTTCAGTATAGTGCTGTTGGTAGGCAATTCCATTACGATGTCGCTGCCTGCATTAGCAATAGGTGCCTGGTTAGGCGCTTTATTCACAGTTACATTCACTGTAGCGCTGGTCGAGGCACCATTATTATCAGTTACAGTTAGTTTGAATACATAGTTGCCCTGTACCAGGTTGTTGAGTGTGGTGGTGGCTGCACCGGTATTGGTAATGCTGTATTGCGAAGGTCCACTTACCCATGCCCATGCATAGGATGCAATAGTACCATCAGGATCATAAGAGGCAGTACCGTTCAGTGTAGTACTGTTAGTTGGTAAAGTAATGGTGATGTCAGAACCTGCATTGGCAACGGGTGGTTGATTAGGAGCGGGGTTTACAATCACTTTTACAGTAGTGCTGGTCGAAGCGCCGCTGTTATCAGTCACTGTCAGTTTGAACACATAAGTGCCTTGTGCCAGGTTGGTAAGTGTAGTGGTGGCAGCAGCAGCATTGGTAATGCTGTACTGAGACGGTCCGCTTACCCATGACCATGCATAGGATGCAATAGTACCATCAGGATCATAAGAGGCAGTACTGTTCAGCGTGGTACTGTTGGTAGGCAGGGTGATGGAAATATCACTGCCTGCATTGGCAACCGGCGGCTGATTAGGTGCTGCATTCACAATTACTTTTACAGTGGTACTGGCCGAAGCGCCACTGTTATCTGTCACTGTCAGATTGAACACATAAGTGCCTTGTGCCAGGTTGGTTAATGTTGTGGTTGCAGCGGAGGCATTGGTAATGCTGTACTGTGACGGACCGCTTACCCATGACCATGCATAGGCTGCAATGGTGCCATCAGGATCAGAAGAAGCAGTACCGTTCAGCGTGGTACTGTTGGTAGGCAGGGTGATGGAAATATCACTGCCTGCATTGGCAACTGGCGGCTGATTAGGTGCTGCATTCACAATTACTTTTACAGTGGTACTGGCCGAAGCCCCACTGTTATCAGTCACTGTCAGTTTGAACACATAAATGCCTTGTGCCAGGTTGGTTAATGTTGTGGTTACAGCGGAAGCATTGGTAATGCTGTATTGAGACGGTCCGCTTACCCATGCCCATGCATAGGATGCAATAGTGCCATCAGGATCATAAGAGGCAGTGCCGTTCAGCGTGGTACTGTTGGTAGGCAAGGTGATGGAAATATCACTGCCTGCGTTGGCAACAGGTACCTGATTTGATGCAATGTTTACAGTTATATTCACTGTGGCCGAAGAGGAAGCACCGCTGTTATCAGTCACTGTCAGTTTGAACACATAAGTGCCTTGTGCCAGGTTGGTAAGTGTAGTGGTAGCAGCAGCAGCATTGGTAATACTGTACTGTGACGGTCCGCTTACCCATGCCCATGCATAGGATGCAATGGTGCCATCAGGATCAGAAGAAGCAGTACCGTTCAGCGTAGTACTGTTAGTTGGTAAAGTAATGGTGATGTCAGAACCTGCATTGGCAACGGGTGGTTGATTAGGAGCGGGGTTTACAATCACTTTTACAGTAGTGCTGGCCGAAGCGCCACTGTTGTCAGTTACAGTTAGTTTGAATACATACGTGCCCTGCGCCAGGTTGGTAAGTGTAGTGGTGGCAGCAGCAGCATTGGTAATACTGTATTGAGACGGTCCGCTTACCCATGCCCATGCATAGGATGCAATGGTGCCATCAGGATCAGAAGAAGCAGTACCATTTAATGTTGTATTGCTGGTCGGTAAAGTAATGGAAATATCACTGCCTGCATTAGCAACCGGCGGCTGATTAGGTGCTGCATTCACAATTACTTTTACAGTGGTACTGGCCGAAGCGCCACTGTTGTCAGTCACTGTCAGTTTGAACACATAAGTGCCCTGCGCCAGGTTGGTAAGTGTAGTGGTTGCAGCGGAGGCATTGGTAATGCTGTATTGAGACGGTCCGCTTACCCATGCCCATGCATAGGATGCAATGGTGCCATCAGGATCAGAAGAAGCAGTACCGTTCAGCGTGGTACTGTTAGTTGGTAAAGTAATGGTGATGTCAGAACCTGCATTGGCAACTGGTGGTTGATTAGGAGCGGGGTTTACAATCACTTTTACAGTAGTGCTGGCCGAAGCGCCACTGTTGTCAGTCACTGTCAGTTTGAACACATAAGTGCCTTGTGCCAGGTTGGTCAACGTTGTGGTGGCAGCAGCAGCATTGGTAATACTGTACTGAGACGGTCCGCTTACCCATGACCATGCATAGGATACAATAGTACCATCGGGATCAGAAGAAGCAGTACCATTCAATGTTGTATTGTTGGTCGGTAAAGTAATGGAAATATCAGAGCCTGCATTGGCTATCGGGGGCTGGTTCACTCCGTTGGAGTTTACATTCACATTGATCGTTGCAGAAGAAGCCACACCCAGGTTATCAGTTACTGTCAATTTAAATTTATAGGTACCTGCTACCAGGTTGGTCAATGCAGTTACCGGCAGTGAAGGACTAACAATAGTGTATTGAGACGGGCCACTTACATACGACCAAGCGTAGGAAGTGATCCCTTCAGGATCGTAAGAGGCAGTGCCATTCAGGGTTGTGCTGTTGGTAGGCAGGGTAATGGAAATATCAGAGCCTGCATTGGCAGTAGGTGGTGTATTGATATTGCCTCCGTTACTGACCACTACATTCACTGTATCCAACGACCAGTCTGCACGATCATCTATGGCTTTTACTTCAAATACATAAGTGCCTGCCAGCCATAATTGTGATACTGTAGCAACGCCATTATCAGAGGTGGCATTGGTAATAGAGCCATATCCCGGCCCGCCGATCTTACGCCATACATATCGTACCACCTTTCCGTCAGTATCGTAAGAAGCAGAACCGTTCAGTGTAACAACACCTGTACCGGTCGTAATGGCAAGATCAGCGCCTGCATTGGCTATAGGGCGTTTGTTGACAGGCAATGTTCTGTTCTGACCCAGGAACCATTCATACAGGTTAGGGTTTTGCCAGTCGTGTGCTGTGTCATAAACCCTTCCCCAGATCCAGTGGTCACCGTCGGGCCAGATGGTCATGTAAGGTTTAACTGCAGGATTACAGTTGTTGATTGCATTGATAGAATTGACTGTAGCGCTATAGTTTACCGTACCATCGTTGGATGCGTGCATTGCCCATGTAGGCAGGTTGGCATTAGCAATGTTACAGAAATTTACATATTGTTGGGTACCGCAGGAAATGCCGATAGCGGCAAATTTCTGGGCATTGGCCAGCGTAGCACCAGCGTATGACCATACGCCACCGCCACCAAGACTTAACCCGGTAAGATACACTCTGTTGGGGTCGTAGCTAAGGTTGGCCTGGGCATATTTGATCATTTCATCAGTATAGAAATTCTGCCAGGAGCCATAGTTGCCGCTTAACTGGGGCATCAGTACAACAAAGCTTTCTGTTTTACCATTCCAGGTAAAGGTCATCTGGTTGCCATTTTTAATATTGGCAGCCAAACCATTGTTGAGGATGCTGGGAAGATCGGTAGTACCATTGCCACGCTCACCAATACCATGCATGAAAATGATCAGCGGATACTTTTTAGAGGGATCGTAATTAGCTGGCTTAAATTCATAAAAGCCAATGAATACGCCATTGGAGGCAGTAAGACTTTTCGCTGTTAATTGCGAATAGCTTTTAGAAGAGAATAGTGAAATAAGTACGATCAGGAAAAAGAACTTCCTACGCGAATAGGTAGAGTTTTTCATAAGGTTGATTTTACGGATTCAGGATCTATCGGATGTTCAAATCTGCGCCACGGGCGCGCATGCGAGTACAAAAACCTTACCAAGTAACGGTCAAAAGTCAATTTTCGGTACATGTAACCCCGGATTTTTTTTAATGTAAAATGGCAAATCGAGTGGTTCGTTTAGCCAGGTACGGGTTAAAAGTGGTAGGGTAAGCGGGTATTTTTGTTGCAAAATCGGGACCAATTAGATATATGGGGCATAAAGTGAATAAAATGTGAATAAACTTGAGCTGTTTATCAATAATTAGGCGTATAAGAAATTGATAAATATCAATCAATGAAAATGCGGTTATTTTTCAAATTCGATAATAATTACAAATAAAAACGCTGCTTTTTCAGGTGCAGCGTCTATATTATAAATAAATACAATGAATAATATCAGGAATGCTCCGTAGCTCCGTCCTGTGTAAAAGCTTTGGGTGTGTGCAGAAATTCTTTCCTGCTCACTTTCATAGAGAACAGCGCTTTTATAATAGAGAATGCCAGTGCAGGGACATGACTCAGTGCTTTTACAGTAGACCAGGAATAGAAATTGCGTGGAAGTGATACAATAAATACCAGCACATACATTACAGTGATGGTAAACCAGTAAATGTATGGAGGATATAAAATGGAAAATTTTGTAATGTATTCAATGCCGTATACTACAAAAATAACAAAGTACACCAGCAGGAACAAAAGACGTGGAGGGGCCAGGTTGGAAAACAGCTTGTTCCAGTAGTCACGTGTTTTGGGAAGCGGGCCGCTTTTTTTGTCAAAAAATAAGCGCAGATGAATGATCTGCGACTCCAGCCAGCGGGTACGCTGGCGTTGGTACACAGCTCTGCTGGATACTTTTTCGTCTAATACATAGGCGTCTTCTATAAATTCAATACAGATATCAGCCTTCATCGTTTCAAAATCCACTTCACGATCGCAGGCCGGGTTGCCCAATATACCGGGTTTATTATAGATCTCTTTGAGCTTTTTAAACTCAAAGGCCATTCCGGAACCAATGGTGTTGGACGAAAAGCCCAGTGCGCGCTGCCCGCGGCGAAAGATATTGTTATTGATCTCCTCGCTCATAGCATCCAGCACAGCTACTGGTGTATTCTTGTTTTTAGCGATGCGGTGACATTGTGCGGCCCGGAACCCGCTGTTGAAAGCGGCATTTACTTTTTCCAGGCAGCCGGGCATCATAATATTATCGCCATCTACAATAATGGCAATATCATATTGATCTTCAGGAATATTATTCAGCAGGTAGTTCAGTGATCTGGCTTTGGAGCTTATCTCAAACTGCACTTCCATCACATGTACCGGTATGGCCCGCAATTGCTCAATGGTAGCGGGTTGTAGCTGGTCTGCAGCAATGAACACATCAAAATATGCTTCAGGATAATCGTGTGTTTTGGCTTTGCGGGCAGTGTTCAGGATAACCTCATCTTCTTTATAAGTAGGAATCAGTACTGCAATCCTTTGTTTTCCAGGCTGCGTCTGGTATATTTTGGGGCGATACAATTTGCCGGCAACCGCTGTAACAAAAAAGTAAAGCGTATTGATGGCCATGTAAATAAATAATACCAGAAAAAATATATGTAGTATACCTTGTATCATGCTACGCTAACGTTTTTTGAGATACAATATTTTGTGTTATACCGCTGAGGCGCTGGATGAATACAGGTTCCAGGTGGCACCTTTCAGAAAATATCTCAGGTGTGTAAACTGTTTGTTTACCAGGTAACTGAAAATACTTTTGGGCATTGTGAAAAATACAAAGAACACAGTGAACACGCCTTTCTGTAAAAGGCCTGCATTGCGGCGTATATACAATATCCTGTTACGGGTATGATAGTATACCTTCATGGGATTGGCCTTTCCTACGCTCATGGATTCCTTGTGATAGATTACGGCAGAAGGCGTGTACCATATTTTATAGCCTGCTTTCTGTATCCTGGCAGACCAGTCCCATTCTTCGTAATACAAAAAGAACTTTTCCGGGAAACGACCTGTTTTTTCAATCACTTCGCGTTTGATCATCATGGCACAACCATGCGCACCATAGGTAACGCCCGGGGTATCATATTGTCCTTTGTCCTCTTCGCCTATACCTACGGTAAAGGTGCGGCCTGTAAAATTGTTCATGGGTCTGAAACCGGCATATTGAATGGTGTCCGGCTTGTCGAAGAACATGATCTTAGGACAGGTAACACCAATGGAAGGATCGGTGTAAAAAGGTTGCAGCAATTCGTTCAGCAGGTTGGGTGTTACTTCAGTATCGTTGTTCACTACAAAAATAAAGTTGCCCTTGGCCTGGTCCATACCCCAGTTATTGCCCCCGGCAAATCCCAGATTATTCTTGCTGAGTAATAGTCTTGTATTGCGGTAATTGCCGGCCAGTATTTTGGCAGAAGGATCTTCGGCAGAGGCCATATCGCACACCAGTATTTCATAATTGGTGTATTGCAGCTTTTCTGTAGAGGCCAGGAAAGCGCAGGTTACGTCGGCCTGGTTGTAATTCAGTGTAATGATGGATATGAAAGGTTGATGCTCCTGTTGCATACCATGCTTTCTTTTTGTGTAATAAAAATACAATCTCCACGTGGGAGATTGTGATTTATTTAGTCGGTAAATATGTAATGATAATATCAGGCATTGCTTTTCTGCAAAAGGGCAGAAGGTGTGTTAGCCATGATCCAGAGGTCATACAGGAAGCTGTATTTGTCTGCGTAGTCAATATCCAATGTAATTCTTTCTTCCACAGACATTTCATCCTTGCCTCTTTTTTTGATCTGCCAGAGACCGGTCATACCTGCGGGCGCCATGAAACGTTTGGCCCATTCATCAGTAGTTAAGGTAGCAGCTTCATACAGCGGTAAGGGCCTGTTACCTACCAGTGACATATCGCCTTTCAGAACATTCAGCAATTGTGGCAGTTCGTCAAGGCTGGTGTTGCGTAAGAAATTGCCTATTTTGGTGATACGTGGGTCGTTATTGATCTTAAAGAAAACAGGTCCCTGCGTCTGGTTGGTATTGTATTGGTTCAGATGTGAAAAATCTTTCACTTTAGTATCGGCATCCGCCTGCATGGTTCTGAACTTGTAAAAATCGAATATTTTATACCCGCGGCCGGCACGTTTAGAGATGTAAAATACTGGGCCCCGTGATTCCAGTTTAATAGCAAGTGCAACAAACAGCATTACAGGGCTGGCAGCCAGTAGTATCAGCGAAGATACTGTAATGTCGAAGGCGCGTTTGAAAATAACACCGGATACCTTACGGGCGTTCGCATTGTTAGAAATGGTGGTGTTGCTGAATTCATTCACCTGGCGCTCTTTCACTTTTTTCAGGAAGCTCACTTTTCGGTGAATGGTGGTTTTATTATAATCTTTCAGAAAAATGATCTCGTCAATGAACGTGAAGTTTCTGAAACGTTCAATATCGGCAGGATGAGCGCCGGATGCTTCGGCTACAAAAGGAATAGCAGCCAGTATTTTATTGGAAGCAAGAAAACGGTTCAGTTCCTGCAGGCCTTCAGTATCTACAGATATATCGGCAATGATAACATCGGGAACAGCAACCTGTCTGTCTTTGCTACCCATAAGGCGGGTCAGCATTGCTTTGGCATTGCTGATATTTTCGGCAGCATATCCGCTTTCAAATGAGCGGATCAGTATATCAATGTTTTCGGACTTTTTACCAATGTAAAAGAACTCCAGCTTTTTTACAGTCGCAGCTTCCGTACCGGAAGTATTGATGGTAAAGTGTCTGTAAGTCCTCCTGGTAGCTTTCTCTTCGTTAAGTAAATATTTAAGTTCCATAAAGTAAGGTTAAGAGGTCACACGCTTTGGTGTATATTTAGTTTTGTTCGGTAAGAGCTGTATTAGCTGTTTTAACTTTTGCATTGTTTACAATGCGGTTTACAGCCTCAGCAAGCAATACAGGATTAAAAGGCTTCAGAAAATATTCTGTGACGCCATACTCAAGACATTTGGCCTGAGTAATATTTTGATCAAGTGATGACAGTACAATAAGGGGTATATCTCTGTACAGACCGCTGGACGAGAATTGCTCTATCAATTCCCATTCCTGCATGTCGGGAAGTTGTGCATCCACAATAATTAAGTCGGGAAGATTTCTTTTCGATAACCAATACATGGCCGAACAGCCATCCGGCGAAGTGATGATCTCATAATCTTTCCCCAATACAGTCTGTAGCAAAAAACGCATTGCTTTACTGTCATCAATTGCGAGTATCTTCTTTTTCATGGGCAGAAATAAATTAGTCTAAAATGAAATCGCAATTTTTCAACAGGCTTGCATCTGGACATGGTAGTTACATGAGGTATTGGGAAATACAGATTATTAATAAGGCCAGGTGGCCGGAATAAATGACTCAGCTTTAACAGGATGAATGCGTGGATTTGTCTGAACTCAAATCAGACTTTAGTTGGCAATTTCTAAGGATTTGTGGTAGTTGAGTATAAGCTATCTTGTGAAACTGGCACAGTACCAGTGCTTGCAAAGGATCTTGAATTTGGCTAATAGGTAGGGTAGGAAACCGGATGTAAAAATAGCAACAAAAATCAATAAACCAAATATTGGGCTTTATTATATTTTTATTATATGCAAATATGAGTATAACTACTGGTAATAAAAATACCCTTTATGTGGTATTTATGTTAGCTTTTGGCGAGATGCTTTTTCCCACAACACTGTTTGCTTGTTGCGCAGGAATCGGCTGAAACCCGCGAAAACAGAGAGGTTCATGAATAAAAAGTAAAAAGGAACGTATACTGCTTTGACGCGTACATTCCTGTTAGCAAAGATCCAGCCTGTAATGCCAGCCACATAAAAAAAACATTGTAAAACAAATGTTATCTGGTAAAAAATACCAACTTCCAGCAATACCAGTGCAATGTTACTTAGCAGTAATGTAATAAGGGCTACAGGGCAGATTGTCCAGCGCAGAATACGGTGTGAAATAAACTGGAATGAAACCACCGGGTACTTAAATATATTGAACAACTCTTTCAGCAGTACCATAGCCTGGAAAGCACCGGCACTGATACGCACTTTGCGTTTCATTTCCTCGCGTATAGAGGCGGATGATGATTCTGCCGCATAAGCCTGTGGTTCATACCGCACTACGTAGCCATTTATACACAGTTTGAGCGATTGTACAAAATCTTCAATAATAGTGCCTTCAGGTACTTTAGCCATCAGGTCTTTCCGTACTGAAAACAGTTCACCGGCAGCGCCCACCGTGGTATACAGATCAGAGTCCA
This sequence comes from Chitinophagaceae bacterium PMP191F, assembly GCA_001302245.1. GTDB lineage: Bacteria > Bacteroidota > Bacteroidia > Chitinophagales > Chitinophagaceae > PMP191F. The sequence goes on from LGYU01000001.1 coordinate 13,127, forward strand.
GTTTTTTCAGAAACGACTCGTAACGCCAGTAAAGGCCTTCGCCGGCAGCAGCAGCAGCGTCAGCACCCTGTTGCAATATTCTTTTTTCACCCGCTACACCACCCACTTTGGGGTTTTTGTAGTGTTTTACAATTTCCCGTACACAGGCTGTATTTAATAAAGTATTGGCATCGCAGAAAATAACCAGTGGCGATTGTACATACTGAATAGCCCGGTTCATGGCTGCTACTTTACCTTTTCTTTCGGGCTGATGCAGTAACCGGATCTGTGGATAACGTTCTATGATAGCAGGTGTATTATCAGATGATCCATCTGTAATGAAAATCAGTTCCAGCTTGTCTTTGGGATAATCCAGCGCCAGCGTGTTCTCTATTTTTGTAATGATGAAGTCCTCTTCATTATATGCTGCCACTACCAATGCTACGGCCGGAGCATCTTCATAGGTGTTCAAAGTGTCTGCAGGCGTGGGTTTCAGGCGTTTTTTGATGGCAACCAGCAGCCATACCAGGATGCCATAACCTACATAACTGTAAAATATAATAGCCAGGCTTAACCAGAAAATAACAAGTGCTACAGATGATAACTGAATTATAAGCATAAGATTGGTCTAAAACGAATTGTTACAATGGCTTACAGATCGTGCGTAAAGAAAGGGAACTATGTACTAATATTATATAGGCGCATAAAAATACCCACAATAGGTTATTGTACGTAATATAAGGTTCAAATAATTTCGCTTTTTAGAAATTATTATTACTTTTGGGCCACTGCTTTAGCCTTACCTCCAACTATCCCTTCAGAATTACCTTATTGCTTTACCTCTAATTATTCTTCGAGAAAACCATCCAGAGCGTCGTCTCCAATATGCCTCTCTATTACTCTTATTGCCTTTTTGGATAAAGATATCCTTGCTTAAAACCAATCTGGATTTTAAACAGTTTGATTTTAACGTTTTTAATCATAGCTTATTATGAAGCGATTATTACTTCTTACCACAATTGGAATGCTGTTTTGTGTCATGTTTTCACAAGCACAGAACGTTTTTGATCCCAGCGATGCATTGGTACGCTATAATTCCAGTGCTACATTGGGTACTACCGGTAAACCAAACCCTGCAGCATCCGGTTTGCAGAAATGGGTTGCCACTTCTGTAAATGGCATCAGTACGGGAAGCAACTCGTACGATGTAAGTTCTTTTAAAGCTTATTTCATGAACGGAGGTGCTGAACAGATACCTTTCCGTCTGAAATATCCCAAAAGCTTTTCCAACCCCGATAGCGCAGGAAAAAAGTATCCGATTATGCTGTTTTTCCATGGTGCAGGTGAAGGTGGGTGTCCTTCCAATAATGGTGTATATAATAACGAGCTTCAATTGCTGCATGGCGGTAAAGTATTCCGCGATTGGGTAGATGGCGGCCAATTCGATGGCTTCCTGCTCTATCCGCAGAGTATTATGACCAATACCTGCTCCAGCCAGTGGGGTCTGCCTCCGTATTCTCAGAAAATTCCCATCGTTATACAGGTTATTGACTCATTGGTAAAATATGCCCGTGTGGATGTTGACCGCGTATTTGTAGATGGTTTATCTGATGGTGGCGGTGCTGCGTGGAACATGACCTATGTATACCCGCAAAGAGTAGCGAAAGCTGCTCCTTCTTCAGCAGCCCTGGCTTACAATTCTAACTTCAGCACTATTGTGCATATTCCTATATGGTTTGCAAGCGGTGGTATGGATACCAATCCTACTCCCGGTTCTGCCAACACCTGCTACACCAGCCTGCTGAACCTGGGTGCAGATATCAAATACACACTGTATCCTACGCTTGGTCACAGTGTATGGTATAACCACTGGGCTGAGCCTGGTTTTGTCGATTACATGAATGATGTACACAAAGCTAACCCGCTGGTATTTTTTCAGCGTTTTCAGTATTGTCCTGAAACTACCATCAGTGCCAAACTGGGTTTAACACCTGGTTTCTATGCTTATGAATGGCAGAAAGACAGTGTAACCATTGCTACCAGCACAGGTGGTACAAATACGGTTGTTATTTCAACTAACATTACTGCCTTTACCGGTAATGAAATTACAGTAAATGCTTACGGCAGCTACCGTGCTCGTTTTAAAAGAACGGCTACTTCCAACTGGTCCGATTGGTCGCGCAAACCAGCTGTCATCTCTCAGAAGTCTGTGACACAGACACCTCCTATCCAGGTAAATGGTCTTGGAAGTAATGTGTTACCTGCTCCTGATGGCAATACTACTGTTTCACTCAAGCTGCCTGCCGGCTACAGCAGCTATAAATGGTACAAAAGTGGAACATTGATATCCGGAGCTTCAGACAGTACCTATACGGCTGGTATTGGCAGTTACACAGCACAAGTGGTGGAAACCAATGGTTGTGGTACGCTGTTTTCCCCCGTATTTAAAGTGGTGGATGCGTCTGGTACTCCCAAGCCTGAGCCTGCAAAAAATCTGACAGCAACAGCTGCATCTATTACCAGCATACAGTTGGACTGGAGCAGAAATCCAAATGCCAGCGAGCAGGAAACCGGTTATGAAATCTACAGATCAACCGTTACAGGCGGGCCATATACGCTCATCTATATCACCGCTCCTGGTGTAATCACTTATCTTGATCAGAACCTGCCATCCAACACTACTTATTATTATGTTATAAGAGCTGTAGGAAATTCAGGAGCTGCTTCCAATAGCAACCAGGCATCTGCAAAAACAGACATAGATAACCAGCCACCCTCTGCACCAGCTAACTTTGTGCTGAAAGGCATGTCTACCTCTTATGCGTACCTGCAATGGAATGCATCTGCCGATAATGTAGGTGTCATCAGGTATAATATTTATCTCAATGGTGTAAAAACATATACTACCAGTGATACTACTTTTGCTGCCGCTAACCTGGACAGCAATAAGGTCTATACCTTCTATGTAAAAGCAGAAGATGCTGCAGGTAATCTTTCTAACCCCAGTAATCAGGTTACAGCATCTACCAACTTTACTGCTAATGGTATTAACTATAAATATTACCAGGGTACATGGAGCACATTGCCCGATTTCAATGCCCAGCAGATCATAAAATCAGGGTATAGTTCCAATATTGATCTGTTTGGCACAAAACTTCAGACCAATTACTATGGTATATTGTACGAAGGCTATATTAAAATACCAACAACTGCTAACTATACATTTGAGATCTGTTCTGATGATGGCAGTAAGTTATATGTTGGCCAACCCTATAACTTTAACGCAACTCCGCTGATAAACAATGATGGTGCACATGGTAACACCTGTGTATCTGGTACCATGTATCTGCAGGCAGGTTATTATCCCATCGCTATTCCATTCTTCCAGATTACCGGTGGCGATACCCTTATTTTCAACTGGCAGAATGATGCCGGTCTGTCAAAAGCAAAAGTGCCTAATGCCAACCTGTTCAGAACCTACAATGCCGGTGGATCTGCACCTGCAGCACCTTCTAACCTGGTGGCTACAGCTGTGTCATACAACAAGATCAACCTTACATGGGTAAGCAACAGTACTAACCAGAGCGGTTTTGAACTGATCCGTTCTACCAGTGCTACCGGCACATTTGTACCTGTTGCAACTGTTACAGGTACTTCGTACAGCGATTCCGGGCTTACTGCCAATACTGCCTACTATTATAAGGTACGGGCAGTAGGTGCTGCAGGTGAATCAAACTATGCTTACAGCTATAGCGAAGTAAACTGGAAAGCAAACAATAATGGTAATGATACTCTGGGCAGTGCTACCCGCACGTTGTCACTGACTAATGCAACTTATTCTACCGCACAGGTAAAAGAAGGTTCGCACTCCATACTGTTTAATGGTACCAATGCTTATGCCAACGTTAACAACAGTAATACCGGAGCTTTCCCCAGTGATGGTTATTACAACCAGCGTACAGTAGCATTGTGGATCAGGCAATCGGCCACTACCAACAAAAAAGTAGTATTTGATTTTGGTAACAGTACAAATGGATTGGGGCTGCGTTTTAATGCCGGCATTCTGCAGGCAGGTGTTGCCAGCAATAATGTAAGAGCTATGATTTCTTCAGCAACGCTTACTTCTATTTCCGGATGGAACAGCAGCGGATGGAATCATGTGGCTGTAGTATATAACCAGAATTCATTAAAACTGTTTATCAATGGTGTTGAAGCTGCTGCCAATAATGCACTAAGCTTTAGCAGTATTGGTTTGCCGGTATCAGCCTTTGCAAGACTGGGCTTCTCCAGCGGTACCGCTGCAACTGATAACGTATTTAATGATGCATCTTCTTCTTCAAATGATTATTATTCCGGTTACATGGATGATATCTATGTGATCAATGGTGCATTGAATGCCGCAGATTTTACTGCTTTGATGAACTCTACATTCAAACAATCGCTGGCTACCACGCAGGCAGCACCTGCAACCCCGGCCAATCCTTCCAGCTTAACGGCTACTGCATTATCTGTAAGTTCAGTTAAACTTACCTGGACAGACAATGCTACGAATGAAACCAGTTATGAGATCTGGCGTTCTTTTGAAAATAATACCACTTATCGCAAAATAGCTGTTGTAGCACCCGGAAGCGGTACTATGTCATACCAGGACGACTCCCTGTTTGCAAACGTGACTTATTATTATAAAGTACGCGCTACAGGTATTGTTGCTCAGTCTGGCTTTTCAAACGAAGCATCTACTACCACCAAGAATACCAAACCGGTAATTACAGCTATTCCGAATTTTACTATCCGGTATGGTCTACCGTTTACATTAAATGTGAAAGCTACAGATGCTGACGGTGACCAGCTGACCTTCAGCTTTGGTAACCTGCCTGCATTTGCTACCACACAAAATGTAAGCAATGGTAACGCAGCGATTTCGTTTACCACTAACATCCGTTCACAGGGTGTATATAATATGAAGGTATATGTGGCAGACGGATTCGGCGGTAAGGATACTGCTTCATTCTCAATGTCTGTAGGCAGCAATTATGTACCTGTGCTGGATTCGATTGCAGATACAACCATCTTCCAGGGTGATTCAATATATGTTCCCCTGAATGCCAATGATGTGGAAGGAAATGGTTCTATGGTATGGACCGGAAAAAATCTGCCTCCATTTGCAACGCTGATCAATAATGGTAATGGTAAAGCGGCTGTTATTCTGAAACCCGGATATACTGTTTCCGGTACCTATCCTATTACAGTAAATGTGAATGACGGTTTTGGCGCATGGACTGAGCGTACATTTAATGCAATAGTTAATTATAAGAATCCCAATGAGTCTATCCAGCTTAATATGATGTATTATACCGGAGGGGTTTCATTGTGGAATGACCTGGACCTGAAGTCAGGCTCTTCTTTCTCTAACCTGAAAAATACACGTAACGAGGTAACTACCGTGGGCTTTAATATAGTTGGCGGTAATACCACGTGGGCTCCTGCTGATGGCGGTGTTCAAACCGGTAATAATTCAGGTGTATATCCTGATAATGTTATGAAGGACAGATTGCAATGGGGCTTTTTCAATAACTCAACATACGATAGCTTAACAGTGCGTGTGTCTGGTCTGAACCCCAATGGCAGGTATAACTTTACCTTCTTCGGCAGCTATGTTTGTGCTTTCTGCGGAATGACTTCCAACTCCGTAACTACCTATAAGATCGGTAACCAGAGTACCGCTGTACATTTTAGCAATAACAGCACTGAAACCGGTACCATTTACCAGGTACAACCAAATATTAACGGTGAGGTCTTTATTGATATGATCGGTGATGCGGGTAACCAGTCTTCCGGTGGTGTATTGAATGCACTGGTAGTACAGTCTAAATATGATGACGGACTACCTCCTGCCAAACCACTTAACCTGAATGGTCAGATCATTACCGGCGGTATCAGGTTAAACTGGAAAGACAACTCTCTGTCTGAAGATGCTTACCGTGTATACAGGGCAACCAATGTTGCCGGACCATATACCGTGCTGAACCCAACCGCTACCAATGCAGACAGCACCGGTTACAATGACGTGGCAGTAAGTGCCTACACTCAATACTATTATTATGTGGCAGGTGTAAACCGCTACGGTACAGGTGCTTCAAGCGATACCATTGCTATCCAGAGCAGCAATAACAAACCTGTTATCAGTAGCCTAAGTAATGTGTTCATCAAATCAAATGCTACTGCACAGGTGAACTTTACAGCAACAGATGACCCGGGTGATGTGGTAACGGTAACCATTCCAAGTAAGCCTTACTTCGTTACTATTGTACCATTGGGTGGCAGTAACTACAGGCTGAATGTAGCACCTGCTACAGGCGATATCGGTACGTACAACCTGGTGGTGTATGCTACAGATGATAAAGGAGCATATTCTACTTCTAACGTAACCATTACCATTTCTGATAAGAATACACGTTCATTCTATATTAACATGGCCGTGGATTATAATCATGGCGCACCTGCTCCATGGAACAATTATTACGGTTATGCTACCGCAGGTGGCTCAGTAAGCAATCTTGTGGATGAGAATAATACTACTTCTGCTATCAAAATGCAGTTTGTAAATGCATGGAATGGTTATAACGATGTTCTGGGCTTTGTAACCGGCAATAACTCTGGTGTGTTCCCTGATACGGTATTGCGCAGCGGTATACTACATGGCGATACAACTACCCGCCAGATCCAGTTCACCGGTCTTGACAATGCCAAAAAATACAACCTGGTATTTGTAGGCAGCAGAAATGAAGGTCTTGACGGTTCTACTAAATTTATATGTGGTTCCATCAGTGATACATTGAATGGTAGTTATAACAGCAACCAGACAGCCAACCTGAATGGCCTGACACCGACCGGTGGTACGCTTACTGTAAATGTTGTAAAACTTGCTTCGGCTTCCTTTGCCCTGTTGAATGCTGTTCAGATCGAAGAATATACAACAACATCTGCGCTGAACCCGGTGAACCTGTATGCAGAACCTGTTGACAGAAACAGTATTAAGATCAGCTGGTCCGACAGAACCAATAATGAAGATGTATCAGGTGGCTTCCAGTTACAACGTGCAACAGATTCGCTGTTCACTTCAGGCGTAACCAGTATTAACCTTGCTAATAATACAACAGTGTATACCAACACCGGTCTGGTTGCAAACACCAAATACTGGTATCGCGTACGTGCTAAAGTGAGTGGTGTATTCACAGAATGGAGCAATATCAAGGCTGCCATCACTCCGCAGTCGCTGGTATATATCAACTTTAATTATTCAACCGGTGATGCTGCATTCCCCTGGAATAACTGGGATGCCTTCCCGATCTATTACAACGCGTTCACCAATCTTACAGACCAGGGTGGTCAGCCTACCGGCTTAACCCTGACCATTGTAAAAACAATGAACGGTGATAACAACTATGGCGTGGTAACCGGCAATAATTCAGGTGTGGTGCCTGATGGTGTACTGCAATCCAACTACTGGATAGACAGAACACAGTTGGCACAAATGAAACTGTCTGGTCTGAACCTGAAGAAACGTTATCGCATCGGCTTTATCGGTAGCATGAGCACCAACGGCTGGTTCCTGGGCAACTATACCTGTAAGTATATGGTAAACGACAGGGTAGTATACCTGAACTCCTGGATGAACTCAAGTAAGGTAGCGTATATCGGCAATCTCACTCCTGATCAGAACGGAGAACTGATGCTGAACTTTACTACCACAGATGAAGCTGCTTACGGATTTAATGCCGGCATCATTGTAGAAGCGTATGATGATCTTGTTTCAGGTGCAGGTACAGTACTGAACATTACACCTGACTCTACTGTAACTACCGGTGCTGCAACTGAAGATGCTGCGGCAGCTACACCTCAGCAGCAAACAATTACGAGGACCAGGATCTATCCGAACCCGTTCACTGATATCATTAACCTCGACTTTAACAATTCCAATGCAGGTAATGCCATCAGTGTAAATATGTTCGACATGAATGGAAGACAGGTATTGGTGCAAAGCTTTGGCAGGATCTCTGAAGGGTACAACACCCTGCGAGTGAACACTGCATCCGCAAATCTTCCAACAGGTTTGTACACCATTACCCTGAATGTAAACGGTAAAGTGGTACAGGCCATTAAACTGATTAAAAACAAACAATAACCCTATCTAGGTAAGATAGTATCATTCAGAATCCGGGAACTGCTATGGGTTCCCGGATTTTTTAGGTACATTTCCGCTCGAAACCGCAAACTGAGTCCTTATGGATTTAATGTATTTATTGTATTCTCTGTTCCGCAAAAAATGGATCATCCTTTCCTGTACGGCTTTAGGCTTAGTAGCCGGCTTTATATTTACCCTGTTCATGCCTAAGTATTATGTTTCTCTGGCACAGTATTCTACAGGGTTTACCATGCAGCAGAAAGTAAAGATCACACAGGACGAATCGTTCAACGTGTATGAGATCGATATCCGCTTTAACAACGTAACGGAAACTTTCAGATCGCCCAAAGTAATGGGCATGCTTTCTTACAAACTATTACTGCACGATCTGGAAGACCGTCATCCTTTCCGCACGCTTAACAACGATAAACTGCAAAGTGATGCGTATAAGAATGCCAACCTGGAAGCTGCAAAATCCATCCTGCGTCAGAAAATTGCACAGATGGAGCTGATCTCTCCCTTTAATCCCGAAGAAAAGAAGGTGTTTGACCTGGTGAACCTGTATGGATACAATGATGAATTACTGGGTAAAAACCTGAGCTTTGACAGGGTAGGGCATACCGACTTTATCAATATCTTTTTTAAATCAGAGTCGCCCGAATTATCCGCTTTTGTGGTAAATACAATCGGAACCCAATTTATCCGGTTCTTCAATTCCATTTACGGGTTGCGTACACAGGAATCTGCTGCCAAACTCGATAGCCTTACGGCTGCCAAAAAAAGGGTGGTAGATAGCCTTACAGATAAATTCCAGGAGTACAAGGCCAAAATAGGTACTCCCAATGTAGCAGACAGATCGGTTGCTGCGATGGAAGTGGTGCGTGAAATGACCTCCAAATACAACTCAGAGCTTGCAAAACTGAATGGATTGAAAGGAGATCTTAACGCGGTCGATATTCAAATGGGCTCATTGGAAACCACCGCAAACACGGATGTGGGTACTACTGGTAATAACAATGCTGCTATCAACGAATTAAAAAGGAAAAACTCTGACCTGGATCTGCAGAAGAATGGTAAACCTGATGATGAAGTAAAACGCCTGCAGGAGCAGATCGATGCCAATATGAGAGAGATCCAGCGACTTTCTACCGGTGCCAGCAGGTCATCAGATGCTGCAAAAGCGAAAGAAAAGATCCAGAATAAGAGAGACGAGCTGATCAATAAAAAAATTGAGCTGCAACAACAGATCGCAGCCAGTGAGGTGAACGTAAGATTATTCAAGACCCAGAAAGAAGAGTACGACCGTATCACCTCATCAGGTGGTGGTGAAGAAGTAATCCTGCAGTCGAAAGAAACACAACTGAGAATTGCAACACAGGAATATGAAACACTGAATAAAAGTTTACAATCTTCACTGGATGTAGACGTGAATCCTGAAAACAACTTCCAACTTACCATTGCAGGCCAGCCTTCTTATCGCCCGGAAGCAACCCGTCGTACGGTAATTGTAGGTCTGGCAGGTGTGTTGATGTTCATGTTGTCTACCTTCATTTTTGCCGCACTGGAATTTATGGATTCTTCGTTCAGAACGCCTTCTATTTTCCAGCGTGTATCGAAGCTGAAATTGTTGAGCTCTGTAAATGAAATTGATCTGAAGAAAAGAGAGCTGAATGATTATTTTAAACCGAATGGTGAAGCTGTTGAAGATAAAGCAGGTAAAAGCTTTGTTGAAAACCTGCGTAAACTGCGTTATGAAATTGAAACCAGCGGTAAAAAGATATTCCTCGTTACCAGCACCCAGCCTAAACAGGGCAAAACACTGATGATAGAAGCGTTGGCCAATAGCTTATGCCTTACCAAGAAAAAAGTATTGCTGATTGACGCCAATTTTACCAATAATGCGCTGACGCAGAAGTTCGGTGCCAAACCCACGCTGGAGCAGTTTACACTGGGTAACCAGCAAAATTCAATGGATAAATTCTGGAGTATTACCAGCATGACCACCATCCCCAATACGGATGTAGTAGGATGTACGCAGGGAATGCATACCCCTGCAGAGGTGTTGCCCAAGAACAACCTGCTGGAAAACCTGTCACATATTACCGGCAGCTACGATTTTATCTTTATTGAAGGTGCGGCATTGAACAATCATGCCGACAGTAAAGAGCTGGTAAAATATGCAGAAGGCATTATTGCAATATTCTCTGCTAAATCTTCATTAAAACATACTGATAAAGAATCGGTTCAATACCTTACCGGTATGGGAGATAAATTTATCGGTGCGGTACTGAACCAGGTACAGTTGGAAAATATGGAGATGTAGTCAGAGCCGGGTACAACACATTAACCTTATACCTAATAATCTAACCTTACCACTTGAACACAATTAATTATTTATTCAATGCCCGCAAGGTGTTGGAAAGAAGCCGCTTTCCATGGGTAGATTACGCCCGCGGAATCTGCATCATACTAGTGGTGTACCGTCATGTATTTGAAGGATTGATCTATGTGGGCGAGGGTTCTTACAGCTATCCTGTATTGCGGTATTTCAATATTTTCTTTTTCAGCTTTCGCATGCCGCTTTTCTTTATTGTGTCAGGTATTTTCCTGGGAGGAAGCCTTGCCAGAAAGGGAATTGGTGCGTATGTTGACAACAGGTTCAGGAATATATTCTATCCTCTGTTGGTATGGGGTTCTATACAGGTAACCCTGCAGCTCATTTTTGCTGGTCATGTTACTGCGTCACGCACGCCTATGGACTATGTGAACCTGCTGATAGATCCGCGTAAAATTGAACAGTTCTGGTATCTCAATGCGTTATTCTGTGTAAGCGTGCTATATGCACTCGTAAAGCATTATGGAAAATTCAGGCCTTCACAACAACTGATGCTGGGAATCTTTATGTACGCTATAGCAGGATACTGTCATTCAAAGCATATCTTCATCGGATTTCTGCTGGATGTACTGTTTTTCTACATGTTCTTCGCAATCGGCGACCTGGTATCGGATATGGTGCTGAATCCCCGCAATTACGAGCTACTGTCATCCTATAAACTATTATTGACAGTGGTACCATTCTTTGTACTGGTACAGCACTACTTTACCACCCTCAATCTTACCAATAAAGATGATTATTTTGTACAGTTTCAGCGTCCGGAGATATTTGCGCTGGCGGCGTTGATAGGCGGCGTTTTTGTACTGAACGTATCATTCATTCTGCAGCGTGTAAACAGACTGCGGTTTCTCAGGGTAATCGGGTACCACTCATTGTACATTTATGTAATGCATCTTACTATTACTGCTGCATTACGTATTGTACTGAGTCAGGTACTGCATATACAGAACATCCCGTTTTTGCTGTTCATTTCTATTATCACCGGCGTATTGCTGCCTGTTATAATTTATAATATGCTGGAACGTGCCGGAGCATGGTGGCTTTTTTCGCTTAAAAAGCCCAAAACCGCTGCCAGGTCTTCAGCCGGACACAGTTTCTTTGGTGCGGGCATCGCCACTACACCCAGAGAAAGTACGGATAAAGAGTAATGCGATTGTTCAGAATGTTATCTTTAATATCAAACCGTAGTATGGAAAAAGAGCGGAATACATACAAAATATACGAAATCATCAGTACCGGAGTTATTATACTGTTTTGTGTAAGTATGTTCGTAAAATTCCTCTTCTTTTAAGATCGTATGGAGAAAAGTTTTCTGCAAAGGATTTCTGGTTCCGTAATAGAGAAGATACGGTATCATCTTCTTGAAAAGAAGATGGTAAGCCCGGCAGGTATTGCTATACTACTGATCATTACAGTAATGATGGCATACAGTACCGTGCTGGGAAGCATGGGGCTGAGTGTGGGCGTGGTACTGGGCTTTGCAGGTATTTTTTTCTGTGTATTGTGTATTATTTATCCGTCCCTGGGATTTTATTCAGCTTATTCGGTTTGTCTTTTCCTGATGCTTCCGGGATGGTTTCTGAAGTCGGCGGCCATGATACCTACCGGCCTTATTCCGGAATACATCTCTTACCTGGCCCTGCTGGGTATTATTTCACAGCAGACCTACCGGAAAGAGATCACCCGTGAATTCTGGCAATCGGCCATTACAATATGGCTGCTGGTGTTGTTTGGTTATTCATTGTTGCAGTTCTTTAATCCTTCCATGAACCAGAAACTGGGCTGGTTCATGTATTTCAGGAAGCAGATCAGCCTGCTGGCTTTCTTCTACGCTAGTTACAGTTTCTTTAATTCGCGCAGGGCTATTGTTTTCTTTACTAAGTTCTGGATAATACTTGCCACCATAGAAGCCCTGTACTGCTGTAAACAGCAGTGGTTTGGTTTTTCATCGGTTGAATATGAGTGGCTGATCAGTGACCCGGTGCGTTACAATCTTTTTGTGAACGGTGCATTTGTACGCAGGTTTGGCCTGTTGTCCGATCCTTCTGCTGCAGGTATTCTGTATGCCTGTTCGACAGTATTGCTGATTGTAATGATGCAGTGTGCAAAAACCAACAGCAAACGTGTATTATACGGTGTGCTGGCATTCATTCATTTTATGGCCAGCAGCTATACGGGTACCCGTACGGCTACATTAATGATCGTGGCAGGTATTGCGTTCTATTGTATACTAACATTGTATAAGAAAAGTACCATTATCTTTTCATCGGTATTTGTGGTGGCGTTTGCAGCATTAATGGTAGCGCCCATTTATGATAATATGATCATTAACCGCCTGCGTTCCACGTTTGAAGGGTCCAAAGATCCTTCGGCCAAAGTACGTGATGTAAACAGGCAGCGGGTGCAACCTTATGTATATAGCCACCCCATTGGTGGGGGCTATGCTACCTGCGGTATTGTGGGCGAACTGTATAATCCCGGGCATTTTCTTAACCAGATCCCCGCAGATAGCTCTTTTATGCAGGTAATGATGGAGCAGGGACCTATCGGGTTGGCATTTATGCTTATTTTCTACTACATCATTATGCGCACCGGCATCAAATGGCTGTACAGGGTACGGGACCCTGAAATAGAGGCAATATACCTCGGGCATATGGTGGCGGTATTCAGCCTGATGGTAGGGCAGTTTTCACAAATGGCTATCGGCCAATATCCCAGTGTGTTGTATTTTTATTCAGTAATGGCCATATTTTTAAAGCTGCACAAGTACGACACTGATAAACCTGTTGAATACAAACTAATATGAACCCTTTTATCATGAATAGACTTTTAACCACTGTATTGTTGATCGCTGTTACCTCTACAGCAGGTGCCCAGGTAATAACGGGGCGCAATTCATCCACTTACCGTGCTACCAACGCAGATACTAGCCGTATAACCGATATCAGGGAAAAGCTGGTACTGCTGGCCATGCAAAATCCCAATTTTGAAATTGCAGACCGCAAAGTAAATATCGGTCAGTATACGCTCAACAGGGCCAAAGGTGCCTGGCTGGGTATCCTGGCTGCATCGGGCAACTTAAACGAGTTGTCAATAAAAGGAAATAGCGGCGCCAATGGCTCACTGTACTTTCCCAGGTACAACTTCAGTCTGAACCTGCCGCTGGACTTCTTTTCAGCCAAGAAAAATGATGTAAAAATTGCCCGTGAAAATTTATACATCGCAAAGGCAGAAAAAAATATTCAATACCGTTCTTTACGCAGGGAAGTGCTGGCTAAATATGAGGACTACCTGATGCACAAAGAAAAACTTGAATTACAAAGCAGACGTACACAAACGGAATATACTAAATACAAAATAGCAGAAAAGGACTTTGAAGATAACCAGGTGGAAGCAGAAGAGTTCAATAAAGCAGAAAGCAACTACCTTGATCAGCAGATGCGTAAATCAGAAATGCAACGCAACTATAACGTAGCCAAGCTTGAGCTGGAAGAAATGATCGGTGTTACCATCGAAGAAGTAATTGCATCTATTCAATCCAAGTAATGATGTTGCAACAACCTCAACCCGAAAATGCAGTTGCTTCAGCAACGGCCAAGGTTTTCTTTCCGAATCTTGACGGATTGCGGTTTTTGTCATTCCTGGTAGTATTCCTGCATCATTGTTATCTTTCGTTTTTCAGTTATCTGAAAACGTCTTCTCCCACAGCATACAAGTTGCAGGCATTTCTTTTTCAATACGGCACATTGGGAGTAAACTTCTTTTTTGTGCTCAGTGGTTTTTTGATCACCTATCTGCTCATCAAGGAAAGAGAGTTTACAGGTACTATTCATATCGGTAATTTTTATGTACGTCGTATACTGCGTATATGGCCGTTATACTACCTGTGTATTATTCTCGGATTTGTGGCATTTCCGCTAATGAAGAAAATGGGAGGTGAAATACCACACGAAACCGCCAGTGTATGGTATTATATATTTTTTGCAGGTAACTTCGATTATCTGCATACCTGGCCTGTAAAGCCTGATGCCATCTTATTATCCGTTTTGTGGTCGGTATGTGTGGAAGAACAGTTTTACCTGGCTTGGCCGGTTATCCTTTTTCTGGTACCGATAAAATGGTACCGTTATATATTTGCGGGTATTATTATTTTCTCATTGGGATTTCGCTCGTTCTATACTGCCAATACCGACGCAGACTATGCAGTACGGTACTTCCATACTTTTTCATTGATTGGAGATATGGCATTGGGTGCATTGCTGGCATGGCTTTGCTCATTTCCCGGCAGGTTTAAGAACTTTATTATCCATCTCAGCAAACCGGCTATACTGTTCATTTATGCCGGCGCATTATGCGTAACACTGCTGAAAAATTATATATTCCCCTATGGCATTCCTATTATATTTGAACGCCTGGTAATAGGGATCTTCTTTGCATTGATAATAGCCGAACAGAACTATGCACAGAATTCTTTCTTTAAAATGAAAGACTTCAGGCTTATCAGTAAATTAGGTATTTATACGTACGGCCTGTACTGCCTGCATTTGCTGGGTATGTATGCTGCGGTACGCATTATCAATAAACTGGGATTACCTTTCGAAAACCTGTGGGTATCAGCAGGATCGGCAGTAGGAGCGCTGGTATTGTCTGTAGGCATTAGCCTGGCATCATATCATTTGTACGAAAAGTGGTTTCTGAAACTAAAAAACAGGTTTGCTTTTATTACCAGGTAATTACTGTTAATTTGTAACGTAAATGCATATCCTTTAAACCGAAACGCTGCACCAATATGAGACGATAACGAAATGCATTAACAAACACTGAATGAGTATGGACCGGCAGGTAAGAATTCCGGAACAAGTATTTGTTTTTACCGGTTTTTTGATTTTTTTTCTGTGCACGCTTGCAAGCAATTTTTCGGGACCGCATGATTCTATCGGTTACTTGAATGGTATTGTGAAGGGGAGAAGTTTGTTTCATCCACATCACCTGGTATACCACTATATTGCACACTGCTGGTTAGTAGTTACCCAATCTGTTTTCCCACATATCAAAGATTATTTCCTGGTAGAAGCTTTTACGGCTATCTGGGGTAGCGCCAGTATGGCCGTAGTCTACAGCTTTTTTCGCAACAGGTTCAGCTTGCCGGTATCAATATCTGTAGCAGGTACGGTACTTGTATCCTTTACATATGGTGTGTGGTTTTACAGTACCAATATTGAAGTATATGCACCGCCCATGTTCCTGCTGTTGTGTGCACTGTATATTATTACTAAAAAAGAGTTCACCCAAAAAGATGCCTGGAAGGTTTTTATACTGCATGCACTGGCTATTTTGTTCCACCAGATAAATATCCTTTTTACACTGGTAATATTGTACAAACTGTGGCAGGAAAGAAAACATATAAAATTATTGCCTGCCATAGCAATATATGCAGCTATTGGAATATTGCTGGTAGGTACGGCCTATTTCTGGGTAGGTTGGTTTGTAGCCGGAAAAAATGATCTGCATTCATGGATACGATGGATGGAAGGATACGCTGGTGATGATGTAAGCTATTGGGAGCCACTGGGGCTGTCCACATTTTCACATGTAGGTATTGGATTTGCGCATGCTTTTGTAGGTGGTCATTTTGTTTTTAAACTTCCTGTACTCAGCGATTATCTTACCAGCTCTGATGTGGTAGCAACGCACTCACTGGCAGATGAGAATTACCTGGCACTGCATACTTCGGCAGGAGAAGCTGTTGTATTGACAATATTGGCAATAGTACTGGCAATACTGATGGTATGTTTGCTGGTACGTTTTATACGTAAGTTCAAAACCATAAAACAACAATACGGGCGCATCGCTGCTCCCCTGATACTAAGCGGTATTATCTATTCCCTGTTCTTCTGCATATGGGATCCTGAAATACTGGAATTCTGGATCTTTCAAACGGTGTTGGTATGGTTACTGTTGATAGGAACACTGCCTGTTATAGGATTCCCTTTCAAAATAAAGCCATTGCATGGTGTAGTGCTGCTGACAACATTGATGTTTGTTGTAAATTATTTTGGCAGCATCCGGTACATACAGGACATAAAGAACGATCTGTATTATGCAAAAGTAGAACCGGTAAAAGATGTGGCAACGGAAAAAGACGTAATATTATTACAGAACGGATGGTTGCTGAAAGATTTCCTGGAATATTATTCAAAAGCTGCTGTAGAAGATATCCCAGTCACCGATACAGGCAGAACAGCCATTGATGAGCGTATTAATAACCTGCTGAAAAGCGGTGGTAAGCTTTATATTTATCCTGAACGTGCTACTACGCCTCATGCATTGAATACATCTTATATTGATTCATTGCTGCTGCATTACAATGACAGGAAGGTGATCTTTCACAAAGAAGACCCGGAGATCATAGTGATCCAGTAATTTATTCAGCATTCAGCTTTACCTGAAATACGGGATTATTTTTTCGATATTCCTGTATTTGTGCGATTTTTGGGGACCTTTACTCTATAGGAAAAGCATAGAATAACAATCACCTCATAATTATCTGTATAACAACAACATGCAAACAGTTGAAAGGAAAGGCGTTCCCACTGCTTCCATTATTGAGCAATTCAGACAACTTGTTGGAAAGGAATATGTGCTGGTAGATGAAGAATCATTACGCAACTACGGTCACGATGAAACAGAACACCTGTTGTTTCTGCCCGAAGTAGTATTGCGTCCGCGTACCACAGAAGAAGTAAGCAACATTATGAAGATCTGCAACGAACACCTGATCCCCGTAACACCACGTGGTGCTGGTACAGGGTTGAGCGGTGGAGCATTGCCACACCTGGGTGGCGTACTGATATCTACAGATCGTATGAACTCCATATTGCAGATTGATGAGCGCAACCTGCAGGTTACTACAGAACCTGGTGTTATTACAGAAGTATTACAGAATGCGGTTAAAGAAAAAGGGTTGTTCTATCCGCCCGATCCCAGCAGCCGTGGCTCCTGCTTCATCGGTGGAAACATTGCAGAGAACAGCGGAGGGCCCAAAGCTGTGAAGTATGGTGTGGTGAAAGACTATGTGTTGAACCTGGAAGTGGTATTGCCAACAGGTGAGGTAATCTGGACAGGTGCCAATGTATTAAAAAATTCCACCGGCTATAATCTTACCCAACTGGTAGTAGGTAGTGAAGGTACACTGGGTATTGTTACCAAAATTGTACTGAAACTCATTCCGCTGCCCAAACATGACCTGCTGATGTTGGTACCGTTTGTATCGCTTGAAAAAGCGGGCGAAGCGGTAAGTGCAATTTTCCGTGCAGGGTTTACACCCAGTGCGCTGGAGTTGGTTGAAATAGATGCCCTGCAGATCGTAAGCCGTTTTGTAGATAGCTCGGCAGTACCTGTTTCAGACGATATTGCTGCCCACCTGATCATAGAGGTAGATGGCAATCACCTGGATACACTGATGGCAGAAATGGAAGCCATTGGTGAATTACTGACGCAGTATGACGCCGGTGAGATCTTTTTTGCAGATGATGCACAACAAAAAGCAGAGTTATGGAAGTTGCGCAGAAGAGTGGCAGAAGCTGTAAAGATCAAAGGTTATACCATTGAAGAAGATACGGTAGTGCCCCGTGCTGAATTACCCGCCCTTATACGGGGTGTAAAAGAACTGGGTAAACAATATAATTTCCATGCAGTATGTTATGGACACGCTGGTGATGGCAACCTGCATATACGCATCAATAAAGAAGGACTTTCAAACAGTGCAGACGATCCGCAGATGATAGAAGGTATCCGTGCTTTGTTTGCATTGGTACATCGTTTGGGAGGTACCATCAGCGGAGAACATGGTATTGGCCTGATCCAGAAGAACTATATGGATATTGTATTTAATGAAACGCAACTGCATTTGATGCGCGGCATTAAAAAAGCGTTTGATCCTAATAATATCCTCAACGCTGGTAAAATATTCGATTAGTACCATGTTACCTGGTCGCGGTACACTGTTAATCAACTGCAAAAAAAGTGTAAAACCCGGCAACACAGTAATAACTTATTGGCACCCCTGTATTTTTGCAGGGGTGCTTTTTTATTGTTTATTCAGTAACTTCATTACACTAATTAACCAGAAGCTATGAACATAAAACCCCTGATCCTCTGTTTAGCATTACTTACAGTAGCGGGTGTACGCGCTGTTGCCCAGGAATATGATGAACCCCCGAAAAAAGGATTTGATAAAAGCAAGCTGTTTGGTGGCGGTGGTTTCGGATTAAGCTTTGGCGATTATACGCTGGTGAACGTTTCACCACAACTGGGGTACCGCTTTAATAAATATGTAGCTGCAGGTGCAGGGTTGAATTTCATTTATTCCAGCTTCCATTATTATTCACCAGTAGAGTACAGGCAGAATTACGGTGTAGCCGGTGTAAACATCTTTGGCCGTGTATACCCTATCGAATATGCTTTTGTGCAGTTACAGCCCGAAATGAATTATGTATGGGGCAAAATCAAATATTATGATAGTCGCTATACCAATCAGAAACTGGATAGCAAATTTGTTCCCTCGTTACTGGGTGGTTTAGGTGGTGCAATTCCAACTGGTGGAGCAGGCGCATTCATCATTATGGTGCAATACGATCTGTTGCAGAATGATCGCACTCCTTATGGCAACAGGGCTTTCTTCAGTTTTGGATATAACGTAGGATTTTAGGTCTGTTCGTTAATAGCGCAGAATGCCTAATCCAGCTTGTTGAAGATCTCTGCAGGGGTATCACAAACCACAATACGGTCTTCCAATGGTTCATACAGAAAACCTTCATAATGCATCTGTTTCAGGTGCTGAATAAGGTGATTGTAAAAACCGCCGGAGTTCAGGATGTAGATCTTCTTGCTGTGGATCTTTAACTGGTTCCAGGTAAGTATTTCAAACAGTTCGTCCAGGGTGCCAAAACCACCGGGAAGTACAATAGCGGCATCACACAGTTCGTACATCATTTTTTTCCGCGTGTGCATATCGGGTACAATGGCAATCTCAGTAAGACCTTTGTGCTGTTGCTCCCATTCAATCAGTAGTTTGGGAATAACACCGATCACTTTTCCCTGTTGAGCCAGGATACCGTCTGCCAGATTGCCCATCAATCCTTTATTACCGCCGCCGTACACCAGTTTAATACCCAGTATGGCCAATAGCTTTCCCAATTCTGTGGCATGCTCACTGAAAACCGGGTTATTACCGGTTTTGGAACCGCAAAAAACCACCACGGACTCTATCTTCATGCTTACCGCTTTAAATGAACAGGAGTATTTTTTTAAAAAAACTGCAAATGCTAAGATAAGCGGATTGTCTGCATTTGTACACAATTTTATTACCTTCAGGGCCACATTTAATAGCCTGGCTCAATTTAATAATTGCTTATGTCATCGTCTCTGTTGTTCTCTTTTGTAATTGGTTATTTCGTTTTGTTACTGGTAGTAGCATACTTCACATCCCGCAATTCAAACAACGATTCTTTCTTTATAGGCAACCGCAATTCAAACTGGATGCTGGTAGCGTTTGGTATGATCGGTACTTCGCTGAGTGGGGTAACTTTTGTGTCTGTGCCTGGCACCGTTGGCGCGGCAGGCTTTACGTATTTCCAGGTAGTGATCGGTTACCTGCTGGGATATGCAGTAATAGCTTTTGTATTGCTGCCATTGTATTATAAGATGAATCTTACCTCCATTTACAATTACCTTTCTCACAGGTTTGGTATGGTTTCTTATAAAACCGGTGCGCTGTTCTTTATCATCTCGCGTACATTGGGTGCCACAGCAAGACTGTTCCTGGTAATAAATGTGCTGCAACTGTTCATCCTGAAAGATATGGGGGTATCGTTCGAGGTCACCACCCTGGTGATATTACTGATGATATTGCTGTATACTTTTGAGGGAGGGGTAAAAACCATTGTATTTACCGATACCCTGCAAACCACCTTCATGTTGCTGGGATTGATCGTTTGTATTGTATATATCATCAACAACCTGGGACATACCGTGGGCTCTACGCTTTCAGAACTGAGCAGTAATGGGCTTACCAGGGTTATCAATAACGATGTGAACAGCTCATCCTTTTTTCTGAAAAGTGTACTGGGTGGGGCTTTTATCACTATCACCATGACCGGCCTTGACCAGGAAATGATGCAGAAAAATATCAGTGTGAAGACATTAAAGGATTCTCAGAAGAACATGATCGTTTTCAGCATCATTATGGCCATTGTTACTTTCCTGTTCTTGCTAATGGGTGGTCTGCTGCATCTGTTTGCAGCAACCAATCATGTTACTGTACCTGCCGATGACTTGTTCCCTACCATTGCGCTGCATTATATGCCTGCAGGTGTGGCTATCATTTTCGTTATTGGTTTAATTTCTGCGCTGTTTCCCAGTGCAGATGGGGCATTAACCGCATTGACATCTTCATTCTGTATTGATATTCTGGGACTTAAACGCAGAGAAGACTGGTCAGAAGCCAAGAAGAAAAGAGTACGTCTTACCATACACTGCACCTTTGCCGTGATCTTCTTCATTGCAGTTATGATCTTTAAATGGATTGATAATAAATCCATTATTGATGTAATCCTGAAAATTGCAGGCTTTACTTACGGACCACTGCTGGGGCTGTTTGCCTTTGGTATTTTCACCAAAAGAACGGTGCAGGACAAATGGGTGTTGTATATCTGCCTGGCAGCTCCGCTGGTTATTCTTGGTATTGATTTCATTAACAACATTGAGTGGTACGAAAAACAGCTAAAATTTACCGGCGACTGGAAACAGGGCGTAAAAGACCTGTCGCACACCGTGTTTGGTAAATTCAAGATCGGGTACGAACTGTTGATCTATAATGGTATACTCACCTACTTGGGGCTATTGGGCATTTCCAAAAAGTCCTGATCTGTCGGGGTGAGATCGGATCTGCGCCAGGTAGCACCTGCTGCATAAAGCATTGATTCTTTAGCAGAAGGGTTATCTTTGCAGCTAAACTGATTGATCGTGGAACCCATACATCCTATTGTACAAGCCTATGCAGACAGCTTTACTTCGGCCGAAGCCCCGCTGCTGCATGAGATCAATGTACGTACGTATGCCGAACACCCGCAGGCCAACATGCTTAGCGGGCATGTACAGGGAAAATTCCTGGAAATTTTCAGTTGCATACTGCGTCCCCGACGCATTCTTGAGATCGGCACTTTTACCGGTTACAGCGCCCTTTGCCTTGCTAAAGGCTTGTTAAAAGACGGCGAATTACATACAATTGAGCTGCGTGAAGACGATGCAGCGGTAGCCAAAGCAAATTTTGATAGGTCAAATGAGGGGAGTAAGATAATTTTGCACGTCGGAAATGCGTTAAGCATCATTCCGACCCTTCAGGAACAATGGGACCTGGTATTTATAGATGCAGACAAGGTAGGCTATATTGATTATTACAAATTAGTGCTGCCATCTGTACGGAGCGGAGGAATTATACTTGCCGATAATGTATTGTTTCATGGACAGGTACTTGAAAACCCGGTAACGGGCAAAAGCGCCAAAGCTATACAGGCTTTTAATGAATTTGTGCAACAGGACGAAAGTGTAGAAAAGGTCATGCTCACAATAAGAGACGGCTTACTACTGATCCAAAAAAAATAACCAGCCGATGGTGTTGAAGAAATTTGTACTCCTTGTAACGGCCATTGTATGTGTGGCAGGCAGCATGCGTGCACAGCAAAACAGCGACGTTTACAGTTATATTAATGCATACAAGGAAATAGCGGTACATGAAATGCAGCGGACAGGGGTTCCGGCTGCTATTAAACTGGCCCAGGGTATTCATGAAACCCAGGCTGGTAAAAGTGACCTGGTGCAGCGTTCCAACAATCACTTTGGTATCAAGTGCAAGGCCAACTGGGCAGGCGATAAAGTATATCATGATGATGACGCCCGGGGTGAATGTTTCCGCAGCTATACTACTCCCGAAGAATCTTACGCCGATCACTCCAATTTTTTACGCGGTAGTTCCCGTTACGCTTTCCTGTTTGAACTGGATCCCACTGATTATAAAGCATGGGCTTACGGACTGAAAAAAGCCGGTTATGCTACCAACATCCGCTATTCACAGATCCTTATAAAACTGATTGAAGACTATGGCCTGGAGCAGTATACGCTCATTGCTATGGGCAAATTGTCTCCACAGGATGAAGTATTGACAGGAGGGGGAAAACCCATCGGTTCCGGTAATACCACTATCGTTGCAACCCCTGCTCCTATAGTGTCAAGAAAAGAAGAGGCACCGGTGACCACTATTGCAGTAGCTGCATCAGTGGCGCAATATCCCGCAGGAGAGTTTACCATTAACAACACACGTGTCACTTTTGCAAAAGCTGGTACTTCATTGCTGGCCATTGCACGTCAGTATGATATCTCACTGTCACGACTGCTCGATTTTAATGATATGCGTGAACAGGATATCCTGTCAAACGACCAGTTGATCTTTTTACAACGTAAACGTAAGTCCGGTTCCGGCGAATATCATGTAATGCAATCCGGTGAAACCCTGTACAGTATCTGCCAGTCAGAGGGTATCAGGTATGAAAGTATTATGCATTACAACCATCTTGAACATGAACAGTTACCTGCTGTGGGAGAAAAATTATATCTTCAGGCCGTGGCGCCCCAGCGTCCGAAACTGGCCAGTGAAGTAGCTGCTTACAATGCCGGTAACAGTGCAGCGGCGGCCTATACCACACATGTAGTGGAATCCAAAGAAACCCTGTACAGCATTGCCCGCAAATATGATGTTTCGGTAGAAAATCTGAAATCGTGGAACAGGCTGGCCAGTTACGATGTGAAAACAGGACAGGAGCTGATCATTTATAAAAACTGATTTATGAGCGTTATACGCGTACATGATAAACATTTTGAACCATACATTACTGCTAGCGAGATTGCCAAACGTATTAAAGAGGTAGCGCAGAAACTGAACACCGATTATGTTGGAAAAAAGCCCTTGTTCATTGCCATCCTCAACGGCTCTTTCATGTTTGCTTCCGATCTTTTTAAAGAACTGACCATTGATGCTGAGATCTGCTTTATCAAACTGGCTTCCTACAAAGGTACCAAGTCAAGCGGCCAGGTAATTACAGCCATCGGGCTGGATACCGACATTTTTGACCGGGATGTGGTGATCGTGGAAGATATTGTGGATACAGGTAAAACCTTAAGTGAGTTTCTGCCCCAGTTACAACATCAGCAACCCGCTTCATTAAAAATTGTAGCTTTACTGCACAAACCTGATGCTACCGTATTCCCTATAACGATTGACTATCCGGGTTTTTCCATTCCCAACAAGTTTGTGGTAGGTTATGGTCTTGATTACGACGGTTTGGGCAGGAATATTCCCGAGATATATAGACTGGTAGAGTAACCTTGTATAAAAATTGCTCTAATCTGCTTGCAACTGAAATAAGAATCAGGTATTTTTCGTTTAAGATATCCGATTTGAAACCAGGTATTGCCATATTATTAGCTGTACTTTCTTTTTATATTTCGCCTGCGCAATATTACCTCCGGGGAGAGATTAAAGACGAAAAGAATAATCCTTTGTCTAATGCCAAAATGCAGTTGCATTCCACCCGGTATATGTATTACTCAGGCAGTACCGGCTCTTTTGGCATCATGAGCACAAGGCCAAGTGATTCCGTGTCGGTATATGTAGACGGATTTCAGCCGCAATGTGTGTTGCTGGACGCCACACACTACATGCAGATTGTGATGAAACCGCTGTATGCTTCCTCCATTCTGCATAAGAATGGCTTACTGTCTTTCACCACCAATATGAAACTGGAAGACAGGCAGAACAAGCCCATCACCAATGAGACCTATAGCACCCTGCTGGAAAATGAATTTACTCCGGCCCGGAAATTCCCTGAAACAGCTTTCGCCATCCATACCGATAAAGCGTCCTACAGTAATATCCGCCGTTTTATTAATATGAACACGGAAGTGCCTGTTGATGCAGTGCGTACCGAAGAACTGCTTAATTACTTCAATTTTGATTATGAACCTCCACCGGCAGATAGTGTATTCGGGTTCAAGTCCTATTTAACAAACTGTCCGTGGAATCCTGAAAATCATTTACTATTCCTGCATACCTGCGCCAGAAAACTGGAACCGGAAAGAACACCGCCCAGCAACCTGGTATTCCTGATTGATATTTCGGGCTCAATGGATATGCCCAACCGTTTGCCATTGCTGAAATCAGCATTCAAACTGTTGGTGGATAACCTGCGTGAAACAGATACTATTTCCATTGTCGTATATGGTAGCACGGTAGGAGTATGGTTGCAGCCAACCTGTGGCAACGAAAAAAAGAAGATCAGGGAGTCTATTGAAGAATTATATCCCGGAGGCTCTACACCCGGCACATCCGGTATCCGGTCTGCATACCGGCTGGCCAAAAGTCAGTTTATTCCCGGTGGTAATAATCGCGTGATCCTGGCTACCGACGGCGATTTTAACGTAGGGCAAACCAGCGAAAATGAACTGGAAGAAATGATCGTGCAACATCGCCAATGGGGTATTTATCTTACCTGTCTTGGTGTGGGCATGGGCAATTACAAAGATTCAAAACTGGAAATATTGGCTAAAAAGGGCAATGGCAATTTTGCCTACCTGGATAATGAAAAGGAAGCGGAGAAAGTATTGATGACTGAACTGAGCCAGACCTTATACACCGTAGCGGATGATGCATTTATGAATATCCGTTTCAACCCATTACTGGTAAAAGAATACAGGTTAATAGGCTATGATAACAAGTATAAGAATATTGTTGATACGCTGAGCAAGATGGAAGGGGGAGAAGTTGGTCCGGGACATTCTGTAATGGCATTATTTGAGCTGCAAACCACACCGGCTATACAGGAAGTGTTCAGCAGTGATGCTTTGGCAAGGGTTTCGATCAATTATAAGTTGCCGGGCGATTCTGTAGCACATATTACTTCCTTTAGTTGTTCTGCAAATACCATGGATTATGTAGAGCTGCCTGTCGGGTACCAGTTTGCCGGCGCAGTTGCCTTGTTTGCGTCCCTGCTCAAAAAATCAAAGTATGCGTATCATGCATCTTTTAATGATGCCATTATACTTGCCAGTAGCGCCAGCAATAAAAGCGATCTGTTACAGCAGGAATTCATTATGCTGGTCACCAAAGCAAAAAAGATCTACGCACGTTCACGCAAGAACCGGAAATCATAAACCGGTAGCATATCATTCAGTAGTATGTGTCGGCTGTATATAAAAAATCCCCGTAGATGCTATATCTGCAGGGATTTACTTTTGTAGCAGGCATGCTGCTACGAAAACATTTCTTTCACTTTATCAAAAAAGCTTTTGTCCGATTTTTCAGGTTGCGGTTTGAAATTGGGAGATGTCTGCAGTTTTTCCAGCACCAACTTTTCTTCAGACGAAAGATGCTGAGGAGTCCATACACTGACGTAGATCAACTGGTCGCCTTTTTCGTATGAGTTAACGGCGGGGAACCCTTTGCCTTTCAAACGGAAAATTTTACCGCTTTGTGTACCTGCAGGAATTTTGATACGTGCCTTACCATCAATAGTAGGTACTTCTGCCTGCAAACCAAACACTGCATCTGTAAATGAGATGTGCAGTTCGTACGCTACATTCAGTCCTTCACGATGCAATTCTTTATGCTGTTCTTCTTCAATCAGTACAATCAGGTCGCCGGGAGGACCTCCGCGTTCACCGGCATTACCTCTGCCCCCTACGCTTAACTGCATGCCTTCCTGTACACCGGCCGGAATTTCAAGTGTTACGGTTTCTTCACCATATACCCTTCCTTCGCCTTTACAAGCTGTACATTTTGCAGTAACAATACTCCCTTCCCCGTTGCAGGTAGGACAGGTAGTTACGGTCTGCATTTGTCCCAGGAAAGTGCTGGTTACTTTACGTACCTGGCCACTGCCGCCGCAGGTGCTGCAGGTCTGTATGCTGCCTTTATCTTTGGCACCACTGCCACTACAGGTATTACAGGATACATATTTTTTTACCTTGATCTGTTTGGTAACGCCCTTGGCTATTTCTTCATAGTTCAGCTTCAGTTTAATGCGCAGGTTGCTGCCACGTGTACCCCTGGTACGCTGACCGCCACCTCTTCTGCCGCCGCCACCACCAAAAAAGCTACCGAAAATATCATCTCCAAAAATGTCTCCGAACTGGCTAAAGATATCATCCGTATTGTAACCCCCAGGCCCGCGACCATTACCACTTAACCCTGCATGCCCAAAGCGATCATACTGGGCACGTTTATCTTGGTCGCTCAGTACTTCGTATGCCTCAGCAGCTTCTTTAAATTTTTCCTCGGCAGCTTTATCGCCGGGATTACGGTCGGGGTGGTACTGCATCGCTACTTTACGATAAGCCTTTTTGATCTCATCCTGCGAAGAGCCTTTGGATACACCCAATACTTCGTAATAATCTCTTTTAGACATTCTGTTAATTTGAAAATTTGAGGATCTGAGAATTTGAAACTGCTGTCATACGAACTGAACTTTCAAACTTTCAAATCCGTGCGTTGGTTTATCCGCACAGGGTTCTTATAAACATTATTTTCCTACCACTACTTTGGCAAAACGGATGATTTTATCATTCAGGTAATATCCTTTCTCAACCTCATCCAGTATTTTCCCTTTCAGTGCTTCATTGGGGGCAGGGATCTCGGTAATGGCTTCATGCTGGTCTGCATCGAACGCTTCACCCACACTTTGCATGGGTTTTAATCCCTTCGACTGCAGGGTACTTCTGAGTTTGTTAAATACCAGTTGTACTCCCTCCTTGATCGCTTCAGCATCATTGCTGTTCTGCAACTGTTTTTCGGCACGGTCACAATCATCCACTACTGGCAATAAAGCAGTAATCACTTCTTTACCTGCTGTTTGTATCAGTTCCAGGCGTTCTTTGGCAGTACGTTTGCGGAAATTGTCAAACTCTGCCACATGACGCAGGTATTTATCCTTCAACTCCTGGATCTCGGTTTTTAGTTTTTCAATTTCCTCGTTTTCACTGGCCACCGGTTCGTTCAGGTGGGCAGTACCGCCGATGCTCTCATCAGTATTGATGTCGATTGGGTTTTCTGTGTGCCCTGTTTCATTTACTTCTGTCATAGGTTGTTCCTCGTGGTTTTGTTCCATAACTGAAAATTTGACGGATGTTTCACCTTTGGCATGTCAACACTTGCCGGCATGAGTGCCAAAGGCTGAAAATATTCGTTTTTTAAGGCAATTCACTATGGGACAATTATTCTGCCAAGCCGGTAAATAAGTCAAATTGTCCTGGATTTGTTGCGCCCGGGCGCAAAGTTAATAATTAGCTGGTTCAGTGGCCTGACACGCAGCATTCTGTGGCATAATTTTCCGGTGAAATCATCACAATCAAACCTTTATAGCGTGCGGTACCGGTAAGTGGCATTGATTTTCAGCCGCTTCTTTATCCGGAACTTGTAACCTGAGATCTGTTGCCTACTTTTGCGGAATGACAAAGGTTATTTTAAAGAAGAAGATCGGTAATCGTGTTATCGATGGTCATCCCTGGATTTTTGCCAATGAAGTACATGCAGTTGATGAAGGAGTAATGGCTGGCGACATTGTGGAAGTATATACGGCAGACAAGCAGTTTTTAGGCAAAGGATATATCAACCCCAAATCACAGATACTGGTACGTTTGCTTACCCGCGATAAGCAGGAGCAGATCAATGAAGATTTTTTTTACCATCGTTTACTGAAAGCATGGGAATATCGCCGTCAGTTGGGCTATGTAGAAAATTGCCGGTTGATCTTTGGTGAAGCAGATTACATGCCACAACTTATCATTGATAAGTTCAACGATTATTTTGTAATACAAACACTGGCGCTGGGTATGGACACCTGGAAACCTGCCATTGTAAAAGCAATAGAAAAGATCTTTCAGCCCAAAGGTATTTACGAGCGCAATGATGTACCTGTACGTGAGCTGGAAGGTTTACCGCAACAAAAAGGCTTTCTGTCGGCTCCTTTTGATACCCGCATTGTTATCAATGAGAACGGATTGAAGTTTTATGTAGATGTAGAGAACGGACAGAAAACAGGTTATTTCCTGGATCAGCAGGATAACCGCAGGGCCATTCAGCATATTGTAAAAGGTGCAGATGTACTGGGTGCGTTTACTTATACCGGTACATTCGAAATTCATGCAGCACATTATGGAGCTAAATCTGTATTAGGACTGGATATTTCTGCCAATGCCGTAGAGCAGGCTACCCGCAATGCACAACTGAATGGTTATAGTGATGTTTGCCGTTTTGAATGTGTCAATGCATTTGATGTATTGAAAGCATGGGCACGTGAAGGCAGGCAGTATGATGTGGTGATGCTTGATCCTCCTTCATTCACCAAAACCCGCAGTACCTTACAAAAAGCCATTACAGGGTATAAAGAGATCAACCTGCGTGGAATGAAGCTGGTAAAACCCGGTGGCTTCCTTGTTACTTCCAGTTGTACCAATCTTGTTCAACCCGAATTGTTCCTCGAAACAATACAGTTGGCTGCCAAAGATGCCCGCAGAAAACTACGACAGGTTACTTTTCAGGCACAGGCTGCAGATCACCCGATAGTATGGGGATGGGAAAATACACAATACCTGAAGTTCCTGATTGTGCAGGTACTGTAAGATTGCTGATTTCCGGATTTAGATATTTGCTGATTTATTGCTGGCAGAAATATGTCTGCAAGTGAAGTATTGTATTGCTGCAATGAAATGCTGCAATCACAAAATCCCTATATCCCTAAATCAATAAATTATTTAGATACCTGGAACTTACCGGAGTCTATTACTTTACCGGTTCTATCGCGAAGCTGGAAGATGTAAATACCACGATAGAATTCATTGAGGTTTACCGTGGTTTTGGCGTTGAGATTAGTGGCCTCATACATTTTCTTACCTACTAGGCTGTATATCTGGAATGAATAGTTGCGTGCGTCGTCGCCCTGTTGTAAATCGAAAGTGATATAAGAGATAGCAGGGTTGGGGTAAAAGCGGGCGATTTTGGTAACAGGTTGTCTGTCGGGTGCTGGAGGGTTATTTTGACCCTGCGCCTGACTGCTGGTGTGAATCAATAAAAGGATAATGGACAACGTGTAAAAAATCCTCATACCCGACGATGTTTTTACGGATAATATCCAAGATATTTCCTTTTACTCAAATTTACAATCAATTTTACAAATTAAGCCGGAATAATACGGAAATCCCATTATTAATTCCGGCTTAACCGGTATATAACACGCCTCGGGGCAATTAATTCAATGTTGCCAGCGTAGATTGGATGGCTTCAAAATTGGGCAGGTCGCCGGCATTGTCCAGCACCTCCGCATATCTTACAACTCCTTCTTTATCAATTACAAATGCAGAACGTTTGGATACGCCCTTCATATCCATCACAAAATCATGGTACAATGCACCATAAGCGTCGGATGTGGTTTTATTGAAATCACTCAGTAGCGGAAAGTTCAGTTTCTGCTCTTCTTTAAACTTTGCCAGGGTAAAAATGGAATCTACGCTGATACCCAGTACCTGTGCATTGGTACTGTTGTACTGACCAATATTGTCACGGATGCTGCAAAGCTCTTTGGTGCACACGCCGGTAAATGCCAGCGGAAAGAACAACAGAACAGTATTTTTGCCTTTAAAATCAGAAAGATTCACTTTGTTTTTTTCTGAATCGTACAAAGAAAACTCTGGTGCTTTTTGTCCTGCTTCTATTTTCATAAGTTGTGTATTAAGATACAAAAATAATGTGCCTGAAGACAATTATGCATAAAGCCCCCAGATTTATAAATAACTGCAATTCACGCAATATTGCTATCTATCCGCAATCTTTTTCTGTGCAGGGGCTTTTCAGGTTGTTATACGCCTCCCTGTTTTTCAGAATGGCGTCCAGGTTGTTCATGGCCCAGTCTGCCAGTTCTTCAATCAGTGGCAGCAGACTGCGCCCCAGACCGGTGAGGGCATATTCAACACGCGGGGGAATTTCAGGGTAAAACTGCCGGGTGATCAAACCGTCAGCTTCCAGCGAGCGCAACGTTACTGTGAGCATCTTTTGCGAAATGTCTCCAATTTTGTTACTGATCTCGTTAAACCTCAATTTTTCTTCTTCACCCAGTATGGTAACAATTAAAATTGACCACTTATCGCCCAGACGATCAAGCACATGGCGGATGTGGCAATTTTTGTGAAGGGATTGGCTAGCTTCCATTGTAATCCTTATAAAATGTTAATAATCACAATACTTACCGAAAAATAAGTACCCATTTCACTTTTTTTCTTTGGAGGAAATTGTATCCGGCATTACCTTTGCTCTCCAAAAGAGACTTACTTCAAAAAGTAAAGCAAATTTACAACAATATTTGAAAGTAGGTGGCTTTTAAAATCGGAGCTCTTTTTTGGAATAAGGAAAACTTTTGGATGAAATTAGATGTTTAAACATCGTATGGAAAGAAGTTTCTATTTTTATTGTCTCAAATACTAATTCTAATTTTAAAAACAATTCGTTTAACATGAAAAAGATCACCCTCTTTGCAACTGCTTTTGCTTTATCGGCCTCTGCTGCAATGGCTCAGACATGGTCAATTGATAAAGCGCATTCCCGTATTGGCTATACTGTAACACATATGGGAATTTCTCAAAGTGATGGAAACTTCAGAAATTTTGATTCAAAGATCAGCGCTACAAAAGATGATTTTTCTGATGCTTCTGTTGAGTTCTCTGCAGATGTGAACAGTATCAATACTGACAATGAAAGAAGAGACGGCCACCTGAAAAGTGCAGACTTTTTTGATGCAGCCAAATATCCTTCCATTACTTTCAAAAGCAAATCGTTCAAAAAAGTAGGAGACAAGAAATTTAAAGTAGTTGGCGACCTGACTTTCCACGGCGTTACCAAACCCGTAGAACTGGATGCTATCCTGAATGGTGTTATTACCAATCCTCAGAGCAAAAAACAGGTAGCAGGTTTTACCATCACTGGTCTTATCAAGCGTGCTGATTTTAACTTTGCTGCCGGTATGCCTGCTACTGCACTGGGCGAGAACGTAGAGTTGATTGCTCATACTGAATTCAGCAAAGACTAATCATCAATATAAGCGTGCGGGTATTGGCTATGCTATAACCGCTGTTAATCCGGTAATAATAACCGGTAAAATGGATAGTTTATGAAAAAGATAATGCTTTCACTGGCTATATTGGTTACCCTGGCAGGTGCATTTGCTTTTACATTTGCGCAAAACTGGGAGATCACTGACAAATACAGTGTTAAATTTTCAAGCAATGATGCTTCCGGTATCTTTAAAACGTTTAAAGGTGCCATCGTTTTTGATGAGCAGAATCCTGCCACTTCAAAATTTGATGTTACCATCGACGTAGCTTCTATCAATACCGGCAATGGGTTGCAGAACAAGCACGCCAAAGAAGAAGAATGGTTTGATGCCGCGAAATATCCTTCTATTAAATACACTTCCAAAAAGATCACTAAAGCCGGCGCTGCTTACCAGGTAACCGGTGATCTGGAAATTAAAGGTGTAAAGAAAGAAGTGACTATTCCTTTTACATTTAAAGCGGCAGGTAATGCCGGTACTTTCAATGGTACTTTTAATGTGAACAGAAATGATTTCCATGTAGGTAAACCGGGTGGTGATGTTGCTGAAGTGATCAAAATTGAGGTTACAGTTCCGGTAATTAAAAAGTAAACGGCTTAAATACACTATATGTTTAAACGTGCATTATTACTGGGATTGGTATCCGGATTACTAGCAGGCATTGCTGCAATAGTTTATCAAAAAGTGTATGCAGGATCGTTGGGTTATGATTTTGCCAGCGTGGTTAAGCAGTTAAATATCATTGCTGCCAGTTTATTTGGCGGTGTATTGATGGCTGTTGGCTACTGGCTGATCGTTGGCCTGTGGTTGAAAGAGAAAGGCGAGATTGTATTTAACCTGCTGGTAGCAATTGTATCTTTTGTAAGTATACTGGCTCCCTTTGCATACAAGCTGCCACTGGAAGCAGAAATGCCGGAATTATTTCCGGGATTAACTGTGCCCATGCACTTTTTCCCTGCACTGGCGTGGTTTACACTTAAACCGCTTTTTATAAAGTCAGCCAGATAACCGTATCGATTTTATTCATTGCATAGTAACTGTGGCAGTGGAAGGTATTTGCCTGAAATTGTCACAGTTTTTTTATGCCAGTAATGTGCTCAGTTCTTGTTGCATGTTAGTTTTTGCCTGTATTTCGTAACGTGCAAACGGTGTTGTTTTAAAAATGGCAGGCAAAGCAAGAAAGTGCTGTAATACTTTAGCTCTTCCGGGATTGTATAACGAATCAGGATATACGGCGTATTCTTTTCTTATCTGTGTAGCATAGGCCTTATAGGTCTCTGCAGGCTGGCCCAGGATGCTTAGGTCAGCATCGGTAAACAGGTTGGTATCTGTACTACTTCCAATGGTGTGCAGTTTGGTGGCCAGTATATGTTCTACGCATTGATCAATTGTTTCCTGCGGTACCTCTATTTTTGCCAGTCTTTCTGCAGCAAGCATTGCACTGTTTTCCTCGTTGTTCTGCTTCATTACATCATATACAGTATCATGATAAAACAGTGCTGCTATCACTGCATTCCATTGACTGATATCATTCTTCACCTGTTCCAGTTGCTGCAGCATAAATTTGAGATGCTGCAATGTATGGTAATGCCTGCCGTTCTGCGAATAGGCAGCAGATAACTCTTGCCAGTATTGTTGTTGTA
This sequence comes from Chitinophagaceae bacterium PMP191F, assembly GCA_001302245.1. Lineage (GTDB taxonomy): Bacteria > Bacteroidota > Bacteroidia > Chitinophagales > Chitinophagaceae > PMP191F. The sequence continues at coordinate 46,538 of LGYU01000001.1, forward strand.
AAGCTTCGTTGCCTGTATATTGCTGCAACAATGTCATGAAAGCCTTTTGTAGCATGATGCTATAGTACAATGGTTAAAAATGAGGACAGAGTACTTTGTCTCTTGTGCTATTATAACGGTCCAGGAAACCGATATAGGATACGGAGAGTTCAAAGCCGCCGCGGCCCTGGCTGGCTGTTTTTAACGGAGATATATTGATATCGTAACTGAGGGCTACAGAAATGGGATGCCTGTCTACTTTTACTACAGGGATCAGTGCATCTTTCCAGCGCATAAATAAGCCGCCATGAATGGTATACAATGGATCTTCTTCTACGTATGCTCCCAGCTTGTAGGAATACAACACACCAGCCACTGTTTCATTGAATGATCCCTGTACTGATTGATCAGCCTGCAAGGTGAAATAGGAAAAATCGTCCATTTTAAATTTTACACCACCCGAAAAAACATATTTAGGTTTCAGTTCAATATCCGGGTTGCGGTAAAATGAATTTTTAGGCCGGTTAAGATGATGATAGGCTGCTCCCAGGAATAGGCTGTTAGCATCTTCCGTACCAAAGGAAGAATTGAAACTAAGTCCCAGGCTGGCATCCCAGGTAGTAAAATTGGGTGATACCAGGTTTTCGCCCGTGGGTAAAGTAGGATCAAAGCCGCCGCCGCCATACTGGTTATTGGTGGTCATTTTAGTAACATCAATATGTTTGCGGATCAATCCGCCCATGAATCCTAATGACAGATACATGGTTCTTTCATTACTCAGCGATTTATGATAGTTCAATGCAGGTAACAGATTGGTAGTGGTTAAACCTACGGTACCTGCTTTATCAAATAATACCTGGATACCGGTAGTGATAAAATCATCACCCTTCCCAATGGGTTGCTTGTATTCGGCATTCAATGAACCGGTGCGATAGGCATTGGTAACATTGTTCCACTGATCACGATACACGCCCTGTATCCTTACATCACCTTTGTAAATACCCGCCAGTGAAGGATTACGCAATAAAGGAGCTTCAAAAAACTGTGAAAAATGAAGATCCTGCGACAGTACAGGTAATGTACCGGTCAGCAATACATACAACAAAGTCCACCTCTTTCTCATAACACACAGTTTTGATATGCAGGATAAAAAGTTCACAGCATCAACGTATTAAAGTTACATTCCCTTTAAATGGTACAATGGCAGCATTGTCGCAAATAAATTCTACTATATAAACATAGGTATCGGCAGAAACTGGTTTTCCGTTGTAGGTGCCGTTCCAACCGGCAGAAGGATCGTTGGCGTTAAAATCTCTTTTTTCAAAAACAATATTTCCCCAGCGGTTGAATATTTTCATACTGCTGACGCGGGCAAGTCCTTTTCCGCGCGGGTAAAATACATCATTTACGCCATCTCCGTTCGGAGAAAATGTATTGGGCACAAAATAATTGTTTTCATTACAAACAACTGTTACCACTACTTCCCCTGAGCTTTTACAGCCGTTCTCATCCACCACGTTTACCTTATATTTCTGGGTAAATTGCGGATTGGCAAATGGATTGGGGCAGTCGGTACAACTGAGTGCATAAGGCGGTGTCCAGGCCCAGCTTACTACATTGGGACTGTAGGTAACCGGCAGTGTAACCCCCGAGCTTACAATGATGACAGGGGCATTGGGCACAGTAATTACAGGATCCGGGGCAACCCTTACGGTAAAGGAAGTATCGCTTTTACAACCTAGTTTATTGGTGGTTTGCAGTTTTATTGTATAAATACCGGCTGCGTTATAGCTGGTAGTGGGATTGGGTGTGGAAGCGGTGCTGCCATTGGCAAAACTCCATGCCCAGGTAGTTACTGTGTCTGGTATGATCAAAGCACCCTGCAACAGTAACAGTTGATTGATACAGATAATGGAATCGCCTGTAATTACAGCATGGGGCGTTGCATATACGCGAATAGTATCGGTAATAGTATTAGAGCATCCGGTTTGCGTGGTTACAGTTTGTGATACAACAAAGGTGCCTGGTTGATTATAAAAATGCACAGGATCTTTGTCGGTTGAAGTCCCCCCATCTCCAAAATTCCAGGTACGTGTTACCACAGGATCGTTGCCAATGGTGTAGTTGGTAAATGAAACGCTGCCAGAATCACAGAATGATTTTTTATCGGGCGAAAAGAAGGGTATAGCTCCAATGACCATGATGGACGAAGGGCCGCCAATACCTACCTGGCAGCTTAAACTATCTGTGAGTATAAGTCCGGGTCCGTATGATCCTGGCTGGCTGTAAAAATGTTGCAGGGTGGCGGATTGTGAATTGTCATAGTTACCGTCACCAAATGAGAATAGGAATTTGGTAGATGGCGGAACAGTGATATCAAAGTTTACCAGCAAAGAATTACATGCGGTCAGCGGGCTGTAAATGATCTTTGTATAGGTATATGGATTGTAAATGTTGATAATATGGCTGGCTGAATCCACACAACCGCCATAACCTGTCAGGTATAGTTTTGCAGTATAAGTACCATAATCATTATAGAAATGTGAAGGATTGGTAAGCAGGGATGTAGAACTGTCACCAAAATCCCAGTAAAAAGACTGATAATCCTGTCCGTGAAAAGTGAACAGTGTTTCCATGGGTGGGCAGATACTGGATGTATCTTTGGCATCAAAGGCCGGTTTCGGTGCTTTTACAGTAATTACACGGGTTACCGAGTCTTTACAATTCACCGCGTCGGTGATGACCAGTTTTACGGTATATGAATTATCAGCACCGGTATACTGATGTACCGGTGATTGTTGCATAGAAGTATTACCGTCGCCAAAGTTCCAGGACCACGAAAGCCCGCTGCCTTTTGATGTATCGGTAAACAGGTTGTCTGTTTTAGGACAAATAGTGGTGTATTGGGCTGAAAACCCGGCTGCAGGTCTGGTGATCAGTATCTGCGTGGGTAATGTATAATTGTCTACACAACCTTTGCTGTCTCGTACACGCAACTGCACGGTAAAACTGCCGGTAGTGTTGTACTGATGCGTAAAAGATTGCAGGGAAGAATAGCTTTGTACGTTTCCATCACCAAAATCAAATGTCCAACTGGTAATAGTTCCACTGCTGGTAATAGAGTGGTCGGTGAATGTTACTGCTCCATTCTGGCAGGCTCCTGCACCGTTGGCTGTAAAGTTTGCAGTAGGACCGTTAACCAAGATGGGTTTAGGATCTGTTCTGGTATCCTGGCATCCATTAATGTCTGTAATACGCAGCGTAGCGGTATATGAACCGGTGTTGCCAATAACAGGGGTATAATTTGCAGAGCCGTTTATAAATCCATTACCGTTAAAATCCCATTCATAGGTAGAAATGTTGGCTGCGTTGCCTGTAGCCTGCAATGAGGCAGCGGTATTTTTACAGATATCATAGTTGCCTACTGTGAATGTTGCAAATTCTCCTACCAGTGTTACCGTATGTTGGATAGTATTGGTACAGGTGCCATTACCAACAGTAAGTTTTACTGTATAGGTTCCTAATCCCGGGAAATTATGAACCGGTGATTGTTGAGTGGATGTTTGTCCATCTCCAAAATCCCACAGATAAGAAATCGTTCCGTAAGCAGCATTGACTATTGATTGATCAGTAAATGTAACCTGTGTTTTATTATTACAGTTTACCTGGTAGTCAAATTCGGCTACGGGTGGTTTTACATGCACGGTATGTGATGCGGTATTGCTTAAACAACCATGATCGTATACAGCGAGTGTTACAATATAGGTTCCGGTATCAGAATAAATATGTGTTGGATTTTGTATCGGAGAATTGCTGCCATCTCCAAAGTTCCATACCCATTCATCAATAGTGGATGGTATGGAGGCTGATGTGGACAGATCTGTAAATGCTACTTGTTGCAATGCACATACATCACTGGGGATAGCGCTGAAGTTGACCGATGTTGGCGGATTGCCCACTTTCACGGCATTGGGTACCTGTAATGTTTCTGTACATCCCTGGTTAGTGGCAATGGTCAAAGTAAGTGTATAGTTGCCAAATGCAGCATATGCATGAGATGGATTGGAAGAGGTACTGGTAAATCCATCGCCGAAATCCCAGTTCCAGGTTTGTACTCCATCAATGGCCTGTACATTGGCAGAAGGAGTGAAAGGTGTACCAGCGCACAGTTTTGCCTGCAGATTATTAAATGTGATCGTTGGTTTTATAATCTGCACTACGTTGGCCCGTGTAATACTGTTCTGACACCCAAATTTATCAGTAATGGTGAGTGTAACATTGTAATTGCCTTCTACTGTGTATGTGTGTGATGGATTTTGTAGGGTAGAGGTACCGCCATCTCCAAAGTTCCACTGCCATTGCTTTGCATCAGGAGAAATATCCTGGAAGTTAACAGTTAATGGTGCTTTACAGGCAATGGTATTGGCGGCATTGAAATTTACTACAGGTTTGTCCAATACGGTAATATCCTTTGTGGCGGAATCCGTACAGGCTGCATATTTATTGACCAGCTTCACTGTATAGATACCCGGAGCAGTATAAGAGGTTGTCGCATTAAGTTGCTGCGAAGTATTACCGTTACCAAGATTCCAATTGGATGAAACAGGTGCCGGTGTAGAGGTATTCTGAAATGTAACAGGTGTGTTGAGACATACAGAATCCGGGGCACTGATGGTGGTACCGGCTCCGGCAATGGTGATGCTTTTCTGTACACTTCCTGAACATCCATACTGGCTGGTGCCATTTAAGGTAATGGTGTAGGTGCCAGGCGCATTATAAGTTGCCGTAGGATTATTTTGTGTGGATGTGGTACTGTTGCCAAAATCCCATTGATAGTTCATGGTGCCTGGTCCGCTGGTCAGGTTGGTAAAATTTACTGTATAAGGCGGACGGCAGGTAACAGGGCTTGTAAAGCTGAAATCTGCACTTACTCCCGCTACAATACGGATGTAGCGGTTTATAGTTCCGGTTGCGGAACACCCGTTACTATTGGTGACCCGTAATGCCACGGAATAGTAGCCTGCTGCTGTATAGGTTTTCTGAGGATTTTGTTGGGTAGAGCTGGTCCCGTCTCCAAAATCCCAGTTCCAGGAGGTGATAATTCCTCCCTGTGCACTGCTATAATCTGTAAACTGGATAGTAGTAGGTATACAACCCAATGTGCTGCTGGCTGTAAAAGAAACAGCAGGCGATGAGTAAATGGTTATGTAATTTGTTTTGGTAATACCATCAGTACCATTGGCATTACGGGCTACCAGGGTAATAGTATAAGTGCCGGGTGCACCAAAAGTAACGGTAGGGTTTTGCTGTGTAGAAAGCTGCCCGTTGCCAAAATCCCAGTTCCAGGAAGTGGGTGTTCCGGTAGAAAGATCAGTGAACGCCACTGTAAGCGGTCCGCAACCGGCCATATTATTGGCTGAAAAATTTGCTGTAGGTGCTGTTTGTGCAAAAATATCCTGAAGGGGAAGCAGTAGCATCAGGATAAGGCATATCCGATAGTGCCGTAACCTGTGGTAACAGTTAGCGGACATAAGCAGAGTACGGTGCGTGCCTTTGGTAAGTATGGCCCGTGGAATACCCAAAGTATAGTATTTAACTGGTTGTTGATTACCGAATTAATGCAATATTACCTTTATAATTCAATACCACCTGATTTTCGCAGATGATATCAATAGAATATACGTAAACATCCTGTGGTGCGGGTTGGTTTTTATAACGTCCGTCCCAGCCTTTTGAAGCATCATTGGCATCAAAATTTGTACCCTCAAATACAATTTCACCCCACCTGTTGAAAATCCGCAAGGTTTTTATCCTGAACAACCCTTTTCCACGGGGATAGAATATGTCATTATTGCCATCGCCGTTGGGCGAAAATGTATTGGGCATAAACAGGTTACTGTTATCACAGAATACAGACAGGGTTACCTGGTCGCTGCTGGTACATCCTCCTTCGTTGGTAACCCGCAGGGTGTACGTTATCGTTTGCTTGGGCGCCGCTACAGGACTTGCACAGTTGCTACAGCTAAGCCATGTTGATGGCGTCCAGGAGATCCGGTTAACATCCGGTGAAATAACCGGCGAAAGCGTTACCGATGAACCCACTGCCACCGACTGATCAGGCCCTGCTTTAATAGCAGGGATGGGGTACACGACTACTTTAACATAACCGGTATCTGCAAAACAATGTGCATCATCGTCGCCTATTACCTGGTAGGTAATCGTACTGCCTGGTGTTGCTTTGGGTTTATCGCTGTGGATATTGTCAAGACCAAGCGATGGATACCATGTGTACAACTCTGCCCCGGATGCACCTAACTGTACACTTTCCCCGTTACATAACGTATCACCCCGGCTTACGCGTATATGGAAAGGCTTTTTTACCTGAACGATCATTGAATCAGTAGCGATACAGCCATGAATACTTTTACCGGTAAGGTGATACCGTATGTTCTGCGTGGGTGATGCCTGGGGCGTAGCACAATTACTGCATGATAATGCTGTAGTGGGTTGCCACTGGTATTCCACGCCGCCGGTGGCACGCAACTGGGTAGCATTGCCCAGGCAAATGGTCTGGTCACTACCTGCTTCAATACCAGGTAAAGGATATACCGTAAGTGGTTTATACACAGTGTCAGCACAACCGGTAGAGTTGGTGGCGATCAGACGCGTACTGTAACTGCCGGCAGCTGTGTATGAAACCGGTGCGGGATTTTGTTGTGTAGCTGTTCTGCCATTCCCGAAGTTCCATTGCCAGCGCAGTACAGAAGTATCATTTTTTACAATGTCACCATTGAATTGCATCGTGGCTGGCACACAGGCTGTGTCTATAGCCTTAATAGCAACTATTGGTGTAGGTACTATTTTAATAGGAATGCTTACCCGTGTGGTAGAAGTACATCCGGTGCGGGTAGTTACATTCAGTATTACTTCGTAATTGCCGGGTTGAGTATAAAAATGCGAAGGATTGGCAGTAATGGAAGTGCTGCCATCGCCAAATGTCCATTTGTATGAAGTAATGGCTTCATTGGCTATGGTAGAATCATAGAATTTTACCAGCCCCGAATCGCACAAGGTTTGGCGACTGAGCCCGAATTTCGCTTTGGCTCCATATACATAAATTGAATCTGTACCATTTATGGGCACGCGGCAACCTTGTGGATCAACCAGTATCATTTTGGGCAGATAAGCTCCAGGTGCAGTATATGCATGTGCAATTCTTGCATCGGCTGTCTGCTCAATATTACCATCATTAAAATCCCACACAAAAACGATATCATCGCTGGTGGTACCGGTAAACTGTACATTCACAGGTTCGCAACCGGATGCTTTGTTGTAAGTAAAACTGCCTCGTGGTCCCCGCACAGTAATAACCTGTTTAAACGTATCCACACAACCTCCATTGCCGGTAACGATCAGTTTGGCGGTATATACACCGGGATAGGTGTAAAAGTGTGTAGGGTTAGCTACATTGGCGCTGGTACCATCACCAAAGTCCCATCTTAACCTGGTGGAATTGGTACTCTGGTTGGTAAAATCAACTACCAGCGGCGGACAGGTTGCTTCTGTTTTACTGGCCGCAAACAATGCTTTGGGATTGTGAATGCGGATGTAAGCTGTTTTGGTCAGCGAGTCACTGCAACCATACCTATCTGTTGCTTTCAGCTTTATGGTATAATCTCCTTCCGCACTGAAAGTGTGTGAAGGCGTCGTTGCCGCAGAAGCTGTGCCATCACCAAAATTCCATTGCCAGGTAAGTGTATTACCGGAAGACTGATTGGTGAATTGTACCGGTTTACCTTCGCACGACAATGAATCCGGGGAAATAAACAGTACCTGGGGTTTGGAAATAAAAACGGAACTGTACCTGATGACGCTATGCGAACAACCGATATTGTCAATGACAGTAAGTTGTGTATTGAAATTTCCGGCCTGTGCATATTGATGTGAAAATGGAGGTGCCGTTAATGTATCAGAAGTGCCATCTCCATAACTCCAGATCCATTTGCTGATAGTGTTTGTGCCATCAGTTTTGGATAGATCATTGAATACAACCGTTGTATTGGTACACACTCCATTGGCTGTAACTAAAAAATCAGCAGTAGGCCCGTATACTGTAATATAATCTGTTTTGGTAACAGAACTGCGACAACCCATTACATCAACAATGTCCAGCTGCACTGTATACGTACCGGGTTCGCTCAGTGCAAAATTGGGTGTTGATCCGCTGAGTGTTGTATATACAGCTCCGTTTTTACGGAGTGTCCAGATGTAATATGAAACATAACGCGGATCACTATTCAGTGCCGTTAATTGTATAGGAGTGTTGCGACAAGGTGTTGTGTTATTGACTGAAAAATCTGCTGTCTCTACCACAATCACCACGGGACTTACCGTAGTGTGTTCGCAAGTATCATTTTTAACAGTAAGACTTACATTATAAGTTCCCTTCTGTGCAAACTGGTGTACAGGGTTGCGATCTGTGGATGTGCTGCCATCACCAAAATTCCATGACCAGCTGTTGGCTCCGATAGAATTATCTGTAAAATTCACTGAAAGTTTAGCATTACAGGATTGTACAGCATAAAAACGTGCTATCGGCGGTTTGATATGGATGTAATTGGTTTTGATCAGCGTATCAGTACAACCATTACTGCCCACAATCAGTTTTACCGTAAAATAACCTGTATCCTGGTACAGGTGCGATGGGTTTTGCAGAAAAGAAGAACCCCCATCTCCGAAGCTCCAGATCCATTGGTCTGGTTGGGGTCCTGTGCTTTGATCTGTAAAACTTACAGTACGGAATGCACATACATCAGGGGGCAATCCTATAAAATTTACTACCGGTTTGTTACCTACTTTCACGGCAGATAATATTGTTACATCTCCGGTACAACCATCGGTAGTAGTGTATTTTAGTTTCAGCGTATAAGTGCCGGCAGTGGTATAGGTATGTTCCGGATGTTCTTCGGTGGCGGTACCGCCATCACCAAAATCCCATTCCCATTTTTCGATACTGCCATTGTAAATTAAATAACCGGGACTGAATTTATAAGGAGCACATCCCTGTTGGGGTACATTGCTAAGTGATACAACAGGCAGCTTTACCCGTACAAAATTTATTTTCTTTATGGTATCGCTGCAACCTATGGCATTGGTAGCGATCAGTGTTACGTCATATTCACCGGGACTGGTATAGGTATGTTGCGGATTGGGATCTGTAGAAGTACTGCCATCACCAAACAGCCATTTAAAACCAACTGCACCGGATACGGTTTGTGTAAAAGAGGTGGTCAATGGTGGCTGGCAGGATGAGGTGTTGGTGCCGCTGAAATTGGCAGCCGGCCGGGCAAGTACCTGTATGGATTGAGTGGCAACATCATTACAGGCGCCAAAGTTGCTATTCAGGGTAACGGTGTAATTGCCGGGTGTATAATAGGTTTTAACTGGATTAAGACTGACAGAGAAATTTCCATCACCAAAATTCCAGGTAGCACCTGACGGAGCTGGTGAAGAAGTATTGGTTATACTAAAAGGTACACCAGCGCATATTGTGGCAGGGCTATTGAAACCAGCTTGTACGGAACCGATAGTAATCGCATTTACCTTTTTCAGGGTATCTGCACAACCGGTATTGTTGCGGGTAATAAGTGTTACTGTATAGGAACCGGTATTGTTGTATGTATGTGAAGGATTGGCAGTAGCTGCATTGGTGCCATCACCAAAATCCCATACATAGGAAAGTGTTCCCGTACCGGCACTGGCAGCAGTAAAATTGATCGTGGTTGGCGGCTTGCAATTATTGGGTGCAGTTAATGTAAAATCGCTTTGTACGCCAGTGCTGATCTGGATATAATTGGTATTGCTGATGGTATTTGTACAACCAAAGGAGTTTTTAACACGTAGCGATACATTGTAATTGCCTTGCGCAGTATATACATGTGCAGGGTTTTGCGTAGTACCGGTGGTACCATCACCAAAATCCCATTCCCAACCGGTAAGACTTCCATCTCCTGCCTGACTCAGGTCCTGGAACCGGATATTCAATGGAAAACAACCTGAAGTAGCTGATGCTGATAACTGTGCAACAGGAGAAGCATATACTTTGATATAACCTGTTTTGGTTACAGTATTGGATTGAGTACCATCACTCACCGTCAGTTTTACCGTATATACACCTGGATTTACATAAGAAGTGGCGGGATTTTGCAGTGAAGAATTGGTGCCATTACCAAGATCCCATTGCCAACTGGTGATATTACCTGTAGATTGATCTGTAAACCGTACTGCGGTTAAGGGGGCACAACCTTCCGTTTTATCTGCAGAGAACGCTGCAGTCAATTGTGCATGGGTTTGCACAGCGCATATACTGATGCATATAAGCAACAGCATGCGCATAAAGGGGAATCTCCCCATTAGCTGTAGGGTTGGTGTATGATTCAAGCGTGTTTCGGGTTTGGAGCAGGTACGGGGTTAATCAGAGCCAATTAGTGCCACACAAAAATCATACAAAATAAAGACCGGGAAATGGGTTATCAGGATTTTTTTCGCAAATGGAGCTGGTTTTTACCCGTTTCAGTTGTCATTAAAGCTTCTACGTAGTCCCAATAGGTATCTGTAAGCAGCCAGATACCATTTAGTTTTTTCACTGGTTCTCCTATATTGGGAAAATTGGAGGAAATAGTACGTGTATTGATATCGCCTGTCCAGGTACCATTGGCTGTATTGCCATCTTTGGTACCGGTAACTGTCCCGTTTTCAGAAAAGCGAAATTCATATCCCTGGAAGCCGGCGGTAATATCGCTGGTGTCTTCTTTATATTGTTCTACTATCCATACACCATTGGTAATAGCGCTTACCAGCATATCTTGTTTTTTCTGCTCAATAAACTTCTTACAGGAAAAAACAGCAAATAATGCAAAGCAAACACAGATAAGGGGTAAAGGTTTTTTCATACGCTTTGGTTAGGTGCGTTGGTCATTTACAGACTGAAGTTCTGTAATAAAACGAATATCCATGTCTCTTCATTGTATAATCAATGTACAGACATGGATATCGTATTGAAAAACAATATATTAATTATTATCTCTGCTGATTTTGTTGGTCAGATTCAGAAATCATAAATGGCCTTGTATTTATCGTGCAGGTAACCGATAAAATGCTGTGTATCCAGGGTACTGCCGTTTACCTGGTAGCTCAGTTGCTCGCTGGTATAGGTACGGCCGCTGGCGTGTATATGTGTACGGAGCCACCCCAGCAATTCAGCGGTGTTACCACCCTGTATTTTCTTATCCAGGCCTGGTATAGCCTTTTGTGCAGTACCGTAAAACTGTGCTGAATAAAAACTACCCAAACTGTAAGTAGGGAAATAGCCAAAGCTACCATGGCTCCAGTGTACATCCTGCAAACAACCTCTTTTATGGTCTGGTACCTGCACACCCAGGTATTGCGCATATTTTTCATTCCAGTATACAGGAATGTCGGCAACTTGTAAGGAGCCTTCTAGCAAGGCTTTTTCCAGTTCATAACGGACCATGATGTGAAAATGATAGGTCAGTTCATCGGCTTCGGTACGTATCAGCGATGGCTCTACTTTGTTGATGGCTTTATAGAACTGTTCTGCTGTAGCCTGTTGCAGTTGCTGGGGAAAGTATTGTTGCAGTACAGGAAAATACCTTTCGCAAAAGGCGCGGCTGCGGCCTACATGATTTTCCCATAAACGTGATTGGGATTCGTGTATGGTGAAAGATGCAGCTTCTCCCAGTGGCAGGCCGTATTGGCTGTCGGGCAATCCTTGTTCGTACAACGCGTGTCCCAGTTCGTGAATGCAGCTCCAGGTCATATTGCTGAAATCGTTCTCGTCAATACGCGTGGTGATGCGTACATCATGACTATTAAAATTGGTGGTGAAAGGATGTTCTGCAATATCCTGTCTGCCGGCTTCAAAATCATATCCCAGTTCACGCAATACCTGCATACCAAAATCCCACTGTAGGGTGCGTGGGTAATGGCGGTGCAGCAAACTGTTATCTACCTGCGGACGTGATTGTATTTTTGTGAGCAGATCTTTTAGAGGTCCGCGTATATCGTTGAACACTTTATCCAGCAATTGTACGGTAGAGCCTTTATCATGATCATTCAGCAAGGCATCATACGGATGCTGACTGTATCCCAACAGTTCTGCTTCCTGTTTTTTGAGGGTTACCAGTTCTGAAAGATCATTGGCAAATAATGAAAAGTCATTGGCTTTGCGTGCTTCTATCCAGCTATGGAAACTTTTATTGATGGTTTCTGTGAGCTTGCGTACAAAAGAGGCATCAAACTTTTTCTGACGTTCGTAATCTTCCAGTGTCAGCTCCACATTTCTTTTTTCTGCCGGCTGCAGGTCATTGCGGCTGTACAGTTCCTGCAACAGTGCGCCCAGTTTTTCATCGGTAAAAAGTTTATGGGCTATTTCGGACAGGGTAGCTATCTGCTGACCGCGTATAGCGGCCCCTTTGGGTGGCAGATAGGTTTCCTGGTCCCATTGCAATACAGCAGAGGCATAACGTACATCTGCAATACTATGCATACTGACCATGTATTCATTGTAGAGTGCGGGGGTAACAACATTCGTCATAATCTGGTAATTTGAAAACCGGCGCTAAAATCCGAAAATGTTTGGAATAGCATTTTTTTATTATAGAAACAATCTGCAACGTTATTGTTTGGCCGCCGGTACTGTTTTTTATTTGTTTGTTAATGGCTTTAACAATTCGTAGACAAATTTTAATCAATTTTACCGCAGCAATGCCATTAATTTGTTAAAAGATTCTTTCTCGCATGAAACGCATCCTTACTACTTGCTTTACTGCTATACTGTTTCTCCTGTTGTGGCATGACCGGGTACAGGCCCAAAAGCTCGATTCTATGATCAATGCTTACGGAGAGAGTTTTCCGCAGGAAAAGATCCATATACATTTTGATAAACCTGTTTATAATCCCGGCGAAACCATCTGGTTCAAAGCCTATCTGTATGCAGGTATACAGCCTTCTACCGTGAGTAAAAACTTTTATGCGGAATTGCTGGATCCCATTACCGGTAAAGTATTACAACGCAGGGTGCTGCCTGTATTTGAGTCTTCCACATCGGGCAGTTTTGACTTGCCACTTACTTATACAGGTACTTCTATTGTTTTCAAAGCATATACCACCTGGATGCTGAATTTTGATACCGCTTTCCTGTATACCAAAAACATAACCATTCCCCGGAAACCGGTAGCAGCTACTGCTGCAACAGCAGTACCCAAACAGGTAACACAACTCAGCTTTTTACCAGAAGGTGGCGACCTGGTTACGGGTCTTGAATCTATCGTTGCTTTCAAGGCTACTGATAAATTTGGCCAGCCGGTAGAAGTAAGCGGGGTTATCAAAAATTCAAAAGGTGTTACCGTTGCTCCTTTCAGCAGTGTACACGATGGTATGGGGCGTGTGGTACTGGAACCGCAGGCAGGTGAAACCTATATGGCAGAGTGGCAGGATAATAAAAAACAGTCGTATAAAACATCATTGCCCGCGCCGTTGCCTTCCGGCGCTGTATTGCGTACCACCCAGCTCAACAATATGCAGTCGTTCAGTGTACGCAGAACTGAAAATCCAGGCGAGAATCTGAAAACATTGTATCTGCTGGCTTACTTCAATCAGCAGGTAGTGTACAAAGCGCGGTTGAACCTGTCTGAAAGCTTTATGACCAGTGGCGCTATACCATTGGCAGGATTTCCTACCGGTATATTACAGCTTACATTGTTTGACGGCAACTGGAAAGCATTGGCAGAGCGTATTGTGTTTATCAATAAAGAAGACTATTCTTTTACTGCCAAAGTGGTTCCTACTTTAAAAGGGCTGACAAAGCGTGCAAGAAATGAGTTTGTGGTAGAAGTGCCCGATACATTGAAATCGAATCTGTCGGTGTCTGTTACAGATGCCGGTGCCAGCAAAACAGACCCGGATGAAGACAATATTATTTCGCGTTTGTTATTGTGTGGCGATCTGAAAGGATATGTACACAATCCCTATTATTACTTCCTGGGAAATGATGATACCATCCGCTCACATCTTGACCTGGTAATGCTAACCAATGGATGGCGTCGTTTTAAATGGGAAGATCTGGCAGCCGGAAAACTGCCTGAGATAAAATATCCGCGCGAAAATTATCTTGCTTTAAATGCCAATATTACTGGTTTACTGCCCAGCCAGATACCACCCAATGCACAACTGAATGTGTTTCTGGAAGCCAAAGATTCTTCACGTCAGTTCTTTGCATTGAGTAAGAAACCTGATGGTAAATTTCATGAGGAAGGATTGATCTTTTTTGATACGGTAAAAGTGTATTACCAGTTCAATAAGGATCAGAAACTGGCTAATAAAGCAGTGGTCACTTTTGATAATGGCGTTTGGCGCGGATATGGAGTAACTTCGCCTGACAGTAGTTGGCGTATTCCCATGCCGCTGGATACTTCTTTACTTGCACGTTCCCGCTATTTTGCTGCAGAAAATGAGCGCATACGGCCGGATATGAATAAAAAAGTAAAAATGCTGGATGCAGTAACCGTGCGTGCGCGTACGCGAACCAAAGAACAGCAGATGGAAGATAAATATGCCAGTGGTTTGTTTAAAGGCGGCGACGGATACAGTTTTAATATGATAGATGATCCTGTGGCGCAAAGTTCCATGGACATTTTCCAATACCTGCAGGGACGTGTAGCCGGTTTGCAGATCAACCGTGGCGGAGGGTCAGTAAGTTTATCCTGGAGACAGGCTACTCCATCATTGTTCCTGGATGAAATGCCGGTAGATGCTACCATGCTGCAGAATATTCCGGTAACAGATATTGCGTATGTAAAAGTGATGCGTCCGCCATTTTTTGGCGCATCCGGTGGTGGCGCTGGTGGTGCAATTGCTGTGTATACCCGCAAAGGTGATGAAAGAGCCAAGGGTAGCGACATAAGCGGTGGAATGGATAAAGGTTCATTGGCAGGATACTCTGCTCCAAAAGAATTCTTCTCTCCTGATTATTCAAAAGAATCTCCGCTGAATGATGTGGATGATGTCCGCAGCACGTTGTACTGGAGTCCTTACATTTTAACAGATGCTGCCAACAAAAGAGTAACAGTACATTTTTATAACAATGATATTTCCCGTCGTCTGCGTATAGTGCTGGAAGGTATGAATGAAGAAGGCAAGCTGACCAGGGTAGAAAAGATCATAGAATAAGAAACATTACTAACCTGTAATAACAACAATGCCGCTGTACCACAGCGGCATTGTTGTTATGTATACTTTATTTAGTTTTTGAGCACTGTAATGGTCTTGTCTGCATTTTTCTCAACAGCGGAAGCAGAATCCGCAATCGGTGCTGTCAATTTATTGTTGTAGGTAAGTATAAACTGGTGATACAGTGGCAGCATTGGACCATTGAAACGTATCTGGTCATTTTTTCTGTCATCAATAGTGCCTGCAACCAGCAAGGTATCCCGTACAGATTGCACACTGAATGTGATTTCGTAAGCTACAGCTGTATCTTTTTTGTTGATCTCAATATCATAAAAATGATGCTGGTCCAGCGTAAGATAAAAAGTGGCAGCACTGTACTGTTTGTTGAACGTATTCTTACCGTTCCCTAGCGATACCTGTTGTAACGGAATGGAATCGTAAAGCCACCAGGCACTGTCACGGTAGTAAACTTCCGCAGGATTGTAGGCTACAAATAGTTTCAATTGATTTTTGATGGAATCCGGCGTGTTTACCAGTGAAATAGTATCTGCCTTGCCATTACCTGCCGGGCGTTTGGCAAGAAAATACATAATGCCACCCGCCAGGATGGTACAGAGCAGGATGATCCACGTAGTTCGCATAGACTGTTTTTTCGATTGGCAATCAGGTTGGTAGAAAAAGATACTGAATCTATTGCAATTTGCATGCCTTGACAGCAGTAAAGTTTTAACAATCAGGTGTACATACCGGGTGTTTTTTGATTGTTAAGTTTCTTACCTGTTGAAATAAAAGGCGCTGGATACAACGGTATTGATTCCCGTATCTTTGATCGTCTCATTTCTTTTATACATGAAAATTGCAGATATCATAGCGCAACTGGAGCGCATAGCGCCCCCGTCTTTACAGGAATCTTACGACAATGCGGGTTTGCTTACCGGCGATGCTTCCTGGCCCTGCACAGGTATTGTTTGTTCACTGGATGCAACAGCAGAAGTGGTACAGGAAGCTATTGACAAAGGGTGCAACCTGGTGGTAGCGCATCATCCTGTTATTTTCGGTGGTCTGAAAAAGATCAATGGAAAAAATTATGTGGAAAAGACCATTATCAGCGCCATTAAACATGATATTGCTATTTATGCTATCCATACTAATCTTGATAATGTTATTACCGGCGTAAATGCTTTTATGGCCGACAGGTTGGGACTGATCAACAGAAAAGTGCTGGCACCCAAATACGCTACTTTGCGCAAGCTGTTCACCTTTGTGCCGGTGGCACAGGCCGAACAGGTGCGTACGGCTATCTTTAGTGCTGGGGCAGGTCATATAGGGCATTACAGCGAATGCAGTTTTGCCACGGAAGGCACGGGCTCTTTTAAAGGAGATGATACTACCAATCCCTTCGTCGGTACACCCGGAACAAGGCATTATGAGAACGAACTGAAAATTGAAGCAGTATTTCCGGCTTACCTGCAACAGGGTATTGTACAAGCAATGATAGCAGCCCACCCGTACGAGGAAGTGGCCTATGACGTGGTTGAATTGGCCAATCCGCAACCAGGCATAGGGTCAGGACTGGTGGCCGAACTGCCGGAACCCCTGGAAGAAACAGTTTTTTTAACGTTACTGAAACAACAGTTTGAGCTTGTCTGCATACGGCATACTCCATTGCGCGGCAGGCCGGTTAAAAAGATAGCGCTCTGCGGAGGTGCTGGTAGTTTTTTGATTTCCAAAGCTTTAGGAGCCGGGGCTGACTTTTTTGTGACGGGCGATATGAAATACCACGAATTTTTTGATGCCAATGGCCGGCTGGTGATTGCCGACATTGGTCATTATGAAAGCGAGCAATTTACCATAGACTTACTGGTAGCTGTTTTGCGGGAAAAATTTACTACCTTTGCCGTCCTCAAAACAGAAGTAAATACCAACCCGGTCCGTTACTTTTTGTAGTGAGCCGTTCCGAAGACCGGTATGCTACAGGCACCGGAAACAACAAATTCAGAAACAAGAAATTCTATATGGCCAACGTAAAAGACTAT
Source organism: Chitinophagaceae bacterium PMP191F (assembly GCA_001302245.1). GTDB lineage: Bacteria > Bacteroidota > Bacteroidia > Chitinophagales > Chitinophagaceae > PMP191F. Next base: position 63,802 of record LGYU01000001.1, read on the forward strand.
TCTGTTGAGGAAAAATTATCCTCACTGGTTTCCCTCCAGAAGATTGAATCTAAAATTGATGAGATACAGATCCTGAAAGGAGAGTTGCCCATGGAAGTGAGCGACCTGGAAGATGAGATACAGGGTTTAACATCACGTCAGACCCGCATTGAAGAAGAGATCAACGGTATCCAGGAGTTTATCAACCAGAAGAAGAATCTCATTAAAGATGCGGAGGCGCTGATTAAGAAATACGAAAAGCAGAGTGAGAATGTAAAGAACAGCCGCGAGTTTGAAGCTATCAATAAAGAAATTGAAATGCAACAGCTCGAAATTAAACTGGCTGAAAAACACATCCGCGATGCCAATGAAGAAATTGCTGAGAAAGTAGTGGTACTGGATAAGGCAAAGAAAAATATCGGCGCTAAAGAAGGTGTGTTAAACACTAAAAAAGGTGAACTGGAAAAGATCATTGCTTCTACCGAGAAAGAAGAAAAACACTTCAGCAAACTGGCTGATGATGCCCGCGAAAAAGTAGAAGAGCGTTTGCTGAGCTCATACGACCGTATCCGCAAAAATTACCGCAACGGTTTATCTGTTGTACCGGTTGAGCGTGATGCCTGCGGTGGTTGCTTCAACGCTATTCCTCCGCAACGCCAGAGCGAGATCCGCCAGCGTAAAAAGATCATTGTTTGCGAAAACTGTGGTCGCATCCTGGTTGACCGTGACCTGTTCGATTCTGTAGAAGTGAAGTAAACAAAATTTAAACAGATTTCAATATAAAGGTGTTCCTTTCGGAATACCTTTTTTTATGCCTAATGCTGAATAATGTTCAATAAACAATATTCGGTGCTCAATTTTCAATGGCTCAACCCAAAACATCAAACCCTCAACCCAAAACCGTTTCGGGGATGAGGATAATATGATTAGCGGAATATCTCCGAATTGGCTAATTTGCCCCCACTGTTTTTTAATATTATATGCTGAAGCATCTGCACATACAGAATTACGCCATTATCGATGAAATAGATATTGATTTCTCTGCCCATCTCAACTGCATTACGGGTGAAACCGGTGCAGGTAAATCTATCCTGATGGGAGCATTGTCGCTAATACTGGGCGATCGTGCCGATACGGCTGCCTTGCTGAACCGTGAACGCAAATGCGTGGTGGAAGGAACTTTTGCTGCCGCCGGCAGAAAAGATATCAAAACTTTTTTCCGCAATAATGATCTTGATGCGGAAGAAGAACTGGTGATCCGCCGCGAGATCAGCGCCAACGGAAAATCGCGTGCGTTTGTAAATGACACGCCTGTAAACCTGGAACAGCTACGTCAACTGAGTTCTATGCTGGTAGACCTGCACCGTCAGTTCGATACTTTATCGCTGGGTGAAAGCGATTTTCAGCGTGAAGTGCTGGATGCGCTGGCAGGTCATGCTTCATTATTGCAGCAATACCAGGCTACCTATGTACAATGGCAACAGGCCAATCGTCAGCTGGATGCGTTGCTGGATCAGAAAGGACGTTTTACCAAAGAATACGATTATAATAAATTCCTGTTCGATGAGCTGGAGGAAGCTGCACTGAAAGAACATGAACTGGAAGAGGCTGATGCCGAAATGAAACTGTTGAGTAATTCGGAAGGTATAAAAACAGCTTTGCGGCGTGTGTCGTATGAACTGAGTGAAGGAGAACAACCGGTAGTACAACAATTAAAATCATTGCTGAACCTCTTGCAGTCATTTTCCGGTTATCATGCAGCATTGCCTGTATTATTACAACGTTTGCAGTCTGTACAGGTTGAGTTGCAGGATGTGGCGGATGAAGTAGAGCGCATCAATGATCATGTTCATTATGACCCGCAACGTATTGAGGCTTTGAATGAGCGGATAGCGATCGGGTATAAGCTGCTGAAAAAGCATGGTATGCAAACTACTGCTGAATTGTTGCAATTGAAAAATAATCTTGAAACACAGCTACAGGCAGTATTGAATATTGATGAAGCCGTTGCACAACAGGAAAAAGACGTACAACAATTGTGGAAACAGGCTTATGAGGCCGCAGTGAAGTTATCTGCCAACCGTCGTAAGCAGGTAAAACCATTGCAGGATAAAGTAAACCAGTTGCTGGGACAGGTAGGTATGCCCAATGCACGTTTGCAGGTATCTATTACAACACCTGAAGAAGGAAAAGAAGCTGTTATACATCTTCAGTCGCACGGTATTGATGCTATTGAGTTTTTATTTGATGCCAATAAGAGCAATCGTTTTGAATCGATCCGGAAAGTGGCATCTGGTGGTGAATTGAGCAGGTTGATGTTGTGTATTAAATCGCTGGTAGCGCAATCGCTGGATCTGCCTACACTGATCTTTGATGAAATTGATACCGGTATTTCCGGCGAGGCGGCTAAACAGGTGGGTATTATTATGAAGGCGCTTGCCCGTCAGCGGCAGGTACTGACCATTACACACCAGCCACAGATTGCCGGTAAAGCCGATGCACATTTCTTTGTATATAAGGAAATAAAAGGCGATGCGATCAAAACAAATATCCGTTTGCTGACAAACGATGAACGGATCACTGCTATTGCCAAAATGCTGGGTGGTGAAAAGCCAACGGCTGCAGCTATAGAAAATGCACGTGAAATGATGAATTAGCATTTCCGGGCCTGCATAATTATGATACCTTTTTTAAAACTGATGTTGTTTGTGGCGCTGGCAGGGTGTATTGCCATTGCCTTTTATGTAGTATACCGTTTTTTTAATGAAAAGATCAAAGGAAGTAGTACGCTGCTCATACTGCTGCTGCATACTTTGTTACTGATACTGTGTGATGCAGGCATACTGCTGCTGGGAATATGGGGCCTGCTGAAAATCTATGAACAGCTTTCATGATGTTTAATAGGCAATAATTCCTATTTTTACGCCCTAACTAATAAATATATATCATCCGCTTATGTCATACAACCTGCTGAAAGGAAAGAAGGGAATTATATTCGGAGCACTTGATGAAAAATCCATCGCCTGGAGAACCGCTCTGCGCTGTCATGAAGAAGGCGCACAACTGGTACTTACCAATGCTCCTGTAGCATTGCGCATGGGAGAGATCAACAAGCTGGCTGAAGCTGTAAATGCCCCGGTAATTCCTGCCGATGTAACCAGCATGGACGATCTGAAGAACCTGTTTGATGGTGCTGTAAAACACTTTGGTGGTAAAATTGATTTTGTGCTGCATTCTGTGGGCATGAGTATCAATGTGCGTAAGGGTAAACACTATACTGACCTTGATTACGGATTTACCCAGAAATCACTGGATATTTCAGCGATCAGTCTGCACAGGGTATTGCGCACTGCGTGGGATATGGATGCTATCAGCGATTGGGGAAGCGTAGTGGCGCTGACTTATATTGCTGCGCAACGTGTATTTCCTGATTATAATGAAATGGCCGATGCCAAAGCGCTGCTGGAAAGTATCAGCCGCAGTTTTGGTTATCATTTCGGTGTTCGTAATAAAGTAAGAATTAACACCGTATCGCAATCACCTACTAAAACAACTGCAGGTAGCGGTGTAAAAGGTTTTGATGGTTTCATTAGCTATGCTGAAAAAATGAGTCCGCTGGGCAATGCTTCGGCCGACCAGTGTGCGGATTACCTGGTAACCCTGTTCAGTGATCTTACGCGTATGGTTACCATGCAGAACCTGTTCCACGACGGAGGATTCTCTTTCACCGGCGTTACACCGGCTGTAATTGAACAAATGGAGAAGTAATCTTACAAAAAATAAAGCCGGTGGTTGATGGCAACACCAATCACCCGGCTTCCGGAAAATATAAAAAATAAAAAACCGCCTGTATGATATCGTACAGGCGGTTTTGTATTTTCTGGTCAGCAGACCTTAATACTCATCTTCATTGAAAAAGAAATCATCCTGGCTGGGATAGTCAGGCCAGATATCCTCTATGCCCTCATAGATCTCGCCCTCATCTTCCAGTTCCTGGAGGTTCTCAACTACCTCAATAGGAGCCCCGCTTCTGATGGCATAGTCTATCAGTTCATCTTTGGTCGCCGGCCAGGGTGCATCTTCCAGGTAAGATGCTAATTCGAGTGTCCAGAACATGTTTAAGCCGTTTAAATTTCCGCAAAAGTAAATTTCTAAACGAAATAACCAAATCTATCTTTCAACGTTTGTATCAAGATTTCCTTAAAAATGCTAACTGATGCAAACTGTTCAACGGAAGCCAATGGTTTGTAGTATCTTGACGCTTTGTTTTATAACACTGTATACATGTTAACAGCAACCAATATTCAGAAGTACTATGGGCATTTGTGGGTGCTGAAAGGCGTAGAGCTTACAATCCGGCAGGGGGAAATTGCCAGCATTGTAGGACCTTCCGGTTCTGGGAAAAGTACTTTACTGCATATACTGGGTACCCTTGATCATCCCGATGAGGGCCAGGTGAGTATTAATGGCCAGCAGATCAATTTTCTGAATGATAAACAGGTAGCGGCCTTCCGCAACCGCCATATCGGTTTTGTATTCCAGTTTCACCATCTGTTGCCGGAATTTACCGCTCTTGAAAATGTTTGCATTCCCGGCTGGATGGCAGGACGTAAAAAAAAGGAAGTGGCTGAACAGGCTTTATCGTTATTGCAAACGCTGGGACTGGGCGAAAGGGCCGAAAATAAACCGGGTGCTTTATCAGGCGGTGAACAGCAACGTGTGGCAGTGGCCCGCTCGCTGATCAACAATCCTGATATCATATTTGCAGATGAACCTACCGGCAATCTGGATTCTGCCAATGCCCGGGAACTGCACCAGTTGTTTTTTGATCTGCGTAAACAATTCAATCAAACTTTCCTGATTGTAACCCACAACGAAGAACTTGCCCAAATGAGTGACAGGATCCTGCACATGAAGGACGGGAAGATCGTTTAAATACACGACGTCTGAGGTCTGGTGTAGAAAGCCTGGTTATGCCTTCGGCATCATGCGAAAATGGCAATAAAATCATAACCAGCAGGCGAAAAATGCCATTTCGTTCGCACATTTTCAAATCTGCACATCCCACAAATTAAACTCTTGGTTTCCATGGAATTTCGGTTGCATGTAGCTGATATCCTGCAAAACGGGCTAGTACAAACAGGTAATCGCTCAGCCGGTTGATATATTTAAGCACAATTGCCTCCACTTCTTCGCTTTCAGCCTGTAAGCGTACACAACAGCGTTCTGCACGGCGACAGATACAGCGTGCCACGTGCAGGTGCGATACTGCCGGATGTCCGCCCGGAAGAATGAAGCTTTTCATGGGGGGTATCACCTCGTTCATACGGTCAATTTCATTTTCCAGCAGGGTAATATCTGTTTCTTTCAGGTCGGGAATACGCAGTTTGGGTTCTTTTTCAGGATCACAGGCCAGCGACGAACCAATGGTGAACAGGCGATCCTGCGTCTCCAGCAAAGCAGCTCTGCTGGCTTCGTCTGTGAGCATATCGCGGCAAAGGCCAATATAGGAGTTCAATTCATCGACAGTGCCATAGGCTTCAATACGCAGATGGGCTTTGGATACTTTGGTACCCCCAATGAGGGAAGTGGTTCCCTTGTCGCCGGTTTTGGTGTATATTTTGAATGCCATTAGACGTTATAGGTTATAAGTTTTATGTAATAGGTTATAGACTGAGGCAATAAAATACTTGCCAGGGCTGAAACCAGTATAGTAAACCAGTAATAACAGCCACAAACCTACAACTTAAAACCTATCACTTATAACTGCTAAGCGTGCACCAGTTTCTCTGCGTTCAGCTTATCGCTTTCGATAAGGCCGTCGCGCAGGCGAACGATCCTTTTGGCGTGGTTGGCAATATCTTCTTCATGGGTTACCAGTACTACGGTGTTACCCGCAGCCTGTATTTGTCCGAAGATGTCCATGATCTCAATTGAGGTTTTGGTATCGAGGTTACCAGTCGGTTCATCGGCCAGTATCAGTGAGGGGTTATTGACCAGTGCCCGTGCAATGGCTACGCGCTGACATTGCCCGCCTGAAAGCTCATTGGGTTTATGATGACTTCTTGTTTCAAGGCCTACTTTCTGAATTACATCCATAGCCATTTCGGTACGAAGTTTTTTGGAAATACCGGCGTACACCAGTGGCAGGGCTACATTTTCAAGGGCTGTAAGTCGTGGTAACAGGTTGAACTGCTGAAACACGAACCCTATCTCTTTGCCACGCACTTCGGCCAGCGCATCATCGGGCATTTTACTTACATCATGGCCATTCAGTACATATTTTCCGGCGGAGGGAGAGTCCAGGCAACCGAGTATATTCATGAGCGTGCTTTTACCGGAACCGGAAGGTCCCATCAGGGCAACATATTCATTTTTGAGAATATCCAGGTCAATACCTTTCAGTACGCTCAGTTCCTGTTTGCCCATGAAGTAGCTTTTACGAATCCCTTCCAGATGAATAATTGGTTGCATAGAAAAAATTTAGAATCTCCGTTGCCGGCTATTGGCTATTTTTTGATCACTTTTGGTACTTTAAAAAACACTCCGTCTGATTCGGGAGCGTTTTTCAATCCTTCTTCCCTGCTTACAGAACCCTGCACCACATCTTCCCGTAAAATATTTACATTTTCCGTCATGTGCAACACCGGTTCCACCCCATCAGTGTTGAGTTCATTCAGTTTGTCGACAAGATGGATCATTCGTTGCAGATCTTTCTTAATTATTTCTTTTCCGGCGGCATCGAACTGCAAACGGGCCAGGTTGGCAAGATTATCGACCAGTGCGTCATTTACTTCCATAATAACAAAAATAGCTGAAATGGGCAGATATAGATGGTTTTTGTGTGAAAAGGAACGCTAATACGGAGGTTTCGTGTTTTGAGTGTAAGGTTCCGGGTTAAAACGTAAGAGACTGTCTTCAACCCGAAACGCAAAACCCCGAATCCGAAACCCTAAACTCTTCTTATCTTCGCCCCCTTATGCAAAAGAGTGATAGCAAAGCAATCGTTATGAGCGGCATACGTCCCACCGGTTTTTTACACCTGGGCAATTACTTTGGGGCATTGCGCAATTTTGTTCGTATGCAGGATGAGTTTACATGCTATTTTATGGTAGCTGATCTGCATTCATTAACCACCCATCCCGATACCAAAGAGCTAAAAGCAAATGTACACAGGGTATTGGCAGAACACATTGCCTGTGGCATTGATACCGATAAAGTGGCACTGTACTGTCAGAGCCACATCTATGAAACATCTGAACTATACCTGTACCTGAACATGCTGGCGTATGTAGGTGAACTGGAAAAAACCACCACCTTTAAAGATAAGGTGCGTTTGCAGCCACAAAATGTGAATGCAGGTCTGTTAACTTATCCTGTATTGCAGGCGGCAGATATTATGCTGCATCGTGCCACACTAGTGCCTGTTGGTAAGGACCAGGAGCAGCACCTGGAAATGAGCCGCAACTATGCCAACCGTTTTAACCATCGTTACGGTGAAGTGTTTCCCGAACCGCAGGCGTTCAACTATGGTTCAGAACTGGTAAAAGTGCCCAGCCTGGATGGTGCCGGTAAAATGAGTAAAAGCGAGAACCAGTATGCCACATTATACTTGTCTGATGATGATGAACTGATCCGCAAAAAAGTGATGAAGGCAAAAACAGACAGCGGACCTACAGCACCCAACACCCCAAAACCGGATTATATTGATAACATCTTCCTGCTGATGAAACTGGTAAGTGAGGAAGCGGTGATCAAAAAGTTTGAGGACGATTATAACCGCTGTACTATCCGCTACGGCGATATGAAAAAACAACTGGCCGAGGATATGGTGAAGTTCATAGCACCTATCCGGGAGAGGGCTGAGGCTATCCGTACCAATGAGCAATACCTGAAAGAGATTATGGAAAAAGGTGCTGAAAAGGCCCGTAAAAGCGCGCATGCTACCATGGAACTGGTACGTGAAGCAGTAGGGCTGAACTATTATTAAAAAATAGGGAAGCAGCCTGTTAAATTCCAGAAAGAATTAATACCTTAAATTTCAGTCTTCAGGATATTGAACTCAAACAGATGGCAAAAAATAAGAAACCCAAGCATATTGCAGTAGCAGGTAATATTGGTGCAGGAAAAACAACCCTTACAGAGTTATTGAGCAAGCATTACCGCTGGATCCCCCAGTTTGAAGATGTGGATCATAACCCATACCTGTTTGATTTTTACGATGACATGCCCCGCTGGAGCTTTAATCTCCAGATCTACTTTCTCAACAGCCGTCTGAACCAGTTGCTCGATATACACCGTGGCACAGAAACCGTAGTACAGGATCGTACCATTTATGAGGACGCGCACATCTTTGCGCCCAACCTGCACGAAATGGGACTGATGAGCAAACGCGATTTTGATAACTACTTCCGCTTTTTTGAAACGCTTAAAACGATGGTACAGCCACCCGATATGCTGATCTATCTGAAAGCATCTGTACCCACACTGGTGGCACAGATACAAAAGCGTGGCAGGGAGTACGAGGAAAATATCCGCCTGGATTATCTTAAACGTTTGAACGATTATTACAATAAGTGGATCGATGGTTACAAAGAAGGTCCGCTGCTGGTAATTGATATTGACAAAAATAAGTTTCCCGAAAACGAAGAACACCTCGGTGATATCATCAGCCGCATTGATTCGCAGTTGTATGGATTATTCTAGCTGCAGGCCTGATGCTTAACGCAAAGCCGGCAAAGTATATAAGATTGTTTGATAGTTGTATGGTTTGATTGTTATAGGGCTATATAAACCATCAAACCTTCTCTAGCCATTTTGTCAGTCTTTTCCACTATAGTCAGCAAATGTTTCCAGTGATTTCAGGTCACCGGCAATCTTATCGTTCCAGGTGGCCTGTTTTACTTTGTTGCGCGAGAAGTCGGTTTCGTGATCATATTTGCTTTGTGCCTTATGATGTTCCGACATTAATTTTTCATAAATGCTGTTTACGTCTTTGCTGATAGAGCGGGGTCGAAAGCGGTAGGCTTTGAGGGCTTTGTTCAGTTTACGGGCGTAGAGTTCGGCTATATCAAAATGTCCCTGTTCATGCGTAAGTATTTCATTGTTCCTAATGCGCATCCATGACCGATTTTTGTCAAACCTGCATTTGATACTGTAATGCCATGATTTATCATCGTATCCAAACTCCATGTTGATGGAGCTGCTGGTCAATGCAGCATTGGCAGATTTGGCATCCGGCGTAGCCTTGAAATCAGACCAGGCTAGCTTTCTGTCGGCACGCCATTCAATCAGTGAGTTCTGATGCACAGAAGATCCGGTAAACACAGTTAATAACAACAGTAAAGCACGTGTGATCATATACGTTCGTAATCAAGCCTGCAGCTACAATAAAAAAATTACAACAATCAGTGCCAAAGACCGGTAATAAAAAACCCCATTCGCTCAGTTGGAGGAATGGAGTTTATGGCAAAAATCGTTGAGACCAGTCAGTTTCACTAAAAACCAGTGACTAATTTCAATAAAATAACTGAAACTTAATACAAAATTTCAAACTATATTTTTGGAGCAGCCGCCAGTACTTCAGCAGAAACACCGGATGCATACTTTTCAAAATTGTTTACAAACTGCTGTGCAAGGTTTTGTGCTGCCTTATCGTATGCTGCCTTATTGTTCCAGGTATTGCGTGGGTTCAGTACTTCTGCCGGTACACCGGAACAGTTTTGTGGTACTTTGAAACCGAATACCGGGTGTGCTTCAAATGTTTCATTTTCCAGTTTACCTTCCAGCGCTGCAGTGATCATTGCACGGGTATAGGCCAGTTTCATGCGGTTGCCTACGCCATAACCACCACCGGTCCAGCCGGTATTGATCAACCACACTTTTGCATGGTGTTGTTTCAGCTTGGCACCCAGCATAGCTGCGTATTTACCAGGATGGAGGGGTAAAAAGGGAGCTCCGAAACATGCACTGAAAGTAGATTTGGGTTCTGTAACACCTGCTTCAGTGCCTGCCACCTTGGCTGTGTAACCGGATATGAACTGGTACATAGCCTGTTCAGGTGTAAGCAATGATACGGGTGGTAATACCCCATATGCATCACAGGTAAGGAAGAAAATGTTGGCTGGAATACCACCTACTGACGGTTCCAGTGCATTGCTGATAAAATTGAGCGGATAAGATACGCGCGTGTTTTCAGTAATGGATTTATCTGCAAAATTGATGCTGGTAGTACCAGGATGGAAAACGGTGTTCTCCACCAACGCACCCGGACGGATAGCATTGAAAATTTCAGGTTCTTTTTCAGCACTCAGATCGATACATTTTGCATAGCAGCCGCCTTCAAAGTTGAAGATGCCGGTGTCTGTCCAGCCATGCTCATCATCACCAATCAATCCGCGTTGCGGATCTGCACTCAGAGTGGTTTTACCGGTGCCGCTCAGGCCAAAGAACAGTGCTGTGTCGCCCTGTGGACCTTTATTGGCAGAGCAGTGCATGCTTAATACGCCATTTTCCTGTGGCAATAAATAGTTCAGTACAGTAAAAATGCCTTTTTTCATTTCACCGGTATAGCCTGAACCTGCAATCAGGATAATGCGATGTTTGAAGCTGATCACTGCTGCGTTGTGCTGGCGAACGCCACACTCACGCGCATCCAGCATTAAACCGGGGGCAGATAAGATATGCCATTCAGGTTGGAAATCGTCCAGCTCTTCTTCTGCAGGGCGCAGGAACATGTTGTAAGCAAACAGGTTCAGCGAAGGCCTTTCGTTAATAACGCGGATATTCATGCGGTACTTTTTGTCGGCACATGCATACGCGTCGCGTACCCATAGTTCGGGCTGCTGGTTCAGGTAATCCGTGATTTTCTGGTGAATGATGTGGAAGTACTTTTCATCCAGCGGAATGTTGAAATCGTTCCAGTTTACGGAATGTTCTGTTTCAGAATCCTTTACAATAAACTTGTCTTTAGGGCTACGGCCGGTAAATTCGCCGGTTTTGATCACAAGGGCGCCGGTATCATTGAGTACTCCTTCCCCTCTCCGCAGCGCATCCTGTACCAGTTCCTCAGGACTTAACTGGTAGTGAATAACGTTGGTAGTACGGAGCCCCAGCCGGGCCAGATTGTTCGCAGGAATAGCAATAGATTGTACTGACATAGCACGCAAGCATTTGTTTAGTCGCCAAAGGTAAAATTTAAGATTATCTAATACAAAGTCCCCCAGGCGGTTGTAATTTGATAAAATCTAATCAGAGAGGCAAGATAGTGGAAAATATATAACTAACAACTGTTAGTTAGTGGTAAAAATTTAAACTTTCCAATTTTTGCTAAACCATTGCTAATAGTGGTAAAATCAAAAAAAATTTCAGTGGTGGCCCATTAATAGATCATGATAATTTGTTTGATGGGCAGATAACAGCCAGCTTTTGAATATATGGGCGTTGGTAGGATAAGCCATTATCAATATATGATATACTACCTTGTAAACCACCCGATTCCTTATTTTTACCACCAATTGTGATCAATACAATTTGTGTTTCATGAAATACCTGCCTTTAGATCCGGAAATATTCATCCGGAACCGGAGCCGATTTATAGCTGCAATGGATAGAAATTCCATCGCTGTTTTTTATAGTAATGATGAAGTGCCTTCAAACGGCGACGCCTTTTATAAGTTTAAGCAAAGTTCTGACCTGTACTGGCTGACCGGTATTAACCAGGAAGGGACCATGGTGATCCTTTTCCCGGATAATCCTGATATCAAATACCGCGAAGTACTGGTGCTGGTGCGTCCCAATGAAATGAAAGAAAAATGGGATGGCAGACGCTTGCGTGCTGAAGAGGCCAGGAAGTTGTCCGGTATTGAAACCATTGTATGGCTGGATACCATCGAAGCATTATTGCCATCGTGGATTCATATTGCTGAAAATATTTATCTCAACACCAATGAGAACGATCGCAGGTCGGGACCATTGCAGGTAAGTGATTACCGGCATATTGCTGCCATAAAACAGCAATACCCGCTGCATCAGTATAAACGCAGTGCTGTAATATTGAAACAACTGCGTGCTGTAAAATCTCCACAAGAAATAGTGGTAATGCAACTGGCAATGGACATTACCCGCAATACGTTTCTGCGTTTGCTGAAATTTATAAAACCCGGTGTACAGGAATACGAAATTGAAGCAGAGATATTGCATTCGTTTTTATCGCAACGTGCTACTGGTCCTGCCTACAGCAGTATCATCGCCAGTGGCGATCGTGCCCGTACATTGCACTACGTGTTTAACAACCAGGAATGTAAAGAAGGTGAACTGGTACTGATGGATTTTGGCGCTGAATATGGGGGTTATTGTGCCGATCTTACCCGTACCGTTCCTGTAAGTGGTAAATTTACTGCACGTCAGAAAGAGGTATACAACGGCTGTTTGTATCTGCATGATTATGCCAAAAGCTTATTGAAGCCAGGTATATTACTGGGTGATTATACCAATCAGGTAGGGGAAGAAGCTACCAGCGTGTTTTTGAAACTGGGATTGCTTTCCAGTGAAGAAGTAAAAAATGAAGATCCCAATAACCGGGCCTACCGCAAGTACCTGTATCATGGTATTTCGCATCACCTGGGTATTGATGTGCACGACATTGCTATGCGCACCGAACCACTGAAACCAGGTATGGTACTGACTGTGGAACCGGGCATATACATTGAGCAGGAACAGATAGGTATCCGTATAGAAAACAATGTACTGATCACTGAAACCGGCAATCGCGATCTGATGGCTGATATTCCGCTGAAGGCTGATGAAATTGAAGCATTGATGAAAGCATAAAACGCCAGTCACGGACTTTACCCCGCGGGTGTCTCACCCGGCGCAATCAGAATTATAAATCCGGAAATCAGACAATGTGTTCCACAATATTTTTTTCACAGGCAGGTTATATAGCCTGGAAAATTGTAAGACAGGACTCATTTTCGGAACGTACGGGTTATCAAAATTTTCAAATTATCTGAATGAAACAAATTCCAAACCTTTTCACCTTACTGAATCTGTGTTTTGGCTGTCTGGCCATCATTTATATACTGCAGAACGGCATTATCATTGTAAGCAATGAAGATGGTACACAATATATTGATATTGCTGAAAAGATCTGGTATGCATCTTTGTTTATAGGTCTGGCAGGTATTGTTGATTTCCTGGATGGATTCATTGCCCGGCTGATGAAAGTAAATTCAGAAATGGGTAAACAGCTCGATTCGCTGGCCGACGTAGTTACGTTTGGTGTAGCACCGGGTTTGATCATGTACCAGTTTCTGCGCATGGTGTTTGCCAGCGGTGCCAATGGCATTGAGGTAAGTGGTATCTGGTTATTACCCGCACTGCTGATTCCCTGTGCAGCTGCTTACAGGCTGGCACGTTTTAATATTGACCAGGGTCAGCAATATGGTTTTAAAGGAATGCCTACCCCGGCAGTAGGATTGCTGGTGGCGTCTTTTCCATTGATCTACTGGAATACAGATACTGTTGCCGTAAGTGCATTTATACAGGCAAAATGGGCTGCCGCTGTTTTGTATATCATCATTATACTGCTTAGTTACCTGATGGTCAGCAAGCTGCCTTTTATGGCACTGAAGTTTAAAGATTTTTCTGTTGCCGGCAACTGGCCCAAAATAGTATTGTTGCTGACAGCGGTGCTGGCTGCATTGTTCCTGCACTGGCTGGCTGTGCCGGTAGTATTTGTGGCATACATTGTTTTGTCATTGGTACCGGGTAAAAATCAACCACAGGCATAAGCAGGCAATGACTGTATGTTTAAGGTTTATCAATTGCTAATTTTAACGTAGGTTTGCCGCTCAAAATAAAGATGACATGAACTATACTGTACAGGTAAAAGTAATGCCGCTGAAAGAATTACTGGATCCCCAGGGAAAAGCCGTTATGGGTGGACTGGGTAACCTGGGACTGGCAAATATCAAAGACGTTCGTGTAGGTAAGAACATTACACTGCAGATAGATGCAGACAGCCCCGAGCAGGCTAAACAACTGGCAGAAGATGCTGCAAAAAAATTACTGGCCAACCCGGTAATGGAATACTTTGAAATTACAATTGACTAATGTGCAAATTGAATAATGTGCGGATGTGCGAATGAAAGGTAATTGTCTGTTAAAGCGTTCGCACATTTGCAAATTGATAAATCCGCACATTGATTATGCTGTATATCATTCCAACTCCCATAGGCAATCTGCAGGATATTACACTGCGTGCACTGGAAATACTAAAACAGGTAGACCTGGTATTAGCTGAAGATACCCGCACCAGCAGCAAACTGCTGAATCATTACCAGATTAATAAACCACTTGCACCTTTTCACCAGCATAATGAGCACCAGGTACTACAGCATCTGATGAACCAGTTGCAGGGTGGTAAAACCATGGCATTGGTTTCTGATGCCGGCACTCCCGCCATTTCTGATCCCGGTTTTTTGCTGGTACGTGCATGTGTAAAGGCAGGAGTAAAAGTTGAATGTTTACCTGGTGCCACCGCCTTTGTTCCCGCCCTGGTGAACAGCGGTTTGCCTGCTAACCGTTTTACATTTGAAGGATTTCTTCCTCCCAAAAAAGGTCGCCAGACCATGCTGAAAAAACTTGCTGAAGAAGAACGTACCATGATCTTTTACGAATCTCCTCACCGGCTTGTAAAAACCTTACAGGAATTCATCACTTACTTTGGTGCAGAAAGATTGTGCAGTGTAAGTCGTGAGTTGACCAAACTGTACGAAGAAAATGCACGTGGCACCTTACAGGAAGTGTGTACACATTTTCAACAGAAAGAAGTGAAAGGCGAGATTGTGATTGTGGTTGCGGGGAAAGAAGGGTGAGGAAGGCTGAATGTTGAGGTACAAGGCTCAGGTGTAAGGTTCAAAGAATAAATTGTTGAAATGTAGAGAAATTGATAAGGAATTGCTGCTAAGTAAAAAGTCTGAAATCGGAGATAAAGACTTTGAGCTGCAAACAGTGAGCAAGTATAGCAGTGACCGCTCACCATTCACAACTCACGACTGACGATTCACAAACCGTAACTCAAAATACGCAACCCAAAAACTTCCCACGATTTAAGATTTCCTTTTCAATTGCAGGTCTGCATTTTGCATAGGTGATTAAAATTTCTGTAGTTATGAAAAAGGTCACCCTGCTTTTTGTATCATTCATGATGTTGTATGCAATGCATTCTACAGCACTGGCACAGTTTCGTAAAGTGCCGGCAACAGTAACAGATGCGTTTAAGAATAAGTATCCCGATGCTTCACGGGTGGAATGGAAAGACAAGCTATCTGCATTTGCAGCGGTGTTTTATATTGGTAACCTGAAGCATGAAGCACGTTTTAACAACAAGGGCGAATGGCTGCAAACAGAATATGTGATCAATAAGGACAGTTTGCCTGCACCGGTTGCTGATGGATTGGATAAAAGCAAATATGCAGAATGGCTGATTGATGATGCATACAAAATATTATTGCCTGGTGATGTGGTACAATACCGGCTGGAAGCAGAAAAAAGCAATCTGCAGCGAAAGAACCTGTTGTTTAGCAGTGAGGGGCGTTTGCTGAAAGACAGAGCTACGTTATAACAACAATTTGTAGCAGTACGGTTGATAATGACGTATTACAGGTTGAAACAGATGACCGGTGGCTACCGCCGGTCATTTTTGTTTTTTGTATATCTTCCGTTTTCTGATATTTACACGGACCGTTTGCCGGCACAATATGATGGCTTATTTTGCCGGTTCCAATTGACAACTAAAAAAAACAGAGGAAACCCAATGCAGAAAAAAAAATTGCTGCTGGCCGCCAGTTTGCTTGCCGTATCCGCAGTGCGGGCTCAACCCGACCGCTGGCAACAGAAGGTGAAGTACACGATGAAAGTAAACATGGATGTTAACACTAATCGTTTTGCCGGTTCACAACAACTGGAGTACACCAACAATTCACCAGACACGCTGAAAAAAGTTTTTTATCATTTGTACTGGAATGCGTTTCAGCCCAACAGTATGATGGATGCGCGCAGTATTGAACTGGGTAAAACCATCATCAACGGAAAACCGGATTGGGACAGTCGCGTGCGCGACCGTATATCCAAACTGAAACCTGATGAAATCGGTTACCAGAAAGTACTGAAGCTGAAACTGAATGGTGTGGAGCAGAAGACCATTGAACATGAAACCATCCTGGAAGTACAGCTCAGCAAACCCATTCTGCCAAAATCAAAAGTAGTATTTGACCTGGATTTTGAAGCACAGGTGCCATTGCAGATCCGCCGCAGTGGTCGCGATAACCCGCAAACAGGTGTGCGTTATTCCATGAGCCAATGGTATCCTAAAATGTGCGAGTATGATTATGAAGGATGGCACCCTACTCCGTATGTGGCCCGTGAGTTTTACGGCGTATGGGGTGATTATGATGTTACGATCAACATTGATAAAAAATACCT
Source organism: Chitinophagaceae bacterium PMP191F (assembly GCA_001302245.1). Lineage (GTDB taxonomy): Bacteria > Bacteroidota > Bacteroidia > Chitinophagales > Chitinophagaceae > PMP191F. Next base: position 80,269 of record LGYU01000001.1, read on the forward strand.
GGTAGGAGGTACTGGCTATCTGCAGAATCCCAACCAGATAGGACATGGTTATGAAGCTGCTGGTACCAAAGTGGCGCAGCCTGCCGGTGCTAATCTCAGCTGGCATTTTGTTGCGCCTAATGTGCACGATTTTATGTGGGCTGCAGATCCTGAATATACACACATTACCCGCCAGATAGGAGGCACTACCATTCACGTTATTTATAATGATGATGAAGCCTTCCTGAAAAAGCAATATGAAGCACTGAGCGATAGTGTGAAGAAAAGGAATGACAACAGCGTGGATAAATATATTGCCAATTATCGTGCACAATGGAAACAGGTAGCGGATGCTGCGGTAACTGTATTGCCGTTTATTGAAAAGAACTTTGGACAATATCCATACAAACAATATTCATTCATTCACGGGGGTGATGGTGGTATGGAATACCCCATGGGTACACTAATCTCCGGACCCAGCCTGGGTACTGCTTTTCACGAATGGATGCACAGTTGGTACCAGATGATGCTGGGCACCAATGAGTCGGAATATGCGTGGATGGACGAAGGTTTCACCAGCTATGCTTCTACATTGGTATCGGCTTACTATCGCTCTGCTACTTCCAAAGAAGTGACCGAATCAGAAGTAAGTACCGGTCCGCGCAGGGCACGTAATTCCGGTCGTAATGTACATGGGGGTGCTTACAATAGTTATTTTGGTCTTGCAAAAAGCGGACTGGAAGAACCATTGACCACACATGCCGATCATTTTGAAACCAATGCCGGTTATAGCGCGGCTGCTTATTCAAAAGGTGAAGTGTTTATGGAGCAGTTGGGTTATGTGGTAGGAGCGCAGGTGCGCGATAAGATACTGCTGGAGTATTATCGTTTGTGGCGTTTCAAACATCCCAATGTGAATGATCTTATTCGTGTTGCTGAAAACGTAAGTGGTATGAAGCTGGACTGGTATCGCGAATATTTTGTGAATACCACTAAAACGATAGATTATGGTATCGACAGCGTATGGGATGTAAATGGCAAAGCACAGATCAGGTTGCAACGTATCGGCAAAATACCTATGCCTGTAGATGTGGTGGTGGAATATACAGATGGCAACAAGGAAATGGTATATATTCCCATGTACCTGATGTTTGGTGCCAAACCTGTGGAAGATGAATCTATACCACGCATTGTAAAACAGGATTGGAAATGGACACATCCTTTGTATACGTTTGATCTGAATCGTCCGTCATCACAGATTAAATCAATAGAGATAGATCCGTCACAACGTATGGCTGATGTAAACAGGGCCAACAATAAGCTGGGAAATTAGTGGTGAGTGGGTAGTGCAGATATTTCTCAAAAGAACAGTTACAAACACCGATGAAATAAGAAAGCCCCTCGTTCACACGGGGGGCTTTACTTTTAAAGGTAAGGTTGGTTAATGCTTTGTGTTTCCATTATAAGCAAACGGATAAGGTCGCTAATGGTAATGTGGTATTTGACTGCGCGAAAATGATGATCAAAGGTAAGTATGGTTACGGGGGCAAAACAATACCACTTTCGTGGTAATTTTTCTCACTTTTTCTACTTTCCCCGTGTATTCTTTATACAGCAACTTATCGGCCAAAAAACTTATTGATGGCTTCTACTCTGTTATTGACATGTAATTTCTCATAAATGTGGTACACGTGCTTGCGTACTGTTTCCTGGCTGATGAACAGGGTGGACGCAATTTCCTTGTACAACATACCGCGGGCCAGCAGCTCCAGTATTTCTTTTTCCCTGTTGGATAAGCTGCTGAGCGAATTGGGTGTTTCCTGTTCAACTACTGGTTTGTTCTGGAATGCTGCTACTACCTTGCGGGCAATCTGGCTGCTCATCGGGGCGCCACCGCTCTGCAATTCCTTGATAGCTTCCAGTAATTTATGCGGTGCTGTTTTTTTCAGAATATAGCCGCTGGCACCTGCGCTCAACGCTTCAAAGATCTTTTCATCATCTTCATATACCGTACACATCATGAACAGTATATCAGGGTGGTCGGTTTTCAGATTGCGTACGCAGTCAATACCGTTTTCTCCTTCTCCAAGGTTGATATCCATCAGCACTATATCAGGATTCAGTGCAGCAATACCGGTCATGGCCTCAGCTGCAGAGGCAAAACTGTCCAGTAACTGATAACCGTCAGACATATTGATGATCTGTTCCAGTGCAGAGCGGATATCCTTGTTATCGTCTACAATACAAATGGTAATGTCCATGGCACAAAGTTCACGCTTTTGTGATAACATGGAATACCACTTTGTGGTAGTTTTTAATATCCTGAAACTGTGGGGGAAAAGTCTATTACAAATCAGACAGGAACGTATAGTAAATATTTATCTTTAAGTGATTCCAGCGGAAATATCTGGAACAATTCCATTTGCCGGGGTTTACAACCGCTTTCAGAGATCTCCAGCGCCAGGTCACCACCTTTGAGACAGATAAGACCAGGTTGCTGGTTACCGCTTTCGCCGGGTGATTTCTTCAATAAAGGTTTTGACCATTTCCAGAGATCTTTTAACGGAGCAACGGCGCGTGATACTACAAAATCGAAACGGCGGTTTTTGATCTCTTCAATTCTGGTATGTTGTGTGGTTACATTGGTAAGGCCAATAGCGGCTGCCACTTCATTGACCACGGTTAACTTTTTGCCAATGCTGTCAACCAGGTGAAAACGTACTTCGGGAAAAAAGATAGCGAGCGGAATGCCGGGAAAGCCACCACCAGTGCCCAGGTCTACAATAGATGTTTTGGGGGCAAATTCAAAAGCTGCAGCTATGCTGAGTGAATGAAGTATATGTTTTTCGTACAGGCTTTCCATATCCTTGCGCGAAATAACATTGATCTTACTGTTCCATTCATTGTACAATGTTTCCAGTGCAGCAAACTGCTCCAGTTGTTTGGGAGTAAAATCACCAAAGAATTGGGTGATCAGTTCCAGCTTTTTTTCGGCTTTTTCCATAATGCAGTTGCAAAGATGCAATAATAAAAGAACATCCAGATATCCAGCAGCCACCACCATGGAAGCAGATCTTTTTCCTGCAGTTTATTCATGGCCTTCATATAGATCACAAACTGGGTAATGGCACGCAATCCAAATACTGCCAGGCTTATCTGCCAGTTGAAGAATATGATGCTTAAGGCAAACAGTGGATAAAAAAGAAAATGAGTGGCAGTGTACATACCCAACAGCCATTTGTGCATGGGCCTGTAATATTTTGCCGTGGTATAATGCCTGTTCTTTTGCCGCACCCAGTTGCCAAAGGTTTTCTTAGGCTCAGACAGGGTAAAGGTTTCGGGATCAAGCATGATATGCGTATTCTGTTTGGTAGAGATGCGGTTGATAAAAAGATCATCATCACCACCTGGAATATGGTTCATGGAAGAAAAGCCTTTATTGCGGAAAAACAGGCCTTTTTTGTACGACAGGTTTCTGCCCACACCCATGTAGGGAATACCTGCCAGTGCATATGAAAAGTATTGTACGGCAGTATGGAAATTCTCAAAACGGATCAGCTTGTTCAGGATACCGGGTTTTTTGTTGTATGCACCATGTCCCAATACCACTTCAATACCATCTTCATAAACATCCTGCATTTTCTGCAACCAGTTTTCAGATGCCGGTACACAATCTGCATCTGTCAGCAGCAATATTTCATGTCTTGCTTCTTTGATGCCGATGGATAAAGGATATTTTTTACCCGGAATGCCTTTGGCTTCCTGCTCCAGGTTTACGATATGCAGATTTTTGAAGGTCTTTTTAAACTCTTCCAGCAGGTAACGTGTTTCGTCCTGGCTATTGTGGTTCACCACGATAATTTCGTGCGTAGAAGGGTACTGCTGTACTAATACGCCCGGCAGGTTGCGGGCAAGGTTGCCGGCCTCATCACGTGCACAAATAATAACGCTTACCGCATGTTGTTGTGAACGTTCTTTGGGGAGTGTTGAAAAGAATGCAACGCGCCTGAAAAGCAACCAGTAATAGAGAAGTTGAATGAAAGTAACCAGGCAAAAAACACTGAATACCGCTTGCCACAGGTACATAGACAGCTTCGATGCATCCATAAAGACTTACAATTTAGGGCGCGATGTTTAGTGGCATCGCTGGTGCGCGAAAATAGTTCAAAGTTCTGAGTTTGCAGTAAGGATACTGGTTTCTGTTACCTGATAATGTTTTGTTGTACAGGAATCTGCGACTTTTATACCGGACTGGTTCTACAGAGTCAAAAGCTAAACCGTTGTTGTTAGCCACTGCTTTTCTTTACTTTTGCGCATTTGAAACTTAATAGTATGGCGGCATTGCAGTTTAGTCTGGAACATACAGACAGTGGGTCGAAAGCCCGCGCAGGAACGATTGTTACTGATCATGGAACGATACGAACACCCATATTTATGCCGGTGGGTACGGCAGGTAGTGTGAAGGCCGTTAGCCAGCAGCAGCTAAAACAGGATGTAAAAGCCCAGATCATATTGGGTAATACCTATCACCTGTATTTAAGACCGGGTACAGATACCTTGGAAAAAGCAGGCGGACTGCACAAGTTCAATGGCTGGGACAAGCCTATACTTACAGACAGTGGTGGCTACCAGGTCTTTTCACTGGCCAATAACAGGAAAATAACAGAAGAGGGAGTTGTGTTCCAATCGCATATTGATGGTTCCAAACATTTGTTTACACCTGAAAGTGTAATGGATATTGAGCGTACCATTGGTGCGGATATTATCATGGCATTTGATGAATGTCCGCCCTATCCAAGCGACAAGACCTATGCTGAGAAATCCATGCATCTTACACACCGGTGGCTCGACAGGTGTTTTGAGCAGTTTAATAAAACGCCCGATAAATACGGATACACACAAAATCTTTTCCCGATAGTGCAAGGAAGTACCTATACTGATCTGCGCAAGGCCTCCTGTGAATACATTGCTTCTAAAAATGCAGTAGGTAATGCCATTGGTGGTTTAAGTGTGGGTGAGCCTGAGCCGATGATGTATGAATTCTGTGCCCTGTGTTGTAATCATTTACCTGCTGATAAACCCCGCTACCTGATGGGCGTGGGTACTCCGTGGAATATACTGGAATGTATTTCACTGGGTATTGATATGTTCGATTGCGTAATGCCTACACGCAATGGTCGCAATGCCATGTTGTTTACGTCAAAAGGTGTGATAAATATTGACAACAAAAAATGGGAACATGATTATTCACCCATTGATGATGGCATTGATTGTGAAGTGAGCCAGTATTACAGTAAGGCATACCTGCGGCACCTGGTGAAATCAAAAGAAATACTGGGACTTACCATTGCCAGTGTACATAACCTGGCGTTTTACCTGTGGCTGGTAACAGAAGCCCGCAAACATATTGTACAGGGAGATTTTAACAGTTGGAAAAATGAAATGATCCCTCAGTTGCAACAGCGACTATAACAGCATAGAACATTTTGTATAGAATATTATTTCAAAGTATGCACCATAACAATTCTCTATGTCCGCATATGCTGTTAATGCCTGCTTTGCTTAAATAACCAGGGTAATAGTTCGGGTTCAGCAAATGCTTTGTCCCAGCTATTGTGCGCTACTCCGGGATATTCTGTGAATTTAACCTGTGCGCTGGCGGCTTTCAATGCGTTGACCATTTGTCTTGAATAACCTACCATTACCGTATGGTCGGCATCACCGTGAAATACCCATATAGGGAAGTTGTTGGCATATAATGTCACTTTTGCCGGATCTCCGCCACCGCAGATAGGAAAGGCAGCGGCAAAGAATCCTGGTTTGCGCCATAATATTTCAAAGGTGCCCATGCCTCCCATGGATAATCCACCTACATAGATCTTCTTCGTATCCACTTTGCCGGAAGCTGCCAGTGAATCCAGTAAACTGCTTACCAGCGCCAGGCTTTTACCGATGGGTTGCTCAGACCGGAAGGTGATTGGTTTTAATGAATCACTGGCCGCGCTGGTAAAACCTATCCTGGCCCAGAAATCAGTAGGTGCGCATTGTGGCAACAGCACAAAGGCCGGAAATTTTTCGCGTGTCAGCGAATCGGCAAACAACCGGCTGCCATGCCGCAACTGGGTAGTATTGTTGGTACCTCTTTCGCCAACACCATGCAGTAATACGATCAGCGGGTATTTTTTGGCGGGATTATAATGTGCTGGTAGCAGCATCCGGTAGGGTAAGGTATCGCCGCCGGATACGAAACGGTATTTTCCATATAAGGTACTGTCCTGGGCCATGGCAGGCACCAGCAGAAAAAAATAGAGCAAGAATGTTATGACCTGTCGCATAATGACATAAAAATAAGGCAGAAAGGAAATATTTTCCGAAAACATTACCATGCTACAAACCCGTACTGCTGACGCCATGCGTTTTTACATTCTTTTACAGACTGCAAAACCTTTGCATTGTGCTTTTTGCGCTACATTTGCCGCGCTCCGGAGCGGGGCGTTTGTCGTTTTATGAAAATACTCGACTGGTATATAATAAAAAAATTCCTGACCACCACTTTTTTCATGGTGCTGATCTTCTCTGTGATTGCAGTGGTGATTGATACCAGTGAGAAGGCTGATGACTTTGTAAAATCAGGGCTCTCTACCTCTCAGATCATTACCAAATACTACCTGGGTTTTGTACCGTTCATTATATCGATGATCTTTCCGCTGATGGTATTTATTGCGGTGATCTTCTTTACTTCTAAAATGGCAGGCAGATCGGAGATCGTGGCTATCCTGGCCAGTGGTGTACGTTACAACCGCATGCTGCGTCCTTTTATGATCGGGGCTTTGATGCTGGGTGGTTTTTTCTGGTTTGCCAGCCAGTTCTGGATACCGAAGGCCAATGGTATTTACGGTTCTTTCCAGGCCAATTATATTGATACTAAAAGTTCGTACGAGCAGGCTGAGGCCAATAAAAAATCGCGCAATAACTATATCCAGATAGACCCGCACACTTTTGCAGGTTTGCGTGGATATGATACCTCTTCCAAAAGTGCGTATGGATTTTACCTGAACCGTATGGAAGGTACCAAAATGGTATACAACCTGCGTGCTGATAACCTGCGTTGGGATACAGCTACCAAAAAATGGAAACTGGAAGGTGTGGTAGAAAGAAAGATCAATGGTACGGTAGAAGAACTGAAGGTGATCCCTTCCATGGAGATTGCATTGAACATTAAACCCGGTGAGTTGCGTCCTGATAAATACCTGAAAGATAAAATGAGTACACCGGAACTGATACGGTTCATTGCCAGTGAAGAAAGCAGGGGAGTAGAGGGATTGAATGATTATAAAGTAGCGCGTTACCGCAGAGATGCCACGCCCGTGGCGGTGGTATTGCTAACCTTTATAGGTGTGGTGGTGGCATCGCGTAAAACCCGTGGTGGCAGCGGATTACACCTGGCCATGGGAATCATTACAGCCGCAGTGTTTGTGGTGATGGATAAGTTCTCGCTCACCTTCTCTACTAAAGGTAATTTCCCGCCGATGCTGGCTGCATGGATGCCCAATATCATCTTCTCTGTAGTTGCGGTTTGGCTGTACCGCCGGGCTCCCAAATAAGTAAGTACTTATATATTAAAAAGGTATTAATATTAACTGTGCTTACGTGAATTAACACCTGGCTTAAAACCTGCTGAATTAAATTTGTTCCTAGTCTAAGCGGTTTGTTTTAACTTTAGCCGCCAGATATCTTCCGGTAACAAATAGTACTCATTATCATATAATCTTACCTACAATCATGGGAATTTTAAAAGAACGGTTTAAAGCAAAAGCAGATAAGGCAGCTACCGAAGTAAAGGAACTGTTGAAGGAGCACGGAGCGAAGAAAATCGGTGAAGTACAGTTGTCCCAGGTTTACCAGGGTATGCGTGGAATAACAGGATTGGTTTCAGAAACTTCTTTGCTTGATTCGCAGGAAGGTATTCGTTTCCGCAATTATTCTATCCCTGAATTACAGGAAAAATTACCTAAAGCAAAAGACGGCAGCGAGCCTTTGCCCGAAGGGTTGTTTTACCTGATGCTGGTAGGCGAATTACCTACTGAAGAAGATGTAGCACATATCAGCTCTGTATGGCAGCGCCGTTCACATGTACCCAACCATGTGTTTGCAGTGATAGATGCTTTGCCCGTAACTACTCACCCCATGACAATGTTTGTATCTGCTATTATGGCATTACAAACAGAAAGCAATTTTGCCAAACGCTATGCTGAGGGGATCAATAAAAAAGATTACTGGGAGCCGGTGTTTGACGACGCTATGGACCTTATAGCCCGTTTGCCCCGTATTGCAGCATATATTTATCGCAGAAAATATAAGAACAATCAGCATATTCAGCCCAATGGATTGCTTGACTGGGCGGGTAACCTGGCACACATGCTGGGCTTTGAAGATGATAGTTTCAAAGAACTGATGCGTTTGTATATGACCATTCATGCCGATCATGAAGGTGGTAACGTGTCAGCTCATACCACGCACCTGGTAGGTTCTGCATTGAGCGATCCTTTCCTGAGTTTTGCGGCCGGTATGAATGGCCTTGCTGGTCCGTTACATGGCCTGGCTAACCAGGAAGTAGTAAAATGGATCTTCGAATTGCGTGAAGAGCTGAAAACTGAAACGCCTACGCAAGACCAGATTGCTACATACGTAAAGAAAACACTGAGTGAAGGAAAAGTGGTGCCTGGTTACGGACATGCTGTGTTGCGTAAAACAGATCCACGCTTTACAGCGCAGATGGAATTTGGGAAAAAACACATGCCTGATGATCCGCTGGTAAAAACTGTGTGGAACGTTTATGAGGCTGTACCACCTATTCTGCAATCACTTGGAAAAATCAAAAATCCATGGCCTAATGTGGATGCACACAGTGGTGCTTTGCTGGTACATTATGGCATGGTAGAATATGAATTTTACACTGTATTGTTTGGTGTAAGCCGTGCATTGGGTGTGCTGGCCAGCCTGATCTGGGACAGGGCACTGGCGTTCCCCATTGAAAGACCAAAATCTGTTACTACCGACCTGGTAAAACAATGGCTGGAAGGTAAAGCAGATATATGGGGTGACTAACAATCATATTCATACAATATTATCAGTTTAATAAATTAAGCCCTGGCATCCGCCGGGGCTTAACTTTTGATGGCTTAACAAAGAAATTATAATAATTTAGAAAGGATTGTTGTTAGTTCAGTGTTTAAACTTTAATTTAGTATTTAAAATCTATTGTTATGTCAAAATGGACTATAGACCCTTTACACTCTGAAGTAACCTTCAAGGTAAAGCACCTGGTTATTTCTTCAGTAACCGGAAAATTTTCATCAATTGAAGGCAATATTGAATCTTCAAAAGATGATTTCACGGATGCAAAAATTGAATTTTCTGCAGCGGTAGAAAGCATCAGCACAGGAAATGACCAACGTGACGGACACCTTAAATCACCTGATTTTTTTGATGCTGCCAATCACCCCAAAGTGAAGTTTGTATCTACACAGGTAAGCAAAAAAGATGACAAGGATTATGTAGTGAAAGGTGACCTGACCATTCGCGGCGTTACCAAACCTGTAGAGCTGCAGGTAGAGTTTGGTGGCACCCAGAAAGATTTTTATGGTAACACCGTAGCAGGTTTTGAACTGAGCGGTAAGATAAACCGCCAGGATTTTGGTCTGCAATGGAGTGCGGTTACTGAAACAGGTGGTATTGTAGTGAGTGATGAGGTGAAGATCTTTGCCAATGTAGAGCTGCACAAAAAATAGTGCTGGTATCATAAGCATGTTGTTCAACCCCGCTACGGCGGGGTTTTTGCATTTATATAGCAGTGATTATTTAATGAGAGGGAATCATCAGGAATGTGCATTTTTGTTCTCTCTTGCAGGTCATTTCAAATGTTCACTATGGAAAAGGATATCATATTTCAGATCGCCAACCGGATCAAGGAAAGACGCAAAGAAAAAAAGATCACGCTTGAAAAGCTGGCAGATGAAGCTGGTGTTACTAAGGGACTAATTTCGCAGATCGAGAATAACCGCACTGTACCTTCTCTTACCGTATTGCTGAGTATTATTAAAGCCCTGCAAACAGACCTGGATGATTTCTTCGGGCAATTGAGTCTTGCTGATAATGATGGTGCTGTGCTGATAAAAGCCAACCAGCACGAGCCTATAGAAAAAGAACACAACGAAGGTTCTTACTACAACCGTATCATGAGTTTTAAACAAGATGGTAAACTGGTAGATGTGGTATTATACCGGCAGGAGAAAAATGCGCCCAGAGATTTTGTATCAACAGATGCTTTTGAATTTGATTACATGCTGAAAGGAGTGGCTCAATATACCATTGGCGATAAGAAATATGTGCTGGAACCTGGTGATACTTTTTACTATGATGCGAGGCAACCGCATTTATCCGAATGTCTTTCAGATGATGAATATGTGATGCTGGTCATTTACTTTTTTGACAATGGATAAATTAAATAATGCCTCTTTCATAAAATGTAAGAAAATTATGAAGTTTAGTATTTGTAAACTTAATTAGGTTTATAGGGTATAAAAGTTTACAATTGCTTTACTATTTGTTAACCTGCAAAATGTCGCTTTCATTTGCTTCATCCATATTTTTGGTGCAGGGTAACCAATTGTTATAAAGCGGCATTTTACTTTCTCTAGTGGATATTCCTGCTGATAACAACTGTTCTGTTATCCATTCTTCCTGATTTTTGTTAAGAAACAGTTCCTGGTACTGCGGTGCTGATTAAACTTCCGGCAAACCCTTGTGTGTTGTACTGACTACTAGTGGATACAATGCAAAACATTCAAGCATAATTACAATAATGCGTTGCAAAAGATGCTTTAGCGGCAATGATGATAATGAACGGGATAGTTTATGGGTTAGCAACGATGGAAGGAAACTGCTGTCGTTGCTTTTCTTCGGTTAATAGATGTAAAATTTTACTGCTTATATGAACAGAAAACATTGCTTATTGATCGGCCTGGTATGCAGCATGTTTACTGCTGTTGCACAGGAATGTAAAACAGAGAATGTAGTTATTGTAACGCTGGATGGCATGCGCTGGCAGGAAGTGTTTGGCGGTGTAGATGCAGCCCTGATGGCAGACAAACGTTATACATCCGACTCTGCAGGCATGGCTGCGCAATTCTGGAGTAATGATGTTGCTGAAAGAAGAAAAAAACTGTTTCCTTTTTTCTGGACCACCATTGCAACCCAGGGACAACTGTATGGCAACAGGAACATGGGCTGTTATGTGAATGTGGCCAATCCTTATAAGTTCTCTTACCCCGGTTACAATGAGATCTTTACAGGCTATCCTGATACCGCTGTAAACTCCAACGATAAGGTCAGGAATAAGAATGAGAATGTACTGGAGTTTATCAATAAACAAAAAGGTTATACCGGTAAAGTGGCAGCATTCAGCACCTGGGAAGTATTTCCCTATATCCTTAATAAATGGCGTAGTGGTATATATGTAAATTCAGATGTGGATACACTGGCATTTACCAACAGCAATCTGAAGCTGATTAATGATATGCAGTTTCTGGAAGCAAAACCTGTGGATGTAAGGCTGGACCTGCTTACCTATTTTGCCGGCAGGGAATACCTGAAAGCATATAAACCAAGGATACTTTATATCGCTTTTGATGAAACAGATGATTTTGCACATTCCGGCATGTATGATCAATACCTGAAAAGCGCACATGCAGAAGATGCTATGATCGGTGATCTTTGGATGACTTTACAATCAATGCCTGAATATCGGAATAAAACCACGATGCTTATACTTTGCGATCATGGACGTGGTGACAAGAATAAAGATCAGTGGAAAGACCATGGTGCCAAAGTAGAAGATGCCGGCGGAATATGGATCGCGGCTATTGGTCCCGATACTAAATTTCTGGGAGAAGTAAGCAATCACCCGCAATTGTACCAGCGCCAGGTTGCCACTACCATTGCTGCTGTACTGGGTTTCAATTTTAAGCCTGCACATCCGGTACAGGAACCCATCAATACTATTTTTAAACCTTAACCTGCTTTTTAATAAATCGATATTTGTATGGCCCCACAGTTTATGGATGCAGACCTGGTGACCAACGAGATCATGCAGCTTTTTTACGACCACGGCAATGATGATTATGATGGTGAGCCTGTTTCACAAGCAGCACACATGATACAATGTGGTATGCTGGCTATTGAGCATGGATCTGACCAGGAATTGGTACTGGGTGCGTTTTTACACGATATAGGGCACCTGCTGCGACATTATGCACCTACGGAAGAAATGGCTGGGCTGGGAGCTGTTAACCACGAAGGTATTGGTGCTGCTTATTTAAGGGATAGAGGCTTTTCTGAAAAAATATGTGCTGTAGTTGACAAACATGTAGATGCCAAGCGTTACCTGGTAGCAACAGACAGTCAGTACAAACAGAAATTATCACCTGCCAGTATGCAGACGCTGGAATGGCAGGGAGGTCCGATGGATGACGCAGCTATTGCAACTTTCCGTCAACATCCGTATTTTAAAGAGATCATACAGGTACGTTTATGGGATGAGGAAGGTAAACGGACAGATCTGGAGATGTTACCACTACAGCATTTTGCTGCCATGATATATGATTATCTCACTCACACAAACACATTACATGCATAACAATATACGTCTGGCAGTTTTTGATATTGCAGGTACCACGGTAAAAGATAACGGAGAAATAGCCATTGCTTTTCAGCAGGCATTTCAGCAATACGGTTATACTGTTCCTGTTGAAAAAATAAATCCTTTAATGGGATATAAAAAGCCTGAAGCGATTGACATCATGCTGCAGGAATATGAACAGGACAGTACACTGATCACACCGGATTATATCAATGCTATTCATGAATATTTCAGAAAGCTGATGGTGCAATACTATACCGTTACCAATGATCTGCAGCCGCTTCCCGGTGCTGCTACAGTATTCTCCTGGCTGAAAGAAAGAGGAATCCGTATAGCGCTTGATACAGGATTTTCAAATGACATTACCAACGTAATCATAGAACGACTTGGTTGGTTGAGAGATGGCCTGGTAGATGATGTGGTATCGAGTAATGAAGTAAAGGCCGGTCGTCCGTTTCCCTATATGATACAACACCTGATGCGTAATGCTGGAGTTGATGATGCCCTGCAGGTGATCAAAACCGGTGATACGGAAGTTGATATTAATGAAGGAAAAAATGCAGGATGCCTGTTGTCTGTTGGCGTTACTACGGGGGCTTTTACACGGGCGCAACTGGAACCGTATGAGCCGTCGTTCATTATTGATCACCTGGAAGAACTGATACCGGTATTGGAGAACAATTATCAAAAATAACCTGTATGATAATACTGCCCGGTTTGCAGGAGCGAATGAAACGGTGGCCAGTCTGGTTACTGTCATTGTATGCTGCATGCTGTTCATTCGGAGTGTACTTTTGCATGTATGCTTTCCGGAAACCTTTTACCGTGGCAGGTTATGAAGGGATTTATTTTGCCGGCGCCAGTTACAAGGTATGGCTGGTAATAGCGCAGGTAATGGGGTATATGCTCAGTAAGTTTTACGGTATCCGTTTTATATCAGGCATGCAACCGGAAAAAAGAGCCAGCATCATTGTAAAGCTCATCCTGTTCTCATGGCTGGCATTACTGCTGTTTGCCATTGTGCCCCCTCCTTACAGTATCGTGTTCTTGTTATTAAATGGGTTCCCTTTGGGTATGATATGGGGATTGGTGTTCAGCTATGTGGAAGGAAGAAAGACCACAGAGTTTATGGGTGCAGTGCTGGCCATCAGTTTTATATTTTCATCCGGGGTAGTAAAAAGTGTTGGTAAACTGGTGATACTGGAAGGTCATTACAGTGAGTGGTGGATGCCGTTTATTACCGGTGGATTGTTTGTATTACCTATGTTATTGTTTACATGTCTGCTGAATCATTTACCGCCGCCAACTACTGAGGATATACAACTGCGCAGCGTTCGGAAACCTATGACCACAGCAGAGCGGAGGGATTTTATCATGCAATACCTTCCCGGAATTATATTGATCGTTGCCACGTATGTGCTATTGACCATTCTGCGCGATTTCAGGGATAATTTTGCCAATGAATTATGGAAAGAACAGGGATATGGTAACCAGGCTGGCATCTTTACGGAAACAGAGATCCCCGTATCACTGGCTGTGTTGTTTTGTATGAGCCTGCTGATACTGGTCAAAAACAATATACGTGCATTTATGATCAATCACTATATGGTAATTGCAGGATACGCGCTGGCACTGATCTCTACCATATTGTTTATGTACCATGAAGCAGGACCTTTTTGGTGGATGGTAATGGTAGGAACCGGTTTGTACCTGAGCTATGTACCCTTCAATGCGTTGTATTTTGAACGGATGATAGCCAGTTATCGCATAAAAGGTAATGTAGGTTTTATTATGTACATAGCAGATTCATTCGGATACCTGGGGAGCATACTGGTGCTGCTATGCAAAGAGTTTACAGGATTGAAAGTATCGTGGACGGGATTCTTTATAAATGCAATACTGGCAGTTTCGATAGCAGGAATTATGGGTACATTGCTGGCAGCGGTTTATTTCAAGAGAAAATATGAACATGGCCGTGCCGCCAATACTACAGACAATACATTATGGAACGTAAAAGAGCAATTGTAATAGGAGCAGGAATTGTTGGCCTGGCAATAACAAGAAGTCTGGCAACAAGAGGTTACCAGGTGCATGTGTTTGAGCGGAATGAAAAAGCTGTAAGTGCTTCGGTAAGAAATTTCGGCATGGTATGGCCGGTTGGGCAACCTGCCGGCATGTTGTATGAAAGAGCATTGCGTTCAAAAGCGATCTGGAAAGAGGTTTGTACGGAAGCCGGTTTGTGGTATGAGGAAACCGGTAGCCTGCACCTGGCATATGATGAACTGGAATGGCAGGTGCTGAATGAAATTGCAGCAGCCAATACAGGAATTAGACCAATGATTGCCATTGATGCGCAGACGGCATTACAACGCAGCGAAGCTATCAATCCGGAAGGATTGAAAGGTGCATTGTGGAGTGCAGATGAAATGATAGTGGAAGCGCGTGTGGCGATAGAAAAAATACCGGCCTGGTTGCAACAACGGTATGGTATAACTTTTCATTTCAATACAGCAGTAACAGAAATCCGTTACCCGGAGATCATTACCGGAGGAGGTGAAAGACTAAGTGCTGATGAGATATTTGTATGCGGCGGTGCTGATTTTGAAACGCTGTATCCTGAAGTTTTTGAGGAAAATTATTTTACCAAATGTAAACTGCAGATGATGCGCCTGGCCGTACAACCTGATAACTGGCGGATAGGTCCTGCATTGTGCGGTGGTTTATCGCTGGCGCATTACAAAGGATTTGAAGTAGCAGCTTCATTGCCGGCATTGAAACAACATTTTGAAGCAACGTTGCCCGACTATATACGCTGGGGAATACATGTTATGGTATCGCAGAATGGGGAAGGAGAACTGACCGTTGGCGACAGTCATGAGTATGGAGGCGTATTTGATCCGTTTGATAAGCATTTCATCAATCAACTGATACTGGATTACCTGAAACGTTTTGCACGTTTTAAGAATTGGGATCTTTCACAAAGCTGGCATGGCATCTATCCTAAAAAAACAGATGGCAAAACGGATTTTGTATTTCAACCTGAGCCGGGTGTAACCATTGTCAACGGTATGGGAGGTGCGGGTATGACGTTGAGTTTTGGTCTGGCGGAAGAAGTGGTGCAGAGCAATTATTAAGTTGCGCTCTGTCTATATTTTTTCAGGTAAACTTTGTTGTGCACATAGTAATAAAACAATGCCCCGCCGAAGTAGGCTGCAACATCCAGTATGTCTCCTGTATAGGCAGCAGAATAATGTGGCAGTATGCCTTCAAAAACAATGGCTATATATACTGCAATAAATAAGAGATAGCCCAGGGGATAAGAATATTCATCATCGTGTGCAATATAGCTGCGCGTGAAAGTCAGTGTGAGATGCGCCATAGCCGGCACAGCAATACAATCGGTGAGATGATCATTCAGTACCGGAACCGGTTGATGCAGATATCTGCAAAGATGAATGCCGCACCATAGCAGGCCGTAGGTAATAAATAAAGGATCTAATAGTCTTTTCATATTACAACACTACCATAATAGCACCGACTACAGCCAGTGAAATCAGCATTACCATCACTGCAAATAAATAAAAGGCGCTGTGTTTCATTACTTTTACCGGTGCAGGATCAGTAGGTTTCACAGGAAAAACAGTATTCCTGAGCCGTTTCAGCAAAGGCAATTCCTTTTGCCGGTTCTCATCCTGTTCATTATTCATGGATGCATAATTTTAGAACAAATGTACTAATAATTTAAATATTAGATCATTTGTTCTAAATTTGAGTATGGGTACAAAAGAACGCATTCTGGCTACAGCGCTGGAATTGTACAACAGCCAGGGCATACATGCCATTACCAGCAGGCATATTGCCGCAAAAATGGCAATAAGTCCGGGCAACCTGCATTACCACTTTAAGCATACGGATGACATTATCCATACATTGTATAAACAACTGGCAGCTGAATTTGATGTTATTATGGAAGAGGTAGGCGGAGCAGGAAAAGCTGATCTGCAGTTGTTTTATGATTATTCGCATCGTTCTTTTGAACTGGTATACAAATACCGGTTTATCCTGTTGAATTTTGTAGAAATTGGCTTACGCATTCCTGCTATAAAGAAACATTACCACACTTTAACCGAACGCAGAAGCACCCAGTTTAAGGTGTTGTTTAAACAATTGCAATCCGGCAACATCTTTCGTTCTGATCTACCTGAAAGTGTGTGGGAAACACTGGTGATACAAATATTTATCGTGGCTGATTTCTGGTTGTCTAATAATGAACTGACTGTAAAATTAAAAGGACAACAGGCTGTGAGTTATTATAATGCGGTATTTCAGCAGATGTTCTATCCATATCTTACGCCGGTTGCGGTGAAAAAGATGATGAAATAAGTATAGAGATGCGATTTAACAGAGCAATTCAATCTCTCTTCTGGCCCTGATATTTTCAACCCGATTTCCGGACGCTCTATTCCAGTTGACTTCCAAATAAAAAAGGCTCACATACTGTGAACCTTTCTGGTGGAGAATACCGGAGTCGAACCGGTGACCTCTTGCATGCCATGCAAGCGCTCTAGCCAACTGAGCTAATTCCCCAAACTATTTTAGAACTTTTATTGAACCGATGTCCCTAAGGAGGGTGCAAAATAAAGTGATAAATCTTAATCTGCCAAAAAATAGCTAATACATTATTAATTAATGGCTTCGATGCTAACAATAACCTGATCTCCTTCTCGTCATGTTAATTAATAGATCCTGTAAAACAAGGGTGACTGGCCATTACCGGTACCGGTGCTGCCGGTGGTGGTAATGTGGCCGGTATTGCCATTGCCGTCATAACCATGTGCCAGGTTGTAACTGGATGTGCAATTGGTAACTGTATGTGGTACGGATTGTCCTGAGCTGCCCAGTTTAAACCCATTGCCGTCTCCATTGGTGCCAAAACCATTGTTGGTAGCAGTACAATTGGTGATGGTCACAGTATAGGGCTGGCCATACAAGTCCCATCCGTCGTCAGAATTGTGATTGGCCGTGCAATGGTCGAACTTGTTGTTGGCACCTGCAGATAGTTTGCAGGCAAAACCGTCGGCATTTTCGCCGCCATTGGCTACATCGTAGTTTTCAGTGGAGGTGCAATAGCTGATATTGTTATCATGCGTGCCATTGTATAACTGCATGCCGGAATCGCCATTGCCGGTAACAGTTACATTGTACACATAATTGTATCCGCCATATTGGAATACCAGGCCGCAATCGGGTGCTTTCTTGATGGTCATATTGGTGATGTTCCAATAACTACCATTCACTTTTACGCCCCATCCGGAAGAAATACCGGAACAATCCAGCGTTCCTCCGGTAAAATTGATCTTGGCACTGGATGTACCACTGTTCAGGCATTGCAGGGTGCTGGTAAGCTTGATGGTTCCGCTTATTTTGATAATATCGCCGGGGGCTGCGTTGGCAATTGCTGATTTTAAAGCCGATTCTGTAGTTACAGTAACGCTTACTGCTGATACAGCAACAGGTTCCTGTGTTTGTTGCTCTTCCTGAACTATTATGTCGGATTTTTTATCGCAACTATATATTAACGTTAGTGATAGTGATAAAAGAATGGCATGTTTCATTGTAAATGAGATTAAGGTTTAATACAATCGTTACTAAATGAGAAGGAGACCAGGTAAGTATCTGACAATACCTACAAATTACTAACACTTCATATTCTTTGTTCTATTTAGCCTTCAGGATGACACTAATTATTTACGCAAACGTTCCCAGTATAGTGTGTTGTATATACATAACAGTAACGGGTACGTTACAATTTTAAAGGGTTGGTTGGGAGACTGAAAATCCCTTACGATAAAATAGCCCGGATGAAAGAGTGGGGTGATAGCCCCGTGATCTTTACCGAAAGAGATCGAAGACAACCTTCTGTGCTTTGAATTCCTTGCCCTGTAAGGCAATTGAGTCGGCCGGATGGCATGATTATAGTAATTGTTAGTATAAGCACCTTATGATAATGTCCCCGCTTATTACCTGGCCGTAGGGCATTTTAAAATTAAAAAATTCCTTCATTTATGAAACAGATCCTTCTGGCGGCCGGTATTGGCTTAGCTATTATTACGATGTCTATGAGCAGCGGTACACACCATTTTATATCATCTGCAAACGAAGACATGGGGTATTACAATGATACTATTCCTAAAAGAGACACTACAAAACCTAAGAAACATCCAAAACCCAAAAAAGATACTATGCATCGACCAAGGCCCGATACTATGCAGGTAGTACAATGAATGCTGTTCAACTGCAGCAAAGCCGGTACATAATTACCGGCTTTTGTATTTATATAGATATGTGACTGGTATACTGCGCAGGATCGTTTTAAAAATATGTTCAGTGTTTTTAAACTTATGCTATAAAAAAGTGTCACAATGCAGTGTGAAGGGATCGGTATTACAATGTTTAACGGATTGTTAATAAGGCATGTCGGGTATGGTTTTTGTAATTTATCTGTAACATTTATATTTCTGAGCGCGTACTATTAATAGTAATGGAAAACAAGAACCACTAAAAAAAACACATATGAAAGTATTCACTACCTGCCTTGTATTACTGTCAGTTTTTGCCCTTCCCGCTTGTAAAAAAGAGGTTACACAGGTTGTTAAACAGGCTTATGCTACTACTTTTACTATCCAGGTAAATCAATGGAGCCCCACCAGCAGTGGTAAAGGATATTCAACATCACTGGATGTGCCGGAGCTTACCAACCGTTTCCTGGGTGAAGGTGGTGTGCTGGTATACCTGTCATTTGATAAGGGCAATACGTATGAAGCTATCCCGGAAACATTCAATGGTATCAGCTATGGAACATATCATGGTGTTGGTTACATCGGTATTGATTACTATCGTTTGGATGGTGGCAATGTAACTTTACCGGGTGATGTTATAAAAGCTAAGGTAGTGTTAATGTATACTGACCCGCTATAAATAAACGTTTGAAATAGAATAAGGCTGCCTCCGGGTGGCTTTTTTATTTTATAGCATTGTGATAAAGCATGGATGGATGAAATAAGCTGTGATCCCGTTTGTATAAAACACTGTATTGAATAAAAAAGCTGTCTCAACACGTATGCTGAGACAGCTTGTCTTTTTTGAATAAGGTAATTAAGCAGCCAGGCGATTATTGATCTGCTCGCTGATAGCGGCTTCTATCTGTGCAGGGATCTTATTGGCTGCATGACCACTTTCAATATCTGCCAGACGTTGCCTGTTGTTATCCCATGCAAAAATATGTACAGGACTGTCGTTGATACTTACCCTGAAACGAGTTTCCCCGGTATTGATCTGATAGGGAGTAGCTTTTACTACCACTGCTTTACCTTCTACCGTTACTTCGAATACTTCTGTTTTCGTTTTCATAACAACCTCCATATTTTTCAAATGAATAAATACATCAGTAGAAATTCAACAAACATGCCGTACATGCCAAAAGCATTGTTTTTTTAATATGATATTAATAGAATTGTCATATTATATCCTGTGCAAATAGCAGGTGTACCTTTTACAGCTATTGCTTTAACATTCTTTTATCATTGGGTACAAATTGGCAGAAGTGTTTTTCAGGGGTAAACCTGGATGTTCTGAATATCGCTGTAAGCTGCTTGGAAGCAGCTGCAGTCTGTGGACAATTAAAGTAAAAAGGTGTTGAACGGTAGTACTGTACTGCATTTGGGGACTTTGGGGTGACAGTTTGCTGTTAATAAGTTTTGAAAAACCGCTTGTTTTTCTTTTTACATTTGTCCGTTTGGCAAAAACCAGTTTTCCCTATGAAGAAGGAAGAGGTAGCGTATTTATTTTCATCATCCCCCGCCTTGCAAATGTTGCGGTTGCGTAATGCCAACTGGGTATTACCTTTCCTGTATGCTGTATTTAAAGAAGAGAACCGCTTCCTGGTTCCGGAACAGCAACTGGTGCAGTTACTGGCAGAAGCGTTGAGTCAGCATACAGAGGGAGTGGAAGACCTGGAAGAGGCGCGTATTGAGTTTGGTGAAGACGAGGAAAGCCGTAGTCGTAAATATATCATCAGTTGGGTACAGAAACGCCTGCTACAGGATCTGCCCGATGCAGAAGGCAATACACAATATCAGCTAAGCTCACATACCGAAAAGGTATTTCAATGGATGCAGACCCTGCAATTGCGCCAGTTTGTAGGTACAGAAAGCCGTTTTCGCCTGCTGTTTAATTCACTGCGCGATATTGTAGAGAATACGGAAGACGACCGGGTAAAGAAACTGGAAATATTAAAGAACCGCCGTGCTGAAATTGACAAGGAGATTAAGGCTATTGAATTGGGTATTGCCCCGGACAGGTATACGAATGCACAAGTGCAGGAGCGCCTGGAATTGTTTACGCGTTTGTGTTACGAACTGGTAAGTGATTTCCGTGAAGTAGAAGATAATTTTAAACAGATACACCGGGCTATTGTAGAACAACACACAAAGGCCGAACAGAATAAAGGCGCCATTGTTGGGTTTGCTTTTGAGGCATACGATGCGCTACGCAACAGCAACCAGGGCAAAAGTTTTTATGCTTTCTGGGATTTTCTCATTTCCCGCGCAGGACAGGAAGATTGGCGCGAACTGACAGACGGATTATTGGAATTATTACAGGACAGGAGTATTGAAGCCGATGAAACCTTTTTGCAGAACATTAAATCCATGTTGTTACAACAGGGTAAAAGTGTGTATGATGCCAATGATAAAATGGCGGAGAAACTTAGCCGGATCATTACTGAAAAAGAAATTGCCCGCCACAGAAGATTACGGCAACAGATCAGCAATATCAAAGAGCTGGTGTTTGACCTGATGGAAGAAGAACATGTTCCCTGCGGCATAGCGATAGGAGAACCGGTAGAAATAAAAATGGCTATGGAGCGCAAACTGGCGACAGAACCCCGTAAAACAGCTGCGGCCATTAAACAACCAGTAGCTACCAGTGAGGGCGTGTCCGATCCGGAACGTTTCAGTAAGCTTCTTAACACTTCGCATATTGATAAAAAACGTTTGTGGCAGAAAGTGGAACAGGTGCTGCAACACAAGCAAACTGCCACACTGAAAGAAATTATTGAAGCCACTGCATTGGAAAACGGTATTGCAGAAATTGTAACTTATTACGGTTTTCTGCGCGATAAAAGCAGCCGTGTACAGATCATTAAAAATTCAACCGAACACATTGCAATTAATGAGCAGCAAACAAAATTTGTGGAGGTGCCTTACCTGCTGTTCAGTAAATAATTGAAGCTATGGCGAATAACAGAATATTACCATATACCTCTATATTCATCAAGCTGCTGAAAGGTCCCATGGAGTATGTGGAAAAATCATCATGGGAAAAGTTGCTGCAGTATAAAACAGAGCTGACGGCATTTCTGCAGCAATTGGGACTTACCCTAGTGCTGGACGAGCAGGATGGATATGCCTATATACGACATGCAGGAACAGCCGATGATGAGGAAGAAGGAACAGAAGTAACATGGATGCAGCGTCGTCCGTTGACGTACGAGGAAAGTATCATGCTGGTGCTGTTGCGCGAGATGATGGCTGAGTTTGAAGTAGGCGAAGCTACCAGCAGGGAACTGATCAAAAAACGTCGGGAAATAAAAGAATATGCCGAATTGTTCTTTAAAGAAAATGCCAGTCGTGTTAAGTTCCTGAAAGAAATTGACAGGTTGATTGATAAAGCAGAGGAGAATGGCTTTTTAGACCGGCATGAAAATCATGAGGTGGCAGATGAACAGAAGTTCAGGATCAAAAAGATCATCAAAGCAAAAGTTGACGGAGAAGTATTAGAACAGTTTAAACAGCAATTAAGCGAACATGCAGCTCAACGTATTTAGTACTGACAGTCAGAAAAGCGGTTTCCGTTTACAATATATCGAAGTATACAACTGGGGTACCTTCGATGAACATGTGCACAGTATACGCCCGATGGGAGAAACGAGTTTGCTGACGGGATCAAACGGCAGTGGCAAAACCACTTTTGTTGATGCCCTGCTGACTCTGATTGTGCCGGAAAAAAAATACAGGTTTTACAACCAGTCGTCTGGTAGTGAAAAAAAGGGAGACCGTACAGAAGAGAGTTATGTAATGGGTGGTTACGGAACCATCAATACCGGTGATAATGGCGCTACCAAAACACTTTACCTGCGTGAAAATAAAGAAGAGGCCTACAGTATTCTGCTGGCCAATTTTGCCAATGAGGCCGAACAGACCGTTACCCTGATACAGGTGCGGTATTTCAGCAGTGGTGATATGCGCAGGGTATTTGGTGTGGCGCACAAGGCATTGAAGATTGAAGATGATTTCAAACCATTTGACCTGAACGGCGGTTGGAAAAAACGCATTGACCAGAAATACAACAAGGGCAGCAGGAAGCAGGTAGAGTGGTTTGATGCTGCCAGTAAATATGCCCTGCGTATGGTAGATGTGTTAGGTATGCAAAGCATACAGGCACTGAGCCTGTTTAACCAGACCGTGGGTATTAAAGTACTGGGCAACCTGGATGATTTTATCCGGCTGCACATGCTGGAGCCACGCAATATGGAAGAGCAGTTCCAGGAGCTGAAAAAACACCTGGGCACCCTGCTGGATGCACAACGAAATATTGAAAAAGCAGAAGAGCAGATACGATTACTGCAACCGGTTCAGCAACATTTTGAATCGTTCAACACATTGAAGCAGCAGTTGCACGAAACCAACCGTTATCTCAATACAGCTACCATCTGGAACAGCTACGCCAAAAATAGCCTGCTGCAACTGGCGCTGGAAGAAAGCAGCCAGCGTATGAAAGAGCTGGTGCAGAAAGCTGAGGACGCACGGCAGTTAATTGACGAGCTGATTGAAAAAGAACGTGTGACCAGGAACCAGGTGGAGCAGAATAAGGCCGGTCAGCGATTGCAGCAACTGGAAAAAGACCTGCAGCAATTGCAGCACAAGCACAAAGAAGTGGTACAGAATCTGGAATTGTTTACCGAATGGTGTACCACGCTGCATATTGAAGAAAAAAGCCTGGGTGATGAGGCAACTTATGGTCGTGTAATTAAAGAAATCAGCCGTATTGCACACCGCCTGGAACGTGAACAACGTTTGAATGAAGATGATGAGTTTGATGCGAAGAACAGCAGATCAAAAGCTGATGGCGAACGGCAACGCCTGGAAGATGAACTGAATTCGTTGCTGCAAAGCAAAAATAATATCCCGGGTCACCTGGTGAACCTGCGCAAAGATATCTGTACAGCATTGAAGATCGATACCAACGATCTGCCGTATGCCGGTGAATTGATGCAGGTCAAATCTGAAGAACTGCACTGGCAACCAGCTATTGAAAAACTACTGTATGGATTTTCACTGCGGTTGCTGATACCGGATAAGCATTATAAAAAAGTAACCCGCTATGTAAATAATACCAGCCTGGGAGCCAGGTTGGTATACTATCGTGTAAATGACCTGGCGTTGGATCTGCGGGCTGATGAGGACACTGTATTTGAAAAACTGGACTTTCACCCAGATCACCCGTTGAGTCACTGGGTACAGCAACAGGTGATACAGCAGTTCAATTACAGTTGTGTGGATGATGAAAAAGTGTTTGAACGGTTTGATAAAGCGATCACCATCAACGGGCTGATCAAGAACCGCGACCGTCATGAAAAAGATGACAGACCCGGAAAGAGTGATGCCAGCCGCTATGTGATGGGATGGAATAATGAGAAAAAGAAAGAAATGCTGATCAAACGCCGTAATGCAGTGCATGACGAAATAACACAGGCTGATGAAATATTGCAGCGCTGTAAAAGCCGTGCGGCACGTTTGCAGAAGCAGTTCTATGCATTTACCCGTGTAAAAGAGCACCAGGGATTTTCGGAAATTGATATTGCTTCTGTACAACGTTCTATCCGGAAAACAGAAGAACAGATCAGTGAATTGCGTGAAAGCAATAACCAGTTAAAATCACTGACGCAGCAACTGGATACAGTGTATCAGCAACGTGTACAGGCAGAAGAAGAACGTGAGCGACTGGCCGGTGAGCGGATGTTGTTGCAGAACAACATTGAAACCCGTACACAGCAGCAGAAAGAGCTGCAGCAATTATTGCAGCACGTAACTGAGGCCGATAAAGACGAACTATTACAGTTCCAGCAACAGCATGCTGATGAATTGCTGGCTGTAACACTGGATACCATTGATGGCATTTACCAATCGTTCCGGCAGAAAACAGAAAAGAAAGCGCATGATCTGCAGGAAGCGGTGTATAAAGAAGAAACATTGTTGAACCGCAGTATCAATCGTATTAAAAATCCATCAGCAGAAGTATTGCAACGATTCCCCGACTGGATGGGCGATGTACAACAACTACCGGATGAAGCTATGCATGCGGCGGAATACAAAGAATGGCTGGATAAATTAAGTACTGAGAACCTGCCCAGGTTCAGGAAAGATTTTGAAAGTTATATCAACGTCACCATTACGTATAAGATCGGCGGATTGAACGAAGAAATGGAAAGATGGGAGCGTGAGATCAGTAACAGCATCCTGAAGCTGAACCAATCACTGGGTGCTATTAACTTTAACCGTTTGCCTGATACTTATATCCAGTTGGGCAGACGTCCGGTACCGGATGCTACGATCAAGGAATTCCGCACACGCTTGCTGGATGCATTGCCGCAGGCAGCCAACTGGCAGCAAAGTAGTTTTGAAGAAAAGGCACAGCATTTCCGGCAGAAGGTACAACCGCTGATCGCCAGTCTGGATGAAAGCGATGCTTATCGCAACCGTGTAATGGATGTGCGCAACTGGTTTGAGTTCTGGGCTGATGAAAAGTATCGTAACACCAACGAATTGAAAAAAACATACCGGCAGATGGGACAGTTATCGGGTGGTGAAAAGGCACAGCTTACCTATACTATTTTGTGTAGCGCCATTGCTTACCAGTTTGGTATTACCCGCGAAGGCAAGAATAGCAAGAGTCTTCGTTTTATTGCAGTGGATGAGAGCTTCAGTAACCAGGATGAAGAAAAAGCCACTTACCTGATGGAGCTGTGTAAGCAACTACACCTGCAATTGCTGGTGGTAACGCCCAGCGATAAGATCCAGATCGTACAGAATTACATTGCGCATGTACACCTGGCGCAACGTGTAAATAACCGCCACAGCGTAATGTACAATATGACCATTAAAGAACTGCAGGAAAAGATAGCAGAACCGGAAATGGCTAACTAATATCTTAATACCAGGGGCCGGTATCCTTTTAAAAGGGTGCCGGCCCCTTTTTTATGGTAAAACCTTCGACCAAAACCGGTTTTCCTCGACGAAAATCATCCCTGTTTTTTATGTAGAGGAAATAGTATTGTTGGCAGAAGGCTGCTTTTACGGGGCTGTTGTGTGTTGTTTTTTTGTGTCATCAAATCAAACACAAACAAACACCATGAAACTTCTTACACAACTACTGCTGACCACTGTCATTGCCTGCTCAGTAAACAATGCATCTGCACAAACAGACAAGATCGCTTTAACCGGTACTGTATCTGACAGCACCACACATAAAATATTACCCGGTGCTACTGTACTGATTGCTGCAAAAGGCGATACATTGAAAACTGCTGCTGATGCAAACGGAATGTTCCGTTTCAATGTACAAGCCGGTACTTATGATCTGCTGATTGAACATGTAGGATACGCTACCCGTAAGCTGGATGCTGTACCTGTAAACAAAGCCGGCTATACACTGCAGGCGATACTGTCACATACCCCGGATAACCTGGGAGCAGTAACGGTAACTGCTGCCAAATCATTCATTGTACAGAAAACAGATAAGATTACGTTGAATATAGCACAAAGCCCACTGGCTGCCGGCGATAATGTATACGAGGTAATCAAACGTGCGCCGGGTATGCAGGAGCAGGGCGGACTGCGTTTTCGTGGAAAAAGTGTAACCGTTTTGATGGATGGTCGTCAATTAAACCTCTCCGGTGATGACCTGAAAACATTCCTTACAGCTATGCCTGCCAATACCGTTGATAAAATAGAGGTGCTGACACAGCCATCCGCTAAGTATGATGCACAGGGAGGAATTGTTGTCAACATTGTATCGGCCAAAAACAAAAGCCTGGGATTGAACGGCGTGGCTACAGCTGGTATTGGCAGCGGACGTTACCTGCGCTATAATGGCGGTATCAGTCTTAACTACCGTAACTCAAAAATGAATGTATACGGCAGCGTGGATTACCTGCATACAAAAACATACAATGAACTGCATGCCGATAGAAAACTACTGGCGCACTCCATTATCAATGACGAACAGCAGATCATCTACAAAAACGACAACAATACTTTTAAAGTAGGAATGGATTACGATCTGAGTAAAAGAAGCAGTTTCGGTGTGCTGGTAAAAGGTATTGCCGGCTTCCGCAAAAAAGCAAGTGATGGAACTACTATTAACAATTATGATGATGGTAATGATTCTTCTTCTTCTGTAGCACAACATGGCAGATCATCCATTGTAACACCTGCGGTGAATGTGTATTATAAAGCCAAATTGGGTAGTAAAGGCGGTGATCTTTCTCTCAATATTGATTACCTGAGATACAATAAAGCCTGGAAGGATTATTTCACTACCCGTTACTTTGATGGAAAGGGTACTGAATACGCCAATCCTTACCTGTTGCGCGATAATTCTCCCGGTAACAATACTATTCGATCCTTTACTGCTGACTATAGCTTTTCTGCCAATAAGATAAAATATGAAACAGGCATCAAAACAGTGCTTACCACAACAGATAACGATATTGTATGGGAGCAAAATAAGGACGGCGTATGGACATGGGATGAAGGTAAAAGCAATCGTTTTGTATATGATGAAAATATCAATGCTGCGTATGTTACAGCAGCCAGTTCCTGGAAAAAATTTGACTGGCAACTGGGTGTACGTGCAGAACAGACCAATAGCAAGGGTAACTCAGTGACTTTAGGAAAGATCAACCGCAGCAGTTATTTCAAACTTTTCCCTTCCGCAAGCATTGGTTTTAACCAGTCTGAAGACCAGCAGTTCAGTTTGTCTTATAGCCGTAAAATTGAACGTTTTGGTTTCAATATTGTGAATCCTTTCATTGTGTACCAGAATCAATATGCCTATTCACAGGGCAACCCTGATATTAAGCCTTCATTCTCTGATAATTTTGAAGCCGGATGGTCTTATAAAAACGAATGGCTTGTTTCTCTTGCCTACAGCCGCTATACTGATGTGTTGTTTGATGTGTTCAAAAAAGATGTGGTATCCGGTGCTATGGTCAGTACTTATGGTAACATGAATGGCGCACAACAGGCTACACTGGATGTTTCCTGGACTAAATCTTTCTTCAATAACAAATTCACTACCAGCAATAACCTGGGCGGCTTGTATGCCGGATACAAAACATCTGGCAAAGCGATGTTAAACCAGTCTGCCTTTACAGGTTATTTTTCAAGCCAGAATACATTCATGTTTGGAAAAGGTTTCAGAAGTGAATTGAACATTTCTTATTCTTCTCCGTTGGTGCTGGCTCCTTATCGTTACAAAGACCAGTTTGTGATGAGTGCAGGGATCTCTAAAGCTGTACTGCAGAAAAAAGGCACTATTACATTAAGTGTATCAGATCTGCTGAATTCTGCCCGTCAGCGCTATACCATTTCATCCGAAGATATTTATGCGGTAAGCACTAATAAATCAGAAAGCCGCTTTGTACGACTCACTTTTAATTGGAAATTCGGCAATAGCCAGGTAAAATCAAGTAAAAACCGTAAGTCGGGAGTTGATGATGTACAGAAAAGGATGAATTAAGGTACAAGGGAGTATGGGTCAGGAAGTAAAAAGTTGAGAAGTTGATAAGACTCTGTACTAATGGCTTAACCCACGTATCATTTCAGTAATAATATCCGACAGTTGGTGTTTATTTTGATAAAAACGGGCGTACATATTACGCCTGTTTTTTTATTTTGCGGTACATGAATATGGAATTGCAATATGGCATCAGTTCTATCGACGAAATAGAACAGCTTAGAGCATTGAATATAAAGGCCTATTCACAGTTTTCGGAAGTACTTACCAAAGAGAACTGGGATAAGCTGGGTGCCGGTATCCGCAATCATGAAAGACTGGAGCAATTGATCTGTAAGTCAACGGTATTTGTATGTCGTAACGGACAACAGCTTGCAGGTGTTTCCTATTTTGTTCCGCAGGGAAATCCTACCGATGTTTTCCAGGAAGACTGGAGTTGTTTACGAATGGTAGGTGTTGATCCTGCCTATCGCGGACAAGGAATTGCACGGCAACTGGTTCTTCGCTGTATTGAATATGCGCGGTCTACCGGTGAACATACCATTGCGCTGCATACATCAGAATTTATGGATGCTGCGCGACATATTTATGAATCAGCAGGATTTGTCAGGATAAAAGAATTGCCCAACCTTTTTGGAAAAAAATACTGGTTGTACCTGTTGAAATTATAAAAAAATAAAAATATCCGACAGGTGCCTTACCTGCCGGACAGATAAGTTGAAGTGACAGATCAGAACCTGCAACGGGCGCCTATATTCAATACACCGCCAAAACCAAATCCTGCTTCGCCGTACACACTGATCTTTCCACCGGTTTCAAGACCAATAGCATTGAGGTGATAATTTGCAAAAGTCTTGTTTTGGTGATCGGCATAATAGCTTTGCCGGGCGAAGGTGAGGCCAAGCGCAATACCGGAATACAATTTGAAAAAACCGGTTGTCCAGTAATAATCAACACGAGGGGCAATAGTAAAAAAGCTGCTGTTGACAGTACCGTAGCTGTTGCCGCTGTTATCAGTGGCGCTTTGTGTGATGCGTTGAAAAGCGAGGCTGCCTCCTGCTTTAAAGCGTCTTTTACCAGCTTGCAGATTCATAATAAAGGCACCGGTGTTGCTCCGGTTTTTTAAATTCGCCTGCGCACCATTTACACTGATGGGGAGTATTTCTGAAAAACCATCAATCACAGCCGGACTGGTAACCATTCCATAGCCAATAGAAAAAGCATTTCTTTTACCATAGTCTTCCTGTGCTGAAGCCGTTGCGCAGATGAATAGCGCACATAACCATAAGATGTGTTTCATAATCCCCGGTTTAAGTAGTTAAGGATAGATATACAGTATAAGTGTAGTCAACACCATACCAGAAAATGTTAAATGATGCTGTAACCCTTTTCCATAAAGGCTTTGGTTGCATATATGAAAACCATTATGTGATTGGCTGCCGGGGAATAAGCGGGTAATATATTCTACAGGTAATGAGGATCAGATAAATTTTCTTACGCCTGATGATACATAGGCATTACGGAATTCTTTCGGTGTACAATCTTTTTTCTTTTTAAAAATGCGATTGAAGTTAGAGATGTTATTAAATCCACACTTGTATGCGATCTCAGTAACATTATGCGTGGTTTCAATCAACAGGCGTGATGCATGTCCCAATCGAATCTCATTGAGCGTATCGATAAAAGTAGTACCGGTACGCAGTTTAAAGAAGCGACTGAATGCCACATCGGTCATGGCAGATAAGCGGGATACTTCGGAAAGCGTAATGTTCTTTTCAAAATTGCTGTTCAGGTACTGCATCACTTTTTCAACACGCCGGCTGTTGTAGGAAAACGTTTCCATATTGCTGAAAGAGGCATCTGACAACGTACGCATGTTACGTGAAATAGAAAGATCGTGCAGTATTGACATCAGCTCCAGTACAGAATCAAAGCCATGTTTTTGTGGCAGTACAATAAGCCGTGGCATAATGGCCTGTGTGGTCTCACGTGAGAAAAGAATACCTCGTAATGATTGTTCAAACATGTTCTTGATAAAACTCATCTGGTTGCGGTGCAGAAAGGTTTCTTCAAAAAGATTACGGTGAAACTGAATGGTGATCTCTTTGATCTCAGTGCTTTTACATTTATGTGTAAACCAGCCATGCTGCAGGTTAGGACCCACCAGTACCAGCTCAAGATCATTGATCTCTTCCATGTGATCGCCGATCATGCGTTTGGCATGTGGTGCGTTCTGTATAAAATTCAATTCAAATTCTTCGTGATAATGTAGCGGAAAATCGAACTCGGTTTTAACACGTGAAAAAATAGTAAAGCAATCGTTTTGTGTAAGCGGAGTGATCTCCCGGAGGATCTTACTTTTCATACAGCCATCATTTGACAAATGAAAGGTATAAAAAATATCATTATTTGTAAATAAAGTATTGTAGAATGGTTAACCGAAAATAAATTTTATAATATTGATAGTTAATCTGTTATGTCTATCTATAAAAAATGAATTGCAATTCAATTTAAAAAATACAATAAACAGTTAAAAAAGTATTAATAATTAAATGATATTAAAAATACTTTTGGATAAACACGATTGCTATATGAGAATTCACTCCTTACAAAGGGTACTCATCACTTTTGTATGTGTGCTCTCCTTCCTGATACTGCGTGCGCAGGAAAAGATAATCACCGGTATCATTTCCGACGAAAATGGAAATCCGTTGTCACAAGCTACAGTAACTGCCAAAGGTACCAGTAAACATGTGTCTACTGATGCCAACGGTGCATTTAGGTTGCCTGTAACAGATGGGGTTAAAACCATTACTATTACTTATGTAGGTATGAAGCCGCAGGATGTTTCCATAGATGGAAAAACCAATGTGCTGGTAACATTGCGATTGCTGGATTCAAAACTGAGTGAAATTGTAGTGATTGGTTATGGAACCAGGCGAAGGGCAGACGTAACTTCTTCCATTGCATCATTGAGTGCAAAGGATATTAAAAGTTTGCCGGTTGCCGGTGCCGATCAGGCCATGCAAGGAAAAATAGCAGGTGTTACAGTAAATAATAATGGTGGTCAGCCGGGTGGCGGTGTATCAGTGCGTGTGCGGGGTATTACTTCGGTAAATAACAATGAACCTTTGTATGTAGTGGATGGTGTACCGATCCTGACCTCTACCAGCAGTACAGCCTTTAATGTATTGGGAGGTGGTGGCGGACAAACTTCCAATAGTATACTGGCCACACTGAATCCCAACGACATTGAATCTATTGATGTGTTGAAAGATGCGTCTGCGCAAGCTATTTATGGTTCGCAAGGTGCTAATGGAGTTGTGATCATCAATACCAAAAGAGGTAAAACAGGTGAGGGCAAGATTAACTATGATATGTACTATGGCTGGCAGATGTTGCCAAAAAAACTGGATATGATGAACCTGCGCAATTTTGCGCGTTACCAGAATCAGATCACTGCTGAAACCGGTAATACACCAACAGCAGAATTTAAAGATCCTGATGTGCTGGGTAATGGTACTGACTGGCAGGATGCTATCTTCCAGACTGGCAATGTGCAGAACCACCAGTTGAGTTTTTCCGGCGGTCAGAACAAAACAAATTATTATTTCTCCCTGAACTATTTTGACCAGACTGGTATTGTAATTGGTGCCAATTTTAACCGATATGCGTTACGGTTTAATCTTGATCACCAGGTAAAAAGTTGGTTCAGGGCTGGGATCAGTTCCAATGCTTCTAAAACAAAACAAAAACTTACACTGGCCGATGAGCAGGACGGAACGATTACGCAGGGTTTGATACAAAGTCCACTGATACCGGTGAAAAACCTGGATGGAAGCTGGGGCGGTCCTTCTACCGTTGGCGGTATACAATACTATCAGGATAACCCGGTGGCCAAAGCGCAGTTGCGCAATTTAAGATCAGGTCAGACAAAAGTATTCGGAAATGTATACGGTGAGTTGATCCTGGGAAAACATCTTACCATCCGCAATGAGTTGGGGTATGATTTCCAGTTAACCGAAAACATGGCGCACCAGCGCAAGGGCAATATCGGTACTACGCCGGTACAAAGCCACCTGATTGAAGGACGAAACAATAGTTATTACTGGGTACTGCGCAATTATATTAACTATAACCAGTCATTTAAAAAACATAACATCAGTGCTACTGCAGGGCATGAAGCGCAGTATTCTCATTATGATTATACCCAACTGGAACGATACAACCTGGTGTCTGACGACCTGGAGGCTATCAATGCCGGTGAAGCTAATAAAGATGCGCAAACGTTGCAGGGTGGAAAAGGAGAGTGGGCCATGGAATCTTACTTCGCCCGTGCCGGTTATACTTATGATGATCGTTATTCACTGAACCTGTCGTTCAGAGCAGATGCTTCCGCCAATTTTGGTCCCAACAACAAATGGGGTTATTTCCCAAGTGCTTCCGTAGGCTGGACAGTAACCAATGAAAAATTCATGAAAAATGTGAAAGCACTGAGTTATCTGAAACTTCGTTTGGGAGCCGGCGCAGTAGGTAATCAGAATGCACCATCAGGCGCACCCAATCCTCCGTACGCTTCTGCAGTTATTTTGCGCACCACCGGTTTTGGTACAGGTGGCTTTATCAGAAACGTTGGCAATCCTGATCTGAAATGGGAATCTGTTATTACTTACAACGCAGGTGTTGATGCAGGATTTTTTGACCGCGCTATAGAACTGAATGTGGATGTATACAAAAAAGTAACAAAGGATATGTTGCTATTCAGTTCTGCACCACGTTTTACAGGGCTGGGCACCAATTATAATGATGTACTGGCACCGGTGGTAAATGCAGGACAGATGACCAATACCGGTATTGATATTGCGCTGACCACTTACAATATCAACCGGAAAGATTTTACATGGAAAACCAATGCCATTTTCTCACATTACAAAAACAGGCTGGATAAACTCATCAATGCAAATTCTTCTATTGATGGCAAGATCGTATACGAGACGATCCTGATCACACATACTGTACCGGGTCAGGCAGTAGGTTCATTCTTTGGATTACAGACAGATGGATTGTTCCGTTCACAGGCTGATCTGAACAGCAGTTATCCGCAGTTTGGCTTACCTGTATCACAGGCCGGTACATGGCTGGGTGATGTACGTTTTAAAGACCAGGATGGCAGTAAAACCATTGATGATAAAGATGTGGTGTTTATCGGAAGTCCGCATCCCAAATTCACGTATGGTCTTACCAATAACTTCCAGTATAAAGGATTTGATCTGTCCATCTTTTTGCAGGGGAGCTATGGTGCTAAGATCTATAACTTCTTACGTCGTAGCCTGGAAGGCATGGAAAACCTGTACAACAACCAGCTGAAAGATGTATTGAACCGCTATACTGCAGATAATACAAATGGTTCTTTACCACGATTTACTGCTTCCAATAAAAACAATACAGCAATCTCAGATCGTTTTATAGAAAGCGGCTCTTACCTGCGTATCCAGAATATATCCCTGGGATATAATCTGCCGAAAGAATTTATCCGCAAAGCACATTTTTCCAGTGCCCGTATTTATGTGTCTGCACAGAATCTGTACACGTTCACCAAATACAAAGGGTATGATCCGGAGATTGGCGCCTTTAACAAAAGTATCAGCTTAATGAATATTGATAACGGGCACTATCCAAACCCGCGGTCTGTTACCGTTGGTGCAAACATAGAATTTTAAGCCTTTTATCCTCTACTATCAAAAGCTTGCACAAAATGAAAAAGAATATAGCATATACTGTTTTAGTTATTGCCATCGCAATAACAGCCTGCAGTAAAAGTTTTACCGAACGCCCTGCTATTGATCAACCGACCTCCGATAATTTTTATACTACGGCCGAACAGGTAAAAGGTGCTACCGGTATGTTGTACGGCTATCCCTGGTTCGATTACAATGACAAAGCACTGCATTGTATTGGCGAAGTATTGGGAGGTAACATGTATACAGGCGATCCTGCCTATGCACCTTATCTCAATTTTACTGTTACGGGAACTGATCCTCGTTTGTCTGAAGCATGGAATGCATTTTACAAAATTGTGGGATGGGCCAATGTGCTGATCAATACGTTTGAACAAAAGAAAAGCCAGGGTGGCAGTGCAGCTATCCTGGATCCTGGCATTGCAGAAGCAAGATTTATCCGTGGTGTAGGTTTCTTCTACATTGGCCGTATATGGGGTGATGCGCCGATTGTAACAGATCCTGGTGCTTTATCAAAAAGCGGCAATTTCCAGGTGCCCCGCTATCTGCAGAAAGATGTATTGCGTTTTGCATTGGAAGATTTTCGTTATGCAGAACAACATTTGCCTGACAATAATGACAAAGGACGTGTTACGAAATTTTCTGCCAAAGGCATGATGGCTAAGTTATACCTGTATCGAAAAGATTATGACAGTGCCAAACTGAAAGCAGGGGAAGTGATCACTTCGCAGAAATATGATCTCACCAACGACTATGCAGGCATGTTCAATAGTTCTGCACAGAACAACAATACAGAATCAATGTTTGCATTGCAATGGGCTATTTCCAACGACTGGGGTACCCAAAATTCTATACAGGCTTATGTAGCGCCTGGCAACCTGCTGACCACCGGAGATGGATGGTCTGCCGTGATCCCTTCATTGGATCTGTTACGTTCCTACGAATCGGGTGACCAGCGTCGTAAATGGTCTGTCATGGAACAAGGAAGTTACTACCCGCAATGGAAGCCGCAACGTGATGCCGGCTCTCCGGCCAGTGCGCAGGTTACAGAGTACAACAGCTTTATGGCATCCGGTTATAAATATGATACGGCCAGTACCAATTCTCTGATCCGTATTAAAAATTCAACCCGTTCTAACTCTGCCAAATATATTGTTGGTCCTGGTAGTGCCAGTGAACCGGTACTGACACAGAAAACACAGATCTGTACTTACCTGTTGCGTTTTGCAGATGTATTGCTGATCTATGCAGAAGCTGTGTTGGGTGATAATGCCTCTACAGCCGACGGGCAGGCCCTGGCTGCTTTCAACCGCGTACGCACGCGTGCAGGTTTGCTGGGAAAGAACAGTATTACCAAAAATGATATTCTGCACGAGCGTCGCGTAGAGTTTGCTTTTGAAGGCGATTATTGGTTTGATGTACAACGCCAGGGTTATAATAAAGCGAAACAGATAATAGAAGCCCAGGAAAGAGGAACGCTGAATGATGATGGCAGTACCAATTCACTGAAAGTGTCACTGAACCTGCCGGTGAACCAGATATTCCTGCCAATACCATTGTCAGAAACCGTTCAGAATCCCAAACTGACAGAACCTGCTATTCCTTACTATTGATCATTAAACTGTTTGTGAATATGAAAAAAACATATAACCAGGTACGCCAACTGTTACTGTTTTCATTAACGGCAGTTGTATTATTGGTAAGCGCCTGTAAAAAAGATAACGATGCACCTACTCCAAAACTGGAAACCATTACACCCGGACAGGGTTCGGGTGGTGATGTATTGATCTTAACCGGTTCCGGTCTGAGTGATATGCGCACTATTGTATTTGACAAGAACAATGTACCGGCTTCTTTTACATCCACCTTAAATACCAATAATTCGCTGGTGTTCCGCGTGCCCGATACGGCTTTCGGCGGACCACAGAACATCCTGTTTACCAATAGCGCCGGTAAACAATTATCCGTGCCATTCAATGTAGTGGCATTGCCTACTATCAGTACTGCTTTTCCTACGGATTTTGAAATAGGTACCACAATTACCATAACAGGCAATAACCTGGATGATGTGACCAAGGTGGTACTGGATGGTACTACTGTTGAAGCTACTATTGTTTCAAAAAGCAGGAAAGAGCTGGTGATCAAAATGCCTGCAACAACCATTACCAGGGCAAAACTGAAGATCACCAACTCTTCGGGTGACAGGCTCACAGATATGGAATTTGTAAATGTGGCACAGGCATTCGGGTTGTTTAAAGATGACTTTGGAATGGACAACTGGTCGTGGGGTGGTGACTTTACAGCAGTGTCGGAAAATGCTGTCACTGGCACTAGATCATTAAAAGCAGCATATACCGGTTCATGGGGCGGTCTTAGTTTGCATTCGGATGCCGGAGTAAGTATTACAGGATATAAGTATATTACTTTCTGGGCCAAAGGTGCAGATGTAGACAGACAGGTTGATCTGAAGATCAACTGGGGGCCATCCAGAACATTTACTATTCCTGCAGGCGTGTGGACATACTATCGCGTAACAATTGAAGGATTTCTGACAGGCATTACCCAGATCAATGATTTTGTGTTACAGATCCATGATGATGGCAAAACCATCTATTATGATAATATTCTACTGGTGAAATAATGTTAGAAAGTACAAGAGTTCATATGTGATAGGTTGAAAAGTGACTAGGGGAACAGAAAGAGTATTACGTAAACAGGATACCTCTTTTTCATCACAAGCAATATGGCCTGGTTCATATATAATGAATGTGAACCAGGCTCTTTTAACAATTATGCGGCAATACGGTTACAGACAATGGATAAGTAAAACAGGCGGATATTTCCGGGAAATGTTGCAAGGCATTGTGTTGTTGATGGTGGGGCATTATGCTGTTGCTCAGGGGGTATTTGTGCAACGTAACGGACAGCAGCTAACGCTGAACGGGAAGCCTTATTATTATATAGGTGCTAATTACTGGTATGGCAGTGTGCTGGGCTTGCAGCAGGATAAAACGCATGGGATAGAACGGCTGCGCAAGGAACTGGATTTTCTCCAACATCACCAGGTTGCCAACTTACGAGTGCTGGCCGGTGCTGAAGGCAGTGGATTGGTGAATGGAGTAGAACGGGTAGGCCCGCCATTACAACCCGCTAAAGGACAATTTGATGAACGTGTACTGGAAAGTCTTGACCTGTTGTTGTTTGAAATGAGTAAGCGTAATATGAAAGCTGTTGTTTATCTCAGCAACAACTGGGAATGGAGCGGCGGTTTTTTACAATACTTGCGTTGGAACAACGTGATAACAGAAGAAGAGTTCCGGAAAAAACTGAGCTGGGATGAATTGAGAGATGCCGTGAGTAAATTCTATACCTGCAACGATTGCAAAAAGGATTACCTGGCACAGGTAAAAAAGATACTGAGTCGTACAAATAAATATTCAGGTGTAAAATATATAGAGGATTCTGCTATTATGGCGTGGGAGCTGGCAAATGAACCACGTCCCATGCGTGCAGAAGCAATAGGGCCTTATCAGAAATGGGTGTCAGAAGTGGCAACTGCTATCAGAACCACCGACAAAAAACATTTGATCACTACCGGTGCAGAAGGGTTTATGGGCACTGAAGACCTGCAGGTATTTGAAACGATCCATGCGGATAAGAATATTGATTATCTCACCATCCATATCTGGCCAAAGAACTGGAGCTGGTTCCGGGAAAAAAATATTGCAGGCGATTTTGATAATGTGATCAGTAAAACCGGGGACTATATCAAACAGCATGTAGCAATAGCTGAGAAATTAAAAAAGCCATTGGCTATTGAGGAATTTGGTTTGCCGCGTGATGAACATTCGTATAACATAGAATCACCCACCACATGGCGGGATAAATATTATGCATACATACTGGAACAGTGGCAACAAAGCCGTACATCCGGTGGAGCCATTGCCGGATGCAATTTCTGGGTGTTCAATGGTTCGGCAAGACCAATACCGGGACAAACTTTCTGGAAGCAAGGAGATGATTATATGGGCGATCCGCCCATGGAAGAACAAGGTTTGAATGGCGTGTTTGATAGTGATGCTTCGACATGGCAGCTTATTGCAAAATACATCAATGCCGGTACTGCCAGAAGAATGCCTGCAGATCCGCTTGCTACAAAAGAAACAATCAACCTGTATAATAATCTTGGAAAACTGTTGCAGAAGGGAATTATGTTTGGTCACCAGGATGATGTGGCCTATGGCATAGGATGGAAATACGTACCGGGTAAAAGTGATGTAAAAGAACTGGTGAATGATTATCCTGCGGTATATGGCTGGGAACTGGGTAATATTGAACATGATCTTCCATACAATATAGACAGCGTACCATTTGATAAAATGCGTGGTTATATTCAACAGGCATACCAGAAAGGGAGTGTGATCACTATCAGTTGGCATGCCGATAACCCGTTGAATGATGCTTCCGCATGGGATACCACACATGGCAGTGTAGCAGCTATTCTGCCCGGAGGCAGCAAACACGGCGTATACACCAGTTGGCTTGATAAAATAGCAGGTTTTATGCTGAGCCTGCGCGGAAGCAAAGGTGAATATATACCGGTATTGTTCCGCCCTTTTCATGAACTGACTGGCAACTGGTTCTGGTGGTGCCGCAATACCTGTACGCCGGAAGAATTTAAATCATTGTGGCGGTTTACCATTCGTTACCTGCAGCAAAAAAACGTGCACAACCTGTTGTATGTATACAATACAGCAGACTTCATTTCGCGCGAAAGTTTCCTGGAAAGATATGCAGGTGATGATGTGGCAGACCTTGTTAGTTTTGACAGCTATCAGTTTAATGATCCGGTCAGGGATTCTTCTTTCATGAATGCACTCGATTCACGGCTGGGACTCATAGAAAAAATAGCCACAGAAAAAGGGAAGATAGCCGCGCTGGGTGAAACCGGCTATGAGGCCATTCCTTATGCGCAGTGGTGGACAAAAACGCTGTGGCAGGCTATGGGGCATCACAGCATATCATACGTATTGCTATGGCGGAATGCAGGACTGATGAAAAATGGCAAATGGCATTACTATGTTCCAAAAAAGAATGATGTATCAACAGATGATTTTAAGAAATTCTACCAGTTGGATAAAACTCTTTTTGAAAAGGATGTGATAAGAGAAAAGTTGTATCAGCAGTAATAAAATACAGCCTGTGAAAAAGATGAGAAAGCGTTTTTATACATATTACCAGGTGAAGCATCTTGTGTTGCTATCAGCATTGCTGACGGTATTATCGGCTGGCTGTAAAAAAGATACACAACACGATGATGGAACTCCACCGCCTGTCACCGATACTGTTCCGTCGCTTACAACGGTACGGTCATGGTTGGTAGATAAAAATGCTACTGAGCAAACAGCAGCACTGTTCTACAACCTGAAAAAGATCGCTAAAAAAAATGTACTGTTTGGTCACCAGGATGATACCAAACGGGGTGTTACCAATGCTACCACGCAATGGGCTAATGAACAGCAATTCAGTGGCGTGCCACAGACGAAATCGGATGTACAATTGGTAACAGGTGCTTATCCTGCCGTATACGGACACGATTTTATTCATATTGCCAATTTTACAGACGGCAACTGGTTTGATTATGAAACGCAGATTGCCAGAACGCTGGCAATTGATGCTTATAATCGTGGTGGTGTAAACACTTTTGCATGGCATTATTCCAACCCGGTTTCAAAAGGAAGTTTTTACTGGGATCAATCTCCTGTAATAGCAGTCAGTGAGATATTACCGGGTGCAGACAGCAACGTTGTATATAAAAACTCACTGAAAGAAGTTGCTGCATTTGCGAAAACGCTGACTGGTGCAGATGGAAAACCGGTGCCGGTCATCTTCCGGCCTTTTCATGAATTTGATGGTGATTGGTTCTGGTGGGGAAAGGCGCATTGTACAGCAGATGAGTACAAAAAGCTATACCAGTTTACCGTAACATACCTGCGGGATAGTTTGAACGTGCACAATTTTATATATGCATGGTCGCCCGACAGAAATTTTTCAACTGAAGCGCAGTACCTGGAACGATATCCTGGCGATGCGTATGTAGACCTGGTGGGAATGGACAATTATGTAGATCTGGCGGCCAATGTGACACCAGCTACTGCAGCCGTGAAGTTGCAGATTGTAGACAACTATGCAAAACAGAAAAATAAGATCGCCGCATTGACAGAAACAGGTCTGGCCAATCTTACCCGTTCAGACTGGTATACACAACAATTGCTGAAAGTATTGCAATACCAGAAGCTGGAAATTGCCTATGCACTGGTATGGGCAAATACAACCAGTGCTTACTGGACGCCCTACAAAGGACATCCGGCAGAAACAGATTTTATTAAATTTAAAAATGATCCCTATGTGCTGTTTGGTGATAAACTGCCCGGTATGTACCTGATAAAGTAACACAACATGAAATTACAGTTGATAGACATTGCTATTATTATCACATACCTGGTGATGATGATAATGATAGGATGGTTTTTAAGAAAAAAGGCAAGACAGAACAAAGAAAGCTATTTGCTGGGGGGCAAACGCCTGCCCTGGTATATGCTGGGATTAAGTGATGCGTCGGACATGTTTGATATCAGTGGTACCATGTGGATGGTAACATTGTGTTTTGTATACGGAATGAAAAGCGTGTGGATACCCTGGCTGTGGCCTGTATTTAACCAGGTGTTCAACATGATGTTCCTGGCCAAATGGCTGAGACGTTCCAATGCTGATACGGGCGCAGAGTGGCTTGCCACGCGTTTTGGAACCACAGGACGGGGAGTGCGTTCGTCGCATAACATCACCGTCGCATTTGCATTGCTGGGGTGCCTGGGCTTCCTGGCGTATGGATTTGTAGGATTGGGTAAGTTCATTGAAATTTTTGTTCCATGGCATCTGGTGCAACCTTATGTACCCTTTACAGTAGCGCCACAGTATGTAGCACATGTATATGGTATTGTGTTTACGCTGTTTGCCATGTTCTATTCAATACTGGGTGGTATGCATAGCATCGTGCTGGGCGATTTTATCAAATATGTGATCATGACTGTGGGGTGTATTGCCATTGCAGTGATAGCCATGATCAATCTGCATGGGAAAACATTACCGGTGCCTCATGATTGGAGCAACCCTTTTTTTGGATGGAAACTGAACCTGGACTGGTCATCGGTAATAGCGGATGTTAACAAAAAAATAGAGAGCGATGGATACGGTTTGTTCGGGATCTTTTTTATGATGATGTTGTTTAAAGGAGTATTTGCCAGTCTTGCAGGACCTGCACCTAACTACGATATGCAGAAGATACTTTCTACCCGTTCTCCCAAAGAGGCTTCCAAAATGACAGGATTTGTATCTATTGTATTGCTTCCTGTGCGCTATGCCATGATCATCGGGTTAACCGTGCTGGCGTTGTTGTATTATAACCAGCTGCACATTGCCACACCGGAAGGAACTGATTTTGAGAAAATATTACCGGCTGCCATTAACGGTTTTTTACCTGCCGGTATACTGGGGCTGGTACTGACCGGATTACTGGGTGCATTTATGGGCACCTTTTCCGGTACACTCAATGCTGCACAGGCTTATATTGTAAATGACATATACCTGAAATATGTACGTCCTGATGCGTCCACTAAAAAAATAATATCCATGAATTACATCGTGGGACTGGTGGTGGTAGCAACAGGAATATTACTGGGCTTTTTTGCAAAGGATGTAAACAGCATACTGCAATGGATAGTAGGTGCATTGTATGGAGGATACATTGCTGCCAATATGCTGAAATGGTACTGGTGGCGTTTCAATGCCAATGGGTTTTTCTGGGGAATGATGGCTGGTATTATAGCCGCGCTGGTGTTCCCGTTTATTTTTGATGGACTACCACTGTACAATTGGCCTTTACTGTTTTTGGTATCACTGGCAGGTTGTTTTATCGGCACCTATGCTGCACCGGCAACAGATATAGCAGTATTAAAGAAATTTTACCGTACGGTAAGACCCTGGGGATTCTGGCAACCCATACACAAGCTGGTACAGGAAGAAGATACTGATTTTATTCCCAACAGGCGTTTGAGGCTTGACATGTTCAATGTAGTGCTGGGTATTATAGCACAGTGTGCGCTTACCTTATTGCCCATGTATGTGGTGCTATCCATGCACTTGCCGTTGTTCATAACCATTGCCATATTGCTCATTATAGTATTGATACTGAAAAAAACATGGTGGAATAAACTGGAAGACTAACCTATGCAACAGGTTTTCCGGGAAAGTGATAATAGCCGGCAGGCATCAAATACCGTAATATGAATAATAATTTTGAAAAGCGATTGCAGGAACTGCAGCGGATGCATGATGAGTTGATCAGCAGACCCAACAAAAAGATGGTGTCAGGAAACGGTGTATTTGAACGATACGAACATCCTGTGTTAACCGCAGCGCATACGCCTCTGTTCTGGCGTTATGATCTGAACGAGATCACCAATCCGTACCTGATGGAACGATTTGGTATCAATGCCGTATTCAATGCAGGAGCTATTAAATTACAGGATAAATACCTGATGATGGCACGTGTGGAAGGAGCAGACAGAAAATCCTTTTTTGCCGTGGCAGAAAGTGCCAGCCCCGTAGACAATTTCAGGTTCCGAAATTACCCCGTTATTATTCCGGAACTACAGGAGCCGGATGTGAATGTGTATGATATGCGCGTGGTACAGCACCAGGATGGATGGGTGTACGGATTGTT
The DNA here is from genome assembly GCA_001302245.1 of Chitinophagaceae bacterium PMP191F. Taxonomy (GTDB): domain Bacteria; phylum Bacteroidota; class Bacteroidia; order Chitinophagales; family Chitinophagaceae; genus PMP191F. Next base: position 123,326 of record LGYU01000001.1, read on the forward strand.
TTGCACTGAACGCAGGGATGCTTCTGCGGGCGTAGATGATCAGTCTGCTGCCATAGCACAATGTGGTATTGTACGAACCAGGGATATGGAACAGTGGGAAAGACTGGATGATCTGAAAACGCCTTCGCCGCAGCAACGTAATGTGGTGTTGCACCCGGAATTTATTGATGGTAAATATGCTTTTTATACCCGGCCACAGGATGGATTTATCAATACCGGTAAAGGTGGCGGTATAGGTTTTGGGCTCAGCAGTAGTATAGAGCATGCGGTTGTTGACAAAGAACTGGTCATTGATCCCAAAGTGTACCATACTGTGTACGAAGCAAAGAACGGGCTGGGGCCTGCGCCTATAAAAACGGCCCGTGGCTGGTTGCACATGGCACATGGTGTGCGCAATACTGCCGCAGGATTGAGATATGTACTGTATCTTTTTATGACTGATCTGAAAGATGTATCCAGGGTTATCTATAAACCCGGTGGTTATTTTATGGCGCCGGAAGGTGAGGAAAGAACAGGAGATGTGTCCAATGTATTATTCTGTAATGGCTGGATACCGGATGAAGATGGAACAGTGTATATTTATTATGCCTCTTCCGACTCACGTATGCATGTGGCCGTAACAACGCTGGAAAAACTGATAGATTATGTGATCAACACTCCGGAAGATGGATTTACATCTGCAGCATCTGTACAAACACTGAACCGTATCATTGACAGGAACCTGGCGGAAGTGTCAAAAGAAGCGCTTCCTCCAACAGGTCAGCAACAAACTGTACGGATGTAATCTGTAATTTTTTAAGTGTCTATGCAAAAAAAACTGGCTGCTTACCAACACCAGCTAAAACAGGAGTTGGAAAATATTCTTTCCTGGTGGATGGAACATACCATTGACCAGGAACAAGGCGGTTTTTATGGAAAAATAGATCACAACAATACAATCTATCCCCAGGCGCCTAAAGGCAGTGTGTTACATGCTCGGATACTCTGGGCTTTTGCAGCTGCTTACAGGCTCACCGGGAAAAATGATTACCTGCAAACAGCGCAACGTGCTTTTGATTACCTGTATCAGTATTTTTTTGACCGGCAGTATGGGGGTACTTACTGGACAGTAAGCTACAGGGGCAATCCATTGGATACCAAAAAACAGTTCTATGCATTGTCTTTTGTTGTGTATGCAATGAGCGAATATGCTTTGGCAAGCCAGTCAGCAGAGACAAAAACAATCGCTATTGATCTGTACAAAATCATTGTACAGTATAGCTACGATCATGAATACGGTGGCTATACAGAAGCATTGTCACGCAACTGGCAGCAGATGGACGATATCCGTTTAAGTGCTAAGGATGCCAATGAACAAAAATCGATGAACACGCATCTGCATGTGCTGGAAGCCTTTGCCAACCTGTACCGTGCGTGGCCTGATGAGGCGTTGAAACAGCGGATTGAAGAATTGGTACATATATTTCACCGGCATATTATTGACCCTGCCACCCATCACCTGCAATTGTTTTTTGATATGGATTGGCAGTCCCGGTCTGGAATTGTATCTTATGGACACGATATAGAAGCCGCCTGGCTGGTACCGGATGCGGCTTCTGTAACCGGTAACAAAACTTTGCTGGCACAAGCAGAGCAATATGCCATCCTCATTGTGAAAGCTGCTATGGAGGGTTTGGACACAGATGGTGGCTTGTGGTATGAAAGGGAACAGTCAGTACTTGTGCGGCAGAAACATTCATGGCCGCAGGCCGAAGCGATGATCGGCTTTTTTTATGCATGGGAGTTAACAGGCCAGCAGCAATTTCTACAGCAATCCATGCAAAGCTGGCAGTTTGTACAGCAACATATTCTTGATACAAAAGGTGGCGAATGGGTATGGGGTATCTATGAGGACAACAGTGTTATGCATACAGAAGATAAAGCCGGGTTGTGGAAATGCCCTTATCACAATAGCAGAGCCTGTATAGAGATTATTCAACGTATTGATAAATGGCAGCACAGGATATTGGAAGATTGATCTCCTGGATGTCTTTTAAAAGTCTTCAGTTATGAAACACCTCATCATTATTATTGCATTACTGATAACGCTTCATGTATCCGGGCAAAAATTCAGTGGACTGGCCAATACGCCACCTATGGGTTGGAACAGCTGGAATACATTCCAGGTAAATATCAATGAAAGTATGGTGAAGGCCATTGCAGATGTAATGGTCAGTTCGGGCATGAAGGCAGCCGGGTATGAATACATTGTACTGGATGACGGATGGATGATGAAAGAGCGTGATGCCAATGGCAACCTGGTGGCTGATCCGCTGAAATTTCCTGCTGGTATGAAAGCATTGGCTGACTATGTACATAGTAAAGGGTTGAAGTTTGGGTTATATAATTGTGCCGGTACAAAAACCTGTGCAGGGTACCCCGGTACCCGTGGATATGAGTACCAGGATGCCCGTTATTATGCAGCTATAGGTATTGATTACCTGAAATATGACTGGTGTAATACCGAAGGGATCAATGCCAAAGAAGCATATACTACCATGAGCAATGCTATCCGTGTTGCTGGTCGGCCTGTGGTGTTCAGCTTGTGCGAATGGGGTGGCAATCAACCCTGGTTATGGGCCACAGCAGTAGGACATTTATGGCGTACAACCGGCGATATTATTAATTGTTTTGATTGTGTGAAAGATCATGGTTCATGGAAGGCATGGGGTGCAATGCAGATCCTGGATCAGCAAAAGAATATTCGCCAGTATGCAGGTCCTGGGCACTGGAATGATCCGGATATGCTGGAGGTTGGTAACGGTATGGCAGTAAATGAAGATCGTGCGCATTTCACCATGTGGGCCATGTTGGCTGCACCATTAATGGCCGGTAATGATCTGCGCGCCATGAATCAGCAAACCATTAATATTCTTACCAATAAGGAAGTGATTGCAGTAGATCAGGATGTTATGGGTATCCAGGCATTTCAATACAAGGTAAAAGACAGTGTGGAAACCTGGCTGAAACCGTTAAGCAATGACAGTTGGGCTGTATGTTTTCTGAATCGTTCTGCAAAGGCGCAATCTGTTACTTTCAACTGGAAAGAAAAGAATATTACAGATGAACTTTCAAAAGCAGCATTGAACACTTCTGTTACTTATAAGATCAGGAATTTATGGACAGGACAACCGGCAGGTAATTCAATTGCTGCATTAAAAGCCACCGTTCCTGCACATGATGTGTTGATGCTGCGCTTAGACAAATAAGTATACAGAAGACTAAAAATCTTTAACCGGTTTCTAATTCTTTTTTAATGTGTCGGAGACAAATGATCTTTTCATCAGACAGGCGTCTGTGAATACTTCTTATAATGAGTCAAGATATACCTCAAGGTCTTTCAGCGAAATAGGCTTTTCCCATATCTTCAGTCTGGGTGTTATTTTCACATTGGGTAAAGAAGGATGATAAGCGCTGATAAGATTCAATAACAGATTAGGGTACTTTTCAGTAAGCACAGCAGCATGATCCCAACCCAGCCCATCGGGCAGATTGTTATCCAGGAAAAGAATATCCGGGATCCTGAGGTCGATTTGCCTTAAACCTTCTTCTAATGTAGCAGCAGTAGCCACTTCATATTTTTTGCGTGTAAAGAAAGCCTTTAAAAGCAAACGGAGGTCTGACTCATCTTCAATAACTAATACCGTTTTAGGCACGGGAGAGGCTATTTGTGGTGTCTAAAGTAAATAAAATATATGTAATTGATTCTCATTGGTGATATTTCAGTTGGTAAACTTCATAAAGATTTACCCAATGTAGAGTTTTTTCCTCAGCACTGATAATGATTTCTCTTTATCATCTGTTCTTCGCTACAGATGGCATAGTTATTTTAATTATGTGATTGTAAGTTCTTTACTCTATGCCGTCTGTATTTACAGCAGCTGAAGTATTATCGTAATTATTCAAATAAAATTGTTTGTTATGACAAAAAACACAAAAATCGCGCTGGGCATTGCAGGTGCAGTAGCTGCAGGCGCTATCCTGGGTATGATGCTGGCTCCTGAAAAAGGTTCTGATATGCGTAAAAGAGTAAAAGATAAAGCATCAGACCTTGCAGATCATCTGAATGATATGGTAGCAGGTGGTAAAGAGAAGTTGGCAGGCTTAAAAAAAAAGATGGTGGGAGAGGCAAACGGCATGTTAAGCACAGCCGAAGAAAAGTTCAATGATTTTTAGATAACAAGCAGGTTTTTAACCTGCTTCTTTTGCGCTAAAAAGATCCCGCATGGAAAATATTAAAGAAACCACAGAAAACCTGGCAGAACATGTTCGCGGTTATGTTGACACATATACGCAACTGGCAATAGTGAATGTAACGCAGAAAGCAACAGGCATCATTTCATTTGGTGTAGTAATACTGGTAACCTGTTTCTTTTCATTATTTATTCTCTTTTTTGCCGGACTTGGTGCTGCCTGGTGGCTGGGTGAATTACTGAACAGTCATGTAGCTGGATTTTTTATTGTGGGTGGGGCATTTGCACTTATTCTACTGATACTTTTTTTTATCAGAAAATCTGTGATCTATCCTTTTATCCGAAACACGATTATAGGTAAAGTGTATGAGTAAACAAATACGAACCTACAATGACCTGCTGGCAGAAAAGCAACGATTGAAAGAATTGCTGGATGTACATCGTGACCTGATCAAAAATGATGTTGAGCAATTAAAGATGCATGTAGAACCGATAGTGAATACGGTGTCTTTTGCCGGCAAACTGTTCAGCCGCGATGGTAGTCAAAGCTTACTGGGACTTGGCATTGACATGTCAGTAGAATTGTTGGTTAAAAAGCTGTTTAAATCGAACTGGCTTGCCCGCACTTTTTTACCCGGGCTGTTACGGAATATTTCTTCCCATCTTACCACAACCAATGCAGCCAACAGCCTGGCAGGGCTGTTCAAAAAATATTTTACAAAAAAAGAGAGGCATGCAGAAAAGGATGATCATGCAGGAACAGAAGCGGTATTCAACCAGTAATTCCTGATATCTTCAATAACGCGCAGTAAAGCATCAAAACTGATTGGTTTTACAATGTAGGTGTTAGCGCCCAGTTCATAACATCGTTTAATTTCATTCTCGTTCTTAGTAGTAGTAAAAACGATAATGGGTATTTTCTTAAAGTCGGGATGCTGTTTGATTTCTTTCAATACTTCACGCCCATCTTTTTTGGGCATATTCAGATCAAGTAAAATAAAACCTGGTAGGTAGCGATCACCGTTAGGTTTTAATGCGATGTCACTCAGGAAATTGATAAGTTCCACTCCATTTTCAACAAACTCCACTTTCTCCTGGTACCCCTTTTCTTCAAAGGCAGTTTTCAGAAGAAAACGATCATCTGCATCATCCTCAGCAATTAAGATAAAAAAATTACTCATGGAGTATATTTTGGCATTTAAAGGTAAGGATAAAGCCTTAATTTTCAATGTATATGCGTAGCAGTGGTAGCATTAAAATGAAATTAAAATGAAAAATTACATTTTACCCTACCTGTTTTTTCCCCACAAAAAATATTTGTTGTGTATTGAACATTGTTAACCTGCAGCAATCATTATGCGACCATAATCAATTATATAGCTCGGTTTCCTGTAAATTTTCGCCTTTGAAAGTTGGGTAGTGCAACATTCATTCCTTTTTGAATGTGATATGTCAAAAATTAGCAGAAGGTTAAATTGAAGTACCAACATTTAATATATCTGCAATCGTTTGAGCAAAAAAGAAACCGGCCCTGCAGATACAAAAAGTAATTTTCCCGGGTGATGGTTTTACACATTATCATTCCCCATTCTGTAACAGGTAAGCACTACCATGTTACCATTTTCCGGAAAAACTACACATTACTATATCTGCGGACCGGCAAAAAGAAAAAAGAGGTTGTACCTGCATGAGAAGCTACGCCTGCTTTTTACAAACTTATTACAAAGGAAAGGCGATAGGCATAAGCCTGCAAAGCAGACTTTGCTATCATCATTATTACAACCTCCTGAAAGATCTTACTGATTTAATCTGTTCTTCTGAAACCACCGCCGATAATGGACAGCAGGAACAATACAATAAAAATAAAGAACAGGATCTTAGCTATTCCGGCAGCACTGGCTGCAATACCTCCAAAACCAAATATAGCAGCAACAATGGCTACTATAAGGAATATGATTGTCCAACGTAACATATTATAGCTTTTAAAAGTGAATAATGATGTTGTACAGACATACCGAAAAGAACCATACCATCTGTACGGAAGTATTGAGAATGAGGAATAAAAAAGCAGAAATGTTGCTATGAATGAGGAATTCCTTCTACGACCGATGATGTATGATAGCTGACAATACAGAGGTATGGTATTTTATGCTTTTTCTCTGCCTGCAAACCAGGGTAATAATGATAAATGATGCTGCCGTTTGACATATTGATAGATAAAAAAAGAGCAGTGTATGAATCTGGAAAATGTTTACAGGAGTTGTGTGCCGTTGCTGGCAAAATCGATAGCGATTTGCCTGGTAAGTTGCCTGCCTGGCATTACAGTTGAGGCAGTTTCAGCCTGGGTATATGTGCTGCATGGCAGAAAAGGCGGTAAAAAAGCAACACCTCCCCAAAGTAAAAGGGCTAAACAATATAATACAACAACAATAAGGATTTATTCTTCACTCTTATCAGCAAATCAACGGTAATGAAAAACGAACAAACAATTTACGCAGAACCTGTATTGAGAGTAGTGGCGGTAAACGAATTACCGAATGTGGTTTCAGCAACAGAACCGGCTGTTATGCATGCTGTTACAGGTACCAGAACAAAGGAACTGTTTCTGCTGACTGCACCTTCACTACCACAGTTTGATGATTACAAGATCAAAGCAAAAACATTTGACCCGCTGTGATTTTTATTTTACAGGAAAGTACAAATGGAATGAGGCGCCACTGTTTTCCCGGGCAGTGGCCCTTACAAAGCCATTGTGATTGATCATAATGCGCTTTACGATAGCCAGCCCGATGCCTTTGCCTTTATAGGATGATTGCGGCTGGTGTAAGCGTTGAAAGAGGTTAAAGATCTTGTCAGCAAATTCCTGGCTGAAACCAATTCCATTATCAGTAATGGTTATTTTATAAAACAGGCGGTCGTTCATAGGTTCGCTGATGTCGGTGGCTTCTGTTTCATTGGCCTGTTCGTAGCTAATGGTAATGACCGGTCGTACTTTATCACGCGAAAACTTTAGTGAATTGTCCAGCAATGAACGCAGCAATACATACAGTTGCGTACGATAACCGGGTATTACCGGTAAGCCATTTATCATATTTATCGTTGCCTTTTTTTCCTGTATTACAGGTTCAATATCTTTCAGCACATCCTGTAGTATGATATTGAGGTCGGCCTTGTTCTGCAATTCATCGCTGCTGGCCAGGCTGGTGTAGTTCATAATATCTTCTATCAGTTCCTGCATATTCACAGCCGAATGACTCAGCCGTTTTACGATCTGTGCACCTTCTTCACTTAACTGGTTGGCGTGCCTGCTTTCGAGACGACTGGTAAAAGTGCGGATCTTCCGGAGCGGCTCCTGCAGGTCATGTGATGCCACAAAGGTGATCTGCTGCAATTCCTGGTTGTAGGCGCTCAGTTCGGTATTCTTCATTTCCAGCTCGCGCTGGTACAACAATCTTCTTCTGTATTCCAGCACAATAAAAATAAAGGAGATGATAAAAATAATAATGGCAAACACAAAGATCACTCCCAGGTAGGCAGGCAATGACAGTTCGTAAATATTTTTAAGCGCAGTTTTCTGTTGCAATGCACGTTGTTCTGCCTCTTCCATAGAACGGATCCTTGTGCGTACACTATCCATGGCATTATCGCTGTCTTTCAGTAGTGATAGAACGTGTTGTTGATTATCACCTGAGTACTGCATCTGCCGCATTTTTTCCATATAGGCCATACGGATGATCACTGCATACCGCAATTGCAAAAGCCGTTCTTTCTGCAGGGTATCATCATCGCGAACCAGTCCGCGGATGCTGTCAACAGCCGGTTGAATATTTTTGGAGAACCGGTTAAAAGGTTCCAGCATACTGCTGTCGTGTAGTAAAAAAAAACCGCGTTGACTGGTTTCTGCATCCTTGATATAATTCTCCAGTTTGTTCAGTGCAGCAATAAGCTGGTAGGTATGGTTCACTGCATCAGCATAAGTAGTGTATTGTTTCAGACGGTCATAAAACAACAATGAAAGTATCACCAGGATGGCCAGTGAAATGGCAAATGAAACGGAAGTAAGGCGTAAGTGTTTCATACTGGTAATCTTTCCGCAAAAAGGGGAAATTTTTCTACAACCTTATTGCCCTATTTTGTGTATATGCAATTTATTTTACCGAAATATTATTTCCAAAAGATTGTTTATCAGCCAAAAGCAAAAAAAAAGTCAAAAACGTATTTCTGGCTCCACACTTGGATTATAGCAGGTGAGAAAAACCTGCCTATATGATGAATCAACAACTATCGCAAAAACAGAAACTGAAAATTTTACCGCAGCAAATCCAGTTATTGAATTTTTTCCAGTTAAACTCACTGGAGTTAGAGCATCGTATTACGCAGGAGCTGGAAGAAAATCCACTGCTGGAAGATAAAAAAGAAGATGATGTTTCACTGGATGAAAAAATGTCGAAAGACAGTGTGAAAGATTTTCAGGATTGGGAAGAATATGGATATGATGATATTCCTGATTACAAGCTGGAATACCGCAATTACCTGCCCGATGAAAATTCACTGCAGCGTCCCGTTGCAGAAGCCAGTGATTTCAGGCAGGATCTGAAACAGCAACTGCAGTTGATGGTGAATACAACAGAAGAGCTGGAGTTGGGTAACTACATTATTGATTCACTGAATGAATGTGGAATGCTTGACCTGGAGCTGGAACGTCTGGCCGAAGATTATTCCTTCAAAAATAAAATATGGGTAGAAGTTGAACAAATGCAACTGGCGCTGAATAAAATTCAGCAGCTTGATCCTGCCGGTATTGGCAGCAGGGATACGCGTGAATGCCTGTTACTACAGTTGCAACAGATGAATACTAAACAGCCGGATGTAAAGATGGCTATTGAATTATTAAGCAACTGGTACAATGATCTGAAAAGCCGCAACCTGGAAAAAATAAAATCACAGTTACATATTGATGAGGAAGAACTGCGCATTGTACTGCAGTTACTGGCTTCATTAAAAATGAAACCAATAGCTGAAACTGTTGATTCCTGGTCAAGCCAGTATATTATACCTGATTTTGTGGTAACACTCAATGGTGATGAGCCTGAAGTGCACCTGTATCGTCAGCGTTCAGATGCCCTGTTCATCAACATGGCATGGAAAGAAAACCTGTTGCAGGGAACAAAAGACAGGGAGGCTGTTCAGTACTGCAAAAACAAGTTACAATCTGCACAATGGTTCATTACAGCAGTGAAAGAGCGTGAAGGAAATATGCTGAAAGTGATGAAAGCGATATTAAAATTGCAGAAAGATTACTTCCGCGAAGGTGATATTAAGCTATTAAAACCAATGATATTGAAGAATGTGGCCGATATTGTGGGCCTGGATATTTCAACGGTATCAAGGATAGCATCTAATAAATATGCTGAAACTCATTTTGGCACTATTTTGTTAAAGGACATCTTTACTGAGGGCATTATCAACGAAGAAGGCAAGGCCATCAGCAACAGGGTTATACAGGAGGCTATAGAAGAAGTGATTGACAGTGAAGACAAACGTACGCCTTATACCGACCAGCAACTGGTGGTAGTTTTGGCTCGTAAAGGATTTTCTGTGGCACGCAGAACAATTGCCAAATACCGCGAACAAATGCACATACCTGTAGCCCAGTTAAGAGGCGTGTGGGGATGAGTTTCTGGCAATTAGCCGTAAATTAGAACTGAAATCATTAACATGCAGCAAATATTAATCATTGATGACGACAGGGATATCTGTTTGTTGTTGAACCGTTTTTTAACACGACATGGTTTTAAAGTAACAGAGGCTTATAATAGTAAAAAGGCAACCGAGGCGCTGGATAATTCAGTGCCAGACCTTGTTTTATGTGATTTCAGACTGGATGATGCAGACGGAAGTGAATTGCTGGTAAAGATCAAAGAAAGATACCCGCATGTACCGGTGATCATCATGACCGGGTATAGTGATATTAAAACAGCCGTGGAAGTGATGAAACTGGGGGCCTATGATTATGTGACCAAGCCACTGTTTCCCGACGAGATACTGCTGACCATTAAGAAAGCATTGGTAAGCGATGCGCGTCCCACACATTATACCAACGTAACGCCTTCGTCTAATGGCGTTGGAGACAAACCGGCGGTAAAAAATGATAAGAAATCAGATGTTAGCCTGACCGGTGAATATGTGTCCGGTGATAGCGAGGTGTTTCGCAATATACTTCGGCAGATAGAACTGGTGGCACCTACCAATTTCAGCATCATTATCTATGGTGAAAGTGGTAGCGGTAAAGAGGTAATTGCCAACGAGATTCACCGTCGCAGTAAGCGTAAGGAAAAACCATTTGTGGCCATTGATTGTGGTGCCCTGTCAAAAGAGCTGGCAGGCAGCGAACTATTTGGTCATGAAAAAGGTGCTTTTACAGGCGCAGTAAACCAGAAGGTGGGTAGTTTTGAACTGGCCAATGGAGGCACCATCTTCCTGGACGAGATCGCTAACCTTTCTTACGATATCCAGGTATCATTACTGCGTATGGTACAGGAAAGAAAATGCCGCCGTGTAGGTGGAACCAAAGATATTGAGCTGGATGTGCGCATTATTGTTGCCAGTAATGAAAAATTGTGGGAAGCAGCGCGTAAGGGGAAATTCAGGGAAGACCTGTATCACCGTTTCAATGAATTCAGTTTTGAAGTACCGCCTTTACGCGAACGTAAAGAAGATATTCTGCTGTTTGCCAACCACTTTTTAAGGATCACCAACCGTGAACTGGAAAAGCAGGTGAAAGGTTTTACGCCCGAAGTAGAAGCTATCTTTAAGAATTACGTATGGTTCGGTAACCTGCGTGAATTGAGAAATGTGGTAAAACGCGCGGTATTACTGAGTGATGGTGAATATGTAGACGTAAAAACACTGCCCTTTGAAATATCCAATTTCAGTAAACTGCAATTTGATGTATCACCGGCAGAATCGTTTCCGACTGTTGCAGCCGTTGCAGCAAAGGCAGATGATCTGAAAGGCGATGCCAAACGCAACGGTGAGATCAACCTGAAAAGTGCCAGCATTGATGCCGAGTATGAAACTATTGTACAGGCGTTAAAACAGGTAAACTTCAATAAAAGCAAAGCAGCCAGGCTACTCAACATTGATCGAAAAACTCTTTATAACAAAATGAAACAGTATAAGGAGTTTAATAACCTACAGTAGAATGGACGAACAAAGTAAGCACGATCATCTTACCCATCTGAAGGGATTGTTTGGTGATAACGCCGGAGTGATACAGGAAAAAATCACAGATTTTTTCCCAGCCATTGTATATGTGTACGACACAGATGCAAAAAAGCTCCGGTATATCAACAAACAGGTTACTGATGTACTGGGGTATACGTATGATGATATTGAGAGCTGGGACGATAACCTGATGAAGCTGGTGTTTGATGAGGATAAAGAACTGGTAAAAAATCAGCTTGAGAAATTTCATCATCTTGAAGACGGGCTTACTGAACATTACAATTGTCGCCTTGTTAAAAAGCAGGGCGACTGGCGTTATTTCCGTACCCAGGGGTCTGTACTGCGAAGGGATGAAAAAGGTAAAGTGTCTTCATTGCTGTTTGTGGCGCAGGATATTACGGACCAGTTGCAGTCAGAGCAGGAAGCAAAGGCCATAAAAGAGTTGTTTGCCGATACCGAAGAAATGCTGCGTTTCGGAAGCTGGACCTGGTATATCCCGGAAAATATACTGCACTGGAGTGATGGGATGTACAAACTGTTGGGTTATGAAAAAGATGAACTGGCAGGAAAACTCACCAATGAGTTTTACCTGAAACATGTAAAAGAAGAGCAACGCAGAAGTCTGCAGGAAAGCATGGACAACGCCGTTGCCAGTAAAGGTGACTTTTCTTGTCAATACTCCGTATACCGTAAAAACGATGGTGAACTGATTGTTTCTTCCCGTGGGAAAGTGATTTGTGATGATGATGGAAAACAAATAAAAATGGTAGGAGTAACCAATGACATCAGTGACCAGGTTCGTTCACATGAAGAATTGATCGATTACCGCCACAGGAATATAGAACGCGAAATTTTCCTGGGTTCAGGTTCGTGGGAAGAAGATCTGCTGACCGGTAAGATTGCCTGGTCGGAGGGTATGTACCGCCTGTATGGTTACAACCCCGAAGAGTACATTGGCAAAGTGCATGTCAATAACCAGTTTATTGAAATGCACCAGAAGCCTGAAGATGTGGAGCGTGGTAAACTGTTGTTGCAGCAGGTGTACCTGAGCGGTAACAATTCATACCTTTGGGATTATGATATCAATGCCAATGACGGAATGGTTCGCAGACTGGAATCGTACGGCAAGCTGATCCGTAACACCGATGGTAAACCGATAAAGATCATCGGCAATACGCGTGATATTACGCAATTGCGTATGGCACAGCGTAACCTGGAAGTAAAGGTGCAGGAACTCAACAGGTCCAATAAAGAGCTGGAAGAGTTTGCTTATGTAGCATCGCATGATCTGCAGGAACCGCTGCGCAAACTATCTACGCTGACAGAACGCCTGGGTACCCGTTTTGCCAAAGAACTGGGAGATGACGGCCGGGCATATACCAGTCGTATTATTGCAGCGGCAGACAATATGCGGATGCTGATCGATAACCTGCTGGAGTTTTCGCGTGTAACGCGGGCATCAGCATTTGAATCTGTAGATCTGAACCAGGTACTGGCAAAAGCCAAATCGGACCTGGAACTGATGATAGAAGAGACCAAGGCCACTATTGTGCATGAAATATTGCCGGTAGTGGAAGGAATGCCCTCACAATACCTGCAGGTATTGGATAATTTGTTAGGTAATTCACTTAAATTCAGGAAATCAGATATACCCCCTGTTATTACCATTACCAGTGTTGAAATGGACCCGTCAGAAGTGTTGGAGTACAATCTTTCCGACAAACAGAAATGGTATAAGATACAGGTGGGTGACAATGGCATCGGGTTTGAGCGTGAATACGCTGAAAGGATATTCCTGTTATTCCAGCGTTTGCATGGAAAAGTGGAATATCCGGGTTCGGGCATGGGACTGGCTATCTGTAAAAAAATTATTGAAAACTATGGCGGGATCATATTTGCATCAGGTGAAGTAAATAAAGGAACTGTTTTTACCCTGATAGTACCCGAAAAGATTAGCTGATTATTACAATGCCGTATTTGCAGAATGAAATAAAAATACTGGTGGTAGATGATGATGAAGATGACTTCTTCATTACTTCCGACCTTTTGCACCAGATCAGGGATCTGAAGATAACTGTTGACTGGTGTTATAATTACAACCAGGCTATTGAACACCTGAAAGAACAATCGCATCACATCTATTTTGTCGATTACCGCCTGGGTGCCAAAACAGGTATCGACTTTCTGAAAGATGCCATGCAATTGCATTGCGAAGAGCCGATTGTGCTGCTGACTGGTAAAGGCAGCCGCATGATCGATATAGAAGCAATGCGTATCGGTGCCACCGATTATCTTACCAAAGGCGATATTACACCTGATAAGCTGGAACGTTGTATCCGGTATGCGCTGGCCAGGTTTGCATCTACCAGAGAACTGCGCGCCAATGAGCGGAAATACCGCAGTATTTTTGAACGTTCGCAGGATGCTGTGTTTGTGGCAGACGGCAATCTTAATTTCAAAGACATCAACAATGCCGCAATGCAAATGCTTGGGTATATAGAAGAAGAACTCAAAAATATGAGTTTATACGACCTCGTTTGCGCACCTTTTACAAAAAAACAACTGGAAATAAAGCTGCTGGAAAAAGGCAGTTTTGATGATATAGAGACCGAATTGTTCACCAAAGCCGGTGATAAGATAGTGGTAGTGCTGTCTGCTTCCAAAGAGCGTGATACACATAACCAGGAATATGTGCAGGGCATTATACGCGACATTACCAATCTTAAAAAAGCAGAAAAAGCAAACCTGCAGTCAGAAAAACTGGCAGCAATGGGCAGGCTGGTACGCACGCTTGCACATGAGGTGCGCAATCCGCTGAACAATATCAATATGTCGGTGGAGGAGATGCAGCAGATAGCACCCGGTGAAGAGCTGGCCATGTACCTGGATATTGTACACCGCAACAGCACACGCATTGGCAGCCTGATTACCGAATTGCTGGATTCTTCGCGTCCTTCAGAGCTAAGTTTTGAAAAATGGTCATTGCAGGGCATTATGGATGATACCATCAGTGATGCTATTGATCGCATTACACTGAAGCGTATCAATATGAAGATCAGCTATGCAGATAAAGCCGCATTCATTATGGCCGATAAAGAGAAATTGAAGATCGCTTTTCTGAATCTGTTGATCAATGCCGTGGAAGCCATTCAGCATTCGTCTGGTAAACTTGTAGTAACTATTACTACTGAAGGAGATCAGCATTCTGTAATGGTCAGCGATAATGGTATGGGTATTCCGGAAGATTATATACCCTTGCTGTTTGAACCTTATTTCACTTCCAAACGCAATGGTATGGGGCTGGGGTTGGCTACCACGCTGAACATTCTGCAATCGCACAAAGCAGCGATAGATGTACGATCAGTAGTCAATGAAGGCACCACCTTTTATCTTACATTTCCTGCAGCCAATAACTGATAATATTTTTATAATGCAACCATCCACGTTGCAAAACTGCGGTATGCCGGCAGAATAATTTGCTTGCTGTGTGGAATTAAGTATCCGGAAATAATACCGGAAAATTATTCTACCCTTATACCAAAGGGTGGTATGTAGTTTGCTGTTCTGTGAGGGATTGCCCGATTTCCTGCCGTATGCATCAGTTGATCCTGCCCTTTTTATCTCCTCATCCATATTTGCCTACTTATGAAGAAATTGTACCAGCAAAGTCTTCAGGTGATGCTGTGTATAACAGCCTTATTACTGCAAGACATCATTGTGACAGCGCAAACACACGTTCCGCGAACGATCAGTATTAACAGCAATTGCGGTGGTTTTTATGAATATCTTCCCGCAGACTATAGCTCCGGGGCGGGTAATTTTCCCCTGATCATTTACCTGCATGGTTATGGTGATTTAGGAGATGGAGCAGGTGATCTTTCCAAACTGGTTACCAATGAAATGGGCATTCCGCGTTATATCCAGGAAAATTTATTTCCCGCATCTGTTACAGTAAATGGGCAATCGTACAGTTTTATTGTGATCTCCCCGCAGTTTAAACAATGGCCTGTAGCAACGGATGTAAGTGCCGTACTGGACTATGTACTGACCAACTATCGTGTAAACCGCCAGCGCATTTATGTTACCGGCATGAGCATGGGTGGTGGCGTAGCCTGGGAGTTTGCGGGCAGCAATAGCATCAATGCCTCTACCATTGCGGCTCTTGTACCGGTATGTGGATCTACCACACCCACTACCCGCTCTGCCAATACAATGGCGGCTGCGAATCTGCCCATCTGGGCCACGCATAACGATGGCGATCCTACGGTGCCTGTAAGTACTACCAACGAATATATTGACCTGATTAATGGCGCAGATATGCCGCCAACGCCACGGGCCCGAAAAACTATTTTCTCTTCCAACAGTCATGATGCTTGGACAACCACCTACGATCCGCAATGGCGCGAGAGTGGTACAAACATCTACGAATGGATGTTGCAGTACCAGCATGGTCCGGATGTGTTGCCGGTTACGCTGAGTAATTACAAGGCAGTGGCTGCCGGCAGACAGGTAGTGGTAAGCTGGCGTACAACCATAGAAAACAACGCCGGTTATTTTACAGTTGAATACGCAACAGACGGGGCTGATTTCAAACCATTGACACAGATTGCTGCTACCAATATGACTACAGGTAGTAGTTATAGCTATGTTCATGATAAGCCGGTAACCGGCACCAATTACTACAGGCTTACTTTGGCCGATGCAGATGGCAGCGTTATAAAATATGATATCAAAAAGGTAGTGGTTGACACTGAAGAAGCTGTTACCGGCGAAATATTTCCCAATCCTGCTGCTTTGTTCTTTGTAGTAGGTTTGCCAGATGCCGGTGCAGGTAAAGTGATGATCCGTATAACAGACAATACAGGAAAAGTGGTGCAAACCATCCCGTATACCAAGGCTACAGGATACCAGCGTGTTCAGGTACCGGTAGACAAACTGACTCCCGGTCTGTACTTTATCCAGGTAAAAGGATTACAATATGAAAAGGTGTACAGGTTGATGAAACAGTAATAATATTTTGGTGTGTAAGGGATAACAAACTGAATAAGGTTGTCATCCCTTTATATTTATTATTGGGTAAACCGGGATGATTTTAATAAATTTCCTACCTGACTTTTTAACCCTGATATTTTCTGCCATGAAAAAACATATAATTATTTATTTGCTGTTATTAGGTCTGGTATTACAATCAACAGCACAAACAATTATTAGTGATGGTGTTTTAAGATACACGGAAACACGAACCAGGACTGCCAATACAGGAAAGGTAACTTCAAGAATTTTCAGATATACCTACACATTTTCTTTTCCCTGGTTAAAACAGGAAACAGAAATGGAGACAGGTGTACTGTTTACCACGCTTTCAAACAGCCAATCCGCAACTGCCATGTATTATGCTACCGATGGCAGTAAATTCTATGAGATGGACGACAACTTTAGTGGCGAGTTTCCGGAATTAGGCTTGTATAATACTGTACCGGCTACCATTGAGTACACCGATGAAACGAAAACAATAAAGGGATATGAATGTAAGCGGGCCATTATTACCTGCAATATAGATGGCAGGATAGATAAAGTAACTACCTGGTACATGCCGGGAATACAGGTTGAAACAAAAGGATTTAATTTTTTCTTTAAGGACCTGAAAGGTTTGCCCGTTAGCTTTTCATTGGCAGAACGCCCGAAGATGGTAATAGGAGAACGTACCAGTGAATATGTATGCGAGTACCTGCTGGATACCTTTTATACGATCACCGGGAATGCTGCAGCCGGTAGTATTGCTAATAAGGAAAAATACGAATGGATAGATGAGCGTGATAAAATGGCAAAGTTGTTTGAAATGCTACGTCCCAATACAAAAAGAACTGCTCCTAAAGAGAATAAGGGAACACCGGTACAGGAAAAGATCACTTCAGCAAATGGCAGCGAGATAGTAGTTACCAGGTATAATCCGTTTAAGGAGGGAGAAAAACTACAGGATTTTGAAGGGCTGAACACTGAAGGACAAAAAAGAACATTGGGCAATTATAGCGGCAAAGTAGTAGTAATAAATTTCTGGTTTATTCAATGCGCACCTTGTGTGAAAGAGATGCCATTACTGAACAATGTAGTAGATAATAACAAAACTAAAGAAGTGGCATTTATAAGTATTACCTATGATACACAGAAAGAAGTAGTCGGTTTCTTACAAAAGCATGCATTTGATTTTGAAACAATAGCAGATGCCGGTAAACTGGTTGCGATGTATGGCGTATCTGTTTTTCCGGCTACTGTAGTGCTGGACAAACAGGGTATTATACGTTTTATAAAGATCGGTGGTTTTAAGCGTGCAAAAGAACTGCAGCAGGAAATAGATAAGTTATTGTAAGCGAAAAAAACAGGAGTCACGAAGCGACTCCTGTGCAACCCTCACAACTCAATTTTCGGTCCTTCACATCTTTGTAAATACAGTTCTACCTGTATTCAGTAAAAAGCTGATGCCTGGTGCGTATACTTTTCGTACGTAATGTTTTACTTCCGTGGCCTTGATCTTAAAATAAGGCTTATCATTTTTCATAGAGCCGAACGCCGGCATGGCAGCTTGTGCAGCTTCACAGGTAGCCATGATGGTGAAATACTTATTCATTTCCTTATCGGCAAACTTCATATAAACAGGAATTACAGCGTCTGACGCCAGTAAAGAAATCATCCTGGCATCATCACAGGTGATCAGTACATCACCATTTTCATCTTTATTAATACATTGAACCAGGAATCTGCCCTGACCTTTTTTGTTGCCCAACTGGCATCTTAGTATGGCGTGATGACAACTGACCATTTCCTGTGCTAATTTTTGTAGACTATAGCTTTTCATAACCCCTCATTTTATCTGTAATCAAAAAAACTAAGCCTGAGGCAACAAATGATAATGTTTTTGCCCCGGTGTGGCATTGAAGAACCAGCGGCAGGTATTTTTCCACAGTGTGTCAAACAAGGTTTCCTTGCGTGGTATGCTTTCAAAATAATCTGCTTTCAGCACCTGTACCTTGATGAGCATGATCTCATTGGATACTACATTCTGCATCAGGCTTCCAAGATATTCGAGTCCGTCGATAATTTCGGGATCATCAATGATCCACGCTTTGCCTGTTATCTGCAGGTAGTAAGGCGTACCTTTTTTATAAAAATCAAGTTGCGCAGGAAATTCTTTTTCCATTGCCTGTATATTTCGATAGGAATTTTGGATGAAGAACCACACCTGACCGGCATCATCAACGTGTACGGTATTGACGATGTGGGTAGGAAGTTTCAGCACGTGGCTGCTTAGGCTGGAAAATAAAGCACTTCTGATGTCGCTTATCTTCTCTTTTAAAAAGCCGATTGTTTTTTCCGGTAGCATAGTCGTCCAGTTTAGAGTAATAATTAAATTTTGATACCAACCTCAATGTGATGCGTCCCTATTACTATTTATATACGTAAGAAAAGTCTGTAGATTTTTTTCCACAAGGAAAAAGCACGCCCTTGTTCAATCATTTCGTCGGTTCAATTGCATGTTTTACAGCTGTTGTAGGCGCATTGCTACAGGTAATGCTGCTCTGGCGCAACTAACGATTTTTACTTTTCAGTAAGATTTTCATGGCTTTGTGTGGGTTTGCAATATGAAGACTTGGCTGGCCCGTCTTTTTATCTTTAATGAGACTGATGTATGGAAGATGGGTGGATTTAACTGGATAAAATGAGGAAAACTTATATGGCGAAAGACATCTGTGCGTGGAAAGTGCAAATGTACCGGGGAATAACCAGGCAATGCATGCTGGCGATAAAATTTTCTGATAATGAGCACTGTATGATCAATTCATGCCGGAACATCTTAAATTAGAAGAAAAATTACAGGTTACAGGTAAGAGTAAGGAAGTGTAGAATGGAAGCCGCAATAAAAGTATTTTTACCTGAACATTTGTGGCAAATGATATACAAGGTTGTGCAGCAGGGCAGTATTTGGGTTTTAAAAATCAGCAGACAACATTTGAATGGTAACAGTATAACAGGCTAATGAGCAAACGTAAAACTATACGAAAGATTATAGTAGGTATCCTGTTGGGCATTGTGGGGCTGTTGCTGTTGGTGATGTTGTTGTTGCAAACGCAATGGGCCAAGAATCTTATCCGGGAAAAGGCAGAAGCATTTCTGCAGAAAAAATTACAAACAGCTGTGCATATCGGCAAGCTGGATTATAGTTTACCCACCTGGATTGAGATCAGGGATATTTACGTAGAAGACCGTACAAAAGATACACTGTTGCGTGCAACAAGATTGCGCGTAGATATTGATATGCTGGATCTGTTGTTCAACAATATCAATATCCGGCATGTTACACTGGAGCATACTGCTGCCAGTCTGCACCGTTCACCCGGCGACTCTACATTTAACTTCCAGTTTATTATTGATGCATTTGCCAGTAAAGACACTACACCTGTTGTAAAAGATACTACTGCACTGAAAATGGTGTTGAACAAATTATCGCTTACAGATATCAAACTGAATTACCGCGATAGTTTTGCCAGCATGCAGTTTACTGCATGGATCAATCACCTGCAAACAACCGTTAATACTTTTCAGCCCGATAAACTTCATTTTGCCGTTAACAGGTTTGAGGCTGATACCGTAAACTTTAATATGGTAAGCTGGCAGCAACCCGTTGTACAAAAAACGCAGGTTACAAAGGATACCACAGCAGGCGTGCCGTTGCTGGTAAGTGCGGACCTTTTTTCATTACAACACATCAATGTCAGTTATGCTGACAGCAGCTCAAAACTGTATTACGCCAATAACATTGGTGTATTGCATTTGACAAAAGTTGATTTTGATCTTGCCGGTATGAAGGCTGTTGCGGATGAAGCATTACTGAATAATTCAGCTATTGTATTCAGCAGTTTTACACCACCTGTTCCAGCTACTAAAAAAGATACCGCTACAGCAGAACTCCCTGCTCCTTCCTGGAAGGTGAATGTGCAGCAATTGCAAATGGCCGATAACAGTTTCCGTATGGATAATACCGCCATTCCTGTACAGGCAGCCGGGGTAGACATGAACCACTTACAGCTAACCGGTCTGAAAACAGATATCAGGAATATCTATTACGCCGGTATAGATAGCATTACGTTGCTGGTGAAACAGCTGGCAGTAAAAGATCGTAGCGGGTTGCAGGTAGATACCACGCATCTTGACCTGGTACTTTCCGGAAAGCAATTGTCTGCCACAGATCTCTATTTGCAAACGCCCCGCAGCCTCATTCGCGATAAAGCAATATTACATTTTGATTCACTGGCAGCTATTACGGTACAACCCGCCAGATTTTCGGTAGAAGCCAGTCTGGTAAATACCCGGCTGGCTGTCAGCGACCTGTTATTGTTTGCACCACAATTAAAACCACGTTTTACTGCAGAACAACAGAATGGGGTGGTACTGGTAAACACGCGGATGGATGGTACGCTGGCCCGTCTTGAAGTGCCTGTGTTGCAGGTAAACCTGCCGGGTGGCTCGCGTATAAATGGTCGTGCTGTAGTGTACAACTTAACTGATCCTGATAAATTGGGTTATGAATTTGTAGCAGCTCCGGTAATGGTGAATATGAAAGACATTGCGGGCTTTTTACCGGATTCATTGCGCGCACACATTGCTACTTTGCCTAAACAGGTATACTTGAGTGGCCGCTTCAGCGGAAATTTGCAAAACCTGCAAACGGATGCTACAATAAAAGCAGATTCGCAGTTGTTATCGCTGAAAGGCCGTATTCAGAATATGACAGACCCTAAAAAACTAAAGTATGATCTGCTGTTCAGAAAAAGCTATGTTACACGATCATTCATATACAATTTTGTACCGGCCGATTCGCTGCCCATTTCGTTACCAGAATGGGTAAGCCTCGAAGGCATTCTGAAAGGTGATATGAACAATGTATATCCTGATGTGGTGATCAGTTCATCATATGGTGTGGCCAATGTAAAAGGTGCCGTAACCAACCTGCAGCAACCTGCCCGTGCAGAATATGGTCTTACTGCAGGGTTGCATACATTCCGCCTGGGTACTTTGCTAAAACAGGATAGTACGCTGAGTAATGTGAGTGGCTCTGTAATGATCACAGGACACGGGTTAGATACTGCTACCATCAACGCACAGGTAAAAGCTAATATTGATACAATAGGATTGCTGGGCTATAATTACCAGCGTATAGACCTGGATGCTGCGGTAGAACGCAAAAACGCCAAATACAGCCTGAATATCGGAGATCCCAACCTGCGGTTAAGTGCCAGTGGCGATGTGGATCTTAACGATCGTTATCCAACGGTTCAATCCATTATACAATTAGATACAGCCCGGCTGATGGCCCTGGGATTTTACAATGACACCCTGGATATATCAACCAAAGCAAGTATTGATTTTAAAAGCCTTGATCCGAAAAGACCCGATGGTCAGTTGCTGATCACGCGAACATTGCTTACCCGCGATCGGGAAAAATATTTCCTAGACACCATACAGGGTATTGCCGGTTATACAGACAGCTCCATCAATTTCGGATTGCATTCTGCTATAGCTGATATGCAGGCATCGGGTCAGTTTGATTATACCAAACTGGGACCGGCGCTGCAGGGCCTGATCAAAAAATATTATCAGAGCAATGCTACTGATACATTGCTGGCGAGTGACACTTCTGTAACTGTAGATCCGCAACGGTTGAACCTGGCGTTGAAAGTATTTAACCATCCTTTGTGGCAGGCACTGCTACCAGGACTTACAAGGTTTGAAACCATTACTGCCAATGCCAACCTGGATACATACCGCGACAGCGGGCTGAACCTGCAGCTCAATATCCCTTTCCTGAATTACAGCGGCATTATACTGGCAAAAGCTCAACTGAATGCCAATGGGAACAGGCAACAATTGCAATATGATTTTGCTGCACAGCGGGTACATGTAAACAATACCATTATATATGCGCCTTCTGTAAAAGGAAACCTTGAAAATAATACAGCAGATATTATGGTAAGCCTGAAAGACCGCAGACTGGTGGAAAGGCACCGTTTCCGCGCCATTGCATTTTTATCAGATACGGCCTATTCATTAAAACTGCCGGGTGAACTGGTGCTGGATTATAAACCGTGGACAGTGCATACGCCCAACTTATTGCGTTATGCAAACAATACCATCACTGCCAATAATTTCAGGTTTGGCTACAAAAAACAACTGATCGCGGCACAGACTGATTTTTCCAAACCCAATTTACCCTTACAACTGTCTATTGACAGTTTCCAGCTTTCTACTATCACTTCCTTTTTTGGAAAGGATACTGCCTTCCTGGAAGGACAGTTGAATACGGATATTGAAATAGCTGATTTTACCAAACAACTGCCTTCATTCAATGGAAAAGCATCCATAGCCAACATTGCGTATAATAAAAAACCGATCGGCGATCTGAATGCCGAGTTTAAAAAAGCAGATGAAAATACAGTAAGTGTGGATATGATGCTGAGCAAGCAGGGCAATGATGCCGTGATCAAAGGAAATTACTACCTGAATAATGCAGAGAAACAACTGGATGTGGATATACAGTTACATCATCTTAATGCAGCAGCTATAGAACCTTTTACTTCCGGTTCGCTGAAAGATGTTACCGGTAGTATTACCGGTCAGCTGAATATTACTGGTAAAGTGCAGCAACCGGAATGGGGCGGCAACCTGAAAATGGATACATTATTGTTCAAGGCGGTTGCCTTGGGTACACGATACAGGATCTATAATCAGAATATTGAGTTCAGATACCCCAATATCAGTTTTAATAAATTTTCCATTACCGATTCGCAGGCACACAAACTGGTAATAGACGGTACTGTAAAATCAAATACTCTTTCTTCTTATGCACTTGATCTGGGCATCAGGGCCGATCGTTTTACTGTGGTAGATGCGCAACGGACTGCAGACAATATGGTATATGGTTATGCAGAAGTGTCCACCAACATCAATGTAAAAGGTACTACAGATCGTCCTTCGGTTGATGGCAACGTAACTGTCAATGATAAAACAAAACTGTATTATGTAATGCCGCAGCAGAACAGCAATGCAGAAGATGCCCGGAAGATTGTACGTTTTGTGGATATGGATACAGTAGACAGGGCTAAAATAGCCGATGTGTTTGAAGATGATAGGGGCGATACGCTGACAGGCGGCGGCATTGATTACAATGTGGACATGCGCATTAACAAAGCAGCTGTGATTAGTGTGATCATCGATCCTTCTACCGGCGACGAATTGCAGGTGCAGGGTACCGCTTCGCTCAACGCGGGAGTGGATGCTGCGGGCAATATGGCGCTTACGGGTGTGTACGAGCTGGAAGGCGGTTTTTACCAGTTAAATAAAATTGTAAAAAAGAAATTCACACTGCAGTCAGGCAGCACCATTACGTTTGCCGGCGATCCTACACAGGGGGTGGCAGATATTACAGCCGTATACACTACCATGACATCGCCGGGCAACCTGATCGGTACAGAAATAGCAGGCGCTACGCAGGGCGTTTCTTCAGGGTATAATGAAAGAATACCTTTTAATGTACTATTGAAACTGAAAGGCCAGCTGACACATCCGGAAATCTCATTCGACATTGAAACGCCACAAAATACTGCCGGTGTAAATTCACAGTTGGCCACAGCTATTGACAGCAAACTGACCCAAATGCGCAGCGATCCTACACTGATGAACAAACAGGTGTTCTCGCTGCTGGTACTGAACCGTTTTGTAGCCGAACAAAGTAACGACTTTTTTGGTGGTGGCGGTGGTTTAAATGCCGGAACAGCAGCGCAACAGAGCGTAAGCCAGTTCCTGTCTGAAGCACTGAACCAGGTGGCACAGGACCTGGTGAAAGGAGTGGATATTAACATGAATGTAGAGTCTTACGAAACTGTAAACTCATCCAACAGAACTGATCTGAATGTAAATGTGTCCAAAGGATTTCTGAATGACAGGCTTACCATTTCAGTGGGCAAGAATTTTGTATTGGAAGGTTCAGATCCGTCAGCGCAGGGAAATACTGATATGCAGTTTTTACCGGATATTACCACTACCTACAAACTGACACGTGATGGAAAATACCTGTTACGCGCTTATCGTAAAAATCAGTATGAGGCAATACTGGATGGTTACTTTATAGAAACAGGTGTGGCATTCAGCATTACCATGAACTATAGCCGGTTCAAACAGTTGTTTGAAAAACAAAAGAAAAGACGCGGCCGTACGCGTAATGCGGATGATACAAATAATGATGTTAATACCAATACCAAAAATTAACTGATATCAGCACACAAAAAACATATTATTGCTGCATTATATTATGCCTGATCATCGTGTTCACCTCCTGTGGAGTGCGCCGTTTTTTGCCACCGGGAGAGAGATTGTATGATGGTGTACAGGTAAAGGTAGAGCGTGATTCATTGGTAAAGGAATCAGCAAAATCTATCAGGAACCAGTTGGAAGATATCAGTTTTCCCAAACGCAACAAGCGCTTACTGGGTGCTCCCTATAAAGTATGGTGGTGGTATGCGCTGGGTGAACCAAAAAAAGAAAAGGGATTGCGTTATTGGCTGCGCAACAAACTGGGAGAGCCCCCTGTACTGAGCAGCCAGGTAAAAGTGAGCGATAATGCGGAAAATATGCAGAGCTACCTGGATAACAATGGTTATTTCCGTTCCAGTGTAACAGGTGACACTGTAAACACCAAATGGCGTTTTAAAGCAGTGTACGAAGCACAGGTAAGCAATCCTTATTACCTGAAGGAAGTAACGCTGGTCAATGACAGTTCCCCTGTATCTATTGCCATGTCAAAACTGAAAGGGAAGCCTCGCTTAAAGTCCGGCGAACGTTACCAGCTCAATAATGTAAAATCAGAACGTGACAGGCTGGATGTGGCTATGAAACGCAGGGGATATTATTTCTTTAACCCTGATTACATGGTAGGGGTATTAGATACTACTGTAGGTAACTACCAGACCAATATCTATATGCAGGTAAAACGCAGTGTACCAGGTGAAGCCCGTTATCCGCAAACCATTCGCAGGATTGCCATATTCCCTCAATATTCATTGTTGTCATCACGTAATGATACATCGCTGCGCAAAGCAATTATGTACGACAGCCTGCTGATCCGCGATTCAGCACAGGCTTTCAAACCTCAGCTTTTCGGGAGGCTGGTTACTTTCAGGCCCGGGGCTTTATATGATGTGCGACAGCATAACAATACACAGAACCGGTTTATCAATGCAGGGGTGTTTAGGTTTGTGAAAAATCAGTACAGGCCGGTACCAGCCAACGATACCACCAAACCTCATCAACTGGATGTATATTATTATCTTACACCCTCTCCCAAAAAGAATATCAATTTTGAAATAGGTGGATTTACTAAATCCAACTCTTTTACAGGCGGTCAGTTAAATGTAAACTGGCGCAACAGGAATGCATTGAAGGGAGCAGAGCAACTAATGGTAAAAACCTACGGTGCCTTTGAATTTTCATTGAGCGACAGTCTGAAGAATAATAACAACTGGCGCCTGGGTACAGAAGTGTCTTTTACATTCCCGCGTTTTGTAACACCCATACATATTAAAGAAAGCAGCCTGTTTCCGCCACGTACACGTTTCCTGGTAGGGTATGAATGGTTGCGCAGGCAGGGGTTATACACTAAAAGTTCATTCCGCCTGCAATATGATCTGAACTGGAAAGAACAGGCTACCAAGGAACATACATTTTCACCCATCAGCATCACTTACACAAGGGCTACCAATTTCAGTGATGCATACAAGGCACAGATTGCGGCCAATCCGGCTATTGCTTACAGTACCCTGACTGAGATCATTCCGGCTACTTTTTACAACTTTACCTATAATACAGTTCGTCCCAATGCAGCCAATATCTTTTATTTCAGCGGAAATGCAGAAGTATCAGGCAATGTTATGGGATTGGTCAATAAACCTTCCGGTTATTTTTCCAAAGAAATATTGGGAGCCTTCTTTGCGCAATATGCCAAACTGGATGCCGACCTGAGATACAGCCGTCGTTTAGGGCCTGGTTCGTACCTGGCTAACAGGGTATTTATAGGGGCTAGCCATCCGTATGGCAACTCGCCTTACCTGCCATTTTCAAGACAGTTCATTATTGGCGGTACCAATAGTTTGCGTGGTTTCCGTCCGCGTGCACTGGGGCCTGGTACTGTAACGCCCGATGCCTATTACCAGATCTATTACCCGCAGGTAGGTGGCGATTATAAACTGGAGTTCAATACAGAGTTCCGTTTCACTATTGCAGGAAGTCTGAAAGGTGCATTATTTGCCGAAGGTGGTAATATCTGGACCAAAGACACCTTATTGTATGGTCCAAAGGGTAAGCTGAGCAAAGATTTTCTGAAACAACTGGCATTTGATGCAGGTTTTGGAATACGCTATGACCTTTCCTTTATTATTATCCGTCTTGACCTGGGATTTCCGCTGCGTATCCCCTGGAACCCTGAAGGAACACAATGGGTAGCTGATAAGATCAATCCGTTCAGCGGAAGCTGGAGAAGCGATTACCTGGTGGTTAACTTTGGCATAGGTTATCCCTTCTGATATTTACAACCGTATAATATTGTATGCCTGTTTTCTCTCGCGCCCTATTCCCCCGATGGTACAAATATTGAATGCCTGTAAGTATCAATGAACCGCAGATCCTAAACTTGTCTACATGCGAAAAAGAATAATATGGACCATTGTTATTGTATTACTTGCTGCCGGTATTGGCATTTGGCAATATTATAAACGCCAAGTAGTGCGCAACCTGGTGCAGGGTAAGGTATTATCAAAAACAGATAGTCTGTATATTATCCGCTACGATAGCTCAGATATAGATGAAGTAAACGGAAATGTATCGTTTTACAATGTACGTTTTGGTGTAGATTCCACAGGATTACAAAAATTGAAGTTACAGGGCAATGCACCTAAAGTATTTGCCAGTGTACAGGTAGCCAGCGTAGATGCAGCTGGTGTGGATGTGGTAGGACTGCTCAATAATCAGCGGTTTAAGGCAAGACATGTACGGGTGATAGAACCTGTAATACAGATATTCCAGACAGATAGCATTGCAGATAAACCGCTTACCTTGCAAGATACTGTACAGTTGTATAAAAAAATACTGGGACAGTTCAATGAGATCATAGCCGATAGTATAGAGGTATTGAATGGTACATTACTGTTAAAGAACCTGGCAGATACATCTGCAGTACTGGTAGAAGGTATCAATCTGCGTGTAAAACAATTTGTGGTAGATAGTACCAGGGATTATGATCATATCTCTTTTTATTTTGTAGGTAATACACAGTTGGTGTTCAGGCAGGCTACTATTACCAGTGTACAACAGGAAACAATATTGAAAAATGTTGTGTACAACGCTCCCGGCCGGTATGCTACTGCGCAATCCATCTATCATAACAACAAAAAAGTAGCACCGTGGACCATCAATGAAGTAGCGGTAAGAAAACTGAATACAGAAGACTTCATTTTCCGGAGTACGTTATCTGCAGATTCTGTCAACATTGGTCAATGCAACGTATCATTAAAAATAGAGAACAAGAAAGCGACACAAGTAAAGAATACCAGACTGGCCTTACGGCTTCCTACAGATATTGACAAACTGGAAGTAAAAAATTTAGCTATAGGTCCTTCAGATATCCGGCTGATTTTTCCTGATAAACAGCAAACGGTAGTGCCTTTGCGGCAACTGATGGTAAAAAATATCAGTTTAAGCAATAATATAACAGATGTCTTATCGTGGTTATGGCAGCAGCAATGGAGTATTCGTTCCGGGCCTGTCAGTTTACCTACAAATAATAAATGGTATCGTTTTGAAATGGGGAACCTGAATTATGATCATGCAACACACAAAGCGCTGATCGATCAGTTTAAAATAGTACCGCGATATAGCGAGACCGAATTTATGGCTAAGATTCCTTCGCAGAGAGACATGTTCAATATTACATTCAGCAATATTGCCATCAGTAATATCCGCTTTGAGGAATGGATCAGTAATAAACAACTGCTGGCAGATTCCATTGCCCTGAAAGCAAATATTATGATTGTGCGTGATAAACGTATACATGGCGATTCAACCAGTAAGGTAGGTAACTATCCGCACCAGCTATTAAAAAAACTCCCTTTTGGTGTACATGTTAAAAGAATGATGGTGAACAACTGGTATGTAGGTTATAAAGAAACTGCGGAGAAATCAGAATTACCGGGATTGGTGAGCTTTTACAATATACGGGGAACAGTTTCCAATATTACCAACATACCCGATGTGCTAAAGGTCAATCCGGCTATTGTAATAGATGTGAAAACAGATTTTCTCAATAAAGCATTGCTGGAAAGTACCTGGGTATTGCCTGTAAATACCGGTAATGGAAAGTTTACCGTTTCGGGAAAATTACATGGCATTAATGCAACGGAGCTAAACCAGTTGATAGAACCTATGGCCATGGCAAATTTTAAAGATGGTAAAGTAAACGGGTTGAAATTTTCCCTGCAGGGAACTGATTCTGTAGCTACTGCCCAGGTAACATTCCTGTATGAAAACCTGAAAGTAGAATTATTGAAAAAAGGAGAAGGCAATGAACTGGGCAAACAAGGTCTGAAAACATTGTTTGCTAACCTGCTGATGAAACGGAACAACCCTGGCGCAGATGGAAAAGTGCGGCGCGTAGATATAACGCATCAGCGTGATACCAATAAATCTTTTTTCAACCTGATCTGGAAAACGCTTTTTGATGGAATAAAGGAAACAGCTATAAAATTATGATTATAGTTTATGTGGTTCAGTAGAAATATTTCTACAGATATAGATCTGAAAAATGCATTTTTTGAGGAAGCATAAATTGCTGTGGTCAGTGATAGAAAAGTTCAACTGGTATAGTTTTTTAACATTTAAAAATACTGTAATGCTGTATGGTACTGCATTGCATTGAATGATGAAAGAGTATAAAAGTGGTATGTAATAACAGCAGCAACTGCTAAATGCGGTAATGATGAAGATGATAAAAAAACTGGCACTTATTTCGCAA
The DNA here is from genome assembly GCA_001302245.1 of Chitinophagaceae bacterium PMP191F. Taxonomy (GTDB): domain Bacteria; phylum Bacteroidota; class Bacteroidia; order Chitinophagales; family Chitinophagaceae; genus PMP191F. The sequence goes on from LGYU01000001.1 coordinate 152,894, forward strand.
TGTGTTATAATGTTCTGCTGCTGCGAACAGCCTGGTGCACACCGTGAGCAGATCGAATCAGCAACAGGGGTGAAGAATGATTCACAGTGGGTATCGGAAAGGATTGCAGATTGTTATGCCACAGCACATCTTGCAAGCCTGGTGCAGGACAAGCAATCAAGCCAGGAGATAAAACAACTGGCGGTATCTATTACTATGCAGCAGGATACCTTAATGAATGGATTAAAAAATTATGCAGCACAGAAAGAAATTAGTATACCGGCAATAGAGAGACAGTGTGATAAAGCAACGATAGAAAAGCTGGTAGCAGAAGATCCTAAGACCTTTGACAAAGCGTGGTGTAAAAAAATGCTGAGCTGGTACCAGGAAGCAGTACAAACTTACGAACGGGCAGCAGTGAATGAAACTACCGGAACAGCACTGACCAATTGGATTAATAAGACATTGCCTTCTATAAGGAGCACTCTGAATAAACTTATCGTATCTGAAAAGAGTCTCCGTTAACTTTTTAGCACTTGTGAAATAAATACCATCAGGGCCGGTTGTTTCTACAACCGGCTATTTTTGCTGAATCTTTTCCACGTTTCCTGCAGCTTCAATGTCTCACCAACAATGGCAACGTTTTTTATACTATTTCTGAAAAGAGGAGATTATGAAATCAGAGGCAGGAGGGGGAAATGCGTTTTATTTGAAGAGTCTTGCAACTTGCTTGCACAAGATCACAGGAGACGGTTACACAGATAACTTCGTAGCTACTGCAAACGGATTCCGGTCATACAGTACCAACAAAACCTATCTTCCCGAAGAAATCAAGATTATCAATTCATTCTGGTTTGAAAGCAATGTCAGTAGTGATCAGGACAAAACGGCTGCACTGCATTTAATAGAAACCAGGGATGGCAATAAGGGTACGCTGGTAGATACAGGCAATGCACTTTCCGCTTTGAAACTTATGGATACGGCCAAACAACAGGAAAAGTAATGTTTGTACCGGTGTATGCTTTAAAACAGTAACCAGGTAGTGATACCTGGTTTTTTCCGTGCAATGGCCTATCCATTACCCAATAATAAAAAAGCCACAGTAAGTACTGTGGCTTGCCTTGATTGTATATGCTGAGGAATTGTATTACATATCTGCTCCCCTGCGGATGACACCCAGTAACAATGAAATGATGGCCAGCACCAGCAACACGTGGATCAAACCCTTGGCGCTGTATACAAATACACCCAACAGCCAGCCAATGATCAACACAATTGCTACGAGATATAATATACTTCTCATACTAATATTGATTTAAGTCAACTAATCGATGATACTTTATGAATCCAGTAAAAAAATTGCGGCCAGCCTCTGAAAGGCTTATTTATTGGTCTTTTACACATTTGTGTGGAAAAAATGCCACACCAGTAGAGTTATAAGCAATGGTTGCACCCCGTGGCATATCAATTACGTATATACCCAGGCGGGGTTATTGCCCTGCTGTGGAACAATTCAATGCGATGAGAAAGATCAAAACTTTTTTTAAGGTAGTTAAAGAGGCATTTCTGTGTTTCCTGGATGATCGGGGATTAAAACTCAGTGCGTCGCTCTCTTACTATACTGTTTTTGCCCTTGGCCCCATTATGCTGATCATTATTTCCCTGGCCGGTGCTTTTTTAGGAAAGGATGCCGTGGAAGGAAAACTGTACTGGCAGTTGCGGGGCTTACTGGGAAGTGATACTGCTGTGCAGATCCAGAGTATTATCAAAAATACCAATCAGCAGCACAATAGCACAGCAGGTACAATAATAGGCGTTGTAATGCTTTTTGTAGGCGCCAGCGGTGTATTTACAGAAATGCAGGATTCTATCAACTTTATCTGGTCGGTAAAAGCAAAACCACAGAAGGGCTGGGTAAAATTTTTGTTGAACAGGCTGATCTCTTTTTCATTGGTGATCGGATTGGGATTTATCCTGCTGGTCTCATTGATGGTAAATACTTTAATGGATGTACTCAATGAAAGACTGGTCGGTTATTTTCATAATACTACCGTATATCTTTTTTACGTGTTGAACCTGGCATTGGTGTTGGTGGTCATTGCCAGTTTATTTGCAGTGATCTTTAAAGTATTACCCGATGCTCTTATTCGCTGGAAAGATGCTTTTATCGGAGCGATATTCACTGCTGTTTTTTTTATGCTGGGTAAATTTCTGATTGGCTATTACGTTGGCAATTCAAGAATCGGCGTTACCTATGGAACAGCAGCCTCCATCATCATCATTTTTATCTGGGTATATTATTCATCTATCATCCTGTACTTTGGGGCAGAGTTTACCAAGATCTACGCTATCCGCGCCGGGGCAGGTATACGGCCTTCAGAAACCGCTGTGTTTATTGTTAAAAAAGAATCGCGTGAAGTGTCGGAATCCAGTATTTCCTGATGGCACTGCTTTTTAAACCATTACGGTAAAATGATCGTTATGTTCAGGATTGGATGGTTACAGATATTAAATATTCTTTTTTTCATTGCTATGGTTATTGTGAATGGACTTGCCAATTCACTGCCACTCAATGGAAGAACCACCGGGCAGATCTCCGGCCAATATCCCAACCTGTTTGTACCCGCTCCGGTTACCTTTTTTATCTGGGCAATTATCTACCTGTTTTTACTGTTGTTCTGTATTTACCAGGCAGCCAGCCTGATGGATGATGTGCGGACCGGGGTTAGCAAAAAAGAGGTGATCGTTGGTAAAATAGATGTGTTATTTATTCTCTCCTGCATATTGAATATAGCATGGTTGTTTGCCTGGCATTACAACCTGGTGCTGTGGTCGGTATTGATAATGATCGGTTTGCTGATTACACTCATCGCTATAAACTACCGGCTGCACAAGGGAGCACAATATGTAAAAGGCACTGAAAAGTGGTTTGTACATGTACCCTTTGGCATTTACCTGGGATGGATATCTATTGCCGTGATTGCCGATATCACTGCATGGATGGTCAGCATAGGCTGGAGCAGGTGGGGAATTAGTGAAGTAGCGTGGGCTGTAGCTATGATCATACTTGCATCTGCAATTACAATATGGGTATTGCTCAGGAAGCATAATGTGCCGTATGCATGGGTAGTGGTATGGGCGCTGGCTGGTATTGTAATAAAACAATATGAAGCAGCCAGCACATTCAATACGGTAGCAGGTACAGCTACTTTTGCAGGTGTAACACTGATGCTGCTCATCTTTGCACATATGGCCCGCTACCGGAAAAATTAACAGGAAAACATGGATCTGCGGACTGATTATCCCTATTGGTTATTGCGACATGGCATTGTACGTTCTTACCCCTCACTGCAACAAAATATTCATACAGAAGTGGTGGTAATGGGGGCGGGTATTTCCGGCGCGCTGGCAGCATGGTATCTGCAAAAAGCCGGCATACAGGTAACTCTGGTTGACAGGCGGCATGCAGGTATGGGCAGTACAGCAGCTACCACGGCATTACTGCAATATGAAATTGACGTACCGCTCAGGCAATTGATTAAAAAGGTGGGTGAGTACAATGCAGTAAGAAGTTACTTGTTATGTCTGCAATCCATTTACGATCTGCAAAAGATCACCCGGCATGTTCGGGAAGATGCTGAATTTCTTATTAAACCAAGTTTCCAATATGCTTCATCCCGTAAAGATTTGGAGCCGCTGCATGAAGAATATGAATTGCGTAAAAAAACAGGAATTGAGGTACAATGGCTGGAAGAAAAAGAGGTGAAAAGTCACTTCGGATTCAGTAAGCCGGCCGGCATCCTGTCCAAAACCGGCGCTGAGGTAAATGCGTATAGCCTGACGCATGCTCTGCTAAAGAACGGGCTCAATAAAGGGATCTCTGTGTATGATCATACTGATATAATCAACATTCAGCATCGTAAAAGAAGTGTAGAGTTGCAAACAGCAGACGGTTATACTATTACCGCTAAAAAACTGGTTATTGCCTGTGGGTATGAATCTCTGAACTATATCCCGTTTAAAATAGAAACTCTGTATTCAACGTACGCTATTGCCAGTGAGCCATTGACAGATGCACGGTTCTGGTATAAGAATGCATTGATCTGGGAAACGGCAGTTCCCTATCTGTATATGCGTGTAACGGGGGACCGGCGGATACTGATCGGCGGAAAAGACGACTTATATACCAGTTCTGCAAAACGCGACAGAATGTTACCTGCAAAAGCACGCATGCTGGAGCAGGCTTTTGGCAAATTGTTCCCATCTGTACCTTTTAAAACAGATTTTAAATGGGCAGGCATATTCGGCAGTACCAAAGACGGTTTGCCTTATATCGGCAGTATTGCACAACATCCAAACACCTATTTTGCACTGGGTTTTGGTGGCAACGGCATTACGTTCAGTGTACTGGCTGCGCAGATCATACGCGATGCGATTACAGGAGTCTCCAACCCGGATGCGCGCCTGTTCAGCTTCGACCGCTAATGGCATATCTTTTTTAAAAGGTAGGCAGTACTGTTCTTCCGCACACATAATTAAACATTAAAAAATCCCCGTTACCGCATGGCAAACCTAACCATCTTCCAGTTTTTTCATTGGTACTATCCATTTGAAGATCCTTTATGGAAAAAAGTAGCTGCTGAAAGCCGCCGGCTGGCAGCCCTCGGTATCACACATTTCTGGTTACCGCCCGCTACCAAGGGCGCAGAGGGTATTTATTCCAGAGGGTATGATCCCTATGATCTGTATGACCTGGGAGAGTTCAACCAGAAAAATACAGTGCGTACCAAGTATGGAACGATGAATGAGTTCCTGGCCGCTATAAGAAAAGCACATCGCTATAAAATAAGTATCCTGGCCGATACGGTGCTGAACCATAAGGCAGGTGCTGACGAACTGGAAAAATTTAATGTGTTAAAGGTAGATGATGAGAACAGAAACCATGCTTTGAGCGAACCTTTTGAAATAGAGGGATGGACAAAATTCACTTTTCCAGGAAGGGGACAGAAATATTCCAACTACATCTGGGATTTTCATTCTTTCAGTGGTATTGATTGGGCAGAGGATAGAAAAGAAAAAGGCGTTTTTTCCATTGTGAACGAATATGGCGAAGGATGGGAAGATATGCTGGAAGATGAGAAAGGGAATTATGACTACCTGATGCATGCTGATGTAGAGTTCAGAAACCCGGCAGTACGGGATGAAGTCAAACGTTGGGGTGAATGGTTTTTACAAACTACGGATGTAGATGGGTTCAGAATGGATGCATTGAAACATATCAATCCTGCTTTCATCAGGGAATGGATTGAACACATGAAAGCATTCAGCCAGAAGCCTTTGTTCTTTCTGGGCGAGTACTGGAATATCCATAGCGTAACTGCCATGAAAAAGTATATTGATGCTACCGGCGGACAGGTACAGTTGTTTGATGCACCGCTGGTGAATAATTTTCATCTGGCTTCGCAGTCAGGACGTGATTTTGACATGCGGAATATTTTCAATAATACATTGCTGCAGACAGACCCGTTGCTGGCAGTGTCACTGGTCCATAGTCATGATCTGCAACCATTGCAGGCGCTGGACACGCCGATTGCTGACTGGTTTAAAGTGCTGGCGTATGCGTTAATCCTTTTGCGGGAACAGGGTATACCCTGTGTTTTCTATCCTGATGTGTATGGATGTAATTATAAAGACAAAGGTCATGATGGCAATGATTATGAGATTGTAATGAACCCTGTGGATGGTATTGACATGATGCTGCGGCTGCGCCGTTTGATGGCACATGGTGCACAGCGTGATTTTTTTGATCATAATAATTGTGTAGGATGGATTCGCGAGGGAATCCGTGAATTTATTTACTCAGGCTGTGCAGTATTATTAAGCAATGGTGATGATGGATTTAAAAGGATGGATGTGGGTAAACGGCACGCCGGGAAAAAATTTGTGGACGCAATGGGAAAACGCCAGGAACAGGTAGTGATAGATAAAGATGGGTGGGGCGAATTTCATTGTAATGGCGGTAGTGTATCTGTGTGGGTGCGTGAAGAAGCAATAACACGTTTGAAAGAAGCATAATATACAGCAACAGCTCTTTTTATAATTGATGATCGCATACTCTGTATAACAACAGGCTATGTATAAAGCTATACTTTTGAATGCTCTTTTATAATTGATTCTCAAACGATGATCTGCTTATTAATTGTAGCAATGGCCGCATAATTGCAGGTTTTTGTAGAATGATTTCCTCAAGCATACTAATTGTCTATGCTTTGGTAAAAAGTGGTATAGTTTTTTAAATTATACCAGAGTGAAACCATAAACATTCAGTAAAACTTGTATTATGAAAAGAATTTTGTTAGCAGCGGTATTGTGTACAGGAATGTTTACGATCCGTACTATGGCGCAGGAACAGGCAACTGCAGCAGAAAACACTCTTACACCTAAAATAGGTATCAAGGGCGGCGTTAACTTATCCAACCTGTATGTAAACGATGTAAAAGATGAGAACATGAAAGTGGGTTATAACTTTGGTCTGTATGCGAAAATTCCTGTTGTAAAAGGATTTTCAATCCAGCCGGAATTGTTATATACCAGTAAGGGGGCCAAACTATCTTACGATAATACATTCGGAACAGGAGAATACAGATTTAATCTTAATTATATTGAATTACCTGTGCTGGCTGTATTTAATGTAACACCCAATCTTAACCTTCATGCAGGTGGTTACGCATCTTATCTTACTTCAGCCAATATTAAGAATCTTGATAAGAACGAAGGTGAAATTACTGACGTAGCTAATCTGAAAACAGAAAATTTCAATCGTATTGATTATGGTCTGGTAGGTGGCATAGGTCTTGATATTCAGAACTTCACTATCGGCGCACGGTACAACTATGGTCTGCGTGAAGTAGGAAAATCTGGCAGTATTGCAGGACAGTTGACTAAAGATTCAAAGAACAGTGTGATCTCACTTTTTGTGGGATTAGGATTTTAAAAATAAATGTCGGACGGTTCATTATACATCAGAGAAGGCTACCCTTGCTAACCCAGGAGGTAGCTTTTTTTTACCCTAAAATTTTCGGATATGAAAAATAATAATTACTTGGCTGTTGCTTCTCTTCTGTCAATAATTACATTGCTGAGCAGTTGTGAAATTGTGGGAGGAATATTTAAAGCGGGTTTCTGGACAGGTGCGATATTGATTGTAGTAGTGATAGTGATACTGGTAATAGGTATTGCAAAACTGGGTGGGAAGAAATAATGCTCATTTTTTGCGTGTAAACTCCTGTATACTGCCATCGGGAAAACCTGCCAGTACACGGGTAGCCCTGTTAATGAACAGGCCTGTTTCTACTATACCCGGAATATTTTTAAGCAGGAGGTCTGTAGTAGCCAGGTTATCAATGGTTCCGAAATAACAGTCCAGTATATAATGTCCGTGGTCTGTAACAAAAAAATCCCCATTTTTCATACGGAGTTTTGCGTCTACAGCAAATAAGGAACGGATATGTTGCTGCACCTGTTTATATCCATAAGGAATAACTTCTACCGGCAAAGGAAAGGCACCCAGTTGCTGCACCAGTTTGGAATGATCAACAATGATCAGCTCTTCCTTGGAAGCAGCGGCTACCATTTTTTCCTGTAATAATGCGCCGCCACCACCTTTAATCAGTTGTAGCTGCGGGTCAACTTCATCAGCACCATCAATGGTAATATCAATGCTGCTTACTTCGTTCAGTGTAGTCAGCGGAACATGATGTTCTGCAGCCAATATCCTGCTGTGTTCAGAAGTAGGAACGGCTACGCACTGCAAACCTTTCTGTATGCGTTGCGCCAGGGCTATAATGAACCAATAGGCAGTTGAACCTGTGCCTGCGCCAATGGTCATACCGTTCTCAATAAAAGAAACGGCCCTTTCACCTGTAATCTTCTTTATTTCTTCCGCAGTAAGCATTGTAAAAAATTAATGGCACACCTGCATCCGGTATCCCGTATCTCACTCCACCTCTCCCTTTTCCCGCTTTGTAGAATCTCTTACAAACAATTCAGTTTCCAGCACACGTGTTTCAAATTCAGTAACAGGTCGTTTACTTTCAATCATCTGGATCAGCAGTTCTGTAGCCACCTGTCCCATTTCGAAAGCGGGTTGGCGGATGGCAGAAAGCGACGGATAGAACAGATCTGCCAGGTTGGTATTGGTAAAGCCGATCACCGCAATATCTTCAGGAATTTTAAGCCCTGCCGCACGGAATACAGACATACAACTGGTGGTAACCCGGTCGCTGGCAGTTAGAATAGCATCCGGTTTTTGTTTGGAGCGCAACAGTTTCAATGCTGCTGCTTCCACTTCCGAAAAGATCATTCCACCATGATTGCAATATTGCACCAGTGTTTCGTCGTATGGAATATTGTTTTGCTGTAATGCTTCTTTATAGCCCTGCAACCTTTCGCGGGTAATAGACAGATAAGGCGAATTGGTAATATGAGCGATCCTGGTAAAACCCTGTTTTATCAGGTGTTGTGTGGCATCAAAAGCTCCTTTATAATTGTTGGCAGTTACCTTGTGGGTAGTGATCTCATCGGTAATTCTGTCAAAAAATACAATTGGCAGTCCTTTATCGTGCAATTGTTTGAAGTGCGACAGATCGGTGGTTTCACTGGCCAATGACACCAGCAGCCCATCTACCGAGCGGGAGGCAAGGTGCTGAACGGTCACCATTTCCCGTTCCATGGAATCATGGCTTTGAGAAATGATAACGTGATAGCCGCGGTTGTAGGCAATAGATTCAATACCATTGATGGCCTGGGAAAAGAAATTATTGGCGATCTCGCACACGATAACACCTACCGAAAGACTTCTTTTTTCTTTCAGGCTCAATGCAATAGGATTGGGGCGGTAGTTAATTTTCTCAGCATATTCCAGCACCAGTTTTTTGGTTTCTGGGCTGATCTCATAGCTGCCGCGCAATGCCCTTGACACAGTAGATGTAGAAAGGCCCAGGGCCTTTGCAATATCTTTTATGGTTACGGTTTCGAATTTCACTGTTTAAAAGCATTTCTTAAAGGTTACCAAAAGTAAGTTTTTTTTAAAAGATTGTTTTTCAGACCCATTTGACGTGCATTTGAAAACGTTGCCGGGAACGATTGCGTAAAAAAAGGCAGCAGGCTGTACCTGTTCTTAACAAATAACTCACTAGAATTGGTAATTATTTAACAGGACCACTCATTATTAGTATCAGGCACGATTGCCAGGATTAAAAGCTTGTTTGCTCGCTATACTCAATAAGTACTTCTAAAAAAAGCCGTATGAAGAAATGCGCTCTTCTATTGATGCTGTTTTTATGCATTCAATTCTCTTTATCAGCACAAACAAAACAGGTGAAAGGACGCGTACTGGATGACAGTACCGATCTCGCTTTGCCCGATGTGAGTGTGCTGGTATCCGGAACTACTACCGGAACCCAGACCGATAAAGACGGAAAATTCTCCGTCAAAATTCCCGCTGATGGAAAAAAGCATCACCTTTCAGTAAGTATCACCGGCTTTATAGCCCAGGTGATAGATGTAACCGATGCAACCGGCGAAATAACCGTACGGTTAAAAAAAGAGGTGAAAGGACTGGATGATGTGGTAGTAATTGGTTATGCTACTGTAAAACGAAGGGATGTTACAGGTGCTGTATCATCTGTTTCTGCAAAAGATCTGAAAGATGTACCCGTAAACTCTATAGCAGAAGCCCTAGCAGGGCGGCTTGCCGGTGTGCAGGTAACTACTACTGAAGGAAGTCCCGGTGCAGATATCCTGGTACGTGTTCGTGGTGGTGGTTCTGTTACACAGGACAATTCTCCGCTGTACATTGTAGATGGTATTCAGGTAGACAACGCAATGTCTTTGCTGTCACCACAGGAGATCCAGTCTATTGACGTACTGAAAGATGCTGCCTCTACCGCCATATATGGTGCACGTGGTGCCAATGGTGTGGTATTGATCACTACCAAAGGTGGTCGTGAAATGAAAACAAGGGTTTCATACGACGGATATGCCGGTGTAAGAAGCATTGTAAACAAACTGAAAGTACTGAACCCTTACGATTATGTAATGTACCAGTACCAGCGTTACAATGGCAGTACAGACGACAGAACTGCTTTTCAGAATAAATATGGTCGCTGGGATGATCTGGATATTTATAAAAATATGCCCAATGTAGACTGGCAGGATGAACTGTTTGGAAGAGATGCCTGGAACAAAACGCATGTAGTATCATTGACCGGTGGTTCCAAAACCACTACTTTCAACCTGAACCTGAGCAATACAGATGAAGACGGGATCATGATAGGATCTGCATTTAAAAGAACACTGGCTTCTTTCAAATTCGATCACCGTGCAACTGACAAACTGCGTGCTGGATTCAATGCACGTTACAGCCGTCAGCGTATAGATGGCGTGGGTACTTCCAATACCGGTTCACAGGGTAACAACAGGCTGAGAAATGCTGTACGCTACAGACCCTACCTGGCAGCAGGACAGGAAGATGATGTGGACATATTTGATCCCAACTATACTGATAACTCGCAGCTTACCAATCCTGTACTACTGGCAAAAAATGAGTTGAAGTATGATTACAAGAATGACATCAACATTAATGGCTATTTCAGCTACGAGATCATAAAACGTCTTACATTCAGAAGTGTGGTTGGTATCACCAATACCAGTGCACGTACCAATCTGTACAGCGGTACGGTTACTGCACTGGCCCGCCAGAATGCCGGAATGCCGGTGATTGGTGTGAACACCGGTGAGAACTTTACGGTGACTAATTCCAACACGCTGAACTATAGCACACAGATCAACAAAGTACATGATATTAATGTACTGATAGGACAGGAGATCAACCAGAAAACATATAAAACATTTGCATCTACTATAAAATGGATGCCGGTGGATCTTACTCCTGAACAGGCTTTTGCCGGTATACAAAAAGCTACGCCTCCTACAGGACAGATACAGGATCCTCCAACCACTGCTGAAGCGCAGGAAAAACTGTTGTCGTTTTTCGGAAGGATCAACTACTCGTACCAGGGTAAATACCAGGCGATGCTGACCTTGCGTTATGACGGATCTTCCAAATTTGCACCCGGTCGTCGTTATGCCAGCTTTCCTTCTGCGGCGCTTTCATGGCGTATTTCACAGGAAGACTTCATGAAACACGTGGATTTCATATCTGACCTGAAATTGCGTGTAAGCTATGGTACATCGGGAAATAACCGTATTGATAATGACATGTTCCGGACCATGTTTGGCACCAATACCTCCAGCTATGCATTTGAAGAAGCGATAACACCAGGTATCGCACCTCCTTCAACAATGGCAAACCCTTATATTAAATGGGAAACAACTGTATCCAGGAACCTGGGTCTGGATTTCTCTTTGTTCAACAACAGGGTGAACGGTTCTATCGATTTCTATAAAAACAATACCCGTGATCTGCTGATCAATGCACAGGTACCCCTTACCACAGGGTATACCACACAAATCCAGAATACCGGCAGAACAGAAAATACCGGTATTGAGTTGCAACTGGGTACAACCATTATCAACAATAAAGACTTTACCTGGAGCGCCAGTTTCAACATCTCTGGCAACAGGAATAAGATCGTAAGCCTGGGTATTGATCCTACCGGTCACCCGATGCAATCTTATACTGTAGGTTCCGGCTGGGTAAATAGTTTATATGATTTTAAAGTAGAAGTAGGTAAACCTGTAGGTCAGTACTATGGTTATGTAACAGACGGTTTTTATACAGTAGACGATTTTACCTATAATGAATCTACCAAAGTATATACTTTAAAACCGAATGTACCCAACTCCAGCGGCGTAGCGCTGGGTAACAGAACACCTCAGCCTGGTGATCTGAAATTGAAAAAGCTGTCGCCCGATTCAACCGGGTTTACAATCGGTGAAGCAGATAAGACTGTATTGGGCAACTCACAACCTAAATTTATCGGAGGTCTTAACCAGCAGTTCTTTTATAAAGGTTTTGATATGAGCATTTTTGTAAACTGGTCAGTAGGTAATAAAACATACAACGCCAACCGCATGGAGTTTACTACAACCTACCAGTACAAAGACAACAATATGCTGGCCGAAATGAAAGACCGCTATAGACTGTTAGATGACAACGGCAACAAGGTTACAGATCCGGCTGCATTAAGTGCTATGAATGCCAACGCAAAGATGTGGACACCTTCAATGGGTAACTACTTCCTGCATTCATACGCTATTGAAGATGCTTCATTTCTGCGTATCAGCAACGTTACTATTGGCTATTCACTGCCAGCCTCTTTACTGAAGAAAACAAAAGTATTTACCCGGTTCAGGTTGTATTTAACGGTAAACAACCTGTACACCTTCACCAAATACTCCGGATATGATCCTGAGGCCAATACAAGACGCGCCACTCCGCTCACTCCGGGTGTTGATTATGCGGCTTATCCCCGCAACAGGTTTATTCTTGGTGGTGTAAACGTAACTTTTTAACCTTCTAAAGAATTCGGGCAATGAAACTTACTATCAGACAAATTATATTAACCTCAGTATCCGCTACCGGATTACTGATGATGGGTTCCTGCAAAAAGTATCTTGATGCAGATTCTAATTCCACACTTACACAGGAAGCTGTTTTTTCAAGTGTTTCCAACTCCAATTCAGCAGTAGTAGGCACGTATGCCATGCTGATTGGCGATAATGGATATGGCAGCCGTATTGCAACGCTTTTTCCGCAGTCGGCAGATGATATGAAAACTTCTGGTGATTACAACCAATATGACCGCAGGGGCATCAGTACGTATGGTGCAGCTGCAGATAATACAGATCTTATCAATCCTTTTATCCAGTTGTTTAAAGGGATTGAGCGCGCCAATCTTTGTATAAAATATATTCCGGCTTCTGCATTGTATACCAGCGGAACAGCTGATCAGAAAACAGCTTTGCGAAAACTGTACGGAGAGGCCCTGACCCTGCGTGCACAGTTCTATCTGGAAGCATTGCGCAACTGGGGTGACCTGCCCGCTCAACTGATACCGGCAAGTGATCTGAAAGATGTATACCTGCCCAAAACTGATCGTGATTCTATTTATGACGTGTTGCTGAACGATCTGAAAATTGCAGCAGAGCTGGTACCCTGGCGTTCTTTATCGCCCGATCAGAACCTGCGTATTACCAAGGCATACGTGAAAGGGTTGCGTGCAAGAATTGCCCTGACAAGAGGTGGTTATGAATTGAGAAGTAACTCTCATAAAAATGAACGCAAATCCGATTACAAAACAATGTACCAGATCGCTTATGATGAATGCAAAGAGATCATGGCACATCCGGAAGAACATAGCCTGAACCCGGTATATGAGAATATCTTCAAAACCCTGCATGGCGCTACCCGCTATGATGATGCACATGAAATTATATTTGAAGTGGGTGCCTTTGGAGGTAATGCCAGTACCGACAGTAAACTGGGGTATTACAACGGCCTGCGGCATAATAGCAGTTCGAAATTCGGCGGTGGCGGCGGTGGTATCAATATCCTGCCCACCTATTTCTATGAATTTGATTCCATTGGTGATTGTCGCAGGGATGTTACCATCAATGCCTTTGAAATTGATGCCAACGGCCAGAAGATCCTGAATACAGGTACTACTATGACGGATGGTAAATTCAGACGTTCATGGACCAGCATCACCGGTACTTCACAAAACCTTGCTATCAATTGGCCCATCATGCGTTTCTCTGATATTCTGCTGATGTTTGCTGAGGCTGATAACGAGATCAATCACGGACCTTCTGCAGAAGCTATTGCCGCTTATGAAAAAGTACGCAAAAGAGCTTTTGTAGGATATGAATCCAGGATGGGTACTACACCCACCGATTATGATGGCTTTTTCAAAGCCATTGTACAGGAGCGTTTACTGGAATTTGGCGGAGAAGGTATCCGTAAATATGATCTGATCCGCTGGAACATGCTGGGGGCAAAACTTACAGAGACAAAAAATAAGCTGCGCGACTTTATGAACGGAGAAGGCCGCTATGTTAATGTACCCAAATATGTTTTTGCCAAGGCCGCAACTTATAGCATTACCAACTCTGTGGCAGAAACTGCAGGACTGGATGTATATGGCGGTGCATTCAGTAAGGTGTTGTTTGAACCCGGTACCGGTGCTAACACACCTGTGCCCACCGGCTATACTGTAAAAAACTGGAGAGCAGCAGTAAATGAGGACTACCTGACCAGTGATCTGAAAGGCTATGTGAAGTACTTTGAAGAAAATAAGAAAGAAGTATTTCCCATTCCTACAACGGCACTGAACAGTAATTACAGACTTACCCAGAATTATGGTTATTGATCTTAAACTGCTTTCTATATGAAAAGAACTTGTAACAATACAATAAAAATACTGATTCCCGTTCTGTGCTTTGCCGTTGCGGGTGTTATCTCCTGTAAAAAGAATAATGATTCAACAGAGGCGATGCGCAGGTTTATGCCCGGCGGTGATATTAAAGCCACTTCCGGTGAAACCAAAGTATTCCTGTACTGGAATGCCTCATTGTACACAACATCTACAGACACTACCATCAGGTACAGGGTGCAGATCTCCAAAGATTCTACTTTTGCTACTGTAGAGCGTTCATATCAAACAGATACAACAGGCATCACTATTACTGACGATGATATGGTTGTACGTCAGAAATATTATGCAAGGGTAAAAACGCTGGGTAAAGATTCTACCTTGGATTCAAAATGGCTACGTAGCAGCAGTTTTACCATTACAGGCGAACAGATCTTTGATAATGTACTGGATGCTAACATCCTTGACAATGCGGTGATCCTGACCTGGAAACTGACAAGTGGTTTGACAAAGCTGGTACTTACACCGGCGGGCGGTGGTGCTGCCGTAGAAATAAATCTGACAACAACAGATATCACTGCACATCAGAAATCAATTTCCGGCTTGCAATCCGGTACTACTTATACAGCAGAGATTTTTGCCGGTACTAAAAGCAAAGGCATTATTACTTTCAGAACAAAATCTTCTGTAACAGGTACCATTATCGATCTGCGTGGTATAACCGGTCGTCCTTCTGTACTGGCAGATACCTTGCCATTGATCCCTTCAGGAAGTACAGTATTGCTGAAACGTGGACAAACCTATGAGATCGCTACAGCCCTGTCGCTCAGTAAATCAGTGACCATTATGAGTGGTTATGATTTCAGTACCGATCTGGCAAGGATCAATATGACCAGTAATTTTAACATTGCAGCCTCCAGCATCATTGACTCCATTGTGTTCAATAGTGTAAGATTGGTTGGACCTTCTTATTCAGCCAGCTATGTATTCAATGTCAGCAATGCTTGTACCATTGGAAAAATGATCTTCGAGGGATGTCAGACAGAGATCTTCAGGGGGGTAGTAAGGTTGCAGACCGCTGTGATCAATATGACCGACTATAAGATGAACAACTGTATCATAGACAGTATCTCCAACTATGGCGTGATCAATATTGACAATATCAATTGTAAAATTGACAACATTTCTATTACCAATAGCACTATTTACAAATCAGAGAAGATCGTAACCAGCAAACAGAATTCTGTTTCTGTAAGCATTCTTAACTGTACTATCAATGAAGCGCCCTGGGGTGGTGGTTCCAACTACCTGATCGATTATGGAAGTACCAGTACTACCAATAATGTTACATCCGGCGTAACAGTTTCCAATTGCATCATGGGAATAGGAAAAATTAATGGCACCAGTACCGCCGTAAGAGGTATCAGGGTAAATGCATCAACAGCGGTAACCACTACCAACAACTATAGCACATCAGACTATGTGCCATTTGCAGCCGGTGCCGGTGTGCCCAACCTGATAGCGTACAGTGGTACTTCTACCAATCTGTGGCTGGATCCTTCAAACGGAAACTTTGCCTTTAAAGATGTAAACTTTGGAGGCAAAAATTCTACGGGTGATCCCAGGTGGAGACAATAGTACTATTTGAGTACCGATCATGTACCAAATGATAAAGAGATGATCCGACATGTAGCCAGAAAGGCAGCTTTTATAGCAATAGCAATGGGGTGTCTGTGTAAAAGCATGCACGCACAGCCCATTGCTTTTCCGGGAGCAGAAGGTTTTGGTAAATACACTACCGGGGGCAGAGGCGGTAAAGTTGCTGTTGTCAGCAATCTTGATGATGACGGACCCGGCAGTTTGCGCGATGCTTTAAAAGTAAAAGGACCACGTACGGTTGTATTTGCTATATCCGGCACTATTCATCTTACATCCAGGTTGCTCATCCCCGCTAATACCACAATTGCCGGTCAGTCGGCACCGGGTGATGGGATCTGTATTGCTGATCATCCTGTATCATTGGGCGGGGATAATATCATTGTACGCTACCTCCGTATCCGGATGGGCGATCGTTATCAGAATAAAGGCATGGTAGACGGTGCAGGTAGTGATGATGCGTTTGGAGGTACCCGTCGCAGCAATATTATCGTTGATCATTGCAGCCTGAGCTGGAGTACCGATGAAGTGTTTTCCGTATATGCGGGCGACAGTACTACGCTACAATGGAACCTGATATCGGAACCCCTCAATTACTCCTACCACTTTGAAAAAGGCGATAAGGATTTTGAACATCATGGTTATGGCGCTATCTGGGGTGGCAGACATTTGTCTGCACACCATAACCTGTTTGCACATTGCAACAGCCGTACACCAAGATTTGATGGGATACGTAATTGCCCTGAAGAAAACGTTGATTACCGCAATAATGTTATTTACAACTGGGGTGGTAACAATGTATATGCAGGGGAAGGCGGCACTTATAACCTGGTAAACAACTATTATAAATACGGACCTGCTACAAACAATAAAATAAAGTTTCAGTTGCTGAATCCTTATGATAAGGCACCGCAGATACCATACGGTAAATTTTTTGTAGATGGAAATTATGTAGATGGATCATACGATGTAAGCCGTAATAACTGGACAGGTGTTAAGCTGAAGGATAATGATGTGCCGCAATCGCAGGTAAAACTGGAGGCGGCTTTTCCGGTTGTAGCGATCAACACACAGTCGGCGCAGGATGCGTTTTCTGCGGTATTAAAAAGTGCAGGGGCCATTTTACCAAAACGCGATACGCTGGATGAACGTATTGTAAAAGATGTAAAGAACAGGACCGGCGGCTTTATTGATGTACAGGGCGGTTACCCGCATGGAACACCTTATGAACAAACAGTGAATGCATGGCCTGTTTTAAAAACACTGCCAGCACTTATTGATAGTGATAAAGATGGAATGCCCGATGAGTGGGAAAGAAAGAATGGCCTGAATCCGAATGATCCTGCGGATGCTACAGCCTATACGTTGGATAAACAATATACCAATATTGAAATGTATCTGAATGGATTGGTAGTGCGTTAAAAGTGAAAGGAATGTTTCAATTGTCAGATGGTTTTATAGTTATTGGAAATAGCAATCAAGCCATATATTCATCAATCGATCATACTGTCGCTAACTGCGTTCACTGTTCTTATAAAATACAACTTAAGCAATATGAAACTGATCAGCTATATTACCGGCCTGGCATTATTACTGTCGTTTTGCCTGCCTCCTAAAAAGAGGATCACAGTGTGGCTGATCGGTGATTCAACCATGTCAAAAAAAGAGATCAAGGCATATCCTGAAACCGGTTGGGGAATGCCCTTTGTATATTTTTTTGATTCAACAGTTGTCATAGAAAACAGGGCACAAAACGGTAGAAGCACACGCACTTTTATAGACGAGAACCGCTGGCAGCCGGTAACAGATGCCATGCAGGAAGGAGATTATGTACTGGTGCAGTTTGGACACAATGACGAAGTAAAAACGAAGAAAAGCTATACTACAGAAACAGAATTTACTGCCAACCTGGTAAAATATATTACAGATACAAGAAAGAAAAAAGCCAATCCTATATTGATTACGCCTGTAGCACGCAGAAAATTTGATTCAACAGGACGTATAGAAGGTACACACGATGTATATGCAGCGTTGGTACGTGATGTAGCTGCCAGATACAATGTACTCCTTATAGACCTGGACAAAAAAAGCCAGGCACTACTGCAGGAACTGGGACCCGACAAATCAAAATTCCTATTCAATTACCTGCAGCCCGGAGAACACCCCAATTATCCACAGGGAAAAACTGACGATACGCATTTCAGTGAACTGGGAGCCCGCCGTATGGCAGAACTGGTGTTGTCTGAAATTGTAGCCCAGCATATAGAGCTGGCAGAGAGGATTGTAAAACGATAAGCATACCGGGATCCTGTTTTATTGCTTAATGGTTTGATTGTCTGATGACCGTTCAGATATGCTATTGTGCACTTTTGTGTATACGCATAGTGCACACGTCTGTGAGGAAATATCATACTCTGACCATCTTCGATATAATATCTAAACAATTGCTTATGCCTGCTATTTCTACACTATCTTTTATTGCACTCAGAAAGTATTTATCACGAATAATGGGCACAGCAGTCTGCTGCCTGTTAGTAGCCTCTTCGCAGGCACAACAATTGGCTTTTCCTACCGCAGAAGGAGCGGGACGTTTTGCTTCAGGAGGCAGAGGCACAACAGCTACGCCTACTACTGTATTTGAAGTAACAAGTCTTAGTGATGACAATGTACCGGGTACGTTGCGGTATGCGTTACAGGCATCTGCCACTACCTACCCATACAGAACTATCGTGTTCAGGGTATCGGGCACCATACACCTGAATTCAAAGCTCAATATCAGGTCCAATACCACTATCGCAGGGCAAACAGCACCCGGAGGAGGTATCTGTATTGCAGATCATCCTGTGGTGATCAGCGGCGATAATGTTATTCTTCGTTATGTACGTGTGCGCATGGGCGACAAGAACCAGGATAAAGGAATGGTAGATGGAAGTGGAGGTGATGATGCACTGGGCAACCTGGGCGGCAAAAATATTATTATTGATCACTGTTCAGTAAGCTGGAGTTCGGATGAAGCACTTACAGTATATCGTGGCGATAGCGTAACCATGCAATGGAATATTGTTTCAGAGCCGCTGAACTATTCTTATCACTTTGAAGCAGGCGGCAACGATTACCAGGAGCATGGCTATGGCGGTATCTGGGGTGGTAAAAGAGCGTCATTCCATCACAACCTGATTGCGCATGCAAAGGGACGTGCACCACGTTTTGCAGGCGCAAGTACTTACTCACCGGCAGTGATCGGTGCTGAAAATGCAGACTTTCGCAACAATGTAATCTACAACTGGGGTTCTTATAGCACCAATGGCGGTGACGGCGGATATTATAATGTGGTGAACAATTATTACAAATATGGTCCATCTACATCCACCGGCAACAGCAATGGCATTCCTATAAAAAGCATGATCATGAATCCGTCTGTGTCTACGGATTTCCCCTATCCCAAAGTATATGTAAATGGCAACTATGTCGATGGTTACCCTGCTGTAACGGCCAATAACTGGACGGGTATTTCTATGGCGGGTGGTTCACTGGCTGATACTGTGAAATCAAAAGTTACCACGCCTTTTGATATTGCACCACTTACCACTTATACAGCACAGGAAGCGTATGAGCAGGTATTGCAGAATGCTGGCGCCTTGTTGCCTGCAAGAGATACACTTGATCAACGCATAATAGCAGATGTACGCAATCGTACCGGTCGCATTATTGATGTACAGGGCGGCTATCCGCATGGTACTGCTTATGAACTTACTGTAAATGCATGGCCCACGCTTGTATCTACCACACCACCGACAGATACAGATCACGACGGTATGCCGGATGCCTGGGAAATTGCCAATGGTCTTAATCCCAATGATGCATCAGACCGTGGTGTGTTTGCTGCCAACGGGTATACCAACCTGGAGAACTATCTCAACTCGCTGGCCATTGGAACACCCGTTATTGGTGTAACAGCTTCCTTAAATGCATTTGCACAGACTGTAGGCACTCCTTCAGCCACACAAACCTATATGGTATCAGGAACCAACCTGACTGCCAATATTATTATTACACCTCCTGTGGGATATGAAATTTCTGCTGATGGTGGCAACACCTGGTTCACCAGCAGTTCACCGCTTACGCTTACACAGGTAAATGGTAGCATTGCGGCTACTGTAATTACGGTAAGATTAAATGGTGCAACAGGAGCTACGTATTCCGGAAATATTATCCATACCAGCACCAATGCGTTGACCTATTCTTTACCGGTCAATGGAGCTGCTACAGTACCAGCTACGGGTGCTGCCGTTTTATTGCAGCAATGGCCGCTTACAACCAATGCAGTAGATGATGCTGCGGTACGCTCAGCAGGTGTTACTGCCAGCACAGCCAGTTTCAATAAATTCTATGTTTCAAATGGCACTACTGTTTCAGGAGTAACGGCTTACTCTGCTGCATTGGGCCAGGCATTTTCTGCCGGTCCGGCAGGTGATGGATTATGGACTGCAGCTACACCTGGTCCCGGAGGTACGCTTAACAGAACATTCTACGAGCAATTCACCGTTACAGCTGCAGCTGGTTACTCAGTACGTGTTGATTCTATATCTGCAATGGCAGCTTTTTATGCTTCTTCCAGCAATACCAAACTGGCAGTAGCTTATTCAAAAACAGGATTTACAACAGCCGATTCTGTTGATGTGGCAGCAGCCTCTTTTGCTTCATCCATTGCATTACCGCAATCAAATACAGGTCCTGTGAACGTCTATACGCTGGCGCTTGATGGGGCCAACGGGGTTACACTGGCTGCAGGACAAACACTTACCATTCGTATGTATTTCAGTTGTGGCAGTACCAGCTCCGGGCGTTATGCATTGCTGAAAAATGTATGGGTCAATGGTGTAGCTGCGGGCGCTCCTGCTACCACGCCTGCTATTACTGTCAACGGAACGCTTGCGGCTTTTACACAAACTACCGGTACTGCATCTGCCAGTCAAACGTATACCGTATCAGGCAAGGATCTTACGGGTAATATTATCATTACGCCACCGGCTAACTTTGAAGTGTCTGCCAATGGTGGTACCAACTGGTATAGCAACGCCAGTCCTTTAACACTGGCTCCTTCCGGAGGTGCAATAGCAACTACTACAATTACTGTAAGATTGAATGCCGGTGCTGCCGGAAATTACAGTGGTAATATTACACATACCAGTACAGGTGCTGCTGCCGTAAATGTAGCTGTCAGTGGTACTGCTACGGCGCCTGCTACCGGAACTCCCCCGGCAGGCACAGCGGTTATTGTGGCAAAAGATGGCAGCGGTAATTATACTACTGTACAGGCTGCAATTGACGCTGCACCAACCGGTCGTACCACACCTTACATCATCTTTATCAAAAATGGTAAATACAAAGAAAAGATCGTTATCCCTGCTACCAAGCCGTTTATACAACTGGTAGGGGAAAGTGTTGCCAATACAATTATTACTTATAATGACGGGGCAAGCACGCCTACCAGCGGTGGCGGTACAGTAGGTACATTTAACTCCTACACATTGTATGTAAATGCCAATGATTTTTCTGCCATCAATATTACCTTTGAAAATTCATATGGTGATGGTTCACAGGCTGTGGCAGTACATGTAAATGGTGATAGAGTTGCATTTTACAACTGCCGTTTTCTGGGTAACCAGGATACATTGCTGACCAATGGCAATGCAGGGCTAAAACAATATTTTAAAAATTGCTATATCGACGGCAATATTGATTTCATTTTCGGAAGCGCCCGTGCCATTTTTGATTCCTGTATCATATATGCCAAAACCAGAACAGCGGCTGGCAGTTCCTATATCACCGCGCCCAACACACAGGCAGGACAGGCATATGGATATGTATTCAGAAATTGTGTATTCCCGGCCAATATTGGCACTACTACATATTATCTGTCGCGTCCATGGCAGAACTCAACAGGCAGTTCGCCTTTTGCCAACAACAAAGTGGTATTGCTGAATGCAGTATACGGAACCAATCTTATCCGTTCTGAAGGATGGTCTATATGGGATGCCGGTACATTGACCAATCTTATTTACAATGCAGAGTACAAAAGCCGCGGATTTAACGGCAGCCTGGTAGATGTAAGCCAGCGTGTACCCTGGTCGTACCAGTTAACGGATGTAGAAGCTGCTACGTATAACAATACCAACCTGTTTGAAACATGGAATCCCTGTACGGTGGCCACCAATTTCTGCAGCACATTTACACCGTCTATTGCAGTATCCAATTTCAGGGGTGCCAAAGGAACCAGTACATCTGCCTTCAACTGGAATATAAGCTGGCCGATGGCACAGGTAACGTACGAGGTTTTCCGCAGCAGCGACAAGCTGACCTTTACAAAAGTGAACGAACAGGTATCACAGAACGATACGGCTGTTAACTACAGTTATTCAGAAGCAATACCGCCTGCCGGTGCTACCTATTATTATTATGTAAGGGCTTCCAAAGCAGGGCTGGCAGCACATATTACAGATACCATTGCCATTTCAAGCACGCCTACTATCACTACCACGGGTACGTTGAATAGTTTTGTACAGGGAGTAGGATTGCCTTCTGCCACACAGATCTATGTAGTGTCAGGTGAAAATCTTCCTGCTGCAGTAACTGTTACGCCTCCTGCGGGTTATGAGATCTCTGCCAATGGAGGAACAACCTGGTTCAATAGTTCTACACCATTAACACTTACACCTGCATCCGGTATATTGGCAGCAACCACCATTACAGTGCGGTTGAATGCTTCAGGTGCCGGTTCTTATGCTGGTAATATTGTACATGCTTCCACAGGCGCCACTACGGTGAATATAGCTGTTTCCGGAACAGTACAGGCAACACCATTGCCGGTATCCAATACATTGTTGTACTGGCCGCTGCAGGCAGATAATACAGATGACGCAGCATCCCGTTCTGCAGGTGTAAACAGCAGCAGTCCCGTTTTTAAAAACCTTTATCTTTCCAATGGAACAACAGTTACCACAGTACCTGCGTATTCAACCACGTTTGGCCAGGCATTTGGCGCTACTACCAATGGTGATGGTACCTGGGCTACAGCATCCGGTGGCCCTGGTGGCAACCTGAGCAGGATATATTATGAAGAGTTTTCACTGACTGCAAAATCCGGGTATAGTGTACGTGTAGACTCACTGATCCTGAATACTTCTTTCTACAATACTTCCAGCAACACCAAACTGGCGGTAGTGTATTCCATGACTGGTTTCACTACTGCAGATTCAACAGATATTACAGGGGGAACAGGACCCGGCGGCCCGCTGGTAAGTACTGCAAATGGTGCTTTTGCAACACCGATAGCTATCAATAATCAGACTGCGGCTACCACTGATAATTATCGCCTGGCATTGGCTGCTTCCAATGGTGTAACAGTACCGGCTGGTAAAACACTCACTATCCGTTTATACTTCAGTTGTGGAAGCGGCAGCAACGGACGATATGCCAAAGTAAAAGATGTATACTTGAAAGGACTGGCTTCCGTAATACAACTGCCGGCAGTAACTACTACCGGTACGCTGACTGCCTTTGCCCAGAATATAGGCACTGCATCTGCTGTACAGACCTATACAGTGTCCGGTAGTAATCTTACCTCCAATATTGTTGTTACACCACCGGCTGGTTACGAAATATCTCCCAATGGAGGTGCCAACTGGTATACAAATGCTGCTCCTTTAACACTTACACAAACCAATGGTGTAGTATCCGCTACAACCATCAGTGTTCGTTTGAATGCAACAACTGCAGGAAGTTATACCGGCAACATTGTGCATGCCAGCACGGGTGCTGCTACGGTGAATGTTCCTGTAACCGGTGTCGCAGTACCTGCTCCGGCAGTAACTGTCGCGGGAACTTTAACAGCATTTGCACAAACCATTGGTACACCGTCTGCCACACAAACCTATACGGTAAGCGGTGCTAACCTGGTAAGTAACCTGGTGATCACACCACCTGCCGGTTATGAGGTATCTGCCAATGGCGGTACCAACTGGTATACGAATGCTACGCCGCTTACATTAACTGCATCTTCCGGAACAGTGAATACAACTACTATCACCGTAAGATTGAATGCAACCGCTGCAGGTACTTATGCAGGCAACATTACCAATGCCAGTGGCAGTGTAAATATGAGCGTGGCGGTATCCGGTATTACAGTGCTGGCACCTGTGTTTTCTGTAAATGCAGTATTGAAAGATTTTTCACAAACAGTTGGAGCACCTTCAACATCGCAATCATTTACACTGAGCGGAAGCAATATTGCAGGAACCAGTACGGTGAAGGCACCGGAAAAATACCAGGTGTCAGGTGACAATGGAAGCACCTGGAAAGACACTGTGCAGATCGCTGCAGCGGCCGGTGCTGTAAGTCGTACTGTACTGGTGCGATTGAATGCGCAGGCTTCCGGTCAGTATAGCGGAAATATTACAGTAACAGTTCCGGGGTTAAATGTTATCAATGTAGCAGCAAAAGGGATCACATACAATAAGTATTCAGTGAACCCCAACCCGGCACATGATCATGTAACTTTGTATCACGCTGGTCTGTATACCGTAGGAACAATTACTTTGTACAATATGAGCGGTCATAAGCTGGCAACCTGGTACACCAAACCGGCGTCTAACAGTACAGCCATCAGCGTGGTAAGTCTGTCACCCGGCATGTACTACCTGGAGTTCAGAAGATTGGGAGAGAAGTTGCTGATGCCGTTTATTAAGTTATAACAACTGCCGGGTGGCTGGCTTGTCTGATTGCTGAAATTCCTGTATGAATAGCCTGTATACATTACTGGATGATGACAACCGTCATTGATTGATTCATCGGGCAGCCATCATACAGGTCAGCCATCTGGTTTTTAGCAGGTAAATATGAAACACGTAACCATAAGTATCCTTTGCCTGATGTTGTTTGCATCAGCCTCTGCACAGCAACCCACTTATCCTTCATACCTGGTGGTAGCACAGGATGGAAGCGGTAATTACGCCACCATACAGGAAGCTGTAAATGCGGTCCGCGATCTGTCGCAGGTACAGGTAACAATCTTTATCAAAAAAGGTGTGTATCATGAAAAACTCGTAGTGCCTTCATGGAAAACAATGATCTCATTGGTTGGTGAAAGCAGGGATAGTACTGTTATCACGAACGACGATTATTCAGGGAAGTCTTATCCTGGCAAAGATGCGTATGGAAAAGACAAATACAGTACCTATACATCTTATACTGTACTGATCCAAGGCAATGATTGCCGCGTAGAAAATCTTACTATTCAGAATACGGCCGGTCGTGTGGGACAGGCAGTGGCGCTTCATGTAGAAGGAGATCGCAGCGTTGTTAAAAACTGTAAGTTGCTGGGTAACCAGGATACTTTATATGTTGCAACAGAGAGTAGCCGGCAATTATACCAGGATTGCCATATCGAAGGTACTACCGACTTTATTTTCGGAGAGGCTACTGTGTTATTCCAGCATTGTGTTATAAAAAGTCTTACCAATTCATACATCACAGCAGCAGCTACCACTCCGCGGCAACAGTTTGGATTTGTGTTTGAGGATTGTGAATTGACTGCCGATACGGCTGCAAAAAAAGTATACCTGGGAAGACCATGGCGGCCACATGCCAAAACAGTATTTATAAGAACAGTAATGGGGGCGCATATATTACCACAGGGCTGGGACAACTGGCGCAATGCAGAGAACGAGAAAATGGTACTATATGCAGAATTCAATAGCACAGGGCCTGGTGCTGGTACTGCTGCAAGAGTAAAATGGTCTAAACAACTCAATGCCAAACAGGTTAAACGGTATACAGTCGCAAATATTTTTGCGGGAGCAGTGCCATGGGATCCTTTTAATAAATAATTGTCTTTGTTACACTAATAAAATACATGCTGCTGTTGTATCTTCCGGCAGCAAAGAATGATGCAGATGTACGGTTACTGCAAAAATGGACAGCATCTGTTTTTATTTTAAGAATAACCTTTCGATTTTGCTTTATGAAGAAGTATTCACCGGTGCTTATTGCTATATTGATGTATGGTAGTGTAGTGGCACAGAAAAATATAAATAGTAAGCCCGCAGAAAATTATGTATCCAAAGTGTGGGTGGCAGACCAGGGTAATGGTACGTATAAGAACCCGATATTACATGCAGATTACTCAGATCCGGATGCAATACGTGTTGGTGATGATTATTACATGATTGCATCCAGTTTTGAAGACATTCCAGGGCTGCCTGTATTGCATTCAAAAGATCTGGTAAACTGGCGCATTCTTACACACGCAGTAAAACGTTTGTCGCCGGTAACACATTTTTCATCTCCGCAACATGGCGGCGGAGTATGGGCGCCTGCTATCCGTTATCACAATGGTGAGTTTTATATTTATTATCCTGATCCTGATTTTGGCATTTTTGTAGTAAAAGCAAAAAATGCAGCCGGTCCCTGGAGTGAGCCGGCGCTGGTAGAGGGCGGTAAAGGATTGATAGACCCCTGTCCGCTGTGGGATGATGATGGTAAAGCATACCTGGTGCATGCTTATGCAGGCAGCAGGGCCACTATTAAAAGTATCATTGTAGTAAAACAGCTCAATGCGGAAGGTACCAAAGTAACGGATGATGGTGTGCTGGTATTTGATGGTCACGATCAGGATCCTACAGTAGAAGGTCCGAAATTCTATAAACGCAATGGCTATTATTACATTTTTGCACCGGCTGGTGGCGTAGCCACTGGCTGGCAGTTGGTGCTGCGTTCAAAAAACATATACGGTCCTTATGAAAGAAAAGTGGTGATGGATCAGGGAACATCTGTTTTCAACGGCCCGCACCAGGGTGCATGGGTTACTACACAAACCGGCGAAGACTGGTTCCTGCATTTCCAGGATAAGGATGCATACGGAAGGTTGGTATTACTGCAACCGATGAAATGGAATAATGACTGGCCGGTGATTGGCGTAGATAAAGACGGGGATGGTAAAGGAGAACCGGTAGCTGTTTATAAAAAGCCCAATGTAGGTAAAGTATGGCCCATACAAACACCTGTAGAAAGCGATGAATTTAATGGCAATAGCCTGGGATTACAATGGCAGTGGATGGCCAATGCAAAAGCAACCTGGGCGTTCAGTAATTCTGCCAAAGGCATGTTGCGTTTGTTCAGCGACAAAATACCGGATAGCGCCAAAAATTTATGGGGTGTTCCGAATGTATTGTTACAAAAATTCCCTGCTGAGGAATTTACAGTAACAACCAAACTCATCTTTACGCCCAATACCAAACTGGAAAATGAAAAAGCCGGTTTAACCATCATGGGCTTCAGCTATGCCAATCTTGCATTGAAAAGTAAAAAAGATGGTATTTACCTGGTATACACAGTATGTAAAGATGCTGAAAAAGGAAAAACAGAAGTTGAGAAAGAACTGCAGAAAGTGACTGATGCCACGGTGTATTTCCGGGTAAAAGTGAGCAAGGGCGCTAAATGCAGGTTCAGTTACAGTTTTGACGGAAACAATTTTACTGAAACCGGTGACGAGTTTCAGGCAGAGGTGGGCCGCTGGATAGGTGCAAAGGTTGGACTGTTCTGTACCCGTACCACCAATATCAATGATGCCGGTTTTGCAGATGTGGATTGGTTCAGGGTTGAATAGAAAAATATCTGGTTTTTATACGAATGCAGGGATGTTATCTGTCTAAAAGGACGACATCCCTGTTTTGTTATTGACACGCCTGCGATTTCGTATTTTAGCAATATGAAACCAATCAATACAGCACTTTGTTCCTTTGGTATGTCGGGCTGGGTATTTCATGCGCCCTTTATCCATGCATTACCGGGTTTTAATCTCTGTGCAGTGTGGGAAAGAACCAAAGACCTTGCAAAGCAACAATATCCTGATGTGCGTACGTACAGAACACTGGAAGAAATGCTGGCTGATGAAGCTGTTGAACTGGTTGTGGTGAATACTCCCAATGCAACACATTTCACTTATGCTAAAAAAGCATTACAGGCGGGTAAGCATGTGGTAGTGGAAAAGCCGTTTACGGTTACTATGCAGGAAGCTACAGAACTGGCAGCACTGGCACAACAGGAACAAAGACTATTATCGGTTTTTCAGAATCGTCGTTGGGACAGTGATTTTCTTACTGTACAGCAGATAGTTAATAGTAAGGCGCTGGGAGAGATTGTTGAAGCAGAACTGCATTATGATCGTTACAAACCTGAATTAAGTCCCAAATTACATAAGGAAACACCTGGTCCGGGAACAGGGCTGGTATATGATCTGGGTTCACACCTGATCGATCAGGCTTTGTTGCTGTTTGGTATGCCGCAGGCTGTATTTGCTGACCTGAGCATAATGCGACCGGGTTCGCAGGTAGATGATTACATGGAGATCTTACTGTACTATCCTGCCATGCGGGTACGAATCAAATCCGGCTATCTTATCCGCGAGCCATTACCTGCATTTGTACTACATGGTACCAACGGAAGTTTTTTAAAACCCCGGGCAGATATACAGGAAGATAGTTTGCAACAACATAAAGTGCCGGGAACAGCGGGCTGGGGAGTAGAACCAGCATCTGCACGTGGTCTGTTGCATACCGAAAAAGATGGACAGGTAGTTCGTGAGCATGTAGATACTTTGCCTGGTAACTATGGTTGCTACTATGAATTGTTGTACAAGGCTATCCGCAATCACGCTCCCTTACCGGTTACGCCAGAACAGGCTGTACAGGTCATCACCATTATAGAAAAAGCATACCAGAGCAACAGGGAAAAACGGGTGGTGGAGGTTTAGGATGTCGGGTTTCCGGTTGCCCTGTTAACTTATCAACCTGTCAACTTCTTGTTCCTGTTTGTTTGATATTTCTGATTCTTGAACCCTGACCCTTGTACCTTTCTCCGACTTCCGCACTCTTCTCCCGGGAACGATTGCGTAAAAAAACAATGTTAATGATTTCGGTATTCACAGGAATCTGCCTAGACTTGTTTTACGATTGGTCAATGCTTGTCATGTGAGCGCTATTGCGATGCAGTTTTTTTCATCAGGTAGCCCTTATAAATGCTCCTGTTTGTTCCACGTAAACTACTCCATGCAGGTTTTATTGATCACATCTCTCTTTTACGGGCTTATATGTAACCATTAAACTATCTGTATGAACAAATCCTATCCATACAGTTGCAGATCATTACCGGCCCTATAATGTTTACAGATCGGTCTTTGTTGTGTAACATTAAATGTATGCAGCTATGGACAACCAGTTACGGCATTTACAGGAGGGGATATGCAGCAATGATGAACGCGCGCTGACAGAGTTGTACAAGCTCTTCAGCAGGCGGTTATTGCATTTTTCCAGAACAATTACCCGGTCTGATATGGTGGCAGAGGAGATAGTGGAAGATGTATTTGTGAAATTGTGGAGCAACCGTAGCACTATAACCGAAATCGACAACCTTACCGTATACCTGTATGTGGCGGTCAAGAACAGATCGCTGAATGTACTGGCACAAAAGGCAAAAAGCCTTACAGAAGCGCCGTTTGAAGACCTGGATATTGTAACAGGCAATATAGCTGCAGATCCATACAACCGGTTGGTAACATCAGAAATGATGCAGAAAATGCAACAGGCAGTGGAACAGCTTCCGCCCCGTTGTAAAATGATCTTTAAGCTGGTGCGTGAAGACGGGCTTCGGCATAAGGAAGTGGCGGAGATATTAAATATAGCTGTCAATACCGTAGATGTACAAATGGCAATAGCCATCAAAAAAATATGTACTGCACTACAGATCAGCAAACCTGCGGGCATTATGAAATTCTCTCCCGACAAAAATCCTAAAGAATAACCAGGGACTGGAAGTGTCGTAGCAACAACTGCGACACTATCCTTGTCCTGCCTGAAACGCTTCTTCAGAAATTTTTTTTAAAAAAAGTTCCTTTTCTTTTAATGGCTTATGGCAAAACGGCTGTCCTTCCGGATATAAAGTACCATTGGCATGGATACTCCGGAACGGATATGGTTTCTTTTGTCGCGCAACCTGAGCGGTGAAGCAACGCCTGAAGAGGCAGCGGAACTGATGCAGAAATTGCAGCAACAGCCTCACCTGGCGCAACAATATGAACTATTGCTCCGCTTGTGGATGCCTGTGCAACCTGTGCAGGAAGAAGCCACTGAACAGGGGAAGATTGAACATATCCTGCAATTATCAGCCAATGAAACCTATATAGCGGAAACCGGTACAAAGCGTACAAGTGTAGTACAATGGAAAAAAGTATACCGTACTGCTGCAATACTAACAGGTATTGCGCTGGGTGTATGGATGTGGAGTTACTGGCGAAGCATGCATACTGCGATGTCTTCTGACGAGATCATAGCACAGAAAGGTAGCAAAACACGCACCATTCTGCCCGATGGTTCTACAGTATGGCTCAATGCCGGTTCACATATTTACTACGACAGGGGATTTGCCGGCCGCTATCGTGAAGTGACGTTGCAGGGTGAAGCCTATTTTGATGTGGTCAAACAGCCGGACAAGCCATTTATTGTACATGCAGGCAGTCTGAATATAACGGTACTGGGTACTGCTTTTAATGTAAAATCTTATCCGGAGGACAGCAATACGGAAACAACCTTATTGCGTGGACTTGTGCAGATAACCCGTCAGGGTAGTGATCGGCAACAACCTATTTATCTGCACCCCAATCAGAAAATTGTTTTACCAAAAAATATTACAGAAGCTGATCTGAAGCCCTCTTCAGGTGTTACAAAAGCATGGATAGATGCGTTGCCGGCAAGGAATATTGAAGTGCTGGACAGTAGTTTGCGTGAGAACGAACGCCTGGAAACGGCATGGATCTACAACAGGTTAGAGTTCAGGGGCGACAATTTTGAAATACTGGCAAAAAAGCTGGAACGCTGGTATAATATTGATGTACGTTTTAGTGATGAACAGGCAAAAAAGCTGGTGTTCAACGGATCGCTTGAAAATGAAACGGTAGAGCAGGCATTTAAAGCACTGAAAGCTGCGGTACCATTCAACTTTGAAATTCAAGGCAATGAAGTATATATTAGATCATCTCAGTAACCTGTTGCCGGATTAACATAAAAGAAAACGGAGAATGTTGGCGCATTCCCCGTTCAGAGCTACAGGTTAAAAATTTTGCGTGTCATTATCCCGCTATGCAGGATAGATTATTTAACCCATAAGAATACTAAAGTATGAAAATTTTACAAACGGGCTATAAAAGCCCGTTGTTGTCTAACGTATTGCTTATTATGAAGCTGACAACGTTTCTACTACTTGTTTTCTCACTGCATGTTTCTGCTACCGGTTTTGGCCAGGAGCGATTGAATTTCAGGTTTAAAAAGTCGGAAATTTCAACTATCCTCAGCCAGATCGAGAAGGAAACACATTATCGTTTTCTTTACAACGATCAGCTTCGTGGCATACGCCAGCAGGCTACTTTGTCTGTTGAAAATGCCAGTATCCGCCAGGCCCTCGATGTATTGCTGGCCAAAACTTATCTCACGTACATGGTAATGGAAAATAACCTGATCGTGATCAAAGAGAACGAGGAAAAACTGGCGTTATTAAAACCCATTACAGGTAAAATAACTGATGAGAGCGGGCTGCCATTATACGGTGTAACCGTCAATGTAAAAGGCTCAACACGCGGAACAACTACCAATGAAAAAGGAGTATTTACTGTCCAGGCAGAGGAAACAGATATATTGGTGTTTTCCTATGTAGGGTATGAACAGCAGGAAGCAAAAGTGGGTGACAAAACAGAGTTAAACATAGCCCTTGTATCATCAGCTAAAAACCTGGATAATATCGTAGTGATCGGTTATGGACAGGTAAAGAAAAAAGATCTTACCGGTTCTGTTATTTCACTGAAAGGGGAAGAGGTAAAAAAAGTGCCTGCATCCAACCTGATGGAAAGCGTACAGGGTAAACTACCCGGTGTGGACATTGTGCGTACCAGTGGTGCTGCAGGTGCAGGTGTAAGCGTGGCGGTAAGAGGTAACCGTTCTATTATTGCCGGTAATGGTCCGCTGTACATAGTAGATGGTATTCAGTATACCAATTATCAGGATATCAATCCTAACGATATTCAGTCAATGGAAGTATTGAAAGATGCATCTTCCACGGCTATTTATGGTTCAAGAGGCGCCAACGGCGTAATTCTTATTACTACCAAAAAAGGACTTCTCGGTAAAGTGAATGTCAATGCATCGGCCTATTATGGTATTTCTGATATCACGGGTTATCCCAAACCCATGACAGGTCCTGAATATGCAGATTTGAAAAGACAATCATACCGTACTATCGGTACCTGGAATTCCACGGCTGATGATTCTAAAGTATTCACCAGTGCGGCAGAGCTTGCGGCCGTTAATAACGGCACTTCTACATATTGGCCGGGTTTACTGCTGAACAAAGGCTCACAGCAGGATTATGGGGTAGGGGTATCATCCGGTACAGAAAAAACAAAAGTGTATTTCTCCTTTGATTATTTTAAAGAGAAGGGACTGCTGAACAACGACTTCTCCGGCAGGTACACACTGCGTTTGAATATTGATCAGACCATTACCAGTACATTTAAAGTAGGTTTATCCAGCCAACTAACTTATTATAACCAGAATCTCCGAACCGATAATATCCTTACAGTAGCCAACAAGGTAATTCCTTATTATACTCCTTATAACGCTGATACACTGGTGAAATACCCGGGCAACGGTAACCAGGTAAATCCATTGCTGGAAGAGCTACCTGGTGCGTATGTGAACAAAACCAACATCACACGCATACTTTCAACGGCCTATGCAGAATGGAAACCTTTGAAAGGGTTGACGCTCCGCTCAAACCTGGGTATTGTAAATGGTAGTGCGCGTAATTTCTATTTCCTGGGAGTCAATACTATTGAAAGAGCTTTGTCTTCCGGTTCATTGTCAAAGATCACCAATGGAACACAGGCCGATCTGACCTGGGAAAATATCATCAACTGGCAGAAAAAGGTTAGTGATCATAACTTCGATGTAACAGCTGTTACCAGTTATCTTTCTTACAGAACAGACAGTTCTTTTGCACAGGGTACCGGGCAGTTACTGGCTTCACAGGAAGCTTACTCTCTGGGTAGCAATCCTGCCAATCCGCAGATCTGGAGCAACTATATTGGCAGTAACCTGATGTCTGGTGCGTTACGTCTCAACTATTCGTACAAAGGAAAATACCTGTTAACACTGACTGGTCGTGCAGATGGATCGTCGGTGCTGGCCAAAGAAAACCGCTGGTCTTTCTTCCCGTCTGCAGCTGTTGCATGGAGGGTGAGTGATGAAGCCTTCATGATGAACCAGAATTTTGTGAGCGATCTTAAACTTCGTTTAAGCTATGGCATAGCTGGCAACGCAGCAGTAAAAGCCTACCAGACCCAGAGTGCTTTGATGCTGATACCCTTTTCCTGGAATGATCAGAGTGTGCTGGCTTATGGTCTGGATCCCCAGACCGGTAATCCCAATCTGAAATGGGAACTTACTGCCACAGCCAACGCCGGTATAGACCTTTCACTCCTCAGGAACAGGATCACCGCCAGCGTGGATTACTATGATTCAAGAACACGTGATCTGCTGTTACTGCGCCAGTTGCCCCCGACTTCAGGTGTATCCAAAATTTTACAGAATATTGGTAAAACCCGTAACAACGGTATAGAAGTGTCGCTGCATACTGTGAATATTGAAAGCAAATCTTTCACATGGGCTTCTACGTTTACCTATGCACACAACAAAGAACGCATTGTAGAATTAGTGGGTAAACAGGATGATATTGCCAATAACTGGTTTATCGGTCACCCGGTAAAATCTTTTTATGACTATGAAAAGATCGGTATCTGGCAAACACCTGATAGCGCCCAGGCAAGGATATTGTGCGATTGTAAACCCGGCGATATTCGTGTTAAAGACCAGGACGGCAGCAAAACCATTACGCAGGCCAATGACCGTATTGTATTGGGATCAACAGTTCCCCGTTACAGTATCGGGTTCAGTAACGATATTACTTTTCACAATTTCGATTTTAATATTTACCTGTTTGCAAGGGTAGGACAGATGTTTATATCAGACTATGCTAATAAGTTTGAACCCAATGCCATTGAAAATGGTGCAAAGGTCAACTACTGGACACCTGAAAATCCAACGAACGATTATCCGCGGCCAAACGCCAATATTTCACGTACAGCAATGAAGTTTGCTACAACACTTGGTTATAAAGATGGTTCTTTTCTGAAGATCAGGAATATTACGTTGGGTTATACTGTACCGGCAAGAATTACTAAACGATTCCATGTATCCGGTTTACGCTGGTACGTAAGTGCCAAAAACTATTTCACTTTTTCCAAAGTGAAAGATTATGATCCGGAAGGTAGCGGTTCATTTGAACGGCCGTTGACCAAACTGATAGTAACGGGATTAAACATTGATTTCTAACAGTACACATTCACCAATTAATTCTTCAGACATGAAAAATCGTCTATATATAGTATTGCCGATGCTTATCTGCCTGGCGGTATTGTTTGCTGCCTGCAGCAAAAAGCTGGATGAATACAATCCCAGCGGACTAACCGCCAGTACAGTGTATACCAAAGCCGCGGGATTTGAAACGCTGGTCAATGCCGCATATACTTACACCCGTTTCTGGTATGGAAAAGAAGAGGGGTACAGCGTTGCAGAAATGGGTACCGACATCTGGACCAACGGAACGGGCGACGTATATCCTCAGTTAAGTACCTATAACAACCTGCAGGGAAGCAACACATCGGCGCTGAACCTTTTATGGAACAATTTCTATGCAGCCATCAATCTCTGCAACCAGGGTATCGCAGGTATTAATGCAGTAACAGATTATACAGCAGCACAGAAAACCACCCGCGAAGCAGAGTTGCGGTTTTTAAGAGCATTCTATTACTGGCATATTGTAGAGACCTGGGGCGGTGTTCATTTTACCACACAACCTACCGATGGAGTGGCTACTACTGCCAACAAAACGCCGGTTGATACTTTTTATAACCAGATATTCACTGATCTGCAGTTTGCTGTAACCAATCTGCCTAAAACAGTTTCAGATTACGGCCGTGCCACACAGGCTGCGGCCAAAGCATTCCTGGCAAGAATGTATCTTACAAGGGGCAGGAACAATGAAGCCATCGGCATGGCCAATGATGTGATCAAAAACTATGGTTTCATATTACAGCCCAAATTTGTAGATCTGTGGAACATGGGAAATTTAAAGAACAAAGAGGTGATATGGGCCATTGACTATTCCCCCAATCTTACGTACAATGACCTGGCCACAGCAGCCTACCCTAATGGACATTCACGCGGCTCCAATAACGGCCATTTGTTATTCCTGATGGTGTACGACCAGGTGAATACCAGCATCCTGGTACGCGATATCAACAATGGTCGCCCGTTCAACCGCTATATGCCTACATTGTCATTACTGAACCTGTTTGATGATGCAAATGATTCCCGCTATGCCGGTTCATTCCAGACAGTGTGGTATGTAAACAAAGCCGCAACAGTAAATGGTGTTCCCTTTGCATTGGGAGACACAGCCTGCTATTGCGCCAAAAAGACGCTTACGGCAGCAGAAATGAACAGCAAAAAATACACTACTTACGATGTGTCGAAAACCTATGCAACCAGCGGAGTACCAACGCAACGTAAGTTCTATGTATCACTCAGCAAGTTCAAGGATTCAACACGTGCTACATTCAACGAAGCACAGAGTGCACGTGACGTGTTTGTAATGAGACTGGCAGAAATGTACCTGATCGCTGCAGAAGCGGAGCTGAAGATAGGAAAACTGGATTCTGCCGCTTATTATCTCAATGTAATCCGCACCAGGGCGGCTATTCCCGGGCACGAGGCAGCCATGCAGATCACTTCGGCACAGGTAACCCTCGATTTTATACTGGATGAAAGGGCCCGTGAACTATGCGGTGAACAATTGCGCTGGTTTGATTTGAAACGTACAGGCAAACTGCTTAGCCGTATCCAGAACATGAACCCCGATGCTGCTCCTTATGTACGCGATTATCACAATGTGCGGCCGATTCCGCAAACGCAGATAGACGCGGTTTCCAATAAAGATGTCTTTAAACAGAATGATGGTTATCAATAGCGCCCTATGCCCATTGTGCCGGAAGTGGTACAGTGGGCTCTTTTTTGTAACATCTTTCCGGGATAAAGCCAGGAATTACTAACTCTTTTTCTCTTTTATGCCTGTTTGGTATGCCGGTATCTGCATTGCCGGGCAGGGTCGTGCCGGTGCGGAAAATACGGTGACTACGCCACTGTAATTTTCATAAACACATTTATTAATATGTAATGTTACTGAAGTAGTGCTGGTTGATATCGTTGTCGGCAACGATTGCGTAAAAAAAAGGAGTAAATATGTTTGCCGGAAGTAAATATCTTTTTAGACTTGTTCCTTCACGAAGTCTTTCCGTGTGGCAACAACTGCTATTATGGAATGTAAAAGGCTGTCTCAATCAGTAATTGTCATATGAAAAAGATCCTCCCTCTTATCGTAGCGGCTGCAATAGCAGCAGGGCATGTACATGGACAAACCGGCAATACAGCATGGAAGTTACCTGTTGT
The DNA here is from genome assembly GCA_001302245.1 of Chitinophagaceae bacterium PMP191F. GTDB lineage: Bacteria > Bacteroidota > Bacteroidia > Chitinophagales > Chitinophagaceae > PMP191F. The sequence goes on from LGYU01000001.1 coordinate 189,594, forward strand.
ACAACAGCCTGTTTTCAAAAAAGATACAATCAAGATTACAGCTTTTGGCGCCAAAGCCGATGGTGTTACACTGAACACACAGAGTATTAATAATGCAATTACTGCATGTAACAAGAAAGGTGGTGGCGTAGTAGTGATACCGGGTGGTTTGTGGCTTACCGGACCTATTGTATTAAAAAGTAATGTCAATCTTCACCTGCAGAAAAACGCAGTATTACAGTTTACAGAAGATTTTAACGAATACCCGTTGGTGAAAGGAAACTGGGAAGGGTTACCGCAAATGCGTAACCAATCGCCTATTTCGGCCGAAAACCAGGAAAATATTGCCATCACTGGTTTTGGCGTAATAGATGGTGCCGGTGATGTATGGCGCATGGTAAAAAAAGACAAGCTCACCGAATCACAATGGAAACGCCTGGTAGCTTCAGGTGGCATTGTAGGGGCAGACCAGCGCACCTGGTACCCCTCAGAAAAGAACTTCAAAGGCTCCCAGTTGAAAAATCCGGGTGCTATCAGTGCTGATAAAACGCCGGAATTCTACGATTCCATCAAAGATTTCCTGCGTCCCAACCTGCTGGTTCTGGCTGGTTGCAAAAAGGTATTGCTTGAAGGGGTAACTTTCCAGAACTCTCCCGCCTGGTGCTTACACCCACTGTTATGCGAAAACCTCACGGTAAGGAACATTTATGCTAAAAACCCCTGGTATGCACAGAACGGTGATGGTATTGATGTGGAAAGCTGCAAAAATGTACTGATCGAAAACAGCACTTTTGATGTGGGCGATGATGGCATCTGTATCAAAAGCGGTCGTGATGAAGAAGGCCGTAAAAGAAATGTACCGACCGAGAATGTGATTGTGCGCAATTGCGTGGTATATCATGCACACGGTGGTTTTGTAATTGGCAGTGAAATGAGTGGTGGTGTAAAGAACATGTATGTGAGCGATTGTACCTTTATTGGTACAGATATTGGTCTGCGTTTCAAAACAACACGTGGTCGTGGTGGCATTGTAGAGAAAGTGTATATCAATAATATCAACATGAAGGATATTGTTGGCGAGGCCATCTTGTTCGACATGTATTACATGGCCAAAGATCCGGTGCCGTTAGCTGGTGAAAAAAGGGATCTGCCAAAAGTGGAGTTATTACCTGTAACAGAAGCAACGCCACAGTTCCGCGATTTTGTAGTGACCAATGTTACTTGCTCCGGTGCTGAAAAAGGCATTTTTGTACGTGGCTTACCCGAAATGCATGTAAAAAATATCCTGCTTGAAAATATGGTGCTGCAGGCTAAAAAAGGTATCCGTTGTGAAGAAGCCAGCGGTATCCAGTTCAAGAATATAAAGCTGATCACAAAAGACCAGAACCCTATGGTATCTGTACTGAACAGCGACAACCTGTTGTTTGACAAACTGACATTTAACAATAATGCGCCGGTGATGTTGCAGGTGCAGGGCGACCGTTCAAAAGATATTAAAGTACTGAATACAGATGTGAAGAGCGCCAAACAGGCGGTAGTTACTGAGTATGGTGCTGCGGAAACGGCGGTGACGGTGAAGTAAGTGCATGAGAAAGGCACAGGAAAAAAGGTGCAGGGAGGGGAAATGATGGAGTAAAGTCCGGAAGACCGACAGAATGTATAATGTAAGGAGTCAGGAATATCAAATCTCAAACGTAGACAGTGAGAAATTCGAGGCTAAACCGGTACTCAAAAGAAGAAAACCACAACGATATACAATGAAGAAAAGTATTGTAATTATAAGTTTGGTAATAGCGATGCAGGGGCAGGCGCAGCAACTGAGCGAGCGCATTGCCAATACAGTTATGACAGTCTGGAAAGATAGTCTGAATGGCAAATGGAGCTATGATCAGGGTGTTATTCTGAAGGGCATTGAAGGACTTTGGTACAATACTGCCGATGGGAAATATTTCAAATACATGCAGAAAAGCATGGACTTTTTTGTAGGAAAAGATGGCAGCATCAAAGGCTACAAACTGGATGACTACAATATTGATAATGTATTGTGTGGTCGTATACTGCTCACTTTATTCAAAGTAACCAACGACCAGAGATATTATAAAGCAGCTGCTCAATTACGCAGCCAGATACAGCAGCAGCCCCGTACCAACGAAGGTGGTTTCTGGCACAAGAAAAGATATCCTTACCAGATGTGGCTGGATGGTTTGTACATGGGACAGCCTTTCTATGCTGAATGGGCACAATTGTTCCGTGAAGACACGGTGTTCAACGACATTACCAACCAGTTTGTGTGGATGGAACAGCATGCCCGCGATGCTAAGACCGGTTTGCTGTACCATGGCTGGGATGAAAGCAAAGAACAGCAGTGGGCTAATAAAACCACTGGTCTTTCTCCCAACTTCTGGGCAAGGGCGATGGGCTGGTATGGAATGGCACTGGTAGATGCATTACCATATTTCCCTGAAGATCATCCCGGCAGAAAAAAACTGATCGATATTCTGAATCGTTTTGCAACAGCAATAAAAAAAGTACAGGACCCCAAAACAGGTTTGTGGTGGGATATCCTGAATTTCCCTGACAGGAAAGGCAATTACCTGGAAGCTTCTGCCAGCAGCATGTTTGTATATGCTATTGCAAAAGGTGTACGACTGGGATACCTGCCTTCCACTTTTTTACCTGTAGCGGTAAAAGGTTATGATGGTATTCAGAAAAAGTTTATCAAAGTAGATGAAGCAGGCCTGACCGTACTGGATGGAACAGTAAGTGTAAGCGGTCTTGGCGGTACTCCTTACCGCGATGGTAGCTATGAATATTATATCAGTGAAAAAGTGATCCGTAACGATGCAAAAGGTGTAGGAGCGGTATTACTGGCAGCAGATGAAATGGAGCTGTTACCTGATCTGAACAAAGGAAAAGGTAAAACAGTGGTACTGGACAACTTCTTTAATAATGAGTTTACCAAAGATGTAACCGGTGCTACCGTTCCCTACCACTACATCTGGAACGAAATGGACAACAATGGATACCAGTTGCTGGGACATGTTTTCAATCGTTATGGTGTAAAAACAAAAACACTGAAACAGGCGCCTACAGCACAAACATTGAAAGGTGCCGATTTCTATCTCATTGTTGATCCGGATACGCAGAAAGAGACCAAAGAGCCCAACTATATCCAGAAAGAGCATATTGATGCTATTGAGAACTGGGTAAAAGCAGGTGGTGTATTACTGTTATTCGGAAATGATACCGGCAACGTAGAGTTTCCGCATTTCAATGAACTGGCTAAACGTTTCGGTTTTCAGTTTAAATACGAAAGCCTGAACAGGGTACAGGGTAATAAATATGAGCAGGGAACATTTGAAGTACCGGCTGACCATCCCATTTTCAAAACAGCAAAGAAGATCTACATCAAAGAATATGCTTCACAAACAGTGAACGGACCTGCCAAAGCAGCGTTTACACAGGGAGAAACTGTGGTAATGTCTGTAGCCAAAGTGGGAAAAGGTACTGTGTTTGCAGTGGGTGATCCCTGGTTTTACAATGAATACCTGGATGGCCGTAAACTGCCTCTGGAACTGGAAAACTACAAAGCTGCCTGCGACCTGGTACAATGGGCAATAAAACAGATACCGGTAAAAAAGTAGTGAGTACAAAGTGAAAGAACGAAGTACAGAAGGTTGATGAAATGTGAGAATGCGTAATAAAGCAATTATACTGTGCGGGATCCTGGGAATGCTGTTTGCAACCATCAAAGCGCAAACAAACCGGATCATTGTGGATGCAACCGGTAAAGGAACATTCAGAACCATACAGGGCGCTATTAACAGTTTGCCGGATTCGTCAGCTACACCACGGGTAATATTTATCCGGAAAGGCATTTACAAAGAGAAACTGTACATACAGAAACAAAATATTGTACTGGAAGGGGAAGATAAAAGCGGGGTAGTAATCACGCAGGCCATAGCAAGAGATGAATGGCGTTGTTTACACAACGATGACTGGGGAGTGGCCACTATTAATATTGAAGCAAATGATATTACCCTGAAGAACCTGACCATTATTAACAGTTATGGATTTGACTGGGCAAATGATATTACCATTAACTGTTTAAAAGATTCTGTAAACCCACAGAAAAAACTGCGAAAGGACGGTCATCAGATGGCATTACGCACGTTTCAGTGCAGACGTCTTAAAGTGATCAATTGCATACTGAAAGCGTTTGGAGGCGATACGGTAAGTCCGTGGAATGTACAGGAAGGCATGTGGTACTTTAAAGATTGTGTAATGGAAGGCGGTGTCGATTTTTATTGTCCGCGTGGATGGGCTTATGCCGAAAACTGCGTGTTTGTGGCACATACCGGTCCGGCCAGCATCTGGCACGATGGTTCAGCGAACCGCGATTCCAAAACGGTGCTTAAAAATTGCTCTTTCAAAGGATACGACGGCTTTAAGCTGGGCCGCTATCACCGTGATGCACAATTTTACCTCGTTAACTGTTCGTTTGCAGAAAATATGGCCGATGCAGATATATATTTGGTGCCTACCAGCAATACATTGTTATGGGGGCGCAGGATCTATTATTTCAACTGTCACAGGCCGGGGAAAGACTTTAGCTGGTATGCCGACAACTTATCATCGGCGCCAGGTGCACCGGAATCTTCAGCCATCAATGCTGCATGGGTATTTGCAGGAAAATGGAACCCGGAACGATATTAAAAGTACCGGGTATCAGTACTGGTGAGTGCAGGACAGCCATGAGCATGCATGTTGTGATATTCGCAGACAGGGCCAACTTACTTTAACTACTATTTCATAAAATGTGAGTTATGATTCTTTCGAGGTTCAACTTAAAAAATATACAGTCACAGGACATTACTATACCTGGTGAACCGGTGTTTGAACTGCCTGAAAAAGTATTGCAGTTCGGAACCGGTGTATTGCTGCGTGGATTGCCTGACTATTTTATTGACAAGGCAAACCGTGCCGGTATTTTCAACGGGCGCATTGTGGTTGTGAAATCCACAGCCAGTGGCGATTCTGCGGCCTTTGACAAGCAGGACGGCTTGTATACCTTGTGTATACGCGGACTGGAAGATGGCAGAACAATTGAAGAGAATATCATCAATACTTCCATCAGCCGTGTACTTTCAGCCAACAATGAATGGAGCGAGGTACTGAAATGTGCGCATGACCCTAACATGCAGGTCATTATTTCCAATACTACAGAAGTAGGTATTCAACTGGTAAACGATGATATACGTCGTCATCCGCCGGTTTCCTATCCTGGTAAACTGCTGGCCTTCCTGCTGGAGCGTTACAAAGCCTTTGCCGGCAGCCACCAGAGCGGAATGGTGATTGTGCCTACAGAACTGATTCCCGACAATGGGAAGAAACTGGAGTCCATTGTACTTGAACTGGCACACCTGAACGGTCTTGAAGACAACTTTATACAATGGCTGGAGAACAGCAACTATTTCTGTAATTCACTTGTTGACCGAATTGTACCCGGTAAACCGGATGCAGCTACCAAACAACAACTGGAAAACAGTTTTGGCTATACTGATGATCTGTTGTGCATGTCAGAAGTATATCGTCTCTGGGCTATAGAAGGGAATGAGCGAGTGAAGGCGGTGTTGTCATTTGCGCAGGCCGATGCAGGCATGGTAATAGCGCCGGATATCAACCTGTTTCGTGAACTGAAGTTGCGTATGCTCAATGGTACGCATACCTTATCGTGCGGACTGGCTTACCTGGCTGGTTTCTCTACGGTAAAACTGGCAATGGATGATGCGGATATGAGCAACTTCATTGCGCAACTGATGTTGCAGGAAATAGCGCTGGGTATTCCCTACCCGGTAAAGAGTGATGACACTGCAACTTTCGGTGCTAAAGTGCTGGACCGATTCCGCAATCCCAATATTGAACATCACTGGATCAGCATCACCATGCAATACACGTCAAAAATGAAAATGCGTGCGTTGCCGGTGATCATGAAATATGTAGAAAGACTGGGCGCTGTTCCTGAACATATCAGCCTGGGTTTTGCAGCATACCTGCTGTTCACCCGCCCGCTATCCAGGAAACAAGATAAATATTATGGTGAATGGAGAGGACAGGAATATCCTATCCAGGACGATTTTGCCGGGTATTTTTTCAGCAAATGGGATAAACTGTCGCCATCTGAACTGGTGCATGAAGTACTGTCAGACACCACTTTGTGGGGCGAGGATCTTTCTTTATTGCCTGGTTTTGAACAGGCCGTAAAAGAAAAACTGGCTGTTTTACTGGAGCAGGGACCTTCCGTAGCCCTGCAAAATGGTAAAATAGCGAAAGCAATGGCATAATCTGCGCAATCGAAAACAACAACTAAATCCGAAATTTGAAGTCCGGCCCTGCCGGAAAGGAGTTTTTACAATGAAACAACAGGTATTAAAGGTACATCCGGACGATAATGTACTGGTAGCGCTTACCAACCTGAAAAAAGGTGAAAAAGTACAATACAATGGCAGTGAATATGAATTGCAGGATGATATACCAGCCAAACATAAATTCCTGACAGAAGACCTGGCTGCGGGTGAACCGATACACATGTATGGTGTACTGGTGGGTAAGGCACAGTTGCCTATAAAAAAAGGCGGACTGATTGCCACAACCAACGTAAAACACGCTGCCAATGACTTTACCATTGGTGAACGCAATATCGGCTGGAAAAAACCTGATGTATCAGCATTTGTCAACAGAACATTCAATGGATTCCACCGTCCTGATGGAAGTGTAGGTACAGGCAATTACTGGCTGGTAATTCCCCTGGTATTTTGTGAGAACCGCAATCTGGAAGTAATGAAAGAAGCCCTGCTGGAAGAGCTGGGCTATACACGTACAAAAAAATACAATCACTTTGCCAAGCAGTTGGCAGATGCATACAGAACAAATGGTTCCATACAGGAAGAAGTATTTGTACCGGTAGCAGATAAAGGTGCTGCTGGTCGTTTGTTTCCCAATGTAGATGGTATCAAGTTCCTGTCACACGAAGGTGGCTGCGGTGGTATCCGCCAGGATTCAGATGCCTTGTGCGGATTGCTGGCAGGTTATATAACACACCCCAACGTAGCGGGGGCTACTGTATTGAGCCTGGGTTGCCAGAATGCCCAGGTACCCATTTTACAGGAGGAGATCAGGAAACGTGATGCCAGCTTCAGCAAGCCCTTATTTATACTGGAACAGCAAAAGATAGGCATGGAAACTGACCTGGTATCACAGGCCATCAAACAAACCTTTGAAGGCATGATGCTGGCCAACCAGTGCAAAAGAGAACCGGCTCCGTTAAGCAAGCTGGTCATAGGTCTTGAATGTGGTGGTTCAGATGGTTTCTCTGGTATTTCAGCCAATCCTGCAATTGGCTATACATCCGATCTGCTGGTAGCATTGGGCGGTTCAGTAATACTGTCAGAATTTCCGGAACTGTGTGGTGTAGAACAGGGATTGAGCGATCGTTGCGTAAATGTGGATGATGCCAAACGATTCGGTACACTGATGCGCACCTACAATGAAAGAGCCAAAGCTGCAGGCAGCGGTTTCGATATGAATCCTTCACCTGGTAACATTAAAGATGGTCTCATTACAGATGCGATCAAATCTGCCGGGGCAGCTAAAAAAGGCGGTACATCACCTGTAACTGCTATATTGGATTATCCGGAAAAAGTTACCCGTCCGGGACTGAACCTGTTGTGTACACCGGGTAATGACGTAGAATCAACTACGGCAGAAGTAGGCAGTGGTGCTACCATTGTATTGTTCACTACAGGATTGGGAACACCTACCGGTAACCCGGTTACTCCTGTAATAAAGCTGTCCAGCAATACTGCCTTGTATAAAAAAATGAATGATATCATTGATATCAACACCGGAACAATCATAGAAGGTGAAGAGACCATTGAGCAGGCTGGTACACGCATTCTGGACTATGTGATCAAAGTAGCCAGTGGCGAAATAGAAGTTTGTTCGGTACGAAATAACCAGGATGATTTTATTCCATGGAAAAGAGGCGTAAGTTTGTAAGCGGGTTGTAAGTTATAAGTTGTAGGTTAGGGCTAAATGCAAATGCCTTATTTTCACTGATAATTTACCACTCACTATTCACAACCAGAATCACTATTGACGAAATATGAAAAAATTCCTGGACGAGAATTTCTTATTGGGTAATACAACAGCAGAGAAGCTCTATCATGATTTTGCGAAATCAATGCCAATTATAGACTATCACTGCCATTTACCACCCGACCAGATTGCGGCAGACCTGAATTTTCAGAACCTGACCCAGGCCTGGTTGTATGGTGATCACTACAAATGGCGTGCAATGCGTACCAATGGTATTGATGAAAGCTATTGCACCGGTAATAAAACTGATTACGAGAAGTTTGAAAAATGGGCAGGAACTGTTCCCTATACATTGCGTAACCCGCTGTACCACTGGACACATCTCGAATTGCAGCGTTACTTTGGCGTGTATGATGTGCTGAATACTGATTCAGCCCGTAAAATTTATGATGAGTGTACAGCCAAATTGCAGACCAAAGAATATTCTATTCGCGGATTACTGCGTAAAATGAATGTGAAAGTAGTGTGTACTACAGATGATCCTGTTGATTCACTCGAATTTCACCAGCAGATCAAAAATGATGGATTTGAAATAAAGATCTTACCTGCTTATCGTCCTGATAAAGCAATGAATGTGGATGATGCCAATGCTTTCAATGCGTATGTTGCGAAAGTAGAAACAGCAGCCAATGTTTCTGTAAGCAATTACCAGGACTATCTGGCTGCATTAAAAAAGCGTCACGACTTTTTTGCAACCATGGGTTGCAGTGTGTCAGATCACGGCCTGGAACAGATCTATGCTGATGATTATACAGAACAGCAGGTTAGTGCAATCTTTGATAAGATCCGCAGTGGAAAACAATTATCACCCGAAGAAAATACAGCATTCAAATCAGCTATGCTGGTACAGTTTGCAGTATGGGATTGGGAGAAAGGCTGGACACAGCAATACCACCTGGGTGCATTACGCAACAACAATAGTCGAATGATGCGTCAGTTAGGACCTGATACCGGCTGGGACTCCATTGGTGATTTTCCGCAGGCGCGTTCATTGGCTAAGTTCCTGGCAAAACTGGATAACGACAATCAACTGGCAAAAACCATCCTTTATAATCTTAATCCTGCAGATAACGAACTGTTCGCTACTATGATCGGTAATTTCAACGACGGTAGCGTGGCCGGTAAAATACAGTTCGGTTCAGGCTGGTGGTTCCTTGATCAGAAAGATGGAATGACCAAACAGATTAATGCTTTATCTAATATGGGTTTGCTGAGCCGTTTTGTAGGAATGCTCACAGACTCAAGAAGTTTTTTATCCTATCCGCGTCATGAGTATTTTCGCAGAATACTGTGCAATATCTTTGGACAGGAGATAGAGAATGGTGAATTGCCCAACGATCTTGCATGGGTGGGTAAAGTGGTTCAGGATATCTGCTATACAAATGCAAAGAACTATTTTGGCTGGTAATCCTTTCTGCAGACAGAACCGGTAAATATATCACCCAATAACAGGTGCTGTATCCGGCCGAATAGTTGTAAAAAAAACACTGATGGGTAAAGTACTATGTTTTGGTGAGTTATTGCTGCGTTTGTCGCCCGATACAGAAAGCAACTGGTTACAGCAGAATGCGATGCCTGTTTTTGTTGGAGGGGCCGAACTGAATGTTGCGCAGGCATTGTCCTTGTGGGATGTTCCGGTAGGTTACTGCACTGCATTGCCGGATAATTATCTCTCACAACAGGTATTAAAATTTGTACAACAGAAAAATATTGATACTTCATCGGTAAACCTGAGTGGCAGTCGCATTGGGTTGTATTACCTGGCACAGGGGCTTGATATGAAAAATGCCGGTGTAATTTACGATCGTGCCCATTCTTCTTACGCTTCTCTGCAAAAAGGTATGATTGACTGGGATGTTGTGCTGAAAGATATCACCTGGTTTCACTTCAGTGCCATTTGTCCGGCATTAAGCCAGAGCGCTGCCGATGTGTGTGAAGAAGCATTACAGGCATGCCGCGCAAAAGGCATTACCACTTCACTTGATCTGAATTACCGCGCCAAACTCTGGCAATACGGTAAACAACCGGGTGAAATTATGCCGCAACTGGCGCAGTATTGCGATCTGATCATGGGCAATGTATGGGCCGCAGATAAAATGCTGAACATACCCATTGATGACGCACTGGTACGGACGGATACCAAAAAAGATTACCTGCAGCAGGCTGTGAATACTTCACAGGCTATTATGAAGCAATTCCCGCAATGCAAAACGGTAGCCAATACCTATCGTTTTGACCACAATGGCATTTTATATTACACTACTTTTTACGATAAGAACGGATTATTTGTTTCTCCTGAATACACCACCGAAACTGTGATTGACAAGGTAGGCAGTGGAGATTGCTATATGGCAGGCCTTATTTACGGGCTGTACAACGACCATACGGCACAACAGGTGGTTGATTTTGCTACAACGGCTGCTTACCGCAAACTGTTTATCAAAGGCGACGCCACCAATCTTACTGCAGGAGAAATTAAAACATTTATAAAGCAACATGAACAATCAGCAGGCTATTATTGATACTATACGGGAGCAGAAAATGCTGCCGCTGTATTACCATTCCGATAAAGAAGTAAGCATTGGCGTATTGAAAGCATTATATGCTGCCGGTATTAAAACGGTGGAATATACCAATCGTGGCGAAGCAGCGGTAGAGAATTTTATCGCGCTGCGCAAACTGGTGAATGCTGAAATGCCGGGCATGTTACTGGGCATTGGCACTGTTAAAACAGTAAGTGATGCTGAAAACTATATTGCGGCAGGTGCTGATTATATTATTTGCCCGGTAGTGAATCCTGAAGTGGCAGCAGTTGTTCAGAAAGCAGGGTTGTTGTGGATTCCCGGATGTTTAACACCCACAGAAATATTTACGGCCGAAACCAATGGTGCACGGCTGGTGAAGATATTTCCCGGAAGCGTGGTAGGTCCTTCCTACATATCAGCCATTAAAGAGCTGTTCCCGAAATTATTATTCATGCCTACAGGGGGGGTAGATACTACTGCTGCAAATATTAAAGAGTGGTTCGACAGTGGTGTGATTGCAGTAGGGATGGGCAGTAAGCTGCTTACCAAAGCATTGTTGGAAAGCAAGGATTATACTACTATCACTTCCAAGACCAAAGAAGTGATGAAGACCATTGCAGCTATTAAATAAATGCAATACTAACGACCAACGCTCATTAACTAAACAAACCCTCATGCAGCAAGCCATAGGAAAGTACAGGTGGACAATATGTGCCTTACTGTTTTTTGCAACTACAGTTAACTATCTTGACAGACAGGTATTAAGTCTTCTGCAACCTACATTGGAAAAACTGTATAACTGGTCCAGCAGCGACTATGCGAACATTACTGCGGTGTTTCAGTTTACTTATGCTATTTTCATGTTATTTGCAGGCCGTATTATTGACAAGCTGGGTACAAAAAAAGGCTATGCATGGGCCATTGCCATATGGTCATTGGGTGCCATAATTCATGCTCTGGCAATTCCGCTTGGCGAATCTATTGCTGCTGTATTGGGATGGATAGGTATTGTTTCTGTTCCTGTTTTTGTGGTAGGTTTTATGTTGTGTCGTGCGGTACTGGCGCTGGGCGAAGCGGGTAACTTCCCTGCTGCTATTAAGGCCACTGCAGAATACTTTCCTAAAAAAGAACGTTCATTAGCTACCGGAATTTTTAACTCTGGTGCTAATGTGGGAGCTATTCTGGCTCCGCTTACAGTTCCTTATATTGCCGGACATTGGGGTTGGACAACTGCTTTTGTAATTATTGGAGCCGTTGGTTTTGTGTGGTTGGCATTCTGGTTATTCCTGTATGAAAAACCGCATGAGCAAAAAAGACTCTCACCTGAAGAGCTGGCTTATATTACCAGCGATGAGGAAGCAACGGTTGCTACAGATGCTAAAGTTGAAAAAATCTCCTGGTTTAAATTATTAGGATACAGGCAAACATGGGCATTTACGATTGGTAAGTTCATGACCGATGGTATATGGTGGTTCTTCCTGTTCTGGTTACCGGCTTATTTAAAAGCCCAGTATGGAATGGTAGGGATGGATATTACACTTCCGCTTGCTGTACTGTATACTATGGCGATGTTTGGTAGTATAAGTGGCGGTTGGTTCCCTATGTTTTTTATCAAAAAAGGATACCAGGTGTACGACGGTCGTATGCGCGCTATGTTACTGATAGCAATATTCCCGCTGGCAGTATTGGCTGCTCAGCCGCTGGGAAGCATCAGTTATTGGATCCCGGTATTTTTTATAGGTATTGGTACTGCTGCCCACCAGGCTTGGAGTGCTAACATCTTTACCACGGTATCAGATATGTTTCCCAAAAAAGCGGTAGGTTCTGTAGTAGGGATCGGAGGCATGGCCGGCGGTTTTGGTGGTGTATTAGTTACTAAAACAGGCGGATGGATATTTGATGCTTATAAAGCCACGGGCATTGCAAAATCTTGGGTAGAAGCAAAAGCTGCGGGATTAGGTGATTTTGTTGCTAAAATTCAGGCAATGGATATTGTAAACAAACATGGCGATAAGATTGATCTGAATCATACTGAATTGGGTAATCTTACAAAAGAAGTTACCGAACAGGTGCGCACTGTAGATCCTGCAGTATTTGACCAGTTACTGAAATTGCAAAAAGGGCTGGTGCAAACAGAAATGACAACGGCTTATACTATTATGTTTGGCATTTGTGCGGTTGCTTACCTGATTGCATGGGTTATTATGAAAGCACTGGTACCAAAATATAAACCGATTACTGATCTATAGGTATAAATCTTTTAGGATTTCCTACGTTTTTGTTCTGTAGCCGGCAACCACAACGTTGCCGGTTTTTTTATGGGAGGATGTGATGCATGCAGTATTTCAATATTATTTTACTCGGTTACAGACAGTTATTGGTGCTTTTTGCAAATTCATTAAAAGAATACTTACCTTTTACCAGTCAAAAAAATGATAGCCGATGAAACTGGTTCCTGTATTACTACTGGTGTTTTGCCGTATCGTCTGTTCATACACTGCTGTAGCTGCTTCATTGTATAACGAAACAATGGTATTCTATGCCGGAGATCATCCATATCTGCAATACACAGGACGTATTGATTTTACAGAGCCGGAAAAGCCACGCGCATGGGCGCCCGGAGTATACATGCAGGCTAAATTCCGCGGTACTTCCTGCCAGGTGATTATTGAAGATGAAATATTGTATGGTAATACACACAACTATCTTGAGATCATTGTTGATAACTGGAATCCCATACGTATACAAACAAAAGGGAAAACGGATACCATACAGGTAGCGCAAGGATTGCCAGATCGTGAACACATTATCACCATTTGTAAAAACACAGAATCCGGCATTGGCTATATCGCATTTGCAGGCATTATCTGTAAACAGTTATTACCTCTGCCTCCTAAACTATTCCGCAAAATGGAGTTTATCGGTAACTCTATAACCTGTGGTTCAGGAATGGATCTGTCTGTAATACCCTGTGACAAAGGACAGTGGTATGATCAGCACAACGCATGGCTTTCTTATGGACCAATCACTGCGCGTACATTAGGCGCACAATGGCATCTGAGTGCAGTGTCTGGAATCGGTTTAATACGCAGTTGTTGCAATATGAACATTACCATGCCACAGGTGTATGACAAAATAAACATGCGTGCAGATTCGGTTGCATGGAACAGCAATGATTATCATCCGGATGTGATTACGGTTTGTTTAGGCCAAAACGATGGTGTGGTGGATTCTGTTGCTTTTTGCAGTGCGTATGTACAGTTTCTTGAAAAAATACGCGCCTATCATCCCAAAGCAACGATTATCTGTTTAGCCAGTCCTATGGCCAACACTACTCTGAACCCGGTTTTACAGAATTATCTTACAGGTATTGTAAGTTATATGAACAATAAGGGCGACAAAAAGATATCTTCTTATTTCTTCAAAAAAAGGTATGCAAACGGTTGTGGCGAACATCCAGATCTGAAAGAGCATCAGCAGATTGCACAGGAGTTGATTGCGTATGTGAGAAAGGTGATGAAGTGGTAAGGGGGTTGTTGTTGCCGGTTTAGCAGCGTACTGATAGCCATTTGCAGTTCCGTTATCTTGGCTTGCACTCTTAAGCCTTATACATTCTGCCTTTCCAACTTCCGGTCTTACTGCCTTATCTTTGCACCTTCTCAACCCTAGAACCCAACTACTTTTATTTCAGGCGACTGTACGTCTGGTATTCTATCATAAAAATACCACGAACTATGATGAAATTGTTGAGAAGCGCCCGGAGCTGGCTGAAAGGCATATTTGATAATATCCGAAACGAAAAGCTGAAGCAGAATTTTTTACAGGCATTACCATTCTGGATCGCTTCTGTAATTACCGGGTTACTGGCTGTATTGTATGCAAAGTTGTTTGCTTTGGCAGAAAGTGGTACTGCATATATTGTACATCATCACAGTTGGTGGCTGTTTATCATCATGCCTGTTTGTTTTGTATTTGCATGGTGGGTTGTTATGAAGTATGCAATCTATGCACGGGGTAGCGGTATACCACAGGTAATGGCCGCTATAGAGATAGCTAAACCTGCGCATGTAGGTAAAGTGAAAAAATTATTGAGTCTGCGCATCATTGTTGTAAAGATGATCTCCAGTCTTGTAATGATTTTCGGAGGTGGCGTAATAGGACGTGAAGGTCCTACGATACAGATTGCAGGATCTGTATTTCATAAGGTTAATCAATGGCTGCCAGCCTGGTGGCCAAAAATTTCCAAACGCAATATGATCATGACAGGGGCTGCAGCTGGTTTGGCGGCAGCCTTCAATACACCACTGGGCGGAATTGTATTTGCAGTGGAAGAACTTACCAAACTGCATATCAGTTATTTTAAAACAGCATTGTTCACCGCGGTGATCATTGCCGGGTTAACTGCGCAGGGGCTACTGGGACCGTACCTGTACCTGGGCTATCCTGATGTAAATGCTGTTTCCGGTTTCATTTTTGGAGGCGTGATCTGCGTAGCTATAGTAGCAGGCCTGATGGGAAGTTACATGTCAAAATTAATGCTGGCAGTAATGGCATGGAAAGCAAAATTCACATCAGCTGGCAAACAGGTATTATACATAGTAGGCTGTGCATTGGTAATTGCAGCACTGGCTGTATTTCTTGATGAACGAGTGTTGGGCTCAGGAAAAGAACTGATGGCGCACAGCCTTTTTACCCAGGACAAATCAATGGCCTGGTATGTTCCTTTTATGCGTGCAGGAGGTTCAATTTTGTCATTTACCACTGGTGCAGCGGGCGGCGTATTTGCGCCATCGTTGAGTGCCGGTGCCAGTGTGGGTGCAGTAATGGCTGGCTGGTTTCATGTAACATCTGCAGAAGCCAATCTGCTTATTTTGTCTGGCATGGTAGCATTCCTTACAGGGGTAACACGTACACCTTTTACCTCAGCCATCCTTGTACTGGAAATGACAGATCGTCATAACGTGATCTTTCACCTGATGCTGGCCGGAATGGTTGCCAGCCTGATCTCCATACTGGTTGATAAACACTCTTTTTATGATCGATTAAAACACCAGTATATTCATGAACTGAACGGTCCGGAAGAAGAACCGGATGTACCTGCCGGGAATGGAGCCGAAAAGACCAGGAACGGCGATGCTGCTCTTACTAATGAGAAAGATTAATGCATATACTACATAATTGTTGTAAATAAAACTGTACTTATGCGCTTTTCCTTTTCACGTATTCTTGTATGGTTGCGAAGATTATTTAACCTGGAAGAAGATAAAGCCGCCGAAGAAGAAACTATCCAATCTATCCGTAAAGGAATTGATTTCAAAGGCACCAATCTCTGGATATTAATCTTTGCAATTTTTATAGCATCTATTGGGTTAAATGTAAACTCTCCGGCAGTAATAATTGGTGCTATGTTGATTTCTCCGTTGATGGGGCCCATTACCGGGGTAGGGCTGGGAGTTGGGATTAATGATACCGATTTGTTGCGACGTTCGTTTATCAACCTTGGCATTTCGGTAGCTATCAGTATCATGGCTTCCACTGTGTATTTTCTGGTTACTCCTTTAAGCGAAGCCCGGTCAGAGCTACTGGCCCGTACATCTCCCACTGTATGGGATGTACTGATTGCTTTTTTTGGTGGAATGGCTGGCGTTATTGCTGCTACCCGCAAGGAAAAAAGCAATGTGATTCCCGGAGTGGCAATTGCTACAGCATTAATGCCTCCTTTGTGTACTGCAGGGTTTGGGTTGGCTACCGGTAACTGGACCTACCTATTTGGCGCATTATACTTATTCTTTATCAATAGCGTTTTTATCTGCCTTTCCACTTTTCTTATCATACGTTTTTTAGAATTCAAAAAAGTTGAGTATGTAGATAAACAGCGTGAACATCGTATCCGCCGGTTATTCTGGTATGTGACATTACTTACCATATTGCCCAGTATTTACCTTGCATATCGTTTAGTAAAACAAACCATTTTTGAAACGAGTGCCAATAACTTCATCAGGAAAGAACTTACTTTTCCAAATGCGTTCCCTTTACGGCAAACGGTAAATACCCAGGGCAGAAGTATTGAAGTGGTATTGGGTGGTGAAAAGATCTCTGATGATCAATTGGAGCAGGCAAGAAAAAAACTTCCGGACTATCAGTTGAGTTCAGCAAAACTGGTGGTTTTACAAAGCGGCAGCAGCCAGGTAAACATGAGTCAACTACGCAATACTGTGTTGCAGGACCTGTATGAACGCAACGACCAGGTGATGAAGGATAAAGATGCACGCATACGATTACTGGAAAATGAAGTTACCAGGTTGAAAAGCGAAACGCTGCCGGAAGTGGCCATTAATCGTGAAGCCAGGGCATTGGTGCCGTCTCTCGATCTGATTGTGATGAATAAATCCATATACACACTTTCATCAGGTAAAACAGATACGATCTTGCTTTCCTATGTACATTTTGTAAAAAAGTACAATCCGAAAGAACTGGAATTATTACGTAAATGGCTGATTGCGCGTACCGGTACACAAAATGTGAAAATGATAGCCGAAGGCAAATAGCAGGATTATAAGTTGTAATTTTACAATATGGGAGTCTGGAGACAATTAGCCGAATACCTGTATATTAAAAAACGTGATCCGAATGCGCCACGCACTAAGTGGATGCGTTATATGCATGGCATTAACCGGCTTTCCCTGATCATGTTCCTGATTGCACTGATCATTATTATCGTGAAGCTGTTTATTATCAAAAAACATTAACCGCGCACAAAATCCACAATACTTGTAGCTGCCTTGGCAGAAGCCCGGCCTCCCAGGCTCAGCAACTGTTTCAACGCGGTATAATCAGCACGTAGTTGTTGCTGGCGGGCAGGGTCAGTCAGTAATGCGGTGAGTTCTGTCCGAAGATTTTCTACAGTTAGTTCCTGTTGTATCAGTTCTTTCACCACCGGTTTATCCATAATAAGATTGACCAGCGAAATATATTTTACCTTGATAAGTCGCTTAGCGATCTGGTATGAAATATTACTGCCTTTATAACACACCACTTCCGGTACACCAAACAAAGCAGTTTCCAGCGTAGCTGTTCCTGAGGTTACAAGTGCCGCTTTGGCCTGGGTAAGCAATGCATAGGTTTGATTGCGCACTGAAGACACGTTGGGATAAACACTCAGTTGCTCATGATAAAAACTATCTTCCTGCCCCGGAGCTTTGGCCACAATAAACTGGTAATCGGGAAAATATTTGCTGACCTCCAGCATAATGGGCAGTTTTTTCAGGATCTCCTGTTTACGACTGCCTGGCAATAATGCAATGACCGGTTTGTCAGACAGGGAAGAACTGCCTGCTGTCTGTTGCCGTTCTACCACTTCCACCAGCGGGTGACCCACATATTCAACATCCCAGTTCCATTTATTGAGATAATAATCTTTTTCAAACGGCAGGATCACCAGCATTTTATCAATGCACTGTTTCATCTTCTTTACACGGTTCTCTTTCCAGGCCCATACCTGTGGGGAGATGTAAAAAACAACCTTAATGCCCTGCTGATGCGCCCACTCTGCAATGCGCAGGTTAAACCCCGGGTAATCGATCAGCACCAGTGTATCGGGTTTGAACTGCACGATATCTTCTTTACAGAAACGAAGATTTTTTAAAATGGTGCTCAGATTGCTTACCACTTCAATAAAACCCATGAAGGCCAGGTTGCGGTAATGCTTTACCAGCGTACCTCCGGCTTGTTCCATCAGGTCGCCGCCCCAGCAACGGATATTGGCTTCGCCATCCAGTTGTTTCAGCTCTTTAATCAGATTGCTGCCATGCAGATCGCCCGATGCTTCACCGGCTATGATGTAGTAGCGCATTACAGATAAAAATTATTGTACTGCGCAAAGATAGGAGAAGCCGTAGGAATGAGAAATGTTGAATGTTAAATGTAGGGGGTAAGGTTAAGGGGCAAGGTACAAGGGTGCAAGTAGAAGTAGCAGCACTGCAAATTGACTGCTGCCAACTATACACTACTGCAACTGTAAACCAACAACCCGCAGCTACTTACACCACAAACTTCACCACCAGCGCAAAGATGGCGTATATCAGGGTAGTGGCGAAGATGCCTTTGGCAGTCTTATCGCGATGAGTATTGATGTAATAAGTAAACAGAGCAATGTTCAGAATAAGGCAGGGCACTGAAATGGCAGTAACCTGGTTCTTGTTCCTGGCAATAAAGGTGAGAAAGTCACCTACGCTGTACAACGACGAAAACTTAACAAAGTAATAGATCACAACACTTAACAGGGGAGCAATAAAACCCAGCAGAAGGCCGAAACGGAGGTTGTCTTTTTTGAACATTGCAGTTACAGTTTCCAGGTTTTTTCAAGTTTCTCTTTAAGAACGTAATTCGTTAAATCAAATTGTACCGGCACTACACTTACATAATTATTCTGCAGGGCCCACACATCGGTGTCTTTTCCTTTGTCAAAGTTTACAAATTCACCGGTAAGCCAGTAATATTTTTTGTTGTTGGGATCGTTGCGTTCAATAAAATCTTCCTCATACTTCGCATACGCCTGCCGGCAAACACGAATGCCTTTGATCAGTTCCGTGGCAACAGAAGGGAAATTGACATTTAATACCATGTGTTTGTCAAGCGGATTTTTTAGCAGCTTTTCCACCAAGATGCGGGCGTAATGACGGGCAGCGTCAAAATTTGCCTCAATGCTGTGATCGAGCAGTGAAAAACCGATGGACGGAATGCTTTCAATGGCAGCTTCCATAGCGGCCGACATGGTACCGGAGTAAATAACATTGATAGAGTGATTGGCACCGTGGTTGATACCGCTGAGACAGATATCCGGTTTGCGGTGCAACACTTTATCTACCGCCAGTTTTACACAGTCAACCGGGGTGCCGGAACACTGATAAGCCTCAATATCGTCAAAAAAAGGAACTGCATGCAGGCGCAATGGTTGCCCGATGGTAATAGCGTGTCCCATGCCGGATTGTGGTTTATCCGGTGCAACTACTACTACCTTGCCAAGATCTTTTACTGCTTCTGCCAGGTTGCGTATACCGGGCGCTGTAATGCCATCGTCGTTGGTGACCAGTATTACCGGTGGCTCTTTTTTCTTAGTTGATTTTGCCATAGCCATTATCACTAAACCAGGATAGGTTTATACCAGTAAAAGTATTCATTCCCGGTCAAACAACAACATATAACTATAAAACAACTGGTATAACAGGATGAAATGTATCCATCCGGGAAAGAGGCTAAACTATTTTCAATGCTGTTTACAGATCGATACCGTATTCATTGCGCAGCAGTTTGCTCATAGCTGCTGTAAGTTCTTTCGGAAGCGGACCTGCAGGCAGTGGTGGCAGGGATGGTTCCGGAGCAGGACGACTCATCTGGAGATAAAAATTTTCCAGTCCTGCAGGCTCAATAAAAACCAGCGCACTGGCCGATGGGGTTTTAATCCGGATGCTGTGGCGTACATAGCGGGGCAGGTATACAAAATCGCCTTTACAGGCGGTGAACTGTTTGGTACCTACTTCAAAATCTATTTCACCATCAAGAATATAACAGGATTCACTTTCGCGGGAATGTGTATGCGGAGGGGGCTCATAGCCACGGGGAATGGTCAGTTCAAGCATGGCATATTTGCCTTCGGTCTGTTCGGCTGTAGCCAAAAAGGTCACCAATTGCGATTCCAGGTGCCAATACGAGTGGTTGGTACTGATTAAATGCTTAAAAGGCCGGGCAGCTACTAGCTCCATTTTTGAATTTGATAGGGTGATCGAAAGAACAGACAATACGCTATAGTATCTATACGAGAGTTTTCACATCTTGGATTTTTTTGGGTAAAACCGGAATTTTTCATGGCTTTTCGGAATTTTGACCGCTTTCTGCTACCTTTGCAGCCGGTTTACCGATATGGAATTCAATAGGTTTGTATGTAATTGATTGTGAGGAAATTGTAGAGAAAGTGAGTGCGTAAAGGGTTCTTTTTAAGTGCAGGTTTTGAATTTCATACACACTGGTATAGAATAATATATCAACTTATCAACCATCATTAATATATGGCAGGTCAATTAAAAGAGGTTCGCAACAGGATTAAATCGGTACAGAATACCCAGCAGATTACCAAAGCTATGAAAATGGTAAGTGCTGCCAAGTTGCGTAAAGCGCAGGATGGTATTGTTCAGATGCGCCCGTACGCCCGCAAGTTGCAGGAAGTGCTGAGCAATATTGTAAGTAACACTGAGGGTGAAGTGGGAATGAGCCTGGCAACCGAAAGACCTGTTGAAAAAGTATTATTGATCGTTATTACCAGCGACCGTGGTTTGTGCGGTGCTTACAATGCCAACATCATTAAAATGGCTAAAGCAGTTATCCGCGAAAAATATGCTGCCCAGCAGGCCAAAGGCCAGGTAACTATCTGGAGCATTGGTAAAAAAGGATATGAGCATTTTGCCAAAAACAAATACAACGTAGATCCCACTTTCAAAGATATCTTCCTGCACCTGAGCTTTGATTCAGTACAGGCTTGCGCCAAGGCTGCAGTAAAAGCTTTTGAAGAAAAAACATTTGATGCAGTAGAGATCGTGTACAGCGAGTTTAAAAATGCTGCTACCCAGCGTTTTGTTGCAGAGCAATTCCTGCCCATTCCAAAAATTGCAACAAAAGAAGGTGCTAAAAAGAATGACTTCATTTTTGAGCCGGACAGAGATCGCCTGATCGCTGAGCTGATGCCCAAGATACTTAATACACAATTGTTCAAAGCGGTACTGGACGCACATGCTTCAGAGCACGGTGCCCGTATGACAGCTATGGACAAAGCCACAGAAAATGCCAACGAAATGCTGCGGAACCTGAAAATCTCTTACAACCGCGCCCGTCAGGCAGCTATCACTACCGAGCTTACCGAGATCGTAAGTGGTGCTGCGGCATTACAGGGGTAGAAGAAAATGTGTAAATTTTCTTATGTGTAAATGGGCAGATTGTGTTAAGTTCACCGGCTAATCCGCATCCCGCTTCTGCGGGACTAATCTGCAAAACAAGACATGGAAATTTCGAACCTCATACCGCATATTGAAGCGCTGATCTTTGCCAGCGATAAACCATTGACAGCAATGGAGATTACCGAACTCATCAACAATGCGTTTGGTTTCATGGAAGATAAGATCACGCTTGACCAGGTGGAATCGTCCTTGCAGGGAACAGTGGAAAAATACCGGTCTGAGTTCTACCCCTTCGAAGTAAGAGAAAGCGGCGGTGGCTGGCAGTTCCTTACCAAAAAAGAATTTCACAAAACAGTTGGCCAGTTAAATGGCGATAAATTCCTCAAACGCCTGTCAACAGCAGCGTTGGAGGCCTTGTCCATCATTGCCTACAAACAACCTGTTACCAAAGCTGAGATAGAAGCTATCCGCGGTGTAAGCAGTGATTATGCTATACAGAAACTGCTGGAAAAAGAGCTGATCATGATTACCGGGCGTAATGAAAAATTACCCGGTCACCCTCTGGTATATGCTACTTCCAAAAGCTTCATGGATTATTTCGGACTGAACTCTCCCGAAGATCTGCCGAAATTAAAAGAGGTGTTTGACGAATCCGCACTGAATCCTACCATTATTACAGATGGAACTACTGTACAGTCTGCTGATGGAGAAGCCAGCGGAGAGGATGTAACCGGTATGGTGGTGAGCGAAAACGGTTCATTGGTAGAAGGACTGACCGTTGATCCGGAAACCGGGGAAGTGATTGCTGAAGCGAATGATAATAGTGAAGAAACAGCTACTGCAGAAGAAGATGAAGCTATCACCAAAGATGTAACAGAAACAGAAAGCGGGGAAGAAGAACAAGAGCCTGTGGCAGCTGAAACAGCAGAGATACGCGAAGAATTTACAGCAGAAACCCCTGAAGAATATGAAGAAGAAAGCGGAGAAGAGGAATTGACTGCAGATGAAGAAGAAGCCGAAGAAAACGACAGCGAAGAAGATAATAATAAACAGGATGAAGAGGAAAAATAGGGATTGGGAATCGGGGAGTAGGTGTTAGCCTTTAGCTATTAGCCGGAAGTATTGACCATTCACTATTCACCACTGACAACTCACCGCTCACGATACTGCACTCACAATATGTCACAGCAACTTTCAAAGGAATATCTGGTTCAGTTAGCAAATGAATTTGGAACCCCTCTGTACGTATATCATGCAGAAAAGATACAAGAACAGTTCAACAGGTTGCAGAATGCATTTACAGCCTTACAGCCTCGTTTTTTCTATGCCTGTAAAGCACTTACCAATATCAATATATTACGGTATATAAAAAGCATTGGCGGGTCGGTAGACTGTAGTTCCGTAAATGAAGCGTTGCTGGCTGTAAAAGCCGGCTTTCCCTCCTCCGATATATTGTACACCTCCAACAACATTGCGTTTGAAGAAATTGAAACAGCTGTACAACTGGGCGTGCATATTAATATTGATAGTCTCAGCAACCTGGAAAAGTTTGCAAAAAAATATGGCCATAGCTATCCTGTAGGCATCCGTTTGCGTCCGAATATCATGGCAGGTGGTAACCTGAAGATTTCTACCGGTCATGAAAGCAGCAAGTTTGGTATTCCGCTGGAGCAGATGGATCGTGTATTGGCATTGATGCAGGAGCACAATCTGCATATCCGCTGTTTGCAGATCCATACCGGCAGTGAGATCAGTGACCCCGAAGTGTTTGTAAAAGGCATTGAAGTATTATTCGGACTGGTGAACAAGTTTCCCGAACTGGAAGTGCTGGACCTGGGTGGTGGTTTTCATGTGGCGTATAAAGAAGATGATACAGATGCCAATGTAGACTTGCTGGCGCAAAAGATCGCTGAGGCCATTGCAGCCTATGAAAAGAACGGTGGTAAAAAAGTACAACTGTGGTTTGAACCCGGAAAATTCCTGGCCAGCGCTGCAGGTTACTTTATTACAAAAGTGAATGTGATAAAAGATACGCCTACAATTACTTTTGCCGGAATAGATACAGGACTGAATCACCTGATCCGGCCTATGTTCTATGGTTCCTACCATCGTATTGAAAATATTTCTAATCCGGATGCAGAGCAGCATGTATACAGCGTAGTAGGCAACATCTGTGAAACAGACACTTTTGCTACTGCCAGAAAACTCAGTGAAATACGTGAAGGCGATTACCTGGTATTCTACAATGCAGGCGCCTATGGTTTTGAAATGGCATCCAACTACAACTCGCGTTTTAAACCTGCCGAAGTGCTGGTAAAAGACGGGCAGGCACATCTGATCCGCAGACGTGATACACTGGATGATCTGTTGCGCAACCAGTTAGAAGTTATCTAAAATATTCAGTAGCTGTTCATCTGAAATTTAATTGCAGTATTTTGGAAGGGTAATCAAACCCGTCATCTGCCATGAAATTCATTTATCAGTTTGTTCTGATGTTGTTATGTGCTTTCGTAATAAAAGCACAATCTCCCGCAGCCAGCATTACCTGCCATTATAAAGGAGTGACATCAGGAAATGTAAATGTTGTTATCCCTGTAAACAATACCATTTTCCGGAGCTCTGAAAAAGATATTCCCGTTTCAAAAGAAGGTGTCTGCACTATTCCGTTATCTAAAACGCAGACGGGTTATGTAATGATCCGTGGGTTTAAAAAAACGGTAATGCTTTTTGTACAGCCTGGTGATAAACTGGTTGCAGATATTGATTCTGCCGTGGAAAAGAATGGTATCCGGGTCACCGGTAATAATGCTGCGGGACAGGATCTGCTGAACAATGGCACCATGCCCGAAAGTTATTATACAATCATTTCCAGATACAGCAGAGATTCTACTGTAGCGTTGATAAAAGCGCATGCAGCGCAGGATAAAGAAAAAGCATTATCAGCTTTCATTCCTTTATTACAACAAAAAAAGATCAGTAAGGCTTTCTTTGATTTTGTAAAGCTTACACTGGATTATGCTTATGCTGCTGCCGAAGGCGAGGCATTTGCAGCACAATTCTATCTTACAAAACTTTCACCTGCTCATCCCCGCTATAAAGCAGTTTTTCCCGAAGATTATGCAAAAGCATGGGATGAATTGTATCAGCAATACCCGCTTACCAATCCTGAGCTGCCTCGTCTGCCGTCTTTCGATATGTTTTCAGAACGTTACCTGAATTCCTATCACTGGTTCAAGTTGGTTCAACGGGGCGATAGCATCAGCGTGAAAGATGAGAATGATGCTGTGAGGATGCGGATGCAATGGATCACTGCTGCATTTCCTGCAAACCTGGTGGAATACATGCAGGCTTCCATATTGTATGGTATTTACCTGCAGCAGGAGTTTGAAAGTGTATTGCCGGAAGTGTTTAAAGAGTTTCAGCAGAAATATCCCAAAAGTGTTTATACGCCATTTCTTGCGCCAATGAATGATAAAGTGATAGCATATCATAAAGCTGCCAATGGCAGTTTTGCAGGTGAAGAGCGGGTGATAGAGGATTACAGCAATATCAATTCCTTCGCAGGCCTTACAGAGAAATTCAAAGGGAAAATGTTCTATATAGACATGTGGGCAACCTGGTGCGGTCCCTGCAAAGCAGAGTTTGCGTTTAAAGATGACCTGCACAATTACCTGAAAGGAAAAGGCATTCCTATGCTGTATATCTCTATGGACGAGGACAGGAGAGACGAGCAATGGAAAACCATGATCAAATATTACGGGCTCAGTGGTTATCATGTGCGTACCAATGATGCACTGCGTAAAGACCTCATGAATATTTTCTGGGATGGAAAAGGATACGCCATTCCTCGTTATGTGCTGGTAGATGCGCAGGGAAAGATTGTAGAAAAGAAAGCATTACAGCCTTCGGATAAAGAAAAGTTATACCAGCAGATCAGTAAACATCTTGAATAATAACATCCGCAATATTATCAATAAAGAACCCGAACTTGGTGCGGGTTCTTTATTATGGTTTACAGTGAATATTCAATCCTCACGCCGCGAAAACTTCTTTGCTCGTTTTCAGTCAGTACGGTGTTCCATACTTCAATAAAGTAAAAGTATTCATCCAGGATCTGCCCGCTATTGCTGAAGTGATTCACCACTTTCTCTGCATAGTTATCAGGAGGAACTGTAGTCGGTGGTAAGGAATCAAGGGCTACTTCTATTTCTCCGCTGCCGCAACGGTGATTAATATGTTTTTTCAGAATATCAACAGGCATGTCTTCTGTAGATACATTCTTATAATAAAAGGTTACAGTTTGCAGAACGGCTCCAGCTGGTAAGGGCAATGCTGCCATAAGTGAAGTTCCGGGCATGTTGGAGATGCGCCCTGCCTGTGATATCTCCTGGTAACCATTGCTGCTTTGCGCAGGAAAAAAGAAGGCTGAATCTATGTACAATACCTGTGTTTGGGGTACTGATGTCATCCTGGCTGATGATGCCTTTGCTGCTTTTTTTGCAGGTGTGCTTTTAGCCTGTTTTGTAGCAGCGGCCTTTTTAGTAACAGTCTTTGTAGCTTGTTTTTTTGCTGCGGCTTTCTTTGTTGCCTGCCGGCTTGTTTTCAGGGTTTGTTTCTTTTTGGTAGCCATAATCATAGTTTTAAGGTGAAATAGTTCATTCGGCTGCAAGGTAGATAGTTTGATCGCTATGAAGAATACCACAAACTGGTAAATTGGATGAGTGCGTTAATGGGATACAAATAGCGAAATTGCTACAGCAACCAATCATAAATTCACCTACCTTTCCTTACCATTCATTGAGCAAATATGTCTTCAACCGAAAAATTCATACAATTGCTCAGGCATCCTTTTAAGTTCAGGATGTTCCTGTTGATGAAAATTCCCAGTGCTTTTTTTGCGGGAGTACGTATCCGTACAATTACGGAAGAAAGATGCGTGGTAACCGTTCCTTATAAATGGTTTTCACAAAATCCTTTTCGTTCTACCTATTTCGCCTGTTTATCTATGGCGGCAGAAATGAGTACAGGTGCTCTTGCCATGATATACATTCAGGGCAAACAACCACCGGTTTCCATGCTGGTAGTAAAAACTGAAAGTGCTTATTTTAAAAAAGCAACAGGCATCACCACTTTTACGTGTGAAGATGGCATTGCATTGCAACAGGCCGTTGAAAAAGCTGTTGCCACAGGCGAAGCGCAATCGTTTACAGCCCGCTCTTCCGGCATCAATGCCAAAGGTGAGGTGGTGGCAGAGTTTTTAATCACCTGGTCGTTTAAAGTAAAAAGCTGATATGAAGCTTAGCTCATGTACCAATGTAAAAAACTGGTAATGCGGATATGATAAATGTAATAATGAATGTCAATATCGTTGAATCGAGTGGCTGGTGTCTCACCAGCCGGAATCAAGAACACCTGATTCAACGACAGTGAATGAACATGTATCGCGCTTCTGCATCATCATCTCAGATTTCAAATCTTAAAATCAGAAACATAGATATATGAAGATTGCTTTTCATGGTGCTGCACGCACGGTAACCGGCAGCAAGCACCTGCTGACACTGACGAATGGAAAAAAGTATTTACTGGATTGTGGCATGTTTCAGGGAATGGGAGCAGACACGGATACACTGAACAAGACCTGGGGCTTTGAACCGTCGCAGGTAAGTTTCCTGATCCTGTCGCATGCACATATCGACCACTCTGGCCTCATCCCCAAACTGGTAAAGGACGGCTTCAGGGGAACTGTTTTTTGTACACCCGCTACCCGTGAACTGACAGGCCTGCTGCTGGATGATTCTGCACGCATACAGGAAGACGATGCCAAATATGCCAATAAAAAGAATGCAATAGAAGGTCGCCCGTATGTACGGCCACTGTATACCAGTGAAGATGCCGATGCTGCAATGGCACTTTTCAAAACCGTTGAATACGGTACCTGGCAAACGGTAGATGAGAATGTGGAAGTACTGTTTACCGATGCCGGTCATATTATTGGCAGTGCTGCGGTACACCTGCGTGTAAAGGAGAGCGGCAAAACCACCCAGATTTCGTTCAGTGGTGATGTGGGCCGTTACAGGGATGCTATTCTAAAATCGCCACAGGTTTTTCCGCAGGCAGACATTATACTGCTGGAATCAACCTATGGCAACAGCCTGCACGATCTGAATATTACCACACCCGATCAGTTGCTGGAGTGGATCAATAAAGCCTGTGTTCAGAAAAAAGGAAAACTGATAATGCCTGCATTCAGCGTAGGCCGTACACAGGAGATCCTGTATTCTCTGAACCAACTAGAACTGGAAGGTCGCCTGCCTGACCTTGATTATTTTGTAGACAGTCCGCTGAGCATTGATGCCACCGAACTGCTGAAACGTTATCCGCAGTATTTTAATAAAGGCATACAACATACGTTGGAAACAGACGACGATCCATTTTCCTTCAAAGGACTGAAATATATTAAAACAGTGGATGAATCAAAGCTGCTCAATTTCCGCAACGGTCCGTTTGTGGTGATCTCTGCCAGTGGCATGGCAGATGCCGGTAGGGTGAAGCACCACATTAGCAATACCATCGAGAACAGCCGTAATACCATCCTGTTCACCGGTTATTGCGAACCCAGTTCATTGGGTGGCCGCTTGCTGGCGGGGAAAAGAGAAGTGAGCATATACGGTGTGTCACATGAAGTACATGCAGAGATCGGTTCTATCCGCAGTATGAGTGCGCATGGCGATTATGAAGACCTGAGCCAGTTCCTTGCCTGCCAGGATCCGAAAGCTGTGCGAAAACTATTCCTGGTGCATGGTGAATACGATGTGCAATACCAGTTCAGAATGCGGTTACTGAAAAAAGGTTTTCTTGATATCGAGATCCCGCAGTTGCATGAAGAAGTAGGATTGGGATAAACGTAGCGAAGAATAAAAACGACGATATACAGAAATAAAAAAGCTGCTTCACGGAGCAGCTTTTTTTGTAATACTTTAATCGGGTAATCAAAGTTTTTGTCAATAGGAAATAAGAATCTCTCCGGTTTTTCATTACTAATACTGGATGCATATTGCTTTCACAGGATGGGAAAGTTTTTCTCAAGGAGATTATTCATTGGTTCATCAACCGGATACAGATTCACGGGTTTGGTTTTAACAGGGATACAATTTGGCACCGTGATGCACTGGATTAAAAACGGGTTCTGAATACATATTCAGTTTACCAGTAATGTTTTTCAACGGATGAATGGATTATACCCCAAAGATGCCGATTCTTTACATGCACCAATGAGATTTTCGATTAACAGGCCCGTTTTATCGTTTTTTGGATATAACTGTGCTGTTAACAGAGATATAATAATTGCTATAAATAAAAAAACTAACCGAACCTGTCCAGGGTTCGGTTACAAAATTTCGTGAAATCCTATTGTATAGATGAGTAGATGAAAGCTTGTTCACTCATTATGTTATTAGGTACGGATTTCAGAGGGTTTTTGAGTTTTCCGTGTTAGACCGTCGCAATCAATATTTTATAGTATAATAATTTTAATTATCTGTTTGGCTTTTGCCGTTTGTTTTCTGACAGCACAAAGATGATGAACTATCATGGGCCTGTAAAGTTTTTTAGTTTTTCGGACGCTAAATGCCGGTGAATAACTGGAAAACTTCGATAAACAACTCAGATAATATTCAGGCGTTTTAATATATCTGCCCGGTGAGCCTTGCTGATGGGGATCTCAGTACCCTTTATAAAGAGGTCATTTTCACGTATATCATCAATCTTTGTGATGTTAATGATGTATGAACGGTGCACTTTTACAAAATGCTGTTTGTTCACTTTCTCTTCCAGGTTCTTAATGGTATTGTGGGTAATGTACTTTTTATCGGCTGTTACAAATTTTACATAATCGCCCATACTTTCAATGTACAGGATATCATCATTGTTCAGGCGCACCAGTCGTCCATCGCTTTTAATAAAGATGTGATCGGCATCGTGGTGGGTAGTACCGCCAACTGTTTCAGCGGGTGCTGCCAGTATTTTTTGTAATGCTTCCTGGAAACGCTGGTAGGTAAAAGGCTTTTTTAAAAAGTCGGTTACATTGTATTCAAAAGCATCGTATGCATATTCCGATTTGGAGGTAGTCAATATCACTTTGGGGAAATAAGCCAGCTGGTCCAGTAATTCAAAACCCGTAGCGCCGGGCATTTCCACATCCAGGAACAACAGGTCTACCGCATTTTTATTCAGGTATTCCAGTGCTTCCTGTACATTGGTATAATGGCCTTTGACTTCAACCTGGCCGCTTTTTTCACAACACTTCGCCAGGTAGTCAGCAGCTACCTGCAGGTCTTCTACAATTAAGCAAGTCAAACTCATATTGGATTTGCATTAAAATCTTTCAATCTCCGGTATTCCTTCTCAATCAGGTCTTTACCTTCCGCTAATGTAATTACAATTTGTTTATAATCTTGCTTAAGTTCAGGAGTGTGCAGTGCTTGCTGGCATTTGATCTCAAAGTTGCGGCACAGGTCCTGTATTCCCAGCAGGCCTACAAAACCAAAAGTAGGCTTCAGTTTATGAAAAGCACTTTTGAGGTCGTTGAGGTTATCATTCTGGTAAGCAATAGCCGCTTTTTCAACATCCTCATCAAAATGGGTAAGCGTAGTGGCAAAGATCTCCTCCACATAGGTATATTCACCCGCATACAGGCTGAAAAGATAGTCGCTATCAAAATTTTTGTTGAAAATGAAGACGTTAGAAAATGTATTTTGGGTCATAGGAAAATAGATTTTCAAATTTAGCGTTGTGTGTTTACGGCAGCCCTTTTTACGTCCGTGCCTTTAATCCAATAACTCTATGAAGGAGAAATTATTATATCTGGGCTGGTCTATTTACAGGGATATCGTGTATTCGGGTCTCAATGAAACCCTGTCTAAAGACCACCGGAAAAAGATCATCCGGTTTAACCAGTTTATCCTGCTTGCCCTGCTGGTGAACTTTTTTTCCGTTATTTCCTACTTCTATCACAAGCTGTATATCAGCGCGTTAATCAATATTACATCAGCCTATTTTTTATTATTCGCTTTTTTCCTGGGCTCTAAAAGAAAGCTGGAAGCCGGGAGGATCCTCGCCGTTGTCAATGTGAACCTATACCTGATCGTTATCAGCTACATAGAAGGTCTGAAGGCCGGTGAATACCTGTTATTCTTCCCCTACTTCCTGGTGCTGACCTTTGTGGTAAGTATACGCCGCAACTTTCGTGAACTGCTAGCAGTGTACGTTATAACGGTTATTGCCTCGCTGGTGTGTTTGAAATTGTGTCCCTATACCAACGATGTACAGGTGATCAACAACAGCATGTATGAACGGTTATACAGCAGTAACCTGATCATTTCATTAAGTATGACCATCATTTTCTCGTATTCTATCCTGCGTATTAACAAGGATAACGAGGAAGCCATACTGCAGGAAAAAAAATTCGGCGATACTATTTTCAATACCTCACTGGATGGTGTGTTCATCATTTTCAGCAAAACCAATACCATTGCCAGTTGTAACCAGCGGGCACTGGAATTATTTGAAGTAAAGGAACATCGTGAAATTGAAGGCACTCAAATAGAGAACTGGTTTGATGAAGACCATATCAAACAATTCAGCTCCATTGAAGAAAGTGTATCCGGAGATGTTGGTAACTGGCAGGGTGAATTGGCCTTTACTACCAAAACCGGCAGAACATTTCACGGCTATGTAAGCGTAGTTCCGTTTGGATATAAGGATACCCGGTATACCAAGATCAGTATCCTTGATGTGTCTAACGTAAAAATGGCGGAATTTGAACTGATGGTAGCCAAGGAAAAGGCCGAAGTGGCAGCCAAGGCCAAATCACGTTTCTTGTCCAATATGAGCCATGAACTGCGTACACCGCTGAATGGTATTATCGGCGCCTCCAATCTTTTATTGCAGGAAGAATACCTGGCAGCACAAAAACCACATCTTGATATCCTGAAGTTTTCATCAGAACACATGATGATGCTGATAAATGATATCCTGGATTATAATAAAATAGAGGCCGGTAAGCTGGAATTGTCAGAAACATCGGTAGGTATGAAGGAATTTATTCAGCAGATCGCTTCACAGTTTGCCACGGAAGCCCGTGCCAAAGGGCTTGAATTTACCATTGACTTTGATGACCGGCTGGATCTTGATCTGATCACCGACGAAACAAGACTGAACCAGGTGCTGAGCAACCTGCTGTCCAATGCTGTGAAGTTTACACCTTCTGGCCGCATTACACTGGCTGTACGCAAACTGTTCTCGTCCAGTTCAAAGGCTACCATCCAGTTCATCGTGGTAGATACGGGCATTGGTATTCCTAAGAATAAGCATAAAGAAGTTTTTGAAAGTTTTACCCAGGCCGATATCAATACCACGCGCAAATATGGTGGTACAGGATTGGGACTGGCCATTACCAAGAAGATAGTGAATATGTTCAACAGCGATCTGTTGCTGGAAAGCGAAGAAGGTAAGGGTACGGCCTTTCACTTTACGGTAGAACTAAAAGTGAATGAAAACAAGCGCCAGTACATACATGAAGCGAATGAACAGGAAGCCGTAGATCTGCAGGGTGTTAAGGTGCTGATAGCCGAAGACAACCCGGTGAACCTGTCCGTGGCGCGTCGCTTTCTGACCAAGTGGGGGGTAACGGTATGCGAGGCCACCAATGGCAAAGAGGCTGTAGAGCGTTTTGCAAACGACCGTTATGATCTGTTGCTGATTGACCTGGAAATGCCTGAAATGGACGGCGCTACTGCATTGCGTGAGATCAGGAAGGTCAATAAACAAATCCCCGTACTGGCATTTACAGCAGCCGTATACGATGATATGCAGGCCGACCTGTTGCAGAAGGGGTTTACTGATTTTGTACACAAACCTTTCCGCCCGGGTGAGTTGCACGCAAAAATAGCCGGTCTGGTGGCAGCTTTACGTGCTTAAAATTTGTTAATATACTAAATTTATAGAGTATTGTGTAGTATTATTGTAGAACAGTCAAAATGACTCTAACGCATAATCAAAAATAATCCGGGGCAGAGCGCGCAGCAAGCATTCCCGGTATCAACGAAAGCTGCTGCAAATTTTCTCATGTGACAAGCAACCCCGATTCTTCGGGGTGCTTTTTTTTATGGAGTAGTGAATGATGAAAAGTCAATCCATATAATCGAATCAAGCTCCGGAGGAGCTACCCGCCCATCGTAAAGCAAATTTGATCAGTAGCATTCAGCTCCGTCAGGAGCTCCCTGAAAAATACAGGAGGCTCGTGACGGAGCCGGAAAACACCAATATGCATACATCTATCAACAGGCAGCCACCATTTGGCCTGGCTTAATTCAGCGACATTGAATAGCCAATAGATCTTTCTTCCGGACTTCTTTAGAACCACACAAAGGGACACGAGGAGAGGAATTAGGCTTTAGCTGTTAGCCATAAGCAGCGAGTCTTGATCAACTTCTCAACATTTCAACAAATTACCCCTTGCGCCTTGCCCCCTATATTTTCTTTCTTCCACACAGAATTTCTCATTTTTCAATGTCACTGATTACAACTCTTTGTAACAGATTTAATAAACAGACTATCAATTAAATCGGTTGTTGGTTATAGTTGTACTAGACATCGTTTTTTAGAAGATATAAAAGTTCAGAATGCAACTAACTTGCGTTTTTACGAAAATGTTTTTTAAGTTTGTTATGAAACCAAAACGATTGCAACAGACTGCTGACGATATCCTGATAACCCATTGGGATGATTTTTTAAAGGGGGACGCATCTGCATTTTCACAGATAGTGCAGTCATGCTATCCTGATCTGTTTCGGTATGGAAGCAGGTTCAGTGCCGATGACGGATTGGTAAAGGACTGCATCCAGAATGTATTCCTCACTTTGTGGAAAAACCGTTCCACTGTCAGTCATACCGGGTTTGTTCGTTTTTATTTACTGAAATCATTACGCCGCGAGATTCACCGTCAACTGAAGCAGGACAAAAGGATGGGAGACATTGAAGAACTGTCCAACACCCTGTTCGATATCAGCGTAAACCCTGAGTTGCGCATGATAGATCATGAAATAGCCGGAGAATTAACGCAGAAGATCAGGCGAGTGCTGGAAGGTCTTTCCATGCGCCAGCAGGAGATTATTTACCTGCGTTTCTATGCCAATGCCGATGCTGACGAAATAGCACGTATTATGTCTATCAGTCGTCAGTCGGTATACAACTTGCTGCACGAAGCATTGAAAAAACTAAAAAGCTACGCTGAAAATTTCCTTATTTCTGTACTACTGTTTTTCCCCTTGTTAAGATTTTTTTAAAAAAGTTTCTCAACGGCCAGTAGATTATTGCAGGTTGCCCCTGTTTACCTGTATACAATGCTAAAACTTCCGGATGGAGTATAGTGAATTTAATAATATCGAAGATTTCATTACCGATGCATCTTTCAGGAACTGGGTATTGCACAATGATGCAATGGCCAGGCAGTTCTGGAAGGAATGGGCGCAGGCAAATCCAGACAGGCAGTACACCATGAACAATGCAGTGGCATTGCTGAAAATGTTGCAGGAGGGGGGGAGGGCGTTGTCGGCAGATGTGGTGAACCACGAAGTGAATGCCATCCTGGAAAAAATAGCGTCGGACAATGTTGTAGAAACAGCAACGGAGGCAGAAGTGATCGAAATGCCACCATCACGTATCCGAAGGGTATTCAGGTACTGGATAGCTGCTGCTGTGATGGTGCTTGTTAGTGCGGGAGCATGGTATTACATCCGTTGTTATGTTGTTGCTGCCAATGTGTATGAATCGTACGAAGCGTTTGCAGAAGAAGTAAAGAATAATTCGTTTGAGTATATCAACAATGCTGATACTTCGCAACAGGTGCGACTGGCAGATGGCAGCGAAGTACTGTTATCAGGAAAAAGCAAGATCACCTATTCAAAAACAAGTACGGCAATACGTGAAATATACCTGGAAGGCGAGGCATTTTTCAGGGTTACCAAAAATCCTGCACAGCCTTTCATTGTATACACAAAAGATATTGTAACCAAAGTATTGGGAACCAGCTTCTGGGTAACGGCGTTTGCAACTGATAAAAGAGCCACTGTAATAGTAAAGACCGGTAAAGTATCTGTATTCAAAAGAGTAAATTTTACCGAAAAGAACATGAAGGCTTTTGAGCTGGGCGGATTGGTGGTTACCCCGAATCAACAGGTGGTGTTTAATTACCTGGACAAAAATCTGCACAGGGCACTGATTGAAAAACCTGTAGTACTTGACACTACCGCGCGTCATCATTTCAACTTTGATGCAACTCCTATCAAGGAGGTGTTCAGTGTAATGCAGAAAGCGTATGGTATCAATGTTGTTTTTGATGAAGAATTACTTAGTTCATGCTCCCTGTCTGCAAATATGGGAACGGAATCTTTCTACGAAAAATTGGATTTGATTTGCAAGACCCTCAATGCCCGATACGAAATAATAGACGGAAATGTAGTGATTACGTCTAGTGGATGTCGTTAGTTTTTAAAAAAGTATAGCAATTCTTTTTACAGCATTAAAAAAGCCGGCAATGTTTGCGCCATTACCAGCTTTTCGATAATCCCTGTAAAGGTCTGAATGTGGACTTTACCGGGCTGTTTGTCTATTTGTTAACAGTTCAAACAATTGCAATTTATGAAAAAATTGACTCAATCAATCGCTTTAGCTATTATGAAAATCTCCCTTGTTCAACTGATTATATTGCTGGGCGCATTCTGTTCATTTGCAAAACCAACGGAGGGACAAAGCGCATTGGATCAACAGGTTACACTACATCTGAAGAATATCCGTATCAAAAACGTGCTGAGTGAAATAGAGAAGATGTCTGACGTAAAGTTTATTTACAGCCCCGAACTGATACGTTCTTCGCGCAAGGTAGATGTGGTGGCCAACCGTAAAAAACTGGAACTGGTATTGCAGGAACTGCTGACCCCTTTGGATGTACGCTTTGAATTACAGAAACTCCGGTACAGCTATATTGTATTAACACGGGCAGATGTTATGGAAAAGGCTGCGGAGCAGGGCATGTATAACAATGTGCTATATGCTGATACTTTTCGGTTAGCTGGTACAGTGAAAGATAAAACGAATACACCGCTGGAAGGTGTTACGGTGGCGCTGAAAGGGAGTTCAGTGGCTACGATGACCAACCAGCAGGGAGGGTTTGTATTGAAGCTGACTGAAAAAAGTGCGATACTGGTATTTTCTTATACCGGTATGGAGTCGCAGGAAATGACTGTAACCAGCGGTACTCCTGTAACTGTATCATTGGTACCACGTGTAAACACCTATGATGAAATTATAGTAGTGGGTTACGGACAACAAAAGAAAAGCCTGGTAACAGGTGCCATCTCTTCTGTTAAAGCCGATGAACTGGCTACCGTTTCTTCCACACGTATTGAACAGGCCCTGCAGGGTAGAACTGCCGGTGTAACTGTATTACCTGCATCGGGCTCGCCCGGGAGCGGCATGCGCGTGCGCATCAGGGGTACAGGATCAAACGGAAGTTCTGAACCGTTATATATTGTGGATGGTGTTCGTGCAGGCGGCATTGAATATCTCGATCCTTCTGAGATCGCTTCTGTGGAAGTGTTGAAAGATGCGGCATCAGCAGCTATTTATGGTGCCGAAGGTGCCAATGGTGTTGTACTGATCACCACTAAAATGGGAAAAAGAAATTCAGCGGCAGAGATCTCGTATTCCACACAATACGGTCGTCAGTCTGTTGGCAGAAAAATGCCCATGATGAATCCGCAGCAGTATGTTGATTATCTGAAAACATCTAATACACCCGTACCTACCGCATTGCCTGACAATAGCCAGCTTGCCGGCATAAAAGGTACCAAATGGTTTGATGAGATCTTTAAAAATGCACCGCTTCAGCGTCATACACTCAACATCAGTGGTGGCAGTGAAAAATCTTCTTACCTCATTGCAGGTACTTTATTCAAACAGCAGGGTATTGTGGGTGGTGATAAAGCCAGGTTTGATCGTTACACTTTCCGTGTAAATACTGATAACAGGCTTAAATCATGGCTTACTGTAGGTAATCGTTTCTCTTACTCGCACTTTGCCAGAAAAGGTATTACAGAAGATTCTGAATTTGGTTCTGTTATCAACAATGCGTTGATGATGGACCCGATCACCCCGGTGATCTATACAGGAGCACTTCCGGCACATGCCCAGGCAGCCCTTGCCGCAGGCAATCCATTGGTGAAAAATGCTGATGGATATTACTACGGCATATCGCCTTATATATTTGGTGAAGTAGGCAATCCATTGGCGCAGATGGCTATTACACATACTGAAACCGTGCAGAATAAAGTAGTGGGCAATGTGTATGCCGATCTGGAACCGCTGAAAGGTTTAAAGATCACTACCCGTTTTGGTATTGATGCGGCTTTCCAACGCACACATGGCTGGAACCCTACTTTCTGGTGGTCATCTGAACGTTTGAATACTACTGCCAATACATTCGATCGTAATGATAACTGGTTCAACTGGCAATGGGAAAACTTTGCTACTTACCAGAAAACGATCGACAATCACAGCTTTACCATACTGGCCGGTACCTCTGCTTTGAAACGTAACTGGAATTATCTGAACGGTACTGCTTCCGGCATGTTCAAGGAAGAAGACCGACTGGCATACGCCGATTTTGAACCCGATGCACAGGACAGGGTTGGTAGTAATGCCACTATTAATACACTGGTATCTTACTATGGTCGTTTGTCATACGACTATAAAGGAAAATACCTGTTGAATGCAACAGTACGCCGGGATGGTTCTTCATTACTGGCACCCGGTCATCAATGGGGCACATTCCCATCTGTTTCCGCAGGATGGGTACTTTCCAATGAAAGCTTTTTCTCATCAAACGTAGTGAACTATGTAAAGGTGCGTGGTAGCTGGGGTAAAAATGGTAGTTTGTCCAATATCGGCCTGGGACAATATCTTTCAGCTATTACCACACAGGGTATCCTGTATCCTGATGCCAGTGGCAACATGCTGGTAGGTGCAGCACCTGCCAATCTTTCCAATCCTGATCTGAAATGGGAAACCAGTGAGCAGATTGATATCGGTGCAGATCTTAGCTTTTTAAAAGGACGTTTAAACTTTACTGTAGATTATTACAAGAAAACGACCAAAGATCTGCTGACGCCCGGTACTCCTCCGTTGTTTGTAGGTAATACATTGCCCTTTGTAAATGGTGGTGATGTGCAGAACAGGGGGTGGGAATTTGAAATATCATACAACAATAAAAACAGGAGTAACGGCAACTTCAGGTATGAGGTAGCTGCCAACCTGACCACCATTCACAATGAAGTAACCTATCTCAATCCGAATGTGAACCAGATACTGGGAACCAAAGTGGGTACCGGTTGGTCTGCCACTGTTTTCCAGCAGGGATATCCTATCTGGTATTTCAGTGGTTATAAAACCAATGGCATTTTCCAGACACAGGCCCAGATCACTGACTACCTGGCTAAAACCGGTATTACAGGTTATAACCCCAAACCCGGCGATCCGATCATTGTGGATGTGAATGGTGATAAAGTGATCTCTTCTTCAGATTACACCAATATCGGCAGCCCGCATCCGAAATTTGTATATGGTGGTCGTATCAATGTGGAGTATAAAGGTTTTGACCTGTTGTTCTTCATCCAGGGACAGGCCGGTAATAAAGTGTTGATGGGCTTTAACCGCGGCGACCGTGCTACTGCCAATAAACCTGCCTTTTTCTACGACAGGCGCTGGACGGGTGCCAACAGTACCAACTCATGGTTTGCTCCCAATACATCCAGCGACTATGTGTACAACAGCGACCTGATGATCTTCAACGGTTCTTATGCACGCATACGCCAGTTGCAGGTAGGTTATACGTTACCCGAAAAACTGACCAGCCATATAAAGATCAGGAATGCAAGGTTGTATGTTTCACTGGACGATTTCTTCACATTCACCAATTACCCGGGGCTTGATCCTGAAGCAGGCAGTAACAATAATAACAGTCTGGGTATTGACAGGGGTGTATACCCGGTGCCCCGTAAAGTACTGGCAGGATTATCATTTAGTTTTTAATCTTAAAGCTTGCAACGATGAAAAAAATACGCATACAATATTTAGCCCTTCTCATATTTACACTGACAGTTATTCAATCTTGTTCAAAAAAATTTCTTGAACAGGATGTACCCGGCAGATACCCGGTGCAGGACTTTTATAAAACAGATGGTGATGCCCTGCAGGCGATGACAGCCGTATATGATGTACTGCAATCTGATTATAATACTGCATGGACCAGTATGTACCTGCTGAAAACCCTGCCTTCGGATGAAAGCAATGCAGCAGGAAGCGGCCCTGGTGATCAGCCAAGCTACCAGGCATTGGATAAATTTACTTTTGATGCCGACAATACAGCAGTGGCAGGCGGCTGGCGTCTTTGTTACTATGCTATTTACCGGGCCAACAAAGTGATCCGCTATGTAGATCCCGGTTCTGATCTCCGTAAAAGAGTAATTGCCGAAGCAAAAGCTGTGCGTGCATACTGTTATCTTGACCTGGTAACATTGTGGGGGGATGTACCATTGGTACTGGACGATATTCCTGCCGGTGATTACACCAAGATCGGTCGTGCCAAAAAAGAAGACGTATATGCACAGATCGCAAAAGATCTTACAGAAGCCATTCCGGTATTGCCTTTAAAAAGCGATTACAGTGCTGCTGATAAATTCCGCCTGACCAAGGGTGCTGCACAATCCATACTGGGCAAAGCATACCTGTATCAGCAAAAATGGACAGACGCTGCAACCCAGTTTGATGCAGTGATTACTTCTCATCAATATGATCTTGCAGCTACGGTAGGCGATGTATTTTCAAGAGCCGGTGAATTTGGCATTGAATCTATTTTTGAGATCAGTTTTACTGACAAACAAGGCTATGACTGGGGCAACTTTCCATGGGGTGGTCAACCGGAAAGCAATATCCATATTCAGTTGATGGGGCCACGCAGTGATTATTATACCAAGGCTCCTGCTGATTCACTGATCGGCGGATGGGGCTTCAACCTGCCCAAAGCCAAATTGTACCAGGCCTATGTGGATGCTGGTGATGTGAACAGGAGGAAATATACCGTAATGTCTGAAACGGAACTGAAAGCTGCCGGTGGAAACTGGAGTGCTCCCAATGCATGGGATTATGAAGGTTATTTTCAGCGCAAGTATGGAACATTCAGCACACAAACCACTTCAGCCAATGGCTCTATTCCCGAACTGAACTATGGTACCAATATACGCCTGATCCGCTATGCAGATGTACTGCTGATGGCGGCCGAAGCTTATAATAAAGCGAATAACGACGACCGCTCACGCACTGAATTGAAAAAAGTGCGTTTGCGTGCGGGTTTGGCGGAAGTAACGGCCTCTGGTACAGCATTGTTTGATGCCATTGTAAAAGAGCGTCAGTTAGAACTGGCTTTTGAAGGTGTGCGGTATATTGATCTGATCCGTTGGGGTAAGGCTGCACAGGAACTGGGGCCGCTAGGTTTCAAAGCCAATAAACACGAGTTATTGCCAATTCCGGCTCAGGATGTTAAAACTGCCGGGGTGAAACAAAATATTGGTTACTGAGCTATACACAAGCAAGCGTTCACTTGTTCATCAAGAGACTGTCCCGGTTTGCCGGGATGGTCTTTTTTATAGTCCGAAAGACCGGAAGTCGCGAAGTCCGGAAGCATGAAGTCGGAGAAAGGAACGAGGTTTAAGGGACAAGGCTCAAGGGGTAAATTGTGAAATGTTGAGAAGTTGATCAGGATTCGCCGCTAAGTAAGAAGTCTGAAATCGGAGATCTGAAACCTGAAAAGGCTTTAAGTTACAAGCAGTGAGCAAGCACAGCAGTGACTACTCACGATTCACGGTTCACGATTGACGATTCAGAACCCAAAAACAGAAACCGTAACTGGCAATCCTAAACCGGTTCGCTAAAAGATTTTTTATACTGCCCGATTTGTGCTTATTTGCGCGGGGCTTTTCTTGTCCAGGGCCTCTTTTACTGAATGATAGTAGATTATTACATAAAAGTAGCAGCCAAAAAACTGCTGTACAGGATACACAAATGGTCAGAAGTTGTTTTCAGACTGGGTGGAGACAGGTATGATTTCCAGACAATAGACCTGCTGAAAGCAAAACTGAAAAAGGATTCCAACTGTATTGACATTGGTGCCAATGCAGGACATATTTTACAGGAAATACTGAAATATGCTCCCCGTGGCAAACACTATGCTTTTGAACCCTTGCCGCATCTCAATAAATTCCTTAAAAACAAGTTTGGCAAAAAAGTACAGGTATTTGACTATGCCCTGTCCGATAACAGCCATTCCAGTGTTGAGTTTTCCTATTATGAAAACAGGCCGGCGGTGAGTGGTTTTAAAGAACGGGCAAGTTTACCCGGATATACCGTTAAAAAACTAACGGTACAAACCATGAAGCTGGATGATGTAATACCTGCTGATGTAGAGATCGACCTGATCAAAATTGATGTGGAAGGAGCCGAATACCTGGTATTCCAGGGGGCAAAGGAAACCCTTATCCGCAATAAACCTATTGTATTGTTTGAATGCGGTCCCGGTGGTGCAGATGAATACAACAGTACACCGGAACAGATCTTTGATCTGCTGAGCGGTTGCGGTTTACAGGTGTCTGTGATTGAATATTATCTTAAAGGAAATACTGCATTTACCCGCGATGAGTTTGTAGGACAGTTTTACAAGGGATACAATTACTTTTTTGTTGCCTATCCTGCTTAAATTGCGGATATGTTCATGGCCGGTACCATGGCATATGTTTTGAAGCACGTTGTATACGGACATGCTTTTTAACCTGCTGTTGTCCGGCACAATATGCAACAGTATTTTTCTTTCTCACGGACAAAGACATTATACCGCACCGCTGCAACTGCTGCATTGTTCTTTACGCTGGCAACAGCCTGTGCACAACGTGCAGGTACAAAAAACGCAGATACCCTCCCTCCGCCGCATGCTACAAAATCAGCCACCAATTTCAGTAATGTAATAGGCTGGAAGAATGGCGAAATGCCCAAAGCTCCCGAAGGATTTACTGTTACCAGATATGCTGAAGACTTTGAAAATCCGCGCTGGTTGTATGTAACACCCAATGGTGATGTGCTGGTGGCAGAAAGCAATTCTAATTTCGGTTTCTTTATAAGAATGGGAGCACGCATTATCGGTGCCGCCAGGTCAAAAAATGTACGGCATAGTGCAGATCGCATTACGCTGCTGCGCGATACTGATAGGGATGGCAAACCGGATGTGCGTGAAGCATTGCTGACAAAACTTAACCAGCCGCTGGGAATGCTGGTGCTGGGCAAATGGCTGTATGTTGCCAATACGGATGCGTTGGTAAGATTTCCTTATCAACCGGGGCAGATCACCATTACAGATAAACCTGAAAAGATACTTGATCTGCCTGCCGGTAAACACAACCGTCACTGGACAAGAAATATCATTGCCAATGCCGACGGCTCTAAAATATACGTCGCAATCGGATCAGGAACCAATATTGCAGAAAAAGGTATTGCCAATGAATTGCTGCGTGCATGTATACTGGAGGTAAACCCGGATGGTTCGGCCATGCGGGTATATGCCAGTGGCTTGCGTAACCCTGTGGGTATAGACTGGGCGCCGGGTACACATACGTTGTGGGCAGCAGTTAACGAGCGTGATGAACTGGGTGATAACCTGGTACCGGATTATCTGACCGGTGTACGGGAAAATGGTTTTTACGGCTGGCCCTATGCCTACTTCGGACAGCATATAGATGAACGTGTAA
Organism: Chitinophagaceae bacterium PMP191F; assembly: GCA_001302245.1. Lineage (GTDB taxonomy): Bacteria > Bacteroidota > Bacteroidia > Chitinophagales > Chitinophagaceae > PMP191F. The sequence continues at coordinate 232,107 of LGYU01000001.1, forward strand.
AAGAGACCAATCTGGAACTGGTAAATAAATCAATAGTGCCCGATGTAGATCTGGGTTCGCACACCGCATCACTGGGACTTGCTTTTTACCGCGGAAAAACATTTCCGGCTAAATACAGGGAAGGCGCTTTTATTGCACAACATGGTTCATGGAACCGTTCTGTATTATCAGGATATAAGGTAGTGTTTGTGCCTTTCAGCAAAGGAAAACCGGTGGGCCCTCCCGAAGATTTCCTGACAGGTTTTGTAGCAGACCTGGATAAAGAAAGGGTGCATGGTCGTCCGGTGGGTATTACCATGATGCCGGATGGGTCATTACTGGTGGCAGATGATAAAAGTAATATTATCTGGCGCATACAGTACACAGGAAAATAGCATTGCAGTATTCAATCTCCGGGCTGTAACAACAGTTTTTTCTTTATAGTTACTTTATTCTTTTTTTGCAGCTGGTTTCATGATTTTGTGGCGGTAATGATAACATTTATATTTCTGCAGATGTTATTATTAAAGGAAGGATCATCATGTCAGCATCCTGCTGAGTATCTCCGGGCAGTTTTTTAGAAGAATATAGGTAACTTAAAGTACGAATGGATTATATAAGGGCATACAGGAGTTTTGTAACCAGTCATTATCTGAGCGAGGGCGTTCGTATGACAGTGGGTATCCTGATGCCTGCATTTATTTTCGCGTGGTTTGATCATCTTACCATAGGAATTATTGTTTCTATCGGCGCATTGAGTGTTAGCCCGGTAGACAATGCGGGGCCTATTCTGCACCGCCGTAATGGCATGCTTATTTGCAACCTTGCTATTTTTATTGTAGCCGTAACAGTAGGCATTGCTGCGCACAACGCTTTCTGGTTGGGCGTGGTGATCACGGTATGTTGTTTTTTCTTTTCCATGCTGGGTGTATATGGTGCCAGGGCCAGTTCCATTGGTATTGCAGCATTACTGGTAATGGTGCTGAACCTGGAACACCGGCAGGATGGGTGGGATATTTTATGGAATGCATTGTACATCACCGCCGGTGGTATATGGTATATGTTATTCAGCATTCTACTGTACAGTTTCAGACCCTATAAGCTGATCCAGCAGGCATTGGGTGATTGTATACAAACCACTGCCGACTATCTCCGTACAAGAGCTGCTTTTTACAATAAGGATGTGGATTATGACACTACCTATCGCAACCTGCTGCAGCAACAGGTAACAGTACAGGAAAAACAGAATCTTGTCAGCGAACTGTTGTTCAAAACACGTAGTGTGGTAAAGGAATCTACCAATACCAGCCGTGTACTGGTAATGATCTACCTGGATATTACAGACCTGTTTGAAAGGGTTATGACCTCTTACCAGGATTATACAGTATTACATTCATATTTTAACGATTCCGGTATACTGGAACAATACCGTGCGCTGATCCTTGAACTGGCTGATGAACTGGATGAGATCGGTATTGCTGTAAAAGTGGGCAAGGCATCGCGTGAGCGCATTGCTTTTAGCAAACACCTCAAAGCATTGCAGGACGATTTTGTTGCCTTCCGAAAAGCACACATAAATGCTGAAAATATTGACGGCTTTATTACACTGCGGCATATTCTTACCAATATAGAAGACCTGGCAGACAGTATCCGCACGCTGCACAATTATACCACTTATGACAGGAAGCTGAAAAAGAAAAAGGTGTCTGAAGTAGCTTATGAAAAACTGATCACTCACCAGGATATCAGTGCGGTGGTATTTAAAGATAATTTAAGTCTGCATTCCAATATTTTCAGGCACTCGTTAAGGGTTTGTATCGCAGTAATGTTCGGGTACCTGATATCGCTGTTCTTTCATTTCGGACACGGTTACTGGATTCTGCTCACTATTATTGTGATCCTGAAACCGGCATACAGTCTTACCAGGAAAAGAAACCGCGACAGGCTTATTGGTACATTCTGCGGCATTGCTATAGGTATTATTATCCTGTATTTTATACGGAATGAAACAGTGTTGTTGGTGCTGATGGTGCTGCTGATGGCAGGTGCGTACAGCTTTATGCGCTTAAAGTATTTTGTAAGTGTGCTGCTGATGACACCTTACCTGCTGCTGTTCTTCCATTTGCTGTATCCGCATACATTTGAGTCTATACTGGTTGACAGGCTGATTGATACTGCTATCGGGTCTGTGATCGCTTTTGTTGCCAGTATATTCCTTGTGCCAACCTGGGAGCATGAAAAGATAAAAACGATGATGATGGATGCCCTGCGTGAGAACAGGGATTATTTTACACTGGTAGCAGGCAATTTTGCAGTAGAGCCGGTGCGGGGGGGCAACCATATCAGCATTGCACGCAAAAGCGCATTGGTGGCACTTGCCAATCTTTCAGATGCTTTCAACCGTATGTTGTCTGAACCGCGCAGCAAACAGAAAGATATCCAGATGCTGCACAAATTTGTAGTATTGAATCACATGCTGGCATCACATATTGCCACGCTGGCAACCTATATTGCTACCAAGTCTGCTGCACACCATACACAGAATATAGATGCGATCATTAAAGATATTTATGCCAGCCTTACCAACAGTATCACTATGCTGGAACAGGAAGGAACGCCACAGGTAACGCTGCAAAAAGATGCATTACGTTTGCTGAATGCAAAGGCTTCGGGATTACTGGAAAAACGTCAGCAGGAACTGCAGGAAGGCGTACATGATTCAGATACACGCAAAGAGCTGGTAGAAGTAAAACCTGTTATTGACCAGTTTAACTTCATCTACAATATTGCTATAGATATCAATAAGATCAGCAGTTCAATAGAAGTGGAATAATGCCGGCGTCATCATCTTAACAGAAACCATATTACTTATATATTATCCTTTACGGTTTTGTAAAATCAGTTATCCGCCTTACCAACTTCCTGAAGTGTATTGTAACACATTGTACTTAGCATAACAGTTGGCTATAAATACGTAGACTGCTGCAATCCGGATGTATATAAAGTCATTTTATTGTCAGGATTTATTTTCAGTTTAATATAACAACAAATAAAATCCAACATGAAATCATTCTCCGTATGTACACTTACCAACCGCATGTAACAACAATATTGAAATTTTTTAAAATTAAACATTGCAGTATGAAGACAATTAAGTCATGTGTGTGTATTATTATGGCAACATTATTGATGGGTGTAACCTATGCCCAGGAGAAAACAGTGGAAGTTGGTGGTGCGGCTATGTATCCTTCCAAAAACATCGTGCAGAATGCGGTAAATTCAAAGGACCATACTGTACTGGTAGAAGCAGTAAAAGCAGCAGGGCTGGTATCAACACTGGAATCGGCTGGTCCTTTCACCGTGTTTGCGCCTACTAACACAGCATTCAACATGCTGCCACAGGGTACTGTGAATAATCTGCTGAAACCAGAAAACAAAGCAACATTAACCGGCATTCTTACTTACCACGTTGTGGCTGGTAAACTGGATTCTAAGGAACTGGATCGTTTGATCAAAGCAGGAAAAGGAACGGCTGAACTGACAACAGTGCAAGGCGGAAAATTGTGGGTAATGATGAAAGGAAAGAAAATTGTACTGAAAGATGAAAAGGGTGGCATGGCAACAGTTACTATTAAAGATGTGTACCAGAGTAATGGCGTAATACATGTAATTGACCATGTAGTGATGCACAAGTAAGGATGCGAATGCAGGTAAAATACAGTTTATTTGTGTACGTGTTCCGGCCGTAACAGTAGTGAGGGATTTCATTCATAGATGAAGTAATGCAGTGAAGTCTGGTAACTACTTTCGCAATCCCGGTCGAAAGACCGGGATTGTCTTTTTATAAAAACGGATACATTGTTTCAGAAGAAGAGTGCGAAAGAGAAACAATGAACGCCTGCTGTTTATTTTCCAAACACTTTCATTTCCCACAAGCCTGCTGTACCTTGTGTAACAGACAAACGCAGAAAACGCGCCTTGCCGATCTTAGAGGCAATATGTGGTGAACGTACAGTTATTTCCTGTTGTGTTGCGCAGGTCTGCCAGTTTACACCATCGTCAGATCTCTGCAATTGCCATGCATGCCCCAGTGAAGGGAAAACAAAATACATTTCACAACTACTGATACTTCTTGTTTTACCAAGATCAATCATAAGCCATGGTTGATGATCGTCTGTTTTTGCCAGCCACCTGGTACCATTGGAACCGTCAACGGCCAGTTGTGGCATATAGGAAAAAGTGCGGCTTACTGTTTCTACTGTAGGGCCTTTAAAGTTATTGCCGATATTGATCAGTGCATTTGGGTTGGTTTCGATAGACTGTGAAACTGTTTTGGGTTCACGATAACTGGAAGCCGTAACTACGGCTCCTGTAGCAATATTATTCGCCTTTGTTGCCGGCTTGGCCAGGTAGCCTATACCCTTGTTGTCTACTATTACAGGTTCAATAGTACCGTCGGCGTTAAAGTGCATGCGGTTAGCAAATACCTGCCTGGTAGTACTGCCTTCACCATATTCCAGGTATACAAAAATAAAATCGTCTGTACCAGGTACCTGGAATACATTGCCATGACCGGGGCCCCATACTTTGTTTTCGAGAGAAGATTGTATAAAAATATCCTTACCGGCAGGTACTTCAAAAGGTCCCAGCGGACCGGTGCGGCTCATCATATAGCCATTTACATAATTGCCATGTCCGGACAGGGTGTATACATAGTAGTAAATGCCTTTGCGTTTGAAAAGCAATGGCCCTTCGGAGTAGCCGGAATGTTTGGTGGCTATTTCAACCGGCTTGCCATCCAGCAACAACCAATCAGAAGAAAGTTTGGCTGCCATACGTCTGCGCCAGTATATATAACAACTGCCATCACTGTCAACAAAAGGTTCGCCGTCAATATCCGGAACCAGAGCAGTGGCTTCTTTTCTGCCATTGAGCGGTTCGTTAAAAAATATCCCATCACCGGTAGCAAAATGAAAAGGTCCATCAGGGGTGGGTGCTGTCATTACATAAGTACCGGTACTGCCATCTGGTTTAACAATAGTTGGGAAAAGATAATAAATGCCATCTCTCATCAATGGTTTGCCAGGAGCCCAGTAACGGAAGTAACCCGTTTTTTTAGCGCCTTTATCATCTGTGTATTCATATTGTTTGTTCCAGTCAATGCTGTTGATAATGGTACCGGAAAAACTCCAGTTTACAAAGTCTTTCGATTTCCATACCACCGGCGGACCTGCCATGGATAAACCGCGGTCAATATCAGTAGTGGCATACAGGTAAAATGTATCATTGAACTTTACCACGGAGGGATCGGCAATATTATCCGGAACTACGGGGTTAAAATTGACTGGTGTGGATGATTGTGCCTGTGCTGTTGTACCTGACAGCAGATAATTGAACAACGATATTACTAAAGTGAAAACCTGTACACGCATTGTTTCTCTTTTCAATAGGTACAAGATAGCATAATGACTGTATATACGATCCGTATTGGTAATAAATGACAAGTGAAAGAGAATATCCGCGTAAAAGAAGTGAATACAGGTAAAGTTATCGGCGGGAAACAGTACCAGCTTTATTTTTCTTCCAGTATTTTCTGCCTGCAATAAATGCACCCAGTGTACCAGCCATCAGTAAAAGATATTGTAACCAGGAATATGTTTCATTGATTATTACTGCATCTGACTTACCTGTTAATACTGTAGCTGCCCAATAATAGGGAAGTGTTGCTTCGCGTGATGGGTTCTGTAAAAACTCCAGTTTTGCTTTCTGTAGTGCAATGTCTGCAGGCAAACCTTTGGTCAGTTGTTTGTAAAACAATTCTGTCAGCCTGTAGGTAGGGCCATTATCAACAGCCCATAAATTTATAACTGCTGCCGGAATACCGGTAGCAGCAAATGCACGGTTAAAACTGAATACACCTTCACCATGATAAAAGTTACCATTACCTGTTTCACAGGCCGATAATACAATAAGACGGGTTATCGGTTTATTTTCCGGGATCAGCTCTGACAGGTATAATACGGAATCAGAAAAATAAATAACAGGTTCACCATGTTCGCTGCTATCTGCAGCGTGCGTATACAACTGGATGATATTGTATTGCGGAAAATTGGCCAGGAAGTTTTTACGCGATGCGTTGCTGAAAAGAAAATGATGCGGTTGATTAAAATAACGATTGATCCTGACCAGTGATTCATCACTGCCGGGAAGATCGGACAGGTCTGTATAATGCGTATACCGCACTGGTGCCATGCCCATCAGGGAATTGCCGGATATGTTGGGTGATGATTCACCCAACAGGTAGCGTGCGGAATACGTATAGCTTACCGCATGGTTGCGGATAAAGTAATTATCCTGTGCGGTATTATCTGTGATCAGTGATTCAAATGGGAAATAACTGCCATCCGGTGAAATGATGACACGTTGCTGCGGTATTTGTTTTTCACCAAAAAGTAACAGGTACAGGTTATACGCTGTTTGAATATAACCCCGGTGATCTTTATTTAGCAGTACAGCATCAGAAAGATAAGTGTTGTAGCGGGCAACAGTATTTTCATAATCTCTTTTATCAAGTCTTCGCAGTGTGGTATTGTTGTGCATTGCCAGTAATACATATACCGCACTGTCTCCATTAAATATTTCTACCAGCACACGATCCTTGTCCAGTAATTGTTGTTGTGCCTGTTGCAGTGTAATAAAAGAAGTATCAATATAGCGTTGGTAGTAAGCAGGGTTTTTTGTTTTGATCTGTTGCTGTAACCTGTCCAGCTTACGGGTATTGTTGAACAGTGATTCTGCTGTTCCCTGTTGCAGGTTGCCTTCATGCTGTTCTTTTTTCAGGTGTATAATGGTGCGTTGCAATTGTGCCTGTTCCAAAATGTTTTCCTGGTTCAGGAAATGTTGCTGCAATAACTGATCATCCAGTATTACTGCCCTGTTCTTTTCAAAAAAATAAAATGCAGTAGTGACATCACCGGTCAGGTATGCCGCTTCAATAGCCTGCTCGTACAGGCGGCGTGAATCATTGCGCCAGAAAAGGCGCGAAGCCAGTTCTGATTGTTCCAGGCGTATTCTTGCCAGTACGCGATCTGCTGTTTTGTATACCTGCATGGCGGCTGCAATAGCATGGGCTGAATGTGTTTGTTTATACATTTTCAGCCAGGCATTGCCCTTGTCAATCATCAGTGCCGTGATGTACCAAACCCTGTCGTACTGTGTAATAAAACCCTGCGGCAGGTTGGCAAATTTTATTTCATTCATGCCTGGTTCTACCTGGTCAAATGCTTTCTGGAAAAAGTAAAAGGCAGAATCATACTGGCCGGCTTCCGTATAGGCGCCGGCAATATTGCTCAACAGGTTCAGCGCTTCCTGTGCTTCTTCCATGGTTTGACGTGCCGGAGCTTTTACAAATTGCAATGCCCTGAAATAATAGGAGAGTGCTTTGCGCGGATCTTTATGATGCTTGTAATACAGGTAGTAGCCTGTGTTTTCAAGCACCTGCAAACAGCGGATGCTATCGTGTTTGTTTACATTTTTAAGGGCCGTGGAATAATATTGAAGGGCCTGGGCAAAATTTCCACGTCCCAGTTCCACACGGCCAGACTGTTCATAAATGTTTGATGCCAGTTCAGGAATAGTACGCCGGTATAGCGCTGCCTTACCGGAAAGCAGTTTTTCAGCCGCTGTAAAATTGTTTAATTCCAGTTCTGCATTGATCTCGAAATTGAGAAAGATGCTATAATAATGTTGTGTATCGTTGACCAGTGTAACCGCGTCCTTTTCACCAATACGTGCATATTCAATACAGCGGATATAATCACCAATATCAAACAGGTATTTAACCCGCGTCCACAATGCGTACAGATAAAAGGGGTTTACTATGGACTGTTTTGTTGCAATGTCAATACAATTTTCCAGGGCCCTTACTTTTTCTGCCGGCTGGTTCAGTGCGTCATAATATCCTGCCAGTTTATAATAACATTTTACCAGGTTGCCGGTGTGTACCGGCGGATGGCCTTTTTGAGCGTTGACCAGTGTGATGGCTTCTTTGGTAAAACGTATAGCATGCAGAAAGTTTTCTTTATCAGCATACAGGTCAGCCATTTTCTGTAGCATCAGCAAGTGAACAGAATCATGCAGATGATCATATTGTGCAATGTGCTGGTAACAGGAGCTCAATGCTTTTAATTGTTCATCAGCAGATATGCCGGTAGTATTCTGTACCAGTGCGGAGACCTGTTTCCAGAAAGCATCCTGCCCGGGATCGGCCCGGGCAGGGAGAGTTGCCAGTACTAAACAATAAAATGTTATAAGAGTTTTATTCACTGGCTTGCTGTTGCTATGTTGACCAAAAAGTGCTTTACAGGTTGTGTAAAAGGGTGCGTTGCATCACTTATTGTGGTTTGGCCGGCGTAGGACCGGAAGGCGGAGCGCCAATGAGGTTATAGGTCAGTACATTGGGATCGCTTTCGCCGTCGTTGCTATCGGTAAGAGGCATGGAATTGCTCATAACGCTCAGGGCATTCATGGTTTGCAGGGCTGCAACTGTTTTTTTCAGGGTTCTGCCTGTTTTCTGCGTATTGATGTATACTTCTACGGTAGGAGCATTTCTGTTCTCTTTATCTTTTACGATATTCCATTTTAAAAGCTGGGTGCCTTTGGGAATATATTTATTCTGGCTGTAATACTGTTGCAGCAGTTTGTCAATGATCTTGATCTGGTAACCAATGGCTTTCTGCAGTGAGTTATAATTTCTTTTGTCGATCAGCAGTTGCGCTTTATCTTCTTTTAATGACCTGCTTACCCCGTTTGATGGCAGTACTGTGCCATTTTTTGTACTCATAACAAGTGTTTTTTACATTATAAATGATGATTACGAAAACACAATAACAAGTGACCCCGGAAAGCAGCGAAGTACTAGAATTGCTTTAACCACTTTTCAGCAATCTCTTTTGCTTCAAGATTCTTTGCTACCACTTCCTGCAGCAGTGAATGAGCTTCCTGCCGGTCGTGCGGGCCGTTGCGTTTCAAAAGGGTAAGGGCGTGCAGAAATTTTCCCCGGTTGGCGTAATCGCCGGTATTGTTTTCTGCCTGTTTGAAATACGCAATAGCTGAGTCGTATTGTTGCAGGCGCAGGGAAACAATCCCGGCATAAATTTGTATGTTGGTAGCGCTGGAATCGGCCTGCGCCAGTTTTTTAAACTGTTCAAGTGATGCAGGCAGTTTACCTTCATTGTACAGGTTGCGACCGATATCAATACTGTCTTTATGGGCAGCCATTTTCACATTCATACTTTTCAACTCAGTGTTAATATAATCATCTGCCATTTGTTCCAGGGAGGGTCTGTTGCTGAACAGGCTGATGCCAATGAACAGGGCGGCAATGACCGCTGCAGCAGCCAAATAGGGCCATAGTTTCCTGATAACCGTCTTTTTACCGGCGACGGTCTTGTGCTGTTCGTATAATTCACGGAAACGGTTTTTGCGCTCCTCTTCCAATTGCTGACGCATTACCTGCAATGTGCTGGCATAAAAGGCAACTTCTTCGGCAAAGTCGTTGTCCGTCTCAACACGTTGTTCAAACGCTTTCAGCGCTTCGGGCGACAATGTTCCGCGAAAATAATCATCTATGTATTCAAGGTTTTGCATTGGTTACGCAGATTTGTACTGGCGACGTAATTTTTCCAGGCATCTTAACCGGCTTGTTTTCACTACATCGGCTGTTTTATATTCCATCATATTGGCTATCTGTTTATCCGAATTACCTTCTGCTGATAACATCAGTAACTGGCGGCAGGCATCTCCCAGGCCTTCCAGTTTCTGGCGCAGTATGGCAAGATCTGTTTGCTCCACCAGTTTCTGAATAACAGACTGGGCATTGTCTGCCAGGTGAAACAGCCCACTGATAGCGATTGTCTGGTGTACGCTATTCTTGTTAGTCGTTTTTTTCCTGAAAAGGTCAACACATTTGTTATGAAAAATCTGGTAAAGCCATGTTTTTAGTGAGGAAAGCCCTTCAAATGAACCACTTGCAATTTTTTCAATAGCCGATAAAATGGTATCGGAGTAGGCATCGAATGATTCCTGTTCTGTTAAAGAATGCTTTAGCATGCCCTGCTGTATAAAATAGATGTAGGTCGAGAATAATTCTTCTTCTCCCTTGCGTTTCTGAGCCCCGTATTGCTGAAGATTATCAATTATTTGCCGGTCTCTGTGAGAAGATGACCTGGTATCGTTCATAAGCAGTTTTTCATTAGTTGTAAGATACTAAAAAACGTACCAAAAAAATTTCTCCTGTTTTGTTTCCCTGCCCTGTTACTGTTACGACTTATATATACAACCACCCGGTACAGTTGTCGCATTATCTGTGTTACCGGTAATGCGTTTTTTCATAACTGCGTGAGTAAGAGTTTGTATGGAAGTGCGGACCGGCAGATAGAAACCAGTGTCAGTACGGCCAGTGCTGAAAGAATTTGACAAACAGCAACCCCGGTTGTCAGGCATCATTCAACGCAGGCCAATACATAACACTTCAGAATACCTGGATAATTAATATTCCCGTAAACATCTGTTATGAAAAAAACAGGCAGTATTTCATGGAGAATGCGGACCGGCAGGAAGAATTCTAAAAAAGCTGCTGAAATAAACAGGGTGAATCACGGTTGTGCGAACCTGCTAAAACGTTACGAACTGTATGTAGACACTGTAATGACAGGCACCGGTATTACTGCCGATGGAGCTGAAACAGGCAGCTCCGGCCGGAAGCGTGTTACCCAAAAAGATATTACGCATAGCGATGAACTGAAAATGGTATGGGGAAGCATCATTACTGTTGCCCTGTACGAATGCCGGCGTCTGGTGATCTGGGGCCATAATGTTGCATCGGGCAAACGGCATTAAAAGAGCATCTGTATGCTGTTCTTATAGTATAACCTTTTGTGTCAATTCCAAAACAAACTAAACATCTGAAGCTATGAAATATGAAAATATTCCACTGGAAGTGGTGTTGTGCGCCGACTCATGGGAAGTACAACGCCAGTATTATCTCGACAGGATATCTATGCTGGAAGAAGAGATCAGCAAACTGAACCTGCAGGAACATTGCCGTGAAATTACATTATTCTGCAGCCAGATCACCGAGATCAAAAAACTAATGAAACGTCGTTTTAGAAACCTCTGAATCTTTGCAGTGAGCGGATCATGTGAAACAGCCATGCAAAGCCCTTATTGCATGGCTGTATATTTTTTATAACGGCTGTATATCTTCCGGCAATGCGATCGTATCGGATGGGTCATTCCGGTTATCATCTGTATCATCTTCCATCAGTGACAGCTCTGCAATGAATTTTGGCGGAATGCTTTTATTGGTTTTGGCCTCCAGTTTTTTGATGGTCTCAAATTTCCCGATAATGGTATCACCTTTCCGCGCACCCTCTTTCAACCGGTCCATTGCTTCTTTATAGGATCGCTGAGCGCTCTGCAAACCATTTCCGATCTTATCCATCTCTTCCAGGAACAATACAAACTTATCGTACAGTAGTCCGCATTGTTTAAAGATCTCCTGCACATTGCGCACCTGGTTTTCTTTCTGCCAGATGATCTTAACCACCTTTAAGGTAGCTACCAGCGTAGTGGGGGTGATCAGCACAATCTTTTTATTCAGGGCACGGTTAAAGATATCAGGGTTTTCATTCAGCGCCAGTGTAACAGCCGTTTCAATGGGCATAAACATAAATACATAATCGGGCGAGTTAATACCGGCCAGCAGGTGATAATTCTTGTCTGCCAGCAGATCAATATGATCGGTAATACTTTTAAGATGTTGTTTCAGGTACAGGCTTTTTTCTTCGGTTGTATTTGCATTGCAATAGTTTACATAGGCAGTAAGCGAAACCTTGCTGTCAATAATGATATGCCTGCCATTGGGCAGGTTCAGAATAAAGTCAGGTTTACGCTGCCGCTCCTGTTCTTCATCGTAATACGCTTCCTGGTCCTTATAATCAATATATTTCTGCAGTCCTTCATTTTCCAGGATCAGTTTCAGCCGGTCTTCCCCCCAACTACCCTGAACACGGGTATCTGCTTTCAGGGCATGGGCAAGATTACGGGCATCGTCGCTTAACTGTACATTCAGTTTTTGCAGCGAATCAATTTCATTTTTCAGAGAGGTCAGGTCGCGGATATCTTCTTTACGCGTTTCCTCCACTGCCTTTTTAAAATTATCCAGGTCTGTTTTCAGCGGAAAGATGATATTGCCCAGTTCTGTTTTATTGGTTTCAACAAACAGTTTCTTTTTTTCTTCCAGTATATCCGTTGCCAGGTTCTTAAACTGCTCCCGGGACAATTTGTGCAGTGCTTCTATTTCAGTTTTAAAAGTGTCCAGTTTTTCCTGTAATACCTCTTCTTCTTTTTTAAGTGCTGTCAGTTCGGTATTTAGTTGCAATACCGTGTTGGTCTTTTCCGTAAGATTTCGCTCCGCTATTACCAATTGATTACGTACAATATCAAATGTTTCACGCGGTACATACAACCGGTCAACGGTTTCCTTATCCAGCTTTTTTTCTGATTCGGCGGTCAGTTGTAATATCGTCTGCTGCTGTTTGCTGAGTTGTTGCTGCTGCAGCTGCATCTCCTGTCGCGTGTTATCCTGTTGCTGTAATGCAGTATTATACATTTCACGACTGATATACTGGGCCAGCAATTCTTCGCGCGATATACGTGCAGAAGCAGTTACCTGTAATGCAGTATGTTGTGCCAGTAACTGATCGTACACCGGTTTGGCGATGTAGTTTTTCAGTAAAAAGACCCTACAGATAAAATACCCGGAAACACCTCCCAGAACAATCCCGGTAATGAGATACACTAATGTCATAGATATATAATTGTGATCATGATCCGGCAACCTGCATTATTGCGGAGTGCCTGTATGAATATATTACAAAGAATAAAAAAATGTAATACTGCCTGTGTGCCATTTACTGCAACAACAGGTAGTGGCCGGTCCGGTGCTGTCTGGTTGCTATGAGCGGGGAGTTGTTTTACAACCCTGCACAGAAGGGGCGCGGAACAGGTAAAGATAATTATTCTTTTTCTGAAAGCGGAATAGCTGTTTACAATTACATAATGTACCGGATAGCGGAGGGCTTTTAATTTTGCCCCGCTTTGATGCAACAAGTAAAACACCAGTGATGGGAGACGTGCAATCCGGCAATCTACTGCTTCACCAGAAAGAATCTGTCGATCTTGAACTTTTTGACGGACTATACCGTCGCTATCACCAGGCTGTATATGCAAACATCTGTAAAATGGTGCACCAGTCGCAGGCTGCAGAAGATATTCTGCAGGAAGTGTTCCTGGCGCTCTGGGAAAACAGGCATAAGCTGGAACCTGTACAGGTATCAGGCTGGTTGTTTGTAGTGAGTTATAACAAAGCTGCTACCTATCTGAAAAAGAAATTAAAAGAACCTGATGTGGTGGTACAGAGCGGTATATTGCCCGAAGCCATTGCCACTGCCGATCAGGGTGAAGAAGAACTGCATTATATCAGGCTTTCTATTGTGGAAGAAGCCATCAATCATCTGCCTGCACGCAAGAAAGAAGTGTTCCGGCTTTGCCGTTTTGAAGGGAAGTCGTACGATGAGGTAGCCAGCTTATTAGGCATCTCTGTTATTTCTGTACGCGACTATTTAAAACAATCTACACAGTTCATAAAAAAATACGTCAGCATTCATTACCCGCATTTTGAAGCCACGGCCATGTCGTTGTGGATTGTTTATCTGGGAAGCAGGTAGTAATGGGTTTCGGGTTCCGAATCGTCAATCTTGATTAGTCACTGCTGCTCCTGCTCGCTGTATTAATTCATAGCGTATTTCACGCAAAGGCAGCTAAGGATAGCAAAGATGCAATACAATGAAGCTGTACTTCTCACTTCGTAATTCGTTCTTTCTTCAACATTGCTCATTCTTCGGTCTTTCTGCTGTCATTAATTAGCTATAAGCAACAAGCCCTTATCAGCATTTCAACCATTGCCCCTATACCTTGTACCTTAAACCTGCTACTTTGTTAATAATTCCGTAACACAAAAAGACATCCCTTTTTTACAACATCAGAGTATTTATGGTTGAACGCAGTGATGTGTAAACATGAACAGGTACCAACAACAAATAGAATGTGTCTGGAAAGATGCAATGACCAGCCAGGAGAAAAAAGCATTCCTGGAAGAATTTCTGTTGCATGAAAATGCGTGGAAAATTGAACTGGCTGATGAATACAGCCAACATCTGGAAGAAGATACTACGTATCTGCCTGCCGAACGTGCAGAACTGATATTGGAACGTTTGCACACAAAGATCACCGGGGCACCGGTACAGGAATTACCGGCAGCGATACGTGTAATACGACTGGCACCTGTGCTTAAATGGGCTGCTGCAGTGGTGGCAATAACACTGGTTACCATTCTATACCTGAACAACCGGCAGCGCCCGGTAACGGAAGTAGCGCAGGTACGTGCACCGCAGGGAAAATTAACCTTACAAACCAATTATACGGCCACAAGCAGGCAGTTTGTGCTGGAAGATAGTTCTGTAATAACATTGGCACCGGGCAGTGCTGTACGCTACTATGTACCTTTTGTCAACAACAAACGCGATATCAGTTTACAGGGACAGGCATGGTTTAAAGTAGCAAAAGATGCCGGCCGGCCTTTTACTGTGTATGCTGATAATATTACTACTACCGCATTGGGTACTGCATTTATGGTGAATACCCGTGTAAAGGACAAAGTAGAGATCAGGCTGTTTGAAGGAAAGGTGGTGATCAGGTCTGTTGACACAGCATTTACAATGAAAGAGGTATACCTGGCACCTGGTGAAATGTTCAATATCGACAGGTTGAGGGGACAGTATGCAGTGAAGCGCTTTGAAAACGATATACCTGTTGACAATATCGTGAAAGAGCTGATTCCTGTGGAGAATGCTGCGCCCGTAGTAGCACTGGATTTTACACAACAACCATTAAAGGATGTATTGACCGCCATAGGCAAACGATATAAAGTACGTTTTGTATACGATGCAACACTGATTGCTAATGAACAGGTAACGGGAACGTTTCTGCCATCTGATTCCCTGAATACCGTTCTGTCTATACTGGGTACCGTAAATGATCTTTCGTTTACCGTACACAAAAATGTAATACATGTCAGCAAAATAAAATAACAAAGGCAGCAATGCACATTGTTGCAACATGTCCCCCTGGGGATGTGCAGGTATTGTATTGTTCAAAAAACAGCATATATGATAGCACTCCGCAATTCAATCATCAAATGGTATATGCTCAGCCTGTTGGCGATGCTATGTACCATGTCTGTGCAGGCGCAGGAAAAAGCGCAGCTCAGCGGTATTGTTACTACCGAACGTGGAGAAGCCCTGAACGGGGTTTCCATTACTGTAACATCGGCCGACGCCAAAGAAAAACAAACGCTTACCTCCAACGACAAAGGTGTGTTTACTGTAAGCAACCTGGTACCTAAAAACAGGTACAGCTTTTCTTTTTCGCATGTTGGCTACGAACCTTACCAGGTAAAATCCTTTGAAATTAAAGCCGGCGTTAATAATTCACTGATCGTACGCCTGAAAGAAACAGCATCCGGACTGAATGAAATTGTAGTGATCGGTTATGGATCTGTAAAAAAGAGAGATGTGACCGGTGCTATCAGTTCACTGAAGTCGGATAAGATCACAGAAGTGGCAGCATCTGATGCTACGCAGGTATTACAGGGCCGTGTATCCGGCGTAATGGTACAGGCGCAAAACTGGAAGCCTGGCAGCCCCATGCAGGTACGTATCCGTGGTAACAGGTCTATCACCGCAGACAATGATCCGTTGTATGTGGTAGATGGTATTCCCTTTGTGGACGCCATCAACCAGATCAGTCCGAATGATATTGAATCGATCGAAATATTAAAAGACGCCTCTGCTACTGCCATTTATGGTAACCGTGGTGCCAATGGTGTGATCCTGATCACTACTAAAAAAGGAAAACAGGGTAAAACAATAGTAGAGTACAACGGTTATTATGGTCCGCAGAAAAACAGGGCCATGCCCCGCCTGATGAATGCCGAAGAGTTTGTAGAGTATTCACGTGAATCACAACGCAATTCACTGGGTGGCACCTATGATCCCAAACCCAGCAAAGACCGTGATTTTGCCAATGAGCAACTGGTAGCAACCAGCTATATGTACCAGAATATGCAACGTGCCTGGGAAAGCGGTACGTACGATCCGTCAAAGCTGATCAGCACCGACTGGATCAGTTATGGTTTGCATAACGGGCTGATGCAGGATCACCAGGTGAGTGTGAGAGGCGGCAGTGAACCGACTAAATTCTTATTGTCTGCCGATTACTTTAACAACAAAGGTGTAGTGCGCGACCAGGATTTTACACGTTATTCAGTGCGCATCAATGCTGAGCATAAAGTGTCGCCCGCCATTACTTTGGGAACACAAACCGTGTATTCACGTTCTATGCAGAATGCAGGCTGGAGTGATGTGTTTGACGGTTATGGCCTGAAAAGTTTTAACCCGCTTGCTTCTCCTTACGAGGAAGATGGCAAAACACTTGTACTGTATCCTACCAATAATACAAGAACCCCTAACCCCATTACCAATTTTGGTGTAACCAAAAGGGTAAGGAATATGGACAGGTTCCTGGGTAATTATTATGCAGAAGTGAATTTTCTGAAACACTTCAATTTCCGTTCAAACCTGGGGCTGGATTACCGCGCACGCCAGGCTTTTGATTTCAATGGAAAAAATACAGCCAGTGCCGGTGGTGAAGCTCCTTCGTCTGCAGCCAATGGAAGCAGCCGCAATTTCATGTACACCCTGGAAAATATCCTGAGCTATAACCAGACCTTTAAAGGCAATCATTCACTGTATGCTACACTGGTACAGTCAATACAGGGTGAGAAAGAAGAGACAAACAATATCTCTGTACGTGACCTGCCTTACGACGAGCAACAGTATTACAGCGCAGGCAGTGCATTAACTATTAACGGTGTAAGCAGTAGTTTGTCACGCTGGTCGCTGGCATCTTTTATGGGCCGTTTAAACTACAGCTATAAAGGAAAATACCTGGCAACGGTTTCTGCACGTTACGACGGGTCATCACGCCTGGCAGATGGAAAAAAATGGGTATTGTTCCCGTCTGTAGCATTGGCGTGGAGACTGAAAAACGAAGACTTCCTGAAAAACTCAGGTGTAGTGAGCGATCTTAAACTACGTCTGGGATGGGGCAGAACCGGCAACTCTGGTGTTGATCCTTATAAAACATGGGGCCGCCTGTCTACCGTACGTTATGTATTTGGAAATACATCAACGCTTGGTTACACACCTATTGAAATGCTGAATCCCTTATTGACCTGGGAAACCACCGGACAATTCAATGCCGGTATTGACTTCGGTTTGTTCAACAACCGCATTTCCGGTAGCGTGGAAGTATACCAGCAGAATACGTATGACCTGCTGCTGAACCGCCAGTTACCCACTGCATCAGGTTTCTCTTATATTTTATCGAACGTAGGTAAAACACGCAACAAAGGCGTGGAAGTTACTTTGAATACTGTAAACCTGCGTACACGTGATTTTGAATGGCGTTCAGACTGGATATTCTCACTGAACAAAGAAGAGATCGTAGAGCTGTACAATGGTAAAAAAGATGATGTTGGCGCGGGCTGGTTTATTGGTAAACCGGTGAAAGTATCGTACGACCTTGGTTTTAACGGTATCTGGCAGAGTACCGATGCTGATAAAGCTGAAATGGCAAAATACAATGCCAACGGTTCTACTTTCAAAGCTGGTGATGTTCGTCCGCTGGATCGTAACAATGATTACAAGATCGACGCAAGCGACCGTTACATCATTGGTCAGCAGAATCCCAAATGGACAGCCAGTTGGGGAAGCAATGTGCGCTACAAAAACTTTGATGCGTCTGTATTACTGGTAGGTATGTTTGGTCAAACCATTAAACACGACCTGGATATGCGTTTTGATGGTCGTTATAACCAGCCTAAACTGGATTACTGGACCCCTGTTAATCCCAGCAACAAATATCCCAGGCCATTGCTGGGTACAGCCAGTGTAAACTACCTGAGCACGTTGAATTACTATGATGGTTCTTTTGTACGTGTAAAGAATATTTCACTGGGATATACTGTTCCTAAAAATGTACTGCACAAGGCATTTATTGAAAAGTTCAGGTTGTACGCCAGTGTGCAGAACCCTTTCCTGTTTACCAAGTTCCCGGGTACAGATCCGGAAGGTGGTACCGGGTTTAATGAACCCAGCGTAGTGACTTACCTGTTTGGTGTAAATGTTTCTTTTTAACGGATTTCAATGACAACAAAAATGAAAAAGCAAATTATATACAGTATAGTAGCATTATCGCTGCTTTCATTAACAGCCTGTAAAAAATACCTGGAAGAAAAGGCCGTGTCGCAGATATCTTACCAGCTATACGAAACACAGGCAGGTTTAGAAGGCGCATTGGTATCTGCCTACAATACACTCCGGCAGGGTGTGGTGTCTGAGCGTATGCTCACATTCAGCGATGCCGGTACTGATCTTTTCACTGTAGGTTCTGATGGTAACACCGCATTTAACCAGTATCTCTCTACACTGGGTTCACTGGATGGAAAAATATCAGACTTCTGGGATTATCATTATAATGGTATAGCACAATGTAATGTAACACTGAAATACCTGCCCAGGGTTACCATGTCTGCCACGCGCAAAACAGAAATGGAAGGCGAGGCTAAGTTTTTACGTGCTTACTACTTCTTCAACCTGGTACAGCATTATGGTAAAGTACCATTGGTACTGGAGGCATATGATAAGGCTAAAACGGATTTTAAACGTACAGCTGTCAATGTGATCTACGATACCATTCTGAACGATCTGCGATATGCTTATCGTCAGCTACCACAGGCTGCTGCTGCACAGGGACGTGCTTTTAAAGCAGTGGCAGCACATCTGATGGCAAAGGTATACCTGGCGAGGGCAAGTGCTGTATCACCCGAACAACAGGCTATCCGTGGTACCAGAGCTACTGATCTTGACAGTGCTGTTTACTATGCCGCAAAAGTGGTAAACCAGGAACTGGGTAGTTTTTCACTGGTAAGCGATTTTGCCAGCCTGTTCGATATCAATAACCAGGTGAACAGTGAAGTGATTTTTGCTGTTCAGTTCACTACCACACAGCTTGACAATGGGAGTGGTAACCAGATGCACCTGTATCACGTACCACAGTATGATGCCATCAACACGAAGATCCTGGCCCGTTCCGTGGAATACGGCAGACCATATCGTCGTGTGCGTCCTACACCGTTTGTATACAATGGCTTGTTTGGTGATACCCGTAAGTATGATTCCCGGTTTGTAAAATCTTTTGTATGGGGATATATTGCCAACAAGGCTGCTACTAATATCACTACCACAGCAGGTAACGCTATTGATGTAAAAGTGGGCGACACTGCTGTATATTTTTCTCCCATTTATTACAATACGCAGACAGAACTGAATGCTGCTATACAGGAAAATAAACGTTTTGCAGTATACATGCCCCTGAACTCTTACCAGGCTTTTTCACGCAACAACCTGTTTCCCGGTTTACGCAAATGGCTGGACCCATTACGTCCTACTACCAATGAAACCAACGGCGGCCGTGACTGGGTAGTGTACCGTTATGCAGAAACCCTGTTGCTGCTGGCCGAAGCCTATGGCCGTAAAGGCGATTTTGAAAATGCTGCCAAATACATTAACAAGGTTCGTGAAAGAGCTGCCTACAAAGCCGGTGAAGCCAAAACTGTACAGTACTGGACATTTGAAGGTGGTAACTACAGCGACAGAACTGCTTCCACTGCAGAACAGATGAAAGTAACTGCCGCACAGATCAGCACCAACTTTGTTGACTTTATACTGGATGAACGTGGTCGTGAATTGCTGGGCGAACTGAACCGCTGGGAAGACCTGACACGTTGTGAAAAACTGGTAGAGCGTGTGTTGAAATACAATCCCGATGCAGGCAATATCCGCAGCTACCATATTCTGCGTCCGATTCCACAAACGCATATCGACAGACTTGATCCTGTAGGCCCGATTGCGGAAGAACAAAACATCGGTTATTATTAACAATGATATATCACTTTTAAATGACTATGACTATGTCTATGTATAAATGTAAATCCCTTTTTACCTGCTGCCTGCTGATGATGGCTTCACTATCATTTGCCCAAACGGCAAGCGCACAGTTTGATAAGATCAGTAAAGCGTTCCTGGATACAAGATCGGGTGTGGTATTGGTAGCTGCCCATCGTGGCGCGCACCTCGATTTTCCGGAAAACTCTATGGCTGCATTCCGCAGGGCGATAGAGCTGGGAATTGATATTATTGAACTGGATGTCCGTTGTACTAAAGATGGTATACTGGTAGTGATGCACGATAAAACTGTTGACCGTACTACCAATGGTTCAGGCGCTGTATCCGGTTTTACTTTTGAAGAGATCCGTAAACTGCGTCTGAAGCATAATGGCACAGTGCCCGAAGAGCAGATACCTACACTGGAAGAAGCATTGTTGCTGGCAAAAGGAAAGATACTGGTAGACCTGGATATCAAGGACGGCAATTGTATCAATGCAATTATGGAAACTGTTACCAAAACCCAGACAGCGCGTAATTGTTTCTTTTTCCTGGACAACCCGCAACATGTAAAAGAGCTGAAAGCCAAAAACGCCGGCTTCATGGTGCTGGCAAGAACACACAGTTCAAAAGAAGTGGATGCGTTATTTGCAGCAGCAAAAGCAGAAGCGGTGCATATTGATCCTTCACATTATACCACTGCAGTAACAGAAAAGATCAGATCAAACGGCGCAAGGGTATGGATCAATGCACTGGGTGAAGTGGATCTGAAAGCTGTTACAAGCGGTTCGGCAGCTTTTGAGGAACTATTGAAAAATGGCGCCAACATTATACAGACCGATCAACCGGCTTTATTAAAAGCATACCTGGTAAGTGTTAAAAAACATTTCTGACCATTAAATCTGATCCTGCAAACCCAAACCCCGTGGCTGGTGAAACTCCGGCTACTTCAATATCCTGTTTTCGGTCTGCAATATTCCCCTGTAGCTTTTGCACAGGGGAATATTGTTTTAATAACACCCATGCCATGGCCGGTGTTTCGCCAGTATTCTCACACACCATGGCTGGTGTATCTCCAGCCATTTCAATATTCTCCCCTATAACTTCCCCAGAAGTGAATGTTGTTTCAGAAAGCGGTAAAAAGGTCTCAATATATGATCTGAGGCTTTGCAATGGTTAATGATGTATCATAAAAAGCATAGTTTTATGCATGCGCTTTGATTTTAATTTGTACAGCTCGTTACTGCTGCCTGCTTTTATACAAGGTGTATTGTTCAGCGTATTGTTGCTGGTACGTAGCAGGCAAAGCGGGTTGAGCGACAGGTTACTGGCTTTTTTGCTGTTGCTCAACACTGTTAAAGTGGCATTCTGGATGCTGGGTTTTGCAGGCTGGTACGACTCTCATGACAGGTTGACCACATTTATGTTTTACTTCCCGTTCAACAACCTGCCGTGGATCGGGCCTTTGCTGTACTTCTATTTTCTGAGCCTGACCAACCGCGATTTCCGTTTGCGGAAAAAACACTGGAAACACCTGGTACTTCCTGTTGCCTGGACATTGCTGATCATCATAAAGTTTGTGCTGGATATGGGATTGTATTATCCGTTTGAGGTGATACCGGACACCCAATATGGCTGCAAAGGTCCTCTGGCCGAACTGGATAAAAGTAGCTGGGCTGTAATGATCGGTTTTTTATCTTTTTTCTATTACCTGTTCCTGACACTCAAGGCTTTCTCAGCCTACAGGCAATACACACACAGCAATTTCTCTGCTACAGAAGATATCCAGTTCAACTGGCTGCGAAATCTTTTATATATGGTCAGCGGCGGCATCATTATTTTCTTTTTCTTCTCGCTGGCTGGGTTGGTAACGCATGTTACCTACAGGATGGATTGGTATGCCTACCTGGCGCAAGGCATTATTGTATATTATCTTTCAGTGGAAGGATACTACACACTACCGCGACAATTGAAAAAGCTTCATTTTGATCCTGAAATTCCTGTACCGGTAACAATACCCGATAAACAGCCGGATGCAGAAACAGATGTGTGGAAAGAAAAGCTGGAGCGATGGATGGAAACCAGGCAGCCTTACCTGGAACCGGAACTGACATTGAGCGATCTTGCCCGGCAGTTGGATACCAATGCTACAGTATTGTCCAAAATGATCAATGATGGAACAGGACGTAATTTCAACGACTTCATCAATTATTACCGTGTACAGGAAGTGATCCGTAAAATGCAGGCCGGTGAACATCATACACAAACCTTACTGGCAATAGCTTTTGATGGTGGGTTTAACTCCAAAGCTACTTTTAACAGGTCGTTTAAAAAGATAACCGGGAAAACACCCCGTGAATTTGCTGATACGTTTCCAAACCCGGCAAAAAGCTCCTGAATGTGATAATAACAGTATTGCAGATAATATGATACCGGTAAAAGTAGTCTCAAAATACAATCTGCAACCATAGACCGGTATAGCATCAATAGCTTCGTTTCATTATTAACAGAAAAAGTAAATAGCTATGAAACGATTTGTTTTTTGTGCTGTGCTAAAGTATTTATTCAATGCTGGTCTGTTGCCTTTTTTGCTGACAATTACTACCTGCCCTGTACATGCGCAGGGCAGTAATAGAACTGTTGTACAACCTGGTGATCTGGAAAAGATGGAAGGCGCGTGGCTGGGCTTTCTTTTTTATAAAGATTATCAGTCGGGCCAAATGCAACGTATCCATGCATCAATCAATGTCAGCAGGTCTGCAGCAACAACCGGTAATGTATGGCAACTGGAATATGATTATCCCCGCGAGCCGGGTCATAAAAGCACCAGCACCTATATTCTGAACAAAACAGGTGATTCACTGGGTGATGCTCATGTAATTGAAAGAAAAACATTGCCCGGTGGTGGTATCTCGTTTACTACGGAATCAAAAGGCAAAGATGGCAATCAGCAGCGTGCAGCAGTATTTCATCATATATGGACAGTACAGGGTGATAGCCTGCTGATCACTAAAATGGTGCGGTATGAGAACGAAGATAGCTTTATCATGCGCAATACGTACCGCCTGAAAACTGTTACAACAAAATAAGATTGTATCGAAATAAAGATCCCCGGCTGTTGGCCGGGGATTTCCTGTTCAATATCATACAAAGCGCATCATTATTGCTTCACAAACCGCAGTGTTTTATTGCCATAACTGCCTTGCAGGCGTATAAAATAAAGTCCGCTGTGTAGAAAACTGATATCTTTTACCAGTTGAATACTTCCTTTCTGCATATTCCATATCCTGATGATCTTACCGTCTGTATCCAGCAACGAAACCGAACGGGTATCTGTATTCCCTGTTCGTATAGTGATCTGTTGCTGCACCGGGTTGGGGTATACCTGTACATCTTCTGTACGGTCATCGGCGGTGATGGTGTAAACAGCCGGAATGCGAGCGCCAGATGAACCGGTAGCTGTATCACAGTTATCGATAGAAAACCAGTTGAACTTAAAGGTACCGGATTGCACATGAATACCGGTATAGGTAAGTGCCGGCAATGTCATGGTATCTGAAATGGTTTGCCAGGCACCATTGGTATTGGGCAAACTGATAGTACCGAAAGTCATGCCGCCATGACCTACCCATAGCTTTGCGGTTGCAGTAGTAGATACCCGCACACTAACGCGGTATACTCCCCCTGCCGGTACATTCAGGGTGCTGTAGGCAAACCAGTCATTGGCAACAAGTCCTGTAAAGTTTTGTCCGCCTCCTGTATCAGTGCAGGTTTGTAACCACGGCCCGGGTGAACGGTTGGATGCACTTTCTGCTTCGTATTTACTATTTACGGTACATTGTTGTATTGTAATGGCAGCCGTTCCGCTGATGTTTCCCGAAGTTACGGTTACAGTATAGCTGCCCGCTGTATTACCGGTGGTAAGCAGCCCGGATGTGCTGATGGTATTGCTGCCGGTTACACTCCATACGGGGGACGCAAGCGGCATCACATTGTTGCTGCTATCGTACCCGGTGGCTGTGAGCTGAAGCGTCTGACTTTTACCCAGTGTTGTGCTGGCGGGTGAAACAACAATATGATGTAGTGCCTGTGGCGGTGCAGCGCAGTTGTCAATGCTGAACCAGTTAAATTTAAAAGTACCGGACTGTACGTGGATACCGGTATAACTGAGTGCAGGCAGGGTCATCGTATCTTTAATGGTTTTCCATACGCCACCCGTATTGGGAATGGTAATAGTGCCAAAGTTCATGCCGCTATGGCCTACCCATAATTTGGCGGTTGCAGTAGTAAGTACACGTACACTTATTGTGTATACACCAGTGGAGGGCACATTGAGTGTGTTGTAAGCAAAGAAATCATTGACTGACAGGTTTTTGAAATTTTGTCCGCCACCCACATCCGTACAGGTTTCCAGTACAGGACCTGTAGAACGGTTGGATGCGCTTTCTGCTTCATACTGATTGCTGACGGTACAGGTATAAGCAACATTTACGTGTGCAGTGGCAGTAACAGAATCATTACGGCCGGATGCTTTAACAATGTAATTACCTGTTGTATTACCGGCTGTCAGCAAACCATTACTGCTGATCCTGTTGCTGCTTCCGGTAACGGACCATGCAGGTGTAAATGTATATATACTATCATTCTGATCATACCCTGTTGCAGTGAACTGCTGACCGGCACCTGCAGGAACTACTGATGAGTCGGGTGTAATAGCAATACGTGTAAGCACGGGCACGGGTGCAATACGTATTGCTGCATTTTTGAACAGTGTATTGGATAATGCGGCAGTAACAGTATAGGTACCGGATGAATCGCCAGCTATAAGTAAACCGCTGCTGCTGATACTGTTGCGGCTACCGGTTACCATCCATACAGGCGCAGGGCTCAGTGTGATCAGGTCATTGAACTGATCGTACCCTGTGACAGTAAACTGTTGTGCACTACCTGTATATATTTTAGCATTGTCTGGTGTTATGGTAATACGATCGGCATGCACTGAATCTGCAGGTATAATACTGAGCCAGTTAAAGTTCCATCCGTAAGCATTGGCATATACCCGTATAGTTTGCTGACCTGCTTTTAGAGTTACCGGTGCGGAGCTGATGGTGATCCAGTTTTGCCACCCACCACTCACGGGCAGGTTAACAGTGGTAAGCGTAGTGGTATCCAGCAATACTTTTAAGCTGCTGGCATTGTTCACTGCTACACGGAACTGTATCCTGTACTGTGCGCTGTCGGGTACATTCAGATCATATTCCATCCAGGTACCGGCTCCTATATAACTGATATTCATTCCTCCGCCAATATCGGCAGTGGGTTCGGTACAGCAGGTATTACTGTTGTCAGAATGCTCTGCCTGGATCTTTGCCGGTATCGTTTTATAGTTGGTGGGTCTTACATTCACATTGGTACTGCCTTGCCTGGTGGTGGTATCCACAGTGGCTGTTGCGGTAACCACACCAGAGGTTAGTATGGTTGCCAGCCCGCCTGCAGTAATGCTGTTACCGCTGCCGGTAATGCTCCAGGTAAAGGCAGGGTTCATTTGTTTACCATTCTGATCGTAAGCTTTAGCTGTATATTGTACTGCTTTACCGGGCAGTAACAGTACATCTGCAGGAGTTACTGAAACAGAGTCCAGCACTGGTGTACCCAGTCCTTTCTGGTACACGCGTACATAATCTACCAGCATACTGTCGGGCCAGTCAGCTTCTGTAATGGAGCCTCCCATACCGCCGCCAATGGCCAGGTTCAGTATCAGGTAAAATTTCTGGTCAAACGGCCAGTCTTTCCAGCTCGTATGCGGATTAACGTAAGAGAAAAAGTTAACATTATCGAAAATGAATTTAACAGAATCTGCGCTCCACTCCATACCATATACGTGAAATGCGGTATCTGCATCCGGGAAATACCGTGTGCCGGAAAGCTGGCCGCCATTGGTCCAGTTATGGCTTTGTGTGTGCACAGTGGAAAGAACGGTACCAAAATTGTTCCCCACATGTTCCATTACATCCAGTTCTCCGCTCTGCGGCCAGTTGCCATATACGCTGGAAGCAGGCATCAGCCAGATGGCTGGCCATGAACCGCGTGCCCTGGGCAACCGGGCTCTTACCTCAACCTTTCCGTACAGGAAATCCATTTTGCCCTGGGTAATCAGGCGTGCAGATGACCAGGGTTCGGCAGATACACCTGTAGGGAAATCTTTTTTTCCGGTGATCACCAGGCTACCGTTCCTTACCCTTGCATTGTCGCGTGTACTGTCGGTATATACCTGTTGCTCACCATTGATCCATCCCTTGGGGCGAGGATCTGTGTACCATTTGGTTCTGTCCGGCATACCATCCGTATTGAACTCATCGTTAAAAATCATTGTCCAGTTGGGGTTTCCTTCAAACACCACATTTCCTTTTGCTGTATAAGCAGTGGTATTGGGATGCTGCAGCTCCTGCGATGATACCTGCAGCTTTAATAGTGTACGTGAATAGTTGACCGGCGAGTTGCCGCTGAGTGTAATGGTTGCCATCGTATCATTAACACGTTGTACATTTCCAACAGCAACACCGGGTGGCAGGTTGGTGGCTACCCAGTTGGCAGCGTTGAGCGGGTTCCGGAAAGTATCACTGTTGAGTTTTGCCTGCAGTACTGTACCATCCTCGTACCCCATGGGTATACTGATATTGGTCAGTGTAATGCCTTTGGGATTGGGTGCCTGTACAAGATCGAAGTAAAGAATGCCATTTGCCTTTTTACCATCAATAAAATGAACTTCAATGCGGTTGAAATCAGTTCTGTTCTTTACGCTCTGAAAATCAAAACTGGCTTCTTCCCACCTGTTGATCTGGTTTACCTTGTAGGTGAAGTATACGGCTTTGGTATAATCACTGCCCGGCTGCAGTTTGAACATGATCTCATCTTTGGTGCTGCTGTACACCAGCATTTTAAAAACGCTGTTGGATGAAAGATCAAAAGAGGAAGAAAGGTTACATCCCGCACTCATGTATTCAAAACAGGAAGTGTCTTTGGTAAACTTTGCCACCAGCGTACTGGTGTTCAGTCCAGATGGTTGGGGATTGGCAACACCGAATTCCACTTTACCGGTGGTGGAACCTGAGTAATAGGTCCAGCGGCCTGAGCAGGGGCCATTACCTTCCATATCATCCAGCAACAGGAACTGTGCCTGCAGCCGGCAGCATAGCAGGCAGCCAACTGCTGCTATGAGCAATGCAATCGTTTTTTTCATATTTGTTTGGTTTAATGAAGAATGAACGGTTTCTTTTTAGCGGCAATACATATCCGCTTCCGGTATACCGGAATTTTTTTCGGTTACAATAATTGCGGGAGTTACGGATGGCTGTTTCGTGAATACTATCCACCGGGCACCAGCAATACAGCATCGGCTATGGTAATGCCGGTCCCTTTTCCGTGTATTTCAATATATGCCCCCTTTCCTTTGATGAACTGTTCTTTGCCCAGGTCAATCCATTCGCCGGAAGTTTGCCCTTCTATCTTTACTGATGCGGTTGCAACAGTTACCTGCCTGCTTTTGCTGCCGTTAAAAATGGTAATGGTCATATCGGGTGCCATGCCTGCAAGCCGTGGCATATAAGTGTAAAGATGATAGGTTCCGCTATTGGTGATTACGGGCTCAAAACGAACAGATCGTTTTTCATCATTACTGTTTTCGCTGGTAAACATAGATGGTCCGTAGCTGCCATGCTGGTTGCGTTTCCATGTACCGGTTACTTTTGTGTGCAGGGAATCATCATTGTCAATAATGATCTCAGGAGTACTGCCGTTGACCAATGGATCCTGTAATAATAGTTGCTGCACTTTTTTTACATCTGTATTTTGTACGTTGCTGCGTGTATCAATGCTTACTGCGGCGGCGGTGGCTGCAGCCTGTGCCAATGCCATAAACACCGGTTCCATCCTGATAGAGCCATAAGCAATGTGACTGGCAGATAAGCATACCGGCACAAGCAGGTTGGTACATTCTGTTGCCAGGGGAATAATGGAACGATAGGCAATAGGATAAGGGCCAAAACCTCCGATCTGTACATCTCCTTCATTTTTAACCATGCCATTCACCACCAGCCGGGTACAGTTGTGTGAGTCCATGGTATAGGCAGCCATGCCAATGGCATCGCTGATCACTTCCCGGCCTTCACAGTTGGCCTGAGTCATTACATACGCACCGATCATTCTCCTGGCTTCACGTATATACAGTTGCGGGCTCCAGTGACCGTTATTGATGTATTCGTCTTTAGGATAACCCCAGCGCAGCATCGCATTCCGCAGATGTACGGGCATGCGGTTGTCGTGACCTATGAAATATAATAATCCCTTTGTGTATTGTTCATGTATGGCAATAATCTGTTGCCTGGTATTGTAATCAGCCTCGGCGTAATTATAGTTCATGCCTATCATGTCAGTGGAAAACGCCCCGTTGTTATTAATGTCTGTTTTATGATTGGGCATCAGGTCAAACTTCAGAAAACCCCAGAGGTCATTAGCCTGGCGTTTTTCCAGTACGCGCAGTAAAAGCTCGTACCGGCAAGAATCATAACCTGCAGGACGTGTAATGGGAATCAGGTTATCCGGGTTATCGGTGAGGCATATTCTGAAATTATAAGCCTGTACTTTATGATCTCCGCTGCCTTGTGCAGCCGGCTGCTCAGCACTGATGCCCCACAGTAAACCGCTTTCCGGCTTTCCCGGTACTTTGTATGGATCAATGCCATCGGGAAACTGGTGTTTTTCGCGCAATTGTACCCCATTGTAGGTTTCATGATAGGTATTGTTATCTTCGCGACCCACAATATAGGATACACCGGCACCGGCCATCAGGTCGCCTTCGTATGAACAATCAATGAACATTTTTGCTTTGATCAGCAGGGAGGCTGTGCCTTTTTGTACTCTAATGGATGTTATGCGGGTGCCCGTTTTTTGTACGCTTTGCAACTGATAACCGGTTTGTACAGACAGGTGTGCTTTGCTGATATATTGCTGAAAAACGGCGGCGGCTACACCTGGTTCAAAGATCCATTGTTCCAGCTTACCATAATGCCGGCCAATACGCCGGTAAAAATCCTTTGCCAGCCCGGTGATGGCATATTTGTTTCCGATATCCGTATAGCCAAGTCCGCCGGTGGTAAGCCCCCCCAGGTGATTGCCAGGTTCAATAACAATTACCTTTTTGTGCAGTTGTTTGGCTGTATAGGCAGCAATAATGCCGGCCGACGTACCGCCATACACACAGATATCAAACTCTTCAGCAGGTTGAGAAAAACTGCTGTGTATGGTAAGTATAATGTATGAAAAGACGAGTATTACCTTTTTGGCAGGCATAGATGATGTTTTGGTAGAGGAAATATGAAAGGTGAAAAGTCAAACGTGAAATTATCCGGAAAGGAAAGGCGTGCGCAACGGATCTTTCTTTCACGTTCAACTTTTCACCTCTTTAACTAATATCCCGGGTTCTGATCCCTGACAGGATCAATTGCCCTGTTGTAATTGTATTCTGTTTTGGGAATAGGCCATAACAGGTGCTTGTCTGCCACAGTTTTACCTTTTACAGCCAGGATGGTTTGTTTGGCAATGCCCAGTCTTTTCAGATCGTGCCAGTGTTTGCCTTCGGAGCAATCTTCGTATGCACGTTCTCTTACCACCAGGTTGATGAATGATGAAAGTGTACTGTAATCGGATAGCTTAAAATCAATAGTATTATCCGGTGCGGTTGATAATTTGCCATAGGCCCTGCGGCGTACCATGTTCAGTTTTTCCATGGCATCTGTATCGGGCGATCCGTTTGCGCGCGCCTCAGCTTCAGCATAGAACAATAATACATCTGCATAGCGGTACATGGGATAGTCGTTACCGGCTCCGGTAACAGCCGATTTATCACTGAACTTTTTACTGAGTACGGTGGTGGCTCCCAGTCCGAAGGTTTGATTGTACCAGTTGAACGCGAAACGAAGATCGGTTCTGTCCCAGTCTTTCATAAAGGTATTGGCCTGTGCATCGCTGTAAATTGTGTAAAAACCACCGGGAGGATAGTAACCTGAATTGGGGTAATGTGTGTATAACGGGTAAAAATAATTCTGGCTGGAAGGTGTACGTGCAAATTTAAGATAGAAGATCTCTTCGGTAGAACTGGTAATGTCGGCCCCGAAAACTTTTTCAAAATCATTGGCAGCAGTGATATTTACCAACGAAAATTTATTGGACAGAATAACTTCCCGGGCTTTGTCGCGTGCATCTGTATACTGGTTCAGGTTCATATATACATCCGCCAGCAATGTTTTGGCGCATAGCTTTGAAGGGGCGCCTGAAAGCCGTGGCACATCCGGCAGGTTGGTTTCTGCATATTTCAGATCATCCAGTATCAGTGCATAAACACTGGCCTGTGAACTGCGGGGCACATTCAGAGAATCCATATTGTTTTCAGTTCTGAGCGGTACGCCGGCCCAGTTGCGTACAAGATGAAAATACCAGAGGGCACGCATAAACCTTGCTTCACCCACATATTTTTTAATATCTGCATCGCTGATGTTTTTGCCCTTTGGCGCACGCTGAATAATGATATTGGCATTGCGTATAGCCTGGTAAAAAGCACGCCACATATCTTCAGTACGGGTAATGTTGGTATTATCCAGCCCCTGGTAATCGTTCAGCGGAGCGTGGCTGCCGCGACCATACATATATTCAGCATAAATTTCCAGTTGTATCTGGTACAGAGCACCAAAAGTAGCTGTAGACCGTATAGGCGTATAGATGGCATTGACACCGGTTTCAACTTCTGCGGCAGTATTATAAAAATTTTCTATTGCGATGGATTGTGGATGTTCTTCCAGCATTTTTTTGCAGGAAAACAATATACAGGTTGAAAAAAGGATCAGTATATAAAATTTCATATTCAGCAATTGAAGGGTAAATAAATCAGAATCCGCAGCGGATACCAAACGTTACAGATTTATTGGTGGGATAAGTAAAATAGTCAACCCCCTGTGTAATAGAATTGGCGCTGCCGTATGCATTGATCTCCGGGTCGTACCACGAATACCTGGTAACAGTGATCAGGTTCTGCCCGCTTACGTACACCTGTGCATTGCGCATCCATTTGATGTGCAGCTTTTCTACCGGTATATTATAGGCCAGTTGTATATTTTTAAAACGCAGGTAAGAACCATCTTCTACAAACCGCGACGACATATTGCCTGCCAGGTTGCGGGTGATCTTTGGATACTTTGCATTTGTTTTCTGTGTGGTCCAGTGATCGTAATAAACCTCCTGTGGCAGGTTAAGCCCCATGCCAAGATCAAGCGTGGCAGATTTATTCAGGTTAAAAATGTCGTTGCCCTGCGATCCCTGTATGAATAGCGTTAATTCAAATCCTTTCCAGGAAGTAATGGAGTTTAATCCGTAAATAAATTCCGGATTGGGGTTACCAATATAAGTTTTATCGGCGGCGCTGATCACTCCATCATTATTCCGGTCTTCATATTGCAGGTTGCCGGTGGCGGTGTATCCTGTTTCTTTATAACCGTAAAAAATTCCTACAGGCTGCCCTTCGCGCAGCAGATTCACGTAATCATTCAGTGAGCCTGTATAAATAGTGGTGCCATAAATATCCTGTCCTTCGTATAGTTTAACAACCTTATTACGGTTGAACGAAATGTTCCCGGCCAGTGTCCAGTTAATAGTGCCTTTCAGTATATCCGATTCAATAGCAAACTCCATTCCTTTGTTTTCAATTTCACCCACGTTCTGCAGCGTGTTCTGATAGCCTGTGGAGGAAGGAAGCTGTACGGTGTTCAGGAGGTTCTTTGTTTTTTTCAGGTATACATCTGCTGTAAAGCGGATACGGTTATTGAGTACTGCCAGGTCAATACCTGCATCTACCTGGTTGGTGGTTTCCCATTTCAGGTTTCCGGGCAGGGTGGTGCCAGGTGCAAAAGCGGTATACAGGGCATCACCAAAAATGGTATTGCCTGAGCTTAGCTGGGTAAGTGTCTGATAAGGACTGATAGCAGTACTGCCGGTAGCGCCGTAGCTGGCCCGCAGCTTCAGATCGGAAATAAAGTGTACAGACTTCAGAAAATTTTCATTGGATGCATGCCAGGCAATAGCAGCAGCCGGGAAATTACTCCATTGATCATTGGTAGAGTAACGCGAAGAACCATCGCGACGGAAGCTGACCGATAGCAGGTATCTTTCATCAAAGCTGTAATTCAACCGGGCGATATATGAAAGCAATGTCCACTTGCTGTAATAAGAGCCAGGTATGCCTGGTGTGGCTGCCCCGCCTAAGTTGCCTGTACCGATTACATCACTGAGAAAACCATTGCCCGAACCACTGAGGCCGGTAGACAGATAATCCTGGTAAGTAAAACCTGCCATCGCTCCCACTGTATGGCGGCCGATTGTTTTATTATAATTGATCACATTCTCATTCAGTAAGCTGGTCACCTGGTTGGTTTCAATAGCGGCAGCCCCTACTGAATTGGTTGACGGTTCAATGTTGTTGTATTTGTCTACGCGATCATTGGAGTTTTCAAGACCGCCCGATATACGGATAGACAGATCTTTAAAAGGTTTAATGGTCAGGGCAGCGTTGCCAAATATCCTGTCGGCTTTGATCCGGTCGGATGTTTCATTAATGGCCACCATAGGATTGGCCAGGGCGTTGGATATAAAAGGATAGGCAGTAGTAAGGCGTCTGTAAGTACCATCCGGCATATATGGGCTTAGGGTGGGAGGCGCCATCAGCATACCGGAATAAATATCACTGCCCCTGTTTCCCCTGTCGGCATTTTTACGGTTGCTGGTGATTCTGGTCAGTGTGGCATTGTAAGAAAAGTTGAATATTTTACTGATATCATGACTGATATTGGCACGGACAGAATACCGGTTATAATCGCTGTTGCGAACAATACCATCCTGCCTGAACAATCCGCCGGAAATGGAGAACTTTGTTTTCTCGCTACCGCCGTTCAGGGTAACGTTCGATACAAACATGGGCGCTGTGTGCATTACCAGGTCCTGCCAGTCGGTATTGGGAGCATGGGCTAAAGAGTCTACCTGTTGCTGCGTAAAATAGGTGGCCAGACCATCGTTCACCGCCTGTTCGTTGTACAAGGCAGCATACTGGCCTGAGGTGAGCAGTTTCATTTTTTTAGAAACTTTCTGCAATGTGTAGCCTGATTCAAAATTGACGGTTGTTTTGCCACCTTTTTTACCGCTTTTGGTAGTGATGATTACAATACCGTTGGCTCCTCTTGAACCATAGATGGAAGTAGAGGACGCGTCTTTCAGTATTTCTATTGACTCTATATCGGCATTCTGCAGAAATGTTGGATTGCCTGAATAGGGGAAGCCATCTATTACATACAGTGGTTCATTACCACCCAGTATAGAATTGGTACCTCTTATACGTACACTGATGGCAGATCCTGGTGCACCGTTGTTTTGTTGTACACGTACGCCGGATGCTCTTCCCTGCAGTGCCTGTATAACGTTGGTAGTGGGATAGGAGCTGATATCGGCTGCTTTGATCTGTGATACCGAACCTGTAAGACTGCTGCGGCGTGCTGTTCCGTAAGCGATGACCACAATTTCATTGTTACGATCGGATGATACTGTTAATACAATTCTTAAAGGAGTCTTGTTATTGGTCAGTGCAATTTCCATCTGTTCAAAACCAACATAGGAAACCACCAATATGGCATTGGGTGGAGCATTTATAGAAAAGACACCATTGTCATTGGTAAGTGTACCCACATCTGTGCCTTTGATCATTACAGAAGCACCAGCCAGGGGTTCCTCTTTATCGTTGGTAACACGCCCGGTAAACGCTGCCAGTACAGGAGGCATTTTAATGGTCTGAGGTACCACGGTCACTTCCCTGGCACTGATAACAATGTTTCTTCCTACAATGGTGTACATCAGTGGCTGATCTTTAAAGCAGGCATCCAGGGTTTCTTTCAGAGATGCTTTACTGACATTGATGTTAATGTTGTGCGATCTTTCCAGCAGGTTGTACTCAAAAAAGAAAACATAGTCACTCTGTTTTTCAATAGACCGGAATACCTGTTCAAGCGGAATGTTCTTACCTGATAAAGTAATGGGTTGGCTAAATCCCCTGGCGCTTACCTGCAGGCAGGCACATAATAAGATGGCAGCGGATAATTTCATGACGAGAAGCGTTTTGGCAATCAGCCGTCGTTCAGAATACAATACAAGGTACAGTACCCGGCGCAGGCGGGCATTGGCAACGTTAAATTGCATACATTTGATTTGTTAGTCCGGTGCGGAGTGTTCCGTTCCACTGGTATCTCCACATCGGCGGGTTAATAAAACCCTGTTCCGGTTACAAGCCGGAAACAGGCAGCAGTCGTGATACGATTGTATTTGTTTGCCCAAACACTGACCGGGAGTGTTACAAGCGCCCCCGGTTTTTTATTGGGCTTTATTGTTTTCTTGCTGCAGTGATTAATCTGCAATAATGATTTTCTTACCTTCTGTTCTGAAGTGTACTTTACTAAGCTCCAGTATTTTTAATACTTCTGTAATACTGCTGTTGCGGGAGATCTTACCACCGAACTGGCGATTGGGAATATTCCCTTCATAGGTAACATCCACATCGTACCATCTTGCCACCTGCCGCATTACAGCACTGATACTGGCGCGGTTAAACTGGAAGTAGCCGGTTTTCCAGGCAATCACTTCTTCCGTATTTACATTGTTCACCACATTTAAATTACCTGTAGGTTCCAGGCGTGCCTGCTGACCAGGTTCAAGGATCACTGCCTTATACCTGCTGTGTACCTGTACTTTTCCTTCCAGCAGGGTGGTATTGATGCTTTGCTCGTCGGTATAGGCATTGATGTTGAAATGGGTGCCTAATACCTCTACCTGCATATTGCCTGTAGTAACGATAAAAGGTATTTTTTTACCATTGCGCACACGATGCGCTACTTCAAAATAGGCTTCGCCGGTAACAGATATGTTCCTGGCACTATCACCAAACTCAGCAGGATACCTGATGGATGATGCTGCATTGAGCCATACCCTGGTTCCATCTTCCAGCACCAGCATATACTGTCCGCCGCGTGGGGTGCTTAATGTGTGATACAATGCAGTAGCAGTAGCATTGTTGTATGTTGGCAGATGCGTATAGTTCAGTCTGCCATCCTGGTTGATAACCTGTATTGCGCCCTGCCTGGTCAAT
This sequence comes from Chitinophagaceae bacterium PMP191F, assembly GCA_001302245.1. GTDB lineage: Bacteria > Bacteroidota > Bacteroidia > Chitinophagales > Chitinophagaceae > PMP191F. The sequence continues at coordinate 267,504 of LGYU01000001.1, forward strand.
GCGCCGTTATTAGCAGAATCCAGTGTGATGGCAGATCCATTGGGTAACGTAAGGATGGCCTTGTTACTGCCCGGCAGAATGACCGTTGCATTGTTTTGCGATATGGATGCTGTTTTTTTGGGGCGTTGGTTACCAGCCAGGAACCACCAGCCCGCAGTAAGCAATAATAACAGTGATGCTGCGGCGGCCATCCACCGGTACCTGTGTTTCTGCACAGGTATTACCGGCGCCTGCCGGTGTTGCAGAATGGTTGTCAGCATCTGCTCGCTGGAAGCAGGTGTAAAAAAAGGCGCATTGCCTGCAATAGACTCCCATACCTGCCTGAGTTCTTTTTCGGCAGTATCATCTTTCAGTAACTGCTGTAATATTTCTAAGTCTTCGGCACTGGCTGTATGATTATGCAGCCGCTGCAACAGATCGCGGAATTTTGTATTTGCTGTATCCATATATATCCACAACAATGATAGTCAGTAAATAAGCTGTGTTCCGGCAGTAATTCATAGCTGCTTCCGTGTAAAGACACAGGTTTTTGAAAAAAGGGGGTAGTGAATAAAAGATTTTTTTTAAAACCAGGTGATGCACAGTACCCACAGGAAGAGTGAGCGTTTGCTGATATACCGTGCAATAGAGTCTGCCGCATTGCGGAGATAGGATTTAACCGTTTCGCGTGAAATATTCAGTTCACTGGCTATTTCCCTGTACTTCAGGTGATGAAAGCGGCTGAGTATAAAAACTTTTTTCTGTTGGGCAGGCAGGTTCCTGATAGCTTGTTCCAGCACCGCATACGATGGTGTTTCAGCAGGAGCCATATCAGTAGCAGTATCTGTTGCGTGTTCTTTTTGCCACTGTTTCTGTAAAGCACGTTCGCGTACTATTTTACGCAACGTGTTCAGTGCATGATTTTTAGAAACGATGAACAGCCATGCCTTGAAATTATTGACGGTGGCAAGTGATTGCCTGTCGGTCCATATTTTTAAAAAGGTATCCTGCACAATTTCCTCTGCCAGTTCACGGGAGGCTGTAAGCTGAAAAATATAGGTACCCAATGCCTGGTGATGACAGTAGTATAGTTGGCGAAAAGCAGCTTCGTTGCCTTCTGCTATCTGTACAAGCAATTGTTTTTCAGTATCGGGTGTGTGTGCAAGCAATGCGAACAGTTGATCGTTATATCGCAATATAAGCAATTGGTGGTAATGTTGAATACGAAATGCTGAACGGGTTACAGGTTATAAGTTGCAGATTTTAAGTAATGCAGAACGCTGAACGCTTAATGCGGAGTGGCAGGAATACAAGCCCGGAAGCAAGAACTCTGAAGAAGCTGTGAGCTATGAGCTTCGGGCTGCTAGCAAGATACAGGTTACGGCTTAGCGTGCATCTTCTTCGGACTTTTTCTTAACCGTCAAAGCATTCAACCATTTTCAAATTCTCTTTTGCCGTTTTTGCCGGAAATGCCGTTTTGTGTTTCTTTAAACTTTTGACTTTAAACATTCCTGCTGCCCCCTGGTTCGTACCTGGCAGGTATTTCGTTCGTACTTTCTTCGTACCATCTCCGGTATTAAAGCGTACAAAATAAGGGTCTGTACCTTAGAATAAGCAGAGAAAGATACTGGTTGGATACAAGGAAAAGGGGGAGTTGTTAAAAGCGTTGTAACAGGGAGTGTATACGCAAAGGGATTTTA
>LGYU01000010.1 GCA_001302245.1 Chitinophagaceae bacterium PMP191F
ATACAGTAAAACTTACTGCTACCTCTGCCAATAATTGTGTGCACAGTACAACAGCTACTGTAACTGTATATCCTAAACCTACTGTAGCCTTTACGATCAATACGGCGGAACAATGCTTAACAAACAATAAATTTACATTCAGCAACACATCGGCTATCAGCAGTGGCAGCATTACCTATGCATGGAACTTTGGCGATGGCAGCACGCTTACCAGCCAGAATCCTGAGCACCAGTATAGCGCTCCGGGTACATACAAAGTGAAACTGGTAGTAACATCAAACAACAACTGTAAAGATTCCCTGGAAAAAACCGTTACTGTATATAGTTTACCAACCGGTACACTTACAACACCCAATGGTTTAACGATCTGCGATGGTACCACCACTACCCTGCAGGCCACCGGCGGGAACACTTACCAATGGTATCTGGATGATGTAGCTATTAACAATGCTACCAGTAGTACTTATGCAGCAACAACCGGCGGTGTATATACAGTGAAGCTATTCAATGAGCAGGGTTGCACTAATATGGCCACCGGATCAGCAACAATGACACTTATCCGTCAACCGGTAGTTAATTTCAGCTTTGACAAATATTGTATTGGTCAACCCACTACTTTCAACAACCAGTCAACCACTACACAAAGTGGCGCAGTAACCTACAACTGGACGCTAGGCAACAATACTACCAGCACCGATAAAAATCCGGTTGTTTCATACACTCAGGTAGCTACCTATGCTGTAAAACTGGAAGTGGTTCCAACACTTTGTCCGGCACTTAAACAAAGCGTTACCAAAAATGTGAACACTGAAGCTCCACGTGCTGCAACCCGCTACGCAATAGTAGATGCAGTGATTGGAAAAGATGTAACATTACAGGCCCGTGATTTCAATGCTACTATACAATGGACACCAGCCGATAATTTATCAGATGCGCACAGGTACAATCCTGTATTGAAACCTGCCAAACAACAGGAATACCGCATCCGTTACGACTTCGCTTCAGGTTGTGTAACAGTAGATTCTTTACTGGTACGTGTATTCAACGGTGAAAGCATTTTTGTACCCAAGGCATTTACACCCAATGGAGACGGTAAAAATGACGTATTACGTCCTTCACTGGTAGGTATCCGTGAACTGACATATTTCAGGGTATACAACAGATGGGGCAACCTGCTGTTTGAAACCCGTACTATGGGACAGGGATGGGATGGAAACTACAAAGGTATGCTGCAACCAATGGAGACCTACATCTGGGTAGCAGAAGGTGTTACAGACAAAGGCACCAAAGTACGTGAAACTGGTAACACAACATTGATCCGTTGATCGATCACATTTTAAAACCAATGAACATGAAAAAACTATGCATAATATTCCTGGCGCTTTATGCCGGCAAAGCCAGCGCACAGGATCCCAATTTTTCACAATTTTTTGCAAATCCCCTTACCCTGAATCCCGCACTGGCGGGTACAGGGCAGGGAGAAGCCAGGCTGGGCGTTAATTTCCGCAACACCTGGTTGGGTAATACTTCTCCTTTTACCACCGGCTCACTGGCTTTTGACAAAGCCATTCTCAAAAACAAATTGCAGGAGAATGACCGTTTCGGTATCGGAGGTTATGCATTATACGACCAATCCAATGGCGGTGCACTGAAATCAACGGTTATTGCTGCAACAGTAGCGTATAACAAAGCACTGGATGCAAACGGTGTTCATAACATTGGTATCGGGTTCCAGGGTTCTTATGCCAACAGAACGCTCGACTATAGCAAACTGACCTTTGAAGATCAGTTCACCAGTGGCGGCTATGATCCTGGTATTCCTACAGGAGATGCATTGAACAGCAAGAGCAGAAGTTATATGGACTTCAACATAGGAGCCAGCTACCGGTATGAAACCCAAAAGCTGAATGCCAATGCAGGGATAACAATCAACCATATCATGCGCCCCAATGATTACATGTGGGATGATCTGAATGGTAAAAGAAGGTTTACTGCACACGCAGGAGGTTCCTATAAACTGAACGATGATAACCGTATTGAAGTAAATGCAATCTACCAGTCAAGAGGTAATGCCAACGAGCTGTCACTGGGTGGCGCTTACGGACTGCAGATGAATGCCAACGAAAAAGAACCACTGGGTTTCTGGGTGGGTGGTTACCTGCGGGTGAATGATGCTTTTTATCCTTATTGCGCAGTAGATTACCGCAATGTCAGGGCCGGCATTTCTTACGACGTTACCGTATCATCTATGAAATCAGCTTCCCAAAGCAGAAAAAGCCTTGAATTCTCAGTAATATACAGGTTTACGAAAAAAAGCAATGAAGCACCTGCAAAAGTAACCTTGTAATACACAAACATAATTGCATGCATGTTAGGCCATCAGCATTGTGCTGGTGGCTTTTTTATTATTTTCGGAATTTGCAGTTCCGAAGATGTATTCTGTCGTTTTTAGCCACATTATGCCGGCTTTGCAACCTGAAAAATAATATGTAAATTCAGCTCAGTATCAGATTACTTCTTTTACTCCCCTACTGCAACCGGCTTACTAACTTCAAATGGCCAGGTAAAAAGAATACCGGCAGTACCCTGTACAACATTATTGGCAAATAAAATATTTACGAAAATGCTGCGAGTATTTTTATTGTCAGCTATACTGCTATCATGCAAAAGCAAAAGTCCATCACCGTCTAAAGAGGCGATCAGCCAACTGAATCTAAAAAGAGGTGCTGTGATCTCCTGCGGACCGGCAAACGGGCAGTTCGGAACTGTAGATTTTTACATGACCTGCAATACTTCAACAAAGAAAGATTTCAACCTGGCAGTTGAACTATTACACTCTTTTGAATACGATGAAGCGGAGAAAGAATTTACAAAAGTGATAGATGAATCGCCAGATTGCGCGATGGCTTACTGGGGTATTGCCATGTCCAATTTCCATGCATTATGGAATCCACCTACTGAAGAAGAATTGCAAAAAGGCAGCAGGGCTATTACCATCGCAAGTAGTATACAGACAAAATCTGCCAGGGAAACCGATTATATAAATGCAATAGGCTTATTTTATAAAGACTGGAATAAAAAAGATCACCATACCCGTTGTGTATATTTTGAAAAAGCAATGGAACAATTGCATGCAAAATATCCGTACGACAACGAGGCGGCTATACTTTATGCATTATCACTAGATGCAGCCGCAAGTCCTACCGATAAGACGTATGCAAATCAAAAAAAAGCTGGCGATATACTCAATGCACTTTATGCCAGGGCACCCAATCATCCTGGCATTATTCACTACATAATCCATACATACGACTATCCCGGACTTGCCCAATTTGCATTGCCTGCCGCAAGAAAGTATGCACTTGTTGCACCATCATCCGCCCATGCCTTGCACATGCCATCACACATTTTTACAAGACTTGGACTTTGGGATGAAGATATTCGCTCAAACCTGCAATCAGTAGGTGCTGCACAGTGTTATGCAAAACAGGCCGGCATTTCGGGACATTGGGATGAAGAACTGCATGGCCTGGATTATCTGGTGTATGCATATCTTCAAAAAGGAAGCAATAAACTTGCTGAAGAACAAATACAATATTTAGCCAGTATCAAAACTGCTCAACCTGCCAATTTTAAAGTTGCTTACGCTTTTGCCGCCATTCCGGCAAGGTATGTACTGGAGAATAAGCAATGGAAAGCAGCATCGGTACTGCAGTTACAGAAAGCAAATTTTTCATGGCTGACATTTCCGTGGCAGGAAGCTATAGTACATTTTACCAGAATATTAGGCGCTGCACACACAGCAAATATCACTGAAGCAAAAGAAGAGCTGGCAAAACTGAACCAGCTTAAAGAGATCTTAGAACAACAAAAAGACAGTTATAAAGCCAGGGAAATAGCCATACAGATAAAAACAGGTGAAGCCTGGATACAACTGGCACAGGGTAATACGGCAAATGCACTAAATGAAATGCAGCTTGCTGCAGATATGGAAGACAGTATAGAGAAACATCCTGTAACACCGGGCGAAGTGTTGCCTGCGAGGGAATTGTTAGCAGATATGTTGATGCAAACAAAACAGGAAAAAGCCGCATTGACTGCTTATGAAGCTGTACTGATAAAAAGCCCCAACCGTTTTAATAGTTTATACAATGCAGGCATAGCAGCAGAAAGATCAGGCAATCCACAAAAAGCCATTTTGTATTTCAGACAATTGCTGTCCAAAACAGATACAGCCAATTGCGGCAGACCTGAAATTGCTATTGCGCAGTCATTCGTAAAAAAACACCTCTCCTTGCAATAACGGCAAACTTTGCTGTCAGAAATTGTAGCTACAATATTATATTTATAGCTTGTAGCTACATATGTTAACATCAGCACAGAACTATTAATTAATGACAGATCAGCAAAGACAGCTTGCTTTACAAACTAATAAACTGCAGCTTTCATTCTGGGAGAAAACATCACATTTTGGTATTGTTGGTTTCCTGCTTGTCATCCCCTTAACATTTTTGAGCTTTCATTTAAAAGATGCTTTAAATGGTACACCTGTACAGTTAAAAACAGATGAAATACCCTTTTTAATTGTCCCGCCAATAATTGCCTTATTATTTTATAAGCTGCAGGTAAACAGGTTGAAGTTTAAAGAGATCCACACATCTTTATCAAGGGAAGAATTATATATCATTATTGAAAAAACAGGAAAGGAACTAAAATGGTATCCTCAGAAAATCAATAACGACTTTATCATTGCTAAAACACACCCCTCTTTTTTTTCAGGCAGTTGGGGTGAGCAAATAACCATTCTGTTTGACACGAACAGGATATTAGTGAACAGTATTTGCGATCCCGATCAAAAAGGCTCGCTGGTGTCTATGGGGCGTAATAAAAAAAATGTAACCAGACTTACTGAAGAAATATTAAATGCCTCTCGCTAACCTGGGTTAAACATTAGCACAACATTTTCTTTGCTCCTCAGAACTTCCAGTTCCGAAGGCATATTCCGTGGCTTTCGGCCACCCTGTTACCTAAAACAAAAAGGACCGCAAACAATGCGATCCTTTTTTGTTATCTGAGGAGGTTCCGAGCAGATTCGAACTGCTGTAAAAGGTTTTGCAGACCTCTGCCTAGCCACTCGGCCACGGAACCCTGTTTTTACCCATTTTACGGGTAGTTCCCGTTGGGGTGTGCAAAAGTAGGATATTTGTCGGATATTTGAATCATTACTTCACGAACTTTTTATGCAACAAATTCAAGATTCAGAACTCATTATCAATTCAAGAGGCGCAATTTACCATTTAGACGCCCGTCCCGAAGAGATTGCAGATACTATTATTACCGTGGGAGATCCCGATCGCGTGGACATTGTGAGCAAACACTTTGACAAAGTGGAATTCCGCTGTAAGCACCGCGAATTTGTAACCCATACCGGCTACATTGGCAATAAACGGCTTTCTGTAGTATCTACCGGCATCGGTCCTGATAATATTGATATTGTACTGAATGAGCTGGATGCATTGGTGAACATTGATTTCAGCACCCGTACCATCAAACCTGAACATACCGCACTGAATATTATCCGCATTGGTACCTCTGGCGCCCTGCAGGCTGATATTCCGGTAGACAGCTTTGTGGTTTCCACCCACGGTTTGGGTATCGACAACCTGCTGAACTTTTACCGTCACGAAGAAAATGACGAGGAAAAGCAATTGCTGCAATCGTTCGTTACCCAGACACAACTGCACAACCGTATTTCACAGCCCTATATATCAGGTGGCAGTGCATCCATTATCAAGCACTTTGTAGAAGGCTTTCACCATGGTATCACCGTTACCTGTCCGGGTTTTTATGGCCCACAGGGAAGAGTATTGCGACTGGGTCTCAGCAATCCCAACCTGATCGATCGACTCACCCAGTTCACCTTTGGTCCGCACCGCATTACCAATTTTGAAATGGAAACAGCAGCTATTTACGGTTTGGGCAAATTACTGGGTCATCACTGCCTGTCAATAAGCGCCATTGTGGCCAACCGTGTTGCCAAAGAGTTTTCCAAAGATGGCAGCGCAGCCGTTCAGCAATTGATTGTTAAAACACTGGACCTGGTTACCAAACTGTAACGTTGTGCACAATAGCCATCGGTTATTTGTGTGTACCTTTATACTGAACAATGTGTAGTACGGACTGATGATAAAAACCAATTCCATTTAAAGAAAGTAACGACAGGGGGAATATATATGCAAGCGCACTTTTATAAATACCAGGGAACCGGTAATGATTTTGTGATATTCGATAACAGGCAACAACAACACAATAATTTAACTACAGCCCAGGTCAAACTGCTTTGCGACAGACGTTTTGGTATCGGTGCAGACGGGCTGATGCTGCTGAACCTGCGCAGCGGTTATGATTTTGAAATGAAATATTATAATGCAGATGGCAGGGAAAGTACTATGTGTGGTAACGGCGGGCGTTGCCTGGTTAAATTTGCCAGTCATGTAGGCATTGTAAAAAGCAAATACCGGTTTATGGCAGTAGATGGCGAACACGAAGCGGAAATTGATGAAGACGGTATAGTTAGTCTTAAAATGAAAGACGTAACAGGTATCAGGGAGTTTCATGGTGATTTTATACTGGACACTGGTTCACCCCACTACATAAAAATGATCAATCACGTAAAGGACTACGACGTATTCAAAAAAGGACGTGAAATACGCAACAGCAGCCCCTTTGCACAGGAAGGTATCAATGTAAACTTTGTAGAACACCAGGGCGATTATGAAATCATGGTGCGAACTTACGAGCGTGGAGTGGAAGATGAAACCCTTTCCTGTGGTACCGGCGTTACAGCAGCCGCATTGGTAAGCTATCACAACGACTGTGGTTTCAATGAAGTAACCGTACATACCAAGGGCGGTAAACTGAGTGTTGAGTACGACCGGGCAGATGATGATATTTACACCAATATATGGTTGTGTGGCCCTGCTGAAAAAGTTTTTGAAGGGAACATCAATCTTTAATCACTGCAGCTATGCAGGTTAACTGGAATAAATCGCAGATCCTCAGCGAGTCAGAAAAAGCATTCCGGCAATTGACAGATTACTGCAATACACTGCCGGCCGAAACATTGTTTTTTCAGCCGGATGGCAGATGGTCCATAGCCCAGCATATTCAGCACCTCATCATATCTACACGTACAGCCACAGCACCCTATGCACTACCACGTTTTGTGGTACGGTGGATCGCCGGCAAACCCAATCGCCCCTCGCGCACCATGGATGAGCTGGTGGCTAAATATAAACTGAAACTGGCCAGCGGCGCCAAAGCCTCCGGTCGATATATACCGGCACGTGTCAGCGCGTCGGTGGGTAAAGAAAAATTATTGCTGAACTGGCAAAAAGTAACCAGCACCTATCTCAGCACCATCCGCAAAAGATGGGACAACGAACAGTTTGACCAGTACATCGCTCCGCATCCGTTGCTGGGCAAGATCACCCTGCGCGAGCTGTGTTATTTTACCGCTTACCACACTTTACATCACCTGAACATCATCAAAGCGCACACAAATACCAGGAACGAGCCGCACAGCATCAGCAGTAAAGAAGTATAAATCACAGCCCTCCCTCCTTGCGTTTTAAACGTTGCACTTTGAACCTTCAACTTTCCCCTTTTACCCTTTACAAAAAAAGCTGACGGAATCAAAAAGCGCCCTTAACTTCGCGGCGGCCAATGATACAATACTTCAGAAATATCAACTACCAAACGGTAGCCATCGACAAACCAGAAAACGGCTCGTGGGTAAACGTGCTTCCACCGCTGAAGCAGGAAGAATTTTCGGAACTGTCTGAGGCACTGGATATCCCGCTGGATTTTTTAACCGATTCACTGGATATCGACGAAAGAACACGTTTTGAACAAGAAGACAATGTGAAGCTGATCGTGATCAAAACGCCCACTGAAAACAATTCTTTCAACGAAAGCGATGCTTACTACATTACCATTCCTATTTGTATCATTCTTACCCACAACCAGATCGTAACGGTCAATTCCTTTGAGAACGGCGCCATTAAAAAATTCCTCAGCACATTCCAGAACCGCCATCCCGATAATCGTAAAATGATGGTACTGAAGATCTTTGAGAAGATCATCCAGGCATATATGGAAAATCTGAAAGAGATCAATCAGCGTCGCAATATCCTGGAACAAAAATTATACGCCGCCAACCGCAATGAACAGTTACTGCAGCTAATGCGCATTCAGAAAAGCCTGGTATACTTTGTTACCGCCCTTCGCTCCAATGAAATGCTGCTGATGAAAATAGAACGGACCAATTTCCTCAGTCTCAACGAAGAAGAAAAAGAATTCCTGAACGATCTTATAGTTGACAATTCCCAGGGTCTGGAAATGGCCCAGATCTATACCAATATCCTCAGCAGTACGCTGGATGCCTTTGCCAGTATTATTGCCAATAACCAGAACGAAGTGCTGAAAAGATTATCGGTAATTACCATCGTACTTACGCTGCCGGTACTGGTAGCCAGCATATATGGTATGAACGTGCCCATTCCTTACGCACATTCACCTTTCGCTTTCTACATCCCGGTATTTTTATCACTGGTAATATCACTGGCTATCGGGTGGTTCTTTTTGCGTAAAAAACTGTTCTAGGTCACCTGAAACCATTGTAAACATTCACAACACTTTACATTTCATCTTTCAGATCCAATAAACATCCTTTTACTATGTTCAACGTACGGGTATATGGCATTCTCATCAACGACGAAAAACAGGTACTGGTAAGTGATGAATACATCCGGGGAAACTATTATACCAAATTTCCCGGTGGCGGACTTGAGTTTGGTGAAGGCACGCGTGAGTGCCTGAAAAGAGAATTTAAAGAAGAAATGGACCTGGATGTACGCGTGGGCGAGCATCTCTACACCACCGATTTCTTCCAGATGAGTGCTTTCAACCCTCAACACCAGATCATTTCCATCTACTACTTTGCACATCCCCTGGAGGCTATAAAAGCGCCATTGCGCCAAAACCCTTTCGAATTTGACGAAAAGCAAATGGCCGTTTATCACGATAAACAGGAAACAGAAACCTTCCGTTTTATTAACCGGGAGCTGTTCTCTGCCGAAAGCGTTACCCTGCCTATTGATAAGGTGGTAGCAGAACTGGTTAAAAAATGCCTGTGATATAGTTGATCGACCTCAAGAATCCGCCTTTACTACGTTGTGACGGTTGGCAAAAGGCAAATAATACAACTGTCGGAAATTAAATTTTTAAACCCGTAATCACTAAACCATACGAACAGGTTATATTTGATACATTAAGGGTATGGGTTATAAAATACAGCAAACAATCCCACGCAAGGAACATCCTGTAACCGGCTTTACAACAAGCAACGTTTTATAACCGTTATAATTATCCCTGTTTTTTTAACCCCGGCAGTAGCCTGGCAAAGCAATGCTCCTGGCCGCATACGCATAAGCACTTATGCCCCGGTAGGTATAAATTGCTAAAAGCAAAACAGCACAAACAGCGAATATTGGAACCCACTGTAGAAAAAGAGAACCTGAAACTGCGCCTTCATCAAAGTCCAGCACTGGCTATTGAATACCTGTATACAAGATACAGCTCTATGTTACTGGGATTTACCCTTCAATTTATTTCCGATAAAAAGGACGCAGAACAGGTATTGATGCTTATTTTTGAAAAGGTGTATGATAAAATGGCAGAAATCCCTGATGCTGTTTTAAGCGTATATTGTTGGTTACAGGCCGAAGCCAGAAAGGTAATACTGGATTACAAGAATAAAACAACAGCATCCTCATGCAATTCCGGTATTGAAAGCAGTCATAACAGAAGTTACTACGAACCGTTGCTGCAAGAGGCGACTGATCAACAAAGAACCGTGTTTATTGAAATGTATATAAACGGACGTTCTATACAACAGGTAGCAGCACAACTGCAGGCAGATACAGCATCTGTTCAGCAATTGTTGCGTGAATCACTCTTAATCATCAGAAAAAATCTGCAGTGAATATTCAGCAATACATACAAAGTGGCATCATTGAAGAGTATGTGAATGGTATGAGTTCACCTGCTGACAAACAGGAATTTGAAAACCTGCTTCCTTTATATCCCGAACTGCGGCTGGCATTGTATCATTATGAAATCCAGGTAGAATCGGATGCAATGGCCAACAGCATTCCGCCGCCTCCGGCACTGAAAAAGATAACTGAAGAACGCATTAACAGGCTACCGGTACAACGCCCGCTGTTTGATGAACCTCCACCAAAACCACCATTTATTGGTACAGGTTCCGGCAACGGCAGCGGAGATAACTATATCCCCGTTCAGGAAGTACAGGATTCACATATCAAAGTGCACAAATATTGGAGACTGGTGGTTTTCATAGTATTCCTTTTCGCCAAGTTATGCCTGGCATTCATGTGCTACTTTGCCATTCAGTATTATCACGCACAAAGTGAAATAAAAGATCTCCGTCAGCAGATACAGCACATTTCGGCAAAACAAAACAAATAATACTCCAAAAACGGGTAAACTATCATTACCAGGAACAGCACGCATTCAAACAATACCTTATATATATTACACTAACTACGCCTGAATATTAAGTTTTCCACCCTCTGATGGCCGTTTATTGAACATTTTTACTTCCAAAATTGTTGATTTACAGTTAACTACATAACTTTTCAACAGGATCAACAGCGACTGAAAGTTTTTATAAGATAACTATTCATTGTAAGCTGATTATCCATACCTTTGCAAACTCTTTAAAAGGGTAGTTCATGAGCAACCGCCGGAATTTTGATATTGCCTTTGTAGGATTAAAACCCGGTATTCATGAGTTTGAATATGATATTACCGATAAGTTCTTTACAGATTACCAGGAACAGGATTTCCGCAACTGTACAGCTCATGTAAAGTTGTCGCTTGAAAAGAACAACAGCTTTATGCTGCTGAAATTTGAAGTAGGCGGAAAACTGGAAGTAACCTGCGATCGTTGTGGCAACAATCTGCCATTGGAACTCTGGGATGAGTTTAAAGTGGTAGTAAAAATGGTAGATGACCCCGAAGTAATGAATGACCAGGAAGAAGACCCGGATGTTTATTACATTTCAAGGGGAGAAAGCCACCTCCATATTGCAGACTGGATTTATGAATTTATCAACCTGAGCATTCCCATGCAGCGCATGTGCCCTGAAAATGAAATGGGAGGCTCACATTGTAACCAGGAAGTATTGGCCATGCTGAAAAAACTGGATACAGACAGCAATCCCCCTGCAAATCCATTGTGGAAGGGATTGGAAAAATTCAGGAATACCGAAGACAATTAATAACATTAAGTTTTTTAAGTAGTATAAATTTTGAGTTATGCCTAATCCGAAACGAAGACATTCCCAGCAGAGGGGTGCCAAGAGAAGAACTCACTACAAAGCTGAGAAAGTAACGCTGAGCAAAGACAGCACTACAGGCGAAATCCACGTACGTCACCGCGCGCACGTAAGTGAAGGTAAGTTGTATTACAAAGGAAAAGTGGTAGCCGAACAAAGCCCCATTAAATAACATTCCTTTTTAATAAAGCCTGCTGCCGGAGATGACTATTTGTTTAGACATGATGGGGGGAGACTTTGCACCACGTGAAGCGGTGAAAGGTATCCAGCTATACTTATCTGAAACGGATACTCCGGCTGTATTGTTATTAACAGGTGATGAAGCACAAATCAATCCCCTGCTGCAGGAATACCAGATTCCTGCGGCTGCTGTTAAGGTAGTTCATGCCCCACAGATCATCGGAATGCATGAACACCCTACCAAAGCATTAAAAGAAAAACAGCAGTCATCTATTGCCATAGGTTTTCACCTGCTGGCAAGCGGCAAATCTGAAGCTTTTATCAGTGCAGGTAATACCGGCGCCATGCTGGTAGGTGCCATGTATAGCATCAAGGCAATTGAAGGCGTACAGCGCCCCACCATCTCTACCATTATCCCCAAAGACAACGGCAAAACAGGTTTATTGCTGGATGTTGGCTTAAATGCCGACTGTAAACCAGAACACCTGAACCAGTTTGCCCAGCTTGGCTCATTATACGCTCGGTATATCCTTAACATTGACAATCCACGTGTAGCACTGATCAATATCGGTGAGGAAGAAGGCAAAGGCAATATTCTTGCACAGGCCGCCTATCCCCTGCTGAAAGAAAATAATGAGATCAACTTCAGCGGCAATGTGGAAGGCAGGGACATTCTGCTGGACAAAGCAGATGTAATGGTTTGCGAAGGTTTTACCGGCAACGTTATTCTCAAAATGGCAGAGTCCATTTACGAAATCACCCACCAGAAACAGATCCATCACGAATACTTCGACCGTTTCAATTTCGAAAATTATGGTGGTACACCGGTATTGGGTGTAGCCAAACCTGTTATTATCGGTCACGGCATTTCACATGCAAAAGCTTTTAGCAACATGATCAGACTGGCGCAGAAAATGATAGAAGCCGGCCTGATGGAAAAAATGAAAGCCAGCTTTGAAGGTAAATAAGTATCTTACTTTGCATAGGCTTTACCTGCATGAAATCTATCCGCACTTACTTGTCCGACTACTTTCGATCCGTTAACCGCACTGTCCTTATTGCCACTTTTGCATTCACAGCCATACTTGTTGTTATCAACTATACTATTGGTATTGAAAAACGTATTAATTCCTTTTCATCGAACTGGTTGAAATTTACCGGGTTCTTTGTATTGTATACCGTTACCTTTTGCACTGTACACCTGGGGCAGTTGCTGATCAACCGCAAACCATTTCCCGGGCAAAGGCATTTCATATTGCTATTACTGATGTGCCCCGCCATATTTGCAGCCAAGATCACATTCGACTGGTTTACGCATCTTACCACCGACCAACTGGCTTACCCGTGGAAACAATACTGGTACCAGGTACTGAGTTGGCCTTTCAAATGTGTATTGGTGTCATTGCTGGTGTGGATGGTATGGAAATGGCAGCACAATGAAAAACCGGTTGCAGGTTTACTGATCAAAGGCTTTAATGCACGCCCCTATTTCCTGTTGCTTTTATTGATGGTACCGTTAATAGCATTTGCAGCTACACGACAGGATTTTTTACATACCTATCCAAAATTTCAACGCATCAGTTTTATAGAAGACCATGTAGCACATCCAATGCTCTGGAAGCTGTTGTTCGAATTAGCTTACGGTATTGATTTCATCACAATAGAATTATTCTTCCGCGGATTTCTGGTATTACTTTTTGTACGTTTTGTTGGCAAAGACGCCATTTTGCCGATGGCTGCATTCTATTGCACCATTCATTTCGGCAAACCATTATTTGAATGCATCACTTCTTTTTTCGGGGGAATGATATTGGGAGCAGTAGTATACAATACACGCAGCATCTGGGGTGGAGTAATTGTACATCTGGGCATTGCCTGGATGATGGAAGCTGCAGGCTACGCAGGACACCTGTTGTTTAAGTAAAGGGAGTTGTAAGCTGTAAGTTTTGAGTTATAGGTTGTAAGTAAAATGCAGGAAGGACAGTTATCACTTCCGGTGATCAACTTAAAGCTTATCAATTATAACTTAAAAAAACTACAAACCCGTAAGCCGGATTCTGTTATCTCTGCCGAAGCAGATAGCTATCATTTATCTGGTTCCGCTATTACTAACGGAATCTTTCTGCCTACCCACCCAACGTTTTTGCCGAAACAAAATCGGGCGAGCCGCCCTTAACGCTGGTGTACATGGCATTTCAGCATGCAAGGTTTACCCGCCCTGCCGGTTACCCGGCAAAGCCGTAGGCTCTTACCCTACATTTTCACCATCACCCTCTGCTTGCGCAGACAATATCCGCATCAGCGGATAGAAGGCTGTAATTTTCTGTGGCACTGTCTGTTTCCACCCGAAAGCAGAACCCGGCCGTTAACCGGTGCATTGCCCTGCGCTGTCCGGACTTTCCTCCCCCTGCCTAAACAGAGAGCGATAGCACGGTTTGTAGTCGGTGCAAAAATACAGTTTTAACATGAGTGTAGGCAGGTAATCGTGAGTGGTGGGTAATGAATGGTGAATAGTCAATCATCTCTGCCTTCTTATCAACCTTTTCGGCTTATCAACCCTTCTGTACTTCATATTTTCTCTACCTTATACCTTGTTCCTTAAACCTTCAGATTCATCTCAGTATTGAAAAAAGATCTCCGTAGCTCCGTATCCGTAAGCAGCGTGGTATTGATTGATAAAGCTTTTCACTTCACGACGTGTACGCAGTATTTCATGAATTTCATCACGCAGTTTGCCGGTACCTACTCCGTGGATCACAATCATACCTGGCAGATGATGCGCCAGCGCCAGTTCAAAATATTTTTCGAAAGTCTTTAACTGTAAGGTGAGTTTTTCAAAATTATCCATGGAATCTGCATCGGGAGTCAGTCTTTCAATATGCAGATCCACTTCATGCCGGGCAGGTTCCAGGTGCTGGCGAGCGCGGGAAGCATCATAAACCTTGTATCCTGATTTTGCCAATAAGTTCAGGTCAACCACCGGTTCTTCGTAAGGTCTTCCGGGATAAGTATCGAATAATTTGTATGAAAAAGTGGCTTCACCTTTTTCACGCAGTTGTTCAATACGCGTAAAAACCTGTTTGGCTTTCAGTTTGAGCGATGATTCAAAATACTCAGCCTTGTTTTTATCGGGGGTGGTCAGTGAAAATTCAAATGCAA
Source organism: Chitinophagaceae bacterium PMP191F (assembly GCA_001302245.1). GTDB lineage: Bacteria > Bacteroidota > Bacteroidia > Chitinophagales > Chitinophagaceae > PMP191F. The sequence goes on from LGYU01000010.1 coordinate 14,763, forward strand.
AAACGGGACTGTCATTCAGATTTTCAAAGGGAATATCGTGCAGGTAAAAATCTTCAAACGGATGGATCTGGTTTACCAGGTCAAAAGAAGTATCGCCCTGGTAATTCAGTTTATAAATGAATTTGTATCCTGCAGGTGTGCGGTTCACAAGATGTATTTTCAGCTCGTCCACAATATCATCACCAAACTCGTCAGCATGCATCACTGGTATAAAAGTCAGCCATACACCATCTACCACCTTATCGCTGACCTTCTTCTTTTCATGCGGAATATCATCCACAAACTTTTTCTCTTTTTTGGCAGGAAAAAGTTTCTTTTCGGAAAAACGTTTAAAATACGGAAAATCAAGCTGGTCGGTATAGGCCGGGAATTTGACACCGCGCACGTCTACCATCACCATTTTTTCATTAATGATATCTACCACCTCTCCTTCATCGTTGGAGTGCAGCACTACTACTTTATCGCCTATCTGGAATTTCATAATCAGCGTAAAAATACGCCAATTTAAACAATCACTACACTGCTATACACAGCTTATGCGGTAGCAGCTTTAGCCAGTTTACTCTTTTTATATCCATAACTGAAGTAGAAGATCAGTCCCAGCAATAACCAGCAAAGAAACCATACCCAGTTACTTTTGGTCATACCGGTTAAAAGATACAGACAGGTAGAAAGCCCCATTAACGGGATGAGGGAATATTTTTTAACAATGGCAAGCACGCTCAATATCAGGCAGCAGATCCAGAAAATGATCAGCGAAATATTGGGTATTGCAAGGTCCATAAATGTAGCATCACCTTTGAGATAGTCCTTGTTGCTGGAAAAATCAAAATTGAACATATCAGAAAAATAAGTGGGAGCAATTTTACCTGCCACGAGCAGTACACCTATTACCAGTATCGGGAAAATAAAACGGGCATTGATATAAGGCATATTAAAACGGCCGGGTACTTTTTCTTTACGGGGTAAAAGCAATACACCGCCACATACCAGTACAAAAGCAAACAAAGTGGCAATGCTGGTAAAATCCAGCACAAAGGTCTTATCGGTAAAAATGATCGAACCACCTACAATGATGCCTGTTAACACAGTAGCAAACGAAGGGGTTTTGAATTTCGGATGAATGCGCTGGAACCTGGGTGGCAGCAATCCATCGCGACTCATGCTCATCCAGATACGTGGTTGTCCCATCTGGAAAACCAGCAATACGCTGGTCATGGCAATAACCGCACAAACAGATACCAGCAGTTGCATCCAGCCCACACCTTTTATTTCAAAGATCTTAGCCAGCGGATCACCCACACCTTCAAACTGGCGATAATTCACCACACCAGTCAGCACCAGTGCCAGCAGAATGTACACACTGGTACATATTACCAGCGAATAGGTCATGCCCCTGGGCAGATCACGTTGCGGATTCTTACTTTCTTCAGCCAGCACACTTACCGCATCAAAACCGATATAAGCAAAAAACACCCCGGATACAGCAGCCATTACACCACCAAACCCGTTCGGCATAAATGATTTTGTACCTACATCGTTTACCGGCAACCAGTTATCGGTATTGATATAACAGGCACCCACTACAATTACCAGCGCCACCACAGCCAGTTTTAACACCACCATGGCGTTGCTGAAATTCTTTGATTCCCTGATACCAACATATACCAGCATAGTGATCAATACATTGATGATCAATGCAGGCAGGTCAAAAATGATCTTCAGCCCACCTACTACAGGAGCATTTTGCCAGGCGCCGATCAGTTCCATATTGGGCGAATTGCTCAAAAAGGCCTTTTTGGCCTCCTGGTAACTACAGGTCAGGTAATCAGGAATATGTACACCTGTTTTATGCAACAAGGAGGTAAAGTAATCGCTCCATGAAAATGCTACATATATATTACCAATGGAATATTCCATTACCAGTGCCCAGCCAATGATCCAGGCAAACAGTTCGCCAAAAGAAGCATAGGCATAAGTATAGGCGCTACCCGCAACCGGGATACGGCTGGCGAACTCAGAATAACAAAAAGCGGTAAAGCCACAGGCGATACCGCATAATATAAATAACAGGACAACACCGGGACCGCCCTTAAAACAGGCCTCACCCAGGCTGCTGAAACTACCGGCACCAATAATGGCCGCAATTCCGAAAAAAGTAAGGTCACGTACACCCAACACCCGCTTCAACCCGCCTCCGCCATGAGGATCGTCACTACCTTCAGAGAGAATCGATTCTATTTTTTTAGTCCGGAAAAGCGAGTTTGACATAATCAGTTCTGGTTTAAGCGGGGAAATTATACAAAAAATACGTACCGGCGAAGCTGATAATGGCTTTCAGCACAAAATAGCCAACGATCGGAATATTGCAAAAAACGGTCATATTAAAAAAGCCCCGGACTTTACAGACCGGGGCTTATATGCCCTTATAGAATAGTACCCGGCATGGTATACCGGTAATTAATTGTATTATCAAAAACTGGTTTGCAGTAATTTTCTTACCTGCACAGGCTTTCGAGAATCGCTTCTTTGCGTTTGGAAGAGATTTCTACCTGCGTATCATCGTGCATCAGGATAATATTCTTATGCCCCTTACGCACAATGGAACGTACAAAATTTTTGTTCACGATGGCAGAGCGGTGCACCCGTAAAAAATCGGGATGACAACTGATCGCCATATCATATATTTTCAAATGTTTACTGGAGGTATATTTATTACCATCGGCCATTTTTATAATAGTATAATTGGAACAGGATTTCAGGAATACGATCTGGTCCATATTAATTACAGAGATTTGTCCGTGCGTGGTAACCAGCAAACGACGGGGATATCCCACACCTGTTTGCGGCAATACACCTTCTTCTGTCACTACTGTTTCCTCATCGTGCATTTTCTGTTGCAGGCGGTTCACTACATTTTCCAGCAACTGGTGTTTGGCAGCAGGCTGCACAGGAGTTTTGCCACGCTTATCTGTACGTACAACCGGATTGTGATGCACCGGGTCTATCACCAGCAGCAGCACCATTTTGCCCGGCAATCCTTCTTCGTCCAGCGGAGAAGAAATAATATCCATTACTTCGGCCTGCTCAGCATACGCATTAATAAATGTAAGGATGTCCTTTTTGTTATTCAATCCTGGTTCGATACTTTGCCGGTTTTCGGACGACCGTTTTTCCAGGAGATAAGATGTAAGGCTTTTGTCATCCATCCCGATTGTTTTTACAACTCTCATAAGAGATGATAATTAACTGGTAAAAGATTGTGGTTACTTCAACGACTCAGGGTCTAATCAAAGAGGGTCATTCTTTGTTAGCGGGAATGGTTGGGTGATACAGATATGTAGTACACAATACGATGGTCATGTGTACTGCAACTGCAGAAATCATAAACCAAATGCTACTAATGCGAACGGAGAGCGCTTTAACCGGTGGTATCTTTGAAGTGTGCTATATCCAGGTTGAAAACAGTTCATAAAAATAAGACGTTTGCCACAAACAATACTATTCTTTGATACCAGCTAACGGATATTTATCTGTTTGTGGCAAACATCCTGGTAGTCAGTGTATTCCGGATACATTCCTTTTCCGGAATACACACGATTTTTCATTGGTCTTACAGGATTTAAAACGGAATCATTACCTGAAATTACTATCTCATCCGGTGGATGGGTGTAAGAATCGCATCACTACATTGTAGCAGTATTATTACAGCAATAGGAAACATACAATAACACATATTTATATTCGATTGCAAACCAGCACCTGGCAAGCGCAGAAATTGATCTGCATTATTAAAACACCTGAAATAGCAAACGCAATTATACGCTTACTCAATTAAATTATGCTTTCGCTCAATTTACATGTCCGGTGCTATGATGTATAAAAGGCTATTGGTAGCTTTGTTTTTCCGGCAACTCCACCATCAATTCACTCCCTCCCAATCCAAAACTCAGTAACCAGAAGCACCAGGCGCTGGCATTTGCCAGATAATATTGATTATGCACCTTATTTAAACAGCTTATGTATCCGGAAATCCTTTCGAAAACAAACACCCCCGTTACCGCTGATAAGCGTTTCGGTTATATGTTATTGATTGATAAAGCTCCCGTAGAAGAGAAAATAATGCTTACAACCGGAAAACATACCAACCGGTACAGCATTATTACAGCAGCCGGCATTGCAACGTTACCTGCTTGCGACCTGCAGCAACAGGAAATGTTCATTCTGTTATGTATAGACCCTGCATGGAACATACAATATACAACACAGGTGCTGCTGCAGTTACGGATCTGGAATAACCAATTGCCAGTTATTATTTACTCAATGGAGTATATTGATGAATTGGTACGTTGTGAAGACCTCTTTTATTATGATGCTTACTTCCTACTATCCGACGATGTGGGTGAAATACAACAAGCCATTGATACAGCGCTTTCAGGAAAATTCTATGTAACCCGGAACATTGCTAGGCATTACTGCAAACACAGAAGAACAGAACAGCAAAGTTTATAATATACTATCAGATGAATACAGCACCATTTTTACCCTCTTCCGTATACCTCAATGCCCCTTCATCCAAACGGTATCAAACAATAACCAGGCGATTGCTATGGGAAAAAAGAATGGGTTATATTATGTTTTGCATTGGCATGATTATGTTTGTTGTTGCTGCAGGTGCTGCTTTTATGCAACTGCCATACACCACCGGCATTGCCTGTACTATGCTTACAAGCGGTTTTATTCTGATGCACAAAGGATTTCTGCCGGGTTTGAATAAAAATAAAACAAGTGTGCAGAGCAGATTTACGCAAAGTGTTACACGCATTGAGACACCAGAGATACAATACAGCGAACACGAAAAACTGGAAAGGAAATTACGCTCACTGGCAAAAGAAGAAGGATCGCTGTATATACTGTTAGTAATAAGCCTGTTGATGCTGCAGGTAACAGAACAGCATAACTTCTGGAAAGGCATTACCAACGGGACACTGGTAGCTGTATCCACACTCCTGTTCATCAATACCTACCGGATGTTTATATACAACCGGTATTTAAAATTACAATCACAACAACCCGATACTATTATTGCCAGTAACACATCAAACCCGTTTCATATGAAAAAGAAAATGACAATCCGTGTATTGCAATCAGGCAACCCCGTGAAAGGACTGCGTGTATATGCCACCACACTTACTGCAGTGCATGAAAACAAGGAGACAACACCCACAGCTCAAACTGATCAGAATGGATTTGCCACATTAAGCTGGCAAAACAACTTCTTCTTATCTGCTATCTATATCAACGACCAGCTTGCAGTCAAAGGAAGGTTTTATCCTGGCGGCAATAAACTCATTGAGATTGAACGCTCATCACCTGTTCCCGAATAAATATCTTTAACGCACAGCCTCCATTGGACATTTACCAATAATACTGAGCGCTTTCGGGTATTTCATGAAAAATATCATTGTACGTTATATCTTCACTAGCTACATGAAAGAATATAGGTATAACAGAAATGCACATATTAGTTTAATAAAATTAATTAGTGTGTTGTTAAATGTTTCACGAAATAAATAATTGTAGCCGTATTCTTATATCATTGTAGCAATATCCGGAATTATGATATAACTTTAATATGGTTGAATCCCCAAATAACTAGCCATGCCAAATATCCTGATTGCCGATGACCATTCGATTGTACGTTTTGGGACTATGTTAATGATCAAACAGTTCATGCCCAATGCCCAGATACTAGGAGCAGATAGCCTCAACAGTGCATTAAAATATCTTAATTCACAAGAGTTTAATCTGCTGATACTGGACGTAAATCTTCCGGGAGGAAATAATATACAAATGATCGATGTGGTGAAATTACGCCAGCCACATATTAAGATCCTTATCTTCTCTGCATACGATGAACAACTATTTGCGCTGCGATACATTCAGGCAGGTGCAGACGGATACCTGCCCAAACAGTTACACGAAAACGAATTAAAAACAGCTATCCAGACTGTTTTGAATGATGAGAAGTATATTAGTCCATCTTTAAAAGAAAGATTGCTTAATGGCGTTACTGGTCGTTCAGAACCGATGATCGCCAATCCACTCAATAAACTTTCCAATCGCGAAACAGAGGTGATGCAATTGCTGATAAAAGGACTCAGCCTCGCTGATATCAGTACTACCCTGAATATAGAAGTATCTACTGTCAGTACCTACAAAAGCAGGATCTACGAAAAACTACAGGTAGTAAATATCATTGACCTGGCAGAAAAAGCAAGGATCTATAACGCGGAATAATATCACTACTTATTGCCTTCCTGGCAAATGTTCTTATGCCGAAAGATTTTTGATTTTGGGATGTGGGGATTTTGGTATTTATTTAATACATGCCTGCTGCACATCACAAAATTACATAATCTATAAATCAGCAATCAAAACAGGTATTCAATATTGGTGATTTCGAGATGTAGAAATATTGGGAATTATTACGTATGCTTGCTGCCAAATCACATAATCTATCCATCAGAAATCTTAACGTGCCACGCAGAGGCTTTATTTTGGTAGAAACAGCGTTCATAGAAGGAACCTTACCATAGGTTCGGGATATCGGTGATTTTGAATTTCAGAGATACCAGGATTTATTTAATCCATGTCTGTTGTACATCACAAAATCACACAATCAATAAATCAGCAATTAAAACAAATATATAAGCTGTGCATCTGTCAACAGCAGATAGCTTAAAATTCATAAAAAAAAGGTCTTTCACAGGATCTTCAATGCCTCGTTTCTTCAATAGGACGGAATTGTGGTTTAAGCGGTAGCCTGATAACTATTTATCTATATTATTTATCCAATACGATCAGCATACTGGTGCCATACTGATGACTGCTTCTTACCAGCAGCCTTCCTTTCAGCAACGCGGTCAGTTCTTTTACAATGATCAGTCCCAGCCCCTTACTGCGCGACAGCATCATTTCTGCTTTTTTGTCTCCGTTGAAGTTGTCCTCTTCAGCCGTATTACACCAGGTTGCCATATCCGAGTCCATACCGATACCTGTATCACGTACTTCAAGATACAGTTGACCGTCTTTCATTTCTCCGGAAATAACGATCTCACCTTCATGTGTAAATTTTATAGCATTGTCCAGTAGGTTATATAGAATGATACCTAATAAATGTGCATTGGTTTTGATATTAATCTCAGGCGATACATTGTTCACGATGGGAATAGACTGCGAATAAGCCATATCCCGGAAGATGAACAGTCTGTCTTCTACCAGGTTGAACACATTCACAATTCCATAGCCGATATGCTCATCTTTTGAATGCAGTTTGATATACTGTAAAAGATTGTCGGTAAGATAGTACATCCGGTAAGCTGCATCATACAACAGGCGTACATTGGCCTGCAATGACTGAATATCTGGTGCTGTTTTGGCCGAAGTTTCTTCGTATACATTTTTTGCAGTGATCACAAGATACTTCAGCGGACTTTTGATATCGTGTGTAAGCGAAGTGATCAATTGTTCCTGAAGACGAGCTTTCTGACGCAATACCTTTTCAGAATCTTTTAATGCAGTCAGTGTATCTTCCATTTCCATGCTATGTTCTTTAACGCTCAACTTCAGCAGTTTGTTTTTATGATGTGTATTCCGCAGATATAACCGGCTACAGGCCCAGGCACCGGTTACCACAAACAGGATAACGATTCCCCGAAGCCACCACATTTCATAATATCTGGCTGGTACCATCAGCGCAACAAGTACACTGATCACCAGCAGTAACGTCGGAACTATTTTCATAATAACGGATCGAGTAAAAATCGAAAAATGTTTCCGGTAAGTATTATTTTTTGCAAGCTGGTCGTGGTTAATATCGTGGGATTCTGCCACCAGGCCGGTACCATACCTCGTATATAAGGGGTTTGAATTACGAATCATAGAGACGGGATTTTCAAGTATAAACGAAATTATTTGACTTAAGGATGTTAGTAAATCTACGATGCGCTATTCCATTTGCTGTGTATACATTCCGGTTATGTCATTGTAATTAATAATCAATAAAAAAAGGGCACCAGAGAGGTGCCCTTCCACTCCAAATCCAATATTGAAACCATACTCAGAGAACGCTACATTGATATAACTCACACAATCCATTTACCATTACATACACACCACAATTATCCGCTTTTAAAAAAGGGGCGGGAGGATACTACTCCTCACCGCTTCCCTTTTTCCTGCGTTACTTCGGTAAGAACTTACTGTTCATCAAAGGATTCAAACTACGAGTGTGCCACGCAGTTACTGATGCCATAGTTTTTCAAAAATAATTAGACCCGGTTTTTTCATAGTAATACAGGAACTGGGCTTTTCATGATATTATGACATCAGCAATAATCAATTTATGCTAATTGCTTAGTTACCTTATCGGGAATTCAATCTTTTCTACGATGATCAATAAAGATAAACGATGTACTTTACTACGTACAGTTTGCTACTTATCAGAAGTGAACCTTAACAAAACCATGTCTGTGAATGTTTAAACATTTCTGTTTATCTGCATGGTTGGAGAGTGTTGCTTTATATTGCAATATTAAAATCGTCTAAGTGAAAACACTGTAATAACGTATCCAGAACTATGTAGTAATACAGCCACAAAATTCAAAATACATTACAATCAATTGTATAACAATTGATTAAAACTCAACAGACACTGTACTTTCCACCCCTGTCAGCTACGTTTTTTTACACCTTTTACTCCGGGAATATTCTATCACTTATCTTTTTTCTTCAATGAACAAGGGCTGCTTCCAAAAGAAGCAGCCCTTGTTATAGTTTTTATTGATTACATATCAACTATGATCAATGCGGTCTTCTGCCAGTGTCTTTTCCCTTACCATGTTCAGGATGATTTTTGTTAGAAAAATATCTTTCATCATGGCTATCACGGATAGGTTGCTGATCATGTTTATCTCTGTACGTTGCATACTTTGATACATTGTCATTGTGATGCAGATATGGTTTATTTTCATTGATCACTACCTTGTGGGCTTTGTAAAAATCAAAATTCCTGTATCGCTCAGGTAAAGTTTTTGAACGTATCCAACGATTGCCGCTTCTGTATACATATTGCTTACCAGGAACATAATAATACATTTCCAGGTCGGGCAGATAGTAATATTCTACGTAATCATATCCTACTGGTCCCCATATGGGTTGTACGTCTACATTCACATTTACTTTTACCTGTGCATTGACTGTATTACTGCATACAAAAGCTCCTGCCAGAATAAGTGCCGTTAATGTTAGTTTCTTCATTTTAAAAAAGGTTTAAGTAACTAAACTCAAACCGGGTGCCATGTACAGCAATACTTTCTGCTACATACAGCATAATAGAAAAATACAGTGTATTTCTATACGAATACAGTCATTGTATCTACAGAATGCAGGCAGTAAAAAAGGTAGTATTGCGCAACTGCTGTATGGTACAGTTGCTGTAGTGTATTAGTATTCGCGTTGTACCAGGAAACGGGCCAGTGATTTTAACTGTTCTTTACGTGTGCTGACCACCGCAATTTTTTCCAGGTGATCAAATGCCTGCTCTATGTATTGTTCTTTTAACCTGAAAGCCCACTGGTCTACTCCACAGGCACGGAAAATATCCAGCACCTGTTGTACTTTATCTGTTGCATTTCCTTTCATCAGTTTCAGCAAAGCATTGCGTTGTTCTGCATTGGCAGTTTCCATTGCTTTGATTATGAGAAAAGTCTTTTTGTTGGCCACAATATCTCCACCAGGTTGTTTGCCAACTTTTCCGGGATCGCCAAATGCATCCAGGTAGTCGTCCTGTACCTGGAAAGCAATACCCAGGTTTTTACCAAATTCGTACAAATGCTGCTGATTGTGCTGGCTGGCGCCGCCAATAACAGCTCCTATCTGTAAACTGGCTGCCAGCAATACCGATGTTTTCAACTCAATCATGCGGATATATTCATCAAACGGAACAGCTTCACGGTTTTCAAAATCCATATCCATCTGTTGCCCTTCGCATACTTCACGCGCAGTTTTATTGAACAGGTGAATGATGACACGCTGGTAGTTTTCTTTTATCTTATTCAGGTAATCATAAGCTATCACCAGCATTACATCTCCTGCCAGCAATGCGGTGGCTGTACCGTATTTTTCATGCACAGTTGGCATTCCGCGGCGCAATGGTGCTTTATCCATAATGTCATCGTGCACCAGGGTAAAATTGTGAAACAATTCTACTGCAGTAGCTGCATGCCACGCATCGGCATCAATATTATCAAACAACTCGTTACCCATCAGGCATAGAACAGGCCGTACACGTTTACCCCCCATTTTCAGAAAATAATCATTGGCATCATAAAGCGATGCGGGTTCTGCGGGAAAATGACGTGTTGCAAAATGCTGTGCAAACTTTGCCGATAATTCTTCAAAACTGAACATAAAAAATGCCTGCCTGTTTATAACCTGTTGTAAGAAATATACTTTGTATCCGGACTCTTCAACAGCATTAACCATTTTTCTTTTTGCTGTTTTTTTTCTTTCTGGGAATGGGGCCGGTGGCCGGCTCTTCTGCAACTCCCGGTGTCATTACCCATTCGTAATCCAATTGCCTTTTGGTAAGATTGGCGGCAACCACTTTAATGGTCACTTTATCGCCCATGGCAAATTTACGACCACTGCGCAAACCTACTAAGCTATAATCGCTTTCTATCAATCTGAAATCATCATACTCCAGCAAACTGTTAATGCTTACCAGTCCTTCGCATTTGTGTGCAATGGTCTCTACCCAGAAACCAAATGCAGCCACACCACTGATCACACCTTCAAACTCTTCGCCCAGGAACGATTGCATGTATTCTACCTGCTTGTATTTATTACCTGCACGCTCTGACTCCATAGCACCACGTTCTCTTTCGCTGCAATGTTTACATTTCTGCTCCAGTTTTTTATCCGGCTCTACTTCGCCTTTTAAAATTTCCTGCAGAATACGGTGTACCATTACATCTGGGTAACGACGTATGGGTGAAGTAAAATGGCAATAATATTTGAATCCAAGACCATAGTGACCGATGTTTTCGGCTGTATACACCGCTTTGGCCATGGTACGTATGCCCAGTTGTTCCAGCACATGCTGTTCGGGTTTTCCTTTTACATCGCGCAACATCTGGTTAAACGACGCTGCAATGCTTTCAGGCGTTTTGATATCAAACGTATGTCCATACTTTCTGGCAAATTCAATGAACGGTGCCAGTTTCATTTCATCCGGCGTATCGTGTACGCGGTAAGGGAACGGAATATCTTTTTTATTGAATTTAACACGTGATGCACTTTCTGCCACTACCCTGTTGGCCAGTAGCATAAATTCTTCAATAAGCTGATGCGCTTCTTTACTTTCTTTTATCACAATACCAATAGGCTTGCCTTTTTCATCCAGTTTAAATCTTACTTCCTGTGATGAAAAATTGATCGCTCCTTTTCTGAAACGTTGTTTACGGAACTTCTGAGCCAGGTTGTTTAATATCAGTATCTCGTCGCGATAATCACCTTCTTCTTTCTCAATAATTTCCTGTACTTCTTCGTAGGTAAACCGCCTGTTGGAGTGGATCACTGTTTTTCCTAACCAGTATTGTTTGATATCGGCTTTAGGTGTTATCTGAAAAATAGCTGAAAAGGTCAGCTTGTCTTCATTCGGACGTAATGAACATAGTTCATTGGAGATCCGTTCAGGCAGCATAGGTAACACCCTGTCTGGCATATATACCGAAGTGGCCCGTTCGTATGCTTCCTGGTCAAGTGCAGTGCCGGGTTCTACATAATGGCTTACATCGGCAATGTGTACTCCTATTTCATAATGCCCGTTCTTCAGCACTCTGAATGACAATGCATCGTCAAAATCTTTGGCATCTACCGGGTCAATTGTCATTGTAAGAATATCGCGGCAGTCTTTTCTGAGATCGATCTCTGATTGCGGAATAAGATCCGGAATACGCGCTGATTCTTCCTGTACCTCATCGGGGAACAGTAACGGAAATCCGTTTTCGATCAGGATCTCTTTCATCGCCAGGTCGTTAGTATCTTCGGCTTTTAACACCTGTACAATGGTCCCCAACGGCTTTTTGTTCTTTGGCCACTCTGTAATGCGTGCAATAACACGATCGTGATCTTTTGCCCCATTCAGTTCCTGCAACGGTATAAAGATATCGGGCATCGGCTTGTTCACATCGGCAATAAAGAAAGCGGTGTTTTTGCCTACTTCCAGTTTACCAATAAATTCTGTTTGTTTGCGGTGCAGTACTTCTTCTACCACACCCTGCATGCGCCCGCTTTGTTTGCCGCTACCGATCACTCTTACACGAACGGTATCGCCATGAAGAGCTGTATTAAAATCATTGGGTCTTACAAGAATATCATTCGATGCATTTTCCAGTATCACATACCCGATACCTGACCGGGTAATATCCAATGTGCCTTTTAGCGTATGCTGTGCGGGCTCGTTTTTCTTCTTTTTCTTTCTGGAATTTTTTCTGCTCATTCCTTACATTTAAGTAGTTAGGCTGAATCCGGTAATGAATTTAGCAATTAAATCATTAAACTGTTGCTGCCGGCCAAAGAGGAACTGTATTTCAATGGGAAGAACATATACCGGATAGTCCTTCATTTCCTGTTCAAATTTGGTTAGTCGTACAGCATCTTTTTCGGTGGTGAGAATTATTTTATCTGTAGCCTGTATGGAGTTAAAACGTTTTACAATGTCTTTCCAGTCGTCAATAGTGAAAATATGATGGTCACTGTAGATCAACTCATAGTATGTTTCTGCCGTTTCGTACAGGTAACGTTTCAATGGCGCGGGATTGGCAATACCACTTACCAGCAGCACTTCTGTAGCCTCACCAATTACTACATGCTTATTTTTGACAGTAATATGGTAAGGAGCGCCATACCTGATGCATGAGAAAAAAACCTGCTGGTGCGGGCGGGGATTGATCTCTTTTACAATGGCGTCGCGTTCTTCTTCCGACAGGCCGGGCGGGCATTTGGTCACCACCAGTATGTCTGCCCTGCGGTAGCTGCCTTTTTCGTCTCTCAGTTCGCCGGTAGGCAAAAACCAGTCGCGGGTGAACAAATTACTGTAATCGGTCAATACAATATTGAGACCTGCCTGTACTGCGCGGTGCTGAAATGCATCATCCAATATGATCACTTCTGTACCGGGTTTATCGTGCAATAGCTGCGGAATGGCTACCACACGTTCCTCACCCACTGCAATATTTACATCCGGAAATTTAAGATGGAACTGCATGGGCTCATCGCCTATTTCCAGTGCAGTTGTTTTTTCATACGCCAGTGCATATCCCTTTGTTTTGCGTTTGTAACCACGGCTCAGTACGGCTACCTGTACCTTGCCCTGCAGTTCTTTTATCAGGAACTCTACCATGGGTGATTTGCCTGTACCACCTACAGACAGGTTACCAACACAGATCAGGGGTAAATTGAACGTGGCTGATTTGAGTATTTTTTTATCGTACAAGCGGTTTCTTAACCACACAACAGCACCATATACCAGTGAAAGGGGAAATAACAATATCCGTATCGGACGAAGCAATGGCGCGTTAAAATTCATAAATACGTCGCGGTGTAATACAAAAATTTAAAGGTACGTCAAATTCGTTGATGTCCTCAATGGAATCAACCGCGTCAAAGAAAGAAAAGCCTATTTTGATAATGTCCGGACGGCATTTTACCAGAAACCGATCGTAATATCCTTTTCCATACCCTACCCGGTATCCTTTTTTATCAAATGCCAGTAATGGTACAAATACAATATCCAGTTTCTGAGGATCCATGATCATACCATCGGCAGGTTCCAGTACTTTGTGTGTATTGTGTACAAGAATGCTGTTTTTTTCTATCTGAACGGCATCCATTTGTTGTGTGGCAGACTCTATACGTGGCCAGGCTGTTTTAAGCAGGGGATACTGTTGTTGCAGCATATCCTCGCAAACAGATACATCAAACTCATGTCTTTCAATAATGGGAGAATAAGACAGCAGGAAATCTACAGCAGGGACCTTTAGTTTTTTAAAGTTGAAACCAATGAGTACTGTTTGTTGCTGAAACTCTTCTTCAAAAATGTTCAACCTGCGTTGCAGGAATTCTTTTCGTACGGTTGTTTTTATCATAAATGTGCTTTCAGATGCCCGACAATAGCAGCGGCCTGAGAGTTGATAAAGATCCCGTCTGGTTGTTTTTCATAAGGAACGGATGCTATTTTGGGTATTTCGGTCCAATGTACAATTTCATCTTCGTAGTCAAGAAACTGATCATTGAAGATCCATCCAATGACAGGCAGATTCATTGCCCTGCATACGCGCGCCGTTAACAGGGAATGATTGATGCTACCAAGATAATTCCGGCTTACGAGAATCACTTTTGCATTGAGTGCTTGTGCGAGATCCGCAACAAACGCCGACTCACTCAATGGTGCAAGCAGTCCTCCTGCGCCTTCTATAATCAAGTTACGATTATTTACCGGAACCTGTTCACAAATATGATGAATGGAAATAGAAATTCCTTCATTACGGGCTGCAATGTGCGGAGATGCCGGCATTGCCAGGCGGTATACTTCAGGGTGTATCACTCCATTGTGTTTACCTAACACATTCTGCACCCATTCACTGTCTGTTCCCTCTGCATAGCCCGCCTGTATTGGTTTCCAGTAATCTGCATCCAATGCTTTTGCCAGTATGGCGGACACTACTGTTTTGCCCACACCGGTACCAATGCCGGTTACAAAGATCCTTTCCAATATGTATAAGTTGTAGGTTTTTCGCTAAGAAGGCTGCGGATTACCAGGTACCAGTTACAGGTTTCCGGCTACTGGTTGCCGGGCTTGGCCGGTGTTTTTCGTCAGAAGCCAATAGCATACTATCTGTAATCTACAGCAACTCATCTCTTCATTCCAAAATCGGCCATTCCAACATTCACTATTGATTATTCGCTACTCCCCTTTCACTTCCTTGTTCACAAAAATGCTGAAAATCGTAGTACCATAATTACGGGCGGTTATAAACAGCGGATACTTTTCGTAGTTGTTACGGGGGGTATGTTCCAGCACAAACCACCCTCCGGGTTTCAGTAATTGTTTAGCAACTATTTTCTGTGGCAGTTCATCAATAGTGGTCAGCGCATACGGAGGACCGGCAAAGATAAAATCGAACTGCTCATTGCATTGCTCAATGAATTTAAACACTTCCATACGTACCATTTTCAGTACATCCAGTTTCAGCATGCCGGCTGTTTTTTTGATAAACTCGTACATAGCGGCATCTTTTTCTACGATGGTGCAGTCTGTTGCTCCTCGTGATGCCAGTTCATAACTGATACTACCTGTGCCACCAAAAAGATCCAGTGTTTTTAAGGATGCCACATCCAGGTTGTTTTCAATAATGTTGAATAACCCTTCTTTGGCAATATCTGTAGTAGGCCGTGTGTAGGGCATTTTAGCCGGCGGCGTAATTCTTCTTCCTCCTAACTCTCCCCCGATTATACGCATAAGGCCATTTTCATAAGTGGTGAAAAATAGTGCTGCGGATATTGTGAAAACTCCTGCGGCAGTTTTACACGGGCAGGCACTAATTCCCATTCCAGTTGTAAAAAGTATTTCAGCAATTCCAGGTAAAGTGTAGACTGTTCATCTACAAGTCCTGATACATATACTTTTATTGATTCGGGATTCAGTTCCAGTTGTCCGCAAATGGCCAGCAGATGATACGATACATCATCCGGTGTCTGGTAATTATAGGTTTGCAGCAGGGACAGTTTCTTTTCTTTAAAAACAGCTACTACAAACTGGTCGGCCGCTATAATCACATGTATCATTTCACCGGATTCATCATCATTGTTCCTGTGCTGTGTCAGGAACAGGGTATAATAATGCCAGTATTTGCCGGCTGCAAATTTCTGTTGTAGTAATGCATGTGTTTCACGCGGTATCCTGTAGATATTGTAAAGCCCCCACCCCTGCACTTTTTCGCTCAGCAATAAACCTTTGCGGGCATTACCATATACCAGTTCGGTGGCGGGTTTGCTCATGTCAATGTGAAAATATCTTTCGGGCAACAGGTTGCTGTCTGCAAAATGGTAAATCACAAATGATTCACGGAAAGGCTGCTGCAGCCATTCGTCTTCTTTCAGAATTTCCAGTAATGCTTCATGCGTTGATTTGCCGGGTATAAAATCAAGGCTGTACTGGCGCAATGCCAGCACCTGCGATGTGCTCCTGTTGTATACTATGTAATTAAACGTCTTTTCACCCACTTCCATCAACAGGAATATATTTCCCCATTCTTTTGGCATACCGGCTGCCTGTACAATATCAAATGTAGCTTTTAGCATAAGTTATTACAGGGTGCAATGATACTATAAATTCACCTGAAAACACCTGTTTTTTGTAGCGACCGGTTCTCCTTTTCGCCTTCCTGTGCTGCCGTGTGTATAAGGGTAAAATACTACCTTGCGTTCATATTGTATGAGTACCTCATCCTACAGTCCGGATCTGCAGTTAGACATTTCAACGCGGCAAATAATGAAGCTGACACTTCCCATCAGCTTTGCCATCCTGATTCCGCAAATCAACTTTATTACCAACAATATTTTCCTGGGACATTATAATGAAAAGGCACTGGCAATAGCCGGTATTACCGGGGTTTATTATCTTGTTTTTTCAGCCATTGGTTTTGGCCTCAACAACGGTCTGCAGGCACTTATTGCACGCCGTGCAGGTGAAAACAGACCCGAAGAGATCGGCAAATTATTTAATCAGGCTATTTTTATCGGCCTGGTCATCGCTGTCATTGGTGTTCTCAGTACATGGTTGCTCACACCGTATCTTTTTTCCCTGTTCATTGATGATGCCGATCGGCTGCAACAAGCAGTACAATTTTCTAAAATAAGGATCTGGGGTTTGCCATTTCTGTACGTGTACCAGATGCGCAATGCGCTGCTGGTAGGCACCAACCAAAGCAAACTGCTGGTATTCGGCACACTGGCCGAAACCATTACCAATATATTACTGGACTACCTGCTGATATTTGGCCATGCAGGGTTTCCTGAAATGGGGTTGAACGGCGCTGCCATTGCTTCCATCATTGCTGAATTTACCGGTATGGTGGTGATCTTTTTTGTTATTCACCGCAAAGGCATTGGCAAACGCTTCAGGTTGTTTAAAGATTTTAGCTGGGATACGCCCAACCTGAAACTGATCCTTTCCCTGTCATCGCCACTCATTCTGCAACATGCCATCAGTGTAATGAGCTGGGAATACTTTTTCCTGCTGATAGACAGTCATGGTGAAATGGCGCTGGCCATTTCCAACATCATGCGCAATGTGTTTGGTTTGTTTGGCGTAATTACCTGGGCCTTTGCAGCTACTACCAATGCCATGGTCAGTAATATCATCGGACAAGGAAAATCTGACCAGGTATGGCCGTTGCTCCGCAACATTATCCGCATCTGTACCGGCACAGCGCTGGTGGTGGCAGTTCTGGTAAACCTGTTCCCGCACGCAATCTTGTCTGTGTACGGACAATCGGGTGTTTTTGTGCAACAGGCCACCCCTGTGATCCGCGTGGTATCCGTAGCCATGATACTGATGTCGGTAGCCATCGTTTTTTCCAATGCAGTACTGGGCACCGGCAACAGTCGTGTTACCCTGCTGATTGAAGTGGCTGCCATTACACTATACACCTTCTATGTATACCTGGTATTGAAGAAGTTCTTCTTATCTATTACCTATGGCTGGATGAGCGAATGGGTATACTGGATAACATTCTTTCTTCCTTCCTACCTGTATATGCGTAGTGGCAGGTGGAAAGGGAAAATAATTTAGGTATCAGCTATGACATCCAGGCCTTCTGCTTTTTGTGAAACGTCTATGGTGAAATGAAACAGGTTAATATCCTGTCACCTTCTATCGCTCAAATTTTTTGTGTAATGTAACCCCGATCTTTCCCTGGAAGTTGATAATGGGAGGTTCCAGTTTGTAAATGGAGATGGCAATTTCTTCAACAAATGGGAACTGGTGCCTGATCTTGCGCATAATGCCCTGTGCTACTTTTTCCAGCAAGGGAGTGGGAACCTGCATTCTTTGTTTTACAATATCGAAAATGTCTACGTAGTTAATAGTGGTTCTGAGATCATCAAAAGAGGTATCACCTTCTTCATACATCACTTTTACATTTACCTCGTAGGGGCCGCCGGTCTTTTCTTCCCCTTCATACAAACCATGAAAAGCCTGAAACTGTACATTCTGTAGTTCAATAACCACCATAAAAAGAGTTTGGTCGCACTGCCTGATATAGACAGCGCGGCCAAATTAGAAAGAAGTATTGATTTGCTATATTAAATTTCGTTCATTGTAACACTGATTGTTATACAATTCCTTTTTCAGAAAGATAACGTTCAGCATCCAATGCAGCCATACAACCGCTTCCGGCAGCTGTTACAGCCTGACGATAAATTTTATCCTGTACATCACCTGCAGCGAATACACCTTCAATATTTGTTCTGGAAGTACCGGGCACTGTTTTGATATAACCGGCTTCATCCATATCCAGCCACTCTTTGAAGATGTCTGAGTTGGGCTGGTGACCAATAGCCACAAAAAATGCGCTGACAGGTACAGTTTGCGTGGAACCTGTTTTCACATCCTTCAAACGAATGGCTTCTACTTTATTCTCACCCAGGATATCGTCGGTTTCAGAGTTCCAGTACACTTTGATATTAGCTGTTTTGAACACACGTTCCTGCATCACTTTGGAAGCACGCATTTCATCGCGACGCACCAGCATGTGTACATTGGAAGCCAGTTTGGACAGATACAGTGCTTCTTCAGCAGCAGTATCGCCGGCGCCTACAATGGCCACTTCTTTACCACGGAAAAAGAATCCATCGCACACCGCACACGCACTTACACCAAAACCATTAAGGCGCTGTTCATTTTCCATACCAAGCCATTTGGCTGAAGCACCGGTAGCAATGATCACGGCATCGGCTTCTACCAGTTTTTCTTCATCGATCCATACTTTGAAGGGCCGTGCAGAAAAATCAACTTTGGTAGCCAGTCCAAAACGGATATCGGCACCCATGCGGGTTGCCTGTTTTTCAAACTCTACCATCATTTCCGGTCCCTGTACGCCTTCCGGGTAACCGGGATAGTTCTCTACTTCAGTAGTAATGGTAAGCTGTCCACCGGGCTGAATCCCCTGGTACAGAACAGGCTTTAAATTGGCTCTTGCGGCGTAGATAGCTGCAGTGTAGCCCGCCGGCCCGGAGCCTATTATAAGACAATGTACTTTTTCGCTCTCCATGATTTACAAAATAAAATTTGGCAAAATTACCTCATTATCAGTTAAGAAAACGCCCTTCGGCAGGCATCTTGATTAGGTGTGCATAAAGTGGCGGTCTTAATAATAACAATGGTGTGTTGTGAAGGTTCAAATACCCTGGGAGGACAAAAAACCCCGGTAATTTTCATTACCGGGGCAGACCTTTTATCAGACAAACCGGGGAGACTATCCCAGGTACGCTTTTAAAGCATTGCTGTAACGGGCTTTCTGTAAACGTTTGATAGCCCTTTCTTTGATCTGGCGGATACGTTCTTTGGTCAGGTCATATTTCTGGCCAATCTGCTCGATGGTAACACCATTTTCTCCATCCAGACCGAAATAAGCATTCACGATCTCAGCTTCACGTGGACTGAGTGATTTCAGTACACGACGGATCTCATTGCGGAGGGAATCTTTCATTACGTCGTCATCTGTATCATCGCCACCTTCCAGCAGGTCGCCCATTGCTACATCTTCTGCTTCATGCACGGGTGCATCCAGTGATGTATGACGGGTATTGCTCTGGAATATGTTGTTGATCTCTGTTTCGCTCATTTCCAGTAACTCGGCCAACTCTTCAGTACTTGGTTCACGCTCGTGTTCCTGTTCAAAAGCCATGTAGGCCTTGTTAGCCTTGTTGTAAGTGCCAATTTTGTTTTGAGGCAGGCGGACTAATCTGCCTTGCTCTGCCAACGCCTGTAAGATAGACTGGCGAATCCACCATACAGCGTATGAAATGAATTTAAAACCCTTGGTTTCATCGAAACGCTGGGCTGCTTTTATCAAACCAAGGTTCCCCTCGTTGATCAGATCGCTAAGAGAGAGGCCCTGGTGCTGGTACTGCTTAGCCACAGATACCACGAAACGCAAGTTGGCCTGCACCAATTTGTCTAAAGCCTTTTGGTCACCCATCTTGATACGCTGGGCAAGTACAGTCTCCTCTTCGGGAGTAATCATCGGGATCTTTGAAATTTCCTGAAGATATTTCTCTACTGCCTGCGAGTCACGATTGGTAATCTGGGTAGCAATTTTGAGCTGTCTCATATCTTAATATAAATATTACAAATCTCTACAGGGTACAGTATCAACATTTAACAGACAAATTATGTTCGGGAGAAGTTGCAAGTATTAATGCAAAAGTGCTGTTAATAAGACGCCCGATATGTCCTGAACCGTCTGCAAAAATAACATGCAATCCTCAAACCGCATAGCCCCTGTGGATAAAATCCACACCGAATGCGGTATAATGCCATCTTCATTTCACCAGCTAATCACCTGTACCACAACATTATTTTAGCTGTAACCAGCGCCCATAGCGTACTTGAGCCACCAATAAACTATACATATTTCCATATACATGCCAGATTAAATTTTGAAAAAATTTCCACATTTCTTGTTTGACTAAATAATTAGTTATAATTTCAACTAAACGTTTAGTTATAACATGAAAACACTCACTAAGGCTGAAGAGCAGATAATGCAGGTGTTGTGGAACCTGGAAAAAGGATTTCTGAAAGATGTTCTGGAAGCAATACCAGAACCGAAACCACATTCTAATACCGTTGCTACCATTTTGAAGATTCTGGTTGAAAAAGGTTTTGTGGAATACGTAGTTCAGGGACGTAATAATCTATATAAACCCTTGATAAGCAAGGAAGAATATGGTAAAAAAACCGTACAGCAACTGGTGAAAGGCTATTTTGAAGGTTCCCTGACCAAACTGGTGAGCCAGTTTGTAAACGACAATAAACTGAGTGTAGAGGAACTGGAAGCCCTGCTGCAACAAATTAAGGATGCTCAAAAAAACTAACTATGCACCTGCTATTCTATTGTCTGAAAGTAGTGTTGTGCTCCGGCATTTTGCTGGGTTATTACTGGTTTTTCCTGCGCAATAAAAAGTTCCATCACTATAACCGTTTTTACCTGCTGGCCACTTTATTGCTTTCCATATTGCTGCCGCTGGCAAATGTGCCTATAAGATGGCAGCCGGGAGCGCCTGTTGTTCATAGTATTATATACCGCGTAGCAGATTTTACAACCTTTAACCCACCGGTGGTAGCAAAAGCAACCCACGGCTTTCATTTTACTACCCGCAGCCTGATCTGGCTGTTTTATATTGCCGGTTGCGGTGTGCTCTTTTTTTTATTGGTGAAATGCCTGTTATATATCCGCAAACTTGAACGGACCTATGAGCATACCCGGTTGCAGCAACTGAAATTTTATATGACAAATGAGCCGGGCACCCCTTTCTCTTTCTTCAGGTCTGTTTTCTGGAATCGTCAACTGGAAGTAGACAGCAAGGAAGGACAACAGATCCTGAAACACGAACTTTTCCATGTGCAGCAAAAGCATTCTGCAGACGTATTGCTAGGTGAGATCATTTGCCTGTTTGCCTGGTTCAATCCCTTTTTCTTTCTTATTAAAAAAGAACTGAAGGCGATTCACGAGTTCCTGGCAGATCAATATGCTGTTTCAGGAAATGACCAGTACGCTTATGCAACCTTACTGGTAGAACAGGTAATACAATCCAACCGATTTTCTATAACACAACCGTTTTTTCAAAACCATTTAAAACGTCGTATAGCCATGATTACTCAATTTAACCAAACAAAGTATGGATATTGGAGCCGCGTACTGGCCCTGCCCCTTTTAATGATCGTGTTTTTTGCCATTGCACTTAAAGCACAGCAGCCTGCTATAGCTATCCGCCGTGTACAGACGGCCGAGGTACCTGCCACTGAGAATTATACCACACCTACCCAGATTACAATTGTGGCAAAAAATGAGATGGTCTCTCCTTCTCCAGCTGTTGCTGCTACAACTGCAGTTAGTCCTAAGTCTTCAGCTATTGCCATCGACATTTCAAAAGTCCGTTTATTAAAGGAAAATGAAACCACCCAGGATGAAGTGACCAAGGCATTTGGCAAAGCATCGGTATCTACCATAAATGCTGAAACTGAAATATGGGAGTACAGGTACAATAATGCGCGCCTGAGCCTGGCATTTAACAGAAAAAACAACCTGTTGGAATCTTTCCAGTACAACGAGGCCTTCTCCACAACTTTCACGCTCAATTACAATGCAGCAAAAACCATTTTGAAAACAAAAACCAATGCCAATGATATTGAGCGCCTTTTTGGACAGCCCAACAACATTTTTATTGATCCGCGGGAAGAAGCCTGGCATTATGGTAATAACAACTCCGTTCTTAACCTGAGCTTCGACAGAAATGGGGTTGTGAATGACTTCGTATTCAGTCAATACGAACCAGACACTGCCAAACCGCTCACTCTCGCTAAAGTACAAATACAGCCAGCTTATCCCGGTGGAGCTACTGCATGGAAACAGTTCATCAATAAAAACCTGCATTACCCGCAAGAAGCTATTGACAAAGAGATCAAAGGCACCGTTGTTTTACAATTTCTAGTAAACACTGACGGCACATTGGCTAATATAGAAGCCATATCCGGTCCGAAAGAATTAAAAGCAGAAGCACTGCGCCTGATCAAGGCCAGTGGCAACTGGTTGCCCGCCCTTGTAAATGGTAAAAAAGTGAACGCTTATCTGAAACAACCTATCATATTTCAACTGGAAAGAGACAGTAAATGATCTTATTCAATAATGCAACAAAACAACCATCGCATAAAAAAAGATAGCCCGTTCGGGCTATCTTTTTTTTATCAGTTAAGTAAGCGGTACATGTTTCTGTTAATACACGATCTGTTCGCCATTTACCGTTAATACCAGTTCTTTTTTATTGCTATTCTCTACGCTGCCTACTATCTGTGCGGGCATATTCAGCTTTGCAGCAACAGCAATCATTTCCTGCGCAGCAGCTACTGAAGTGAATACTTCCAGGCGGTGGCCCATATTGAATACCTGGTACATTTCGCGGTTATCGCTACCAGATGCTTTCTGAATGATCTGGAATATTTCAGGTGCCGTGAAAAGATTGTCTTTTATAATACGGAAATTGCCTGGCAGGTATTTCATACATTTTGTCTGACCACCACCACTGCAATGGATAAGACCGTGAATATCGTTAAAATGACTCTTGAACAATTCTTTCAGCAAAGGCGCATAGGTGCGTGTAGGAGACAACAGTAGTTTACCTATATTGGTTTGATGTTGTTTACCATTTACATCCACACTGATCTCATCCGTCATTTTGTGCGGACCGATATACACTACTTCATTGCTCAGTGAATTTTCGTATGATTCACTGTACTGATCTGCATAGAACTTGTTCAACACATCGTGCCGTGCGCTGGTAAGGCCGTTGCTGCCAATGCCGCTGTTGTATTCAGTTTCGTAAGTGGTTTGTCCATAGCTGGCAAAACCTACAATTACATCACCAGCCTGTATTTTATCGTTGGTAACCAGTTTATCCTTTGGCCAGCGGGCTGTCATGGTACCATTCACCGCAATAGTGCGTACCACGTCTCCCACATCGGCTGTTTCACCGCCAAGATAATGAACGTTGACGCCATATTGTTTCAGTTCATCAAACAGTTGTTGTGTACCATTGATCACCACTTCCAGCACTTCGCCGGGTACACATTTCTTATTTCTGTCAATAGTGGAAGAGAATAACAGGTTATCATGAATGCCCACACACAGCAGATCATCCAGGTTCATTACCACGGCATCCTGTGCAATGCCCTTCCATACATTGATATCGCCCGTTTCTTTCCAATACAAATAAGCCAGTATGCTTTTGGTGCCTGCGCCGTCGGCGTGCATCAGGTTCACCCATTTGTCATCACCTATCAGGTAATCGGGATAGACTTTGCAGAAAGCGTTGGGATATAATCCTTTATCGAGTTTTTCGGTAGCTTTATGAACTTCTTCTTTCTGGGCAGAAACGCCCCTTTGTGAATATAAACTCATGGCCGCAAAGCTAAAGAAAGCAGTGGTGAACGCAAAATGGTTCATAAGCAGTATTTCACCGGCAGCAACAGTAATTTTCCATGCAAATCCATGAAACCTGCGGCCAGGTTCTGTATCTGCAGCTTACTCTTATCAACTGCCGCTGTTGTTCCCTATCTTCGCAGTTGGATTGAAATATGAAAGTTTATTACTCAGCAGATACCCTACCGGCATTCAGGAAAGCAGTGGTTACCATTGGCACATTTGATGGCGTTCACCTGGGACACAGGCAGATACTGGACCAACTGAAGCAGGAAGCAGACAGAATTGACGGAGAAACTGTGATCATTACGTTTCACCCTCACCCACGTAGCATTGTAAGGGGCGATCGCCAGCCGCTTCTACTGATCAATACTATCGAGGAAAGAATTGAACTGCTGGAACAGAACGGTATTGACCACCTGGTAATAGTACCTTTTACCGCTGAATTTGCACAACAGACTCCTGAAGCATATATCGAGCATTTTCTTGTTAGTAAGTTCAACCCACATACCGTGATCATCGGGTATGATCATCGTTTTGGCCAGGGCCGTAAAGGTGATTACAAACTGATGGAACTGTACAGCGACAAGCTGGGTTTTCAACTGAAAGAAATTCCCGCTCACGTAATTAATGAAAATACTGTCAGTTCTACCCGCATCCGCATGGCCGTGGCACAAGGCGCCATTGAAGAAGCCAATGCATTGTTGGGTTATGATTTCTTTTTTGAAGGACTGGTGGTAAAAGGCAACCAGCTTGGCAGAACACTGGGCTATCCCACTGCCAACCTGCAGATGACCGACAATACCAAACTGGTGCCCGGCAATGGTGTATATGCTGTTACGGTTGAGGTCCGCAATACATCTTCTGTCATCCTAAAAGGAATGATGAATATTGGTGTTCGTCCTACAGTGGATGGGACTAAACGAATGATTGAAGTGAACATCTTTGATTTTGACAAAGACATTTACGGAGAAACACTTCGCGTATATGTAAAATTTCATCTGCGTGCAGAACAAAAGTTCAACGGACTGGATGCGTTAAAAGCGCAACTGGCCAGTGATAAGATACGGGCATTGAAAGTGCTGTAATATGTTGTAAGTTTTAAGTGGTAGGCTATAAGCTAAGGCTCAACGCCGCCCGGATGACCTTCAGAAGCGAATCTGAAGTATGAAAAGCCGTGAACAGTAAACAAAGATAACTGCAACAAATTAGGATTGACCATTCACGTCTCACTATTCACTTTTCACGACATTAAACCCAAAATTCTAAATCCGCAATTCTCTTCCTAATTCACCCTTCCCTGTTCACTTTGTACACCGCCGGCGTCGTGTTTTTTACGGCTGCCCGCTGCTTTACCAAAATTGTAACTGAACGCCAGTGATACAACACGGCTATCAGACTGGTTGCGCCAATGCCCTTGCCCATTCTGCAGATTGTTGATGGTTCCATATACAACGCGTGTATAGAAAATATCCTTGATATTCAGTTTTACAGATCCCTTGTTCTTCAATACTTTCTTTTGCAAACCGGCAGACATCTGGAACAGGTGTTTTATCTGGAACTGCCCGTTGGTGATCTTTGACTGGTAGTTTACGCCCAGTTCTGCTCCCCATCCTTTATCGAACACCAACTGGTTGGTGAGTGAAGTAATGACAAAATTGCCTTCGCTATTAATGTACTGGGTATACAATGGCGATTTTACTTTGAGATAACGATACATTACAAACGGTACAGCCGTCCACCATTTGGTAACAGGTACATTACCACTTACGTAAATACCAGTCTCTATTTTGGTAGCCAGATTGCCCGGCCGGCTGTAATACTGTGTACCTACCAGCTCAATGGTTTCATCTATGCTGTTACTGATATGGTTATAGTAAACAGTAGTAGTGATCTTGTTCTTGAAAATATGTGCTATCTCAATATTGTCTGAGAACTGTGGTTGCAGAAATGGATTACCCGTGTAATAAGTAAACTTGTCTAATGGTGATACAAACGGGTTCAGACTTCTGTAATACGGCCGTTCTATACGTCTGCCATACGAAATCGTTAACTGATTTTTACCTGCGCTATCCAGTTTGAAAGAAATAAAAAAGGTTGGGAACAGGTTGGTATAGGTTCTCTTAAAAGCAGAATCGGGTTTCATGGCATTACCCAACTGGTGCCCTTTGGAAACGGTATTCTCCAATCGCAAACCAGCCTGCAGGGAGATCCGTTTCATTTCCTTGCTCACATTTACATAGCCTGCATTGATGTTTTCATCGTACTGGAAATGATTGGTAATATCGTAGTCTGGTGTTGTTACCCCCCCTGTTGTTCTATAGTATTCTGCAATATTATCTGTTCGCGTATAACTTGATTTTAAACCACCATCTACTTTGGTATTGCCCCGCAACGGATGTGTATAATCCATTTTGAACGAATAAATATCAATATCAGATGGCAGATTACCTGCCAATAGATCTTTGCTGATAACCGTATTATCGGGTTTGTAACTGGCATTCTGGTTGTACTGGTTGCTGCGAAAACGGTAAACTACATAATCAGCATCCATAGTCAGTTCACGTCCTGTACTATCATACTGGTGACGATAGTTAATGTTGACACCACCGTTCCTGAATTTGGTACGCTGCCTGTTGTCTGCAGTGATCACGGAATCCAGCACATTGTTTCCATCGCTCAGGTTGCTGGTATTGAAATTATTCTCGGACGAAGGATTGAGCATTCCGTTCAATACTACACCCAACGTTGATTTTTGTGTTACATAATAATCAAGCCCCAGTTTAAGATTGTTGCTGCGGTTCCAGCGCTTGATATAAGAGTTCTGCGCAAAGATCGTTTTCAAGCTCTGGTCGTTGTTCCTGATGCGGCGTTCAATATCCAGGTCAGTAAAGTTGGTAGCTTCCGCATAGCTGGTAGTACCAAACAGGTTGATCTTATTGTTGCGGTAGTTGAAATTGATACTGTTGTTTGTCTTGGGATATTTTCCCTGCAGATAAGCAAGGCTTACGCTACCATTAAAACCCTTGATCTTTGTTTTTTTGGTACGGATATTAATAATGCCTGCATTGCCGGCAGCATCGTACCGGGCAGGCGGATTGGTCATCAGTTCAATTCTTTCCAGCGAGCTGGCAGGAATGGATTTAAGATAGTTTGCCAGATCTGTTCCCGATAAATAAGTGGGTTTATCATCTATATATATTAGTACAGAAGATTTTCCATTGAGCCCGATATTCTCATTGTTATCTACCTGTACGCCGGGCGATTTTTCCAGCACTTCCAATGCATTGGCACCAGCGTTGGAAATGAATGCATCCACATTCACCACTGTCCTGTCTATTTTTCTTTCCACAAGCGCTTTCCTGGCAGCTACGGTTACCTGGTTCAGTACATGTTCTTTTACTTTCAGCACAACAGGCTGCAATGCCAGTAACGGCTGTGTTTCCTGTAAAATAAGGCGCTCGCTGTAATAAGGCTCGTACCCTACCCCTGTTATCAATAATAAACCGGTGAATGCAGACAGACCTGTAAATTCAAAACGACCATCGTCTGCAGTGACAGCAACTTTTACCAATGAAGAGTCTTTGGCTTTCAGCAGGCTTACAGTAACACCGTTAAGCGCTTTTTTATCCAGCGACTGAACGGTACCGTTGATCTTTATGTGCTGTGCCTGTACAATCTGTTGCAGCAAAAGAAGGCCGCAAAAAGTGAGAATCCCTTTTGTTTTTTTCATGGCTGATGTGTAGTATCTGGTTATGTTTTTTATGGCTATACTTACCAACAATTAATGTAATACGCTGCTGTTAACAGATGTTTTTCTCAACTTCTGTTGTAATAGAACACATTGATCTTATGTTGGAAATATATTAGTCTTTAGTCCACCTGTACAAATAACTCACCTTCATATCTTTTACAAACATTGCTTTGTACTTGGCATGTACTGTTTCCGGCATTATAATATCATTTACGACCAATGCATCCCTGTTTAATTTGTACGATGTTGTATTGGCCGTACCCTGTTCAACCAGTTTATCTTTCAACAACTCCTGGTATATCTGTTTCGGATCTGCAGTTTTATTTTCGGCAACAGCACGTTTTGTAGATTCTTCAGCATTAATAGCTGTCTGGATACCCGTACGCATAGCGGTAGTTTTCAGCATCGCCTGGTATGCGGAATCTTCTTTGGCCCACTGTTTTTGTGCATCAACCTTTCCCAATAATCCTTTCAGGGGTTCCAGTGCAACAGCCAGCTTATCCGGCGCTACCTGTTTTGCTCCATTTGTACCTGATAGCTGCCGCTTCGGTTTCTGCCAGTTCCCGGTGTTTTTGGAATTGTAATCCTGGTATGCTGCCTGGTATTGTTGTTGCAGTTGCTGGTAATCGGGATATTGAGGTAAATGCTCGTTCCCGGCTTTTGATACAACACCCCTGTCCCTGTTAACAGCCCTTGATCCTTGCCTGATCACATTTTTTGCCAGGTCTGCATAGTACACTATACTATCCGGTGGCACCTCTTTACCATATCTGTAAAGTCGTACCTCCCCCTCATCTTCCATCACAACTTCCAGTTCCCTGTCAATAAAATGTACAGTATTGTGTTCAGCCCTCAGGTCACTGGTCGCTTTTTGCCTTTTATCAGTTACCGCTACAGCACCCTGGACGTTAACATCAAGTACAACAGTACCCTGAACATTAACTTTATTCAATGAATCGTTTTTCCGTACAGTGATATTATTATTTGCGGCTGCCTGTTTATGTCCTGTGATCAAGAGGTCAAGCTGAGCATAATAAGCAGGTATATTTTTACTGCTGATGTCCTGCCCATTGATCCGCAACCACTCTATTTCATTCTCTCTTTTTTGAAACTGGTACAGCGAATCATTGCTTTTTAACGCAAACATTTCACCTTCAGGTTTGCTGTTCTTATCATCAATTGATGTCAAAGGGACTAAAGTTGCCAGTGTTACGACTGAATGATGTTGTGTGGCGGGTATAGTATCTGTATCCTGTACAACCTTATACTGCTGTACAGGATCTGGCTGTATAAATGCCCATGCCATAACAATGGCTATACAAAAACAGGCAACCAGGAATGTTCTTTCAGCAGCATTGGCCGTATTATTGCCGGGTTGAAGGATCCTTCTGACCCTGTTCAGCAAATGATTCTTTTTACCGGGAAACCCCATAGCATAAGCTCCTGCCGTGTTGTACTCCTGGAAAATTACCAATGCATTGATGTATTTACGGGGATCATTGGTTTGTGCAATGGCCATATCATCACAGCAATGCTCCCGCTCTTCGCGTATCAATGAGGAGATCCATAACACTGCAGGATTAAAGAAGAAAATAGTTTCAGCAAAGCTCTGCAACAGGTTTACCAGGTAATCACGGCGTTTTACATGCGCCAGTTCGTGTAACAAAATAGCTTCCAGCTCATCCTGTGGCAGATTGATCAGCAGACCAAGTGGCATCAGTATTACCGGTTTCAGCAATCCTGCCACTACCGGTACTTTTACACGTTCAGATTCCAGCAATGCTACCGGTTTCCTGATATGCATGGCTGCGCACAATTCATGCATCCTGTTTGTCCACCATGCTGCGGGTGAATGTGTTTTGTATTGTTTTAAACGTTGTACATGAGCCAGTCCTGCTGCAATACGCACCAGCTTCATACAAAACAACAGGAACCATACTGTTACCAGCAATGCGGCGTGTTTATTGAAATATGAATAGAACAGTTCTGTATAATACTTTACATCATGAACAACCGCTGTATCATTGCCAGACAACGAATGCTGACCAATTGTTAACACCGGCATTGCGTTGGTAAGAGCCGTACTTGTTGCTGCAGATTGATGACATACTGCATATAATTGCCATACAAACGTGCCACAGGTTGCAAGCATGAATGCACCAAACAACAGGATCATCAGGTTATATCGCAATGCTGCACCCGATCTCCTGGTAATGTGTAATAGTATACCAGCTATCACCGCCATTACAATTCCCTGCCACAATGAATGCAGCAACGTCCAGCACAGTGCCTGCGTCATTTCGGGTGAGAACAGTTGTTTTGCGAAGAATAGGTACATTATAGTAAGTTTAAGACTGTTTGTCGTTGCCGCTTTCCAGCCTGTTCAGTAATTCCCTGATCTCCTCCAGCTCTTTTTTACTTGTTTTTTTGTTTCCCAGCAGTTGCATCATCAGGCTGGAAGCCGATCCATTGTAAAGCGCATCTACAAACCGGTCCAGCAGCAACCCCTTTGTTTTCTGTTCTTCCGTGGCTGCGCTGTAAATATGTTTCATGCTGCTTTCATCTCTTTTCAGCAGCCCTTTTTCAAACATGATCTGCATCAGCTTCAATGTAGAGGTGTATTGAACCGCTCTCTTTTGCTCATTTAACTGGTCGTTTACAAAACGTACTGTTGATGGACCGTTCTTCCACAACACCTGTAGTATTTCCAATTCGGACCGGGTTGGTTCTGCCGGTGTATGACTATTTTGTCGCTTCATGTTATTAAAGGTATGAAATTTTTCGTACGAAAAAAATCTTATTCTTTTATAAAAAGTAAATTGAATTTAGGCGCTCACGGCACATTTTACAGGCACTATCTACTAAAGTGGTTGTACAGCATGCTGAAATGCTTTATATTATCAGTTATAGCATAGTTCAGCATGCTTACCCTGTAACAATAAGACAGGGGTGTTGCCGGAATGTTGCAACGAAAGGAAAGTTATTATGCAGTATATAAGGGCTATTGCATCATTTTGGCCACCATTTCTTTCAGCAGCGATGCATCTTCTGTCCCGGAATCGTTTACCCCAACACTTTTAAGGTTGTACTGGTGTAATAATAACAATGCGGCTTCAATGCCCTGGTATCCGTAGTTGCGGGCTGCCATCAGGTAGTCTTTTACGAAGTAGGGGTTTACACCGATGTTGGATGCTACACTTTTTTCATCACGGGCATCCTGTCCGAAGATCATGTAAGTTTTACTGAAAAGATTATACAGCGTGGGCAATACCAGTTGAATGGGTGCAGCTTTTGGGTTGGCCTCAAAATAAGCAATGATACGGATGGCTTTGGCAAGATCCTTTGCACCAACAGCCGATTGCAGCTCAAAGGTGTTATACTCTTTACTGACACCAACATATTTTTCAATATCATCTTCGGTAATGTTCTTTCTGTCGCCCAAGTTCACCAGCACTTTCTCAATCTCGTTATCAATACGGCTCAGGTCATTACCTATATGATCTACCAGTAACAGCAATGCCTTTTGCGACATGCTGTACCCTTTTGACTTTACCAGTTCACTTGTCCATTCAGGCAACTGGCTATCGTACATTTTTTTGGTGGAGAGCATTTCACCCTTCTCTTTGAGCAGCTTGGCAAGTTTGCTGCGGCCGTCTACTTTCTTTTCCTTGTACGAAACTATAAATACAGTGGATGTAAGCGGGTTTTCGATATACGATTCCAGTTTGTCTATATCGCGCATCTGCTGGGCTTCTTTCAGCAATACCACCTGTCTTTCGGAAAACATGGGGTAACGTCTGCAGGCATTGATTACCGCCGTCCAGTCTGCATCCTTTCCATAAAATACGGTAAGATTAAAGCCTGCCTCTGCTTCAGATAGTATATGATGTTCTGCATAACTGACTACCTTGTCAATAAAGAAGTCCTCTTCTCCTTCGAGCCAGTAAACAGGTTTAAACTGCTTCTTTTTCCACTCTCCGATTATTTTTTCTGCAGACATTGTACTGATGCAATAGTTAAAATTCCGGCAATATTACGCTAAAACCAAGGCATAATAATATACAATTATACACAGTTTTGCAGCAATAAAACATTGTCTCTCAGCGTTTTTACCTGTTGGGGTTAAAATGGTTTAATAATTTCTGGCATGGTTTTGGAAAAACGCTATGTCAGATACTGAAATTCATTTATTAACTCCTTTTTAAAAACAATATAACTATTATGAGTACTACCAACTATCCATCAGCAAGCCCTCAGAGCCAACCTCCGAAAAGGGATTCTAAAAACCTGATCATTGGTTTATTAGCAGTAGGTATTCTTGGAACATGGGGATACTTCCTGTGGGATAAGAACAAATCTGACCAGCAAATTACTCAGTTGCAAACGCAATATGTAGCAGTTGATTCTTCAAAGAATGAATTGCAGAAAAGCTATGACGCTTCTTTGACACGTCTGGATTCACTGACCGGTTTCAACAATGAACTGGAAGGTAAACTGACTGAGCGTAACAGCGAGATCAATAAATTAAAAGGCCAGATTGGCAGCATTCTGAAAAAACAAAAACTTACAGATGCTGAAAAGAAACAAGCTCAGGCTTTAATTGCTGAACTGAATGAAAAGATCAGCAACCTGGAGCAGGAAGTTGCACGTTTAACAGCAGAAAATCAGCAATTGACAACTGACAAAACTCAGTTGACCCAGGATAAAGAAAAACTGACAAATGATCTGCAGACCACTACTACCCAGAAACAAGATCTGGAGAAGAAAGTAGACATCGCTTCTACCCTGAATGCTTCTAACATTAACATTACTCCTGTTGATGAAAGAAAAGGTGGCAAAGAGAAAGTTACTACTACAGCCAAAAGAGTAGATAAACTGGTGATCACACTGGATGTAGAAAATCGTATCGCTCCTACCGGTAATGCTGATATCTATGTAGCTATTACTGGTCCTGATGGCAAACCCATTCAGGTTGAATCACTGGGTTCTGGTACATTCACTACCCGTGAGGATGGTGACAAACCTTTCACTTACAAAGTACCTGTAGAAATTGAAACAGGTAAAACACGCCACGTTGAGTTTGCATGGAAACCCGGAAGTGCTTTCCAGAAAGGTACCTACAAAATTGAAGTATATCACAATGGCTTCAAAATTGGTCAGGCAACCCGCGAACTGAAAAAAGGTGGGCTGTTCAGCTAATTAAAAACAACCAATATTATAAAAAAGCCGCCTATTAATGGGCGGCTTTTTTAATGTTCAGATTTACCGATTGATTAATGTGCGACTACTTATGTGTAATATACGTGTGAACTTGTCAATTAGTAATTGTGCTAATTCGTTGGATGTAATGTGCTTTTTAATTTTCATTAAGAAAAGGAAATGCTCCTTTTTGATAAAAAACAGGTGTGCTATTCACCAGACGTACAGCACAGAAGTGCATTTTCAAATCCGCACATTGACAAATCGGCACATTAAAGTATCGCTCTTATCGCAGCCCTTCCCACATGCACCATACGACTGTTTCCAGGCTTACGGCCTTCGTACTGGATACTCATTTCAAGATTTCCCGATAGCCTTTTGGTAAGATCAAGACTCCACAGGTAGTTGCGTCCGGGTGAAAGACCATCCAACATAATGTATGCGGAAGTAGTATTTATATTCAATACACTGTCCTGCGATTTGAAACTGATATTGCTGAATGTGAATTTTCCCAGTATTGAAGTGCTTTGCAAAATGTTATATTTGGCTTCGGAACTGATGGCGTGTGACTGGTATTTTTCATGGCTGCCCAATTCATTATTCTTGTCTGTAAACTTGTAGGCCGCCAGTACCCTGAAATTGATACCGCGCGTAAATGTGATCTTGGGCTCCAGCGACCGCTGGTTGACCTTGTAATTGCGGTTGTCAAACTTTTCACTGGAGGTAGACAAACGGTTGTACCCCATTTTACCGGTTAGTTCCAGTGCCAGCGTACGGCTCAGGTTCAGCCTGCTTCTTACACTCCAGTCGGTAATAGTATATGTTTCGTATCCGTAGGTAAGTAATGATTTGCTGCTGTTGCGGGTATTGTTGATATCGAGTCCCCATTTGGTACTGAAACGATTAAAGGAAAGTGTATTGACAAATACGGAAGATAAAGTGAGCAGTGACGTATCATTTACCGCGCCTTTGAACGGGTTCAGTTCTACCAGCCCTTTTGATATTTCTTTTTTTGTTACCTGTAATGATGACTGTGCATTGAACTTACCCAGGAAGCGTACAAAGCTGCCACTGGTATTAGGGTTGTACAATGACCGCGGATTTAATGCCAGGCTATAGTTAAAAGTATTGTAGCTGGCTTTTACATACTGATTGGTAGGTGTAAAGATGCGCAAGTACTTAGCCTGATCCTGGAACAATGCCACTTCAAACTCATTCAACTGTTGTATACCGTCGTGGTTGTAATCTATCCAGGTGTATACCCCCTGCCCTGCCGGTACTTCCAGGTAAGAAAAATCTCTTTTCTGTTCCTGTCCTGCACCTGCCTCGTACAATACATTGCCTGTCAGCAAACCATTCCATTCGTTTATCTGGTATTCGGCACGCGCCAGCAGGCTTTCTTCCGCTTTCTGACTGGTAACAGAGCTATCCAGTACCTTCAGGTTGCGGTAGGTACCGGTAAAACGGAACTGGTGATGCGGATTTTTCATCAGGCTTACCGACATATTCACGTTCTGGCTTCTGTCTGAACGCACCAGGTCTTTGCCCAGCGGGTACGCATTGGTGCGGGTAAACCAGATAAGATTCCAGTTATTGGGTTTCTGCATATTTGACCTTAATGCTACTTGCAGGTTGCTGAATGAAAAGCTTTGTGCTGCAATGGTATCTGTTAATTTATTCCTGATCTCATTGTGCTCTACCGTATAGGTACCTGCCAGTGTGTAGTTTCTCAACCGGGGAAAAACCTTCTGTACGTCGAGCGTTGGCCGGAGAAAATAGCCTTTCTCTGTAATACTGTTCACATTGGTAAGACTGATATTGTTATTGAAGCGCCAGTTGCCCAGTGCCTGCTGCTGGGTAAATGTATTTCTGAATCCATTGTACACATTGCCCCTGCTGTAATGGGTAAACTGGTATCGTAACGAATTACTTTTTTCATCTACCAACTGAACCCCGGCATTTACAATGGTTTCATCGCGGGTAGTATCTGTGGAAGCCAATCCCCAATCGCGGGTAAATTCCACATTGCGCAGTCTTTCCAGGGGTTTAAACCGTGCCTGTACATATTCATATCCCAGGTCGGATACCAGTTTCAGCTTTTTCTGTCCTTTTAATGGCCGGACATCATGCACCTGCACTTTTGCCGCATATCCTTTGTCGTTACTCTTGTCCAGTTTTGAAAAGGTATTGACATCATAATTGCTCATGGCCCCATCTACAGAAACGGATGTTTTACTGGTAATATTATAATCCATGCCCACATTGAGTACCTGTTGTTTTTTAGGCGTTACCAGGAAAATGGCAGCAGCATACTGCCCCTGTTTTTTACCGCTTACAGGTTCTACCCAACGGTATACTTTTCCATTGGCTCCGTTCAGGTCCAGTACATAATCACCATTGCCTACGCCCACATCAATAAACGATAAAGTATAACGTGCACTATCTGGGTTGGTGGAATATACAAATACTGAATCGTGTGTAAGACCGTTGTTGTACAGCGTATCTATTTTTTTGTACATGATCTTACCGGCAGAAAACGTGTCAAGCACGGCACTGGGATATAGAGCCTGGCTGATATTATCACCAATGGTTCCCAGGAATCTTTTCTGTTCAGCATCCAGCGTCTGGTTAATGGGCGAGCTTTTGGCATCCGCATTACTGAACCACGCCAGCCTGAGTTTGGCTTTATTATTAAAGTTGGTCTCGTTGCTGAGATAGATATTGGAGTTGAGATAGTTCCTGTCGGAATATTCAAATTCAACCTGTATACGTTTGTCTTTGGTGATCATTCTTCTGGCCGTGAATGTAATTTCTGCCGTATTGTAGTTGATCACATAGTCCTGGTCCTCGCCACGCTGCACAAGTTCGCCATCAATGTATACACGTTCGGTATTGGCCAGTACAATAAAATAGAGTTCATTATTAGCACCTTGTAAACGGTAAGGTCCCTGGTTGCCTTCCTGCGGAGCGAGTATGTTGCGGGTAAATTTTCCCTTGGCAATAGAACCACTGGCCAGCGTTTTGTTGGATATTTTATCCGAGATCTGCGAAGTGGTTTCAAATGCAATGCCCTGCAAGCGTTTATAGAAACTGAGGAAATAGCTTTGTTGCTGACGAAGGTCAATATCTCCCAGGCTCAGTTGCCAGGTCTTCTTTTTGAATTGTAAAAAAATGCGGTCAAATTCATTGAGCTGTTGAGTGGTACCATCAGGTTGTATGGGAATATTATTGTCTGTAATGGCAGCCATAATCTCAATACTATCTGCCAGGTAGCCACTCAGCTGCAGGTTAAGGTTGGAGGTGACCACCGCATCCTGGCTGTTGCCGAACGAAATGGCACGACCAAAACTACCGTTGTAGGAAATATTGCCAAAATTGAAAAAGCTCTCTTCACGCGTTGTTTGTCCAAAGTCAGGAATATAGGGCTGCCCGGCAAAATTGTTCATAATGCTGTCGTACTTCATTCTGCCTACGGGCGCATTCAGTTTGCGGGGAAACACACGGTATACCACCAGTACACTGTCTGCCAGGGGCTTTCGTTTCCAGGTGATCGACGCATTTACGGCGTCTATTATATACAGGCTATCTGGTATTCCTACTACCCTGAATGTGGAGGGAACAATACTGAATGAATCGAGCTGTGTGCGGCCATTGCCGGTGGCTATCATTTTCCGGCGCTGATTGGACAAAGGTTTTACTGGCTGAGGGTTTTGCGCAGTAACCGTCAGCAATACTGATACAAACACTGTAAATAGTATCAGGGTTTTCCCAATCAACAAACCTGGTATTTCATGGTACAATTCCTTCTTTTCAACGTTCTGTGCCGCATTCATTGAAAAGATGCTGCATATTAAAATTGCTAATCTTTACGTTTTTACACTGATTCAGGCGGCTTTTTATTAGCGCTTAAAGTTATGATTTATTGTACTATATGACATTTTTATAGACAGAACAGCGCCTCCGGACCTATAGTTGGACAATTATACATTTTATTAACAAGCGGGCTGCAACATCCAGCGTACAATCAGTGTCAAAAACTGAATTATGAGAAAAACACTACTCACTTTATCCCTCTGGTTATTCTTTTTAACCAGTTGTACTCAGTATGCTTATTATCATAGTCCTGTGGCAGTTAATACCAACAGCTATAAAAGCATCCCCTTACAAAGCGATGATAAAAAATCGGCACTGTATGCCAGCGGGGTTTTTACCACCGGCGGCGCCAATGAAAACCTGCGTGATAATTTCAATGCCGCTATAGGTTCGGTACATCACAGTCATAATTTTGGCATGTTCCAGGGTTATTACGGTGTAACCGGCATGCTGGGACAATATAAGGTGGATGATTATGCGCGCCAGACCGGCCAACGCTACAGGAACCTCAACCTGAACGATTCTGTTATCAATTCCATGGCAGGTAGTAAGTCATTTGGCTCGTGGGGCGCCATGGGAGGCATCAATATAGTAACTCCTTTTGGCAATAAACATGAATGGCGTATTATCGGTGCCGAATTTTCCTGGAACCGTGAGTTTGGTGAATACCTGAACTTCCGCACCAAACTACCCGATACAGCGGCCAATATTATTGACCGCCACCGCGATCACATGACCATTTCGATCAGTACCGACCTGGTGTTTCACCTGAAACGCGGTTCTATTGGTTATAAAGCTGCGGCAGTACTTGGTACCCAGCGATTATATGAATATAATAAAGACAGGATCAGCAGCAGGTATCAACCAGCCTATTTCTCCAATACTTTCCACGTTACTATCCAGAAGTTCACAGGCTTCTGGCAGGTCAATGTTGGCAATCACTCACTATCTACCCAACTGGGACTTAATTACAAGCTTACGCGGTAAAGTTTTTGCAGGTCTTTAATAAATGCTATCGTCCATCAACACAGGGCTAATTGTATCACTGCAATATTGTTGTCATTAGAATAAATTACATACATTCCCTGTTCGGCCTGGTTTTACAGGCATATTTTAAATATATCTGTTTACATCTATGAACATCCGATTAGCCGTAGTGGCAATTGCCGCTCTACCATTGTACAGTTGTGTGCACAGCACGTATCTGCAAAGCCCTATGCATACCAACAGCAATAGTTATAAAGCAATTCCATTGCACAGCGAAGAAGTGAAATCTGCTACGTATGTCAGCGGCATGCTTACCTCAGGATCCAGTAATTCCAGTTTACGTGATCTTAATCTTGGTTTTATCGGCTCTGTACACCGCAGCCATAATATTGGAAATTTCCAGGGATTTTATGGTGCTACAGGTGCGGTGGGCAATTATCATGTAGATCGTGATTATTTCCTGGGCGTTTATGATAGTTTGTTCAACCGCAATGGCAGTAATAAGTTTTACAGTGCCTGGGGATTTAATGGCGGTATCAATTATGTTTTGCCTTTGCGCAATGGAGGCGAATGGCGTGTTTTTGGTACTGCGGTTTCATGGACCCGTGAGTTTGGCGATTACCTGAGCTTCAGAAGAAAAATACTGGATTCCGTGGTGAACGCAGTCGATCGTCACCGCGATTTTACCACCCTTGCTTTCCACTCTGAATTTGTATTCCGCATCCGTAAAAAAGGATCACTGGGATACAAATTCGGTTATGTTACTTCTTTAACCAGCCTGCGAGATGAGCGGACACCATACTTTAACACTACACCGGGATATTTTTCGCAGACGCTGCATTTTACACGAAACCATATTACCGGTTTCTGGCAAACGAATTTTGGATATTACGCCATCAGTTCACAGCTTGGTGTAAGCTACAGGTTCTAGGCATACTTAAAAAAAATCCGGGTGTCAGGCTGTTTATCACAACCCGGCACCCGGAAAAATAAAATGTTTATCGTTATGCTACAGCCTTCTTCTTCGCCTGTTTTTCTTCCAGGTATTCGTCGAAGGTCATCAGTTTATCAATAGCACCGGTTGGCGTTAACTCAATAATGCGGTTGGCAACTGTTTGAAGGAAAGTATGGTCGTGTGAGCTGATCAATACAATGCCTTTGAAATTTTCCATGCTTTCGTTGAAAGACTGGATAGATTCCAGGTCAAGGTGGTTGGTAGGCTCATCAAGGATCACTACGTTGGGATCCTGCAACATCATACGACTGATCATACAACGAACTTTTTCACCACCACTCAGTACGGATGTTTTTTTCAGTACCTCATCTCCGCTGAACAACATTTTACCCAGGAACCCGCGCAGGAATGGCTCGTCCACATCTGTTACATGCGGTGGCACATACTGACGCAGCCAATCCATCAGGTTCAGGTCATTCTCTTTGGGGAAAAATTTAGAGTTATCGTTGGGCAGGTATGCGTTGGTAACAGTAGTGCCCCACTCATACTTACCGCTATCGGCTTTCATTTCTCCGTTGATCACTTCAAAGAAAGCCGTGATGGCCATCTGGTCTTCTGCCACAATTGCCACTTTATCGCCTTTGTTCAGAGTAAAGCTGATATTGCTGAACAAGGTTTTGCCTTCAATTGATTTGGAAAGCTTTTCAACGTTCAGTATCTGGTTTCCTACTTCACGTTGCTGTTTGAAAATGATACCCGGATACTTCCTGTTGGAAGGTGCGATATCTTCAATAACCAGTTTTTCCAACGCTTTTTTACGCGAAGTAGCCTGTTTTGATTTAGAAGCGTTGGCACTAAAACGCGCAATGAAGTCCATAAGGTCTTTGCGCTTTTCTTCTGTTTTCTTATTCTTATCACTCTGTTGTCTTGCTGCCAGCTGGCTGCTTTCGTACCAGAATGTATAGTTACCGGTATAAATTTTGATCTTCTGCCTGTCTACGTCCGCTACGTGTGTACACACCGTATCCAGGAAGTGACGGTCGTGCGATACAACAATCACAATATTTTCGTAATCGGCCAGGAAATTCTCCAGCCATGAAATGGTTACTACGTCAAGGTTGTTGGTAGGCTCGTCAAGGATCAGGATGTCGGGGTTACCAAACAATGCCTGGGCCAGCAACACACGTACTTTTAATGCACCACTGATGTCTTTCATCAGCGTGCCATGCACTTCTTCTTCCACACCCAGTTCGCTCAGCAAACTGGCGGCATCGCTTTCTGCGGTATAGCCACCCATTTCACCAAACTCACCTTCCAGTTCGCCGGCACGGATACCGTCTTCTTCTGAAAAATCGGTCTTGGCATAAATGGCATCTCTTTCGCCCATTACTTCCCACAGTTTTTTGTGCCCCATTAATACAGTGTTCAGTACGGTACACTCGTCGAACTCAAAATGGTTCTGTTTTAAAACCGCCATACGTTCGCCGGGTGTAATGTTAACAGAACCTTTGTTGGGTTCTATCTCACCGGAAAGTATCTTGAGGAATGTTGACTTACCGGCACCATTGGCGCCGATCACTCCATAACAGTTCCCTTTATTGAAAGAAAGGTTTACCTCGTCAAACAATACGCGTTTACCGAAAGACAAGGTGACATTATTCACTGAAATCATACTAAAAACCTGGATTTTTGAAGCCGCAAAGGTACGACAAAATAATAGTTTCTGCAGAACGTTTTAAAAGCTCATTATCATTTGTTAACCAATATATTATAAAGTAGTTAATAAATATTCCAGATCAAGCGGATCTGTAACCATCACAATATGACCGTTTGCATCCAATGGCCATTCTTCCTGCGGTCTGTCCCAATATAGCTCCACTCCATTGCCGTCAGGATCATCCAGGTACAATGCCTGCGAAACCCCATGATCTGCCGAGCCGGTTAACGGGTATTCCGCATCCTGTAAACGCTTTAGCATCACTGCCAGATCACGTCGTGTAGGGTACAGGATCGCTGTATGGAACAATCCGGCTGCCCTGCGTGGCGCAGGCGGCGCATTTTTGCTGTACCAGGTGTTGAGACCTATATGGTGATGATACCCTCCGGCTGAAAGAAATACCGCCTGCGTTCCATAACGCTGTGTTATTTCAAAACCCAGTATACCCTGGTAAAACGATAATGCCTTGTCTAGGTCAGCCACTTTCAGGTGTACATGACCGATACGTGTTTGCGGAGGTACTACGTAATCCATAATCTATTTTTTAAGAGTCGTAACAAATGTTGTTTGATAAATGTAAG
Source organism: Chitinophagaceae bacterium PMP191F (assembly GCA_001302245.1). Classification (GTDB taxonomy): domain Bacteria; phylum Bacteroidota; class Bacteroidia; order Chitinophagales; family Chitinophagaceae; genus PMP191F. Next base: position 56,158 of record LGYU01000010.1, read on the forward strand.
CATTTCCCCAGGCTGTTGTAAGGCAATAAAAAAGCCCTGCTGTTGGCAGGGCTTTATATCGTTACTATAATCTTTTTTTATTTGTCTACTGTAAGACCGGCAGCCAAATACTCGCCGTTCAAACGTGAGATATTGGTTACCGAAATCTCTTTCGGACAAACCGCTTCACAAGCTTGTGTGAATGTACAGGATCCGAAATTCTCTTTGTCCATCTGTGCTACCATGTTCAGTACACGTTTTTTACGCTCTGGCTCACCTTGTGGCAGTAATGCCAGGTGAGATACTTTTGCAGACAGGAACAGCATGGCCGAACTGTTTTTACAAGCTGCCACACAAGCGCCACAACCGATACAGGCTGCTGCTGCAAATGCCGCATCTGCCTTGTCTTTTTCAATGGGTAATGCGTTCGCATCTACCGGGTTCCCGGTATTTACTGATATATAGCCACCCGCCTGGATAATGCGGTCGAATGCAGCACGGTCTACTACCAGGTCTTTTACCACAGGGAAAGCGTTGGCTCTCCAGGGTTCTACCACAATAGTATCACCATCTTTATAAGCACGCATGTGTAACTGGCAGGTTGTATTGGCTGTCCACGGTCCGTGCGGACGACCATTGATATACATGGAACACATACCACAGATACCTTCACGACAATCGTGATCGAAAGCGATAGGGTCTTTTCCTTCGAGGATTAGTCGCTCGTTCAACACATCAAACATTTCAAGGAAAGACATTTCCGAAGAAATATTACTTACCTGGTACGTTTCAAAATGACCATTATCGCTGCTATTCTTCTGCCTCCACACTTTCAACGTTAGATTCATTGTATAATGTTCCATGCCTGAATATTTGATTGTTTGATTGCTTAATTGTTTGATTGTTATTTACTCAATTTCATATTGGTATACTTTATCAGCCGGTTGATTGCTTCCGGAAGCTTTTGCAACTCGCCGAATATGTATTCATATTCTTCCTTTGAAACAAGTTGCCTGACTTTTGATTTCTCGTTCCAGTCAAAGCATTCCTTTACCGAACCCGCACTATACCATTAGAACTTGATCTTGTCTTTCTTAAAATATCGACCAAACCCTTCTGCGATATTTGCCGATATTGACTCTGTTGCTGTAATAAACTGCTCTCCTGCCGTGCGTTTTGCTGAATATTCCCACTTCGATGCAACATCCCAAACATAGCTGCTCAACCTAAACGATATATTATATGCATCTATGTCATTCAGCATTAAGTATTTCTCAGTCATTCTCACAGGTTTGATGAAACAACATTGTTGCTACTAACATCAAGCCCTCCAACCATCAAGCAATATTATTTATAGCTTCTCTGAGATGGCTTCGCTACTTCAAACACCAGCTCTTCTTTATGCATTTCCCAGCTGCTGTCGCCTTTGTATTCCCAGGCAGAAACGTACTGGAAGTTCGCATCATCTCTTTTGGCTTCACCGTCTTCTGTCTGCATCTCTTCGCGGAAGTGACCGCCACAGCTTTCTTTGCGGTTCAGCGCATCTTTACACATCAGTTCACCCAGCTCAATAAAGTCGGCCACGCGGTTGGCTTTATCCAGCTCAGGGTTGAACTCATTGATTTCACCGGGGATCTTTACATCACTCCAGAACTCTTTTTTCAGTTGCTGGATCTCTACGATTGCTTCTTTTAAACCGGCTTCGTTACGGGCCATTCCGCATTTCTCCCACATGATTTTTCCAAGACGCTTGTGGAAGCTTTCAACGGTTTGTGTACCCTTGATATTCATTAATGTGTTGATGCGGTCGCGCACTTCCTGTTCTGCTTTTACAAACTCAGGATGTGTGGTAGGAATTTCGTTGGTGCGGATATCATCGGCCAGGTAGTTACCCATTGTATAAGGAATTACGAAGTAACCATCTGCCAATCCCTGCATCAGCGCAGATGCACCCAGACGGTTAGCACCGTGATCGCTGAAGTTGGCTTCACCCAATGCATACAGACCGGGAACAGTGGTCATCAGTTCGTAGTCAACCCACAGGCCACCCATAGTGTAGTGTACAGCGGGATAAATACGCATGGGAATTTCGTATGGGTTTTCACCGGTAATCTTTTCGTACATGTCGAACAGGTTACCATATTTCTCTTTCACTACAGCTTTACCCAGTTCGGTTATTTTTTCAGCAGAAGGATTGGAAATACCCTCTTTATTGCATTCAATTTTACCATAACGCTGGATAGCTGCTGCATAATCCAGGTATACGGCCTGTTTGGAACTACCTACACCATAACCGGCATCGCAACGTTCTTTAGCCGCACGGCTTGCTACGTCGCGTGGAACCAGGTTACCGAAGGCAGGGTATCTTCTTTCCAGGTAATAATCCCTTTCTTCTTCAGGAATATCACTGGGTCTGCGGTTGTCATCTTTTTTCTTGGGCACCCATATACGACCGTCGTTACGCAGTGATTCTGACATCAGCGTAAGTTTCGACTGGTGGTCGCCCGAAACAGGAATACAGGTGGGGTGGATCTGCGTAAAACAGGGGTTACCAAAGTAAGCTCCTTTACGGTGTGCTTTCCAGGCTGCGGTAACGTTGCTGCCCATAGCGTTGGTAGACAGGTAGAATACGTTGCCATAACCACCGCTGCACAGCAATACTGCATGTCCGAAGTGTTTTTCCAGTTCGCCGGTAATGAGGTTACGGCAGATGATGCCACGGGCTTTGCCGTCGATCACGACCACATCCAGCATTTCATGACGGCTGAACATTTCCACATTACCCAGGGCAACCTGTCTTTCCAGGGCCTGATACGCGCCTATCAGCAATTGCTGACCGGTTTGACCGGCAGCATAAAAAGTTCTTTGTACCTGTGTACCACCAAATGAACGGTTGCTGAGCATACCGCCGTATTCGCGGGCAAAGGGAACGCCTTGTGCCACGCACTGGTCAATGATATTGGCACTTACTTCGGCCAGGCGGTGTACGTTGCTTTCACGTGCGCGATAGTCGCCACCTTTTACAGTATCGTAAAACAAACGGAACACAGAGTCACCATCATTCTGGTAGTTTTTGGCGGCATTGATACCACCCTGCGCGGCAATGGAGTGTGCACGACGGGGAGAATCCTGGAAACAGAATGCTTTTACTTTGTACCCCAGTTCGCCCAGTGATGCGGCGGCGGAGGCACCCGCTAACCCGGTACCAACGATGATGATTTCCAGCTTACGCTTATTGGCCGGGTTCACAAGCTTACAGTGTCCTTTATACTCTGTCCATCTTTCGTTCAGGGGACCGGCGGGAATTTTTGAGTTCAGCATACAACCAGTTTATAGTTTATCCGGCAACTATTGTTTACCGGAATTGTTCGTTATAATAATATTTATCTGTCAGGTGCATTTACCATGCAGTATTACCTGCCCTAGCTTATCCAGCCAAGTACAATGCTTACAGGCATCATAGCAAATACCAGTGGAACAATAACAGAAAAAGCAACTCCAACTGAATGCAGCAGGGTAAGATAGCGTTGGTTATGTACACCCAGTGTTCTGAAGGCGCTCTGGAAACCATGCATCAGGTGCCAGGCCAGCGAAAAACAACCCAGTACATATAATATTACCACTACAGGACTCTGAAATACTTCTACCATACGCAGATACAGGTTCTCGTATTCGCTGCCGTTGATATCAACCGGAGCCAGATCGTGTGTGATACGTGAAGAGATCCAGAAATGAGAGATGTGCATGATGAGGAACAACAGGATCAATGTACCCAGCAGTCCCATTGAACGACTATACCATTTACTGCCTTTGTTGCCCATGGGAACCTGGTATCCTTTCTGACGTTTGCTTCTGTTCTGAAATTCGAGGGCAAGTCCTTGTACAATATGCAGCAGGATACCTACAAACAGTCCGACTTCCAGTATACGGATCACTATTGTATGACCCATAAAATGGGCAGCCTTGTTAAACATTTCTCCGGAATCATTGGCCCAGATACAGGCATTGATGCCGGCATGTACTACAAGGAAGCCAATCAGGGATATCCCTGTAATGCTCATGATCACTTTTTTACCTACGGAAGACGTGAAGAGTTCAGTCCATTTCATGTAAATCGGTTTTGTCTTTTTCGAATCCTCATGAAGTGAGTGCACAAGCAATCATGAGAATGGCTTGTCAAATGAATAGTCGTTAAAATCCCTTGCAAAAATAACGCAGCAAGGCCAAAAATCATATTTTGGTAAAATTTTTCCTCACAGAATCATAAAATGATTTGTCAGAACAACGCTTTTAGTACGTTATTACTGTGTTTTTTATAACATATTGCCTGTTGAACGTACCATCTTGCAAAACATTGTAAGAAGATTTTGAATACGAACTATATAATATTAAGTATATACATCACCGACCGGATTGATTCGTATTGACTACACAATACGGTTATATGGTATTACCGGCCACTATTTCACCCACATCAGAATAGCCGGTCGTATCTATCCATCATTATTGCTATTACTAATATGGCATCAACACTATATATTATTACAGCCACGCCCGGGATAGTGCTTTCAGCCTCACCGGATTGGATAAACACCGTTCCGTTCATTGTACTATCTGTAAAATCCCTATCTTAGCCCACTAAAATTTACGCTGAAATGAAACAAGAAGAGGATTTCGATGCCAACCTGGCGGGAGAAGAAGGGCAATCGGAAGAGGCGAAGAGCAGTTGGTTTAAGCGGATCAAAAAAGGCATTCTGACCAGTACAGCTGACAAAAAAGAAACACCTGAAGGACTGTGGAGCAAATGTCCTGAATGCGGTTATATATGTACCGTAACTGAATTACGGGAAAATCTTTTTGTATGTCCAAAATGTAACTACCACCATCGTATTGGCAGTTCAGAGTATTTCGACATTTTGTTTGATGGCGACTATGACGTTCTGTTTGAAAATATCCGTGCAAAAGATTTTCTGCATTTCACCGACCTGAAATCATACGAAAAAAGACTGGAAGAAACATGGGCCAAAACTGATATTACCGATTCCATACGCGTAGGAAAGGGCACTATCAAAACACAGGATTTTGTTATTGCCTGTATGGACTTTGAATTCATTGGTGGTTCACTGGGTAGTGTAATGGGCGAAAGGATTGCCCGTGCTGTTGATCTGTGTATTGCACACAACATTCCGCTGATGATCATCTGTAAATCGGGTGGTGCACGTATGATGGAAAGTGCTTTTTCACTGATGCAACTGGCAAAGGTATCCGGAAAACTGTCGCAGATGACAGATGCTCATATTCCCTACATTTCATTCCTGACAGATCCTTCGTTTGGAGGTATCTCTGCATCGTTTGGTATGCTGGGTGATCTGAATATTGCGGAACCCGGCGCCCTGATTGGTTTTGCCGGTCCGCGTGTTATTAAAGAAACCATTAAAAAAGACCTGCCGGAAGGATTCCAGCGCAGTGAGTTTTTACTGGAACACGGTTTCCTGGATTTTATAGTACACCGCAAAGAATTAAAGGATAAACTGGCAACAGTATTATCGCTTTTCAAAAATTAACACCTGCGAAGTCTGAGGTCTGAAGTAAGTAATTCGTTTTAACAGGATTTCTTGCTGCACATCTCAGACTTGCGTTTTATACGGATTTTGTTTTTATGGGAGAAATGCGCAACAGATCGGCTTATCATGAATACCGCATCGAAGATAAATACGATGCAGGAATGGTATTGACCGGAACCGAGGTAAAGTCTCTGCGCAACGGACGGGCAAGTTTTAATGACAGCTACTGCCTATTTCACAGAGGAGAGCTATGGGTAAAAAGTCTGCATATAGCAGAATATACTCATGGCACAGTTTACAACCATGACCCGGTGAGAGAAAGGAAACTGTTGCTGAATAAGAAGGAACTTCGCAAGCTGGAGGCTAAAATGAAGGAGAAAGGTTATACCATCGTTCCCCTCCGCATTTTTTTTACAGAAAAAGGTTTGGCGAAACTGGAGATCGGCCTGGCCAAGGGCAAACAACTTCACGACAAACGCGAAACACTGAAGCAGAAGGATGCTGAACGTGAAATGAAAAGATACCTGAAATAAAGCCTTACAGGCAAGGTTGCTGCCAGAGGCTGATACTTTCCGGCCCCCATATATCTTTTTTTACAACAAATACGTTATTGTTACGGACCTGCAGGTTCCTGGTAAAAAACCCGGGTATTTGTAACATGGTAACCGGTATTTCCCGATTTTTGGCAATAATTTTTATTTATCTTCAATTTATGCTCCGTAATACTCTATTAATGCTGTTATGTATTGGCAGTCTGCGCGGTTTTTCACAAACTGTGTCGGGCTCCTGGTATGGTAAAGCCGACGTTATTGCGCAAGGTGTTAATAACAATTACCTGACAGAACTGGTGTTGAAGCAAAAGGGAGATGAGGTGGAAGGTATTTTCGGCTACTATTTTAAAGACTCTTATCAGAGTTTTTTTATCCGTGGTACATACGACAAAAAGACCCGTGCAATAAAGATCAACAACGTACCACTTATATTTTATAAGTCGTCCAATACTCGCACCAGCGTGGAATGCCCTATGACCTTCAGTGGGGTGTTAATGATCAACAAGCTGCAAACCTCCCTGAAAGGTTCGTTTGTAACCTCTGAAAGCAAGTATCAGTATACCTGCCCGGAGTTGCGCGTGAACATGATGATGGATATCTCTGAAAAAGACCCGGACAGCGTACTAAATAATACCGTGGCAGGACAACGTTTCTGGAAACCACAGGAAGATGATTTTATCGTATTCAGCACAGCCGATCACAAAGCTGTTACTGTGAATGCAGATCGTTCCAAACCCGGTCCTGAAAGAGTTTCTTCCGTTAACATCAATATCAATCCTTACAAGGACCTGATTGATCGTTTTGAGAAAAGAAAGAATATCTACAGTAAAGATATTGAGGTGGAAAGTGATTCTGTCCGCATCAGCTTCTACGACAATGGCGATATTGATGGTGATACCATTTCTGTTTTCCTAAACAAACAACCCATTCTTGTAAAACAGGGGCTAACAGCAAAGGCATTGAACCTCTATTTCTCACTGGATAGCCTTCGTGAAATCAACGAGCTGAGTATGTTTGCGGAAAACCTGGGTCTGTATCCGCCCAATACCGCCCTGATGGTATTAACTGATGGCATTAACCGTTACGAAATCTATCTTTCCAGTAGTCTTGTGCAAAACGCCACAGTGCGTTTACGAAAAAAGAAGAAGTAGTTATTTCTACAACATCATATAAAGCGGCCGGTAAAGTTTACCGGCCATTTTTTTAACTGCCGCGCTGTAGTTTGCCCAGCCATAACAGCGTACCACTATCATCGGTGATCCGTAATACAAAACTGCCCAATGGCAATTCCGGAAGATTAAATACCTGTTCAATATTTTCATTGCTGGCAACACATCTTTTACTTTTTATCAGCCTGCCATTGATATCATATAATTCCAGGGTACAGGCTCCGTTTTTTATACTGTTTGCACGTACAATGATCTTATTGACAAACGGATTGGGAAATACTGAAACCTTTACTGATGTATTGAGATGTAAAACCGTTACAGACGATGCCTGATAAGTTTCTTTATCACGGATGATCACCCGGTAATACAACATATCAGCAGCAGGTACCGGCTCGTGGTATACAAACCCATTAGCAGACGTAGCAAATTCAACCAGCGTTTTATGGCAAACGATGTCAAAACGACTACCATCTGTACTTCTTTCAATAAATACATCTGCAGCTTTACTAACAGCATCGGTTGCCCAGGTTACCCGTACCTTATTCCCTTGTTGTACTGCTTTTGCCTTTACAAAATATTTGTTTAGTACAACAGGTGCAAACAACCTCATAACAGCTCCCTGTTTCTGCCCCTGGTAACTGTCAAAAAAACCGGCAACAATGATTCTCTTTTCTCCCGGCAAATAATCCTGCAGCTTTACATCCATCACCCATTCATTAAACCCTGCGTCGAATGTAGAGTCTGTAGCAACGGTACCATTGTTACGCAACATTACTATATTATTACAGGCCATGCCGTTATAGCGTGTAAAGTTACCTGCTATTATAGCACTGCCGTCTGCCATAGCAAGTATGCTTCTTACTTCGGTAGCATAATCGTACACTGAGCCGCCATTCTGAAAACCTGCGCCTGCATTAAAACTTATATCCGGTGAGCCATCAGTGTTCAATTTTGCAAGCCCTCTGCGCGTAATTCCATTGAATTGCTGGAAATATCCCCCGATCAGTACCTTATCATCAGCAGTAACAGCAATGGCTGTTACAGAGGCCGAAGGTCCTGCAAAGCCGGTTCCGCTGCTGAACCCTGTATCCAGCGTCCCATCCTCGTTCAGCCGCGCTATACGTAGCTTAAATGCCCCGCCTATGTACCAGAACTCCCCTCCTATGAGCAGCTTATTATTTCTGTCAAGATATATTTTATACACCGGCCCCTGTTCTACTTTAGGATTGTACAACGCATCCCTGCTGCCGTTCTCCAGTAATTGTACCAATCCTCCGTCTGTACCGGTATTGAATCCATTAAATTGCTGGAATTGACCTCCGGCTATAATTCTGCGCTTTGCCGGTATCATAGCATCTTTTATTGCAATGCTCCATATACGCAGATCGCCACCTGAAGATCCGCTGATACCTGTTCCGGGATCAAAAGTTATATCCAGACTGCCATCAGTATTTAATCTTGCAATGCCACGCCTAGACAATCCATTGATGGTAGTAAAAGAACCGCCGATAATGATCTTCTGATCCCAGGGTTGTATAGCAATTGCATCCACACGGCCATTCAAAGCAGGAGCTGCAAAATCTCCATCAATAGTGCCATCTCTCAACAATCTGCCACCGTAGGGAAGATATTTACCATTATAAAAAGAACAATCACCAAAGAACAATATCTTCTGATCGTTCTGTATAGCAACACAACGCACATTTGCATTGGCAGTAAACTGATCTTCGTTAAAAGAGATATCGCGTATAATTCTTTGGGAGATTGCAGCAGAAAAGAACAAAAGCAAATGAGCAATCAGAACGCATGTTTTCATACTATTGGATTTAGAGGGGATAAACACAATAACCTTCAGAATATTCTGTATTTTTTATTACCCGGCCAAGACGTTCAATATTCTGATGTTACAGCTAAGTAAATCCTATTTCATCGATGCCCATAATGAAAGTGTACAGGCTGCTGTAAAATATGTCCGGGCTGTTAATAGCTGTGCATGAATAAAAATAAAAGAGGATAATGGCTATCGTACAAACATTTATACTTGTAGCAGAGATAGAAAACACCCGTAATTAATACTCATATCGTTATTCCTGCAATTGACACTGCCTATCAAACGGCCCGTCCGATTATGCTATAACGTGCTGTACTTTTTTTCTTTTTTTGTTTTGAACATGCTCCTATCCTTTAACCTGCCATTAAATTAAAATCTGATTTCCAAATGAGAAACACCAGCTTTGTTTTTATTGCAAGCTCTTTGTTTATTACAGCTGCTGCTATTATCAGCAGTTGTAATAAGAAAGACAGTCCTTCACCAGCATCTGAACCGGTCTTTTCATCTTTTTCACCGGCAGAAGCAGCCGAAGGTGCATCGGTAATAATCAGCGGCAATAACTTTCCTGAGGACAAAACAAAAAGCATTGTAAAATTTAATGGCATTGCAGCCATTGTTACAGATGCTCAAAAAACCGAATTGACAGTAACAGTGCCTGACGGAGCCACTACAGGCAAGATTACCGTGGCCATTGACGACAAAAAACTTATCTCTGCAACAGACTTCAAAGTAAATCCCGGGGCGCCCATTGTCTCCGCCTTTACTCCGGAAAAGGGTGATGCAAACACTGAAATCACCATTACCGGCAAGCGTTTTGTCAATGGCTGCAAAGTATACTTCGGAGGTATTGCTGCAACTACCGTTACTTACATTAGTGCTACCAGTTTAAAAGCCAGAGTACCGGAAAATGCATTGACAGGTAAAATAAAAGTAACTTCCGATGCTCTGGAATCCTTCAGTGCTAAAGACTTTACAGCAGCACCACGTATTACCGCTGTTTCAACCTTCAATGATATTGAAGGAGCAGAAATACTTATCACCGGAGCCAATTTCAATACAGTAAAAGCGCAGAATACCATCAAATTTGGTACAGGTAATGCTACAGCAGAGGAGATCACTGCCGTATCACCTACTGAAATCAAAGTAAAAGCACCGGTAGCAGGAACTGACGGTAAAATAACTGTAACAGTTGCCGGTCTTACAGCAACTACAGGTAATGATTTTATTTACAAACCCAGCATTACCGACTTTACGCCAAAGTATGGAGAAAGGGGAACTGCCGTAACACTGACAGGAAAACGTTTTGGAGATAACCCTTTAGTTACAATTAATAGTATTACCGCCAGAATAACCAGCAAATCTGAAACAGAAATCAGATTTACTATTCCCGACAACGAAGCTGTTACCGGCGATCAATTCACTTTAAAAAGTAAGTTTACTACCCTGGTAACTGATGAAATGTTTGAAGTAACCAATATCTGGAAAAAGATCAATGATGGCAACAATCAAATTCTGAGATTACCTGTGAGCTTTGTATGGAATAATAAGATTTACTACGGGCTTGGTGGAAGTACTTATGGTTTTCCTTCCAGCACTTTTAATGTATATAATCCAAGCACCAATACATGGAGTAGCGGACCAACGCTGCCGGCAGCAGACCGGGAAGGTGCAACGGCAGTAGCCTATGGGAATAAAATATACATCGGAGGAGGACTTAGCGACAAATATCTATATGATTGGTGGGAATATACTCCATCTGCACCTGAAGCAACCGCATGGAAAAAACTGGCTGATCTGCCATATTCAGGTACTGATTACCCCGGTTATACGATTTCATTTGTTGTAAAGAACAGAATTTTTGAAGGACTTGGTACCAACTGTTCAAGCTTGTTTGAATACTTTCCTGCTACTGATACCTGGAGCACTTCCATTTATCCATCAACCGGTCCCCGCACTCAGGCTGTATCTTTTGTAAAAAACAACGTGGCTTATATTGGTGGTGGTGTAAAATATGCAAGCTCCGTAAGAGATTTTTATGCTTTCGATCCTGAAGCCTACCCAACTGCACATATCATCCAGGAGCTTCCTGGCGGGCCGGCGGAAAGCTCTCCTGTTTTTGAAATGAACGGAGATACGTATTTAATGAATCAGAAATCGCTTTACCGTTTTAACGCTATCCCTGAAACATGGACACTTATTGCGAACTATTCAACTCCAATTGCGATACAAAAAATACATACTATCAACAACAGGGTGTATGGTATAGGTTCCAAGCACCAGGTATATGAGTATATCCCTAATAAATAAATTGACAGGAAGATGTATGGCAGATAATATTACGTCTGCTATATATTTTTCCCGGTAACAGACATTGACTTAAGTCATCCGGATTTTCTCGTTTTAATAACCCTCATTAACGAAAAACCATTATGCTGTCAGTAACATTTGCTCAACACAAACACAAGTTGACCCTTGCAGCTTATCAACCCACTGCAGTAAAAACCATCAGTAATGAAGAACTGATAGAACTATCCGTTCGGCTGGGCGCACTACATGCATCCTGCAATGAATACAACATCAGTACAATCACCACATCATCCCTGCTTTCAGACATTGCAGAACATTCCTGGAAACATTCAGGGTATCCTTCTATACTCGCTTTTTTTGCATCAAAAACAGATGCAATATATCCTACCCTGCTAATGCTTCCGGTGAAAGCACATAAATTATTGCTGGCAGGGCATTATATCCATTCATTCAACACCACAGCCGTACAAAAATATCAATTGCAATTATAAGGGTCAGCTAACCTTCAACCATTGAAAACGGGCCTGGAAAAACCAGGCCCGTTTTGCAATCTGCAAATTTGTATCAGATCATTATTCATTTCTTAAACTTTTTACCGGGTTCAGCAACGCTATTTTTATAGCCTGGAAACTTACCGTCAGCAATGCTATCAGCATCGCCATTGCACCTGCTGCTATAAATACCCACCACTGTATACTGATACGGTAAGCATATTCCTGTAACCATTGGTGCATAACCCACCAGGCAACCGGGAATGCAATAAGTGCCGACAACATGACCAGTTTCAGAAAATCTGCCGATAATAATCCTGTGATACCTGTCACAGAAGCTCCCAGTACTTTACGAATACCCACTTCTTTTGTTCTGCGCTCTGCCATATATGCTGCCAGACCAAATAAACCAAGACATGATATAATAATAGCCAGCCCCGCAAATAAACGCGATAACTTCCCTGCCAGCATTTCGCTTTTAAAGGTCTGGTCAAAGGCTTCGTCCACAAATGAGTAGACAAAGGGATAGGCTGCATTGTCTTTTTTCATGACAGTTTCAATAGCAGCCAGTGTGGTTTCTGGTTTTTTATCAGCCTTCAACCGCACATACATCACCTGGGCCGCACGTGGCTGACAGAAAAACACCACAGGATCACCTTTACCATACATATCGCCATATACAAAATCTTTTACCACTCCCACTACCCGAAAGCTCACTTCATCCGCATTCATTATTTTACCAACAGCACTTCCTTTACTCATCATTTTTGCCAATGATTCTGTAATGATAATATTGCTGCTGTCTGCTGCTGCATCGGGATAAAAATCACGACCTTCTATAATATGCAGACCGGCTGTATTGATAAATTCGGGGCTGATCCTTCTGTGTGAAACCAGTATATCTCTGTCAGGCTCTTTACCTTCCCATGAATAAGTTGTTGTGTTATTACCTACACTAATGGTATTATAACTGTTGAGCGCCACATTTTCTACCATACCCGTGCTCAGCAGATCCTGCTTGATGACTGTAAAGTTCTTCAGCATATCACCATTGATATCCATGGTAAGCAGGTTATTTTTATTGTACCCGATATCCCTGTTTCGTACATGTTGTACCTGCTGATAGATAATGATAGTACTGACAGTAAGTACTATTGATACGGTGAACTGCGCTACGACCAGGATTTTCCTGATCATGGCGGCACTACTGCTTTTTAATTTGAATCCTTTGAATGCATATACCGGGTTAAACGAAGACAGATAAAGTGCAGGATAACTACCGGCCAGTAAACCGCAAAGCAGCGCAATGGCCAGCAATACGCCAATGTGTAATGGGTTGTTCAGACCTGGTAACAGTTGTTTTTCTACCAGTATATTAAAAACAGGCAACAACATCAGTATCAGCGTCACGCCCAGTATTACCGACAGCAATGCCATCGCAACCGCCTCTGCCAGGAACTGTGTTATCAGCATTTTCCTGGCTGCACCCAATACTTTGCGTACACCTACTTCACGTGCTCTTTTTTCGCTGCGGGCAGTTGCCAGGTTCATGAAGTTGATACATGCAATCAGTAAAATAACCCAGGCTATTACCACAAACATGCGTACGTAGGTTATACGCCCGCCGGTTTGAATGCCATCTTCAAACTGCGCGCGCAAACGCCAGTCGTTCATAGCAAACAGGAAAGGACGTGTTGTAGATTGCTCCAGTCTTTTTTCGATTGATCCATACAATTGTTTATTGACAGCCTCAACACTGGCGCCGGGTTTCAGTTCTACAAACGTGGCAATGGCATTCGCACCCCATTTGGTAAGCCGTGGTGTTACATTAAAATATACCTGAAAGGGAATTATCCAGTCTGCCTGAAGGGTTGAATTTTCAGGAAAATCTTTTATCACACCACTTATTACGTAATTCTGGTTGTTATCTGCACGCAGGGTTTTGCCCATTGCCTGTTTATCATTGCCAAAGAAGTGCTGCGCCATTTTTTCTGTGATCACTACAGCATGCAGTTCTTTAAATGCACTGACAGCATTACCTTCTGCAAAGTTCAACGAGAACATATCGAAAAAAGAAGGATCAGCATAGCTTCCTTTTTCATACATGGCCTTGTCACCCATACTGAACAGTATCTTGTCATTCTTTACACGGCATGCATCTGCAATACCTGGTATTTCGGCTTTTATCGCTTCTGCCAGTGGCCCCGGTGTAGCCCAGAATGTACGCACCTTGCCATCGTAGGTCTGGTTTTCCAGTATGCGGTACAGTTGGTTACGTTTGGCATAGGTATTGTCATAACTCATCTCCGATTCCACCCACAAAAAAATAAGCCCGGCACAGGCTATACCTATTGCCAGGCCAAATATGTTCAGAAAACTATAATTTTTGTTGTTCCAGAGATTCCGCAGGGTTGTTTTGAAATAATTACTGAACATAATACAGTGTTTGACATGTTGGCCTGTATGAAGGCACAATAATGCTTCCAACACAATGCCATTTATTTATACACTGTAAATCAATAAATTAAATCTTACCCGATACAATATTGTCCGTTTTTGATACGAATGGCCGTACGATTCCGGACAACCTATTTTCAGGATAATTTGCCCCGGTTCTGTTGCAGTAAAAACTGATGCGTCTGGCTTCTTCTGTAATAGCGGCGGAGTGATGACTCAATTCCGGTATTGCAGGCGAATACTCTCGTACAGATCAAGATCGGCGATGGTTTGTTCTGTCAGCTTATGAAAAGTTGCCAGCTTATTCAACCGTTTATAAGCCGCGATATTGTCAGGTATTCACTTTTAGGTTGTCTCCACCGGAGATGCAGTTCGCTGATACGTTTTTTGTGTTGCTGATGTGCAGCTATTGCCTGTATGATGATCAGTAATACTATTGCACATATAATGCTGGTAACAACAGGAGATATGTCAGAGTAGTTTTATTCAGCGGGTAAGTATACAGAAAGATAGAGGTTCAGAGAACAGGAAACAAGGTTTAAGGTATAAGGGGCAGGGAAATTTGAAAATGGGTTGATTGATGGTTTAATTGTTAGGATGGTTGCAGAGCGTGTTGTTTCTTGCTACGAATGGCAATCAGTCTCGGAACATTCCGGATGCTACTACAACAGCAAGCAGTCACTCCAATGAAGAAGGAATCTGAAATGCTGTATGAATCAAAAGCTTCCTGCTATCAGATGTTCCGGATTTCTCCCTGTGCCGTTATTTGCTGCTAATCCGGCTTTACACTCAGGCTCCGGTCGAAATGACTGGTCACGGAGTATTCAGGATACTTGCCATAACAGCGGGCAGTTACTCTAACGAAGAACGAATCTGAAATGCTCTATGATTAAAAAAGCTTCCTGCTATCAGATGTTCCGGATTTCTCCTTGTGCCGTTATTTGCTGCTAATCCGGCTTTACACTCAGGCTCCAATCGAAATGACTGTTGCATGACTGCGCTAATAGCAATCCGCCTTAAGGATATGCAGCTTACCCAATAAAAAAAAGCTGCTCCTCGCGGAACAGCTTTGCTGGTATTTTTAAGATAGGCTTTAGAATAGTTCAGGCGCTTTATCGTCTTCCTCTTTTTCCTTTTTCATCACCCATTCAAATTCAGTGCTCTTTGAAAAGTCGGCCAGTTTGTTACCAACAGCTTTCCATCCCATCACCTCTACCAGATCGTACAGCTTGATCTTTTGTGTACGAGCCTGTGCACCACGACCCGTTTTGATCATTACAATGGGTTCTGGATGCGTGGTCACTGTTTCCAGATAATTACCTTCTCCTTCTTTGATAAACATGAACTTATTACGCAGAGTGGTTGTTTCAATTCGGAAACGTTTTACGTTGAACTGCTGTTTATCATTGTCAAGGTAAATTGCAGTTACCAGCCTTTCAGGATCAAACTTTTCGATTTCTACTACATTTTCCGGATCAAATTTCTGTATCAGTTCCTGATCTGTGATCTCATAAGTACCATCGTGATACATTACCAGTATTTTGTCTTCCGGCTGGAAGCTACCCAGATATTCACCTTTTTCCTCTGTACTTAATCTGCCGAAAGTATCGTCAAACCACAGTTTTCTGCCACCCAATGTAGATTTGCCGGCTTCCTTGAATTTCACTGTCTTAATGCCATATTTGGTCACCTGGTTGCCCATGCTGCTACGACCTTTGATCTCCAGTTCTTCAAAATAGAAATCAAATTCTTTATTGCGTGCCGGGCTGTTCGGACTCAGCACGATCTTTACAATCTCTGCTTCACCGTTGGGATTGGCAGAGAAGTAATGCACTTTACTTTTCTCATCACCTTTTGTAAGATCGTATTCCTTATCGCGGGTAATACCCGTTACATTGAAACGTTTGGCATAACTTACTCCGGTCTTTGCATCCACATAGATCATGTTGTACGTAGTGCGTTCGTCGTTTTTCTGGAACACCGCTACGTGGATAATATCTTTCCCGATAAAGGTTTTATCGGCCACTTTTACGATCTTCATTTTGCCAGCCTTGGTAAATACGATCATATCATCCAATGAAGAACAGTCTGCAATAAACTCATCTTTCTTCAAACTGGTACCAATAAAACCATCGGCCCTGTTTACGTAGATCTTGGTATTGGCAATGGCTACATGTTTGGCCTGGATAGCTTCAAACAGTTTGATCTCTGTTTTGCGTTCGCGTCCTTTACCGTATTTCTTCAGCAGGTTTTCGTAATACCCTACTGCAAAATCAACCAGGTTGGCCAGATCGTGTTTTACCTGTTTGATATCTTTATCCAAAGCCTTGATCTGTTCATTCAGCTCATCAATATCCAATTTGTAAATACGGCGAACCGGTTTTTCAGTTAGTTTTACAATATCTTCCCTGGTAATATCGCGTTTCAACTGTTTGCGGAAAGGACCGAATGCTGTATGAATGCCTTCCAGTACTTTGTCCCAGGTGGCATAGCGTTTCTCCAGCTCTTTATAAATCTTTTCTTCAAAGAAGATCTTTTCAAGAGAAGTATAATGCCATTTCTCCTGCAGCTCTGCCAGTTTGATCTCCAGCTCACGTTTCAGCAGTTCTTTTGTACCTTCTACTGACACACGCAGCAATTCATGTACACTCATGAACTGCGGTTTCTTATCTACAATAACGCAGGCATTGGGCGAGATACTGGTCTCACAATCAGTAAATGCATACAGTGCATCAATGGTAATATCCGGAGAAATACCTGGTGCAAGATCTACCTGGATCTCTACTTCTGCTGCAGTATTGTCCGTTACCTTTTTGATCTTGATCTTCCCCTGGTCATTGGCTTTGATAATGGAATCGATCAACTGCGTGGTAGTAACACCATAAGGTACGTCACGAATGTATAGAGTCTTTTTATCAGCTTCCTCAATATGCGTACGCACGCGGATCTTTCCGCCACGCTTACCTTCATTGTAGTTGGTAACATCTACCATACCACCCGTCTGGAAATCGGGATACAGTTCAAACTTTTTACCACGCAGATGTTTGATCGCCGCTTCGATCAGCTCACAAAAATTGTGAGGTAATATTTTAGTGGCCAATCCTACCGCAATACCTTCTGCGCCCTGCGCCAGCAGCAGCGGGAATTTCATGGGCAATGCCACCGGTTCGTTTTTACGACCGTCATAACTCAGTGCCCACTCTGTGGTTTTGGCATTGAAGGCTACTTCCAGTGCAAATTTGCTTAAGCGTGCCTCAATATAACGAGCGGCTGCCGCTTCATCACCGGTGCGTACATCACCCCAGTTACCCTGGGTTTCTATCAGCAGGTCTTTTTGTCCCATGTTCACCAACGCATCACCAATACTGGCATCGCCATGCGGGTGATACTGCATACTCTGTCCGATGATGTTGGCCACCTTGTTAAAACGGCCATCATCCATTTCTTTCATTGCATGCAGAATACGACGCTGTACAGGTTTTAAACCATCTTCCACAGCGGGTACGGCTCTTTCAAGAATTACATACGACGCATAGTCCAGGAACCAGCTTTTATACTGTCCTGTTACGCCGGTGTCGTGTTTGTAAAAACCTTCGTTGACTTCTTTGTCCTTCGCCATTTGTTACTTTTTGTGCTGCTCAATTGTATAATTATCCTTCGTACAGCTCCAATGGCTGTCCATTGGGATCGTAGAAAAATGTAAATTTCTTACCAGTGCATTCATCTATCCTCATATCCTGCACTTGCACGCCTTTTGTTCTCAGTTCCTGTATACTGATCTCCACATTATCTACTGCAAAAGCCAGGTGACGTAATCCTTTTGCTTCCGGGAAACTGGCTCTTTCACGATAATCAGGAAAAGAGAACAGTTCTATCTGGTATTTTCCATTGATAGCCAGATCCAGTTTGTACGATTGCCGCTCTGCCCGGTACACTTCCTGTATAATTTCAAAACCCAGTACTTCTGTATAGAACTGCTTACTCAGTTCATAATTATCTGTCAGTATTGCAATATGATGGATGCTTTTTATCTGCATAACACTCAGTGTGCATTCATTTTTCCTTTTCCGATAATGCCGAGGTGCGTATACTGAAAGCCTGTTACATATTTCAACCCATACCCAAAGATCCTATCCAGGCTGGCATGCAACAACAGGATCAGCCCTGCAAGCATTAACCAGTTGATACCGGTATACACGCCTACCAGGTAAAGCGCTACAGCTATCCCCTTATGATGAAACAAGTTGTACATAAAAGCTCCTGTAGCATTGCCCGCTATATATCCCAGCATACTCAGATCGGGAGCCAGTATTAAAGCAGGAAACCACCACCACTGCATATGTAACTGGCTGAACAGAAAAATACCCAGTATAAATACACCCAACTCTTCCAGCTTCAGTATCGTATTCATTTTCATTATTCAACCTTTTTTGCCGGCATATCATTGCCATTCTGATGCAACACCAGTCCTGTTACTTTTCCGTCATTATCTTTTACAAAAGTGATCTGTGCATCCACTACTTTTAAAAAGAACCTTTCATTGGTTTCGGCAAACAGATCAAATTCTGACTGTCCGGTTGCCTGCGCCTTTAGTGATCCATTCTCAATCGTGACTGTGATCTTAAACGTAGGCGTCAGTTCATATACACCTGTGTAAGATTGTAATATTGATTCCGGTACGCTGACAGCTTTTCTGTCTTTTGGCAAATTGTAGGGTTTGCCCAGCAATGCCGCTATAATATCGCGGTTGACGGGCTCCAGGAAAGGTGTATTCACATTATTGATCATAATGATCACTGCATCTTCTTCCGGAATGCGGGTAATGTTGGAATTAAAACCGTCAATACCGCCACCATGTGTAATTATTTTCTTTCCAAACAGGGAATCGATCACCCAGCCATACCCATATTTTTGTTTGTATGGCGTAAATGCTTTTTGCCAGGATGCTGCACTGATCACACCATTGTTGTGGATAGCCCTATCCCATTTGTACAGGTCGCCAACAGTTGTATAAATAGCTCCTGCTGCATAAGACAGGCTGGAATCTACAACAGACGCCGTTTTCTGCATGCCTTTGCTTAATACATAATAGCCTGTTGCTTTATCCGGCGATTGCAGGTGAGCAAAATCAAACCCCGAATGTGTCATACCCAGTGGTTTGAAGATCACTTCATGTACTACTTTTTCGTAGGGTTTGCCCGTTACTTTTTCAATAATGTAGCCCAGTATACTGTATGCAGAGTTGCTGTATTTCCATTTTGTGCCGGGCTCAAAATCCAGTGGCTTTGATGCAAAGATGGCCATCATTCTGTCGCGGGTAACCGGTTTGGACGATTCTTTCATCAGCAACGCACTATCTGTATAGTTGAATACTCCCGATGTATGCGTAAGCAGGTTCTCAATGGTTATTTTATCGCCCTGTGGAAAATCCGGGAAATATTTACTGAGCTTATCCGATACTGATAATTTTTTATGTTCCTGCAGGTAAAGAATTACTGCTGCTGTAAACTGCTTGGTAACAGATCCTACCTGGTAAATGGTATTGACATCATCGAAAGTTCCTGCTGCAACATCTTTTTTACCATACCCTTTTTCCAGCAATATGATCCCTTTTTGTGCTACCAGTATAGAACCATTAAACTTGCCTTCATCAGCGCGTGCCGTAAGCAATGCCTCCAGCTTCTCTTGTATTGTCTGTGCCTGAAGTTGTACAGTCAGGGCCAGCAACAAGAAACATACACCGATAGTTTTATTCATAGTTCAAGGTTTAAATACAGGCTGATTATGCACCTGGTACTTCAGCAGGTTGTACTGATTTTACTTTCACTTCAAAGTCTTTCATATTTTTTACTTCGCCCTGTACATCGTAGCCTCCGCTTTCCAGCATTTTTTTCAATCTCCACAACAGGTAAGCATCTCCGGTAGTAACCTTGCTTTTCGACAGGAACTGGTTGATGATCTTGCTCGCTTTCTGCCAGTCGCCGGTAATAAACTTTTTCAGTTCAGCATCATAATAATCATAATCATGCTGTACCAGTTTTTTACCGCCTTCCAGTATACGAACGCCTTTACCTTCATTACACAGTTTGTTCCACTCATCAGGGTCTATCTCAAATTCACTCATAGTAACAGGGCGTGCCAGTTTTTTGGCTTTGAGATATTCTTTGGGTGGAATAGTATGTAACCATTCCGGATAAAAAATCAGTCCTTTTTCATTGATAAAAGGCAGGTTATTCAGATACAGGATAAATACCCTGCCCTGGAACTCGGCCATATAGCGCAACAGCCAGTAGTAACCACTTACATCATGTTTATTCTGTGCTGCCCATATCCAGATCAGCTCTTCTTCATTGCGACGCATGGTACCTACCAATTCTGCCACAGTTTTGTAATCATCCACCTCGCCTGTATCTACCTTACCATCATAATCTCCACCAGCCAGCACATCGCGCCACCATTGTTTGCGTGCTTCAATACCTTCGCCCACATAGATATTCTGCAAAGGGCCTACAGCATAATCGTCTTTGATCTGTATCACTTCACCCTGTAAGCTTTCATCCAGTTCGATGGCTTTTTTCAGCACATCTACATCAGCAGCATTAAAAACAATGTGAATCATACTATAAACAATTAGAAGAAATTTAATTTATCCAATAACTCCAATAATATACGGCGATCAACTTACCACACTTTGCGTAAGTATATAGAAAAGCAATACCAGGTTCAGGAAATGCGTGCAAACTGGTTATTTACTTTCTGCCTCTGCATCTACCACATCCAGCTCTACACGCAGGTTGTCAATAATGAACTCCTGGCGTTCCTGGGTGTTTTTGCCCATATAGTATTCCAGCAATTGCTGAATATGCTCTCCCTGTTCTATGATCACAGGATCTTTGCGCATTTCAGGACCGATAAAACCGGCAAACTCATCTGGTGAAATTTCACCCAGTCCTTTAAAACGGGTGATCTCGGGTTTACCACCCAGCTTTTTGATGGCAGCCTGTTTCTGACCTTCGTCATAGCAATAAATCGTTTCCTGTTTATTGCGTACACGGAATAATGGTGTATCCAGTATGTATACGTGTCCGTTCTTTACCAGGTCGGGGAAGAACTGCAGGAAGAAGGTCATCATCAGCAACCGGATGTGCATACCATCCACATCGGCATCAGTAGCGATCACGATATTGTTATAACGCAAGCCTTCATATCCTTCTTCTATATTCAATGCGTGCTGCAGCAGGTTGAACTCTTCATTTTCATAAACGATCTTTTTGGTAAGACCAAAACAGTTCAACGGTTTACCACGTAAGCTGAATACCGCCTGTGTTTCTACGCTACGGGCCTTGGTAATAGAACCACTGGCAGAATCACCCTCAGTAATGAAAATGGTGCTTTCATTCTGTTTCTGCAGAATAGCTTCTTTATCCTTACCTGTTGGTTCTTCATTATAATGAAACCGGCAGTCGCGCAGCTTTTTGTTGTGCAGGTTGGCTTTCTTGGCGCGTTCATTGGCCAGCTTTTTAATACCAGCCAGTTCTTTGCGTTCGCGTTCGCTTTGCTCAATACGTTTTTTCAACGCATCGGCAGTGGCAGGATTGCGGTGCAGGTAATTGTCCAGCTCTTTTGACAGAAATTCCATGATAAAGTTCTTCATGGTAGGACCACCTTCGTATACTACCAGTGAACCCAGTTTGGTTTTGGTCTGGCTTTCAAACACCGGCTCCTGTACACGTACTGAAACAGCAGCGCAGATACTTGCACGGATATCTGCCGCATCATAATCTTTTTTATAAAAGTCGCGGATGGTTTTTACATACGCTTCGCGAAAAGCCGCCAGGTGTGTACCACCCTGTGTGGTATACTGACCGTTTACAAAAGAGTAATACTCTTCACCATACTGGTTTTCGTGTGTAAAGGCAACTTCAATATCCTCCCCTTTCAGGTGTACAATAGGATAACGCAGTTCGTCTTCATTGGTTTTACGCTGTAACAGATCCAGCAAACCATTCTTACTCACATATTTTTTCCCATTGAGATTGATGATCAGACCAGCATTCAGATAGCAGTAGTTCCACATCTGGCTATCGAGATACTCGTGCAGAAAATGGAAGTTCTTAAATACCGTATCGTCCGGGGTAAATATAACCCTGGTGCCATTGGGCTCATCGGTCTTTATCTCCTTATGTTCTTTGGTCAATACGCCACGTTCAAATTCAGCAGTCTTTTCTTTACCATCACGAAAAGCTGTTACCTTAAAGTAATTACTCAGGGCATTCACCGCCTTGGTACCCACACCATTCAAACCCACACTTTTCTGGAAAGCTTTACTATCGTATTTGGCACCCGTATTGATTTTACTTACCACATCCACCACTTTGCCCAAAGGAATACCACGGCCATAATCGCGCACCGTAACGGTTTTATCCTGCAGGGTAATGTCTACCTGTTTACCATAACCCATGGTATGCTCGTCAATACAGTTATCAAGCACCTCTTTCAACAATACATAGATACCGTCATCGGGACTTGCACCATCACCAAGTTTACCGATATACATACCAGGACGCAAACGAATGTGCTCGCGCCAGTCTAAGGAACGGATGGAATCTTCGGTATAATCAAACAGATTCGAATTTTCTTTTTCTTTCGCCATAATAAATTGATCGTTCTGATTCTTAAAATCTGGTCCGAGGTTTAGGAGTCTGCAGAAAAACCTTAAAGATCCAATAAATTGATTTTCAACGATATAATATTGAATCTTACTGACTTTTCGAACTTTCTGACTATCCGGAAACGGGCAAATATAACCAAATGGACGCAGAGGCATTGAGGCCGATTTATCAACAGTGTGGAAAATAAACAGGGAGGCCGCCCTTGCAGAATATTACCCATTTACAGGATTTTATGGGCGGGGCAAAAATGCCAGGTCCCCCTGAGTGGACGTACAGGAGGACTTGTGCAGGTTTTTCTGTGACAGTCTTTATATTATAAAAGATATTCTAGTTGTTGGTCTTGACAATTTTCTGGGTCATTGTTTTATCGCTGTACACGGCGCGAACAATATAGATGCCTGCCGAACAACGGCTGATATTAAATTCATACCTGGTAGATGGCGTGCCTGAAACCAGTTTTTCCGCTACTTTCTGCCCGCTGCTGTTATATACTGATATTCCTTTTAGTGTAGAAGGGTTGGGATAAAACTCCACGGCAATTACATCTTTCGCCGGACTGGGTGTTACCATAAACCCTCTTGCCTTCAGGTTAGGATTGATGGATGTCTTATATACGTTAATATCATCCAGGTAAATATTATTCTCCCATTCCGCCGTATTGAGGAAAGCCAGCATAATATTGCCTGCACCAATATAAGGGGTCAGGTTTACCGAGTCTTTACGCCACTCACTGGCAACAGGCACAAATGAAGTGCTGACTGCTGTGCTTCGCGTAATTAAAGAGGTACCCCACTTCTTGTACAGACTTGTGTAGGTAACGCCACAATCTTTGCTGACCAACACTTCCAGTGTATCCCATACATTGTTGGCGGTAGCCGGGTTGGTTACTACTGCTGCCGCTACCTGGAAGGTCATAAAGGCAGAATCTGCATTGGCAATACTCATCAGGGGCAAACGGATATAATCTTTCTGATCATTTGCCGAATAATCGAAATTCCGCATTACAATAGACGCATTACCGGTTTTGGCCACTCCTGTTACACGTTCCCAGGTATAGGATTTATCCGGGTTTACAATATCCCATCCCACCGGTGGGAAGGTGCTGTTTTCAAAACTTTCTGTAAATGGCAGTGAAGATGGATTGTAGAAGAAGAACGAAGTGGTCAGCGTATCATTGGTAGCATCCAGGTCAGTACCGCCATTGGGATTGGCTACATATATTTTCAGGGCATGATTGCCTTCGGCAACGGTAATATTGTTCAATGTAACCGTAGCAGCACCAAGACTTACCAGTGATCCTGTCCAGTTGGTAACCTGTGCAGTACCGCCATCCACACGTACATAGATCTGTGCAGAGGTTAGTGTGGTAGCCCCACTGTTGCGCAGGGTTACAGCAGGTGTTAAGGTAGTGGAACAGATACGCCCGGTTGGCTGCAATATATTTCTCAATGAAGCATCCAGTGTTTTTAATACGATCGGTGTAGCCGCATTGGATGTAAGCAATGGTGCACGATACAATGTAAGGGCTGTTTCCATACGGCTTGCCTGTAGCATTGTAAACATCACCATACAGGCATCATCGGTATAGTCCATAAAATCTTCGTACAGGATACCGGGTGCTGTTGGGCTGCAATTGTCTGTTACAATTGCCGGAGAAGGACACCCATACGTGGCATCGGCCTGGTTGGGAGTATCATCCACATAATCAGTTCCTGAGCAGGAACCGTTATCATCACCCCATATATGGTACAGGTTAAAAAAATGTCCTAGCTCATGCGTCAATGTACGCCCCCTGTTATAAGCACCGGATGATGCGCCCGGCAAACTGGTATAGGTGATCACCACACCCTGTTCAGCAGTAACAGAGGTATTTGGAAATGTACCGTACCCCAGGTAACCGCCACTCAGGTTGGTGATCCATACGTTTATATATTTATCAGGATTCCAGGCATTGGCGCCGCCTGCGCTGGTATATTTAACAGAATTGTCAGTAATGCTATAAGAGCTTTTACCAGCCACATATCTTTCAATACCGGTAGTAGATACATCATCAGGTGTACGTTTGGCCAATACAAAACGGATGTTTGATTTGGCGTACAGTGGTTTGAATGCTGCGGGTATCTTGGTGGAATCGCCATTCAATCCCGCATAATCTTTATTCAATGTATCCAACTGTGCCTGCACCTGGGCATCGGTAATAACATTGGGATTGGAAAGTACTATATGAAATACAACCGGTATGTAATAAGGTCCTGCTTCTTCACGCAGGTTAGTATTATTCTGGGATGAGCGTTGTTTGGCTTCCTGTTGCAAACGTTGTTCTGCAGCCTGCATCCTTGCTTTCAGTGTGGGATCTTTTTTAAATTCCTTTTCCAGTACCGGCATCGTGCCACAACGATCCGGCTGTTGCCTTGCCTGTGCGCTGGCAATGGTAATGCATGCCAGCACTATCACTAAACAACTTACAAAAGGCTTTGTGTAATATGATATCATGTATAAAAGGAAGGTTTAATTTAATACCTACGTAATAATGTAACAATATGTTGGTCGTCGTAAAAAATTATAGATGTTCAGGCAAATTGTATCGGTCAGTCAGCCACATCGGGGTTAATGGGCGCGCAGGCTGCCTTTACATACTCAATAATAAGTTTTCCCGGATACATTTCCCACCAAAATGATGAATAATTTTAAAAATCACATCTTTGCGAACTGATCAATTTTACTATGAGTACAATTTTTCTGGATTTAGAGCACGTACATGTAACACTGGGAGGCAAAACGATTCTAAACGATATCAACCTGAACATAGCTGAAGGACAACAATGGGCCATTACAGGCCCGTCAGGAAGCGGTAAAACCGTACTGGCCCACACCATTGCGGGCCGGCATTTTTACAGCGGACGTATTACCACTGCTTTCGGTACTCCTGAAACCTATCACCAGGAGGTGATGGTAATGGAACAACAGCACCGCTTTACTGACCGTACCAACCGGCAGGACTTCTATTACCAGCAGCGTTTCAACTCCTTTGATGCTGAACAAACAATTACCGTACAGGAAGAATTGTTGCGTTACCTGGAAGGTGTGAATACAGTGGCCGGCATGCCCGTGGAAGCACTACCCGGCTTTTTACAGATATCACATATTTTACCCGAACCCCTGATACAATTATCCAACGGTGAGAATAAAAGAGTGCAACTGGCCAAAGCGCTGCTACTGCAACCCCGGCTGCTGATCCTTGACAATCCCTTTACCGGGCTGGATGTGAGTGGTCGTCAGTTGTTACGGACCATACTGGATACGCTGAGCAGCAATGGAGTAAAACTGATCCTGATCACCACTCCGCATGAGATCCCGGATTCTATTACGCATGTTGCTACCCTGGAACAGGGCCGGTTAACAGCTGCAGTACCCCGCCTGGACTATCAGCCTCCTGTACGCTCCGTACAGCTTCCCTTTACCCCAGAGCAATTAAAAAATATCCCTACAGGTACAGTGACCACCTTTACAGCAGCGATAAAAATGGTGGATGTACATGTACGCTATGATGGGAAACCAGTATTACAGCATATTAACTGGGAAGTACTGCGTGGTGAAAAATGGAGTTTGTCCGGGCATAATGGGGCAGGAAAATCCACACTATTGAGTCTGATCAACGGTGACAATCCACAGGCATATTCAAACGAAATATATTTATTTGACAGTAAACGTGGCAGTGGCGAAAGTATCTGGGATATAAAAAGGAATATCGGTTACATTTCGCCTGAATTGCACTTATATTTTGATTATACATCTACCTGCTTCCAGGCCGTGGCATCAGGTTTGTTTGATACCATCGGGTTGTTCAGGGCCCTGAATGAAGAACAGGAGCAACAGGTATTGCAATGGATGGATTTGTTCAGGCTTACCCAATACAGGCGTGCCCTATTATCGCAGCTATCGGCCAGTGAACAGCGGCTGGTATTGCTGGCACGGGCATTGGTTAAAAATCCCCCACTGCTGATACTGGATGAACCCTGCCAGGGACTGGATGATGACCAGCGTGCTTCTTTTAAAGAAATCATAAACCAACTGAGCAGTCATTTTAACAATACTTTGATCTATGTAAGTCATTACCGTGAAGATATTCCGGATTGCGTAAATCATCATCTGCACCTGGAAAAAGGAATTGCAACTATCTCGTAATAATAAACGTGTTGTATTATATAGTTAAAAAGTCTGCGGACTTTCTTTCTTTGTTCATGCTTAATGCATTTCTCATTTGACTTTAACGCTTCTGTTCAAAGTGATAACATTCATATTAAAACATCATTAACCACAAGCTAATTATCCGCAATATTTCATTCTGGCACAGTAGTTGATTTTTTGGTATTACTCCCCGCAATCACCTAATCGTAGTCATTACAACGTTTGTTTTTTTCTTAACCTATAAAATTCCTTGTTATGAAAAAGGTCAAATTAGGATTGGCAACATTAGCAATTGCCACAGCAGGATTATTCGCATTCAAAGGATTTCAGAATGGTTCAATTAAAGGAACTGTAAGTCCCGCAGACGGTGCAACACAAGCATGGGCACTATCTGCATCGGATACACTTAAAGTTGCAATTGACAAAGGCGCTTACGAAATTACCGATGCCAAACCCGGCACCTATCGTGTAATTATTGAAGCCAAACCACCTTATAAAAATGCCGCAAAAGATGGTGTTGTTGTAAAAGATGGTGAAGCTGCTGATGTAGGCGAAATTAAACTGGAGCAATAGCACCCGGTGATCCTTTAACATGAAGGATGTTTACAGGAAAGCAGCACTGATTTTTTTCGGTGCTGCTTTCCTGTTATGATTACATGTCCTATTACAGATATTGAATTTCAGATTTGATGTTTGAGATGGGAGTTACTATAAATTGCCAGTTGCTCTTTACTCACAGTTTTTCTATCTCGGGCTCCCCGCATACAAATCCCGTTTTCCCCGGTCCTGCTGGTCATAATATCTTACCAGTTATTTATGCCGTTCTGTTTGATTTCCAGGATTACTTTATTTACTGAGTTTTTCCTCCTTTTGACATATTTATCACAATCCCTTATTTTTGCATCCCACGTCTCCGTAGCTCAGTTGGTAGAGCAATTGACTCTTAATCAATGGGTCCAGAGTTCGAGTCTCTGCGGGGACACAAAAAAGAGATACTGTTGTCGGTATCTCTTTTTCTTTACAGCCAATAATTTTTTTACCTGCCTGTTATTCGTTACCTGCTCTTTTTCTAAACATTTCCTTTGCTTTATAGCAGATAGCTGTAGCATAAAAGCATAACTATAGCATGATTGCTTCTTCCTGTGTACGACGTACCATTGAATACGAAGGCTCATCTTTATAAAATACATATCCCTTGCAATACAACATACCATTCAGATAATCCGCAGATACTTCATGTCCGTTATCGTCTGTATAACGGATACGGTTGCCACGGAGCGTATAGTTACCTGTAAAATTTAACAGTTCCCCACCACGTACTTTTTGTTTATGATACCGGCCACCCGGCAACAGCTCCTGGCGGATGTAGCCATCACGGGTAACCCATGTGCCGATTAAAGATTGTTGCTGTTTCATAACTAAAGTGTATAATGATTAATAGTATATCTCATTTAGAAAGCGGTGGATTTAGTAACGGTTTCCATCTGTTTGAATGCCTCACTCATTTTCTCAATTTTCTGAAAAGCCCTTTCATAGGCATCCTCTCCCAGCAGCAGGTACACCGGGGGCTCCTGCATTTCAGTGATTGCCCGCATGGCTGCTGCAGCTTTTTCCGGATCACCAGCCTGTGTGCCATCCATCTGTACATATTTTTCATGCATAGCACGCACCTCCTTGTATTCTTCAATAGGACGTGTTGTAAGTACCAGTGATTCCGGTGTCAGGAAACTGGTTCTGAATGCACCGGGCGCCACTACTGTTACATGTATTCCCATTGATCGTACATCCTGCGCCAATACTTCCGACAATCCTACTATTGCAAACTTGGCTGCTGCATAAATACTCCAGCCCGTATTACCTGTAAGTCCTGCAATGGAAGATATATTGATGATATGTCCTGCATGTTGCGCGCGCAGATAAGGCATTGCATGACGGATCACATTTAATGTAGCAAACACATTCACATCAAAAGCCTGACGCGTTTCGGCATCTGTCAATTCTTCCACACTGCCGCCAATGCCATACCCTGCATTGTTCACCACCACATCAATACGTCCAAACTGTTGGATCGTATTATCCAGTGCTGCTGATACTTCCACCTCATTGGTAAGATCTACCTGCAGGGGTAAAAAATTTTTAGAATAATGCCCTACGGCCTGTATCAATTCCTCTGCTTTACGGGAGGTAGCAGCTACCTGTTGGCCTGCATTTAATAATTGTTTCACCAGGCTTAATCCCAATCCTTTGGAAGCACCTGTTATAAACCATACTTTGTTACTCATATCCTTTCTTTTGACAATTCAAAATTACATCCCATTCCACAGTGCGCTTTTATCACTATCAAACAAATGCTTGTAAAATTCAAACAATAAGGTTGTGGGACATGTTTCCCCTATAATACCGGAGCAGTAATAACAGCCTCCCGGTTAATTTGTTCGCAAATCACTATAACATAATGGACAACACAATTATGGGGGCTTACAGAACATTTTGCCGGCAGGTTTGTTGAGCACGTACAACGTGTTTCCGGAAAGCCAGAAGACCATTTTATCATCCCTATCAATTATGTTATGCAAACACTTCCTTTGTTTATTACCATGGTGCTGCAAAATTGGGATAGCAGTGTAAAAAAAGCCACTGCTACGTTCAACAGCTTTACAGATGAAGAGTTATTACAACCTATAGCACCGGGTCGCAACAGGATCATTTACCTGCTGGGGCACCTCACCGCTGTTCATGATATGTTACTGCCATTGCTGGGACTGGGAGAAAGAAAATACCCGCAACTGCATGAACTGTTCATCAGCAATGCCGATGACACAACAGTTGTACTGCCTTCGGCCGGTGAACTGAGGGCAGGCTGGGCAGAGATTAACAAAATATTGCAGCAGCATTTTCAGCAATTAACTCCCGAAGAATGGTTTCAACAACATACCATGGTATCGGCAGAAGATTTTGCAAAGGAGCCACACCGGAACAGGTTGAATGTGCTGATGTCGCGGATCAATCATCTTGCCTATCACCAGGGACAACTGGCACTGGTAAAAAAATGATGTTAAAGAATATTCTATATCTTGATATATGCTTCGCCCGATTGATAGTTATTTTCTGCAACAGGAGGAACCTGTTAAAAGCTGTTTGCAATTTCTGAGAGCACATATCCTGAAGCAGGATGAGCACATTACCGAAGCTTGGAAATATAGTATGCCTTTTTTCTGCTATAAAGGAAAAATGTTCTGCTACCTGTGGATACATAAGAAATTATATCAACCCTACCTGGGTATTGTAGAAGGCGCCCGTATTGAACACCCTGATCTGCTACAGGAAAAAAGAGCACGCATGAAAATATTGCTGCTCGATCCGTACAAAGACCTGCCCATCAAAAAGATCAACACTATTTTACAGACAATACTGGCATTGTATCGCCACAATGGACGCTAACCTCTATTGATCTATATTTGCAGCATGATATCATCTTATCTCCAAGGTTATATCTGTAAAAAATCACTGTTTTGATCACCATTGATAATATCATATTACCGGATTTCCCATTGTCGCTGGCTCCTATGGAGGATGTTACCGATCCGCCTTTTCGTGCTGTGTGTAAAGACAACGGAGCCGACCTGGTATATACTGAATTTATTTCCAGCGAGGGGCTGATAAAAGATGCCATTAAATGTCGCAGGAAGCTGGATATTTTTGACGCGGAGCGGCCTGTAGGTATACAGATCTTTGGTGGAGATGAGGACAGTCTTGCCATGGCATCAAAAATTGTGGAAGTAACCAATCCTGATCTGCTGGATATCAATTTCGGATGCCCTGTAAAAAAAGTAGCCGGCAGAGGTGCAGGCGCCGGTGTGCTGAAAGATGTAGACCTGATGGTACGACTGACAGCAGCCTGTGTAAAAGCAACCAATCTACCGGTAACTGTAAAAACAAGACTGGGTTGGGATGATGATACCAAAAACATTGAAGAAGTAGCTGAACGTCTGCAGGATGTTGGCGTCAAAGCACTTGCTATTCACGGACGCACACGCTGCCAGATGTACAAGGGAGAGGCAGACTGGACATTGATTGGTAAAGTAAAAAACAATCCGCGTATTCATATACCCATCTTCGGCAATGGAGATATTGACAGTGCACAAAAAGCAGCAACTTATAAAAACCGCTACGGTATTGACGGTATTATGATCGGGCGCGCCGCCATTGGCTATCCCTGGATATTCCGGGAAATTAAACATTACCTGCAAACAGGTACTTTACCTGCTGCACCTACCCTGCAGGAACGTGTGGATATATGTAAACAACATCTGCGTCGTTCTGTGTCATGGAAAGGACCAGTAATCGGCATTTATGAAATGCGCGGCCTGTATGCAAAATACCTGAAAGGTTTACCGGACTTCCAGCTCTTTCGCAGCAGACTGGTCACTTTAACAGAGCCTGAAGCTATTGAAGCTGTGCTGGATGAAATAATGAACATGTTTGCAGGATTTGAAATAGCACACACACCTATTGAACTGATCAACTATCATGAGAAATGTCCATTGTAATAGTACCGGTAAACGATCCGTAGAAATACTTTTTTTTTAAAATAAAATACCCATACCCTAACAAGTCCGCACACACGCTTTTCAGACAATACTCCAATTGTTGATCTAGACGTAAACACCTATAAATATTCTGCTATTAACATCTATCAATTATCAGGCATCTGTTTGACAATTGATAAGAAATACCTGTTTTAGTTCAGAAGGCTACAATCTGGACATATATATTTCGTTTTAACTTACTACTAAACCATGATTACCCACAGGTAATCGCTGTACCCCTCGAAAGCGACCATAAACCAAAGATCCATGAAAAGACCTTTACACCGGTACTGGCACGTCTTTATATTGACCCTGCTTTGCCTGTTAACAACCGTAGCTGCAAATGCACAGTTATCATACACTTTTACAGCATCCAGCGTTGCTTACGCAGCCAACTCCGGCGGTACCAATATCATCGACAACAATACTGATAATGATATTTCCGATCTTACCAATATAGGGTTTACATTTATATACAATTGTCAGGCATATACCAACTTCAAGGCAAGCAGTAATGGCTGGCTTTGTCTGGGCAACGGTACCAACAATTCATTTAGTAACAATAATCTGGCATCCAGCGGCAATGGGCCTTTCATTGCTCCTTTGTGGGATGATCTTGCCACTTCATCATCAGGCAATGTCAATTATAAATTGTCGGGCACTGCTCCCAACCGTATATTGACTGTTGAATGGAAAGCCATGAAATGGAACTACAATGCATCCGGTGCAGTTATATCATTCCAGGCTAAACTATATGAAACCACCAATGTGATAGAGTTCAGTTATTACAGAGAAGCCTATTCTGTCAATAGCGGCACTGCATCCATAGGTATTAACAGTGGTGCCAGTAATTCGGAATATTATTCACTGAACGGTACCACTGCCAGTCCTACAGCCCAGTACGGTTCGCAGACATCCAATCTCAGCTCCAAGCCAGCCACCAACCAACTGTACAGGTGGACGCCCAAAGGCAGCACCTATGTAAGCTCTACCACTACACAAGGCAATACCACCAATATTTCAAAATGTAATAACCAGTCGCAGGAGATCATCGGCGTACAGGTAGTATCAAAACTATGTTATACACCGATAACACTTACACAGCTTGTTATCAACATGACAGGCTCTACCAACCCTACCACCAATGTAACAGGTATTCATATTTATTATACAGGTAATATACCAGCTTTTGCCCCGGCCAATGAATTCAATGCCAGCACCATTACCCCGGCCAGCGGTACTATTACAGTAACCGGTTCGCAACCCCTGCTGGATGGTACCAATTATTTCTGGGTGGCGTATGATATCAGTTATGCAAATGCCACGGCTGGTAACCCACTGGATGCTCAATGTACTTCCATGACCGTAGGTGGTACAGCCTATACACCATCTGTTACCAATCCTACAGGAAGCCGCAGTATCCTCACCGGTTGCCCGGTATCACCCGGCGGTATCAGCAATGCCAGTTTCTGGGTAAAATCAAACACCGGTACTTCTACCACTACCAATAATAGCCTGTTAGGTACCTGGGAAGATCAATCCGGTAATACCCGAAATGCTACTTCTTCAGGCAATAACAGACCAACCTATTATGACAATGCCAGCAATAATATCAACTTCAACCCTGTAGTGGATTTTGATGATGCTGCGCAGGATAAAACCGTTGCAGACTATATGGATATCAGCAGCAATGGTATTTTATCGGCCGATAATAAACCTTACGAAGTATATGCAGTTATAAAGCCCGGCCCCAACAATATCAGTACACCCGGTAAATTCCTGTTTGCGGGCAGCGCCGGTGGCAACAATTTCAATGCGTTCGATGTACGTTCCAACTACTCTTTTAATGATAGCTGGAACATGAACGACCTGATCATTCCCAACCAATGGGCCACCAATTATCCTGTATTATCAACATTTGATTTTAATAGCTCTGTACGTGAAATGTTTATAGCCGGTACTTCTGCCGGTACACTGGCAGGTACTAACCGCAGTTCACCCGACAGCTATAACGCATTGGGATGTCAACGCTCGAACCTGCTGGAGTTTTATGACGGTAGTATTGCTGAGATCGTTACCTATGCCAATACTTCTCACAACGTACTTACCAGGCAGAAAGTAGAATCTTACCTGGCTATCAAGTATGGTATTTCATTATCACACAATTATTATTCCTCTACCGGCACTACAATATGGAATACTGCTGCCAATGCCTCGTACAATAATAATATCATCGGATTGGCCAGAGACGATAACAGCGCATTAAGCCAGAAACAATCCAAAAGCACAGCACAGGTAGCTGATATTCTGACCATGTATATCGGGAGCACCAAATACAATAACCAGGCAAATAACAGCACAACATTTACAGCAGGCAATATGTCCTTCTTTATGGCAGGACACAATGGTGCTCCCTATTTATTCTCAGGAACTGTATCACAAACGCCCCCCGGTGTGTGTTGCCGTTTGCAACGCCAGTGGCTGGCACAGGTAACCAATTTTACAAACACCAACCTGGTATTGGAATTTGATTTTTCAGCCATTACTCCCGGCTATACGCCGCTGAATGCAGCCAATTTGCGGTTACTGGTAGATGATGATGGTAATTTTTCCAATGCTACAATACTTACACCCACTATCACTGTATCGGGCAGTAAAGTAACCCTTACCACCAGTGCAGCTTCATTCACATCCGGCAGACCTTATTTCACACTGGCATCATTAACATTACCTATATTACTGCCGGTAAGCTTTACCAGCCTTACCGGGACATGTACCAATAACAGCATTCAGGTAAAATGGTCTGTTGCCACTGCAGCTCCGAATAGCTTTATTGTAGAACGCAGCAATGACAAACAAACCTTTACCACCGCCGCTGTGGTACAACCCAATGCATCCGGTGAACTGGCTTACAAATGGACTGACCTTTCTCCATTGCCCGGCGTTACGTATTACCGTGTCAAAACCAAAGATGCCAGCCAGGCCGATTACTATTCATCTATCATAGCAGTAAACAGTTGCGGTACTAGCAAAATGATGGTTACCACCGACCCCTTAACAGGTGAATCAGCATTGAATATCCGTTTGCAGGAAAACGCCACTGCCATGATCAGTTTATACGATGTACTGGGGCGCCGGTTTGATATACCGGGTTTAACCGGTAAACACAACCTGCAGCAGGGCACTTACCGTATGCCGGTCAATTTACAACAACTGACAGCGGGTGTGTATTTGCTATCGGTAGATATGAATGGTTCAAAACAAGTGTACCGTGTTGTAAAGCAATGATCATAAATGTTCTCTTCTGAAAAAGGTCCTGCATACAGTAATGATGCAGGATTTTTTTCGCCGTGATCTTAAAATAGTATATACATTAGCGTTATTACCAAAAAGAGCAATAATCTTTTTCAGAGCGTTCGAAAAACTACCTTTTTCCGGTGCCCGCAGCATTGTCCTGCAGAAACTACCCACTCGCCGCCGGCGAATGATTCTACTACCCGTTTATCCACCGCCAGCCACCCGGCCGGTGAGCTGTGCACAACCTGTGGATACAACCTGCCCTGAAGCTATCTTACTGAAAACAGGTATTTTATGCAATGGTTCCATTGTAATATGTGTGTCTTTTTCTCTACACTTCCCTTTCCGGGATATTCCCTACATAATCGTAACGATTTTTTCATATTGTTTGTCCACATGCTGTGCATAGAACCTTTTTTGGCGATAGGAATTGCCCCTTACTTTTGACCTTGTCATTTGGTTCCATTACAAGCACTATTGTATAGATTAAAAGGGAAATCCGGTGTACCAGTCGCCCCTTGCGGTTGTGGAGTCCGGTGCTATCCCCGTAGCTGTGAGTTCTTCATATGAACCGGTTACAGCCGGACTGATACCGATTTTTACAGGTTGTAATCGCAGGTTTATGTGTGTTGAGCAATAAGCCACTGTTAAGCCGTCGGCGTAACGGGAAGGCGTTCAGCAGTGAACGAGCCAGAAGACCTGCCAGGTGACAACACTTTTTTGCTTTCGGAGGAAAAGCAACGGTGGATCAGACCTTCTTCGCATTATTGTGTTCCGCGAGGCTGTTCCGGCCGTTTCTTCGTCTCCATACGTTAAATGTTTGTTTACTGAAAAAACGAAGAGGATTATGGAAACCGAATTACTATTGAAAGAAAACAAGGACCGTTTTGTTATTCTCCCGATCAATTATCCCAGGATCTGGGAAATGTATAAAAAGCATGAAGCCAGCTTCTGGACTGCAGAAGAGATTGATCTGAGCGGCGACCTGAAAGACTGGAACAATATGAATGAAGGCGAGCGCCATTTCATTTCGCACGTACTGGCATTTTTTGCTGCCAGCGATGGTATTGTGAATGAAAACCTGGCCATCAACTTCATGAGCGAAGTGCAATTGCCCGAGGCACGTTGTTTTTATGGTTTCCAGATCATGATGGAGAACATTCACTCTGAAACTTATGCACTGCTGATCGATACTTATGTAAAAAACCCCCAGGAAAAAGATCACCTGTTCCATGCCATTGAAACAGTACCTGCAGTAACTAAAAAAGCACAGTGGGCATTGCGTTGGATCCAGAACGGAACATTTGCAGAACGCCTGGTGGCTTTTGCAGCAGTGGAAGGTATCTTCTTCAGCGGCAGCTTCTGTTCTATTTTCTGGCTGAAGAAAAGAGGCCTGATGCCAGGTTTAACCTTCAGCAACGAACTGATCAGCCGTGATGAGGGAATGCACTGCGAGTTTGCCTGTCTGCTGTACAGCATGCTCAGCAACAAACTGCCACAGGAACAGGTGCATGCTATTATCAGCAATGCCGTGGAAATTGAAAAAGAGTTTGTAACAGACGCACTGCCTGTAGACCTGATAGGCATGAATGCAAAGCTGATGCAGCAGTATATTGAATTTGTGGCCGACCGCTGGGTAAGCGAACTGGGCTATGCTAAAATATACAACGCCACCAATCCTTTCGACTTCATGGAAATGATCTCGCTGCAGGGTAAAACCAATTTCTTTGAGAAAAGAGTGGGCGATTATCAGAAAGCGGGCGTTATGAGCAACAAAGATTCTCAGACATTTTCACTGGAAGAAGATTTCTAATGTGAATAAGTGAATAACTCTTTACGAACCATCTGGAAATTCCGGCGTTATTTACTATCAGTTACAGATCATTTACTATTCTCATTCTCTATATAACCATTAAATTCTGTTACTTATGTTCGTAATTAAAAGAAACGGCAAGCAGGAGAGCATAAAGTTCGATAAGATAACAGCCCGCATCCAGAAACTATCTTACGGATTAAGTTCCCTGGTGGATGTTATTGAAGTAACCAAAAAGGTGATCGAAGGTATTTATGATGGCGTTACCACTACCGAACTGGATAACCTGGCTGCAGAAACAGCAGCTTCTTTAACCACCCGCCACCCTGATTATGCATTGCTGGCAAGCCGTATTGCAGTCAGCAACCTGCATAAAAATACAGTGAAGTCTTTTTCACAAACCATGCGCAAACTGTACAACTATACAGACAATGCAACCGGTAGAAAAATGCCTTTGCTGGCCGATGATGTGATGCAGATCATAGAAGCGAACGCAGAATTGCTTGATAGCTCTATTATTTATGATCGCGATTTCGGTTTTGATTATTTCGGTTTTAAAACACTGGAAAAATCTTACCTGCTACGTATTGACGGTAAAATTGTTGAACGTCCGCAGCACATGTACATGCGTGTAGCCATCGGCATCCACAAAGAAGATGTGGAAAGTGCTATTGCTACCTACAACCTGATGAGTGAGCGCTGGTTCACACATGCTACTCCTACCCTGTTCAACGCAGGTACTCCCAAACCGCAGATGTCTTCCTGTTTCTTACTGACCATGAAAGATGACAGTATCGACGGGATCTATGATACACTGAAACAAACTGCCAAAATATCACAGAGCGCCGGTGGTATTGGTTTGTCTATTCACAATGTAAGAGCAACCGGTAGCTATATCGGCGGTACCAATGGCACCAGCAATGGTATCATTCCCATGCTGCGCGTATTTAACGATACTGCCCGCTATGTAGACCAGGGCGGCGGTAAACGTAAAGGCGCCTTTGCCATCTATCTTGAACCCTGGCACGCAGACGTATTCGAGTTTCTCGATCTGCGTAAAAACCACGGTAAAGAAGAATTACGTGCAAGAGACCTGTTTTATGCCATGTGGATTCCCGACCTATTCATGAAACGTGTTGAGTCCAATGAACAATGGAGCCTGTTCTGTCCTAACGAAGCACCCGGACTGGCAGACTGCCACGGTGAAGCATTTGAAAAACTGTTTGTACAATACGAGAAAGAAGGTCGTGCACGCAAAACCGTTCAGGCACAGGAACTGTGGTTTGCTATTCTCGATGCACAGATCGAAACCGGCACTCCTTATTTATTGTATAAAGATGCAGCCAACAACAAAAGCAACCAGCAGAACCTGGGAACTATCAAAAGCAGCAACCTGTGTACAGAGATCCTGGAGTATACCAGCCCGGACGAAGTAGCAGTTTGTAACCTTGCTTCCATTGCACTGCCCCGTTTTGTACATGATGGCAAATTTGATTTTGACAAATTATACGAAGTAACCTACCAGGCTACTAAAAACCTGAACAGGATCATTGATAACAATTATTATCCTGTAGAGGAAGCCAAACGCTCCAACCTGCGTCACCGTCCTATCGGATTGGGTGTACAGGGTCTTGCGGATGCCTTCATCCTGATGCGTTTGCCGTTTGAAAGCGATCTGGCAAAAATGCTCAACAAGAACATTTTTGAAACCATCTACTTTGCTGCTATGACAGCCAGCAAAGACCTGGCTATCCAGGATGGCGCTTATGAAACCTTTGAAGGCTCTCCTTTATCAAAAGGTGTTTTCCAGTTCGATATGTGGAATGTGAGTCCTTCAGATCGTCATGATTGGGAAACCCTGCGTGCTGAAGTGATCAAACACGGCGTGCGCAACTCACTGCTGGTAGCGCCTATGCCTACCGCATCTACTTCACAGATACTGGGCAATAACGAGTGTTTTGAACCCTATACCTCCAATATCTATACCCGCAGGGTATTGAGTGGCGAGTTCATCATTGTAAACAAACACCTGCTGAAAGATCTTATTCAACTTGGTTTGTGGAACAATACCATGAAAAATAAGATCATCGCAGCTAATGGTTCTGTACAACATATCCAGGAAATCCCTGCTGAAATCAAAGAACTGTACAAAACCGTTTGGGAGATCAAACAACGCAACCTGATCGATATGGCTGCAGACCGCGGTGCATTCATCTGCCAGTCACAATCACTGAACCTGTTTGTAGACAGTCCTTCCAATGCAAAACTGACTTCAATGCACTTCTATGCATGGAAAAAAGGATTGAAGACCGGTATGTATTACCTGCGTACACAGGCAGCATCACAGGCATACCAGTTCACTGTAGAAAAACAGGGCAGCACAGCAATGGAACCAGTAGTTCCAAAAGCTGAAGCAACTACTGCACAGTCTAAAAACGACATCAACAGTATTGATGCCACTATTGCAGACGGAGCCGTTTGTACTATGCAGGATGGTTGTATTTCCTGCAGCGGCTAGTACCTGAAAGTATCAGCTATCTATACAAAGCCCCGCAAATTATGCGGGGCTTTTTTGTCTGTACTAAACTGATGTTGCCATTGTTTAAAGGTATTTTTCCAATATTTCAACTACCTTTCTGACGAACCAAACAACAACCATTGTTATGAAAAAAATGCTCTTAGTACTATTGCTGCCACTTACCGGCATTGCATTTCTGTCACAATCCTGTAATAAAAAAGGAGATCCGGGTAATGTAGTAAACGCAGTAGATACATTTCAACTGGCCAATGCAGATTATATTTCCGGAGTATGGGCCCTGCAAACAGGCAGCGGTAGCGCACAAGGTATAAGTGCGCGTGTGGCCACCCGCAATGAAGAAAAGATCACCCAAAAGGTATTTAACAGCGGTACAGTACTGGTATATATGAAAGTTCCCAATGGACTCACCACTTCTTCCACACAATATACCCTGCTGCCTTTTACACTGTCATCCTTTCAAACCGGCTATCTGATACGGCTTAGTTATACTTATGAAACCGGTAAACTGCGTATCTATTATTATTATGAGCAAACAGATGCCGCCGGTAGCCAGGCTCCTTCCGTATCTACAGCCACTATACCTACCTGGAGTTTTAAATGTGTGGTAATACCAGGCTCTGACGGTTTCCGTTCCTCACGCCCGCCGGTAGATCTTTCCGACTATGAAGCAGTAAAAGCTTATTACCACCTGCCTGATTAATACAAGATATTTTCACGATATAAAAAATGCCATCCCGGTTGCCCAGGGATGGCATTTTTTATACACAACAATACTTGTTTAATTTTGTGTGAACACTTTACATTTCCCGGAAAATGTAAAACTGGTAGATACCGGTTTACCAGGGTTAGGAACATAGTAATAATATATTCCACTTGTGTAAGCTGCAGTACCTGCGGCTGAAAAATTAAGCGATATATCTCCGGTGGTTACATCAATATGGTTAATAGTGATATTGAGTGTAAGACCATTAGAATAATAATCTTCTTCATAGCGGGCGTTACTGGTGTAAGGGTCAGGATTATTCCAGTAATGACGCCCTCTTTTATGAGAAAGCGCTTTGGTTACCGGGTTGTATGTAAAACCCACCAATGCTCCTTCATTCCAGTTTACATCACTAAAGCGTTCAATATAGATATCATAAGTACCATCGTCGTTTTTAATCATGCTCTGGGTAGAATAATTATTCGCTTTAAACTTATAAACATCTTCTACTTTACGCGTGGCATTGTTGTTATCTACAAACGTGGTGACCGCTGCAATAGGTTCGTCGTTTCCCAGGATAGCATGAAGATTGCCTACCTGCCCTTTTAGTTCTGAATTGTACTTATTTAATGAATCCACCTGCTTTTTCAGGTCGTTGACATCATTTTTCAGATTTTTGGTACAGGAGGTTAAAAGACTGGATGCTATCAGTAATCCGCCAAAGAAAACAACTCTGTTTTTCATTTAGTTTTTTGTTTTTAAAGGGTCAGTAATGTGAAAACACGACTAATAAATTCCGGAGGCAGTTTTAGTCGCGTGTTAACACTTTTAATTTACCGGTAAATGCAAAATTGGTAGATACTGGTTTACCAGGATTGGGTACATACCAGGAATTTATTCCTGCTGTATAGGCGGCAGTACCTGCTGCCGAGAAATTGAGTGAAATATCTCCGGTAGTTACATCTATACGGTTAATAGTGATATTTAATGTAAGTCCGGTAGAATAATAATTCTCATCAAAACGTGCATTACCATTATAAGGGTTAGGGATACTCCAGTATTGACCACCTCTTTTATAAGTGAGTGCCTTTGTAACAGGGTTGTAGGTAAAGGCTACCCATGCTCCTTCATTCCAGTTTACATCACTGAAGCGTTCGATATAGATATCGTAAGTGCCATCGTCGTTCTTGATCATACGCTGGGTTGAATAACTATTCGCTTTAAACTTGTAGGTATCTTCTACGGTACGGGTAACATTGTTATTGTCGATAAACGTAGTGATTGAAGTAATAGGTTCATTGGCACCCAGTATTGCAGTAATATTGCCTACCTGCCCTCTCAGTTCTGAGTTATACTTGTTTAAAGAATCCACCTGCTTTTTCAGGTCGTTGATATCATTCTTCAGACTTTTGGTACAGGAAGTAAAAAAGCTGCTTACCATCAGTAAGCCGCCAAAGAAAAACAATGTCTTTTTCATTCAGTTTTGTTTTTAAAGGGTCTGTGTTGTAATGTGAAAATTTGTTTGAACCAACGGGTGAATGGGTGGTATAAATGCAGTAAATGATACACCAGGGAAACGCCAGGGCGGCTTTGCCCGTAAGGGAAAGAATGGTTTCATAGTTATTGAATAATAGTATGCCGGTTTGTTGAAAAGCATACCGGAAGCGAAGAAAACAGCATTTCAACAGAATTGAAAGCAAATTCAGTCCAAATGAAAAATATGCAGCTTTAATTGCAGTAAATACGTGGTGAAATAAAAAGAGGAAATATTGAATACATACAAAACATCTGTAAATACTCGCAAACCTATCTATATGCGCAATCCGGTTCTCATAACTTAGTACGTGATGCCATAATAGTAGTAGTAAATCCCAATGCTGCAACCAATGTAAACGACCAGCGCAAACTGGCTGCGTGCGCAATGAACCCGATCATAGGGGGACCTGCCAGGAAGCCCAGGTAACCTATTGTGGAAACTGCTGCCAGCGCCATTCCCGGCGACATAGTGGCAGATTTACCCGCAGCACCATATACCAGTGGCACCACAGATGAAACCCCCAGCCCTACCAATAAAAAACCAGCGGTGGCAGTATACAAATGAGGAAAGATCACTGCCAATAATAACCCAGTTACAATCACTACACCGCTTAATTGCAGAATACGTTGCGGACCCAGCAGTGCAGCCAACCTGTCGCCTGCAAAACGCCCGCCGGCCATAGTGCCCATAAAAGCAGTATATCCCAGTATCACCAGTTTGGGTGGAGCCTGTACCACTTTCTGAAAATACACACCACTCCAGTCGAACATAGCTCCTTCACAGATCATAGAGCACATTGCGATTAGTCCCAGTTTTAATAATGCAGCATCTGGTTTTACAAATAAAGGTTTTCCGGCACTGCTGTTCATATCATTTCGTAAGGTAAACCGTACCGCTATCAATGCCGCAACGATCACTATAGTGCTGATGATACAAAAGTGTTGTACAGGTAATAAGTGTAACCTGATCATACCATTACCGATCAAAGCACCGGAAAAACCGGCCAGGCTCCATACACCGTGAAAAGATGCCATAATGGAACGACCGTACTGCACTTCAAGACTTACAGCCTGTGTATTGACAGCAATGTTCAGCAGGTTGCCACCGATACCAAATACAAACAGCACCAATGCCAGTTGCCATCCCGCCTGTGTTAATCCTATCAGCGGCAATGTGCAGGCATAAAAAATGGTAGCGGCCATTACCACATACCTGCTGCCGAAACGCGCTACCAGCCAGCCAGCCAAAGGCAGGGAAGCCAGCAGCCCGATGGTGAGCGCCAGCAATATGCCGCCCAATGCAGCATCATCCAGGTGCAGGTATTGTTTTATATCAGGAATGCGGGATGCCCAACTGGCAAAACAGATACCCGCCATGAAGAAATAAGCACCGATTGCTATACGGGTAATATTGCGGGATACATCCGGCAACACACGCACTGTATTCATACAGCAAATCTAACTTCAAAAAGAAAATAAAGCCTGTCATCAATGTTATTCAATAAAAAATTTCAGCTTACAACAACTTAATACCAGATGTTTTTGCCGGTCGTTACAGCAGCAACAACAACTGTTGGTAAGTAAAACTTACACCTGAAAAGTCATCAAAAATCACTGACCATAAAAATAACTGTGCCTATCCGGAAAGTGGGAAACCCTTACTACCTGTTGTTTACCAACCACATGTATGTACGAAAAAACCTTTAGGAGATTACTACGTATTATTCTTAATTTTATAGGTATTTATTTGTATATGTAGCCTACCCCCGCTAACCTGCAGATACGGATAAGTAACAGTGCGTATGATGTTGCTGTGTGCAAAAAGTAGGCATTAACATAACAATCTATCGTATGAGCCCTTACTCTTCCGACCCTGCGGCACAACCTATGACCGAAAAAACCACCAGGCCATCCCATGCGCCTGCAGCCACCGGCATTGCCGAAAAAGAAGCCAACCTCAACGCCATTGTTGAAACCTTTGATGGTTTTGTATGGAGCGTAAACAGTAAGCTGGAATACATTTTACTGAACAGTTCTTTACGCAATAAAGTAAAACAACTGCTGAAT
Source organism: Chitinophagaceae bacterium PMP191F (assembly GCA_001302245.1). Lineage (GTDB taxonomy): Bacteria > Bacteroidota > Bacteroidia > Chitinophagales > Chitinophagaceae > PMP191F. The sequence continues at coordinate 99,911 of LGYU01000010.1, forward strand.
GTGGATGTAAAACCCGGCGATAAAATGTTGGATATACTGGAATTGCTGGATCCATCCAAACCCCCTGAATGGAAAGAATTGTATCAAAAAGGATTTGAAGGTGTTGCTCAGCGTGTAATACAGGGATTTACTATCGAGGGCCAGGTGGTGTATTATGATATAGCCATCAACCCTATTCTTGAAGAAGATGTGGTAACAGGCTTTTCATGTTTTGTACGTGATGTAACAGAAGAAGTACGTAATGAACAAAAGCTCAAGACCAATGAAACCCGCTTCAGATCATTAATAGAAAATAACCAGGACTTTATTATTGTACTCAGCCCGGCAGGAGAGATCACATATGCCAGTCCTTCCGTGCAAAGACATTTTCCCCTTACAGATTCCACCATTACAGGACTCAGTGCTTTCGATTTTTTATACGAAGAAGATATTCCTGAATTAATGAGCCGTCTCAGTTTGCTACTGAGCAATCCCACCGAACCTGTACACATCCGCAGCAGGGCACGTACCATACAAGGTAAACAGATATGGGTGGAAGGCATTATTACCAATATGCTGAATACACCTGGCGTAAATGGTATTGTATGTAATGTGCGTGATATTTCAGATCAAAAGAAAGCGGCCGAAATACTACAGCAGAGTGAACTAAAATTCCGTTCGCTGATTGAACATTGTGAAGATTTTATTATGATGGCCAACAGTGAAGGCAACTTCATTTATGGTTCACCCTCTGTTACCAAACACCTGGGATACTCTGAAGAAGAATATGTCAATAAAACTGTTTTCAATTTCATACATCCCGAAAGTATCATTGCCGCCAAAACACTATTGGAATCATTGTACCGGAATCCTGGTAAATCTTTCACACTCGATCTGCGGCTGATACATAAGAACGGACAGGACGTATGGGTAGAAGGTATCGCTTCTAACCTGATGGAAGTAGATGGTGTAAATGCACTGGTAGGGAACTTCAGGGATATTACAGCCCGTAAGCAAGCAGAACAAAAAGCCCGTGAATCGGAAAACCTGTACAAGAACCTGTTTAACAAAAGTCCATTGCCGGTATGGGTATGCGATACCGAATCATTCAGATTCCTCGAAGCCAATGAGGCTGCTGTATCTCATTATGGATTTTCGCACGATGAGTTTCTGCAAATGACAGCATTTGACATTATGCATCAGCAGGATCACAATGAGCTGCGCCGTTTTCTTACTGCCAATAACGATAAAGCACCACAACGCCTGCTTCGCAAACACATCAAGAAAAACCAGGAAAGTATATTTGTTGAAATACTGGTGCATGCCATTAGTTTTAAGGGCAAAAGCGCCTACCTGTTACTGGCCAACGACTTTACAGAAAAAGTACGTTTGCAACACGAACTGATGGAAGAAAAAACACACCGTCACCGTGAAGTAACACGTGCCTCTATTGATGCACAGGAAAAAGAAAGGGAGGAAATTGGTCGTGAACTGCATGATAACGTAAAGCAGATGCTGAGCACAGTAAAGCTTTCGCTGAGCTGCATCACCGTGCATGATGCTGTTCATGTACAGATGCTGCAACGCAGTACCGAAACTATCACTGCTGCCATTGATGAGATCAGGAAACTCTCCCGTTCACTCACCTACTCTTTCCAGAAAGAGATCGGGCTTAAATTATCTATAGAAGACCTGTTGAACAGTATCCGGATGACCGACAAGATCCGGATTGATTTTACATTTGAACTGGCCCACGAACAACAACTGGATGACAAACTGAAGATCTGTATTTTCAGGATCATCCAGGAACAACTGTCCAATATTCTGCAGCATGCAGAAGCATCGAAGGTTACCCTTTCTCTTACAGAAAATGAGAACCATCTTGAACTGCAGGTAAATGATAATGGTAAAGGGTTCGACATCAAAGCCAAACGCAATGGTATCGGCATTACCAATATTATCAGTAGATCTGAATTGTTCAATGGTAATGTAGATCTGAAATCTTTACCGGGTAAAGGCTGCAAATTAAAAGTAACGTTCCCGCTACGTAAGCCTAAACCTTAGAAATGCAGTTATATAGTATTATCCGGGCTTCACCTTACTCTTTGTTATTAATTTTTCTGTTACCGTTCAACAGACAGCTTGCATTCAGTGTGCAACCTGCTACCTTTGCACCGGATAAAAATCACGGGCATAACTGAAGCATCATGAAAAAAGCATTTCTGTTCGATCTCAACGGCACTATCATTGACGATATGGGCTATCACACCAACGCATGGTTTCACCTGCTGAATGATGAACTGGGTGCCAACCTGAGCTGGGAAGCAGTGAAAAAAGAAATGTATGGCAAGAACTCTGAGCTACTGATCCGTGTTTTTGGCAAGAACCGTTTCTCTGAACAGGAAATGAACAAGCTTTCCCTGGAAAAAGAAAAACGTTACCAGCAGGAATACCGTCCGCACCTGCAACTGATTGCCGGTCTGCAGCATTTTTTTGAACAGGCACACGCATTACATATCCCTATGGCCATTGGCTCGGCCGCCATTACTTTCAATGTAGACTTTGTACTGGACAATCTTGACATTCGCCATTTCTTTAATGCCATTGTAAGTGCTGACCATGTTGCACTGAGCAAACCATATCCTGAAACCTTTCTGAAAGGTGCAGAGCAGTTAGGCGTGGAACCTGAAAACTGTATTGTATTTGAAGATGCACCCAAAGGAGTGGAAGCGGCGCTGAATGCCGGTATGCACAGCGTAGTGCTTACTACTGTTCATGAACCTCATGAATTTGCCCAATACCCCAACATTATTACGTTTGTAAAAGATTATACGGAGCTGAATGTAGAAAGTTTGTTGATTGGATAATACATGAAACGTGAGTGGTCAGTTGTGAGTGCTGGAAGATGAATTGTTGATTCCGGAATTGAGAAATTCTGAGACCTGAAGTTCCTACCCAAAACTTACAACCTACAACTTCCAACCTTCATAGCGTCCAACAAAAACAAAAAGAGACGTGCCGTTATTCACAACACGCCTCTCCGGTTATTTGCAGGTAATATAACTACTACCAGAATTTAATATACAGTGCACTTAACACCAGCAGGGTAATAACAATCATCACCAGTGTAGTAGGTGATACTTTGAACATACCTTTTTCCAGTACAAAGGCTTTTGGATTCACTTTTGGTCCTGCGAGACTTAAAGCTACCATTACGATCATCGTAAATACAAATGACCAGCCCATACAGATCAGGAAGGGAATTTCCCAGGTGTGAACCTGAACGCCCTTCACTTCTTTGATCACTTCAAAAGAAGTATACAGCAGGGTTTCATGTCCAAACCACTCCGGAGCATAGTTATTGAAAATAACCGATACAATAAAGCCGGTGAGGATACCCGCAATGGCTGCTGTACCGGTGGTTCTTTTCCAGAACATACCCAGTATGAACATGGCGAAGATACCCGGGCTGATGAAGCCGGTATATTTCTGAATGAAGGTAAAACCACCCTCACCACCAATACCCAGCAGATCGTTCCAGGTCAGGAAGATCGCAAAGATCATCGCCGCAACGATGGTGATACGTCCTACCCTAACCAGGCTTTTCTCATCAGAGTCTTTGCTGATATATTTTTTGAAAATATCCAGTGTAAAGATGGTAGAGATACTGTTTGCTTTACCGGCCAGCGACGCTACGATAGCAGCCGTTAATGCCGCAATGGACAACCCTTTCAAACCATTCGGCAAAAAGCTCAGGATAACAGAATAAGCATCATCCTTTACTTTGTACAGGTGGTTATCCTGAACACTTGTCATCAGTCCTTCCAGGTGACCATTTTTATACAGTACAAATGCAGCAATACCGGGCAGCATTACAATTACCGGCATCATCAGTTTCAGCATACCGGCAAACAGGATACCGTTACGGGCGGTTTGCAGATTAGCACCTAATGCGCGTTGTGTAATGTATTGGTTACATCCCCAGTAGTTGAGGTTCACGATCCACTGACCAGCCAGGTACATGGCAATACCCGGTAAGATCACATAACGTTGCACATCGTATTGCGAGGATTCGGCCGTTGGCTTTTTAAAGATCATCTTAAAGTGATCCGGCGAATCTTTCATCAGTGTTGTAAACCCATCCCATGCACCGGAACCATTACCCACTTTATGGCTCACCATATTCAACGCCAGGTAAGTAGTAGCCAGACCACCAATGATCAGTACTGCCACCTGTATTACGTCGGTATAACCAATTACCTTCATACCACCCAGTGTAATGATCAGTGCAAATAAAGCCAGACCGATCATGATCACGTGCAGGTATTCACCACCTACCAGACCGTTGATAGCTTTGGCACCCAGGTACAGGATTGAAGTAAGATTTACCAGTACATACAAAAATAACCAGAACACAGCCATGATCAACGCTACCGTATCATTGTAGCGCATTTTCAGAAACTGCGGCATGGTGTAGATCTTGTTCTTAAGGTAAATGGGAATAAACCATACAGCAATAATAATAAGCGCTACTGCTGCCAGCCATTCATAAGCAGCTACTGCTACCCCTGCAAAGAAACCATCACCACTCATTCCAATGAACTGCTCTGCAGAGATGTTGGAGGCGATCAGTGAAGCGCCGATTGCCCACCATGTCAATGAACCTTCGGCCAGAAAAAAGTCTTTCGTATCAGTGAACGCCTTTTTCTTTTTTCGGTACACCCAGTAACCATAACCGGCCACTATGATGAAATAAATAATAAATACCAGATAGTCAGAGAAGATTAGCTGCTTGTCCATATGCCAACAATCGGGTTGTTTTGTGGGTGAAAAAATATTTGAGTTGTGTGTTGCTTATTTATTAATCTGGAAATATACTTCATTCCACCGTAATTCGCTTTTAAATTGATGCAATTGAGTGTTTTTTCCAATCAATGTAAACTCGATGCCAGCCATTTCGGCAAAGTCTTCCATGTGTTCTGCAGTCAGGTTCTGGCTATAACAGGTATGATGTGCCCCGCCTGCCAGTATCCATGCAGCACAACCGGTGTTCATATCCGGCATAGGTTTCCACAATACACGTGCAACTGGTAGTTTAGGTAAACTCTGAATAGGCTTCACAGCTATCACTTCATTTACCAGCAATCTGAAACGGTTGCCCATATCTACTACTGATGCATTGATAGCGGGACCAGCACTTGTGTTGAATACCAAACGAACAGGGTCTGCTTTGCCACCAATACCCAGCGGATGGATCTCGCAGGAAGGTTTGCCATCAGCTATTGATGAACAGATCTCCAGCATGTGCGATCCCAATACCATTTTGTTCTCAGGTTCAAAGTGGTAAGTATAATCTTCCATAAAGGAATTACCACCGGGCAAACCACTGCCCATTACTTTCATGGCACGTACCAGTGCTGCGGTTTTCCAGTCACCTTCACCACCAAACCCATAGCCATCAGCCATCAGGCGCTGTGAAGCAATGCCGGGTAATTGCGCCATGCCATGCAGGTCTTCAAAAGTATCAGTGTATCCTTTGAAGTTACCCTGCTCCAGGAAATAACGCATTCCCTTTTCAATCTTCGCAGCCTCACGCAGTGCACTATGTTGTTCACCGTCCTTGCGCAATGAAGCAGACAGTGTATAAGCATCCTCATACTCTTTCACCAATGTGTCCACATCTTTGTCTGTTACTTCATTGATCACTTTCACCAGATCACCGATACCGTATGTGTTTACTGAATAACCGAATTTCAGTTCTGCTTCTACTTTGTCACCTTCTGTTACCGCCACCTGGCGCATGTTATCACCAAAGCGACAGAATTTAGCGCCCTGCCAATCATTCCAGCCTGCGGCAGCACGCAACCATGCAGCCATACGTGCCTGTGCTTCTTCATCCTGCCAGTGTCCTACCACTACTTTACGGTTCAGGCGCATACGGCTTACCATAAAGCCAAACTCACGGTCGCCATGCGCAGACTGGTTCAGGTTCATAAAGTCCATATCGATCGTTCCCCAGGGAATATCACGATTGAACTGAGTATGTAAATGTAATAATGGTTTTTGTAAAATCTTCAGTCCGTTAATCCACATTTTGGCAGGTGAAAATGTGTGCATCCAGGTGATAATACCTATGCAACTTTGTGCAACATTTGCTTCCTGGCACAATCCAAAAATCTCTTCGGGTGTTTTTACCACAGGTTTAAACACAATATGTACCGGGATCTTGTCAGAGGCATCCAGCGCTTTTGCAATCTGTTGCGCATGATCAGCCACCTGTTTCAATGTTTCTTCTCCATATAAATGCTGGCTACCGGTTACAAACCAGGCTTCCAGTTTTTTCAGATCTGCCATAGTATTAATTAATTTCTGATTTTGATAGTTTATCTGTTATCGTAGATCGCCAGTACACCGTTGCATAAAAAATGTCTTATTCTGGTAAATGATACGCCTGCTTTTATGCTCGTATCATCGGCACATTATTTATTGTCCGTAATATGAATGTGGACCGTGTTTACGCTCAAAGTGTTTTTTGATCAATGCATCTTTTAAACGTGGTGCCTGCGGGTTTATTTGTTCGGTAAGAAAAGCCATGCGTGCCACTTCTTCCAATACTGCTGCATTATACACAGCTTTATGCCCGTCCTTACCCCAGGTAAAAGGAGCATGATTACCTACCAGTATCATTTCCACTTCTTCATAGCTCAATCCTTTTTCTTTGAAACAGTTCATGATCTGGAAACCGGTTTCATATTCATAATCACCCTGTATCATCTCATCACTCATAGGTGGTGCACAGGGAATATCAGCTACTGTATGGTCTGCATGCGTGGTGCCGTAGTTGGGAATATCGCGCTGAGCCTGTGCCCATGCGGTGGCATAAGTTGAGTGCGTATGTACAATGCCACCAATTTTTTCCCAGTGTTTGTATAGCACAGCATGTGTTTTGGTATCGGATGAGGGGCGCAGTTTACCGGCAACTTTTTCGCCTTCAAAATCTACAATTACAATATCATCCGGCTTCAGTGCAGTATAAGGAACTCCACTGGGTTTAATAGCAAATACGCCCAGTGTCCTGTCTGCCACACTTACATTGCCAAATGTGAACAATACCAGGCCCAGCTTCGGCAACTGCATATTGGCCTCGTATGCTGCTTCCTGTATATGTGTATATTTTGCCATGAGACTAATTAACAGTTTTGGTTTATCAGTAACTGTTATACTGGTTACAGATGTTGTTCGATGAAATCACCCAGTGCTTTGTATTTACGATAACGGGCTGCATATATATCTACCAGTGCCGGGTTGGGATGATATTCTGCATCAAATCCCTGTCCCATGGCAGCCATAGCTTCTTCTACCCTGGTATATATGCCGGCTGCAGTAGCAGCAAACATAGCAGCTCCCAACGCGCAGGTTTGTTCAGAGCGATGGATGCGGATAGGCATATTCATTACATCGGCCATCACCTGCATAATATAAGGTGATTTTTTAGCCACACCTCCCATACCGATCAGTCCTTTCACTGTTACACCCTGCTCATTGAAACGATCAACAATAGCCTTTGCACCAAAACAGGTGGCTTCTACCAGTGCTTTAAAAATACGGGGCGCATCAGTACCCAAATTCAAACCGCTCAACGCTCCTTTCAGCAACTGGCTGGCATCAGGTGTTCTGCGACCATTGAGCCAGTCTATTGCCAGTTCATCTTTTTCAGCAACAGGTATTGCTGCCGCAGCAGCAGAAAGTGCAGCTACCATTTTATCATTCAACTCTGCCTGTAATGCTTCGGCAGTAGCAGCATCTATAACGGAAGAGGAAGAAAGCAACTGATTCACCGGCCATGCCAGGATGTTCCTGAACCAGGCATACACATCTCCAAAAGCACTTTGACCAGCTTCCATTCCCATCATCCCGGGAATAACAGAACCGGGTACCTGTCCACAGATACCTTTTACCAGTGTATCTTTTACTTCGTCCATTGGCGCTACCAGCATATCGCAGGTAGAAGTGCCCATTACTTTACTCAGGTAATAAGGCTCGATCTGTCCGCCCACTGCACCCATGTGCGCGTCAAAAGCACCCACGCCTACCACCACATCGGTAGACAATCCCAGGCGTTCCGCCCATTCTTTGCTGAGGTTGCCTGCAGGTTTGTCGGACGTATACGCATCAGTAAATAAGCGGCTGGTAAAGCCTTTTAACAAAGGATCAAGTGAAGTGAAGAAATCATCAGGAGGTAAACCGCCAAAATCTGGCGACCACAATGCTTTGTGACCCGCCGAACAAACCCCACGTTTCATCTGGTGTATATCATTGCCCCCTGTAAGCAGGAATGGTATCCAGTCGCAGTGTTCTACCCACGAGTAACAGGCATTACGCACCTGTTCATCCACGCGCAGAATATGCAACAGCTTGGCCCAGAACCATTCTGAAGAATAGATGCCACCTACGTATTGCAGATAATTAACAGGGAATTGCTGTGCATGTGTATTGATGGCAGCGGCTTCGCCGGTAGCAGTGTGATCTTTCCACAACACAAACATGGCATTGGGATTTTCTGCAAAGGCAGGTAACAGAGCCAGCGGCGTACCGGTTTTGTCTACCGCCACCGGTGTGGAGCCGGTAGTATCCACAGCAATGCCTTTTACCTGTGCAGCAACTGCCACCCCAGCTTTTTCCAGGCAGGCCTTCACTGTTTTTTCAAGTCCTTCTACATAGTCAAGCGGGTGTTGCCTGAATTGATTGGTACCGGGGTTGCAATACAGGCCATTTTTCCAACGGGGGTAGTAATGTACTGCGGAAGCTATTTCATAACCGGTGGCTGCATCTGCTATAATAGAACGTACGGAATCTGTACCGTAATCAATGCCTATAACATATTTATTCATGTGGCAAGATAAAAATTCGTGTCAAATTAACACTTATTATTGATTTGCAAAAAAACTCCGCCCTTTATCAGATCAAAAACTTTCATTTTCAATCAAAAAAGGGTTCGGAACGTATGTTAATGCAAAAAGCGGCTACAGGTTGCCCGGATTGGGAATAAAATTCAGGAAGGCATTGAACTGTGCGTTGTACTGACGTTTGTTGATCTTATAATAGAAGGCTCCTTTCCGGGAACTTTCTTTTTCCTTTTCCTGTTGCTTGATCAGCAGGCCGGTAGACATGATCTTCCTGCTGAAATTGCGTTTGTCCAGTTCTGCGTCGTACACACCTTCGTACAGGCTTTGTAACTGTGGTAAGGTGAATTTTTCGGGCAGCAGTTCAAATAATATGGGGTGAAAAGCAGCTTTGTAACGTATCCTTTCGCGGGCCATTTCAACCATCTGTTTATGGTCAAAAACCAGCTTCGGGATTTTTTTCAGCGGGAACCATTCAGCATGAAATTCCTCGCTCAGCTGTTTTTCGTAATCGTGTATATTGATCAGTGCAAAATAAGCTACAGATACTGTTCTTTCCACGGGGTCGCGACGGGGATCGCCAAATACCTGCAATTGTTCCATGTATACGCCATCCAGCCCGGTCAGCTGCTTCAGAATGCGGGCGGCCGCATCTTCAGGGCTTTCATCAGACTGTACAAACCCTCCCATCAGGCTCCATTTACCCATTTCAGGCTCAAAACCTCTCTGGATAAGCAATAATTTAAGCTCCTGCCCGTCAAAACCGAAAATGATACAGTCGATGGCAAGTAATAGTCGCGTTTGTTTGGAATAGCGGGTCATCTGTAACTGGTTAGTCATTCAAAAGTAAATATCTTGTATCATATATCTTGCACTGTCCTTAAACATCTGCCAAAAAGCATTTGCTAACACCGGAGGCCTGTGCAACTACTCCCGGACGAGCCATTGGCTACAATTAGTGTTTATTTGACAATTATTACTAAATTACACATGTATCACCAATTGTTTGCCATTGTTTCTTTTTAAAATTGCTCATGAAAGTTGTTCCCTTCACCATACCTGTAGCAAAAGAACACTCCATCATTGTACAGGAAGACCTGTTGCCTTATTTTTACAATTACCTGCACCGCCACAATGAGATCCAGATCACCTGGGTCATTTCCGGAGAAGGTACATTGATTGCGGGAAACTACATGCATCCTTTTAAAGCCGGGGACATTTTTATACTGGGTTCAAACCAGCCACATATTTTTAAAAGCGACGCTGTTTACTTTGACCAGGAAAGCAAACTACAGGTACAGGCACTGACCATTTTTTTTCATCCCAAAGGAATACTGAACGCATTGCTGCATCTGCCGGAAATGGACAACATCCGCAAATTTGTTCAAACCACCGATGCCGGCTTACAGGTACCTGCCTCTCAGCAGCAAACAGTAATTAATGAAATACAGAAAGTTCAACAGGCAGCCGGCAGTTTACGACTTGCCGCGTTTATCAGGCTGCTGCACACACTTTCCGGTATCAAGGATTATCACCTGCTGTCTACCGCTACTGACGATCTGTATATCAGTGAAACAGAAGGCCTGCGCATGAATGATATTTACCAGTATACCATGAGCAACTATGCTGAGAACATTACGCTTTCCCAGATCTCATCGGTAGCACATCTTACGCCACAGGCATTCTGCCGGTATTTTAAAAAGCATACCCGCAAAACTTATCTCACCTTCCTAAACGAAATCCGCATTAACGAGGCTGCCAAGAAAATTGTATCCGGCAACTTTGAAAGTATTTCTTCTGTGGCTTATCAATGCGGGTTTGTACATGTAGCCAATTTTAACAGGGTATTCAAAAAAGTAACCGGTAAATCTCCCAAACAGTATTTAAGGGAATACAGGCATAAGGTTGATTAGTTAATATTTTATATGCCAGTTTGAAAATGATTGATTGTTTATGGTTGAATGGTCTGATTGTTGGACGTAGTTATATCCATATAACAATCAAACCACCAGACCATTGAAGAATTGAGTCATTTCCCAATTATTTCAGCGGGTAAAACCGCCAGCTGGAAGTAAAATCTTTGGGCAATGCCTGGTTGGTCAGGATAGCACGTACCATTTCAACCGGCATGGCATTTTCGTGCAATATGGCATCATGAAATTGTTTGTATGTCATTTTACCGCTGTCTACCAGTTCTTTTTTAAGGGCATAGAATTGTTGCCCTCCCATCATGTATGCCAGTTGGTACAATGGGCCATAATTACCCGTGAATGAACGACGCACCTCTCCTTCTGCGTTGGCACGTTCATGACCAACCCTGTCAACCAGGAAGTCAATACACTGTTGCGGAGTCCAGGTACCCAGGTGATAATTGAGTGAGAAGATTATGCGTGCACAACGATGCATACGCCAGAACAGCATGCCTACACGGTCTTCGGGTGATTGCGGAAATTTCATATCCCACAGGATGAATTCCCAGTATAAAGCCCATCCTTCTGTCCAGAAAGGATTATTGAACCGGCGGTATGATTTGTAACGTTCGTTCATGAATTGTTGTAAACCATGTCCTGCAATGAGTTCATGGTGTACAGTAGCGCGTGAAAAATGCGGGTTATTACCACGCATGCTCATCATGCGGTCTTCATAATCCATGGTGTTGGTAGGATAAGCGATCTGTATCACTTCTCCTCCTAAAAAGAAAGGACTTACTAACTGCTGCCTGGGGCTCATCATGGTCATGCGCCAGGTTTCTTCAGCCAGTGCCGGTATGGTTACCAGGTCGTGCTTTTTGATAAAGTCAATGGATTCATTGTATAAACGCAGAATGGTTTCCGGTTGTTTTCCTTCAGGAACATATGTATTCTTTACTTTTTCCAGGGCAGCTTTCCAGTTGTCGCCAAAACCCATTTCCTTGCTTGCTTTCAACATTTCAGCATCGCACCAGGCAAACTCTTTGTTGGCAATGGCCACCAGTTCTTCCGGTGTGTATGGAATAAATGCCAGTTGCAACTGGCGGATGAGTTCGTCACGACCAATCGGTTTACCAACAATACCGCTTCCATCATCCTGACGTGGCATAGAGGCCCTTACTTTTGAACTGATGGCACCGGCATAAACTGACAACATACTATCTAACCTACGTGATGGTTGTGGTACCCACCAGGTAAATGCAGGATCATAAGTATTGTAAAAATCCAGTACACTTCTCAACGCATCCTGCATACCTCTTATAGCAGTTACAGCACGGTTGCCAACAACGGCATCCAGGCCTTTTTCTTTGGCAAGTGTTTGCTGCAGTCCTGCTACGGTATTATAAATATTGTTCAGCTCGGTAGCCATTCCCTGTGCATCGGGTACTGCTCCACGGCGACGTCTTTTTTCCATTACATAAATAGAGTCTGCAAACGGTAACCAGGTCTTTGCCTGGTCATATTCTTTTTCTTCAATGCCCAGTAACCGCAGTTGCTCCTGCAGATCGCGGGTAAATAGAATATAATCGACTCTTGAACCGGTATTCAGTTGGTCGTACTTCACCTGTTGCAGCTTTTGCAGATAATCCTGCTGCAGTTTTTTAAAACGCTCACTTCTTTCGGGAGAACTTTGTACAGCGTAGAAGCGGTTCAGACTACCCCTGTCGGCATAATATTGTACCATCAGGTTGTTCACCTCGCTGGTTTGCTGGTAAATATCGGAAGTAACTTTCTGGGCCTGCACAAAAGTGGCTGGTAATAGCAATACCGGCAATAGTATACGGCGGAAGCAGTTAGCAAATAACATGGCGGATGGATTGAAATGGTAGAAATTACGGTCAATTTACAGCGGGTTGACCATATTTTATGTACCGCTGAACACTTTCCCGGCAACGATGGTATCATTAAAAACGGGCTGCCTTTTAGCAGCCCGCAATCATTTATACCTTATTGCTATGCTTTAGTTCACGTGTTCTTCCAGGATCTTTTTGATCTGGGCAGAGATCTCACCCTGTTTTGCAGTAGCATCTTTGCTTTCCAGGGATTCCAGTTGTTTGGTAAGACTCTGTTTTTTTACTTCGCGCTGTAGTGATACAACCTCTTTCTGTTTGATGAGGTTGTCCCAGTTGCTGCGTACTTTATTCCAGTAGCCATTGTATTTTATCCACCACTGGCTGGCCACCTTACATTTGCTGTCGTCTATCTTCCTGTAAATATTATAGCCTTTTTCCATTACAACCAGTTGGTCTGGCTGACCTGCGGTGCGTACTACTTTGGCATTATCCTGTTCGTGTACCCAGCCTGTGTCTGTCAGCGCAATGGTATTACCACGGGTCAACACGTTATAATCTTTACGTTTTGTGTATTCGCGGCGGGGTAACGGAGCATCAGTGGTATTTTTCCAGTAGTGCTGACCATTCTGATGTACCCACAATGCAGTACCCTGGTAGCGGGGGGCGTCATCTACTTCCCATACAGACTGTGTCCACTGACCGGCTACCTGTTGTGCTGGCAGATGTACTTTTTTCCATTCTGTGCCTTGTTTGTATTGCAGCAGGTCGGTATTTTCATATACCCAGTCTTCACGCCAGTGCTTTACGATCATGCTGTCATCTACTACCAGGATGTGCTGGATAACAAACTTTTTATCGGTTCCTTCAACTAGTCCGGCCCATTCAATACCTTTTGCAATGTACTTGTCTTTTAACTGGTAGTTTTTGTCCGTTGCAAAGGTTTCAGCATACTTGAACTCAACCTCGTAGCAACCGCATAGGGATTTGATACTGGAAATATCTTCTTTGCTTTGTGCCTGGGTCATTTGCAGCCCTCCTAACAACAAGCCGCAGGTTAACAATTGTCTATACATAACATGTGGAATTTTAATGGTACAAAACAACAAATGCCTGCCGTGATCTTATTGCTGAAGCGGGAAAATCGGGTTACTAAAAACGGAAAAAGCTGCCCTTTTACGGACAGCTTTTCCATGCGCTTTTTTATACTTATCAGTTGTATCCTTTACAGTGATGCAGCATCACTAAACGAGTACTAACCTTTTTTAACCAGTTTGTATGCAATTACCGGTCTTCCCCTTACACCGCCATCATTGGCATGGAAACTAATAAATTTCAGTTTGTACACGTTACCGGCAGGATCTTTTACCACATAGAAACGATCAGTTCTTACACCAATGGGTATAGTACCTGAAGCCTGTGTAAGCCTCCAGTTGCCACCGATCACCACTTTACTGTTACTGAATGTGGTGGTAGCAATATTTGCTTCTGCATAAGCATCATAGCTTACAGTACTGGTCAGTACTTCTGCAGCAGTTACACCACCCAGGTAATTGATGTATACATAATCAGAGAAGGTATAAGGAATAGTAGCAGAAGCTTTATAAGTGGTCAACGTCCATTCAATATCCCAGTTGGCTTTGGCTGGCTCTACTGTTACAGTTGCATTGTTATCCAACAACACGTACTTAAAGTTATAGTTCGCATCTTTGGCAATATCAATAGTCTTTACAGTAGTTTCAGACAGTTTCGCATACTGCAGTTTGTAACCGGTGCCATTGCGCAGGATGCGTATTTTGTACCAGTCTTTGGTAGCAGATACCATGCCATTGCTCAGCTTCAGAATATATACTTTATTGTCTGCATCTGTAGCAGAAACAGCAGCAATAACAGTTTTTGTAATATCGCCATCTACATCGTCAATGATATCCATAGTACCTGCACCTTGTCCCAATGCAAGGGCAGCAGAAAAACCAACGGTATCAGCAGTAGTGATCTGGGTAAGATCTGTTTTATTCACCTGTTTGGCAGTAGCAGCCGTAGTATTATTGATCTTTACGCGAAAATCACTGCCACAATAAAAACCAAGATCCCAGCCTGCGCGTTTTACAGAATCCTGTTTATCGGTACTGAAGTCTACAAATACAGTATTCTCTGCATTGGCGCCGCCATTACCGCCATTCAGGGTAAGGGTAGTTCCGTCGGAAGGAGGAATTACAGGAGCACCGCTGTCGCTTTTTTTACAGGCACCAACCGCAAGTGCAGCTCCTGTCATTAACCATACATAAGCCAGCTTATTCTTCATCATTTTTCTTTTTTGATATGAGGGTGATAAAAACGTGGTTTATTTTTTTGTCCATTGAAAGCTTAAGCCCACAAAATAAGAACGGCCAAAGCCTGTAAGGATGGGACCGCTGCTGCTGTGCGCACCGCCGCCGCCATCTGAATTATTCTGGATACGTACCACATCAAACAGATTTTTTATACCTGCCTGTACTGTAACATATTTAAAGATTGTTTTGGAAGCTGTAAGGTCTGCCCAGTGATAAGCGGCAGTTTCACTCAGGATAAGTGATTTACTGCCTGTTACAGCATTTGTATTTGTTTTGTAAGCAGGTAACTTACCGGTGAATTTATAGAACAATCCCACCTGCGCCTGTAATTTTGGGAAACGATAGATCACATTACTGTTCAGTTCGGGCGACCATGTAAATTCATGTGAACCGGATTTATCATACGCAGTATCCTTGTACCATGAATTGTAACGGCCTATGTAAGAAAAGCCCAGCGTAACCGTAAGATCTTTGTATGAAAAGTTATTTTCAATCGTTCCGCCTACTGTTTTGTATTTATCTATGTTCCCGTACGTATAGATATTATTGGTATCAAGCACATATGCTATACGGTTACTGAAATCATTATAGAAGCCTGTTACCGTAGTTACCAGCGATGTATTTTTTTCTGTAATAGCCTGCCAGCTCAATGAGCCATTATAGCTATTCGAAAATTCTGCTTTTAGATCAGGATTGCCTTTGATTGCATGACTGGCGTCAAAGAAATAGAAATACAGCTCACGCAATGCAGGTGCACGGAAACCACGCGCGTATGATACACGCAAATCAAGGTCTTTACGTAATGCTACTTTCGCGTTGATGGAAGGGATCGCCGGTGGCGCATCATACACAGAATTTTTATTAAATCTCACTCCGGGACGCACGTTCAGCCATGACAAAGGCTTGATCTCTGATGATACAAAAAAGGAATAGTCATCAATTTCGGGTTTACCCTCTATACGCTGACCGGTTGTTTTATCTGTTTTGATCTCGATACCAGACTGCAGTGATACCATTGGTGAAATGGTCCATTGCGCAGTACTTCTGAAAAAGAATGTTTTAAAAGTAGATACATCCCATTGCCCTTCATTACCTGCCAATGCAGGATCCGTAGGTGTTTTGGTATTGTAACGATAGTCAATGATATAGCTTTCTGTATTACGTTTGTAATCCTGGTAAGAAGCAGCGCCGTTGATCTGCAGTTTACTGTTCACATTCCACTCTGCCTGCAACTGGTGTGTAAAGCGGTTCGTAATATAATACTGATCCAATCCGCGGTAACTGTTGGTATTCATCGCACCGGCTGCAAAAATATTTTCGTGCAGGTAATCCAGGCGATACCATGCATTGATATTATTGGTACGGAAACCGATGGTTCCACCGGTGATCCACTGATCTTTGGGTTTGGCGGCTTTGGAAGGATAGGCTGATGAAGTATCAGTAAAACCACCAAATGTATTGCGGGTACCATACGCACCGGCCTGCCATTTACCCCTGCTCCAGTTTACACTGATGTTTTCATTATGAACACCATCACCAGAAAACGGTGCATAACTACTACCGGTTGTTTCTTCCTGCACACGGGCAGCTACACTCAGGGTGTTTTTGCCGATCTTTCCCTTTTTCGTAATAATATTGATCACACCTGCCAGCGCATCGGTACCATATACCACGCTCATAGGACCTTCAACAATCTCAATACGCTCAACGGTGTTGATATCAATCTGACTGAGGCTCTGTCGCTCACCGCCACGATCTACCAACGGCACACCATCCATCAGTATCTTTACATTCTGACCGCTCATACCCATGATCACAATATCCGTTTCACTCAACGTTTGATCGGTTGAAAAACGAATACCCAACTCATTGTTCAATACACTTAATACATCAGTAGCTGCACGCATACCGATCTGTCCGGCCTTGATAACACGTACACGATACACCGAATTTTTGAGTGATTGCGGTGCATACTGACCGGTAACCACAACTTCATCCAGGTGTTTTACTTTCGATGAATCGGTTTGTGCAACAAGCTGTGACTGAAACAATAAGGCAAGGAGTATTAAAAAACTTAATCTAGCCATAAGGCCATGGGTATTTTTCAGGTGCAAATGTCAGTTTCCTGCATCAGGAACGATTACGCGATCCGCAAATCCATTTTCGCAAAAGGGAATGTTAATGATTTTCCACTTACAGATACCCGGAAAATGAACTCATTTAGGAAATCAATTGTTATCTGCCACTGATTCAGTCGAAAATCATTAAAAATGTATTATTTATGCAAAATGAGCTGCACAATACGATACATTGCCTGTTTACTTATAATAATAATTTGTTATTCCTGCAACGAAGAGAACAAAAAGAAAACTGTTTCGGGCAAGAAGAAAACTCTTAAAAGCAATGCAACTGTCAACAACGATACCCTTTTCATTCGTACTACCATGGCTGTGGCATACGAGCCCGATAACGCTACCATCGAAAAAAGGAAAAAAGCCATCGGCGAAAAGAATTTCAGGATCGGCCAGGACGACTACCTTTTTTATATGAACTACTCCCAGGAATTTCTCAATAAGGTGAAGATCCCCGTGCAGGAAGCTGGGAAACACAAATACCTGAAATTCATTCAGACCGACAATAGTTATACATTAGTAAAAACAGATACATTATCTGACCTGTGGGGCATTTATTTCTTCAAACCCACACGCAAACCACTGCTGGCCGATATTACCGTAATACAACACGAATACCGGAAATATTTCAAATAAACAGTGGTTAAACCTTATACTTTAAACTTTACATCTTAAACCTGATACCTTTCTGCTACATTTTTTACCTTGCATTCCATGACGGACCTCAACAGCTTGTATTCAGACAAAAGAACCGGTATTGACAACCCGACGAACAATACAGATCCACGTACCGAATACCAACGTGATTACGACCGGATCATTTTCTCTTCCTCTTTCAGACGTTTACAGAACAAAACCCAGGTATTTCCCTTGCCCGGTAGTGTTTTTGTGCACAACCGGTTGACGCATTCACTGGAAGTATCGTCTGTAGGCCGTTCGTTGGGAACACTTATCGGTGCTTTTATTGCTGATAAATTCAAAACAGACCTTACCCCGGACAGCGTGGAGTTTTACCGGCATAGCCTGTACAATGTTATTGCCGCCGCCTGTCTTTGTCATGATATTGGCAACCCGGCCTTCGGACATTCGGGTGAAGATGCCATCGCCAGCTTTTTTGTAAAGAATGAATCCGATCTGCGTTCCCGCTTTTCTGACAAGGAATGGAGCGACCTGATCAATTTTGAAGGTAATGCCAATGCCATTCGTATTCTTACCCAGCAGCAACAGGGCAAGGCCGAAGGCGGCTTCCGGCTTACCAGTTCTACCCTGGCTTCTATTGCCAAATACCCCTGTGAGTCCATTGCCAAAGACAAAAACTTTACACACCGCAAAAAGTTCGGGTATTTTCAAACAGAAAAGAAAGCGTTTGAAGCTATTGTTGCCAATACATCTATGATACAGGAGAGTTCTAACCCTGTCATTTACCTGCGTCATCCTTTTGTATGGCTGGTAGAAGCTGCAGATGATATCTGTTATAACATTATTGACCTGGAAGATGCACACCGCCTGGGTATTATTGCTCATACAGAATGCATAGATCTGCTGGTAGACCTGATTGAGAAACTGAATGTGGATAATATTGACAAGGTAAAGAGCCAGTTGGCAAAGATTCCCGACAAAAATGACCAGTTCTCCTACCTGCGTGCAAAATCCATCAATACACTCACCATGAAATCGGTGGATCTCTACAAAAATAATTTCAGTAGTTTCCTGGATGGCTCTTATTCAAAACCATTGTTTGATGTGATCAAAGCCGATTGTGAAGCACTGGTAAAAATCACTGAATACTCTGTTGAAAATATTTACAACCACCGCTCAGTAGTAGAAATTGAAAATGCAGGTTACAATGTTATGTACAATCTGTTGTCGCATTTTGTGCTACCCATATTGAAGAAAAAAGACGACAGAACAAAATCAGATAGTAAAGCAGTAAAACTGATCCCTCACCAGTTCCTGTACGAGAATGGTACGGACTATGAAAAGGTAATGGGCATTATTGATTATGTATCCGGCATGACAGATAACTATGCTACTGATCTTTACAGGAAAATAAAAGGAATAGAGATAGGCATGTCTGTCTGATGTCAGAGTTTGATATTTTTTGATTTTGAGATTTATAAATTCCGAAATCTCAAAATATCTATATCCCAAAAGCGCTAATTACTCCAGTACTATCACAAACCCACCGTTGGGTTGTACAGTTACATTTACCACTCCTGAAGCAGGAATAGTAAACGTTGTTTGTTCAAATGACAATGGTTCTGCTCCATCTGTAATTATGTTTCCTTTGGAGGTTTTTAACGCAGCCAGTGAAAAACTCAGTTTCTTTTCTACTGGCTCTCCGTTGATACCACTTACATACCATTTATTCCCTGAGCGGCGTGCAATAACAGCCAGTTTGCCGGGAAACCCATCAATAAACTTCACATCATCCCAATAGTCAGGCAAGGTGCGCAGAAAATCCTTTACATACTCCGGCACATGCGCCATACCGGATGGAGATTCGGCATAATGCTGAATACCTGACAAGAACAATACCGATAATGCCAGTTCGTATGCGCTGGTAGTACGACGTTTGATATTGGGAACTTTGTACAGGTTCATGGGT
Source organism: Chitinophagaceae bacterium PMP191F (assembly GCA_001302245.1). Classification (GTDB taxonomy): domain Bacteria; phylum Bacteroidota; class Bacteroidia; order Chitinophagales; family Chitinophagaceae; genus PMP191F. Next base: position 119,626 of record LGYU01000010.1, read on the forward strand.
GTAAAGTCCATCGGGTCAAATACATTGCGTGTAAAGGGCAGCATAGCACAATGATTAGGCTCCGCATCTGCATCTTTCTGCCCGAAGGTTACCATTTCAAATCCTTTTACTGCTTCTGTTGTCATCAGGTGCGGATACGTACGTTGCCAGCCACGTGGCAGTGTGGCGCCATGAAAATTTACCAGTAGTTTGTAAGGTGCAGCATCTTCCAGTATGTCTATATAATATTTGATCATCGACTGACCATCACCACCAAAGAAGTCAATCTTCACCCCTTTGATGCCCATTGATTGTAAGCGACTGAACTCTTTTACTCTCGATTCATGTGTCAGCATCATATTGCGCGGATGATAGGGCGTGGTATTCCAGTCGCCGGCTGAGTTATACCACAACAATAATCCTACATTTTTAGTAGCAGCATAATCTGCCAGTTCTTTTATTTTATCATATCCGATCCTGACATCCCAGTCTGCATCTACCAGGCAGTACTGCCAGTGCATATCCGCAGCAAAATCAATATACCTCCGTTGTACATCGTATACAATGGAATCATCTTTCAGCATGATCCAGCTCCACGATGCTTTTCCCGGTTTCACAAACGACCAATCTGTTTTAACGGCCGGAGCTGCCAGGTCCGTACCCAGTGTAGATTCAGCAATAGTTTGCAGGCTGCCCATGGTTACAATACGCCAGGGTGTGCTCCATGGCAAAGTATGTTGCGGCAACGATCCCTGTCCTGTGAACACTTCACGTGGATCGGGAAAATCTACTTCGTAGGTTGCATGCAGGGAATCACCTTTTAAACGCGTGGCGCAATAACTGCCATCCATAGCAGTTTCAGTTACCAGCAGCCAGGTATTGTTGCTTCTGAACAAAGCAGGATAGATCCAGCCGGCACCCAACGGTGAAGATGTACCAGCAGGCACATCCTGTACATAATGTTCTTCATAAGAAGGATTGGAAGCTTTCCAACCGGTTTTAGCTACTGACATTGGCTGTACCCATGCACGGGCACTGTCTGTAAGATGATAGGTGGTCAATTCCCGGGTAACGGTTTTGATGCCGGATGATTGTTCCGGAAAATGATACCGGAAAGCAATACCATCATCAGACACCTGGAAAATGATATCCATTTTATTACCGGTACTGTTTTTCAGATGCCACACTTTCCGGGAAGCAGTATAGGTAATGTTGCTTTTTTTTGCATTATTCGTAGTATAGCTGTCTTTTACCAGAGTGGCAGCATCTGTACCTGTTATGGTAAGGCCATTTGCAAAATTGGCATCCTGCATGGTCAAGCCCAGTGCTGAATGCAGTAAAACCGGTCTGCCATTATAATCTGCCTGGTACCAGGCCTTGCCATCATTTACACCTACAGTAACTTTTATTTTTTTTGAAGGACTGCTTACTGAAGAAGATTGAGCAAAGGTGATCGCCGGTATGGCTACCAGCAACAAGGCAAACCGTTGTGCAGATGTCATAAAACGCTTTATTATCAATAAATAAAGCTGAAAGGTATTATTCCTGCAGCGCGATAACAAATGAAACACCCCCTACATATATAGTAAGGTAAAATCGGTAAAAAAGCGGTTAATTTTCTTCATTAACCACTTTTTACCAGGCTTACAGATCAATAAAAATAACTGACATCATACTGATCAATGGTAGGGTAAACCTTTTTAATATTCATTTTCCGTAGCAATTGCTGCTGTATTGTACATGTATTCTCAACGATCTTCTGCACTGCACCGGCACCATTGGAAGTGGTAATTTTTCCGGGAAAACGGTGCATGGTACTCATTACCGGATAATTGAATAACTGATACATCTCCTCAACACTTACATGACTGATGAATGCCCAGGGATCAAGGTCGCAGGAGTCTGAGTAGTTCTCGAATGTGTAGGTCAGGACGGCATTATCCTTACTGGTTGCAACAATTTTATTCAGTAGGCCATTTGCCTGATATTCGTATAGAGATCTCCATTGCAGTGTTTTACCCGCCTCGTTGATGATTGAATAATCTAGTTTTTCTACACGACCGCCTGCTGTGTATGTGAATTCATAAAGCAGCTCTGTATTGTGGTATACACTGGTCATAGAAATACCGGTAACCAGTCCTTTGTTATCATACCGGTATGCAGCATCTCTTTGTGAGCGTGAACTGCTGATCAGCGATACCTGTTTATTACTATTGCGGGTAAAGGTGATCTCATCTGTTCCAATGGATGCAGTGAACAGCATTTTTTGCAACGAACTATCATTATTGTAATGCAATTCAGCATTGATTGCAAATGCAGGGTCCCATTCTATGCGACGTAAAAGGGGTTTTGATGCGCCATCAGCCGGTGTATCCTTGTCTTTTTTAGAACAACCCCATGCCAAAAAACAGCATAATACAGGCAAATAAAAAATGTGTGATTTCATGGTGATAATGTTTTGCCCAATTGACCCACGGCCCTTCTGTTCTGTTGCACCGGATTTTTGTGCCGGATACCCAGCCAACATAATAACAGTTTGTAATGCGTACAGAAAGCACTGAAGTCTTCAAAAATGAAGATGAAGTGTAATCGTTTTACCGTTCAACTATTAATAAAACCGATTAAACGGGTGTAAAACCCATGCTGCTATGTATCGGAACAAAGGCCGTAAAACGAGTCAGGAAAATATATCTTTGAAAGAACACTGCCTGTTGCAGCAACAAAAAGCAACTGCGGGGTATCAAAGTAAAGCTGCTTTGAAACAGCTGCCTGTAAAGGGTTAGCGGGCAACAATCGGAACATGAGAAAATTATTGATAACCACTGATTTTTAAACAACTAATACCCAATGATTCGCAAAAAACTCTGCTTAGCGTTTGCTACGATGTTACTGGCGACCACAGCAACATCATGGGCTCAATCAGTTCCCACGCCAAAGGAACATTTCGGTTTCAACATTGGAGATGATTACCAGTTGGCAACCTACACCCAGACTGAAGCCTATTTTAAAAAACTGGCTGCGGCATCTGACCGCACTAAACTGGTTCCGATGGGTCTTACAGAAGAAGGGCGTACGCAGTACATGCTGATCGTTACTTCTCCTGAAAACCTGAAAAAGCTGGATCGTTACAAAGAAATTTCCCAAAAGCTGGCACATGCCGAAGACCTGACTGATGAGCAGGCACGTGCACTGGCTGCAGAAGGCAAAGCCGTAGTATGGATAGATGGTGGCTTGCATGCCAATGAAACTGTTGGTGCACACCAGTTGATCCAGATCGCTTACAATCTCACCAGCCGTAAGGATGCTGAAACCATGCGTATATTGGACAACACCATTATATTGCTGGTGCATGCCAACCCCGACGGACAGGAACTGGTTTCTAACTGGTATATGCGCGAAAGCAAACCGGAGAAACGCTCACTAAACCAACTACCACGCCTGTACGAAAAATATGCAGGCCACGACAATAACCGCGACTTCTATATGCTGAATCTGAAGGAAACGCAGAATATGGGTCGCCAGTTATTTGTAGAATGGATCCCACAGATCATGTACAACCACCACCAGGCTGGTCCTGCAGGTTCTGTAGTAGCCGGTGCTCCTTACCGCGATCCGTTCAACTATGTTTTTGATCCACTGCTGATCACTTCTATTGATGCAGTAGGAGCAGCGATGAATAACCGCCTGAACGTAGAAGGCAAACCTGGTTACACTCAACGTTCCGGTTCTTCCTTTTCTACCTGGTACAACGGTGGTTTACGTACTACCACCTATTTCCACAACATGATCGGTCTGCTGACCGAGATCATCGGAAGCCCCACTCCTGCTGAAGTTCCATTGGTTCCGCAACGCCTGATCCCCAACGGCGCTACCCCCAATCCTGTTACTCCGCAGAAATGGTATTTCCGCCAGTCTATTGATTATTCAGTATCGCTGAACTATGCGGTATTAAATTATGCTGTACGCTATCGGGATGAGTTGCTGTACAACATTTATAAAATGGGTAAGAACTCTATTGATCGTGGCAGTGCTGATTACTGGGCACTTTCTCCCAAAAAGGTAGATGCGATCAATGCATCTTATCAGAATGATCAGAAAAATAACACCAATACAAGAGGCGGACAAAATACAGAAGCCCCCGGCGGCGGCAGAATGGGAGGCGGTGTTCCCGTTAAGTATTTTGATTCTGTAATGAAGGCTCCTTCGTTGCGTGATCCCCGCGGATACATTTTATCTGCTGACCAACCTGATTTCCCCAACGCTGTAAAGTTTATCAATGCACTGATCAAAACCGGTATCCTGGTACACAAAGCCACTGCTGAATTTACAGTAGCCGGTAAAAAATATCCTGCCGGTTCTTACATTGTAAAAACCAACCAGGCATTCCGTCCGCATGTAATTGACATGTTTGAGCCACAGGATCACCCCAACGATTTTCAATATCCCGGCGGACCTCCCGTTGCACCTTATGATGCTGCAGGATGGACACTGGCCTATACCATGGGTATACAGTTTGATCGCATCCTGGATGGATTTGATGGTCCGTTCCAGCGCGTTCCATACGGTGAAATACAATCCGTACAGGGTAAAGTTGGTACAGGCTCAACAGGCTATGCCCTGAACAGTGCAGCCAACAATTCATTCATTGTTGTCAACGACCTGCTGAAAGCCGGTGCCGAAGTATATCGTGCCCCGGGTGGTGTAGCTGGTTTCAGTGCCGGTTCATTCTATATACCTGCATCTGCAAAATCAAAAGCCATCATAGCCAAAGCAGCAACTGAATTTGGCGCTGATATTGCCGGTGTTTCCAAACGTCCCGCTGATCTTAAAAAAGTTTCTGCCCTGCGTATTGCATTGTGGGATACTTACGGAGGTTCTATGCCTTCAGGCTGGGTGCGCTGGATATTTGAGCAATTCCATTTCAATGCTGATGTTATTTATCCTGCTACCATTGATTCAGGCAACCTGAAATCAAAATATGATGTGATCGTTTTTGTAGGTGGTGCAATACCCGGTGTAGCCGGTGCTGGTGGCAGAGGTGGTTTTGGCGGTGGCTTTGCCGGTCCCCGCGCAGAAGATATTCCTGCTGAATACCGCGGCCGCATCGGAAGGATCACTACAGAAAAATCAATCCCCGAGCTGAAGCGCTTTATGGAAGCAGGTGGCAGCGTGGTAACCATTGGTTCCAGCACCAACCTTGCCTATCACCTTGACCTGCCTGTACACAATGCACTGGTTGAAATGGTGAATGGCCAGGAACAACGCCTGCCCGGTGAAAAGTATTATATCCCAGGCAGCGTATTGCAGACCAGTCTTGACTCTACACGCCAGGCTACTTATGGTTTACCTAACAGTTGTGATGTATATTTTGATGCCAGCCCTGTATTCACATTGTCTACCGATGCTGTATCAAAAGGAAGCATTACACCGCTGGTATGGTTCTCGTCCAACAAACCACTGCGTAGTGGCTGGGCCTGGGGACAGGCATACCTGCAAGGTGGTGTTACTGCGTTTGAAGCAAACGTAGGTGCGGGTAAACTGTATGCATTTGGTCCTGAAATTACCTTCCGCGCCCAAACGCATGGTACCTTTAAAATGTTGTTCAACCAGTTGCTGGGAGTAACAAAATAAAAGGAAACCGATTCATTATATCAAAGACAGTCTCACATGATGAGGCTGTCTTTTTTTATACACCCATGTCTGCCATTGTTTTCTCTATCTTTAATACAGAAAGTGATCACTTCATGAAACAATGTACTGCCCTTCTGTTGCTTCTTGCATTTTTGCAATACACCAATGCACAATCCATACAACGTCCTTACATCCAGTTGCTGGGTACAGCACAGGACGCCGGTTATCCGCAGATGGGTTGTACACGCAACTGTTGTGCCGCCGCATGGAAAAATAATTCGCTGCGCAAATGGGTGGTTTCATTTGCCCTGGTTGATCCTGCCAGTAAAAAATGGTGGTTGTTTGAAGCTACACCCGATATCAAATACCAGTTACAGCTTTTTCAACAACTCAATAAAGGACAGTATGCATTTCTGCCCGATGGTATTTTTATCACCCACGCACACATTGGCCATTATACCGGGCTGATGCAACTGGGGCGCGAGGTAATGAATGCACAGCAGACCCCTATATATGTATTACCCAAACTTAAAACCTTTCTGGAAACCAATGGCCCGTGGAGTCAACTGGTAAAACTGAACAACATCCATATTCATGTACTGCAGCCAGACTCAATACAAGTTATCAATGAGCGCATTGGCGTGACCCCTTTTACAGTTCCGCACCGTGATGAATATTCAGAAACAGCCGGTTTCAGCATCCGCGCCGGCGATAAGAAGATACTGTTTATTCCAGACATTGATAAATGGCAAAAATGGAACAGGAATATTGTGCAGGAAATAACCTATGCAGATATCGCACTGATTGATGCCACTTTCTACGATAGCAATGAATTACCGGGCAGGGATATTCGTGAAATACCACATCCGCTGGTTACGGAAACCGTGGAGCTGTTCAAAAGCAGTCCCGTAACAATCCGCAACAAAGTATATTTTATCCATTTCAACCATACCAATCCATTGCTGTGGAATAATTCCACCCAAAAAGCGGTGCAACAGCAAGGTTTCCATATTGCACAACAAGGCGCCATATTACAATAACATACCTGTATAAAAATAAAAGTCCCTGCAAACGCAGTGACTTTTACATGGCTTACTTTATTGCAGAAAGTACTTGTTCAGTATCATTCATAACACCTCACACCAAATATAGCAGCTGGCACTTGTGCAGAGGGATGTTCTACTTCCAATACCAGTTTTCCGGTAACAACCGGTTTATCAAACACAATGCGGTTGTGGGTCTGGTAATTTCCTTGTTTCTCAGCAACAACATTTCCTGCCGCATCTGTTATCTTATAATTGCGTACACAGAAAGGCATTACATGCTCCGGGTGGTGCATTAATACAGACTCCATAGGGTGATCATAATCTGCATCAAAGAACAGATCAAGCACACGAATCGTTTTTGCTTCATTCCATGTCAGTTCCAGTTGCGGAGTCTTGTCGTTCCAATCTGCAACCCATGCATTGGGTTGTGAAGTTGGTCTGTCAATGCCATTGCTAACATTCTGCGCGCCAAACGCGGGGATACCTTTGGGATATTTCAAAGCAATATTATGTCCTTCCGGGCGACGTTGCGGGCACCAGAATTCAAATGAATCCATGCCAATATCTTCGGGCGGCGTTTGTTTACCATAATTGGATACAGCTTTGTTTACCCCATTGAATACAGATAACAGACCGGTTACTCTTTTCTCGGTGAAATGTAATTGCACCAACGGATTTTTGAGAAAGGTTATAAATGCATACGCCTGTTCTTCCATTACTGCATCAAACTGTACCTGCAGACAATTTCTGCCAGGATGGATCGTGAGTGTTTTTTCAGCTATAATAACATCTGGAGTATGATTAGTGCTTTTGTTGCTGATGCGCAACTCTACCTGCAGCGTAGTATCCTGGCTTGCCTGTGCATGAAACACAAACGGTTCTATTTTCCCCTTTGACAAAGGTATCATCTGTGCTACAGATAATTCCAATGGTTTCAGCAGATCACTTTCAGGTAGTTCGGTCAATACCAGTTCGCTGGAGGCAGTAATACAGGCAGACTGTACAAGATCAGTGCCATCCGTCATCTGGACGCCGGGAATATAATGACCTGTTTTCAATAATCGTTGCTGCAATTCGGCTATATAACTCCTGCTGATGCCTGCCGGCAATTCGTTATGCTTTTTACACAATACGGCTGCCATAGCAGATGCCTGTGCCACATAAGCTGCTGTAGCCATTACACGGGTAGATCCGAATGCAACATGTGATGCACTGATAATACGACCTGCCAGTAACAGGTTATGAATATTTTTGCTGTACAGGCTTCTGAAAGGTATCTGGTAAATACCCTTGCTATGCCATTGGTTGCAACCAGGCTTTTCACTGAACACACCATCGGCAGGATGCAGATCAATAGACCAGCCGCCAAATGCTACAGCATCGGCATGCGTACGTTGCTCAACAATATCCTGTTGCCTGATCATATAATCGCCTTCAAAACGACGACTCTCCCTTTTGCCGGGAATAGTGCCCACCCACTCCAGCGTTAATGTTTCTGCTTCAGGAAAATTGCCGGAATTTTTGATATAATTCCATACACCGTATACCACTTTCCACAACTCCCATTTGATCTTTTCTGTATCATGCACAGTGTCCAGGCGACCGCCATATTCTATCCACCACAGTTTGCAACCAAAATCCTGCGTATTAAAAGTTTTAAAGCGAGGGATCTTTGTAATGTCTGACAACGCAAAATCGGGTGGCGTGAACTTTACCGGTTTGCCAGTGTCTTTGCTATAGAAATACAAGCTGTGACCCAGCAACTCTCCATACTCGGCAGTAGGTGCAAACAACTCTCCGAACTCTTCCCTGCTTTCTGCACCCATTCTGAAAGCCGCACCAGCCAGGAAACCAACTACTCCATCTCCTGAAGCATCGCAGAACAAAGGTGCTGTTAGTGTATAAGTAGTCTGGTTCTGGCTACAGAATGCCCTTAGTGATTGAATGGTAGCAGCATTTTTTTTCTGTACTTCATTTACTGCTGTGTTTAGCAGCAATGTAATATTAGATTCCCTGGTTACTTTATCCAGTAATACCATATCAAATATCACCGGGTTACCTTCAGGATTACGGTACATATTTTCTACCAGTATTTCATCTACAACACCGCCTTCTCTTGCCCAACGGTTATTATTGCCCATGTGCGAAGTGGCTCCCAGGATCCACAACCGTACCTCACTGCTGGAGTTACCACCCAACACCGGCCTGTCCTGTACCAATACTACTGAAAGTCCCTGCCGGGCAGCAGTAATAGCTGCACACACTCCGGAAAGGCCACCACCTGTAATCACCAGATCTGCCTGTAACTGTACATCTGCAAATGAACGGTTGTCCGTTGCTTCAGCTCTTATCATTGTCCTGTTTTTTGAATAAGGTTTATTGATCCGTTATTAGTTTATTCATTATTACCGCTCACTTTTATTACCCAGTGTTACAATTTCACTTTTCTCTTGTTTCCCTCCTACTGTGGTAAGCAATAAGCAGAATTGTACCGGCTGGTCCTTTGTTACTTCTACCGTAAACTCATACGGATAGTCCGTATCATTCAGCGCAATAGTTTTGCCGGAAGCATCTGTATAATGCAGGCTTACCTTGCTATACTGCGTGTCATCATCTTCGAGATAGACATACAAACGACGACTGTAATTGCCCATCCTGAACAACATGGCATGTGCATTCCCTTTGCTGATAAAACTGTAGTCCTTTTCCTTTATCTCATCCACTGACAATAACCTGTCCTGGAATCCTGCTTTCATTTGTACTTTGCTGATACGCACAGCCGCAATACCATTGGCTGGCACCGTGATCTCAAATTTGTTGTTCCTGATCACCCCAGATGATTTCCAGGTGTTGTTCTGCCAGATCATGATCTCAGCACCTGCACCGGCAGCAGCCCAGGCGTTATTCAGTGTTACCTGCGTAGTAACCTGTTTACCGGATTGGTTTGTGAATGCCAGCATCAGGTTTTGATCTTTACGGCCTGCGATATAATTCAGTTCAACATTATCAATGGTCAGCAGTTTTGCAGGCATCCACAACTGCACCGTTTTTTCTGTATAAAAACTGCCCTTTGCTGCACCATATAGATTGTTCTGCAGATAAGCATATCCTTCTATATACGAAGCAGGAAAACTGATCTGCCCTTTGCTGCGCACAAAAGCATCTGTTACCAGGTAATCCATTAACATAGATGCCATGGGCAGAATATGGTTGTAATGAAATGAGTTTACACTCTGTTCTTTATGTTCATGCAGGGGAAAATCAACCTTTTCATAAGCGGTGGTTCGCTCTGTATTGATATGATAACCGGGAAAATTTCTGTACCTGCCTATAATGGCAGCCTTGGCTACATTGATCAGGAAACTGTCATTGGCATAATAACCGATACGTAGCATCCACGGAGCAAAGTTGGCCATAAAGATGGCCCTGTGACCGGTGGCAGTACCGGAAGATTCCGGTGTAAGACCTATTTCAGACAAACGCCAGGCAGGCACCTGTTCTTCGGGATAATACATCTGCTGATGTCCTTTTGATTTCAGGTACCAGTACATCGGTGCCTTTCCATCTTTATTGACCGTTATCATACTATCAGGTATTGCCGGGCACATCCAGGCAAACATGGTGTAATTTCTTGCTCCCTGTACCGCAGCATGCAGGTAAGCAGTATCGCCTGTCAGTTCATACAATTGCGATAATTCAATCCACCTGTCGGTATATGCAGGCCAGAAGAAAAAGCTGCCGGAAAAAGGATCATTGAAAGCTGTCTGAGGTTGCTGCACTCTTTGCTGCAGATAACGGTTTGCTTTTGTAATAGCTGTTTTCAGATAATTCTTATCGGCTGTTGCTTTATACAGATGCATAGCATTGATCCAATGATCGCTTTTCTCTTTCACATCCAGGTTACGCACACGACTTTTGCCATATTCCTGTTGTAACAGGTGCAGGTAAAAATCATTCTGCCTGCCAAACACAGTATATAATGCTACCAGCTCAGACAAAGGTGCTACCGGACCTTTCAGCTTTCTGGAAGGGCTTTGTATTTTCTGTGTACTATCTAAACTGAACAGGAATTTTTCTCGCGATAGCATAAACTCCATCAATGGGTAAGCTCTTTTTTCAAACATCACAGAATCGTTTCTCACCAGTGCCAGTTCAAGCGGATTCAGACTGGACACATTTTTTACAGCACCCGGCACATCAGTGGAATATGCGCAACCTTTCAGGCTATCTATAAACCATGCATAATGAGATAAGGAATAATCCACCATATTATCCAGTGCTGTGTTGAGCGAAACAATATCGTTGTGCCGGTAATCTTTAAAACCAAATACCTTTTGAGCAACCTGCTGATAAGTATAATTGATCGCCAGAGGCTCGGCAACCAACTGCATTGAGAAATTAAATGTTTCTCCTGCAGTCATTTTAGATAGATAACCACCGGGAATAGGTGCATATACCTGTGACTGCAACTGCTGACGTGCATTCAGCAGTGCTATACCAAACCGGCTGTTGGGTAATGCGGGTAAAGGCTGAAAAGGAATGTACTCCGGGGATGCCAGTACACCAATAGTATTGATTCCATCATACACCAGTGTAGCAGGTATGGGAGCAAGAAATGCCGGTGTAAGATAAGCTGCATCCGGTATGCGTTTCTCCTGCCAGATCAGCGGTTGCCATATGCCAGCTACCTTCTCACCCGAGAAAGACGGCGCGCCGGTATAACCAACACTATAGTAACCGGGTTGTGATGGTTTGAATGAATAAAACAAAACAGGATACGGTTTATTGCTGGCAACAACACCTGCTGTTATTTCAAATGCGGAAGATGATGGAAAATGAAAGAATATGGTATCGTCCTGTATATACAGTTTATCAGCCTCCGCCGGAATGGTTTCTCCTGCATTAAAGATATTGGCCGTTCTCCATTCAGCTTTTGTGCGTAGTATCCTGTCATCAAAACCATCACCGGCAACAGATGCATTAACTTTTTTCTGTTTAAAATCAGCTTTGATACTATCAGTCACTTTCCATGTAAGTACATTATATTCTACTTTTTTAATCCCTGATGGTTTTAGTGCCATGCCAGGATCTGCTGCGTTGTATAATACAACAAAAGAGGGTGAGAAATTATAACTACGCCCGCCAGATGTAATGACAATGTTTTTTTTATCATCCGATATTTTCACCTGCGCCCGCACAGTCATACAACAACAAATCAGCATGATGATAAATACATAATTTATATTTCTGTACAACATGTTCATATACGTTTAAAGGCTATTACCATGCCTCCTGTTGCAGGTATTGAAAAGGATTGCTGTTCTGAACGATGGTATCGGATAGTTTCCATAACAAAGCCGGCATCATTAACTGCATCTGTGATCCTTGTACCGGAGTATACCATTCCTTTTGTTAAAAAAACGGGGTGCAGTGTAAATGTCTTCTCGTGCTCCGTTCCATTGATCACAGCCACATACCAGTCATTACCCTTTCTGCGGGCAAAGGCAGCCATTTTGCCAATGCTGCTGCCCGGCAACACAATAGTCTCATCCCATGTTACAGGCAATGTTTTCAGTAAAGGCAGTATGGTTGTATATTTTTTATCATTCAACAACATCATTGGATTTTCTGCTATACACTGAAACGGGGAATTGAACAGGTATAGTAATGCCAGTTGATGCGTATAGGTAGTTTTCCCTTTGTTACTGAACAAAGCAGGTGTGTAATCACCATGGCCGCATATAAATCTTGTGAAGGGTAATGCCGCATTATGCCAGGCTGGTATCGGTTCCTTCATAATATTCAGTTCCATCCCCCTTACACCTTCACGTGTCATTTCATTGGGATAAGTGGCGCTTTCACCTGTGGGAGCCTGGCAGCCATGAAAGTTGATCATTAGTTTTCTACGGGCAGCCGATTTCAGCAGACTGGTTTCAAAATCGATCAGCGGTGCTGCCTCACTATTCATAAAATCAGTTTTGACACCAGCAGCTCCTGCCTGCTGTACACTGTCTAAAAAAGCATCTCGTGACTCCGGTTCCCGCAGGTCTTTGGAATGTTTCCATACCCATACCCTTACACCTTTTGATGCAGCATAGGTACATATCTCTTTTAATTGCTGCCATTTGTTATTCCATACAGTTTCCCAACCCTCGTCCAGTAAAGTGTATTGAATGTTGAGACTGGCAGCAGCATCAATAAACTTCTTTTCTTCTTCTGGTTGCATATAGTTATCTCCGCGTGTTATCCAGCTCCACACACTTTTACCCGGTTGTATATAATCTGTATTACTGTATAATGTTTTGTCCGGTGCAGGATTCAATGCTTCTATAATATGGTTATTGACCAACGCATTCAGATCCCCGGCATACAATATCACCCTCCACGGTGTTATCAATGCATCAGCTACAGTAAAACCGTTATTACCTTCTGTAAAGTTCACCTGGAGCACCCTGCTGCCATTTGCCTTTAACCGCATACCGCTATATTGATACAATGCTGCTTCCGTGATCAGTGTGTATTGATGATCGGGCAACTCCATTACCAATGGCTTACCCTGTATTGGCCCCTGCAATGAAACTACCGGTAATTGTTCTATACCGGTCTGCTGCCATAATCCTGCATACGATTTCAACTTCCAGTCACTGTCCCTCTCGAAATACCATACTGTAGTTTTCGTGGGAATTGTAAAGGTTGTGTATTCTTCCTGTACATGATGCTGATTGCGGGGTAACAGGTACCTGAATGCGCAACCATTGTCAAACAGCCTGTATTCAATTGTATATTTAATTGCTTTTTCCTGTATACGAATACTATAGGCTATACAATGATTGGTATATTGGGTACTGTTCAGTTGTGTGGAAGCAGTAGTCCGGATCTCCTGTTGCTTCTGTAATTGCATCAATGTCACTTGTTTGCCATATATAGTATCATTGACACGCATTCCTAAATGAGAGGGTTCAATCACTTCTTTTCCTTTTGCCGTAACAGCATATATCAATGCACCCTGCTGCACATACAATTTTGCCTGTATCTTTTTACCGGGACTTTGCAGATACAATGTATCTGCAGCCATTAGTATATAACAGCCCAGCAAACAATATATGGTCAGTACAAAACGCATGAAGGGATCAACAATTGATGAACATACAATTGTAACCGCATGACCATAAACGGATATTATAAAAACACGCGAAGACCGGATGCATTGTTGTTTCCATATAGCTTTTTGCTTTAACCTGCAGCAAATCGTGGACAGTTATTTTACAGGCATTTCAATGTATCAAATTTAGTATACGCAATAGCGTACTGTCAAAGCTTTTGGGATCAAAAAACGATGGGAACATTCCCAATTTGCGGGAACATTCCCATCTCATATCCGCTTTATTGCAAAAAAGAAGCGCGGAACATCCGGGATGTTCTGCGCCTGTATGGATTGATCTTTTCATGGGGTCAATCTACTCTATACGGATACCTTTTTTCAAATGAATTGTTTCAGCAGAACTACCCACCAATATATCAAAATCACCAGCATCATATCCAAAACGGTTCTGCTCTGTTTTGTAATAGGAAAAAGCTGATTCATTCAGTGTAATGGTAACCCTTTTGGTCTGGCTTTTTTTCACAAGTACTTTTGCAAATCCTTTTAATTCCTTATACGGCCTTATTACCGGGCTTTGTACATCATGCACATACACCTGCACCACTTCTGACCCATCATATTTACCGGTATTGGTAAGATCAAAACTTACAGTTACCCTTGGTGTGCCGCCTTTTGTACTTTTTACCACCTGTATATTACTATACCTGAAATCTGTATAAGAAAGTCCGAAACCAAAAGGAAACAGTGGTTTTACTTTTGCCGAATCATAGTGCCGGTAGCCGGTAAAAAGCCCTTCTTTATAGGCAACACGTTTGCTGTCTGTAGTATCATAATAATAATGATAGGCCGGGTTATCCTGCCATCTTTTTTCAAAACTCATTGGCAATTTACCGGAGGGATTTATTTTGCCAAACAATATTTCTGCAATGGCAGTTCCGCCTTCTTGCCCTGGATACCATGCATGCAATAACCCTTTCACAGCAGACAGCCATTTTTCCATATAAGCATTTCCTCCTGCATTTAAAACAACAATAGTGTTAGGATTTACAGCAGCTATCGCTTTAATAAGACTATCCTGGTATTCTGGCAATTCAAACGTGCGGTCGTTGCCTTCGCGTTCGCTGCTTTCATTGAAACCGATACAGACAACGGCGGCATCTGCTTTTGCTGCGGCCCGCACTGCTTCGGAAAAATCAATCACATCTTCGCGCCATGACAAACTGATCTCTACCGGATGTACATTGGCAAAGTACTCCAGTTTCAATGCGTATTCTTTATCCGCTTCCAGTTGCACAACTGCCTCTTTGGTAGTAATACCCTGGTCGCGCCACAGGTTAATAACATTAGCTGTATCGATCCACAACCTGAAGCCATCAAAACCGCGGACTGTAAACCTATAACGGGCTGTTTTAACAGGGCGTACCACACCAGTCCAACGCATAGAACAGTTATCAAAAGGAAAACCCTGTTTTTCTGCTGCCACATGCCAGCCATTTAAAATGCTTACTTTTTTATCAATGGCAGTAGCGGCCGGTTTTCCCTCCAGCCGGATATTGTTATAGTATTCAGCTTTCAATCCCTGTTCGCCTGATCCTGGTTGCATGTAGAAAACTGATTGTGCCACCAGGTCGGGTTGCGTAGGCAACGCAGGTACATACACAGTTTGCGCACCGGGAGCTACAGCCTGTATACCCTGCAATACCGATACCGAATGAAAAGGGAATGTGTAGGAACTACCGCCACCTGCCATGTAGGCATTGGCATTGGGTCCTATTACTGCAATATTTTTTATTGTTGCTGCATTCAACGGTAACACTTTGTTTTCGTTTTTCATCAACACCACACCACCTCTTGCCAGCTCCAGTGCCACCTGTGCTCCTGCAGGATTGTCTTTGGGGATTGTACTGTCCAACTGAACATTATCATAAAATCCGAAACGGAAAATGATCCGCAGCATTCTACGCACTTTATCATCAATCACCTGTTGTTGTACCAGGCCTTTTTCAACAGCTTGCAAAAGGTTGGTACGCGTCATAAACCGCGCACGTGGCATTTCCAGGTCAAGACCACCGTTGGCAGCAGCCACACCATCATAAGTGGATGCCCAGTCTGACATTACAAAACCATCAAATTTCCAGTCACGTTTCAATATCTCATTATTAAGATGATTGTTCTGCGTGGCATGCACACCATTCACCAGGTTATAGCTGTTCATGATGGAACCGGCTTTGGCCTCCTGTACGGTTGCTTTAAAAGCAGGCAGGTAGATCTCCTGCAAGGTGCGTTCGTCAATATCTGAGCTAACATTATTCCTGTCCCATTCCTGGTTGTTGGCAGCAAAATGTTTTACAGTAGCCACTACTTTTTCATCCTGCAAGCCTTTTACATAAGCTACTCCGATACGCGCTGTCAGGAAAGGATCTTCACTGAAATATTCAAAATTTCTACCGCCCATAGGCGCACGCAGAATATTAATACCCGGTGCCAGTAACACATGCACACCGCGTGCACGCGAATCCCTACCCAGTTCTTTTCCCAAGCGATATACCAGTGCTGTATCCCACGTGGCCGCAGTCAGCACACCTGCGGGATAGGCTGTTGATTTTCCGTCTTTGTGTGTACCTACCGGACCATCTGTAAGTTTGATTTCCGGAAGACCTAACCGCGGAATACCCATTATGTAGAACCCTTTGGTGCCGCCGATATAATCAATTTTTTCTTCCGGGGTCATGTTCATCAATAAACTTTCCACTCTCTTTTCTACCGGTGCTTTTTTGTCTTTATACACCTGCGCGTGTGCCACAACTGTACCAGCTATACAACCTAATAATATCCAGGCTTTACGGATCATACTGTATTGATTTTGGTATTGCATCAGAACCTGTTACCGGAATGCCGGTGTAACGATCTACAATGACTAAATAGGTATTGTTATTTCAATACTTCTCCTCTTAATAATATCTTACCGATATACACTACTGTTCTGTCATATTTTGCGGGATTTGCTGTAATGTCGGCCAGTTGTTTTTCTCCCAGTATGGCAATTTTATCTGCTTTCTTATCAGATAACTTTATGGTCACGGAGTGTTCACCCTGCGGCACCTCTATAAACTCATACTGGCCACGGTAACGGTTATTGCAAAAATTATTGAACCTGTTGATCAGGTCACTGCCTTTTACTGCATCTGCCACCAGCAGGCGTGAACCTCTTACCTGCCGGTCTGTTACTTTCACCGGCTTTCCATCCACTTCCACACTTAGCTGCCCTGCTTCCGGACCGCCGATATCAAAAAAACCAAACATGCTTCCCCGGAATCTGAATGTAAATGACTCACCCGGTGTTTCTGCTTTCATCACATATGGGAACCATCCTGCAAATTGTTTCAGATACGGGACATCGCGCGTATCAATATTTTTCCAGCCACCGGTAAAACTTGCAATGGCAGCTGGTGCATACATACCGGCATCTTCCCAGTTACCGCCAATAACCGGCGCAGGCAGCGTATGTTTCACAACAGATACATTAGTTTTCAGGGCATTCATAGCTCTTGCAATGGCTGCGGCGTACAGGTTGCCACCAGCTTCTACAGGATGTGTGCCATCGTTGGAGAAAAGTATCTTTCCCTGTGCAGCAGCCGCATCTCCTTTCCAGATCAGTTTACCATCCTGTTCCAGCAATGATGCTTCCAGCCCCATATGCACGGAAGGTATTTTATAATATTCTGCCAGTTTTTCAAGTCCTTTGATATTGTCAGGAATATCGCCTGCTGCATACGCTTTGGTTTGCCCATTGTAAATAGTATAGACCAGGCAAATATCAATAGCAGGATTGTATTTCCATATCTGCCGGATGATGCCTTCCATACCATCGGGAAATGCACCATTTACTGCGAACTCTACAAATACCACATCGGGATTGTATTGCAGCAACTGATCATACAAACGGCAGGCACCAAGGTCTGTTCCCGTACCGGAAACACCTGCATTTATACCTTTCATGGATGATGCCGGGAACATAGATTGTATGTAGCGTGCAGATTGCGCCCTGTAACAATATACAGCCTGTGTAATACTACCGCCAATATAACCAATGGTAACAGGCTTGCCGGTTTGTGCCTTCTGAAAAAAATTAGGCAACCCGTTGCGTACGTTATATTCTTTTGTGCTTTTGAAAGTACCGGTATCTATAATGTTGTTATAAGCAGCCGGATCAAAAAACAATGGAGACGCACCCGCTTGTGAAGCTGCGATCAGCTTTTCCCTTTCAGCATCTTCTCTGTTTTTTTGCTGTGCATTGGTTTTGCAGGCACACAACAAACATACAGCAGCCCATATTGCTATCCGGCTATTTTTTAGTACAGGGTTACGCATATCTTTTTATTTATCCATTTCTATAACGGTATCAAGTACTACACCATCGGCACCCTGCCATTGCAGTTTGCAGGTAATGGATTTTCCGGGATCCAGTTTATAAAACGACCATTCATAAGGATAAGTCATTACATCTATAGTACGATCATTGATGGTTACAGCAACAGAAGCGCCGCGCACAGGACCACTTTCCATATAACCATACACTGAATCCCATCCAAACGGAGAACGTATACGGAACACATAACATTTACCCCACGGAGCACCCAGGTCTACTACCTTCATGCCATTTCGGACCGGGGTAACAGTTGGTTGTACAGCCTTATGTTCCAGCGGCAACGATATGGCTACCAGTTCTTTTGCCGGCACAGATACCAGCAATTGTTTATTATTTGTTTTAATGACCGATGTGGCAGATGGAGCATCGGTATGCACTGTTGCTTCTGCATGTTGCGCTACCAGTACTTCATTACCAAACAGAACAGTAGTTTGTACTGCACCAGTAGTCTCATTCATTAATAATATCCAGAAATGATTGTCTGAAATGGCCGTTACATAATTTATTTCTGGCCTGTTTACATGTGCAAGGCCACGTTTCATCCACAAGCGCACATTGTTATCACTAAAAACAGTTCCGGGTTCTCCACCAAATACCCTGTTATTGAACCATACAAATCCATCCTGTTTCTCGTATGGAAAATGAATCTTTCCTTTTGATCGTTGTATAGCTTCTGTTACCAGGAAGTCAATTGTAAAAGCCAGGTGAGGCGGTATATGATGATAATAAATGGAACTTACATCAGGACCCTTATAGGGGAAATCCGGTTGCATGGTAATGTCTGTAAAACCGGTTGCATAATACCCCGGGTAATTGGTAAACCGTCCGATCACGGCATTGCGGGCATAGGTTTCAAAGATCTTTTTATTGTCATATTGGTAAAGCCGCAACAGGTGCGGTGCCCAACTGCTCATAAATACATGCCGCACCAGCTTACCGGATTCAAAAAATGTAAATGGCTGTTCAAACCCCAATCCCACCGGTGATACAAGACCTTCAGGGACTTTCTTCTCGGGAGCATCGCCCGGTACACGCGGAAATCCTAACCTGTATTTGCTATTACCTTTCCACCACAGGGTGGTATTGCCTTCAAATACATTACCCGGATGGATGGTTTGTAAAGTATCCTGCACTGTGGGATAAACACGTACACCTGCCAGTGTATGAAAAGCTGAAGCTTCCGCCGCTTTCAGCCAGGTACTGTCGCGAGTGATCTCAAAAAGATCGGGCAACTCCCACCAGTAAGAATAAAAAGATGTATTGTAAAAAGGCTGTTTGGTCAGTGGTACAGTTTTACTACCATATACATCCGTTGCAAGAAATTTTGTTGCACCTGTTTTTGCCGCGGTGAGCCATTTGTTATTACCGGTTAAACGATAAGCAGCCAGTTGTTGTGTCCATGAAGGGATTTCAACAGAATATCCGTTGGCATTACGTACCTGGTTGCCGGGCAGCGCAATATCCAGCAACCAGGGATTGGCTTTCTGCAGCAATTTATATAAACCTGCATAGTACGCAGTCGTAAACTGTGAGTTGTACGGGCTTAACCGTAATGATTCAGTATTGGTGTTATACGAAGTTGGTGTAACAGCTTTGGCCCAGCGGAAGCCATTGCGCGATAACGTATACTCAATAGTAGGCAATGCCCTGTTAATATAAAACGCTTCATCCCTGCTCAGAATCGCTGTTTCAATCACAGCAAGGGGTGCTGCCTGAACTACCGTGGCCGATGTTTTCGGATCGGCTTCAATATCATAAAAGCCTTTCATTGCAGCATCCCATCCGCTGGCAGTATCATTTTTAATAAGGTCTATTATATTGAAAACCGTTTCTGTAAGCGAAGTATTTTGTTGTGTGCGATAATCTTTTACAGCATAAATATGATCTGAAATATATTCCAGTGCAGTGTTCCAGCCATCTGTTACCACGCCAATTGTAAACGCACGACGCAATGTTTGACCAGCAGATAGTTTGCTATCACTTAGCCCCAGTACAGGCGAAAGCGCTACAGGCTGCACTTCGTTGGCTGCATTTTTAATACTGAAACCTATCCGTGAGGTAGAAGCCATGGCCCAGTCTACCGGGAATATTTCGGGAGCTGCTGTAACAAAAGTGGTGAAAGTACCGGCTGTTCCTTTTGCTTCTACCATTGCCAGTGGTTGCGGCATCATCGCCGAAGGCAGCATAACTGGTTTTGCAGAAATACGCTGGTATTGAAACATTGGCGGCAACTGGATACTGTTTACCGAACCATTGGCAATACTTTGTAATGCAGTTACCACCAGACTGTAATAAGCTGCTTTTTTTGCAGTAAGTTGCAAGGTGAGCTTTAAATGAGACGCCTGTGGTGATAACAACCATTTTGCCTGTATCTGCTGGCCATCTGCGGCCTGGTAGGTCACATCCAGTATAGTGTCGGATATTTTCTTTACGGTAACAGGAATACACTCCTGCAACTTGCCCGCCATGAAAGGATCTTTACCATTGTCGCCCTCCAGCGCTTCGTATTCTTTTCCTTTTACAGTAAACCTGCTATAACCAAGTGAATTATTCCATGACGGGAAGAAGTTGCCAAACCCGATCTGGGGTTGTTCTGCAGCCAACAGGAATACACGGTTTTCTTCATTGACAGCATTGATATTGTTCCATGCAGCCTGTTGTTTGTAGAAGGTTTGTGATACCAGACGTGTCTCTCCTTTTTCATTTTTTACTTCCCTGAACTGTAGTTTCAAAATATCATTGCTGATCTCTGCGGCTGCAGGTGTAGCGGATTGTATATTGGTAACAGCAGGTGTAGCCGGGCTTGGAGCAGTTGCAGCAGTGATCTGCACAGGAGATATTCTTACAGCTTTTAATGCTGCTATATCTACATCATTGGGATTGAATGCAGCATCTGCAGCCAGCAGCAAAGCATCGCAACGTGCAAAATTATTACGGGTGTCTTTTAACCGGATAACAACTTCTCCCTTTTCCAGTGCTATTGTACCTGTCTTTTCCCAGTAGTATCCTTCACGGCCATGTTTGCCACTTTCATTTTCCATGGGTTGTTCGTTCACATATACACGAAACAAACGTGTACCAGGCCTGTCTTTGGGATAATCAGGTGTTCTTGTCCATACAGAATAAGTTCCGGCCTGTTTGATATCCAGGACCGTCAATGCATCTACGGCAGGGGTTTTACCGGAAAGCACACGCAGTATATTACTGCCTGAAATACTTTTATCGGCATTTCTTTCTGCCATCCATCCCCCCTTAAACTGAAAATCTTCCCCTTCTACCAGGTAAGTAGTGGCTTTATTCTGCGCCTGCAGGGTGCAACAGCAGAGAATAAGAACAGGCAGGTATATAATGCGCAATTTTTTCATAATACAGATTTACCGGTAACTGATCTCCAGCACCCTGATGCCGTATGCTGGAATGGTGACAGCCAGATCATTGTTGTCCTGTATACGGCCTCCATCTTTTCCCGGTGCTGTTATTGCAACCGGTGTAATTGTTTTACCGTTTATTACTTTTCCATAATTAATACGAAGCGTTGTGCTCTGCTGTGTATCATCATTGTTCAGTAACAACAGGAACAGTTTCTTTTGTTGTGTATTGATGGCGCAGTAATAATCAAGAAATGGATTACCGGTTTCCAGCAAACCTTCTTTCAGTAACAGGTTTGCACTGTTACCATAGATGGTACCGGTAGCAAATCCATAGGTTTGATGCGGACCTACTTTGGGCGTAATGAATCCACGTGGAAACTTTACCTGCCCGGCAGAACGCATTTCTGCCTCCGCCAGTAAATAATCTGTGATCCATCCTATCTGCCACCATGCATGATGCGGATAAGGACCAGCGCCACCATTCATAGCATCCCAATAGTAAGATGCCACGCTCGTTTTAGTATCTACAAACGCATCACGCCCCAATGCCGCCGCTCTGGCCATTACCAGGAACAACGAATCACCGGTAATAGCATACATCCGTACAAACATACCAGCATGACTTGCCAGCAAGATCGGTCCGCGATGATTGGCCGAACCAATACTACCGCCATGTTCAAAACTCAACCCCACTTCGCTGATCTCCCAATCCTGTCTGCGTATACCATTTACAATCTTTTCCTGTGTTGACGGAACCGGGTGGGTGTATATGGACGTAGTATATTGTTTAGCTGTAACAACAGCAGCATGCAGGTATTTTTTGTCATGGGTAATATCATACAGATCCAGCAACGCCTGTGCACTTTGCCCGGTTGCAAAGTCAGGAACAAAACGCGCATCCCCACATACACCAGTAAAATGCCCCTGTTCGGTTGCATGACGGATATACCAGTCTGCTCCCTTTTTAGCAGCCAGTAAATATTTTTCGCGACCCAGTAATTTATAAGCGATCAGCAGCCCATAAAATGTAGGACGGAGATCTTCAATATCTGTAAACAATTCTTTTTGTGTAGCATGATCATATGCCACTGCCCATTTCCCCTCTTTGTTCATCCACAACAATAACTTATCTGCAGCACGTTGCAATTCTTTTTTCAAAGCAGTATCACCGGGATTGAACAACAATACATTGCCAATATCCATCATCATGTAATAGGTGGTGGCTATCGGTTCCACATACGGCCCCCACTCTTCGGTAAACCTTTTACTTTTGGTCAGGTAATATTGTCCTGCTGCTGCACCATAGAAAAAATCGTTCTGTGTATCCTGCTGTTGTAATTTAAAATTTCGCGCATAGGGTAAACGGGTCTGTTTCAATACAGAATCATCCATCATCAATGCCATCATCCACATAGCTCCGTAATCAGAATTTTTGGTGGCATCTTTTTCTGAACCATACACACCGCCCAGGTAATCCTGTGCTCCTATTTCAAGACCATTGTAATTTTGTGTATGCCAGCGGGAGGTACTGTCATTAATTACATAGCGATGCATAGACAGGACACGGTCAGTAAGTGATTGCTGTGCTTTTTTAAGCGCCAGGAAATCCTTTAAACGGTAAATATCTTCTGCAGCATGTTTATATACAGTATACCAGTCTGCCGGTTGAATGGTATAGCGGAAAGCAAATGTTACACTATCACCTTTGTGCAGAAAAGAACCTTTTTGCCCCAGTACAGGGTGATAGGCCGTAGGTGTCAGCAATGCTTTTCTGTTCATCAGCGACAAACCAAGTTGCCAGGTACTATGTGTTTTACTATTGTACAACCACGGATCACGACTGGTGCCAGGCTCTGGTATTACAGCCAGTGTAACACCATTAGCCGTGACCAGTGGCGATAAAGTAGTAGCCGTACGTTCACGTGTTACCACGGGCCTGTCGGGTATTCCCTGCCCATACGCATAAGCTCTTACCCAATCTTTCCGAATATTACGTCCCTGAAAGTGACCAGGTATCAAAGCCCATGAAAAAGCATTTTTATCTATGATAGCTAATGAAGGCGTGGCCAATGAAAAATAGCCATCACGCATGGCGACAACTTTCATTTCCACCACTACATCATGCGCATACTTCTTATCTGTTTTCCAGTTGGCAGTGATCTGCGCGTTGTCTGTTTCCCGTTGAAAAACCAATTCTCCCCCGGTCGTTTGTTGTACCGATGCAGGATAAAAATGCTTGGCATTACCGGCAGTATTCAATGCCACCGGTTGCATCACTTCTCTCCATACCGGGTGCAGATACCTGTACTGCTGTTCGGGAAACTCAACAGGTTGTCCTTTCTCGTTGTAGATGGTCACCGGTACTGTATCCGGTTGTTGTGCACTGTATAGCAAAGTATATTCACCGCTCACACCGGGAATTGCTATCCACTGGTTTGCCTTTTTTACCATCAACTTTTTCAGTGCCCAGCCATTGCCTGTTTTTGTCCATTGCAGTTTAACAGCCGGGGATGCCAGTGTTACATTGGCAGGTGCAGTTTTCTGTGCAGATACCATCGCTGGTAATATTGCAGCGCACGCAACAATGCCTATACGGATAATGCTGTTTAAAAAAAGCCTGTATGTATAAAGTATACCTGTCATTTCGTGTTTGTTACCTGTTACCTGCTGCTACTTCTTTTTCCTGAACCAGTGAATTACTTACTACTGGCAATTGCACTTTACGTGCTGCCCGGTAAGGGATGAGCGAACAGAACAGGATGATCGTAGCAATACCTGCCACAATTCCCTGCCCCGCTGTAGCCAATGCACTTAAAATATACAACAGCACAGCAATGAACGCCAGTGCAAATGCAATTACCTGTAAGCCGAATTTATTCTGTTTCCTGATCTCAAAATTTTCTTCCGCACTTGCATCCCGGGCGTTTTGTTTACGCAATTCTTTACTACGTTCGTATTGTTCGTAATCGCGACTTTTTATATTGCGGGATGCCGCATAGAATTCATACAATGCAAGCATGATAAAGGGCAATCCTACACCCACCAGCATTTCCTGTGCACGGTTCAGCTTAAAGCTTACTGACAGTGGTAATATGATCTTGAATAACAGGTTTACCGATAAACTGATCAATGTAATGTACAATGTGGCTTTACCTGTAAGACGTTTGGAAAACAATGCCCATATAGGCGGTGCTAATAATGGTCCGCCGGTAATAGCTCCTATGCTCAATGTAAATTCAACAATGCCCCCGATATATGGTACGATCAGGGCAATGCCGATCATACCCAGACCAAAGAACCAGGAAGAGATACGGGCTACCTGCATCAGTTTTTTATCAGATGCATGCGGATTCATCGTTCCTTTATAAATATCATTGGTAAATACAGCAGATACTACATTCAATGCTGTATTGGCAGAAGCAGAAGTAGAGAAATACATACCCGTCAGGATCAGTCCCATTAAACCTGCAGGCAATACATGACGGCAGATCATCAGGTAAGCATTTTCTGTATCCAGCCCGGTCAACGATGGATTGATCGTTTTGTATACCATAGGAGGCAGCATCCATAAAACAGGGCTAAGAATATAAAGACCTGCAAAAAGATAAGCTACTTTCGATGCAGACTTTGGCGTATCTACACTGGTATAACGCTGCACAAATGTCCAGTTGCCGCCAATATAAAAAATATGATACAGCGCAAAAGCCAGTATAAAGCCCCAGGTGTATTCACCATTTACCAGGTTGAAAAAGTCTTTTGGGGCATGCTGCATGAAGGTATCCACACCACCGGCTGCTTTAAATGCAAGCGGCATGATAATGAGAATAGCTGCGGTCAGTATTACAAACTGCAAAATATCTGTTACCATCACCGCCCACAAACCGCCTACAGCCGTATAAGCGATCATGAATAGTCCCAGCACAATCGTAACCGGTACCAGGTCAAATCCCAGTGAAGAACCTACCAGCTTAGCTACGGAGTACAATACTGATCCTTTGATCAGCAATGATACCAGCATAAAAATGTAGATGTAGCTTTTCTGTACACGGTCACCCAGGCGTTCGCGTATAAACTCAGCTGCAGTAAGATTACCGGTTGCTTTCCATTTTGGTGCCAGATACAATCCGGTGATCAACCCGCCAATACACATAGTCCATTGGATAGTGATAGCTACCCACCCATGTTTGTAGGCAATAGAACCCCAGGCCACAAATGTTCCTGCAGAGAAAAAGCTCATGAATAATGAAAGACCACCAATAAACCAGGGAACAGCTTCACCGCCGGCAAAAAAAGATTTCAGGTTTCTGCCCGTACGCGCAAACAAAAACCCGATCAGCATAATGAATACGGAAAAAACTACAATTACAGTGGTATCTATGGTGGAATTCATGTTCAGGTAAGTGTGCATGATAAGTTATCAGTAAGGTTGGCCGGCAACTTATCACGCACTGATTTACTGGGTTATGGTTAATGTAATTTCTTTCAGTGTATGTTCCTGGTTTTCGTATGAAGCATTGCTGGCATCGAAGGTAACTTTATAAGTACCCGGCTGCGAATAGCTTGTAGTATATTTACTGACATTTACAGTGATGTTCTTGATCGCCTCACCTTTATCAGGCAATACAGCAGAGGGGTTGAAACTTTTTGTAAGTACCCAGTCATCATCCAGTGCAGTGGCACTTCCCTGCATCAGCAACTGGCTGCTGGTAATAGACCATACTGCAGCAGGGTTCTGAAAACTGATAGCTTTCCATGCAGCAGTTGACATGGTTGCCATAGCAGTAGTGCTGCCATCAGGCGCCTGGTTATCAGCATTAAATGTACGGATCACCCACCTGTTCTGACTTACCAGGCTGCTGGTAGTATATTGAAATGCCAGTGTTACTGATTTATTGCCCGCAGTAAATTCCGACATATCCAATGTACCTGAAGGTACCTGGTCGGCACCTGCAGACAATACACACCTGGAGGTAATATCTTTCCACGTAGCTTTTTTCACATTGGCACTGTCATAAATTCCATTAAAATCATTCGATACCAGTACAGCCAGGTTATTACGTACAAAATATTGCTGGTAGGTATTGAATTTGATCAGCAGCTTGTTGCCCACAGAGAACAACCTGTCGCGATATTCGTATACATGCCCGGCAGTACCCGACCAGAATACAATGTTGTGCGGATTACCAGTAAAATTAAATGTGATACTATCTCCTACTTTATAGGTAACAGATGCTGTAGTAACATCAAACGACGGTACATCTACCTTATCCCTTTTGGTGCATGATATTATTGTGAGACAAATACAGGCGATAAAAATTATCTTTTTCATAGCAATCAATGTTCGGTTTACAATGGATTACCATCCCGGGTTTTGTGTTACATAAGGGTTTACAGCGATTTCGCTGTTGGGTACCGGCATCAGCAAACTGCGTTGCGTTACGTTCTGTGCCTGTATAATGGCAGCAGGTGATAACGTTGACGGGGCCGTGGCCTGGTATTGTACGATCATATCTTTCATTACAGGCAGATAGTCGCCCCAGCGTATCAGGTCATGTTTGCGGACCCCTTCAAAAGCCAGCTCACGGAAACGCTCATTTTTCAGTGAATCCAGGAAATCTGTTTTACTGAGCCCTGCCGGCAGATCCACTGTAGCATCTGCAGTAGTTAAAGGTTTACCATACGCACGTCTTCTTACCATATTCACCGCATCATATGCCGCGCCAGTAGGTCCATTGACCTGGTTTTCTGCTTCAGCAAACATCAGCAGTACATCCGAATAACGCAGCAAAGGAAAATTGGTAGGTGTATAATCTTTATTCTTTGGTTTGAACACTTCATACTCTCTTCTCCATTTACCGGCACTTCTTTCATATATCTGTGTACTGGTCCAGGCGGTTCTTACTACCGTATTGCCAGTGACTACAAAACGGTAAGGCGCCACATTCCAGTCCCTGCGCAGATCATTTGCACCATAAGCATTGTATAGTTTGGCAGTAGCATGAATATAATCGTAGCCATATCCTGTATCAATATTAGTGCAGGCAATACCGATCCACGAACCTACATAACCACCTTCTTTGATCACTTCCTGGTTATTGCCATAAAATTCCACTTCCCATAACCCTTCTTTGATATCATACAGATCCTGTGCATGATTGATAAAAATCTGCTGATAACTGGTGTTCAGGGAGTGTATTTTAGATTGTATCACCTTGTCTGCATACGCACGTGCATCAGCATATTTCGCCTGATCTTTCAGCGGGTTACCAGCCATAGTGAGATACACCTTTGCAAGCATTCCCTGTACAGCAGTTTTTGTTACCCTGCCATTGAATCCGTAAGATGTGATATCTTTTACCAGTGGTTCAGCAGCTTTCATATCTGCCACTACCTGTGCATATACCTGTGCTACAGGCGTACGCGATAACGGAGGTTCTACCGGTGATTTGGTAGACGTAAGTTTTAACGGAACAGCCCCAAACATGTCGGCCAGCAGGTAATAATAATAGCCACGCAGAAACAATGCCTGTCCTTTGATCTCATTCCTGAACGAGTCGGTTACCTGTGCATTGCCGATATAATCCAGCAACATATTGGCTCGTTCAATGCCGGTGTAAATAGCTTCCCAGCAACGGTTCACTTCCAGTGTGGAAGCATCAATAATGTTAGCAAGATACCCGGTGCTCTGTCCTTTTATAAAGAACTCATCGCTGAATGCAAAATATCCATACAACGCAGTTCCGTATACACGGCGATCGCCCAACCTGTCGTAAACACCTGCCAGTGCACAGTTCAGATCGCTCTGTGTTTTATAATAGTTTTCCGGCGATATAGAATCGGTCGGTTTGGTATCCAGGAATTTTTTACATGCAACCGGTAGTGTTGCTGCAAAAACGATCATCAGCAGCAACGTAATGCAGCGATTGAATGGCTGATGACCTGTTGTTCCGGTTTGCCTGTTATTTGTTCTTTTCATATACTAAGCCGTTTAGATCGTTAGAATGTTACATTAAGACCTACAGTAATTGTTCTTGCCTTGGGATAAGCAGACCAGTCAAAACCAGGTGTCAACGCACTGTTGCGTACTGACACTTCAGGATCAATACCTGAATATTTTGTCCAGGTGATCAGGTTCTGGGCTGAAGTATACAGCCTGATATTTTTGATCTTGATCCTTTTTAATACCTGCGCCGGCAGTGAGTATCCCAATGCAACTGTTTTCAACCGCAGGTAGGAACCATCTTCAATATTTCGGTTTGAATATACATTGGGGCCATAGCCACCAGCTTTGGGTAACAGGTTGCTCTGGTTTTGCGGTGTCCACCTGTTTTCCATTGATTTAAACATATTTAGCGCTATTCTTCCCTCTGCACCTTCAAATACAATACGGTTGGCATTGAGGATATCATTTCCGTATGACCACTGGAAGAACACATTCAGGTCAAAATTCTTATAGGTGAAGTTGTTGGAAAAACCGCCGATGTAAACAGGCTGCGGATTTCCGATCACGGTCTGATCATTTGCATCCACCTGTCCATCGCCATTGATATCTTTGTACTTAATATAACCGGGTTGTATTACAGAACGGTCCATACCATTATTAGGTACATTATCTTTCAATACATACGTACCATTGGGTTGCTGGTTGAAATCGCTGTACTGGTAAATACCATCAAACAGGAAACCATAGAACAAAGCGACCGGCATGCCGGGTTTGGCAAGATATGGCAGCGAGTTATTGAAGTTATCATTCCAGGTAACACGTGTACTCAGGCTGGGCTGATCATAGTTCAGCTCCAGTATTTTATTCCTGTTGAAAGCAATATTGAAACTGGTATTCCATGAAAAATTCTTCTTATCAATATTCACTGTGTTCAGTGTCAGCTCAAAACCACTGTTGGATACTTTACCAACGTTCTTATAGCCGGTAAGATATCCTGTAGAAGAAGGCAATGATGCATTGAGCAGCAGATCGCTGGTCTTTTTATTATAGTAATCTGCCGAAACTGAAATGCGGTTTTTGAATAAGGATACATCCAGTCCTACATCTGCCTGTGCCGTGCGTTCCCATCTCAGGTCTCTGTTGCCCACCTCTGTTGGTACAGATCCCGGAATGTAACTATTGTTGAAATAGTAACCGGAAGTGCTGTTGGCACTACCATTGGTAAAACCACTCTGACGCAATACAGAAAGGTATGCAAAATCAGACACACGGTTGTTTCCTGTAACACCATAGCTTACACGCAGCTTGGCATCAGAAATGGCAGAGATCTTTTTGATAAAATTTTCTTCGCTCATTCTCCATGCTACTGATCCTGACGGAAAATATCCCCATTTATTGCCATCTGCAAATTTGGAAGAACCATCAGCCCTGAAGGATGCAGTGAACAGGTATCTTGATCTGAATGTATAGTTCACCCTGCCCAGGAATGAAGCCAGTGTTGACAATGATGATGAAGATACGATCATGATGGGTGTACCTTCATCCAGCCCACTGATGCCCAGTGATTCATTAGGTACCTGGTTAGCAGTAAATCCATTGGCCGAATTGGTTGTTTTCTGCATGGTAAAACCGGCCACGGCGTTCAATGTATGGTTCTTGTTGAACCGGCGATTATAAGATACTGTATTCTCATTCAGCCAGGTGTTCAGCAGCGTATTGTTTACTGAACCGTTCACGCCATTGGTAGCACCGTACGTGGTCAATGGATTACCGGCAGCAGTTTTTGAATTATTGAAAACTTCGCGTCTGCCATCGTTTTTAATAATACCACCATTGATACGCAGTGTAAAGTTTTTGAGGAATTTGTATTCAGCATACGCATTTACCCACAAAGCATTATTGTAAAAATAATTGTATGCATTCTTTGCAGACACCACGGGATTTACACGCAGATCAACTGTGGAAGAGATACCCGGATCAAATGCATCATCCACAATGGAAAGATCCATAAGTGAATCGCCGGTAACCGGTCTGTATCCCCATGCGCTGTAAAACAGGTAGGCAGAAGCAGTAATGGCATTGTCGCCACCATTGGTAGCAATCTGGCCGTTTGTTCTGTTGGATGTATAGTTGGCATTGATACCTACTTTCAATTT
Organism: Chitinophagaceae bacterium PMP191F; assembly: GCA_001302245.1. Lineage (GTDB taxonomy): Bacteria > Bacteroidota > Bacteroidia > Chitinophagales > Chitinophagaceae > PMP191F. The sequence continues at coordinate 150,283 of LGYU01000010.1, forward strand.
TGTGTTCACTGTCTGGTCAAGTACCATGCGCCCCTGGTAACGCCTGAAACCACCGTTGATCAGTATACCATCCTGGTTCATCAATGAACCGGAGATAGAATACCTGGTCTTATCACTACCACCACTTACAGAAAGAGAATGGTTCTGCATGGGTGCAGTACGGAATACCTGGTCCTGCCAGTTGACTCCCTGTACATTTTTATATGAGTCCAGTGTTTTTCCATTGCCCAGGTATACCGGTGTAGCCTGTGAAGAATTAAGTTCCAACTGATATTTCACATACTCATACGCACTCATCACATCCTGTTTTTTAATATAATGCTGCAGTCCATACCAGGTGTTGTATGTAACAACAGGTGTACCGATCTTTCCTTTTTTAGTGGTAATGATAATAACACCATTGGCACCCCTGGCTCCATAAATTGCCGTGGCAGATGCGTCTTTCAGCACTTCCATGGATTCAATTTCATCGGGGTTGATAATATTATTGTCAGGATTTTCGATAGGAAAACCATCAATTACATATAACGGAGAATTACTTTGTGTAATAGAGTTACCACCACGAATGGTAACAATGCTTCCGGTACCAGGTTGGCCATCCACTGTTGACACCTGTACACCAGCCACGCGACCGGCCAATGCATCTTCAAAAGAAGCAACAGGTGCTTTTTGCATTTCAGCCACCTTTGCCACACCTACCGAACCGGTAAGATCTTTTCTGCGTGCAGTACCATACCCTATCACCACCACATCATTCAACCCTTTTACATCATCTTCCAGTTTAATGTTCATTACGGTAGCATTGGCTGCCACACGTACATCTTTGGTCAGGTATCCTACAAAGGAAACAGACAACATGACCGCGCCTGAATCTTTTAAAGGAATGTTGTAAATGCCATCGGCATTGGTAACCACAGAAATGTTTTTGCGTAATACCTCTACCGTTGCGCCTTCTACAGGTTCGCCCCGTGTATCGGTAATTTTACCCGTAATCACTTTAGCGGGTTTTGCTACGGGGGTCTGAGCCTTTAACCATGTCGTCCCGGGCAATACGAGCAGCAATAAAACCAGGAGGCAGCCCGGGAAGCGTTCTTTTTTCATCATATAGCCAGCTTGTTTATAATTAAAGAATCGTTAGGGTTATTCTGAATTACATATATGGTAACGCTGGGCTGCTATGTGGTACAAACCCACATTCGCACACCTTCAGAAAAATACATGCTGTAAAAAACTTTCCGGATAAGTGTTATAAAAGCAGTTTTTTCATCGCCGGTGGTCATGGTACTGAATGTACCCGGCGTACAGGATCGGGAAGATAAGACTGGTTTTGCAAACACAGTACTTGATTCAACAGGTACTTTTTTCATGATGGCATCATTATTCCTCAACAAAAATGTTGAATACAACACTGAAGACAAAAAAACTTCTGCTTATTTTATTATGGGAACATTCCCAATTTGCGGGAACATTCCCACATGGTTGTATTTTCCGTTTCTTTGTACCAGCAATATTTTTTATATGAAACGTCACCAGGTTACGATCATTGATCTTGCTAAAAAACTCAATCTGTCTAAATCAACTGTTTCAAGAGCGTTGACAGGGCACGCCAGTGTACACCCTGAAACACGCCGTGTAGTACTGGAACTGGCAGAAGAAATGGATTACCAGCGAAACATGTTATCAATAAGTCTGTTGCAGAAAAAAAGTAATACGATCGGTATTATAGTACCCGAATTTCTGAGCTCTTATTTTCCACAGGTGATCACCGGTGCACAGGAAGTAGCAGCACAGGCAGGATACAACGCCCTTATCTGTCACTCCAATGAAAATTATGAAACAGAAGTTGCCAATACCAAACTGATGCTGGCCAACCAGGTAGATGGTGTGATGGTTTCCATTACCAGGGAAACACGCAATTTTGACCACCTGAAAATATTCCAGCGCAAAGGCATTCCCATTGTTTTTTTTAACCGTGTATGTGAGGATATGATGGTGCCTAAAGTGGTGGTAGATGATTATGAAGGCGCATTTCGCGCAGTAGAACATCTCATCCAGCGAAAGAAAAAAAGGATCGCGCATCTTGCTGGTCCCGATACATTGCCAATGAGCGTAAAACGCCTGATGGGTTATCGCGACGCATTAAGAAGAAATAATATTCCCATTGATGAAGAGCTGATCATCCCCTACGACCTTACGCTGGCCAAAGTAAAAATATATATAAATCATTTGCTGCAGCTTGACAATCCCCCTGATGCCATTTTTGCCATTAACGATCCTACAGCGATCGAAGCCCTGCAGATCATCAAAAAGAAAGGACTAAAAGTACCAAAAGATATTGCGGTGGTAGGATTCAGTAATGATTATGTATCAGGATTGATAGATCCACCGCTGACCACGGTGTCACAACCCGTAACAGAGATCGGCAGAACTGCTGCACAACTGCTGATTGACCAGATCAACCGTGATGTATCTGAATGGAAAACTATTATCAAGGTATTGAAAACAGAACTGATCGTGCGGAAGTCGAGTTAGGAATATGCTACTGTTTGCCCGCCAGCTTCACTTTTTCTGGTAAGATAGGGATCAAATCCCAGCGGGTATCTTCGCCGTTGTGCAATACAGGTCTTTCAGCAATAATACTGAGGATATCCCTTTTTTTGCGTGCTTTCTGCAATAAGTGATAATGATTCTTTTTCCAGAGTGTAATAAACCCATCTGCATATACCGGAAGCCAGGAAATACCACAGTTGCTACCACATCTTCTGCTTCTACCGGCCGGAAGGTGTACTTCCGGCCGGTCCATTGCTGATACAGAATGTATTATTTTGCTGCCGATATCTTCTTCATCAGCATTTCGGGCTCGTTGGTAGTGATCAGGTCTGCCTTCTGCTGTAACAAAGCATCCATAACAGGGCCATCATTTACGGTCCACGCATTTACAGAAAGCTTTAACTGCTGTGCCTGCGCAATCCATTCCGGATGTTTCTGAAATACTGAATAATGATAATCAATGCCGGTAAATTTATATGCAGCTACCTGTTCTGGCGACAGGTCTCCTTTCAGGTAAGCAACCTGTGCAAAAGGATCCAGTTGCAGTACACGTTTTAAAACTGCGGTATCAAAACTGATATAGATCACCCATGCCTGTGCTTTCTGGCGCACCACTTCAGCTACAGATTTATCCGTTAGCGCTTTTACATATTCAGGACCTGCATTGCTTTTGATCTCCAGGTATAACTCTGTCGAAAATTGTTTTGTACCGGTAGTGATATATTGCTGTAAAGTAGGCAGTGTTTCACCGTTTGACAGTTTTTTGATAAACAGGTCTTTTGCCGGTGTAGTAGCGATCCTCATGCCTTCCATATCCGGATCATGATGAATGACCAATACTGAATCAGAAGTCATGTGTACATCAAATTCGCTGCCCTGGCATCCCATATCAATGGCATGTTTCAATGAAGCAATGGAATTTTCTGTAGCACCTGTATTTTTCCATGCACCACGGTGTGCCACTACTTTGTTGCGGGCAAAATTATCTTCCAGCAGTAAAAAGTCTGCGCTTATTTTTTTCTTTTTATAAGTACCTGTTACGGTAATTTCCAGTGAAGCGGGCAATGACTGGCTTTTACCGGGTTTAATACACAGTTCGTTGCGGGAATTGAAATACAGCCATGCACTACCCTTTCCCTTCAGTTTATACACGTAGGGCAAGCTGTCTGTTACGTACGCTTCTGCTATCACGCTATCTGTTTTGTGATAACGGTAAGCGGATAATAACAACCTGTTTTGTGCAGATGCTACTGAAGCCATAATTGTACAGATTGCCACCAATAAGGTTACTTTTTTCATGAACCGGGCGATTTCTTTTAATGATTAAACAATGGTTCAGGCCTGACCTGTTACTGAGAAGAAGCACATACTGTGAAACAGATCATTCCCCGGCCCTAAAAGTAAGTGATTGAAAAGAATTAACCGGTTGAAAACCTATTAAAAAAGTGTAAACATAAAGCGGGCGTGCATTGCAGCAACCGGGATGCTTATTTGCTACATATCAACTAACATGCAAGAACTTATACCACTTCTCAGGTACCATTGTTTCCAATAGTGTACGAAAGGCCATTGCTCATAACATATATTTCACGTCCGGCTGCATCTGCAATTCTTTTCTGCTCATATACCCGTATCCCGTTATTCTCGCGGGTAAGATATACCAGTAATGCGGCAACGGTGGGAGGCACTTCATGCAACCACTGCTCATCATTTTCACGTACAAATGCCTGGCTCATATAGGTGATTTTGTATAAGTTGTACAAAGCTACAACATCTTCCGTCAGAGTACCTGCCTGGCCTGTACTTTATGATTTTTTTTCATTATACGAGGTAAACTGTCCCGCACTGTTTTCCGTATATTTTTATATGAGGCGTCTGATAGTACTGGCATTTTGCATGCCTGCATGGTTATTTTTGTCTTACAATTGTAGTAAGAAAATATCAACAGGTAGCAATGTTACCATTACACCCCCCAACACCGACTCCAGCGGAAAAAGTTTCCTGGCACTGGGTGACTCCTATACCATCGGCCAATCAGTAGATATTACCCTGCGCTTTCCTGCACAAACCGCTTCCTGGCTTACCGGCAACGGTTTACGCGTTAAAACCCCTCAATATATTGCCACCACCGGCTGGACAACCATCAATCTGCAGAATGCCATACAACAGGCCGATCTGCGCAATACATTCGATATTGTAAGCCTGCTGATCGGTGTAAATGATCAATACCAGCATCTTGATACCAGCGGCTATCGCATCCGTTTTGAACAGCTATTGCAAACCAGTATTCAACTGGCAGGTAATCAAAAAGCACATGTTTTTGTATTAAGCATTCCCGACTACAGTGTTACACCTTTTGCACAGGGCAGCAACACTGCACAGATCAGTAAAGAAATAGACTGGTTTAACAATATTAACAGGCAGATCACCGAACAATACCGTTGCCATTATCTCTACATTACACAGCTTACACGTGCAGCTGCCACAGATGCATCCCTGCTGGCGCCCGATGGCCTACACCCTTCCGGTAAAGAATACAAAATATGGGCTGATTCCCTGGCACCTGTTATTAAAGCTGCGTTGCAATAATCTGTTACTACATTTCATTGCCCGGGTATTTTATCAACAACAACGGAATATTACCTTTGCCCGCAAACCAACCTGCATACCATGCATACTTCTCCGGGAAAAGTTGTACTGATACTGGGCGCCAATTCTGATGTTGCCAAAGAAGCCATTCAGCTATATGTTGAAAAAGGGTATTTTGTCATTGCCGCTTCACGCAGCACTACAGCATTACAGGACTTTTTACGGCAAAGAGATATTCCACAGGCGAAGGTCAGCATACTTCATTTTGATGCAGTGTCATTTGATACACACCGGGCATTTTATGATGCATTGCCTTTTAAACCACATATTGTGCTGTATGCCGCAGGTTTTCTGAAAAACAATGAAGAGGCTTTGACAGACTGGGCAGGAAGTTTCCAGATGATGCAAGTACATTACTGCGGTGCAGTATCCATACTCAACATCATTGCGATGGATAACAGCAATAAGCAACTTGAAAGGATCATTGGATTGTCTTCTCTTTCAGGTGTACGCGGACGCAAAAGCAATTTCATTTATGGCAGTACCAAAGCTGCTTTTACACAATACCTGGCAGGTTTGCGCCAGTATCTTTTTGCAAAAAACATTACTGTAAATGTGATCGTGGCAGGCTATATCCGAAGTAAGATGACTGCAGGCCTCAGTTTACCCGGATCGCTGATGCTGGAACCTGTATTCATTGCAAAGGCTGTTGTAAACGCCGGTAAACGTTTTACCATGGTACCCGGTCTGAAATGGAAGATCATTTATAACATTCTGCGAATATTACCGGAAAGCCTGGTAGCAAAGCTGCCTTAGCGCGATGCTGCTGATATCTTAAAATGTTTGTACAACTGTTGTTGTCCTTTGGACGTAATGATGATCGCGCGGGAGTTTTTTGTTCTGCGCAGCCAATCCTCCGCCAGCATAATATCCAGCAGTGCACTTCCAACAGAACCCGCTACATGGTAACGCCGTTCGCTCCAGTCAAGGCAGGGCCGTACTATGGGTCTTCGCTGCTGAGACAAAGCATCCATATCCACACCAAAATTCTTCAGCCATTTATTGCCTTTATCGCTTATTGTAAAAGCTTTTTCTGATTGTACCAGTATCTTCTGTTGCAACAGGCTGTCTGCTATGGCAACGCCCGTTTTCCCTGCCAGGTGATCATAACAGGTTCTGCAATATTTGATCGCTGTATTGCTATCCGGCTGTTTTTTGCTGATTGCATTTACAGGCACCAGGGTAGCCAATGCTTCCACAGCATACGCTACTTCTTTCCGCGCAAAACGATAATACTTGTGTCTGCCCTGGCTTTCTACCATCAGCAATTCCGCCTGCAATAATTTCTGCAGATGCATGCTCATATTCTGTGGTGTGGTATCGGCAGCCATTGCCAGCTCTGTAGCAGTAAATGCTTTTCCATCCAGCAATGTCCACAACACAGTAGCACGTGTAGGATCACCTACCAAGGCTGCCACTTCTTTAAAATGTTGTTCCATATTACAAGCATAGTTCATTTTATAATGAACTGTACAGGTATAAAATTATCTAATCTTGCAGTAGCAACAACCATATTAACAATAAAAAAACAGGATTGCTTTCTACCGGCAGTACATATTTTTTATGCACTGCCATGAACACAGGACATTGCATTTTCTTAATCAACAACCAAAATCGTTGTATCAGTTCCGGCGGGTGATACACCCGCCGGGCAGCGATACCCTGGCATGGGTCTTACCCGCCACGTTTAATTCATCACATTCAATCAACAATACGCTATATGATCGCAGTAATATTTGAAGTGATACCGCATGAGCAACATGCGCAAACTTACCTGGACATTGCAGCCACGCTACGTCCGGAACTGGAAAAGATACCGGGTTTTATTTCCATTGAAAGATTTCAAAGCCTTTCCATACCGGTTAAAATATTGTCATTGTCTTTCTGGAGCAATGAAGAGAGTATACAGGCTTGGCGTACACTGGAAGTACACCGTATGGCACAGGCAAAAGGACGAGCCTTTATTTTTAAGGATTATCACCTGCGCATTGCATCTGTGCACCGCAATTATGGCCTGCACGATCGTGCACAGGCACCGGCAGACAGCCAGGCTTTTCACCACTAACCGGCTGATCATTAAAGGATCTGTTGCAGTGCTTCTTTTACATCCATCCGATGGGCCTTTGATACGGGGATCCTCGTTTTGTCGTTCAGCAATAGTGTGCCGCCATCCTCTTTCAGATAGCTTTTTACAAAACGTGTATTGACAAGGTGCGACTGATGCGTACGTACAAAACCATACGGTTGAAGTAAACCGGCAAAGTCCTTCAGTGTTTTACAAACCAGCAGGTTTTCCCCGGTATCCAGAAATACATGGCAGTAATTGCTGGATGCTTCACAACGGATGATGGATATTACTGTAGCATACCGTATTTCGCTCTGTAATGGCAAAGCTATCTTCTGCTGTTCTTTATTACCGGTGGTAATAAATGCCAGCAGGTTTTCAATACTGTGATCTTTGTGTTTACCTGCAATACGGCTTGCAGCCTTTTCTATAGCAGTCTGCAGATCTGGCAGTGTAACAGGTTTCAGCAGGTAGTCGAGCGCAGAGAATTTGATGGCCCTGATACCATACTGGTCATGCGCAGTGATAAAGATCACTTCAAAATCAATACGGCTGAATTTTGTAAGCAGATCAAAACCCGATTCACCGGGCATCTGTATATCAAGTAATACCAGGTCTGGCCGGTGCTGAACAATGGCCGCATAAGCATCTGCCGTATTGGATGCAGTTGCCACCACCTGCACCTGGGGAAAATATTGTTGCAATAACCGTTGCAGGTATTCAACGTTATTCAGTTCGTCATCTACTATAATACTTTTAATGACCATACACAGCTAAATTAACCAATCCTTTAATTGTATTGTTACCGCTGTACCTTCATTGCCAGACGTTATATAATAACTCACAGTTTCACTCCCATACATATCGTTTAGCAGTTGCACCCGGTCGCGCAATAACTGAAGTCCCATACCGGTATTGTCTGCATAAGCTACGGGCGATTGCATTCCCCCGCCGTTATCACTGACTGTAAATATCAATGATTGTTCAACAGCCTTCATGCTAATTGTAATGATCCCTTCGCCTTTCAAAGCCGCTACACCGTGCTTCACAGCATTCTCTACAAACGGCTGCAATAACATGGCAGGTATTTCCGTATTGATAACATCGGGTATGTCTGTAACAATATTGTATGTAAAAGGAATACGCAGTTGCTCCATCTGCAGGTAAGTGTGCAGCATGTGCAATTCATCTTCCAGGTTTATTAGTTCCTGTCCGCTGGTTTCCAGTACCGTACGTGTAAGCGATGAAAATTCTGACAAATAACGTGAAGCAGCTTCCGTTTCTTTTTTACCCAGCAGGTTCTGAATGGCACTTAATGCATTGAACAGGAAATGCGGGTTCAACTGGTTCTGCAGGTTACGCAACTGCATTTGTTTTACCTGTTTACTACGTTCAGCTTTTTTCAGCTTATTCCTGTTATACCGGTAATAACTATAAAAACCGGCTGTGACCAGTAAAACTGCCCCCAGTATATAAGGAAATAACTGTTTTAATGAATACTTCCTGGCCAAACCCACAGGCTGCAATACCTCGAAAGGAATATCCAGCAGCCATTTACGATGTGCAGTTGAATTAAAGAAATAAACATTACCAACTATAAACCTGTATTTTCCGGGTTGTGCAAAAAGCGCCGCATTAATACGTATGGTTGGCTCATTGAAATAAAAACTGATTTCCGAGGTATCAGTCTTCCCGTCAATATTTCTTTCCAGCAACGCTTTATAACCGAATGTTTCCTGCACATTGTCAAAATCAAAAATTGCGTACAGGTATTCTTTATCTCCCGGTAGTTTCAGGTTGTGCAGTACACCTGTTACAGGATCTTTGCGTGTTGCGTGTTTCTGACGAAGCAGTGTTGCATCCAGAAAACCATTCATTCCTACAATGTTATCCTCTTTAAAATACACCCTTGTCTGCTGCAACGATAATGCTGCCGGCACCGGCCAGTTCACTACCAGCCCCCCGCTGATCAGCCCTGTTTTTTTATTACGGACTTCCAGCAGCATATATTTCCTGTAAAAACAGAGTTCTCCGAAAACAGCATACCTGTAGCCCGTTTGCGGCACCGTTTTGAACGCAGTAAAATTGCTCCAGTCCTTATATACAACACTATCATTTAAAACAATCCTGTACTGAAAGCTATCCGCATTGCCGGGATGAATGCCTATTGCAATAACAGATACAGCAGAAGAATCGAAAACATTGTACGAATCATATTTCCTGCTGAATATCCTTAGTTTATATCCGAAATAGCCTTCTGCCCTGGCATTAAACCGAACGCCCAGCCCTGTAGCCGGCAACGGCTTGCATATCATCCGGGTACTGTCTTCGATCATCCCCCCTTTAAATCCCCAGAATTCCTGTGAAGCTCCATGAAAAGTGTGCAGATCTTTTTCAAGGATACTGTAGTTATTCTCCCAGGTGGTTCCGTCGGCATTATAATGCATCACATTAAAATGATAATACTCTCCCGCCGGGTATGCCTTTTGTGCCTGTGAACATACAGGCAGCACTGCTGATAGCAGTGCTGCTGCAATTACTTTCATAAACAGGTATCGCCACAGGTTATTCATTCCTGTAATTTAAAAGTTATTTTGCCGCCATCAGTTGTTTTTCAATGACACTGCTCAATTCATTTTTGCCATAGCCAGATGAGGCGAAAACGATCTTTCCTTCGGGATCTAATAAGAAAAAAGAAGGATACCCTGTTACACCGTATTTCATTACGATCTCGCTGTACCAGCCTTTTCCGTCCCACAGGTACAGCCAGTCAGGACGATCTCTTTTCATTCCTTTCAGCCAGGTATCCCGCGATGCATCAACATTAAAACTAACAATGGCCAGTTTATCATTGTATTTACTGATCAGTGCTTTCATTTCGCCTATTGCCATTATACAGGGGCCACAATAAGTTTCAGTAAAATCAAGCAGCACATATTTGCCCACCATTTCTGAAAGCCGGCGCCTGTTACCTGATGAATCTGTCGCTTCAAAATCATAAAACCTGTCTCCCTTTTTAAGTGGCTTACCTACCAGCAGAAATGTCTGTATAGCTCTCGCATGATGATAATCTTTATATGGCGATTGCAGTGTATTGTATAAGCTCCTGATGACAGCAGTATCCATTTTGCTTTTCAGGTAGAACAACTCTTTGACACCTGCATAGGAATTAATGTATTTCATTACAAATGCACGTCTTACCGAATCCGTAATATCGTCGAGCACCTTTACCTGTTTCCAGATACTTTTCTGTAATTCGGGGTTTTCATTTTTATTCATCAGCGGTATAGCAATACTTGTCAGGCTATCTCTTGAATGATACAGCAAGCCGGTCTGCCTGTTTAAGATATTCTCTACATCCTGGATCTTTGAACCGGTGATCTGCATAAAAAAAGGCATATCCTTACTGCTGCCTTTTACAGTTACGGTTTCATTGCCCATAAAAAGATTACAGTAATAAAAGCTGTCTTTGGTAGATGTATGCAACCATAATGAGCGGGGACCATCTGTAAACGTGCCTTTCATAGTAAAAACACCGCTGGTCATAACAGCACTATCAACAACCCGGTCAAGATCAATATCTTTCAGCCAGAACTTAGTACCATTTTTGAACCCGCTTATTTTCCCTTTAATAACATATTGCTGTGCAGTGGCTGCAGAGGTGATGCAACAGGCCAGTATGCCTGCCAGTAATTTTTTCATGGCTTTTTTTATACCAAAAATGACGGGAAAGCGTCTTTTTTCAAAGCGCTACCAAGTATTCAGCCATTTTCACTGAGAATCCGGACGGTGTTCAGCCGGAAATCTATTGGGCATGCCACATGTGTTCTGAAGAAAGGGCCACGTATATCATATCGCCTTCTGCATAGTGACTATCAAGCGATTTGACCGTTACTATCTGGTTCATCAGCAATACTTCTATTTCGTATGAACTACCAAGGAAAAGAATGCTTGTCACTTTTGCGGGAATACCCCCTGCTTCCGCAGTCACTATTTTAAAACTTCCCGGACGCACCAACATGGATTGCCCTTTGGTATCTACGCCCAATGCAGCGGCTGTTTGTGTGCTGACCATACTGTAGCTGCCCATAATGCCAGCTACATATTCGTTAATGGGTTGCCAGTATATCTGTAACGGGCCGCCTTTCTGTATTACACGGCCATCTTTCATGATTAATACCTCATCCGCCCACGAAAGCACATCCTGCGGATCGTGCGACACCAGCAGACAGGATATTTTCAATTGTTCTCCAATATCACGGATCGCTGCTTTCAGAATACTTTTATGGATCATATCCAGGTTTGAAAATGGTTCATCCAGCAAAAAAAGCCGTGGAGACATGATCAGTAAACGCGCCATAGCAATACGCTGTTTTTCACCACCGGAAAGCTGGTTGCTCTTCCGTTGCAACAGGTGATCAATACGGCAAACTTTGTAGAGTGCCATAGCCTGCTCATCTGAAAGCGTATTGGCATAATCCAGTATCTCTTCTACGCGGTAGGAGTTGCGCAGTTCGTAATGCTGCGATAAATAGGCAATATGCTGGTGACCGGGTATCAGCTTTTCAAGCGGGCCTTTTACACGTTTGCCTTCAAATACCACTTCCCCGCTGTCCGGCTGGATCAGTCCCGCAATGATCTTGCACAAAGTACTTTTGCCGGAACCGGATTCACCGGCAATAGCCACTCTTTGAAACGGGTATTGGGCAAAACTGATATCCTTTAGCTCAAAATCGTCGCCTTCCTTCCTGTTGATTCCCGATACTTTTAAAAAATTCATAGTAACAGCTAAAAAAACCTTTTAGGCGGCAAAAATACCCTGATTTACATGAAAAAGTTCGGGTTTATTGAAATTCAGGAAGTTCAAAGCTATTTTATGGGGTGAAATATCTTTTCCAGCATGGCATACAGTTCCGGATGGTGCGCTTTCAGTTTGTCCGGGCGTTCAAAAAAATATTCGGAGATCACGGCAAAAAACTCCGCATCGTTGGTTGCGCCGTAAAAATTGATGTCGCTGTCCTTGCCCATTTTCATTTCGCGAATGGTTTCATGGATCTGTTTGATCCATGGTAACACGTAGGGCCGCGCCAGCAGGTATTCCGGCACACCGTCTGTAGCACCGTCTGCTTTATCCAGCAGGTGTACAAACTCATGAATGGCGGTATTGTGACCATCTTCCGGGTTGCTGAAGGAGGAGCGCAGGGAAGGCTGCGACAGGATCATCTGCCGGTGCAGTGCACCATCGCCCACCATGCCCAGTATATTCCGGTCACCTCCTTCTACCTGCCAGGTATCGTTAAAGGTATCTTTATACAGTAACACTTCGGAAATATTATTATATCGCCATTCAGGGAAATAAAAGATAGGAATAATGGCTCCGGATGCTACCAGCAAACGATCCAGTTCTTCTACCTGCACACCAATACCGGTAATGCGTACCTGTTGCAAAAATTGTTGTATCCTGGTTTCAAAAGAAAGTTTCCCCGCATCATCCAGGTTGCGGTAAAACAGAACGTTTTCTGTCAATATTTTCCTTGCGCCGGCAGACAATATATAACCATTGTTCTTTTTCCGGGCATTGTTGTAAATACCGATCCCCGCTATCAGGGCTATTACCAAAAGGGCCAATCCAATCATATTGTACGGCAATAAAAGCCGGCAGGAAATTTACAGTTTTTTCAGCAGGGATCAATATGTAACAGGGAGGGTTGTCAGATAAACTGCAGTTGTGTGGCTATACGGATCAGCGATGCGGTGTTCTTTACATCAAATTTGGCCAGCAGATTTTTACGATGGGTATCTACCGTTGTGACGCTGATAAACAGTTTCTGCGCTATTTCATTATTGGTCATACCCTCAGCAATCAGCCCCAGTATTTCCTGTTCACGACGCGTAAGCACTGGTGTAACGCCATTAGAGTTTTTCCGCAAAGCCTGGGCAGCTTCTTCGCTCAGGAACACTTTTCCTTTAACAACAGTGCCAATGGCTTCCATTATTTCCTCTTTGGTAGCATTTTTCAGTACATATCCTGATGCCCCTTTGTCAATCATTTTCTGGATAAAGCTCTGCTGGTTAAAAGTACTGAGACCAACAATGAACACGCCGGGATAACTTGCTTTTACCAGTTCACAAAGCTCTATTCCGCTTTTATCCGGCAAATTGATATCCATCAATATCACATCGGGTAACCGTTGTTGCAGAAAAGCCATACAACTGGCAGCTGTTGACGCATGCCCTGCCCACTCAATCTCCTTTTCGTACTGAAGCAGGGAACGTATTCCTTCAATTACCATATAGTGATCGTCAACAATAAAAACGCTGGTTGGCATTGCATCAGGTTCAAAATGTAAATAGATACTTCTCTGTTATTTTACCGGCAGCCGGTAATTCCATCAATCCACACAAATAAAACTAAAAAAACAATCACGTTCTCCCCTGTTTTTCCATGATTTTTTATAGGTACATCCGCCGGACACCGCTCCCGTGGCCGGTGTCTTCACCAGCCACTCATCAAACCGCATTGATTATTCAATAACCAACATGCCTGTTACGTTTTTTCAGGTAATGATGCCACAAAAAATAAGTAGAGAGCGAACGAAACGGTTTCCATTGTTCAGCCAATGCCAGTATTTCATCTGTGGTTTTTACAATACTCAGTTCTTTAATGGTATTGACCACGGCAATATCTCCTATCGGAAAAATATCTTTGGCCTGCATACAGAACATCAGGTAAATATCAGTAGTCCAATGACCGATGCCTTTAATACTGATCAACCGGCTCCTGATCTCCGGTTCACTTAGTATATGCAATTGAGCAAGATCTATATGACCTTCAGTAATGGCAACAGACAGGGCCCTGAGATATTTTGCTTTCTGCCGGCTGATCTGGCAGTTGCGCATTTCCTCATCCGTCAGTTTCAGAATATTTACCGGTGAGAATACTTCCAGGTAAGCATTTAATTTCTGAAAATGAGCATTGGCAGAGGCCAGGCTTACCTGTTGTTCCAGGATGATCTTTGATAAAGAAATAAAACCCGGTTCACGGCTCCAATCGGGAGGAGCGCCGTATTGTTCATATATAGCTGCAAAAACTCTTTCCCGTTTAATAAGGGTCTTTATATCCTTCGGGTTAACGATCCTGCTGCTATTCATGTTATAAATGTATTTAAAAATAAAATGACCCGGTTTATTACCAGGCCATTTCCTTCAACTGGCATGCCTGCAATCAGGCTACCAGGTTCTGCAAAGCACCAAAAGCATGATTGATGACAATTTTCCAGTTGCCGTCGGCTGCCGTTTCATCATCTCAATTCCTTTGGCACTTACTTTTACTTCATGGCCATCGGTTATATTCCATTCAGACCGCCCTACGGCCAGGTTGCCCGTTTGCAAACAATACACTGTCCTGATCTCCATGGTTCCTTTTATGGACAGAATGGCTTTCACTGCTTCTTCAAACTTTCTTTTCCGGAAACGGGTTTGCCAGGCTCAGGTACAATGATGCCATCTACATCGTACTGTACCCCGGCACCCTGAAATTGCACAAAACGGAACAAAGTCCTCTAGAGAATTAAAAACCCACTGTATCAACAGGTTACACCGGAAACCTTAACTTTGACCGACATGTAAAAGCACTGACAACCAACTTTATCATCCATGAACCTCTATCTGAAAAGCATCCAACGTTTTGTTATCACCGGCATGCTGCTCTTTTCACTGGCAGGCATATCTGCCGCCACTCCCGCTAATCCTTACAATCTGATGATCGCTCCCGGCACTGTTACTGAAAATTCGGTTACCCTGCTTTGGGATAAACAGGGTAGCACCGATAGTGTGGTGTATAGCATTTTTTTGAATGATAAGCCCCACGCCACTACCGGTATTACCAATACCACCATTACAGATCTGTTACCCGATACCTGGTATACCGTACGTGTGAGCGTTCAGCAAAAGAAACAGGAGATAAAAAAAATGTATCTCCTGAAGTTCAAAACTGCTGCTGCTGGTAAACGCTATAATATACTGGACTACGGTGCGAAGAATGATCCGCTTTTTACAAACACCAAAGCCATACAGGCAGCTATTGACGCCTGTGCTGAAGGAGGAACTGTATATATACCGCAAGGAACTTTTTTGTCCGGCGCATTGTTCCTGAAAAGCAACATGACCCTGTATATTGAAAAGGGCGGCGTGTTAAAAGGTTCCGTTGCACCGGAAGATTACCTTCCCATGATATTAAACCGCTTTGAAGGCTGGGAACTGAGCACCTATGCCAGTCTGCTGAATGCGGGTGCACTTTCGCGCAACGGTGGTTATACCGTTAAAAACCTGCGTATTGCCGGCAGCGGTACCATTGCCGGTGGTGGTAAGCAACTGGGTGATGCTATGGTAAAAGCCAGTGGCATCCGCAGTCGTGGTCGTCTGATCTGTCTTATGAACTGCCAGGATGTAAGCATTTCCGGTGTTACATTGACCACACCACCCTCCTGGACACTACACTATATTTACAGCAATAATATTTCCTGTCACGGGCTTACCATCATTACCACTGGTATTCACAATGGTGACGGTATTGATCCCGATTCTTCTACTGATTCTTATATTTTCAACTGTACGTTCAACACGGGCGACGACTGCATTGCGATCAAATCCGGTAAAAACCCCGAAGGTTTTTTTGTTGCAAAGCCTACTAAAAATGTCAGGATCACCCATTGTAATTTTATCAACGGGCATGGCATTTCCATCGGCAGTGAAATGTCTGGCGGTGTAAGCGATGTACTGGTACAGGATTGCAAGGCCGGCAACCTGCTTAATGGTATGCAGATAAAAGCAACCAAAGAAAGAGGCGGTTATGTCAGAAATGTAACTGTAACCGATTGTCATCTGCTCAAGATCACGGTCCTTTCTTCGCTCAATTACAACAATGACGGTGAAGCAGCTCCTGAAGTCCCCACTTTTGAAAATTTCGTATTCAGGAATATCAATATGACAAAGGCAAAGCCCAACGAAACCGTAATGATCATCAATGGATTTAAAGAAGCACATCATCTGAAAAACCTGGTGTTCCAGAACATTGTACTTCCTGAAAATGCAAAGGTCCTTATCAATGATGCGGAGCAGGCAACGTTTACAGCAGTAAAGACTGTTACCGGCGCAAAACCTCAATACACGGTGAATAACAGTACCGGCATTGTTTATTGATCATAATATTCTATACAACAAACGGGCGTCCCGTTCAGGGATGCCCGTTTATTGTATGTTCACTGGCTATAATTACAATCCTTCTGACTGCGCCTGAAACTTTTCGATGCTCTTTCCTTGCTGTGCATTGATCTTTGACCGGCTAAACTTCACTCCGCGAACATTGTACAATTCACCGCTGTTCTTTGCAGCGATCTGCACATTATCAAAAGTAATATCCTGTATCGGCGCTTCCGGAAGCCCCCATATTTTCAAACCTGTCTCTGCATTGATTATATTAATATTCTTTAGTTGAATATCCCTGTACACGGGTATACTGGCAGTTACAATAGTAACAGTGTCATCGGCAGGATTAGCCGGTTCTCTGGGATAATATGTAGAGAAGAATACAGGCCATTTTACATTTTTGATTACAATATCAGTATAGCTCACATGTTGTACTATACCACCGCGTCCCCGGGCTGATTTGATGCGCAATGCTGAAGTTGTGCTATCAAAAACGCAATTGCTTACCACCAGGTTATTCAGCCCGCCGGCTGTAAAACTGCCAATGGAAAGTCCGTGCCCCACACCAAAAAAACAATCGCGGATCAGGATATTACTGCATTCCGGGTCATTGGCTGCCGCATTTTTATTACCGAAATTCAGCGCAATATTATCATCACCGGTCCTGATATCACAATGTTCTATGGTACAGTTTCTGGCAGCAATATTGATCCCGTCTGTATTGCGCGATTGCGGGGGAGCTACAATATGAATATGATGGATATATACATCGCGTACATCCTTTAATGAAAAATGTGTGTTCGGCGGATTGAGGCTGGTGATTCCCGTAATTTCAACGCGTTGGGTACGCTCAATAAAGAACAATTGTGGACGCCGGTAAGTGATCTCTTTTGCCGTGAACTTCTTCCACCATATTTCACCCTGGCCATCAACAATACCTTCACCACTGATCTTAACATCAGTGGCGCCGGATATACTGATAAAATTGAGATACTTTTCTTTTTCAGCCGGGTAAGCATCCACATCGTTTCTCAAACGCAATACAGCTCCCTTCTGAAGTTCCAGGTTTGTTTTACTGTATATTTTTAATGGCCCGCAAAGAAAAACACCTTCCGGAACGATCACTTTACCGCCTTGTTTACCTGCTTCATCCAGCGCACGCTGAATAGCTGCTGTATTCAATGTTTTACCGTTGCCGGTGGCGCCAAAAGCGGTGATCACAAAGTTTTTGTCCGGTATTACCGGTACACCGGTATGCTGGGCTACGGCAATATGCAGTACTGCAGTACAACACAAACAGGCGAACAATAATTTATACATTGCTGCAAAACGTTTCATTGGTCAAAAGATTATTAAGTGTTATCATGCCTATACCCGGCATGTGGATGCACGCACTACCAATGTTGGTTGTATGATCACCGGTGGCAAAGATCTTGCCTGCCTGCTTTCCTGTCCATTCATAAAAGCCAGTACTGCCTGTTTACCCATTTCAACGCTCCCTTGCTCAATAGTAGTGAGTGATGGAGTGGTCAGTTCAGTATAGGGTTCATTGGAAAATCCGCAAATGCCCAGGGTACCCGGTACAGCGATGTTCATTTCTTTCGCCACCTGCAATGCACCCAATGCACAGATATCTGCTGCCGCAAAAATGGCATCCGGGGGCTGTTTCATAGAAAGCAGCTTCTGCGCCGCCTCTCTTCCATTTTGTTTGGTAAGACAATCCATCTGTATATATTCCGGTTTGTACAACAACTTATATTGCCGGAGTGCTTTTTCAAATGCAGACCTTCTATCCCGGTATATATCTATGTTCTGCGGCCCCGCCAGGTGGGCAATACGTTTATATCCCTGTGTAGCGAGATGTTTCACTGTTTCAAACACAATCTGCTCATTGTCGTTGATGATCCTTTGTGTGCGCAGACTTTCGTCTGTTCTGTCGAACTGTATAACCGGTATACCATATTTTTTTGCTTCCTGCAAATGCCTGGTACCGGCAGAAGTAGCAGCCAGTGAAACAATGATACAGGCCACGTTCTGGTTGATCAGCAATTCCACACAACGCTTTTCATTGTCAAACGATTCATCAGTCTGGCAGATCAGTACATGATGATTACTTTGCCTGGCCACCATTTCAATACCCGCCACAACGTTTGCAAAAAAATGATCATTGATCTTCGGCACTATCACACCCAGTGTTTTTGAAGTACCTGTGCTTAGTAAGCGGGCATTGACATTGGGTTTATAATTGAGTTTCAGGGCAGTTTTCCGTACCAGCTCTTTGGTAACTTTCCCTATAGAAAGATCATCTTTCAAAGCACGGGAAACAGAAGCCGGCGTTATATTCAGTTCTCTGGCAATATCGTATATGGTAGTTCGTCGCTTTTCTGCCATAGCTAAAAATACAAATTCTGTATTATGAAAAAGAAGGTAGTTTTTTCCTTACGCCGGTTAAATGTATGTCATTTATCATTACATTTACGTAACCGGTTACGTAAAATCAGGTCAACCAGGCATTTTTATATGCCGTTAACATTTGCCGAATGAAAATAAAATCGCTGGCCTTTTTATGGCTGCCACTCGCTTTTGGATACAACCTGCACAGCCAATCACTGAAATTATGGTACAATAAACCAGCAGCCAACTGGAACGAAGCGCTTCCTATCGGCAACGGGCGACTGGCAGCCATGATCTTCGGCACACCCGGTAATGAACGCTTGCAATTGAATGAAGAAACCATCTGGGCAGGCGAACCCGGTAATAATATTATCCCCAATACATTTGATAGTATCCAGGCCATCCGGCAGTTATTATTTACCGGCCGTTATAAAGAAGCACAGGATCTTTCCAACAGAACATTCCCCCGTTCCTCCCCGGCCAACAGTAATTATGGCATGCAGTACCAACCGGCGGGTGATCTGCGTATACAGTTTCCGTTGCAACAACCTGTTTCTGATTATTACCGCGACCTGGATATTGAAAATGCACTGGCATCTGTTTCCTTTAAAGCCGGTGATGTTACTTACAAACGTGAAATGTTTGCGTCTCTTGCCAATGGTGTTATTATAGTACGGCTTACCGCCAGCAAACCCGGCAATATTTCCTGTACACTTACAGCAGGCAGTCCGCATAAGATCAGTCATGTTAAAGCAGCTACCGGCCTGCTTGTAATGACAGGCACTACCAGCAGTGCTGACAACAAAAAAGGACGCATCAATTTTGAAGCTCAGTTCCGCCCGGTACTGGAAGGAGGCACATTAACAGCAACTGACACCAGTCTCATTATATCCAATGCCAATGCAGCTACTATCATTGTCAGCATTGCTACCAATTATAAATCGTACAAAGACATCACCGGCGATCCTGCTGCAAAAGCTGCCGCCTTTATTACACCCGTTGCAGCAAAACCATACAACACGTTAAAGGCAGATCATATTAAAATTTACAGGAAGTATTTCGACAGGGTGCAACTGGACCTGGGTACCAACGCACAGACTGCCAAAACCACTGATACACGTGTAGAAGAATTTAACAGCAGTCCCGATCCGCAACTGGCTGCGCTGTATTTCCAGTTTGGCAGGTACCTGCTGATCTCCGGTTCACAACCCGGTTCACATCCTACCAACCTGCAGGGAAAATGGAATGAAAAATTAAGTCCGCCGTGGGACAGTAAGTATACCATCAATATCAATACAGAAATGAACTACTGGCCTGCAGAGCCTGCCAATCTTTCTGAGCTGCACCTGCCGTTGATAGATATGATCAAAGACCTGTCTGTAACCGGGCAGGAATCTGCCGGCAGCATGTATCATGCACGTGGCTGGAATGTTCATCACAATACTGACCTGTGGCGTATTACCGGCCCGGTAGATGGTGGATTCTATGGTATGTGGCCAATGGGCGGTGCATGGTTATCACAACATGTATGGTATCATTACCTGTACACCGGTGACAAAGAATTCCTGAAACAGGTATATCCTATCCTGAAAGGAGCTGCAGTGTTTTACGTAGATGTGCTGCAGGAAGAACCTGTACATAAATGGCTGGTGGTGGCGCCCTCTATGTCGCCCGAAAACACTTACGAGAGCGGAGTAGGTATTTCTGCCGGTACCACTATGGATAATCAACTGGTGTTTGACGTATTTTCCAACGCCATAAAAGCAGCCCGTATTCTGCAACAGGATAAATCACTGACAGATACCTTGCAAAAAATGATTGTACGACTACCGCCTATGCAGGTTGGTCAATATGGTCAGTTGCAGGAATGGATGCAGGATTGGGATAAACCCAATGACAGGCATCGTCACATCTCTCACCTGTATGGTTTGTATCCCGGAAACCAGATATCACCTTATCAATCACCCGCATTGTTCAATGCGGCTAAGAAAACATTGATCTCCCGGGGCGATAAATCTACCGGCTGGTCAATGGGATGGAAAGTGAACTGGTGGGCCAGGCTGCAGGACGGCAATAAAGCTTTCAAACTGATCTCCGATCAATTGACACCTGCTCCTAAAGATGAAAAAGGACAGAGCGGTGGTACCTATCCCAATCTTTTTGATGCACATCCGCCATTCCAGATAGATGGCAACTTTGGCTGCACAGCAGGCATTGCTGAAATGCTGGTACAATCGCATGACGGTGCCATCCATATTCTCCCTGCATTGCCGGATGCATGGCCTGATGGTGCGGTAAAAGGATTGGTTACACGGGGTGGTTTTGTAGCTGACATTACCTGGAAAAATAAAAAAATCCAAAAACTCACTATTACTTCCAGGCTGGGTGGCAATTGCCGTATCCGTGTATATGATCCGCTGGTAGCAACAGGTAATAACAATATAAGCAAAGCAAAAGGTGCAAATCCCAATCCATTCTTTGAAACAGCTGCTGTTCAACAGCCATTGGTTTCGGGAAAGGTTAACCCTGATATTACACCTGCCAGGAAGGTTATTGAATACGATATCGTTACAAAACCCGGCGGTGTGTATGTTTTCCAGACAGCACCTTAACAACAAACGCCTGCTGATTTCATGAAAAAGTTAATATGCCAGTCTCCCGGTCATTTCCTGTACAGAGAGGAAGATATACCGGTTCGTCCGCAAGGATATGCATTGCTTAAAATACATCAGGTAGGCATATGCGGTACAGACATTCATGCTTTTGATGGCACGCAGCCTTATTTCTCATACCCGCGTGTACTGGGTCATGAAGTGGCAGGAGAAGTGATTGACATAGACAGCGGCCATTCATGCAGGATCGGGGAAACAGTTACATTTATACCATATATATCCTGTGGACATTGTATCGCCTGCCGCACCGGCAAACCCAATTGCTGTGTGCACATGCAGGTATGTGGCGTACATATTGACGGTGCTATGGCAGAATATTTCCTGGTGCCCGATCAAATGCTGGTACATGGAAAAGATCTTTCTGTGGATGCATTGACCCTTGTTGAACCACTGGCCATTGGGGCGCACGGTGTGCAACGCGCAAACGTTGCACCGGGAGATCATGTACTGATCATCGGTGCCGGGCCTATTGGCCTGGCAGCTATTGAATTTGCACAGATTGCCGGTGGCACCCTCTCTGTAATGGATGTAAACCAGCATCGTTTGCAATTCTGCAAAGAACAAATGAATGTTGCCCATACCATTGATGCGCTTTCAGACAATATAACAGAGCAGCTACAGCATATTACTGACGGGGCAATGCCTTCTGTTGTTATTGATGCCACGGGCAACCTGAAAGCAATCAACAAAGGCTTTCATTATATGGCACACGGCGCCCGGTATACACTGATCGGGTTACAAAGTGGCGATATTACTTTTTCACATCCCGAATTTCACAAAAGAGAAGCCACCCTGCTAAGCAGCCGGAATGCTACCCGTGAAAACTTTATGCAGGTAATCAATACCATTCAGCAAAAGAAAATTGTTCCTGAAAAATATATTACACACCGTATTCCATTCAATGATCTCAAAGATAGCTTTGATAGTTTAACTGCTCCGGGCAATCATATTATCAAAGCCATGGTAACATTTTAAATGTTTTACACTTTCAGTCTTATTCCGCCCGGATACTTTTCACAGGATTCATTAAGGCGGCCCTTATAGCCTGTATACTTACTGTCAATATGGTTATAGCGATCATGCTCAATGCAACCACTATAAATATCCATATTGAAATATCAATGCGGTAAGTATAGTTATCCAGCCACCGGTGCATGAAATAATAAGCCACTGGTGATGCGATGAGAAAAGCGATGCCTGTCAGTATAATAAATTCCTGTGAAAGCAATCTCCATACCTGCAACACGTTTGCACCTAACACCTTGCGGATGCCGATCTCTTTGGTCCTTCTTTCTGCCATAAAGGACGCCAGGCCAAATAATCCCAGCAAGGAAATAAAAATGGCAAATGCGGCAAAGAAGCCAGCCAGCTTTCCGATACGCATCTCTGTCGCAAACTTTTTTGCATAATTATCATCTACAAACTTATAATCAAAAGGAGCAGCAGGACTATAGCGATTGAACACTTTTTCAATACGCTCCAGTGCGCTTCCAACACCTGTTCCATTGGCAATACGCACCAGTAAGGTATTCACATTCCTGTAATCCAATGTATACAGGGTGGGCTGAACAGGCTTAAACGGATCACCTTTCAATACATTCCCTACCACACCAATGATCCTGTAATCCCGGCCATTTAATTTTACGATCTGGTTTAGCGGGTCTTTCATTCCCATTAAACGTATTGCTTCTTCATTAAAAATAATCGCTGCACTATCTGTAGCAAACGCCCTGGAAAAATCCCTGCCCTTTGTCATCTTCCATCCTATTGTATGTCCAAAATCATGCGTTATTTTATTTGCCATGATCAATGGTGTTACTCCGGGCATTTTACCCGGCCATGAGATGTCTGTAGTACCTCCGTTATCACTGGTAATACTACTTTGTTGCTCTGCCATATCGTACACAACACCGGTCTTTAACAGATCATGATGCAATGCTTCATAATGTTTCGAAAAACCTGCACCATGCTCGTATACTTCTACCAGCAGGTCACGACTATACCCACTGGGTCGATCTTTGGCAAACTGTATCTGTCTGCCTACTACAATTGTTCCTATGATCAGGATAACAGAAACCGAAAATTGAAACACCACCAGTACCTTACGGGAAAGTACATTTCCTGTACCGGTTTTATAAATACCTTTCAATACTTTCACCGGTCTGAATGAAGAAAGAAATAATGCCGGATAGCTGCCTGCCAGTAATCCTGTAACCAATGTAAATACCAGCATCATTGCCCAGAATGGCCAGTAAGTCCATGGCAGGTGTATCTTTTTACCTGCAATTTCATTAAAGAAGGGCAATGCCAGTTGCCCCAGGATGATGCAGAGGATCAACGCAAGAAAAGCAATCAATACTGATTCTGAAAAGAACATGTATACCAGTTGCCCCTTCAGCGAACCCAGGGTTTTACGAATACCCACCTCACGGGCTCTTTTTTCACTGCGTGCAGTACTTAAATTCATAAAATTGATACAGGCCAGCAGCAATACAAAGATCCCGGCTATTGCAAAAAGACGAACCAACCTGATCAACCCGTCACTTTTTGCCCAATCACTAAAATCGCTATACAAGTGCCAGCTACTCATCGGGTGCAGAAAGAACGCAGGTTTGTATCGCGGAGGGTTGTCCAACTTCATTCGTATATCACGTATTTTCCGGGAAAGCTGTTGCGCATCAGCTCCTTCACGCAACAGTACATACACGGGAAATGAATTATCATCCCATTTATCCTGTGCATAACCGGCATAGCTATCCAGTTTAACAAAAAGCTGCCAGGCACCTATAAATTGTACGCCATTGAATGAACTGTTTGATGGCAGATCTTTGTATACACCCGCTACTTTTACATCTGCTTTATTATTGATGCGTATTACCTGTCCTAATGACGACTGCTCTCCGAAAATGGCTTTTGATAAAGATTGCGATAATAATACCGCATGCATATCACGCAAGCCATCAGGTGTACCCGCAGTCATTTCCAGCGTAAGCATGCGTGGAAGATCTTCTTCTGCAAATATGCCGGGCTGTATTAATTTTTTATCGCCGTATGTTACTATAAAATCTTTTGTATACGTAGCCACGCTGGCAGCCTCCACCTCTCCATAGCTGCCACGCAGTTCTTTTGCCAATGGTACGGGCATGGAATTGTAAAAAGAATTGTTACCATCAAAATTCACCATCTGCCAGGCCTGCGTCATTCTTTTGTAATTCTTATGATAACGATCAAACGACAGCTCATCCCACACCCACAGCCCAATCATCAGTACCACACCCATTCCCACTGCCAGTCCCCCGATATTGATCAATGCATACCCTTTGTTTTTTGACAGTTGCCGCCAGGCAATTTTTAATGAGGAGTAAAACATATCTGTATGTATAAAAGGATTAGAATGATTGCTGTTAAAAGCCGGCCTCCTGTCTTTCTGCAGGGTAACAGGCAATGGTCTTAAATAAAACAATACTGCAATGAGATAACGTATACGCGCAATAAAAATACCCGAACGCTGTATCCAATGTGTATACAGTTCCTGCAGATCTCCTTCTACCTCTTCCAGTACCCGTTCATGAATACGCCTGCGGAGTATACAATGCAGCCAGCGTGGTGGTGTAGTGTTTTGTTCTTTCTTCATAGCATGTGCTTAACCGGGAATCAATTGCCATAGCTCTTCCCGGATGTTCCTGATATCTTTTAATACCTGCATACCTTCCGCAGTAATAGTAAATAGCCGCTTACGTCTCCCTCCCCGCTCGCCTGTAGCACCTCCCATTTCGGAACACACCAGTTTCTTTTCTTCCAGGCGATAAAGTGCAACATGTATAGCACTAAGTTGTATGGTACGTCCCGTCCGTGCGGCTATATCTTCCAGCAGCAGGGCACCATAAGCCTGGCCATCCATTGCAGCAACGGTCAGCAATAC
The DNA here is from genome assembly GCA_001302245.1 of Chitinophagaceae bacterium PMP191F. Lineage (GTDB taxonomy): Bacteria > Bacteroidota > Bacteroidia > Chitinophagales > Chitinophagaceae > PMP191F. The sequence goes on from LGYU01000010.1 coordinate 175,742, forward strand.
CAGCTCTTCAAATTCACCAATATTATTACGATACATATCTATTTAATTCACTTTTGCTAAACAAATATACTGCCAGAGTTATAACGTATTCCCCCACAACATTTTGCGGGGCTTCAATAGAAATAAGTGTACGCTATCGTACACTTATTGTACGGTTCTATACCACCGGCTTTTAAAAGGTGTTTAAACGTATCATGATGCGGTAAAATAATATTAGCTTTATTTACCATTGTTACCTTTATCTATTCAACTTGTCTTCAAACCCCTGACAATGTATGTACGCCTTACAAAACCGACGCTGTTTATAATAATTGTCTTTGCTGTTCTCTTCTCTGTACGATTAAACGCACAGCCCGCAAATATTCAGCAGTTAAACGATTCCATACAGAAACTGGTAAATGAAAGACATGTTCCCGGATTGATGGTAAGCATTGTGTCCCGCGATTCCATACTCTTTATCGGCGGATTTGGTTATGCAGATGTAGCTGCACAACGTGCTGTCAGCAGCACTACCCTTTTCAGGATGGGCTCTATTACAAAGATGTTTGTTTCACTGGCAATACTACAGTTGGTACAGGAAGGAAAACTGCGCTTACAGGATGAATTGAAAAAGATAGCACCTGAAATTCCGTTTGTCAATCAATGGGAAGCAGATAACCCCGTACGCATCATTCACCTGCTGGAACATACCACCGGTTTTGATGATATGAAGCTTAACAGGATGTATTCAGCAGACAAACGCAATATGAGCGTAAAGGACATGGCATTGTATCAACAGCATTCCTTGACAAGCCGCTGGCGTCCCGGTGAAAGATTTTCTTATTGCAATCCGGGTTACGTAATACTGGGCTACCTGGTGGAAAAACTTTCAGGGAAGCCATACAACAGCTATCTAACCGAAAATATCCTGCTGCCAGCCGGCATGAGCCATTCCAACTTTAATACTGCAAGTACCATTCCTGCAGAGGAAACAAAGGAATATATAGTACGCAATGGTAAACCTGTTGAAGTGCCTTCTGTTAACCTGCTTACCGCTCCTGCAGGTGCATTATGGTCCTGCGCTGATGACATGGCCAGGTTTGTAAAACTTTTTGTACAGAATGGTGCTCCATTGTATACTTCAGGATTGATCGATTCCATGGAAACGCCGGAAAGCTCACTGGCTGTACATGCAGGGTTAACCACCGGTTATGCAAAAGCCAATATGCGGCAATACCTGTTTGCCAAAAACCGCTGGCGCGGACATGGTGGCTTAACGGGTACCTGTTTTTCTATGCTTTCCTATAACAGGCAACTGGGTGCAGGTTTTGTTATTTCTTCCAATGGCAATCGCCGTAACGATGATATTGAAAGACTGATTGTCAGTTACCTTGAACAACAGGCTGTTGCTGTGAAACCCGTTCCCGAAGCTATTACTAAGGCTGCGTTGGATTCTTTTGCAGGATGCTACCAGTTCATCAGCCCACGCTACCAGCTTACTGCTTTCGTAGATCGCTTTACTAATAAGGTCCGGCTGACTGTTCAGGGTGACCAGTTGTTCATACAACCTTTATTTGGTGAAAAAGAGGCACTGGTTCATACCGGCGGATTGAAATTTGCTTATAAAAATGCTAATACACCTACTATCATATTAGCAAAGGATGAAGATGGCAGATCAATACTGGCAGATAATGATATCTATTACGAAAAAAACAACAGTATACTTTCCATGGGTGATCTGTGGCTGGGCGCTTTTATCATTCTATTGTTATTACCGGCTGCATTGTCTGGTATCATATCATTGACCCTGTATATAGCCAAACGGCTTCCTGCAAAAAAATTGTTGATACGACTACTGCCATTAGTAGCTGTACTTTTGTTGTACTGGGCTGTTGTACAGATGACAGAATTACAGAAAGTAAGTTACCTGCTTTATGAGCTTGCAACCATCAACACGCGCACACTGATCATTTTTACCGGAACACTTTGTTTTGCATTGTTCTCATTACTGCACCTGGTATTGGTAATACGGAACTTCAGAAAATTCAGTAAACGATTCTATGCAGTATATTGGTTGCTGATATCACTGTCACTTTGTTATCTTACCGTATTCCTGTTGCAGGAGGGATGGATCGGGCTCCGGACATGGAGTATGTGATCGGTATTGTAAAAAATTCAGCATATTAATTAATCGGTTTTATAACAGGAAGCTTTAGCCCTCTTTCCTGCATCAACCGATATTCCTTTCTGTGCCAGTTGGCTTTTGCAGCTCTCCATGATTTATTGGAAGGCACAGTATCAATTTTATCTGATGAATGAGAAGGTCTCATCGGCAATGATGAATAATCTGTCTTATCAAACTCTAAAAACAGAGAAATATCTTTTGCTGGGCCCAGTTGATCATCAAGATCAAACAGACATTTGTATTCTTCCCTGCCTGCAAAAAAGGGGAACCGTTTTACGGTTAGCCAGTCTTAACAATATTGCAGCTTATAAATTAGATGTGATCTGTCATAGGAAAGAAAAAAAGGATTTTGCAGACATTGCAGTCCTGTCAGATACAGATGTAGGAGACTTCGACATAGATCATATTGATGAAAACTCCTCAAATCACTGTATAAGTAACTTACTGCCAGTTTGTACTACTTGTCATTCAAAAATAAATAAAGGTGATATTTAAAAAGCTATACCGTTGGATCTCCTGATCAATTCTTTGGCCATGAATTGTAATACGGATATAAATGGGGAGCCAATTTGTCCCTTGTTATTTTGGTCTTTCCGATATAAAAAAGGCTATTGATCGGGTGTTCCATCTTCCACCTCCTTTTTGTGTTTTATGAATGAATACATTCCGTCACTAAAAGTTCTATCGCATCAAACTTCACCAGTAGGGCGTTCCCGGAAAATTCGGTGTCCTGAATTTACAGGTTGGTTAGGGACACCGAATGGGACACTTGTTTCCTTGATTTCGTTTGATGCGATTTGAGGTGAAAAATTTAAAAAGGGCTTACAAAACCAGCGTTTTACGAGCCCTTTAATATGATTTGATAAGTTATCCGTTAAACAGTAAAGCCGCTGGTGTCAGCGGCTTTACTGTTTAATGAAAAAAGGCAGATCCTGCCAGACTGAACACACAGCAGGCTTTAATACCTGTTTTCCAAGGACTTGGTTAGTACTTTACAGGGTATTTGCACGGGTTTACGCCGGTATTCGCAGGTACTTAAAGCGTATAAAATAAGGGTTATATACAAAACATATCCTTATTATGCCCAAAGCATCTCCCTGCATTTCTAAGTATAAGCCTTGTTTAAAAACCGCTCATAGTTTTATGATAAACAATCAATTGTAAAAAACTCCAATAGACCTTATCGGATGCTTCCTGTAAAAACTTTCTTAAGCCTTCCGCAAACAATTCCTGTACGGCCTCGATTTGTATAAGCCTTACCCGGAAATGTATAAACCGGTACCTGTCCATATACAAGACCTTTGTGGGGAACAATTCATAATACAATAAGATGAAACAGACAGTGTTAATAACAGGTGCCTCTTCAGGTTTTGGTAAAGCAACCGTTCGGCTATTTCATGAAAAGGGTTGGAACGTCGTAGCCACCGCCCGTTCTCCCAAAACAGCCACCGAGCTTTCAGCATTAAGCGGTGTGTTGGTAACACAGCTTGATGTAACAGACAAAGACAGCATCCGGGAAGCTGTATCAGCAGCCACCAATCAGTTTGGCCAGATAGATGTACTGGTCAACAATGCAGGATATGGTACATTGGGCGCACTGGAAGCCGCATCAGATGAAGTGATCCGGCAACAGTTTGAAGTAAACGTTTTTGGATTGATAGAAGTTACCAAAGCGGTGGTGCCTGTGATGCGGACACAACGGGCCGGTACTATTATCAATGTATCTTCTGTAGGTGGCAGACTTACTTTTCCGTTCTCTGCACTTTACCACGCCACAAAATTTGCAGTAGAAGGGTTAACTGAATCATTGCAATACGAATTGAACCCGCTGGGCATCCGGTTGAAACTGGTAGAACCCGGTGGGTATAAAACAGATTTTGTATCCAGGTCAATGAGCTATTTCGGCACCGGCAATATCAATGACTACCAGGGATCCTTTGACAGGTTTACAGGCATGCTGGAGCAATGGCCGTTGTCTGAAAACATTTACGAAGTAGCAGAAGCAATTTACCGTGCAGCTACAGACGGCACGGAAGAACTGCGTTACCCGGTTGGTAATGATGCAACTGAGTTGCTTAAGGTAAGGCACCAGATGAACGATATTGCTTTTAAAGCAATGATGTCAGCACAAACCGGTATATAAATCACAGCAACCCTGTATTACACAGATGTGCGGGGCTGTTTTCAATTTTCGTAATTTCACCATCAGTGTTGTTTAATGGCGGGTGAAGACACCCGCCACGGGAAACTTCCCGGCGGATGTCTCCATCTGCCGGAATTAAAACCCTAACTAAACAACATTGATTTTATAATTCCCGATGAAAAGAATAACTCCAACTTATATAGACCTGGAGTCCATCAGTGACCTGCACGACCTGGTACAATATCCCCGGCCACGGCATCCGCTTATCAGTGTAATTGATCACACTGATTTTTATGCAAAACGGCCGAAAGAACATTCGTTATACAGGTTTGGCTTTTACACTATTTCCTGCAAAAAGTTTGAAGGATTACTGCACTATGGCAAAAGCAGGTATGATTTTAAAGAAGGCTCTCTGCTGTTTACTGCACCCTGGCAGGTAATTGGTACCGGGCCTGATGTAACGGTAGATGAAGGATGGGCATTGTTCATACACCCGGATCTGCTGCACGGTACAAACCTGGGTATGAAAATGCATGAATACTCTTTTTTCCAGTATGAGATCAACGAAGCGTTGCATGTGTCTGAAGAAGAAAAACAGATCTTAAAAGACTGTATCAATAATATTCAAAGAGAGTATAATCAGCGTATTGACAAACATACACAGCATGTAATTGTCAGTAACCTGGAATTGCTGTTAAACTATTGCAACCGTTTTTATGATCGGCAATTCTATACCCGTTCCAAAGTGAATGCAGACGTTATACAACGCTTTGAAAGACTGCTAAAGGAATACTTCAATCAGCCTACTTTAATAGAAGCCGGGTTGCCGGCAGTATCTTATTTTGCTACCCATCTCAATCTCTCTGCAGGTTATTTATCAGATCTGTTACAAAAATTCACAGGTAAAACAACACAGGAACACATTCATCTCGAACTGATCGAAAAAGCAAAATCGTTGTTATGGAACTCAGAAAAATCAATCAGTGAAATAGCATACGACCTGGGTTTTGAACATCCCTCTCATTTTGCAAAACTGTTCAAATCAAAAACAGGTAAAACTGCCAGTGAGTTCAGACAGCTTAATTAAAAAAGCCGGCCAGTAATACAGATCAAAGCCCCTGATCTCTCAGAGGCTTTGCTTAGTAAACAACCGTTCAACTGCTGTTTCTTTTTTTCAATCCACGCCTTGTTCTTTTAGTTGTATCATTTGTCTACCACACAACGGAAACCAATGGTACCGCTACGGTCAAGGCCGGGTGACATGAGTAAATATTTGCCGTATTTATTCAGTTCATAAGCCGGTGGAAAATACCAGCGTGACCCCTGTGCCCTGTAATAACCGGTTCCTTTTAACACTGCAGACCTGGTATGCTCATCTACATATTCATCTGTCCAGTGCCAGATATTGCCTGTCATGTCTTCTACGCCAAACGGACTGGCTCCCTGCGGAAAAGCCTGTACTGCTGTAGGAGGGCGCATCACACGATTGGTATCCTGCAATGGCATCCTGGTAGAATCTTTTGCTCCCCATGGATACAATCTTCCGTCGGTACCTTGTGCTGCATATTGCCATTCCCATTCATGCGGCAAACGCTTTCCGGCCCATGAAGCATAGGCCCGTGCATCTTCCAGCGATACCCAGGTTACCGGTTTATCATCCCAGCCATCCGGATAACGACCATCATTCCAGTCTTTCAGAAAATTGTGTTTATCCTTCGGACTGTATTTTGTTGCCTGCATGAAAGCATAGTATTGCGCATTGGTTACCGGATAACGATCTATGTAAAAAGCAGCCATTGCCATTTCATGTTGCTGACTGCGTGCAGCATGCTGTTCCCACGGATGCTGTACACCCAATGCTGCAGGCAACTCTTTCCCTTCTATCATTACACCAACCGATTCAAACAGGTATTTATCAGTAGCAGGTATAGCTATCATACCCGCAGGTGCTGTGCCTGCCTTTTTGGTAGGCGGTATTGCCACCAGTTGCTGTTGCAAGGGCTTCCACCCATCGCTCAGTTCCTGTAGTTGTTTCTTTGGTGTACTGCTTACAATGTTTTTCAGCAAATCAGCGTCTGCAGCCGTTGTTGCCAGTACTGCACCAAAGCCATTCCCTTCAACCGGAAAAGAAAGTGCTGCCGTATTGTTACTGATAGTTGCTTTCAGCTCTTTCCCATTCCACAGGTCAAAATAACGTGCTCCGCTTGCTGCAGGTATCCGGATCTGCTCCCCTGCCCTATCAATACTGTCGCGGTTTACAAACGTATAGATCGTTCCTTTACTGCCGGGAAAACGCGAGGCATATACACCGGCTTGCTGTGTTGGTACATAAGGTTCCCAACCTGCATTACTCCAGTGATCGGGAAAACGGCGGTAAATGTTTGCAATCCTTTTCACCGCTTCGGCATAACGATCAGGATAGTTGTTCCAGATACCCCAGATGTTTTCCCAGGTATTAATGCCCACGCCGTTGAAGAAAGCATATTGCAGGTCGTCTGTTTTATTCACCGCCCAACGGTTGGTAATATTTACCTGGTGCATGGGCTCCAGCCATTTGTATACACTTACACCCGGTGTTTTCTCATACGGCCAGAAATAACCCCAGCTCAGATCATTCCATTCAAGACCTTTAATATTCCTGATACTTAACTCGGGTTGAAAAGCAAGCGGATAACCAAGACTATCGGCTGCATGTGCAAAATCATCGCTTACTCCAAACATCGTATCACCGTTCAAACCATCAGCACCGATCTCTTTCATCTTCTTCACCAACGCCACAGCCATTGCATGATCCAGCTTGCGTGTGCCATTGTCCCATATCATGATCGGAAAAAACACTTTTACACCACGGCGATGAAAATCGGCAATCATCTTTTTCACGCCTTCAATACCGCCGGGCATACCATCCAGGTAATCCAGCTGGTTGCGGTTATCTACCCCGATATTGGGATAGGTAGGCCAGATGAGCACGCCATCCAGGCCACCATATCTTTTTTTAAGATCATCGAGGTACCGGTTAACAGTATAGGTCATTTTCACGTTGTCGTAAAAGAAACGGTCGTGCGCCATCATCTGTGCAAACACAAAAGTTCGTTTCACCCAGCCTGTTGCCGGTCTGTTATAATACCGGTTATCGTAAGCAATGTGCTGCCGTTCTGCAGTACGCCGTTGTTTGAGGCTGTCCAGCCATACTGCATGTTCCATATTGGAGGCAGCAGGACCAGCATACAGCTCACGGAACTGTCCCTGTGTTTTTAGCTGTGCCTGTAAAGCACATACAGACAACAGCAGGCTTGCTGTTAGTAGTTTCTTTTTCATCTGGCAGGCTTATTATCGTATACAATGTAATCCGTAGCGCGCAGGTCAAATTTGCTATCCGGATTTTTGACAGTGATCTTAACAGTGTGTTTTCCACGCGGCAGGTTCAGTTTCCAGAAAAGTTCATGACGACGTGTTTTAAAATTTGTCGGGAACTTTGCTGTTTCTACCAACTGTCCGTCAATAAAAAGATCTGCTTCAAAAATGTAATCATCACCTCCGTCGCGTTGTTTCTTTGACGCTGCGCCCAACAACGCAAAACCGGTTCCATCAAAATCAAAGGTCAGGTTGTGCGCCTCTCCTTTGTTGCGTAAAGAGTTTTTCTGGATGGGATACACCTTGTCAAAACTTTTTTCATAGCGTACGGGCAAAGGATCCTGTACACGTATCAAAACATCAGTGGCCGTTTCAGTGCCACCATTTTTACGGATCATATCCAGCGCATGTTTATAACTGGCTGCATATACACCGTTCAGTGAAAGCGTAGTATAACTGAAATTCATATCCTCTATTTCTTTCAATCCCTGTTTCCAGTAAGCAGGTATCTTGTCATATCCCAGCAGCGTGCCCAGGATGCCACCGGCCGAAGAAGGATTGCAGTCCGCATCCTGTCCGGCACGGGTAGCAATCTCCAGTGTACGGGAATAATCACCATTGCCATACAGCAACGCCATGATCACATACGCTGCATTGATCTTGGCATCAATATTAAAAGGTACAAAAACACCCTGCGGGCAAACCATATCCGATGACCATTTCTTCTCCAGTTCAAACCAGGTCTGTTTCCAGTCGTTCGGATATTTTGCATTCCACTGAATCACATCATTCATACATTGGTAAAATTCGCTTTTTGCAGGAACGGTCTTTAATGCTTCTTTTACTACCGTTCTGATATCTGTATGTGTAAAAGCCAGTGTATACATAGCAGCCATATACACGCCGCCATACCAGCCATCACCATAATTCATGATGTGGCCAATCTTATCATTGATGGCAGATGCAGAGTTGGGCATGCCGGGATTCATCAAACCGCAATAATCTGCCTCGATCTGGTAATCAATAGCATCTGCATGCAGATTGTGCTCCGGTGCACCCGATGCAGGCGCTTTAATGCCGTTAAGAATATTATAGCGGGCAGCCTGGTTGGCAAACCAAAGGTCATATCCTGCATTGGCAAAAGCATTGGCAAAAGAATCAACCGGGGCATCCAGTCCGTATTTGTCAATAATGCTTACAAAGGTCAGGTCCATGTAAATGTCATCATACAAACCAGGGGCTTCTGTCATTGTTTTTTTCATGTAACCATCATACCATACAAGAGGTTGATAATCCTGGATGATCGTTCCATTGTAACGGAACTCATAAGGACCGCCAAAGGTTACACCGATCGTTTGTCCGGCCCAGCCACCGCGAATCTTGTCCTGCAGCACCGTTTTACTGATGCGTACGGTTTTATTGCCCGGCGGCACATCTGTTCCGGCAATTTTATTCTGGGCATAACTGTTGGATACTGGTATCAGGCTGCCAATCAGCAGTATACTTGCAAGCAATTTCATGTAATCAGCTTTTATAAATTAATAACCGGGATTCTGTATCAGGTTTTTATTTACGTTCAGTACAGCAGTTGGTAAGGGATACAATTCATCTTTTGAAGTACCCGCTGATTTTTCAAACCATGGTGTATTCCATTTTGCAAAACGGATCAGGTCCTGGCGGCGATGGTATTCCCACGCAAACTCACGACCCAGTTCTGCCAGCAGTTCATCCAGCGTAAGAGTGGCCGTTGTATAATTATGAGTTGTATTACCAAATGCGCGTACCCGAACCTGGTTTACCAGGTCAACTGCTTCCTGTGTAGCCACACCACCGTTCTTGCGCATAATAGCTTCCGCTTTGGTCATCAGTGCATCGGCAAGACGGAACACCACCCAGTCATTGCTCATGCTTTCATTGTCTTTCAGGCCAGCTTCATACTCATATTTTTTAAACCGTACGCCATCATCCAGCAACGCAGGTGCAGTGGTATTATACAGTGCATTGATCCTGGGGCGGTAAGTAAGCTGACGTGTGGGCGACAACATTAACGGAGCGCCGGTATTGCTTACCTGCGGACCTACCAGCCAACTGTTGATGCGTGTATCTGCTGCGTCATACGATTTATAGAAATCTTCCAGTGCAGCATAACCATCCCAGGTAAAAGCAATTAAACCAAAGGTCTGTTGACTCAGTGTGTGCAGTGTCCAGCAGTGGATCTGCAGAATATTACCCGGAGTTTGTGTTTTATCATAAGGAACAACAAATATGTTTTCTTTTGAACCGGTATTATTTACAGCAAAGTTGGAAAAGTAGTTGCCGGATAAACTATAGCCAGGCGTACTGATCACAGCAGAAGCTGCATTGATAGCCTCATCCCATTTGGCAGTACCAGTCCATTTTTCTGCATTCAGATATAACTTGGACAGCATCATATTCGCCATTGCCTTTGTGGAAGTACGGCCGTAATTGGCGGTAGTAGGCGTTGCATCCAGCAGACTGAGATTGTCGGTAATTTCTTTCACCAGGAAATCCCATACCTGTTTGCGTGTACTTTGCTTTGGCAGTGTTACATCTTTAAAATCGGTAGAGATTGGAATATTGCCAAACCAATCCATAGCACGGTAATAGAAAAAAGCACGGGCCATTTTTACTTCTGCTATCACGTTGTTCTTGGTAGGAAATGTAACCGGAGATTCTCCCAGTTGATACAATATCTGGTTACACATAGAAATACCATCGTAACAGAAACTGTAACCACCAGACATTACCGACAGATCGGGGTTGAACTGGTGACGGTGCAAAGCGATCCAGAGACCATTGTCATACCACAGGTTGGTTTCCCGGAAAGGAATAATACATTCATCAGTACCAACCAGGTCAAGGCTGCCCGCACCAAAACGTGCAGTGATCTTACGCATCTGCGCATAGATACGCCCTACATTGGTCATTACTTCTGCTTCGTTGCGAAAGAAGCCATCGGCAGGAATAGAAGAGAATACTTCCTCATCCAGCTTTGTGCAGGAAAATGAGCCTGTCAGCATTATGAAAATGGCGCTGTATATAATAGTCCGTTTCATAAATTATTTTTTAAGCAATTGTTAGAAGGTTACATTAAGCCCCACCGTAAATGTTCTTGTACGGGGATAATAGTTATAGGCATCTATACCCGGAGAAAGGCCTGCCAGTTGCATTTCAGGATCTACTCCCTTATAGCAGGTAAACGTCAGTAATTGCTGTCCCGCAGCATAGATGCGTAATTTTTTCACTACACTGTTGGCTACATTTTTAGTATACCCGATAGACACGTTATCCAGTTTTACATACGATCCGTTTTCAACAAACCTGTTGGAGTATTCTGCCTTGCCTTTGTAACCGGGATAATCCAGTGCGCTTTTCAGAATATTCTTGCCACCCAGGTAACCAAAGTTTTCATAATACAGTCGGTGAATATTCAGCACATCATTACCAAATGAGCCACGGAAATTGAAAGAGAAATCAAATGCTTTGTATGCAAAACTGTTGCTGAAAGATATCTGGTATTTCGGATACGCATTGCCTACCACTACCCTGTCTGCTTCGTTGATAACACCATTCTTGTCCTGGTCCTGGTAAATAGGATTGCCATTGGCATCTATACCCAGGAATACCAGCGATACAAAATTGCCCAGCGCACCACCTTCTACGATCTGGTGTGTCCACGTTTGTACATCTGCACCGATATTACCGGTTTTCAGATCAGTCAGTTTAAATCCTGCATCATTATTGGAGAAGGACACCAGTTTGTTCCTGTTGCGGCTGTAGATCACTGAAGTGTTCCAGGTAAGATCTTTTGATTTTACAGGGATTGCGTTCAGGGTTACTTCCACCCCATTGTTGCGGATGGTACCTACGTTTGCATACAACTGGTTATATAAATTGGGGGGTACAGGAACAGAATAGGTCCACAGCAGGTCTTTTGTATTGCGTACATAATAATCCACGTTTCCGCTTACTCTTCCGTTCCACAATCCGAAATCAATACCCAGGTTCAGTTCCTGTTTCTTTTCCCAGCGCAGATCGGGGTTTGGATTGCTGGCAGGTGGATACGTATTGATCCATTGACCATTGTATAAAATTCTACCGCCTGTTGCCAGCAACTGCAGTGAACGATAGTTACCAATATCCTGGTTACCCGTTACACCAAAACCACCACGCAGTTTCAGGTCAGACAGCCAGTCGATATCGGACATGAAGTTTTCCTGTTTAATACGCCATCCCAGGCTCACAGCAGGGAAATCGCCCCATTTATGATTGGCACCAAAACGTGAAGAACCTTCATGACGCAATGAAGCAGTCAGCACATAACGTTCATTGAAATTGTATGTAATACGTCCAAAAAAGGCGATCAGCTTATTGCTTTCACGATAGCTTGACATGGTAGCAGTACCTTGTGTAAGCCCGGCACCTGCTCCGATGTTATTGGTACCATACAGATCCACATCAAAATTACTGTTGCCGGCAGCAAAGGTTTCATTGGTACCCTTCTGGTATGAATAACCTGCTACGGCCTGTATATCATGTTTGCCAAAACGTTTGTGATAATCACCACTGAACTCCATTAACTGGTTGGTGGTTTGACCGGTGCTGATGGAAGCAACCCCGTTGTTACCAATACCAATGGGATAATACCTCGACTGGTAACGCTGGTTTTTAAAACCGTCTCTGATGATTGAACCAAAAGCAGAGAAATTCAATCCGGGCAGGATGTTATAAGTTCCTTTTACACTTCCGGTAAATGTTTGCTGTTTACCACCATTGGTTTCTTCATTGATCATTGCCACCGGGTTGTAATACTGGAATGGCCCGGTATTTCTGAAATAGCCACCTGCTAACTTGTTGGTGGAATCATATACCGGCTCTGTAGGATTGCGACGGAAAGCCTGTTGCAGTACTTCCTGGTCGGTGAACTCACGTTTTGTTTCTGCATACAGCAGGTTATACACTATATTCAGCTTATTATCCAATGCTTTTTGCGTGGCAGTTACTTTTGCCTGCATCCTGTTATTCAGGTTGTCTTTCACAAGACCTTGTGAGGCACGATAGTTTACTGCAGCACGATAAGAAAAAGCCTCAGTGCCGCCAGTCATAGCCACATCAATGTATTTATCTATCGGTGTGCGGGTTATTTCCTTGAACCAGTCTGTATTGGATTTATAATCAAACTCTGCAAGACGGCCGGGATATACCAGGTTTATGGCACTACGGAACTCATCAGCATTCAGGTTACGTAATTTTTTGGCAACGGTCTGAACAGATAGATAAGAGGATACTTCCACAGACTGACGTCCTGCCTTTCCTTTTTTAGTAGTGATGATGATGACACCATTGGTACCTCTTGTACCATAAATAGCTGCGGCAGAACCATCTTTCAGGATGTCCATGGATTCTATTTCATCCGGGTTCACACTATTCAGATCACCACCCAGTATACCATCTATTACAAACAAGGGGCCTTGTCCGCCGGAAAGTGTTGTCAAACCTCTTAGCTGGATATCAAATCCACCGTTCACATCACCACCGGCAGGACGTGTAATGTTAAGACCAGCCACACGTCCCTGCAGCAATGCAACAGGGCTACCAATACTTCCCTTATTAAAATCATTTGGTTTCAGTGAAGTAATGGCGCTGGTCACTTCTTTCTTGGTAGTGGTACCATAACCTACCACCACAATATCATCCAGTTTACTGAATGTACTGTTGAGCGTCAATTCGATCCGGGGCTGATTATTGAATACGAGTTCCTGTGATTCAAAACCAATAGCAGAAAATTGCAATAGCTGGTTTTGCTTAACATTAATGGAGAAATTGCCTTTTTCATCAGTGGCAGTTGTAATGAGTGTTCCTTTAACCGTTACGGTAACACCGGCAAGCGGATTACCTTTTGGATCCATGACAGTACCGGTAACGTGTGGTGCTGTCTGAGCTACTACAATCGTTGATAGTAACAAAAGCAGGCTGAGCAATGCCCATGTACGGGCAGGCGGAATCAGCATGAGAAATTTATTTTTCATACACAAGCAATTGATTTGAAGTAAAAAACTATATGGAGAGCATCAGAGCCTTTTTTAACTGAAGTAATTACTATGGAGATCCTGATAAGATGATCAGTGCCAACCCTATTACAAAACAGGCAAACATCCCTGCTAATAAACCTGTTACTTTTTTCTGCGATCCTTTAAATTCTTTCCACACCAGTACACCCCAGATGGCAGCCACCAGTGTGGCACCTTGTCCAAGACCATAGGATACCGCGGGTCCTGCTTTGCCGGCAGCTATCAGGTTGAACAGGTTACCTGTTCCCCAGATAGCACCGCCCAGTATGCCTACAGTGTGCAGCGAAAATTTTCCGGAGAAATAATCGCGGTAGCTCACCGGTGGTCCTTCAATGGGTTTGTGCATCAGGATGGTATTGAAAAGGAAATTGCTGATCAGTATGCCTGTAGCAAAAACAACCGAAGCACTGTAAGGCGTCATTTTAAGCGGCTCGGGATTTACGAAATTATTCAGGTCCATGGCGGCCGCTATAAAGCGATAGAAACACGACATCAATATACCAGCTAATACAGATAACAAAATACCTTTGGCACTTGCTTTCTGTGAATTGCCACGGCTTCTTTTAAAAGCAACAGCATTCAGCACAATAGCAACGGCCACCAGCACTACGCCACCAAAAAGCATGGCAGGTTCACCTTTCTGTACAGAAATGTAATTGATCAATACCCCCAGCACCAGCGCAATGCCAATGCCTACCGGGAAAGCTACTGCCATGCCTGCAATAGCAATAGCTGCAGTGAGTAATATATTGGCAAGATTAAATACCACACCACCGATCAGCGCGCTGCGGATATTTTCGCCACTGGCCTGTTTGATATCAGCTAAAAAACTCCGGCCATTTTCGCCGGTACTTCCCAGGGTAAAAGCAGCAACTAGAGAAAAGAGTAAAATGCCTATTACGTAATCCCAGTAAAAAAGTTCAAACCGCCATTTGCCGGTAACCAGTTTTTGAGTGTTGGCCCATGAACCCCAGCAGATCATGGTAATAGTACAGAATATGATGGCAAGGGTATAGTTTTCAATAATGAACATAGCAATCGCGTTTAATCGTAAGCAATGATTACAGTAATGGTTATATAGAAACTTTGCGTGCAATCAATTCATTCCGGTAAGGAATGGAAGACTGCGCACCCATCCTGGTAACAGATACAGAGGCTGCTTCACAGGCAAAACCTACTGCCGCGGCAAGTGTTTTTCCTTCAGACAATGCAACTGCCAATGCCCCATTGAACACATCACCTGCTGCGGTGGTATCTACCGGCTGCACAGATGGAGTAGGCACTACATGAAAAATAGTGTCTTCTAATAATAAAGCACCCGACTCTCCCATGGTGATCACCACATTGGTAACTCCCAGTTGGCGGATAGCCTGCGCTGCCTGTTTGGCTGTTTCAAGATTGATTACTTTGATACCGGAAAGAATAGATGCTTCTGTTTCATTGGGAGTAAGCACGTCAACATACTGCAACAGATCGGGAGGTAATGTAGCTGCTGGAGCAGGATTCAGGATCACCCTTGCTTTATTCCGGGCAGCCTGTTGTGCAACAAAATGTACCGTACCAAGCGGTATTTCCAGTTGCAGTAATACAATGTGTTTTTCTGAGATGTCTTTTAATGCAGCTTCTACTTCAGAAGTGCCTAATGCAGCATTGGCACCGGGCGCTACCACAATACTGTTTTCGCCTTCTTCATCTACAGTGATCAATGCAACCCCGGAAGGTAATTCATCATCAGACAATAGGAAGCTGGTATCAATACCTTCTTCATCATACAGCCTGGAAGATTGTTTACCAAAAACATCGTTGCCCATTTTAGAGATAAAGATGACATCTCCGCCAAGTCTGGCTACAGCTACTGCCTGGTTAGCGCCCTTTCCGCCGGGGTTCATAAAAAAAGTACCACCAAGTACCGTTTCACCGGGTTCGGGAATATGGCTGGTCTTTACCACCATGTCCATATTAGTACTGCCTACAACAATAATTTTCTTCATTTCCATAAGTCAGCAATCGTTTTAATCTGTACCAAAAATATTTGTCCTCTCTATGAATAATTTGCCAGAGTTTAACCTTTTTGGTATTTTCAAATGCCATTTTCCTTTCCTACTTGTTTCAACAAACTGCTGTTTCTTAACTAATTGCAGTTTCATTTTTTTTCAGAAAAGCATAAATCAAACATTCCATGTCTGCATTTATTACTGCATTCAGGCTGGTGCATTCACTATCCGGACCAGAGAAAAAACAATTCAGGCAAATGAGTTTGAAACGCAAGGGAGAAAAAGATTATGTGATACTATTTGACTTGCTGGAGAGTGTAGAAACACAGGATGAAACAGAACTTATCCGTTTATTTCGTGATAAGAACACCAATGCTTCACCAGACAACACTGCACGCTATCTCGTTAAGCTGATTACAGATTCACTGATCAGTACCAAAGTGGAAAAAGATCATTATTTCCATTTACTACAGGGATTGATGCGTGTGAAGGTGCTGCAGGAAAGATCTTTATCAGAAGAAGCCTTCAGAGAATTGAACAAATTAAAAACACGGGCCGAAGCCACACAAAATCATATTGTGCATTATCTCACAGCACGTATGGAACTGAATCATCTTTCGGTATCGAATTTTCCGGATATTTCTGACAAGGAACTGGTGAACATGCAAATGAAAACAAAAAGCTCTTTGCGTACACTTCACCATATTGAAGATCATTATTCATTATACGAATTGCTACGCTACAGGCTGATCCATTCCGGCAGGGCCGCTTCAGATGAAGACAGAAAAAAGCTCAATGACCTGTTGCTGAGTGAAGTGAGTCTTGTAGCAGGAAAAGTAAAGAACAGTCTTGAATCCAGTAAACTGCACTTACTCTTCCAATCGTTCTTCTTTACCAATGTGGGCGATTATCATTCTGCATTGAAAACATTTAATGAACTCAACAGGCTTTTTGACAACAACCCCGATTTCCGTGAATATCCTCCTATGGATTATTATGCATCACTGGAAGGTATCCTGGACAATCTCAGAACCGCAGGAGAGTATCTTGCCATGGAGCAATATGTTGAGAAGCTGCATGCCATTGATCTGCAAAACTGCCCGGATTATTTCAGCAGGCTTGTCCGCAAAACTGCGGCTGTTTACCAACTGGCATGGCTTACCGGTGAAAGAAAAATACCTGAAGCCATTACAATTGTAAATAGTTTAGATAAAGAGCTTTTACAAACAGCACACCTGATGCACGATGAAAAACAGTGGGAACTGTATTTTTATGCAAGTCTTACTTACTTTCTCCATAAAGATCTGAAAAAGGCCCACCAGTGGATCCGGAAGATAAGCACCGGTCAATCGAGATTTGCCATGCTGTCTATCTGCAAATGTATCCGGTTACTGAATATCATCATCCATTACGAGCTGAAAGACCTTGCTTATCTCGATTATGAAATAAGGTCTTACAAACGTTTCTTTCATCGCAAGAACCGCGTGAGTAAAACAGAAAAGATGATATTTAAAACGATCCAGTTAAATCCGAACACACTTTCTGTTATCAAAAAAAAGCTCCTGGCCCCGCAGATAATAAAATATGTAAAAGATATTACAGCCGACAAATATGAACAGCAGTTATTAAAATATTTTCGTTTTGACCAATGGGCTGCACAGAAGTTTGAACAGGCTGGTTGATAGTATACGTCAGTTTTACAGCAGGCAGGTATTTAAAGGGGATGCTGCTTGCATGCAGATGGAACCAATCCAAAACGTTTTTTGAACGAACGACTGAAGTGGGAGGCGCTTTCAAAACCACTCTCAAAGGAAGCCTCATTGATGGTTTTCTGTTTATCTTTTAAAAGACGAAATGCATGATTTAATCTTTGTTCCAATAACCATTTTCCCGGGGTTGTTCCATATATTTTTTCAAAGTCGCGCTTAAAAGTAGCAAGGCTTCTGTTACTCAGTTGGGCAAACTGCTCCAGTTTCAGGTTAAAGCAGTAATTCTCATTCATCACCCGCTGCAATGATACCTGTTGGGGTTCGTGCATCAATGAGCAGAAATAAGCCAGCAGTTCTTCATTCCGCGGGTTGTCGGCAATTGTCAGGATCAATTCCTTAAACTTTAGCTCCAGCAAAGAAGGGTCGGGCTCATGCGTTTCAGCAAAATAAGAAGATATGGAAAGAAAGAATGCCGACAGGGTATCGCTCTTATCCAGCACCATCACCGGTTCGTATTTCCTGTTTTCCGCATTCAGGGGTTTAGACCTTATTTTTAAGGTATTGCAGATAAACTCATCCGGTATAAAAAACAGGACAACACAAAAGCCATTTTCCAGGAAGTTCTCAAATATCCAGGCGCCTTTCCTTACAAATACACAGGTTTCCTTGCTTATATCATACGCATTGTTTGCTGTATGCCAGGTCTTTTTTCCTTCTATTACGTAGAATAAATAATTGTGCTGACTCCAGAGCCTGGCAAACCTGGTTTTCATGAGCCTGGCTTCAAGCGGGCAGATAAAAACAGTGATCAGCGAATCGCTACAGTTGAACTGGCGACAATAGTCAGGATGCTGCAATACCCTTTCATAAAAATTTACCATAAGACAGGTAGCTGAAATTACAAAAAAAGAACGAATGAGCTTTTAAATCATAAAGTATGACCCACTGGGTAAAATCCGGGCCACAGCAACGCGTTAGCTTTGTATAAAACAGTCAATATGAACCCGAATAAACAATTATGGGAAAAGGGTGATTTCACCCGTATAGCAGAGACCATGCGTGAAAGCGGGGCTGCGCTGGTGGCCCAACTGGGTATTACCAAAGGAATGAAAATACTGGACCTGGGTTGTGGCGACGGAACAACGGCTATACCTGCCGCCCAATTGGGGGCCGATGTTTCCGGTGTTGACATAGCAGAAAATCTTGTTGCAGCCGGCAATAGCCGCGCAAAGGCTGCAGGACTTACCAATTGCAGTTTTCAACAGGGCGATGCTACCGATCTGCATATGTTACAGGATCATAGTTTTGACCTTGTCGTCAGCATTTTTGGAGCCATGTTCGCCCCCAAGCCTTTTGATGTGGCACGGGAAATGGTGCGCGTTACCCGTCTCGCCGGCCGCATTGTGATGGGAAACTGGATACCCGGCGATCCTACACTGGTGGCACAGATCCTGAAGATCAGTTCTGCCTATACTCCCCCACCACCTGAAGGGTTTGTAAGTCCTATGTTGTGGGGTGTGGAAGAAAATGTAATTGAACGTTTTGGCAAGGCCGGTGTACCCAAAGAAAACATTTCCTTCCTGCGCGATACGTATGTATTTAATGCACCGTTTTCGCCCACTGCATTGGTAAAAAGGTTCAAAGATTATTATGGCCCTACTATGAACGCGTTTGAAGCTGCGGAAAAGAATGGTAAAACTGCTGATCTGCAGCATGAACTGGAAGCACTGTTTACCAATCAGAATAAAAGCGGTAATGATAACAGTACGTCTATTCCTGCTACCTTCCTGCGTGTAACAGTGAATCTATAAAAAAGCGTATACGCATCCAAATGTAAAAAGCCTCTGATCACTCAGAGGCTTTTTGCAATAATGTGACAATCTGTTTATCCCTTACTACTAATAACGTTTTTCACCGTTGATGGTTACATTTTTCAGTTGGAAGTTCTTTATGATGGACGTGTCTATGTTCAGGTAGTTTTTTGCTTTTATGGTCAGGTTCTCAAACGTGAAATCTGATAACTGGTATTCAAAAGCATTTGAATTGCTATGTGCATCGGCAACACCCACATTGAAAAAATTATTGCATTCCAGGTTGATGTTGCGCATGGTTATGTTTTTACCATAAGACATCCGCGTTGCTTTTTCTCCTTTAAGATCAAAGAACTGCGTCCATGGACGTATGTATATAAAGTTTTCAATATTGCTGCCTTCTATGTTTTCTACCAATACATATTCATAGTCCTGCGGGGTGTCAGGACGCATTTTAAGCCACAACAGGCGTTCTGCATTGTTTATTTTAATACGACGCAGGATAATATTCCGGTTATGGATGGACTCACTACCAAAGGTCAATACGCCATGACAAAACCCATAGGTGCAATCTTCAATGATGATGTTGGCGTTGCCGCCATTGTTGGGGTCTTTGTCGGCAGTGGGACCTTTGCCACCTTTCAATGCCACGGCATCATCATTTACTGACATATAGCAGTTTTTGATGAGAAAGTTTTTACAGCCATCAATATCTACTGCATCTGTACTTGGTGCTTTAACAGGGGCCCTGGGTGAATAGATATACAGATCAAGCAGCTTTACATTCTCACATTTGTAATAGTGACTGGTCCAGAAAGGAGAGTTGATAAGTTTTACTCCTGAGACCTGTACGTTTTTACTGTTGGAAACATACAGCAGCCGGGGTCGCATTTCATCCATATTGGTCGTTTTTGGATTGAACTCCCTGCGCAACCAGAACGATTTCCAGTAACGCAGCCCATTACCATCAAGGGTGCCTTTGCCGGAAATAGTGAATCCATTCAGACTGTCGGCATTGATCAAAGCGGTAAAGTATTTCAGCGTTTGCCCTTCCATACGTGTTATGCGAATGGGAAAATTGCTGATATCATCACTGCCTTTCAGCCTGGCACCTTCTTCCAGGTGCAGGTGTGTACCCTGTTTAAAAAAAAGTGCCCCGCTCAGGAAAGTGCCTCTGGGAATCACTACCACACCGCCACCACTGGCAAAGGTTTTGTCAATAACAGCCTGTATTTGCTGAGTTTGAATAACCGTGCTGTCTTTTACCACATTGTAATCTGTAATAACGTAGCGTTTTCCCAGTTTACTGATGTTGGTGGGCCTGTTCTCTTTAAACCAGTCTGATACAGGTGTTCCATCAGGAAACAGTTCCTGGCTCCATGCGTTCAGGTGCAACATGGTTGTTACCAGCAACAATACGAATAGCAATTTTTTCTTCCGGATCATACAATCATTTTATTGGTTCGGACAAAGCTGTGCATCAGCAATGCTATACAGGCAGGAAAATACAGTAAAAAATGGTATTCAACCAAATAGCAGCATATAAATGGTAAACCGGTTGCAATGAAACAGGCGTTTCTGTATATAAAAGTCATGACAAAATCTGACTAACACATCATCAATCCAGCCTCTGAGGTAACATTGCAACTTGCATTTTCTATCATATCAAGACACTCATTTCAGATAACAATAAAAAAGCCCCTGATTTCTCAGAGGCTTAAGTTGGTGGAGGTGAGGGGGATCGAACCCCTGTCCAAACACATTCCCCAAAAGCTTTCTACATGCTTATTCCGGCATTATTTGTCGGGCAACCACAGGAGACGGACGAACCAATGATTGCCTTAGCTGGATAGTCTTATGCTGCAGTCACAGCCTTCTGCAACAGCATTCTGCATTTGTTTTTAAGTCGGCGGCGGGGCGTGGTAACAGAACAACCTGCCCGGCGGCCCTAATGACTATCTAATCACTGATTAGGCAGCCATGGCATACTGTGTATTGCCATTTAGATTTTTGCGTATTCAGATTAACGGGCTAATTACGCAACGCCCGGCATGCTTACACCTTCAAAGATCTATGCTGTCAAAGCCGGTCACCCCCGGTTACTTTTTTTAACAAGCGAACAGCAAATATACGTTTTTTTGTTGAACGCTTAATGTAGTTATAGGCTGTAAATAATAAGTACAGGCAGGCGCTTCAAAATCAATAAATACCAAAATCAGCAATATCCAGCAATCATTCACCATTCGCGAAAAAAAATCCCCTGCAAGACTACAGGGGATGATAACCAAAACTAACTGCTATGAGAAAACTATCTTGAATGATGTATAAACGCTATTGTTACACAAACTTACATACGCGTTTTGCCGGTTCAAACGCCTGTATGGACGAACTGTTGTTTTACCCTGATAAAGTGTTGCAATCCGTTCTTTAACTGTAAAAAAAAAGCCCCGCCTTCCGGCGGGGCTTGTAATACCAGTACAGATGTTGTTATTTCTTGAAGAAGGTTCGCCAGAAATCAAGTCCCAGCGCGTAAGCCATGAGGCCCAGCAGTATTACCATACCTACCACCTGCGCATACTCCATGAACTTATCACTAGGTTTGCGACCGGTAACGATTTCGTACAATGTAAACAGTACGTGACCACCGTCCAGTCCCGGAATAGGTAAGATATTCATAAATGCTAGTACAATGCTCAGTAAAGCGGTCATGCTCCAGAACACTTCCCAATCCCACTTGGGTGCAAACATATTTCCGATAGAAATAAAGCTTCCCAATGATTCACTGGCTTTTACTTCTTTGGAAGTGAACAGTAGTTTGAAGTTCTTTACGTTCATAACCAATGTTGTCCAGCCCTTGCGTATGCCAGCAGGGATAGCAGGCAGAAAATCATATTTCTGGGAATAGGAACCTGAAAGTTTTTCTCCGTCTACATAGAACCCGATAGCACCAATACTGTCCGTTTTGGCCTTTACCAGCACCGTATCTGTATTGCGCAACACGGTCAGTGCAATTTCAGTGTTCTTATGTTTCAGCTTCTCTTTTACATATTCGTCGTAGAAGGTAATGGGTGTAGAATCTACAGCCAGTATCCTATCGCCAATATATAAGGAGTCTTTGGAAAATACATTTACACTGGGAAATACAGTATCTACTATTGCGTAGGAACGCGGCATCACAAACTGTGTTTTTCCTTTGATCAGTTTGCGGATCGTTCCTTCGGGAATGTTGATATTGATTAAGCTATCGTTTCTTTTTACCTGCAATGTTTTGGCTTCATCCAGAATGATATCGCGGGTAAGTGCATAATATTCAGTAGCGGGTTTGCCATCTACACTTACAATCATATCCCCATTCTTCAAACCGGCAGCTTCACTGATGGGTGTAACCATCACACCGTATTTCATATTCTGCACCGGCAATCTTCTTTCGCCCCATACCCACAGTATCATGGCAAACAAAAAGAAACCCAGTAACAGGTTTACGGTAACACCTCCCACCATGATGATCAAACGCTGCCAGGCTGGTTTGCTACGAAACTCCCAGGGTTGAGGCGGTTGTTTCATCTGCTCTTTGTCCATGCTCTCATCAATCATACCGGATATTTTTACATATCCGCCCAGTGGCAACCAACCTATGCCGTATACAGTTTCACCAACTTTTTTCTTGAATAAGGAAAACCAGGGATCAAAGAAGAGATAGAATTTTTCTACGCGGCATTTAAACCATTTGGCAGGAAAGAAATGCCCCATTTCGTGTAACACTACCAATATTGACAGACATAAAATTAACTGCCCTGCTTTTATACCTACTGTAGCCCAATCAAATGCTAACAATGTCATCATAAATGCTGAATTCCTGGAAAATTTAATGTTTCATAATCTATACAAATCCGCTGCACAATGGTTTACCGGGCTGTATATACGGCTTACCTGCAGTGGTTTAGTAGCTCAAAATATCCAATAATATATCTTTTATGGCAACCATCCGCATAAATTCGTGATTATTTAACGCCTTTCATCTGGAAACGCATCAGGCATCACTGTTTATCAGAGTTTTATCAGGGAAGCAGCAAAATTCCGTGCTTCAGCATCACTTTCAAAATACTCTTGCAAAGTTGGTTTCTCAATGAACGGCACATGCGCCATTGTTTTTTCTATCAGGTCGGTCATATCCAGAAAGCCGATGCGGTTGCGCAAAAAGGCATATACCGCAATTTCATTGGCAGCATTGAGTACACAGGGTACATTACCACCTTTGAACAATGCTTCGGTAGCCAGTATCAGGTTGCGGAATGTTTTGGTATCAGGCTCTTCAAATGTCAGTTGTGCCGGTTTACGGAAATCGTACCGCGGAAAATCGCTGACAATACGATGCGGAAATGCCAGTGCATACTGAATAGGCAGTTTCATATCGGGCAAACCCATCTGGGCCTTGATGCTGCCATCTTCAAACTGTACCAGGCTGTGTATAATACTTTGCGGGTGTACTACTACCTGTACCTGGTCTGGCTTCAGGTTGAACAACCAGCGGGCTTCGATCATCTCCAGGCCTTTGTTCATCAACGTGGCAGAGTCGATGGTGATCTTCGCACCCATATTCCAGTTGGGATGCTGCAATGCGTGGTCACGTTTTACATTCACCAGGTAATTGGGTTTTCTACCCAGGAACGGACCGCCGGAAGCAGTGAGTACCACTTTCTCGATACGGTTCCTGGTTTCACCTACCAGGCATTGGAAAATAGCAGAGTGTTCGGAATCAACCGGAATAACAGGAACCCTGTTCTCTACCGCTTTTTGCATTACAATATCGCCGGCCACCACCAGTGTTTCTTTATTGGCCAGGGCCACGGCCTTACCATTTTCAATAGCGTTCAGTGTAGGCCGCAGACCAGCAAAACCTACAATGGCCGCCAGCATCATATCATAACAGTTCATGGAAGCTACTTCTTCCAGTGCCTGCTCGCCGCCAAACACCTTGATATCGGTACCAGACAACAGCTCTTTGACCCTGCTGTATTTACGTTCATCACCTATTACCACAATATTGGGCTGAAAACGAAGTGCCTGTTTTACCAGCAACTCATCATTGCTGTGAGCAGTCAGTACTTCTACAGAAAACATTTGCGGGTGCGCTGCAATTACATCCAGCGCCTGCGTGCCAATAGAACCCGTAGAGCCAAAGATGGCTATGCGTTTGGGAACGATACTGTTTGACATGAACCTGTTATATTACAGATAAAATTTTAAAAGTAATTAAAAAATACCGGCTGTGCGGAGGTGGCTATTCTACATATTTTTCCAGTTCCTCTGCAATTTTACGGTCATTGCTAAGGCGGGGCACTTTGTTCTGTCCGCCAAGCTTGCCAATAGACTTCATATAATCTATAAAGCCATTCTTTTTTACGGGGCGTATATGCAGCGGCAATAATATATTACCGGTGATGAGGTCATTATAGTAGATATTCTTATTACGCAGGTTATTGTCTATCTTTTTTGCCAGCCCTTCAAGATCCCGTGGCATATTCTCGAACTCAATGAACCATTCGTGGTACGACTTGCCCTTACCCTGCTGGATCATCGGTGCTACAGTAAACTCAGTAATATATAATCCTTCTTCTTCAGCCGCTTTGATAAGACTTTGCTCCACTTCTTCACCTATTACGTGTTCACCAAAGGCAGATATAAAGTGTTTGATACGACCTGTAACCACCAAACGGTACGGGTTGGTAGAAACAAATTTTACCGTATCACCAATATTATAGCCCCATAAACCGGCATTGTTATTAATGATCAGGGCATAGTTTTCTCCTACTTTCACGTCTTTCAGGCTCAGCCTGGTAGGATTGGGTGAAAACGCTTCAGCAGCAGGAATAAACTCGAAGAAGATACCACTGTTCGTATTCAGCAATAAACCTTCTGCATGTTGTGAATCCTGGAATGCTATAAAACCTTCGGAGGCAGGGAATGTTTCAATAGCAGCAATGGGTTTACCAATGCTGTCAAAAAGTTTGGTCCTGTAGGGCTCTACATTCACACCGCCATGTACCAGTACTGAGAAGTTGGGGAAAATGTCTTTTACCTTTTTGCCGGTCCTTTCCATCAGCCTGTCAAAATACATCTGCATCCATGGTGGTATACCGCTGATCAGCGTCATATCCTGGCTGATGGTCTCTGCTACAATTTTATCCAGCTTGGTTTCCCAATCGTCAATACAATTGGTTTCGTAAGAAGGTAACTGGTTTTTACGCAGATAGCTGGGTACATGGTGGTTAACAATACCACTCAAACGGCCGGTAGGAATGCCACCAATACGCTCCAGCTCTGGTGAGCCCGACAGGAAAATCATTTTACCGTTGGTAAAGGCGGTATTGCCGGATTCGGCCACATAACACAACAGGGCGTTACGGGCTGTATTAATATGGTTATCGATAGATTCTTTGGAAATGGGTATATATTTTACCCCGCTGGTGGTACCGGAGGTTTTGGCCAGGTAAATAGGCTTGCCTTTCCACAGCACATTGTGTTTACCTTCCTTGATCTTTTCGATATAAGGCTTAAACTGTTCATAATCGCGCACAGGCACCGCCTGCAGGTACTCTTCGTACACAGATACGTTGCCCAGGTAATGCTCTTTACCAAAGTCGGTGTTACGGCCAATTTTCAGCAGATCCTTCAGAATAGCTTCCTGGTCTTCAACTGCGGTTGCCATTCCTTTCCTGATACCTTTATATACGTAGTGGGCAAATGGTTTTGCCAGAAATGATTTGATTTTCATGATCCTATGCAATCCTTAATGAACAAACCTACGTCAATTACAGTAATGCGCAAAGATAGTTTTACAGGAAGAAGTGATGGTTAAATTTTAACAAATCTATTGACCATGATCAGCTAAAGGATAACCTGCAGCTACCAGGTAAGCTGGTTAGCAACTATCCAAGTGCCATACTATCATCCGGAAAATCAATAATTCCGGGCACTATAAGAATAACATTGACTATCAAATACTTATATTTTTCCGTTTTCCACAGCAAAAATCTACTTTTGCACACGCGGATAAAATATTAAAAAAACATAGTGCAAAGCCCGGAATATCCGCTGCAAACCCTTACCTTTGCACTCCTAATTTTGGAAACGTATGTTCGCAGTTGTTAAAATAGCCGGTCAGCAATTTAAGGTTCAAAAGGACCAGACTTTATATGTTCCCCACGTGGATGGCAACTCTGGTGATAAACTGGAATTTGCAGAAGTATTGCTGGTAGACAATAACGGAAGTTTGTCTGTAGGTAGCACTATTAAGGCTACAGTAAAAGCAGAGATCCTTGACCAGGTTCAGGGAGACAAAGTGATCGCTTTTAAAATGAAAAGAAGAAAAGGTTTTCGTAAAAAGCACGGTCACCGTACTCACTATACTAAAATCAGGATCAGCGATATTGCTTAAGCGATACGCATACCCGGTAAAGTAAATTGTATAAAATAGTAAATACTTAATTGTATGGCACACAAAAAAGGGGAAGGTAGTGTAAAGAACGGCCGTGACTCACAGAGCAAACGCCTGGGAGTAAAAATTTATGGCGGTCAACCTGCTGTTTCCGGTAATATCATCGTTCGTCAACGTGGTACTGTTTATCACCCCGGCAAAAATGTTGGTGTGGGAAGAGACTTCACACTGTTTGCTTTGAATGATGGTGTTGTTGAGTTCAGAAAGAGCAAGAATGATAAAACTATCGTTAGCGTAGTTCCTTTCGCTTAATTTGCCTGTTCTTAGTCTTTTTTCCATAGTTGGCGAAAAAAAATTTTTGACGGTTTAAAATTAGTTTATATTTTTACTTAGTTAAATTCTATTTACTAACCGTTAAATTCACAAAATCATGGCAACTAAGAAAAAAGCCGCTAAGAAAGCTGCAAAAAAAGCTGCTCCTAAAAAAGCTGCAAAGAAAGCCGCTAAGAAAGCTGCAAAAAAGAAATAAGTTTTGCTTTAGTAAAGCAGAAAATATCAAAGTCCCGGTTCTACCGGGACTTTTTATTTTATCTGGAACCTGCGCCCATCCTGCATTTCCACACCCCTCCTATCTATTCTGCATATCTGCAATATATCTTTCCAACTCCTTTTATAATAGAAAGGGTTGCTACTCTTTCCAGGCAAACTCCCCTTCGCTGAAAATGAATAACAACCCTTCTGCGCTGATGTGTTATTGAACGTTGGTACGTCGGTGAACCGATAACCAATATAGTTCTATGAAGTGGCCGGTAAAGCCACCGGTCTCCGGATTTTTACGTTCCCGATCGGAAAACATGGCTATCCTTTCCCCTTATCCGGTCAAATTAATTTCTATCCCAGAACGGAGGTGGCTCTATTCCCAATGAACGCAGGTATACATAACCCTGTGCCCTATGGTGTATTTCATTGTCTACAAAATATAACAGTGTGCTATAGATCGTTCCTTCATATTCTCCAAACGCTTTGTCTGTTTCCTGGAAACGTTGCGGAGTGATCTGTGGCCAGTATGTTTGCATAGCAACAGTTACATTATCCCATAGCTCCAGCAATTCTTCTTTTGTATCGGGCGTACCGGCAGGTGAAAAATGCAGCAGGTTCTCACTGTTCTCCCATTTACCTGTTGCCGCACCTTTAATACCGGTGCCTGCCAGGTCTATCAGTTCCAGCGCCATCTCGGCAAAAGGACGCATGCCCCCTACAGAATGCTTAAACAATTGTTCTTCCGGGAAAGCTTCAATGACCCTGCGGGTTAACCGGCGGTGCCCCTGCCAATGTTCATAGAATGCGTCTGCACTGATCACAGTAGCTGCTGATTGTTCAATGGTATTTTTCATAATGCTGTAATTTTTATGGTTAATCATCTTTTACAACACAAAGAAAAAAACGGGTAGTGACAACCCTATGTCAGTAGCTATGATCTGTTTTTTAAATATTTTAAATGACAGGTAGTAGGTGACAAGTCAAATTCAGCAATTACTGTTAAACCAATTTATTCTCAACTCTTTGAATAACAAATGTGTTTGTATTTCAACCTATCACGTAAAACTTATAACCTATATTTGACACGAATCATTCTACACCAAAATGGCTATCGACAATTACTATATAGCAGACCAGTTTTCATTGCTCGCCAAGCTGATGGATATTCACAGTGAGAACTCTTTTAAAGCCAAAAGCTATTCCAGCAGTGCTTTTGCCATTGAAAAACTTCCGCAACAACTGTCTGAAATACCTGCTGATAAACTGCCGGGCATTAAAGGTATTGGCGATTCTGCTGCTAAAAAGATCACAGAGATACTGGAAACGGGCAGACTGAAAACACTGGATGAATATATTCAGAAAACGCCTCCCGGTGTACTGGAAATGCTGGCTATTAAAGGTCTGGGACCTAAAAAGATCGCCACTATCTGGAAAGAGATGGAAATTGAATCGATCGGTGAGCTGTTATACGCCTGTAACGAAAACCGTTTGATGCTGTTCAAAGGCTTTGGTGCCAAAACACAACAGAATGTAAAAGAAACCATTGAGTTTTACCTGCGCAACCAGGGTAGTCACCTGTATGCAGAAACAGAAAGTTATGCACTGACCATCAGTAAAACCTTACAACAACATTTTCCGCAATACCAGTTCAGTATTACCGGGGCTTTCAGACGGCAACTGGAAATTATTGATCAGCTTGAATGGGTTACCACCGCTCCTGCTGATGTACTGCAGACTTTTTTTGAGAGCAATAATTTTACCACGGTTGCCATATCTGCCACCACCAGCCGCTTTAAAGGCCCGGAAAACATTCCGCTTATCTTTCATCCTGTAGTGCAGGAAACATTTTACAGCACCTTGTTCACGACCAGTTGCAGCGATGAATTTGCTGCTTCGTGGAATACCGTTCCCCGCTGGCAGGCTGCAACAGCCTTTACTTCGGATGAAGAGATCTTTGCCTCTGTACAGCTTCCGTATGTGCCCCCCATGCTGCGTGAAAAAGCATTCAGCACGGGTACATTAAAAGCTATACCCGGGTTGGTACAGCCCGGCGATATCAAAGCCATTATTCACAGTCACAGCGACTGGAGCGACGGTATGAAGACCATTGAACAAATGGCACGCACCTGTATTGAAAAAGGTTTTGAATACCTTGTGATCAGCGATCACAGTAAAAGTGCTTTTTACGCCAATGGCCTGTCTGAAGACCGCATCCGCGAACAACACCGCTATATTGATGAACTGAACGCCAAACTGCATCCTTTTAAAATATTCAAGAGTATTGAGTGCGATATTCTGAATGATGGCGCACTGGACTATTCTGATGCTGTTCTTTCTACGTTTGATCTTGTAATTGCTTCCATACACTCCAACTTAAAGATGAGTGAAGAGAAAGCCATGATGCGGTTGCTGAATGCTATCAAAAATCCTTACACTACCATCCTGGGACATATGACGGGCAGACTGCTGTTGAGTCGCCCGGGATACCCGGTTGATCACCATAAGATCATTGACGCCTGTGTTGAAAACCAGGTGGTGATTGAACTGAACGCACATCCCCGCAGGCTGGATATTGACTGGCGCTGGATCAGCTATGCTATGGAAAAAGGCGCGATGTTGTCTATTAATCCTGATGCACACGATACCGATGGATATGATGACTGCCGGTTTGGTGTACTGGCTGCACAAAAAGGAGGTCTTACCAAAGACAGGAACCTGAGTAGTTTTTCATTGCCGGAGTTTGAGGAATATCTGAAGAAAAGGAACAGGAACTGAGATACAAGGTTGTAAGTTATACGTTTTAGGCAGGAAGCAGTATCAGGAATCAGCGGTTAGATGTTAGCCATTAGCATTCAGAAATGAGTGCGAATGTACTCACAAACTCACCACTCATGTTATCAGATCACAAAATCAATACATCCTGCAATCAGCCCTCCCCATTAACTATTCACCATTGACCATTCACAACTCTTAGCTTGTTGCCCGTAACAATGGCAGTTTTACAAAGAAAGTGGTTCCCACACCTTCTTCTGTTTTGAACCATATTTCACCGTTGGCCTGTTCTACAATGCTTTTGCTCATAGCAAGTCCCAGACCTGTGCCGGATGATTTGGTGGTAAAGTTGGGAATGAATATTTTGGCGCGGGTTGCTTCGGGTATACCGGTTCCGTTGTCGCTGATACTTATAGTTACAGAATCAACATCCAGTTCTTCATGCATGCGGATAATGCGTTGTGAACGTGTTGTGCTGGCTTCTATAGCATTTTGCAGCAGATTGGTGAATAACCTGTTGAGCTGTGTTTTATCTGCAAACAACAATACTTTATTGTTTACAGGTTCCCACCTGAAATCAAGATTTTCAGTAGCCTCGTACAAAGACGACAGCGAGTACAGCAGTTCATGCAGATCAAACACTTCATTTTTGGGATTGCCGATATTGGCAAACTGTGAGAAGTCGGATGCAATTTTTGAAAGGTGATCAATCTGCTCAACCAGTGTTCTGGCCACATTTGCCGTCATGGCTTTTACATTGGGAGAATTATTATCAATAGCTTTCTGCAAGTATTGAATACTCAGCTTCATGGGTGTAAGCGGGTTCTTGATCTCATGCGCCACCTGTCTTGCCATCTGTCGCCAGGCCCCTTCCCTTTCACTGCGTGCCAGCGCTTCCACATTCTCGTCCAGCGTATGCACCATCTTATTGTATTCCTGTACCAGTATCCCCAGCTCATCATTGCGTTTCCATTCAATTTCCTGGTTCACTTTACGCAGGTTGATATCCCGCATTTTTTCAGCAATGATGGTAAATGAGGAAGTAATGCGATTGGTAATGAACAATGCAATGGCACCTGCTACCAGGAAAATAAAGGCATTCAGGTTAATGATGGTCACCAACAGGTTAGATATCTCCTGTTTCAGATCGCCCTGGGCACTGTAGGAGGGTGTGTTGATATAGGCAACGGCAATCCCGTCATCGTTCAGTACAGGATTGTAAATACTGAGGTAATTTACCTTGGCTACTTTTTCTTCAATAACACTCTGCACCAGTTGCAGGTTGTGTAACTGGTAGTATGCTTCAGGGTTCATTTTTTTACTGCTCACACCTCTTTCATACACATCGGGGTTGGAAGTGTAGCGCAGATCGCCGGCAGTATCGTACAGGTTTACATCGGTACCGTGAATTTCTGCTACTTCTTTCATCACATTCTCCACTTCTTCACTGAAACCGGGCTCATACAGCATTACACCGTCGTTAAAAGTTTCATGGCGCAACAATTTGTTCTGTACTTCACGTTCCATGATCTGGATAGCCCTTGCCAGCCTGTCACGGTTATTGCGGTGATAGCGGTTGATAAAGAAAAAGATGGTGGCAATACCGATCACCAGGAATGACAACAAACTCACCAGGATAATGGTGGTATGGATCTGCGACCGGATATTGAACTGCAGGTTCTGCCGGAAAAGACTCCACCGCAAACGGCTGCGCAACAACACTGAACTGAACCGGTAGAATGCCAGCAGGAACAGGAATGTGCTGAACAGGTAAGCAAACAATGTAATGGACTGGATAAAGGTGTTGCTCTTACGTGCTATGATGGCTACTTTATTGGATGCCTGCCGGTACCACAATTCATCATAACCATATTTTTTATCTGTCCAGTATTCTTTAGGCTTTATCTGGCTTTGCAGCAGGTGGGTTGGGAACGGGTAATCATTATACCGTTGTATCAATCGCAACGAAGCATCGTACACTGCGTATGAATACACAGACGAGTATTCCGGTACACGTTCGCGGGTTTGTTTAAACAGTTCCGGCACCAGGGCATCGCTTTTGTATTTTTTAGGTTCAGCCAGGATGAACACATATCCCATGGTATAGCCACTGGAATCTTTTACCACCTGCCTGTAGATATACGCAAACTTGTCAAACGATTTTTCAAAATAACGCAGCTCAGAAATATTGATGCGTGTTTGCTTTCCCTGTATCCTGAAAATGGTATTCAGTGTATCGTACGAAACCTTGTCTTCGTTATACAGTGGTGTGTGTGCCGAATCGAATGTAAAAATGCGGGTATCGTACTGGTTTACGTACGGAATGTAGTTTTTGGAAATAATACTGTCTTTCAGAAATACATTTGATTTCGGATCACGGAAACGCTCAAAGTTATCAGACAGGAAGTTGCTGTCCAGGTAGGTCAATGCAATACTTACCAGGTGTTCGTTGGCAGGATCAGCCTGGGTGTACAGCTTTTCTGCAAACCGTTTACGCTGATCCATTTCTATGTTGTTGTTCTCAAAAATGATCACAACCGACATGGACAGCGAGAACACAAATAACCAGAACAACACTTCTGACACCGTGAGGCGTTTACCCAAACCGGAGAATATCCGCAACTGCATCAGCCATTCAAATGCCAGCAACCACATCAGTACACACAGGTTCAGTTCAGCCATGCTGCCTTTGAATGCAATAGACAATATGGAAAGCCCTATAACAGCGGTAATGATGAATGTAAGATAGTTGCGCCCCTGCACCAACCGGCGCGCCCAGGTCAGTAATATCTGCGATAACAGGAAATAACTAAGCGCCAGGATAGCCAGCACCACAAAACCGATGATGCTGTAAAAGGTAAGACTGAAAACATTCAGTACGTTGAAAGAGATCTGCGCATCGGCTACCAGGCTTTGCAGAATATCCGCCACCACAAAAGAGGTCATTACCTGTATTGATAGTACAGTTACCAGCAATACCCAGTTTTTCCACGGCACATTATATGGTTCTGTCAGCTTTACATCCATCCGGCGGTTGATGAACAATACCAGCCAGCAAAGCAATACCGCATTGATAAAAAGATCGCCCAGTGAACTCAACACCAGGCTGGAACTGTAAATAGCCGGATCGAACAATTCAAATTGCCGCAGGTTCAGAATACCGGGAAACTGGTAGCTGGTTAATCGCAGTAATAAGATACTTCCTGCCAGGAATAATAGCCCGAACCAGAAGCCATATTTACGGCAGATAAAATCAGCAACGTGCTGCAGGTACATGAACAACAGGAAAAAGCCTGCTATCACCAGTCCTATTACCCAGCCGCTTTTCTGTGGTACATGGGTATTGGTATGTTGCAGAAAGAACAGTGTATCGCCATTTGAATTTTTAACCGGCAATCCGCGGATAAAAGATATGTCCACCCATTTACCGGCATTGGAAAAGGGTACAAATTCCTTTTTCAGATTTTCAACCTCTACAAAATACTTCCACATCACCGGTATCATACCTTTTACCAGGTACGAATGCCCGTTCAGTGTTACCGGTTTTTCGGTATATACGTAGATACCATTTTCCCATTGCAGTACATGGCTGCCTGCTGTGCTTGCCTGATCGGGCGGAGGCAGTGTAACCTGTGTATTCCAGAACACCAGGTCGGATGTACCATAATGATTGGCGTAAATAAAAAGACAATAATCCTTGTTCTTGTCCAGCAGACTGTTGAGGGTAGATTCGCTGTACGACTGGTTGACCAGCGATTGTAACAGCGCAGTATCAGCAGTGACCTCCTTAAAGTCTTTTTCTTTTTTCTGGATCCAGTTTTCCAGTTGGTATGCGTAGTAGCGGGTAGCAGAAGTATTGATCACATAGCGGTTCAACAGGTAGGCAACAGCAAACAATGCAAGTGCTGCCAACAGCAGGGAGGTATTTCTGCCAAACCAGTTTTTCAACAATTCCTTCAAATGCCGCTATTTTGTTTTTTGATTGAGTTCCAGATGGCATCCATTTCGGTCAGGGTCATATCTGCAAGATTTTTACCTTCCTGCAAGGCCTGTTGTTCCATCCGGGTAAATCGTGCAATGAATTTTTTATTGATCTTTTCCAGTGCGCTTTCAGCATCTACCTGCAAAAACCGTGCATAATTGATGAGGGAAAATAACAGATCACCAAACTCTTCTTCTATATCGGCCTGTTGCTTATGTGCGATTGCTTCCTGCAGTTCCTGCGTTTCTTCTTCTACCTTCTCCCAAACCTGCTCGCGGTTATCCCATTCAAAACCTACCTGGCGTGCTTTTTCCTGCAAACGCGTGGCTTTCACCACAGCAGGCAATGACACAGGTACACCGCCCAGTACAGATTTCTTCCCTTCTTTCAGTTTTAGTTTTTCCCAGTTCTGTTTTACCTCTTCTTCATTCTGCACTTTTACATCGCCATATATGTGCGGGTGCCGGGACACCAGTTTATCGCAGATGGCATTGATCATTTCATCCAGGGTGAACTGCTGTTGCTCTGATCCGATCTTTGCATAGAAAACAATGTGCAGCAACAGATCGCCCAGTTCTTCTTTTATACCCTTCCAGTCTTTATTGGTAATGGCATCTGTCAGCTCATACAGCTCTTCAATGGTAAGCGTACGCAGGGTATCAACAGTTTGTTTCCTGTCCCACGGGCACTGTTCCCTCAACTCATCCATAATAGTTACCAGGCGTAAAAAAGACGCAGCTACCTTTTCCTGTTGCATACAATGATTTTTTTACATTCTCAATACTGCCACCGTAAAGAATATTACGAATAAGAACATCAATGAAAAGAAACAGCAGATATTAAACAATACAAATTTCATAAATGTTTTGCCTCTTCCCTGTGCATAGAAAACACGCATGGATTTATAAGCATAATAAATACCGCTTATGATCAATGCCGTCTGCAACCATGCAATCCAGCGCCAGTCTGTTGACTCATCCAGCTTCATAGCACCAAAGAACAACAGCATGAAAATGAAAGTAAAGATGTAGAGATAGATCAGGAAAATACCGTGATCCACATAATAGTACTGTCTTCTTCTGATATACAGCAGCTTCAGGAACAAAGCATACAATGGCAATGAAATGAACAGCATGTAAGGGAATGAGTGCACAAATTTTTCTGCCACATCATGCCAGAAACGAGCTTCGTCATCATCGTAGGTCTGCTGCAGGGTAATGTTCCTGTGTTTGATAATACGTCTTACCCATCCATCGCGCTGATCTTTGGGTAATGTTAACTGTATAGAGTCATAAGCAGCAACAGACTCATATTCCGTATCGTGGTTGCCAAAATTGAAAAAGCTGACCTTGTTATGCTTCTTTTTGCGAGTTCTTTGTACAACACCGGTAGAATCTTTGATAGTGACGGTATCCTTTTTTTCTATTACATGTGTACCCAGGATATTATCCATCTGACTGAAAGTGGCTTCAATACGTACTGAATCTTCATGCGTACGTGCTTCGCTCAGGCTTTCTTCACGTGCATCAGCCAGTTTTTCGGTACTGATACTACCTGCGCTTTCAAAAACCTTATCGTTGAAATGAAATTTGTAAAACGAATAAAACACCAGGAAAAAGAGTGCGGAAGAGAATACATACATCCTGATGGGATGCAGGTAAGAGGCCCTGCGACCTTCGATGTACTGTTTGGGTAAAAAGCCCGGTTTGGTAATGAGATAACGGGCTGTGCTGAAAAACTTGCCGTCAAAGTGTGTAATGTCGTAAAAAAAGTGGCTTACCAAACCCCATACGGTTTCTTTGGGTTCAATGTTCTCCTGTCCGCATACGTGACAATACTTTCCTACAACTTCGGTGTTACAGTTTAAGCAGTTTTTTTCGTGGCGTTCTTTTGAATGAGACACAGAAAAATAATTTTAACTAAAAATAAAGAAAGCGTGAATTTTATCGAAAATTTCAGTCCTTCGCTGTATTGAAAACATACATTTAACCGTTATTTTCTGTAACATATAAACAAGCAAAGAAAAACAGCATGAAAACTGTATTGAGCACCCTGTTGATTTCCTTATTTTCCTGTACCGTTTTTGGCCAGCATTATTACAACGATCTGCTGACCAATGCTGATTTTATGAAAAAAAGAGAGTTGTACCGGTTGAACAAGGTAAAGGCTGTGCAATATTACAGTTTTGATAACAATAATCAGCCTATCCAGGGTTTTCAGTGTGAACAATCTATTACTAATAATTTTACGCTGATCACCACTGTTACCACGGCCCCGCTTTCAGGCACCACCAGGAACATTTCCACCTTCAGTGCAGCAGGTCTGTTACAACAGCAAACCGATACCTCTGAAGGCAATAAAACCACGCTTACGTATACCTACGATGCGGCCAACCGTATTACTGAAGTGAGCAGCCAGTCTTTTTCACCGGGCAACTATACCAGCGGCGAGCGACACCTGTGGTATTACAACCAGGATGGCAAGCCCTCCAAAATGCTGAAGATCAAAAATGACAAGGACACTACTTATATCACTTTTGTACTGGATGAGCAGGGCAATGTAGCGGAAGAACGCCCTGTACACAAGGGTACCGCCCAGCCGGTTGTGTATTACTATTACGATGACAACCGTCACCTGACAGACATTGTACGCTATAATGCCCGGGCCAAAAAACTGTTGCCCGACTATATTTTTGAATACAACGACAAAGGCCAGACAGCTTCCATGCTGGTAACCACTGAAGGTACCGGCGATTACCAGAAATGGTATTATACCTACGACGAAAAAGGCCTGAAACAGAAAGATATGTGCTATTCCAAAAGCAAGGTACTGATAGGCAAGGTGGAATATAAATACCAGTTTTAGCCGCAAAAACACGATATTTACACTATAAAAAGGGGCGGTTCCGGCAACAGGAGCCGCTTTTTTTATGTTCTGACATCCATTTTTGGTAATTTATCTGTCATAAAAGCCTTCTAACACTCCTTCAATAATAGGGGTATTTGAATATGTACCGTTTTACCAGGTCTGGCCATGTCGTTTTATATTGAAAATCAAATTATTATAAAAAACCCGAAATCCCAAAACAGTTTGCCATGATAAAAATCCGCAAAAGCCGGTATAGTGTTCTCTTCGGTTTTATTATTTTTTTCCTGATCCTATCTTTCATCACCCGTGCAGTATTGCTGATACTGTCGGTTCACAAGGCAGATTTTTCCTTTACAGCTTTACCAGTCATCTTCCTGAAAGGACTGGTATTTGATATAGCAGTGGCATTGTTTTTCAGTATCGGCTATTCCATTTACCTGCTGCTGCTACCCCAACGACTGAACAATTCCCTGTTCAACAGGATCTTTACCTATACCTTTTTCTTTATTACCATCTTTATTATCGTTTTTTCGTTCTTTGCAGAGTTCACCTTCTGGAACGAATTTGAAAGTAGGTTCAATTTTATTGCTGTTGATTACCTGGTGTATACTTTCGAAGTAATCAATAATATCAACCAGTCGTATCCATTACCATACCTCATATCGGGCATGTTATTGGTGACTGCTACTGTTTTTTACATCTTTTATAAAAGAAAGGCATTTACTACCAGCTTTCATTCAGTAACCCGTTTTAAAACAAGATTACTGTTTACCGGTACCATCCTGGCGTGCAGCATCCTCTGTTTGTTGTTCATTAAAAACTCCTGGGCTGAGAAAAGCGAGAACCATTACCAGAATGAACTATCTAAAGCAGGTATCTTTTCCTTTTTTGCTGCCTTTAAGAACAATGAACTGAACTACTACGATTTCTATCGCAGAACCGATACCAATACTGCCTTTGAAGTGATCCGTAAAGAACTGGGCAATGACCATACCCGCTTTACCGGCGATAATAACAGCATCCGCAGACTGGTGCAGGACAGTGGCACCATTGAGCAGCCCAACGTGATCATGGTAACCATTGAAAGTTTCAGTGCCGACTTCATGGCGCGTTTTGGCAATGAGCAGCATTTAACGCCTTATCTCGATTCGCTGACCCAGCACAGCATTCTGTTTACCGATATGTATGCTACAGGCACCCGCACCGTACGAGGTATGGAAGCCCTGACACTGGCGGTGCCCCCTACTCCCGGCAACAGTATTGTTCGCCGGCAGAACAACAGTCACCTGTTTACAGTAGGCACCATTTTCAAAAATGCCGGTTATGAGCGCAGGTTCTTTTATGGCGGCGACGGTTATTTTGATAACATGAACAATTATTTCGGCAATAATGGTTTTGATATTACAGACAATGGCGGACGACTGGTACCCGGTGAATCTATCAAAACAAACCGTACCATTATACCCGACAGCAGCATCCGTTTTAAAAATGCCTGGGGTATCTGTGATGAAGACCTGTATGATGCGGTGATACGTACTGCAGATACAACGTACAAAAAACAGCCGTTCTTCTATTTTGTAATGACCACCTCCAATCATCGTCCTTATACCTACCCGGAGAATAGCATTGACATTCCATCGGGAAGCGGACGTGAAGGTGCTGTGAAATATACCGACTATGCCATCGGGCAGTTTGTGAAAAAGATCCAGTCGAAACCATGGTTTAATAATACTGTTATCATTTTTGTGGCAGATCATTGTGCCAGCAGTGCAGGTAAAAACGAAATTGATATTGCCAAGTATCATATTCCCTGTATACTGTACAATGTAAAGAATGTAGCACCACGTACTATTGATGCACAATGTTCGCAGATAGACCTGTTCCCTACGCTGTTCGGATTGCTGAACTGGCAATATGAAGCCAACTGGTATGGTAAAGATGTATTACAACCTGGTTACCAGCCAAGAGCCCTGATAGCTACTTACCAGAAGCTGGGTTATCTGCAACAGGACAAACTGATTATACTGGGTCCCCAGCAGCAGGCAGAGACCTACCGCTGGAACCGGGAAAAGAATGAGCAACTGCCCGTACTGTCAGACCCCGGTCTTGTACAAAAGGCCATTGCCTATTACCAGACAGCCTATTATTTATATAAAAATGGCGGTATGCAGGAGCAATTGCCGATTACCAAACAGTAAACTACCTAAAACAGACCAGGTATAGGGCCCTCCATACCAAGTCGGCTGCTTACTGCCAATTCCATATTGGCGGGCAGAATGGTATTTACCTGATACATTAATAACTTTTTAATATCATTCTAATCCCCGTTAAAGTTACAGGCCTTAGCTTGATGGCCTTTGTGAGTCTTAAGCAGTTTACATGCAGCATATCCGAATTCTGATTGTAGAAGATGAGAAGAAAATTGCCGATTCTATTAAACGTGGTCTTTTAGCCAGTTCATTTGAAGCCGAGGTAGCTTATGACGGCGCTACGGGTCTGAAAATGTTTCAGCAAAGCAATTATGATCTTATTATACTGGACGTTAATCTGCCTGGTATAACGGGTTATGAACTGTGCCAGCAGATCAGGCTTACCAATAAGTCGGTACCTGTAATGATGCTTACTGCTATGATCACAGTAGAAGATAAGCTGGACGGTTTCAACGCCGGTGCTGATGATTATGTAATAAAACCATTCGATTTCCGCGAGCTGCTGGTACGCATACGTGCACTGCTGAAAAGACTCCACACTACTGTAGCTGAAGGCAACCTGCTTACAGCAGCCGATCTCATCATGAATCTCAGCACCAAAGAGATCGTGCGGCAGGGAAAACCCATACATGTTACAGCAAAGGAATTTCAACTGTTGGAATATTTTTTACGCAACAAGAACCGTGTAGTATCCCGTGCTGATATAGCACTGAATGTATGGGGACTTGACTTTGAAGACAAATCAAACATCATTGATGTATATGTAACCTACCTGCGGAAAAAGATCGATAAAAATTTTGATCAACCCCTGCTGCAAACACATATAGGTATGGGCTATATGCTGAAAGAGCCGCGATGAAGATCTCTACCAAAATAGCATTGTGGTTTACCCTGCTGGTATTGCTGATCTTAACAATAGCAGCCTTTGTAGTACTGACCACCACAGAAAAGAATGTACAACGTGATTTTCGCAGAAGACTGGACAGCAAGGCTTACAGCGTATCTATCATTTATTCATCACGTCCGCTGGACTACAGTTCACTGCTGCAGCAACTGAATCTTAAAACACCGGTAGGATTAGCCAATAAAAATGTTATTGTGCTCAATAACCGGAACGAACAGGTTTATACCTATCACGATCCTGAAACATTTCCTGTAACCATTTCGGAAAAATGGATAGACGTAGCCAAAACATCCGGCGATGCCTATTACTCACTGAATGAAAAAAAAGTACTGCTGCGCTATTTCAATAAAAGTCCCGATTCTTCCTATACCGTTATGGTAGCAGCAGAAAACACCCTGGGATACCGTTATACATCAGAGTTAAAAAAAGCATTGTGGTTAACAGTTCCTTTTATACTGGTACTGGCATTGTTTATAGGCTTTCTGTTTTACAAAGGTCTTATCAGGCCTGTTACAACCATTATTCACGATGCACGGCTGATCTCTTCCAGCAATCTTTCTCACAGACTATATGTAGGCAACCAGAAGGATGAGCTTGCCGAACTGAAAATCACAGTAAATGACCTGTTGCAACGGCTGGAAGAATCGTTCACTACGCAACGGCGTTTTATTTCAAATGCCTCGCACGAACTGTCTACACCACTCACTGCTATTTCCAGTCAGTTGGAAGTAGCCCTGCTGATGGACAACAGCAAAGAATATTACCGAAGTGTAATACAATCTGTACTGGAAGACACCAAAGATCTTCATCATCTTACGCACATCCTGTTGCAGATTGCCAAAGGAGGTTCTGCCGGTGCACTGGAACTGGACAAGGTCCGGATAGATGAAATGTTACTGAAAGTACATGCCGATATTCAGAAACAGCATCCGGCCTATAACATACATCTGAATTACGGTAATTTTCCTGAAAATGACGATGACTGTTCTGTATATGGCAATGAACTATTGGTGTATACCATCTTCAAAAACATCATGAGTAACGGCTGTAAATATTCACCGGACAATACTGTTACTGTTAATCTTCGTTTTACTGATCATACCATTATATTCAGCGCGTCCAACAAAAGCGATCTGCTTACCGCTGAAGAAATAGGACTTTTGTTTGAACCTTTTTACCGCAGCAGCAATGCCGGTGAAAAACAGGGTTATGGTCTGGGACTTGCACTGACTAAAAAACTGGTGCAATTGCATAAGGGCACTATCAATATAGACTATTTCGATTCCAATAATATTGTATTCACCATTGTATTTCCTGCCATGACGGCAACGACACCGGTTTCCGACTAACCTTTTATTTTAATGGTTTTGTATGCTTTCTAGAAACAGCTTCGTCATTTTAATAAGCCTTTAATATTACTCTAATTCATATTTAAACCGCAGCGGGTATTTTGTATACAACCGGTACAAACAACACCGGGCACTGCCTTTTGAAACTGTTCAGCAACATACTGATACCTGTAGGGCTTGATCTTAACAACCCGCTGACTATTGAAAATGCCATTCAGATAGCTAATGAGTACCAGTGTGATGTGCACCTGTTATACATACTGCCGCAACATCAATACCACATTTTCGGTACTGTTGCTACACCGGACATATTACAGGATGCCACGCTTAAAATGAATGCATTAAGCACATCATACACTGCGTACCTGAACAGGGAACTATCATTGCACACATCTATACAAAGCGGTGACCGTTTTACGATAGTAAAAGACTATGTGATCAGTCACTACATTGACCTGGTACTGCTGACCGGTAACAGTTCACTTTTTTCAGGAGAACAATGGTATATCAACCGACTGATCAAACAAACAGGCTGTGCGGTACTCACTGCCAACGGGCATTTCCTGATAGACAATATCAGGAATATCATTTTACCTGTTGATAATTATATACCGGCAAAAAAGATCACTGTAGCTGCTTCACTTGCCCGTAAGTACAATGCGATCATTCACCTGGTACAAAACAAAAAAAAATGGCTTGCTTCCGGTAATACACAGGATTATGCTAAAAAGGCTTACCGGTTATTGCGCAACAGCAGCCTGGATCATATTCATTATGTGGAAACCACTGACAATGACAATACGCAGGATGTACTGACCTATGCCCGGCATGTGCAGGCAGATATTATTATTACCAATCCTGATGCACCGGGCAGTCGCTGGCGTTCCCTGCTCTGCAATCTGTTTAAAAAGGAAACTTCCATTTCAACCTTAACACTTGCCCCATACCAATAAGATATTGTAACTAATAAAAACCGGCAATATGAGAGGACTATTATTGAGTGCATCTTTATTATTTGTACTGACAGGCAGCCAGGCACAGGTTTCCGGAAAGGCCACCAGCCTGCTTTATTACCAGCAATACAACAGTGCAGAACAATTACTGAAAGAAGCTATTGACAAAGGCACTAAAGACGATGATGCCGTATACCTGCTTGTTAAAACGTACCTGTTGCAACATAAAACAGCTGAAGCAGGTGCACTGCTGAATGATCAATATGTTGCTGTAACTGATAAACGCAGCATTTCCCCGTACACTAAAACAGCGTATGTGTGGTACCTGCTGGAAAATAAAAAACAGGAAGAGGCACAGGCTATTGTGGATGAACTGCTGCAGGAAAAGAAAAACAAAAAGAATTCGTTGCTGCTGTGTTACATTGCCGAAAGTTACCTGCAAAGCAAATCAGGTCTTGTACAACCAGCTATTGATTTGTTGCAACAGGCAGCAGAAAGAGACAGTAAAAATCCGGCGATCTATACACTTACCGGCGATGCTTATCGCCAGTTAAGCGATGGCGGCAAGGCTGTGCAATCGTACAACAAGGCACTGGAAGTAGACCCTTCTTATGCAAAAGCAAAATTTGCTATTGGCAAAGTATATGTAAGTCAACAGAACTCAGGTATTTTTCTGAATGAGTTTTTCCATGCCGAACAGATGGATTCTACCTACGCACCTACTTATTACGAACTGTATTACTATTACTATTTCAAAGATGTAAGTCTTGCTAAAAAATACCTTACCAAATACATACAGCATACAGAACATACACCGGAACTGGATTATACCATGACCGACCTGTTGTATGTAAGCGGTGAATACGAACAGGCTATCAACGATGCGCAAAAACTGCTGGATTCACAAAAGGAAAAAGCAGAACCACGTTTATATAAACTGATCGCCTATTGTTATGATACGCTGGGTAAAAAATCCATAGCCCTGGAATACATCAATAAATACTTCCAGCAGTCACCCGAAAAAAACTATGTGGCCAAAGATTATGAATTAAAAGCCCGGCTGATCGCTACCGACACCACACAATTGCAGGAAGCGATCGGCCTGTATACAAAAGCGGTTGAACTGGACACACTGGCTAA
This sequence comes from Chitinophagaceae bacterium PMP191F, assembly GCA_001302245.1. Taxonomy (GTDB): domain Bacteria; phylum Bacteroidota; class Bacteroidia; order Chitinophagales; family Chitinophagaceae; genus PMP191F. The sequence goes on from LGYU01000010.1 coordinate 219,165, forward strand.
TAACAAGGCAAAATACATGATGGCCATTGTAGACCTGCATAAAAATATGCATAACCAGGCAGCAGTGGCAGACTGGATGGGAAAGATCTATGCTGTAAAACCAGATGCCACTAATATGGACCTGTACAACTGGGGTGTAGCATGTTTTGCAACAGAAGATTACCGGTTGTCTGACAGCGTATTTGCATTGTATACCGACAAATATCCCGAACACATTCATGGCTTTTACTGGCGCGCCAAATGCAATGCCTTAATAGACACTGCAATGACAGAAGGTCTGGCAATTCCTTTTTATGAAAAGGTGGCTGCCATTGGTGAAACCGATGCAACTAAATACAAGGCCATGCTGACCCGCAGTTACGGGTACCTGGGAAGCTACCACGCCAACGTGGATAAGAACTACGAAAAATCACTGGAGTATTTTGAAAAGTACCTGCAATTGGAGCCCGGTAACAAAGAAATTGAAGGGTATGCTGAAGTACTGAACAAACGCATTGAAGCGGAAAATAAAAACAGTGATCAGAAAAATACAGATCAGCATTCACAATAACTTATTCCGGGAACAACAATATGCCGGAAACTGACCAAGGGTTTCTCTGATGCACATTGCTTACCACATAATGTCCCGGAAATTTTTCCAGTGTGCTATAGGTCAGGCAACAGGAGAAAAAAAAACCGGCTGCATAGTATGTAGCCGGTTTTTCATTATTATTAATGTTTTCTTGTTTATTGCTTCACTAACTCCACAAACAGTACATCATTTTCCCGCATAGGATAACTGGCTGTAAAAGTACCTTTACTATCAATGGTTACAATAGAAGATTGAACAGGTTTTCCATCACTGGCACGCTGTAATTGTTGTACCTGCTGTACAGATAGTTGCGCCGGAGCTCCCATATCCAGGTAGGCCGTATAGGCATCATTGGCCCTGTAGCCCGTTTTATATACTTTCACTGCATACCTGCCCATGGGTAAATGTGTAAGCCTGATAGCAGCAGGCGCTGTTGTTTTTGCAGGCAAATCTCTTTTATAAAACACCTGGTTGCTTACAGAATCGCCCGGATGGGTAATGGTAAAATTCCAGCACAACACTTGGATATTGCCTTTTGCATCTTTACAGATATATGATGATCCGTCGTTGTTTTGCAGTTCAGCATGTCCAAGCCGGTGCAGATACTGGTAAGCATAAAATGCCGGTTTACGGATGGACTGATAATTCAACAAACCAAAGCCACCATGAAAGGGTGTAGTTCGCGGACCGTTCTCTTCAAATATATCAGTGAAGGTCCAATAGCTCATAGATTGTGCGGCACGTACTGTATGCTTTAATTTATCAAGTATATAAGCCGCTTCATGATAGCTATCGTGAATAGGATCTGTTGGTGTGTAAGAGGAACTCCATTCTGTATAATGCAATTCCAGACCGGGATATGCAGACGCTTCGATCTGCTTGCGGCTGTTCATCACTTCGTCATAAATAGAATTGTACTGATCACTTAACACTGTAGTGCTGGTACCATCTGAATCCAGGAAACCGCTTTTTACACCGTATACATGCGTGCTGAGAAAATCAACAGGCACTTTATTGGTATGACAATACTCCAGGAACTCGCGGATCCAGGCACTGCCTGCAGTAGCAGGACCACCCGTTTTATAACGTGCGTTTACTTTTTTAACGGCATCTGTAGTAATACTGTACAAGCGGAAATAGTCCTGCATGGTACCGGCAAAGAAGATGTCTTTCAGGTTGGGCTCGTTCCATACTTCAAAATACCAGTCTGCCACTTCCTGACTGCCGTACCTGTCAGTAAAATGTTGTACAAGAGCAGTTACCAGGTCCTGCCATTTTTTTTCATCTTTCGGATAACTGATATTGCCTTTCCACCAGAAGATGGTTTTGTTGTTGGAGGCCAGCGCATTGGGCATAAATCCCAGTTCTACAAAAGGTTTTATACCAGTCTGCAACATATAATCGTACAGCACATCAATATACTGCCAGTTGTAAACAGGGTTGCCTTTTTTGTCTTCCATATACACGCCCATATCATCTGTAAGCAAACCGTGCATGCGCAGGTAGTTAAAACCGCATTCTTTTTTTATCAATGCCAGTTGCTGCTGCCAGTCGGCACGCAGGCCTTCATTGGCACGGCCAGCTCCTACACAAAAATTAAAAAATGTATCCAGCGGACCGGACACACGATTGTAATCAGCTTCTATTCTTCGTACCGGTTGTGCTGTAACAATGTTGGCAACCAGCATTAACGCAAGCAAATGGATAAGATGTAATCTGTACATAAAGCTGTTTTATTACCATGATCGGAAAGTAATATGACCTGCCGGTTTGCTTTCCATCACAGCAGCAGGGCATACTATTGAAATGCTTTTAAATAGCTACCCAGTTCAGTTATTTTTACTTTCAAACCAGTGAAAGCCAGTTTCAGCAAACGCAATAGAAAACACTCTTATCCATTTTCTGGAAACAGGTAACGTGTTTATCGGTTGTTGCGTAACCGAAAATGTCATAAAACAATTTGTTTAGAATAATAAATAGTTCACCGGTTAAGCTACTGTACATGGCAGATAGCAAAAAGGAAATCAGTTAGCTGGTGTTCATGATGGCAGGGGCATTTATTGATGACCGTTATAATGATAAAATACCGTTACTATATTACTGAACCTGCACCACCACTTCCTGTGCTTTGGCAGCACCCAGCTCTTCGCTGCGTTTGCCGGGCAATGCTCCACCTACAGCTATTTTGTACTGACCCGCATTTTCCACAATATCACCCTGCTCATTTGCAAAAGACAATTCACGGGCGGTCAGCGAAAAAGTTATTTTCCTGGTTTCTCCGGCTTTAAGGTGCACACGCTTAAAGCCCTTTAATGAATACAACGGGGCATCCTTATCACCGGTTTCCGGCGTTACATACAGTTGTACCACTTCATCTGCATTGATCTTACCGGTATTTTTTACTTCAACAGTTACCTGTAATGATTGCCCTTTTTTTATTGTGGCAGGCGCCTGCAGTTTATCATAAGTGAAACTGGTATAGCTTAAACCATATCCAAACGGATACAAAGGCATTGCATTCATATAGCGATAGGTGCGCCCTTTCATGTGATAATCTTCATAAGGAGGTAACTGATCCAGCGATTGCGGAAATGTAACAGGCAGTTTCCCGGAAGGCGATATTTTACCAAAAATAATATCAGCAGTGGCATTGCCGCCCTCTTCACCCGGATACCATACCAGCAATACAGCATCTGCCAGTTTATGTACCTCTGCCAGGTTCATAGGACTTCCACCTGTGATCACTGCAATCACCGGTTTATCATTATTCTGCTTTAGATTGCGCAGAAAGTTCACCTGGTTTTCGGGAATATTATAATCCAGCCGGTCGCCATACGAAGGAGATGCAATGGACTCGCCTTCTTCACCTTCCATTAATCCTGTAATACCCAGCACAACAATTGTGGCATCACAATTTTTTGCTTCACCGCTTGTCCAGTCAATAGGATTGATATTCGCTCTGTCTGGTAATATACCCGGCCGGTATTGTAACTGGCAACCCGGTTGTATTTGTGCTGCCAGGCCTTCTATAAATGTTGAGTAGTTGCTATTAACACCGTAGTAGTTGCCCATCAATGCATCCAGGGTGGCTGCATTGGGCCCGGTGATGAAATATTTTTTCAGATCGTTGCGCAGCGGCAACGCACCGTTGTTCTTTAACAATACAATGGACTTCTGCGCAACAGTACGCGCCAGCACACGATTGGTTGTTGTATTGATATCTTTTGCTCCCAGCGCATCATACGGTGTACTTCCTTTGGGATCAAACAGCCCCAGTTTAAAACGGGTTTGTAATAGTATGGCCAGCGCACTGTCTACCTGTTTCTCAGTAACCAGTCCCTGCTGTACCGCTTTTACCAGGCCATCATTGTATACACTGCCACAATTGAGATTCACACCCCGCTGTAAGGCCAATGCCGCAGCTTCTGCAGCATTGTTGACCACTTTGTGTCCTTCATAAAAATCCACCAATGCCCAGCAGTCACTAACCACATGTCCTTTGAATTGCCATTGCTTGCGCAATACGTCCTGCAATAAAAATGAGTTTCCGCAACAGGGTTCATCATTGGTACGATTGTAAGCACACATCACAGCCTCTACTTTTGCATCCACCAACGCATGAAAAGCAGGTAGATACGTTTCCCACAGATCCCGTGGCGTAGCCTGTGCATTGAAAACGTGACGTAATTTTTCAGGGCCGCTGTGTACGGCATAATGCTTGGCACATGCTGCCACTTTCAGGTAATGATCGTTGTTACCCTGTAAACCTTTTACAAAGGCCACACCCATTTTAGCGGTCAGAAAAGGATCTTCGCCATAGGTTTCCTGTCCACGCCCCCAGCGTGGATCACGGAAAATATTAATGTTGGGCGTCCAGAAAGTAAGACCTCCATATTTTGTATGATACCCTTTTGCAACAGCCTCATTATACATAGCGCGTGCTTCGGTAGAGATCACCGATGCTTCTGCCAGCGCCAGGCTGTCGTCAAAAGTAGCTGCCAGCCCTATTGCCTGCGGAAATACTGTAGCCACACCAGAGCGTCCTACTCCGTGCAGTGCTTCATTCCACCAGTTGTATTCAGGAATATTCAAACGTGGTATTGCAGGACTGTTGTACATCATTTGTCCTGCTTTTTCTTCCAGTGTAAGACGTTGGATAAAATCTTTTACCCGCACAGCAACAGGTTGCCGTGTATCCAGATAGAGCGGCTTTTGCGCAGCAAGCGTGCAAATAACTACCAGTTGCAGCAGCAGGGCAATTCCTTTTTTCATATAGCAGTTAGTCTTGGTTTTAATGACCGGTTTTAGTTTGCAGCAAGCTGGTATTCCTGCATCTGGCAGTTCATCGTCACGCTTGCTTGTTTATTTGATGATGACCGGGTATACCGGCATCTTTTTTCTTTTGTTCTATATTGTTTCAAAGCCACTTTTCCGTCATTTCTCCCGGTATGAAAGCGAATGCAACCGGTTGCATGGATTTTGTTTAAAAAAGGCTGAAAAGCAATTATTTCAAACGCCCGTCCAACACATCCTCTGCAATCATTATTACTGTATACCGGAGCTTCATTTTTCTGCAACCTTATATAACATCACTTACCAGGAGCCACAAAAGAAAACAGGCCGGTTGTTGCATACTATCTGCAAAAACGGGCCTGCAATTATATTCAGGACTAGCAATAAATGTATTAAAAATCAAAACTTTAAGCGGATTTAAGACATACCATACAGATAACCATAAACGGTCATTACGGTAGCGTTGACTACCGTTGACGAAATTTCTGAGCTGCGGCATTACCTGCATACCATCAATCGTTTTAAAGGCAAGAGAGTTGTCAGAATATTAAACAGAAATAAAAATAGGATAAATAAATCAGAATGCAACCGATTGCATTTATTTTTCACAAAAATCGAAATTCATGAATTTGTTGTCTTAGATTTGTTTCAAACGAATGATTGCTACGATGAGGAAGGATAAAGATGTCACCATCTACGATATTGCCAGGAATCTCAGTATTTCGCCTGCCACTGTAAGTCGCGGGCTGAAAGATCATCCTGCCATCAGTTCCAAAACCAAGAAAAGGATCACTGACAAAGCAAGAGAACTGGGCTACCGTTCCAACAATTTTGCCAGCAACCTGCGGCAACAGAAGTCGTATACCATTGGCGTGCTGTTGCATGAACTGCATAGTAACTTTATTGTATCGGTACTGGCAGGCATTGAAAAAGTTACAGCAGAAGCCAATTATGATATTATCATTGCCCACTCTTCTGAAAGCGGTACCAAAGAAGTAGAGAACGCAGAAAACCTGTTTCACAAACGGGTAGACGGTCTGATCGCTTCACTGGCCTTTGACACACCCGATCTTTCTCACTTCGATCCGTTCATCAGCAAGGGCATCCCGGTTGTTTTTTTTGATCGCGTGGAAGAGAACAGTGTAGGTACCAAAGTGATCATCGACAATTACAAAGCCGGTTATGATGCCACACGCCACCTTATAGAACAAGGTTGCAAACGCGTGGTACATATTACCGGTAACCTTAAAAGAAATGTATACGCACAACGCTGCAATGGTTACAAAGCAGCTTTGCGCGATTATGATGTTCCATTTTCTGATGACCTGCTGTATGTGATCAGCCTGGAACAGGATTCATCAGTGGCAACTGCCAGGGCCATAGCTGTAATGGACCCGATGCCCGATGGCATTTTTGCCGCCAGTGATTTTACCGGCGCCTTGTGCATTCAGACCTTTAAAGAAATGGGATTAAGGATCCCGGAAGATATTGCGGTGGTAGGATTTAATAACGATGTGGTAAGTACCATTGTAGAGCCCCGTCTTACCACTATTAATTATCCCGGTGTGGAAATCGGAGAAGTGGCAGCCCGCAGTCTTGTTCACCATCTTGCCGGTAACGGCGATATTACACTCACCAATTCCATCATCATCAAATCTGAGCTTATTGTCCGCGCATCGTCGCTGAGAAGGCCTGTGTAGCGGATGATGGCCGTCTATTTGCCATGCGACATATTATTTTACCTGTACTGCTGCTGGCAGCTACCCTGCTGCATGCAGAAAACGGTTACCGGCTCTGGCTCCGGTACGACGCTATTGCCGACAAACAATTACAAAACACTTACAGCAAACAACTGCGCTGGGTGCTGGCAGATAGTACCTCTGCTACCCTGCTGGCCGCACGCAGGGAATTGCAAACCGGTCTTACCGGCTTGCTGGCACACCCGGTATCCTTCACCAATACACTACACACTGAAGGTACTATAGTGATCGGTACACTGCACAACACCATCATACAACAGGCTACCGCTACAGAGAATATGCAGGCACTGGGTGATGAAGGCTACTGTATACTTACCCGCAAAAAAGGCAACAATACACTCACTATTGTGGCTGCCAATACCGATAAAGGTGTACTATATGGCACTTTTCATTTACTACGCCTGTTGCAAACACAGCAGAACATCAGCAAACTGAACATCTTCAGCAAACCACGCATACAACACCGTTTGCTCAACCACTGGGATAACCTGAACGGAACAGTGGAACGCGGGTATGCAGGCTTCTCCATTTGGAACTGGCAAAAACTTCCGGGTTATATTGACCAGCGCTATATAGATTATGCCCGTGCCAATGCTTCCATTGGCATCAACGGTACAGTATTGAGCAATGTAAATGCCAATGCCTGGATCCTTACTGATGATTACCTGCAGAAAGTAGCAGCACTGGCCAATACATTCCGTCCTTATGGTATAAAAGTATATCTCACCGCACGCTTCAGTGCCCCGGTAGAGATCGGTGGTTTGAAAACTGCTGATCCACTGGATACACAGGTACAGGCATGGTGGCAACAGAAAGCAAAAGATATCTATAGTTATATACCCGATTTTGGTGGCTTCGTGGTAAAAGCCAATTCAGAGGGACAACCTGGTCCGCAGAACTATGGCCGCAACCATGCAGATGGCGCCAATATGCTGGCCGATGCGCTGGCACCATTTGGAGGTGTTGTAATGTGGCGTGCATTTGTTTACAGCAACGAAACACCTGAAGATCGCTTTAAACAGGCCTATAATGAGTTCACTCCGCTGGATGGCAGTTTCAGAAAAAATGTACTGGTCCAGGTAAAGAATGGTCCGATCGATTTTCAGCCACGCGAACCTTTTCATCCGTTGTTTGGCGCTATGCCCAATACACCGTTAATGATGGAATTCCAGCTAACACAGGAGTATCTTGGTTTTTCCACGCATCTTGTTTTTCTGCCATCATTGTTCAAAGAATGTCTGAATGCTGATACTTATGCAAAAGGTCCGCATACAACTGTTGCAGATATTGTTTCCGGAATTGCCGATCACCATTCTTTATCCGGCATGGCCGGTGTGGCCAATATTGGTAGTGATATTAACTGGTGCGGACATCCGTTTGCACAGGCTAACTGGTATGCCTACGGCAGACTGGCATGGGACTATACCTTATCCGAACAACAACTGGCAGGTGAATGGATACGGCAAACCTTTGGCAACAATAAAAAACTGGTAGAAAATGTTCAGCAGATGATGCTTGCATCGCGCGAAGCAGTGGTAAATTATATGACGCCACTGGGCTTGCATCATATCATGGGTTATGGTCATCACTATGGCCCTGCCCCCTGGTACGATAAAGCACCCCGGGCAGACTGGAACCCTGTATATTTTCATCGTGCAGACAGCACCGGTATCGGATTTGATCGCACTACTACGGGCAGCAATGCACTGGCGCAATACAAACCTGCGGTTCAAAAACAGTTTGGCGACGTGGCTACCTGCCCGGAAGATTACCTGTTGTGGTTTCATCATATTCCCTGGAATTACCGGTTATCATCCGGAAGAAACCTGTGGCAGGAATTGTGTTATAAATATTACAGCGGGGTAGATACTGTACGCCGTATGCAACATACCTGGCAGCAGATGAAACCTTATATAGATTCCGAAAGATTTGAACAGGTAAGTATGCTATTGGCCATACAGGAAAAAGAAGCAGTGTGGTGGCGCAATGCATGCTTGTTGTATTTCCAGACCTTTTCTCGCATGCCGATACCAAAGGGTTATGAGCAGCCTGATCATACACTGGAATATTACAAAGCATTGAAGTTTCCGTATGCACCGGGAAATTAATGTGCGGATATGCAAATGTGCAAATAATGTTTCTCGCAGAGACGCCAATCAGGAATGCATCAACAACCTGTAACACGAAACGATATTAGTATCATAAACATTCCCTATATGCAAATGCAACAAACCATGCGATGGTTCGGACCCAATGATCCGGTTAGTTTACAGGATATACTACAGGCAGGATGTACAGGCGTGGTAACAGCATTACACCATATTCCGGTAGGTGATGTATGGACCGAAGCAGAAATCAACAAACGCAAAGCAGTTATTGAAGCGGCAGGTTTAACATGGACAGTTATTGAAAGTTTGCCCGTACATGAAGACATCAAAAAAAAATCTGGTAATTATCAGCAATATATTGAACAGTATAAAGAAAGTCTGCGCAATGTAGCGCGTTGCGGGTTGAAAGTAGTGACCTATAACTTTATGCCCATACTGGACTGGATGCGTACCGATATTGCCTATACCATGCCAGATGGCAGCAAAGCATTGTATTTTGAAAGGGCTGCATTCATTGCATTTGACCTGTTCTTACTGAAAAGACCAGGTGCAGAAAAAGATTATACCCCGCAGGAGATCGCTACTGCACAGCAACGGTTTGATAGCATGACGCCCGGGCAAAAGGACACTCTTTTCTACAATACACTGCTGGGATTGCCAGGCAGCGATGAACGGTTTACTCCAGACCAGGTACTGGCCGCACTGAAAACGTATGAGCTTATTGATACACAAAAACTGAAATCACACCTGTTTCATTTCCTGCAACAGGTAGTACCGGTAGCAGAAGCAACCGGTTTGCAGATGGCCATTCATCCTGACGACCCTCCTTATTCATTACTGGGGCTTCCGCGTATTGTAAGTACAGAACAGGATGTACACGAACTATTACAGGCAGCGCCTTCTCCTGCCAACGGGTTGTGTTTCTGTACCGGTTCACTCGGGGCGCGTGCTGATAATGATCTTACAGGTATGATACAACGGCTGGGCAACCACATCCATTTTATTCACCTGCGCAATACCCAACGCGATGCAGCAGGCAATTTCTATGAAGCCGACCATCTGGGTGGTGATGCTGACATGTATGCCATTGTAAAAGAAATTGTATTGCTGATGCGTAGCAGCAATCGTTCTATTCCCATGCGCCCCGATCACGGACACCAGATGCTGGATGATCTGAAAAAGAACACTTACCCCGGTTATTCAGCTATCGGCCGGTTAAAAGGACTGGCAGAACTGAGAGGATTGGAAATGGGCATTATACGTTCGCTGGACGACCGATCACCATACGCATAACTTCAATGTGACAGCATTAAAAAAACATTGCGAAAATCCCGATGCTGCATTGTAATTACAAATGATGTAACTTTAGGATCCCCTTAAGTAACCATCTTTATTATTTCCGGATTGCCATACTGCATATATAAATTAATTGTGCACAATGGGCTAAACCAATGGTAATATACCTGCCGTTAATACCGTGGAATAAATATTGCATGTACGCAGGAAACACTCATAACTTAATAATATGGAAAAAACAGGTTTTACCACCCGCCGCGACTTTATCGTTAATACCGGTAAAGCTGGTATAGCAGCATCTGTTTCTTTATCTGCATTGTCTTCATTTGCCGGTTCATGCGGAGCCGGTCCTGCAGGCAATGGCCCGGGCACCCCTTATACTCAACAGCCTTTGCCATACGCCTATACAGCGCTGGAACCTTCTATAGACGCGCAGACCATGGAGATCCATTACACCAAACACGCAGCTACCTACGCCAAAAACCTGGCTGAAGCCGTACAGGCTGAAAAAGTAGATACTGCCAAAACAAAACTAGAAGATCTGCTGGGCAGTATTTCGAAATATTCTGCCAAAATGCGCAACAACGCCGGCGGGCATTATAACCACGAATTATTCTGGAAAAGCATGACCGCCCCCGGTGGTGCCACTGCACCTTCCGGTAAACTGAAAGCAGCCATTGAAAAAGATTTTAATTCTGTAGATGCTTTCAAAACACAGTTTACCGATGCCGGTAAAAACCGCTTTGGCAGTGGCTGGGCATGGCTGGTAGTTACCAACGATAAAAAGCTGGTTGTAGCCTCCACACCTAACCAGGACAATCCCCTGATGGATGTAAGTGACGTAAAAGGCTTTCCGCTGCTGGGGCTGGATGTGTGGGAACACGCTTATTACCTGAAATACCAGAACCGTCGCCCGGATTATATCAATGCCTGGTGGAATGTGGTGAACTGGGATTTTATCCAGAAACGTTTCGAGTCAGCTTAACCATGGTTTCAGATAAAGTAAAAGGGCGTACAATATTTGTTGTACGCCCTTTTGTATTACACGTTTACTGTTTACTTACTCACCGCAATACTGTAGGTGGCTATTTTCCAGATGCTTTCATAATGTTTTCCATTGTGTTCACCTGGTTCTTTTACATTCTGCATTACTTCTGCCATGTGAACACCAGCAACAGTGGGTACTACAGTAACTGTACCTGTAGCATCGCCGGTTACTTTCTTTTCCCAGCCACCGGGTGCCACTACTTCAATCTGTTGTTTGGCTGCAGGCTGTTGCTGGTAAAATGCCTGTAATTTGAAAGGAACATTCAGTTTTGCCGCACCTCCGGTAGCAGAAAAAATACTCAGCTCGTTGGTATTCAGGGTGGGCTGATTAGCACCTTGTCCTACCACAATGGTAGCGCTGGCATTGTATTCAATCTTTGCTGCGCCATGCAGGTCTTTTACCACATGGTAGATCAATACAGTATATACACCATCTGCAGAAGGAACAAAACCTGCAAGCAGGTGATCTACCGCATCGCTTGTATTCAGTTGTACTTTTTGCTGGTCAGGACCAACAAGGTATACTTTCAGCTCTTTCAGATCGGAGAACCATTTGGCAACCGTATCTCTTTCATTGTCACCAAACTCACCAAAATAAACCCTTACAGCATGTTTGCTGCCTTTTTTACCGGTAGCATTGCTCTCAATCCATATGGCGTGTGCCGATACGGAACCAGCTGCCAGTAACAATACAAGTACTGAAAAAACAAGTTGTTTCATATTCAGACAGTAGTTAATGCGTTTTTAATGTTATAAACCAACATTGCGAAAGTATTGAGCCATTGAAAAGCGTTTATGCCGCAAACGGAAATCCATTTACGCAATAAGGAAGATAAGCACCGCCCGGCAGGGCAACCTGTCATTATCACGGTTCGGAGAGCCACCATGCACTATCGTTAACCGCTATACTAATATGTGCAGCCCACTGTATACCGGCTGCCGTTTTTATGCTGCCACTACCATTTATCATTTACCGATACTATATAATGTATTTATTTCTCTAAAACATTCGCGGTAAAAAGGTCTGCGTACCCGGAATATAATATCTTAGCTTTTCCTGTTATGTTACGGCTTCAAGATGTATTAATGATTGGTGGCATTTTCTGCAGTTTTGTGACCAGTATTCTGCTGTTCGTTAAAGGCAGTAATTACCGTCACGCCAATCGCCAGTTGGGTATTATCCTGTTCTCCTGTGGCTGGTATGCATTGCTATACCTGTTGTTCATTGGAGGGTGGCTGAAAGATATCCCTTATATTTTCAGGATAGGCAGCCCCCTGTATTATCTCATACCACCGTTGAGCTACCTGTATGTACGGACTGTGTTGTACGATGAAACTTCTTTTAAACGGTCTGACTGGCTGCATTTTATTCCCGCTGCCATCAATTTTTTGGAACTGATGCCTTTTTATTTTGCTGATACAGCAGTTAAAAAACAGGTGATCCAGGATATTGCCAGAGATATTAACCTGATCTATCTGAAAGGTTCCGGGTTTGTTCCGGTTGTTGTACATGCCACCCTTCGCCCGGTACAGGGAGTGATCTACCTGCTTTTTCAGTGGTTTATTCTATTACGATATTATTTCATACAAAAGAAGAAAGGGTACACTCAGCTTCCGGAAAACAAACGCTGGCTATTCATTTTCTCCGGCTTTCTGACCACTATTTATGTAGCGCTGGCTGTTATTACTGTGACAGGGCTTCGCATACTGGGTTCAGGAATTGATCTGCTGGAACTGTGTAAAGGTCCTGTACTGGTAATGAACTTCGCCTTCTTCGGGTTCAGCGTATATCTTTTTTTCAAACCCAATATATTATACGGCGCCAGAATTTTGCAACCTGCAGTTACAGAAAAGCAGCCGGAAGAACCAACTTCTGTTATTGCACCTGCACATGAAAGTGTTTTTGCTGCTGATGAAATTCCCGAAGAAAACAGGCTGGCTAAAAAAGAACTGTTACTGCATGAAGACCTGATAAAAAGTTATTGTGAAAGGCTGGAAAAATATATTACCGAACAACAGGCTTTTCGTAAACAGGGGCTAACCTTAAATATTTTGTCTGATAACCTGGACATTCCACGGCACCATCTTTCACATGTGCTGAACAAACATTACCAGCAACGTTTTACCGATTTTATTAATACATACAGGGTCGACTATATCCGCCGGCGCATGCAGGATGATGACTGGAAGGGCATGACCCTGGAGGCATTGGGTGAAGAAGCCGGTTTCTCATCACGCAGTACATTTTTCTCCGCTTTTAAAAAGAACACGGGTTTTAGCCCCAGCGAATACCAGAAGCAAGAGAGGTTTTAGCCCTACAAATTGATGCTTTCTTGTGTGATTTTATAAAATGACACATACCTCTACCCTTGTAAACTACCTGCTTTTCAACTGATATGTAGTTTTACATCTCCACCCCCTATAGAAACTCCTGGTCACCTCATTAACATCAATGTAAACCCCCAACCGGCATATATGCAACCCAGCATACATGTTTTTTCTGTGAGTCATTTTATTACGTTGCTGCCCATTTCATTCTTCAGCGGGGCATCGGCATTTTACCTTGTACTGGTTATACAGGAACTTAAAAGCCTGCTGCAAAAAAAAGAACCCCATATTACAGGGGTACCTCTTAATACGGTCGAATAGCTAATTTTACAACACAATCCCTGCACTGAACTCCGCCCATTTACGACTTGCTTTGGCACCATGATAAATGGTATTGTGTACCACACTAGTTTTAGCCGTTTGCTGATACTGCAGGGCTCCCCGCACAAAAAATGTCTGCTTTTTATATTTTCCGTACCAGGCAATCCCGGCCTTACCCTGGTATTTTGCGGTATTATAAAAGGCAAAATCGGGATAGGCAACATTCGCTGTAAAGATCGTTTCTTCTGTAGCAGGTATCCTGATGTAAGAAGAAGCCAGCGGAAAAGTATACCCCGCTCCCCAGCTTATTTTTACCAAGTTGTCTTTTTCCAGGTACATATAATGTGCGCCTTTTAACTGCACATCTACCCACCTGTTCTCAACATGCGCGCTGATATTACCATCCACCCTGTACAAATCTCCATAATGACCATTCAATGCCAGTTCATGTTTGGGTTTCCCTTTTTTCAGGAAAACAACAGCCGGCTCTACCTCTACACGATCCCATGCAGCCACATAGTTGGTAGCAGCCAGTATAGAATCAATATTGAATGTTTGCAAAGAACTGTAGCTTGCCTGTATACGATACTGACGTATGTTGGTTGTTTTCTGCCACAAAGCATTCAACCCTATCAAATCATCATACTGCTCGCCGTAGCGGAACCTGGTAGCATTGGCTGTGGCGGCATCTCTTCTGAACTGGTGATCATTTCGTTTCCAGTAACCGGATACAGTAACCTGGCCAAAACAAAAATGTCCGTCGTAAACGCCATTGAAACCATAGTTATCGGCATACTCCCGCATATCCTGGAGTGTCAACTGCGGATCAAGATTACCATACCCCATTATCCTGTTCACTATATATTCAGGATACAGCGTTCTGTTTACCTGGTACGCTGTGTTCTTATAATCCACCGAAACCCTGTTCCTGTTGAATCCGAACGTATATCCCGCCGCAACGATGTGCTTCGGACTAAAACGCCAGCCTATGGAAGGAGAAGCCCGCAGGTAAAATGTTTTTTTAGAAGGCCGGGGGTCACTGTTCCTGTCCCCATTGCTGGCATTGTAATCAATGCCTCCGGACAGCCATAATTTTTCTTTAAAGAAAGCATACGAAACAATGGCATTCATATCGTACTCTCCATAACTCCATCTGCCTTTCTTCTGAGCATAAAAATAATAGGCGGTCAGATCCGGTTGCTGTGGAGCATACGATAAGGTATTGCCCAGGCTATCGAGCGTGCTGACTGTATAGCGGAATCTGCCGCTTATTTTAAAACGTCCCAGTTGCCTTACACCTTCCGTTGCAAAATAATATCCTGTATTTTTTCCAGGTACCTGCGAAAGATGCAGGTTGCCGCTTTCGCGGCTGTAGGTTAGTCCTACTATATTATAATAACGGGTATCGCTGAGCCGCTGTAAAATGGCGTCCTGGTGATAGAAAGAATAATTCTTATAAAAAAAATCACTGTAATAGCCCGCCGGCAGTGAGTCGGTGCGCTGCGCAGCCGACTGCAGACAGCTCATTACAGTAATCAATAAAAAAACGCTATACCTATTCACTATTGTCAGTTTACTTCGGTTTTAAAAGTTCATGCGGGTAGCTGCCTTAGTTGGCAAAGCCTCTGGGATTGGCCATAGCCAGGTAAGTAAAATCGTTATATGAATTGTTGGTATCCATCAGCACAATTCTTGAACCTACTATTTTGGCTGTTTTCCTGATCACGGATTGAGAAGAATAGCTGCTGCCAGGAACAAATGTGAAACCGGCATCCAGATTATCACGTAATTTTTTAGGCACTCTTGATGTAGTGGTTGACGGCTGTGTTTCTACTGCATCCAGCACAAATTTTACCGGTATCTGGTTGTATTGTGTAGTGGTAGAAGGGTTTTGCAGGTTGGGCGTCCAGTATACATCTGAGCGCAGTTTTGCAGCTGCCTCCATGGTATTTACCTTGATAATGGCAAAACCATCCCTTCCGGGATTATCAAAGATCATATCGGTACCGAATATTTTAACTGGTTCCATATTTACTGACGAAGGCACATCAATATCAGAATCCAGCGGTTTGCTGACATAAGGTGCTACGTATGCTTCAAATTCGGCACTGCTAAGGTCCACTGTCAGGGAAGGATCCTGCACGGAAATGGCAGTTCCATCAGACCCTACAAAAGGCGCTTTGTGATTCACGGCTGTCTGGGCTATAAGAATGCCTTTACCGGGAGCAACGGGATAAGTAGTTCCGGTACCGGGGATCATGTACATGGACTTGGCATACACGTAATCATTATTGGCATCTATATTGGCAGGCATATTCAGTGCCTGTTGCCAATTGTATTGTCCTATAAATGCACCGCTGCTGATATAACCTGTACCAGTATTGATGGTAGTATTGTTTACACCGATCAGTGTTGCGATATAAAGACTATCTGCATATAAGGTGTCTGTTGAATTATTGTACAACTCAATAAACTGATCGCGATACAAAGCACCCAGTGTACGGTGGCTACCTGCAAAATAGATCTGTTTAATTACCCAATCGCCCACAATACCGGACTGTAACTTCAGTTCAACGGCTGTATTTCTTTCACGGTTGATGGGTGTAGTGTTTACAGAAGCGTTGAAAATAACAGAATCGCCCTTTGGTTTAATGCCCGTAATGCTCAGGTATTGTGCAGCAGACAAGCTGATGGTAGCTGTAATATTGTATACGGAAGAACTGATACCTTCCATGATTACTTTTCCGTTGGCATCAGTTGTATATGTTAATGAATTACCTGTACGCTGATTAGAAAGAGTAATTTTAATTCCCTGTTTGGGGAAACTGAAATTTCCGGCTGCTGTATCGTAAGTTACAGCTACTACTGCATCCACCATCGTATCACTTACCTGCAAATCCCGCCTGCAAGCAAATGATCCACACACTGCAATACAAACAATTATTATCATACTATTCGTTTTCATGATCCGCTATTTATAGTTAGTATTATAGAGTTAAACGAAGCTCTGCCCCGAAAGAAGGCGCTGTACGCAGTGAGAAGAATGACATGGTACTGGCACCTGTAGAGGTGGTTACCAGTTTCTGTTTATTCTGATTCAGGTACAGGACATTGTAAGCACTGAAAGAAAAGCGCAGGTTATTGCCGATTTCCTTACTGATCACCGCATGCCAGTTGCTATACACATTGGGCAGGTTATTGGTAAGGGTTCTGTCTTCATCAGTACGCCACAGGTGCTGGTATCCGGCTGTTCTGGCAACATCCTTCGTCAAAGGCACCAGCTCCATATCTTTTGTATAGTATGCTACAGGGTAAAGACTTGCCTGGTTATATTTTGTTTTGCTGATCCAGAATATATCGCCGGATACAGACACTACCAGTCTTAATGCGCTGACATGTGTACTGGCAGTGATGCCTGATTTTAAAGTGTAGGTAGTGTTTTCATTCTTGTCATACAAACCCACTATAGCTGTTTTGCCCTGCAATACAAATTCATCAAACTTTGTCATATCGCCCATTACAAGGTTCTTATTGAAGTAGTAGGTATTGTAAAACGAAGTGTTGAAAGTAAAGGAGGTCTGGATAGCCCTTACTTTGTTAGTATTTACAAACAGCTCACCGCCCCATGTGGAAGTTTCAAGCGCATTGTTCAAAAGGCTATAGGTAACATTGTAATTTTTTGTACCGGTCTGCTCTATTTCCGGCTTTGCACCGGGAACAGCTTTGGACACTTTGTATACAGGCAATGTTACACGAGTGTAATCTGTATTGCCGGCAACACCATCGTGTGTCTCCTTATAGAACATGTTCATGCTAACCCTGAAAAGCGGTTGTTTCCAGCTCAACCCTACTTCTGACATGCTACTGGTATACGGTTTCAGGTTTTGATTGCGTACCTGAATCACATGCGTATATGCCAGGTAATAATTTTCGGCATTATTGCCGGCGTAATAACTCAGCAACGGAATATCATAATATACATCACCGGGATTGATCTGCAATAGGGCCGGTGCTTTGGATGCCATACCAAAAGCAGCATTCAGGTTTACCTGTTTAGACAATGCATAGTTTAAACTGATCCTGGGTGCTATCACAAAAAAGCCATTCTGTTTATCACCACGGATACCTAATGATATATTGGCTGGCCTGTTGGCAATATCTGTAGTAATTCGGTCTTCAGCATAAACGCCCCAGTAGGTTTGTGTAAACAGGGTGCGGTTAAATGCAATGGGTCTGTTGGTAACACCCTGATTGTAATTGGATGTTCTGGGTGTATTGGGATCTTCTACCAAACCCGGTCCGCGATTACCGCTGTAGTTCACATTTCCACCAACAATCACATTGTGAAACAAGGCTCCTGTTCTGAAATAATTATTCAGTTCCAGCCTGGCAAAACCATTCACCGGTCTGCCGATCAGCCTGCGGATAGCATAGTAATAACCAGGTACAAAATATCCTTCATGAATACCGGTTTCCATGGCAGTAGTAATTTGTTTGATGCTACTGATATTTACATATACCTGGTCGTAAGAATCCTGTTTGCCACCACTGTAACTCACTGTAAAATCAATCTTTTTCAGCCATGCTTTTTTCAACTGCAGGCTGCTGCGGTTGTTGACAGAAAAACTGTAGTTTTTAAAGCTGGCAGCGCTATGACTTCCATCGTCCGGGTCTTCACGGATCTTATCAATGTTGGTAGCATAATCAACCGTCAGCGTGTTTTTAAATTTCACTTTCCCGGTGCTGGCATAACTCCAGGAAGCACTGCCCGAAACACGGTTGAATGATTTAAATTTATCGCGTGGATCTTCATTACTGTTCAGGTAATCCATGCTGACACTCAATGCACCCAGTTTGCGCGACAGTTTCATACCCTTGCTGAGTGAAATATTTTGTGTTCCATACCGCATCCTGGTTGAAACACGCAGTGGTGATATACCGGCCTGCCTGTTTACCAATACTGCACCATCCGTATAATCACCCAGCCTGGCAGAAGCAACACCTGATATTACTTCTACAGATTCAATATTTTCAACAGGTACCTGGCGCAGATCAATACCATTGTTGGCATAATCATTCATACGACCGGTACCTACACCAATCTGGTTGGCTGTTCCAAATCCGTTTCGACTTACGTTCACTGCCTGGATATTAGCGTTGTTAGAAACCGGGCTTCCATCCATCACAATAGCAGTTCCAAACGCATTGTTTAAACCAAAACTACCGCTGGTGGCTTCAGAGCGCAGTGTGATGTTCAGTTTGTCCATCACATTGGGCGGTGTAATTTTTTTACCGGGCAGGTAATTCAATATGTCGGACAGACTTAAAGCCTGTGTTTGTTCAATGGCGGCTCTGTCAAAAACAATGGATGAGTTAGAGTTCAGCGTAGCCTGTCTTACAGATGTGACCTGTATTTCAGGCAAAGCATACGACAGGTCATTCAATACAATATGAAAGGAAATATTCTTGCCTGATATAAATGTTTTTTTATAAGTATCCTTGCCTACGTGGCTTACTTCCAGTTGAATATTTTCGCCACGGGCTGGTACAGGCAGCACAAATGAAAAATGGCCTGCATTATCTGTTACAACATTTAATCCCAGTTCGTGGATCTGCACATAGGCAAACGTAATAGCCTTACCGGCAGTATCGTATACAGAACCTTGTACTTCGTATGTATTTTTATTTTGTGCAATAACAACAGATGCATGCACCAAAAACAACAGTAACAAAACAGATATTCTACGCAGCATTGCCTTAACCTTTTCTTTAGGGACCGCAAAAGTCACTGATTGACATTGATATCACTTATACAATCAGGAAAGGGACTTACGAAATAGGTAAAAACTGCTAAAACAAAGTCAAAACAGCAGATAATTACTGTTGCCCAGGTTTCTATTGCAATTATTGATCAATAAAGAATCGGTTACAGACGCGGTGTTATTGATATTCACTTTTGCCAGGTCACGACTACCGGGATCATTGATCGTTGCCAGGTATTGAAACCCGATGGTTGTTTTAGCAGAAAGATCATAATCCAGTGCCATGCGTGCAGACAGGTTATTCTCTTTTTGTTTACCTGTGTAGGTCAGCATCCACGCATCTTTCGGATACAGCGTTGTAAGACCCTGCTGTATGCTGCTATAACCCAGTTTACCACCTGCACCAGCAGCCAGCCCGATCCTGTTTTTGCCGTACAGAAAACTGTTGCGAAGTGTATAGTAATTATAATGATTGGGATCGGAAGCTGCAGTCAGTGTATTTTTCCAGGAATTCTTCAATCCTTTCTTCAGGATAATATTAATGATATCTCCGCCACAGGCTACATCGTATTGTGCAGCAACAGTAAAAGCAAATCTGATAAATACTATTGGTATTAAGAAAATTCACGCGGTTGAGAAAAAGTATTTAATGGAGAAAGTTTCGGAGGAGGCATATAAAGAAGTAATAAGCAATCTCCGGGGTCAAACAGCACGACTCCAAAAGGATCTTGTAAACCTGCACACAAACGAAGAGGCCTACTTCAAAAGTTGGAAGGCCTTATTTCAAGCTTTTCGATCACCTCGAAGTTCACAAAAAGCATCAGTTCATTAAGCTGGTGTTCGATAAGTTCTTGTACTACCAAGATGACATCTATCTAACACAATTCATTCATGAACTATTCCAACACAATCAACTGACTTTAAAAGAAAAAGGGCTGCTAGAAGTAGCAGCCCCAATGATTAAGTTGGGCACAAGTCCCATTCGTACCCGGGAGGGGAATTGAACCCCTACTCCCATTACTGGGAACAGGATTTTAAGTCCTGCGCGTCTACCTATTCCGCCACCCGGGTGAGTGACAGGCACAAAAAAGGTGTGAGAACATCACACCTTCATTTTCAGAGCGGAAGACGAGGCTCGAACCCGCGACCTCAACCTTGGCAAGGTTGCGCTCTACCAACTGAGCTACTTCCGCATTTTATCATTAAGAACTTTCGAAAAATTAAAGAACAAAGTAATCATCCAATTCCATTTTTCAACCTGCTTACTTTCTTTCTTTTTCCTTTCTCACAACCCCGTTATTGAATTGGGAGTGCAAAGATAGAAATTGTATGATTACTTCAAAATTTTTCGCCAACTTTTTTTATAAATTATTTGTACTCAGGCGTGTAGTGCGTATTGGCAGGCACATTCACCTCAGGCTTTCCTTTGTAGCGCTGAGTATATAAACTATAACATCCGCCTAATACAAATGCCAGTACGCAGAATACCTGCAGATAAAACAGGAATACAGAAGAATTCACCCAGCTGTGTTTGAAATCTTTCTCGCGGTAATCTTTTTCTTGATGTTGATCCATAACGAGTTAATTGCTGTGCAAAAATAGTAGTTCAGATGAAAAAATCAGTGTTTCTTATCAACAATTTCTGCAAATGTTTTCTTTCCCTGCACAAAGTAGCTCCACACCACGCTTTTAGACAAACAGCCTTTTAATAAAAACATACGTTTTTCCGGGAAAGGTTGCTTTTTATTATGAAACAACAGCCATCCTATGAAGGCAAAATGTGCTTTGATAACAGCAGTAAAATACCTGCCCTCTCCTGCCAGCAACGATTTGCAGGCCGATATGGCATCCAGCCAGAAACGGTAAAATATTACCATTACCGCCCTGCCAAAAGGAAGGTTCTTGGCCAGCATTACCAGGTTGTTGCGGAAATTCAAAAACACCTTGCGACTATTTCCTTTCGGTAAGGTACCGCCACCTACGTGATAAACAACCGATTGCGGGCAACAATATACCTCGTACCCTGCCAGTTGCAAACGCCAGCAAAAATCAATCTCTTCCTGGTGTGCAAAAAAGTATTCATCCAGTCCGCCGGTATGGCGATAAACAGCAGCACGTACAAATAAGGCTGCACCACTGGCCCAGAATACAGGCACTGCGGTATCGTATTGTCCCTTATCTTCTTCACAAACATCAAACACACGTCCACGGGCAAAAGGATAGCCCAGGTAATCGATCCAGCCACCGGCAGCACCGGCATATTCAAACAGGTTGCGCTGGTGGTACTGCATGATCTTTGGCTGACAGGCTGCAATGCCGGCATTGTTTTCCATCAGTTCTATCACCGGTTCAATCCATGCCGGTTGTACTTCCACATCAGAATTCAGTAATATATAATAGTCTGCCGTTACCTGTTTCAGTCCTTCATTATAGCCTTTGGCAAATCCCATATTCTCAGAAAGCTGTATGATCTTTACAGCAGGATAATGCTGCTGCAGCCAGCTTACAGAATGATCAGAGGAGGCGTTATCGATCACCACTATTTCTTTATTGGAATAAGTACTGGCCAGTACCGAAGGCAGAAACTGCTCCAGGTAATGTTGACCATTCCAGTTGAGAATAACTATAGAAACCAGCGGTGACTTCATGCTATCTTGAAAATATTTCCGGTAATAACGGATGCAAAGGAACGGTTTTTATAAATTAGTCGAATGATTCAACCGCTTTTTAACTGGAGAACGGGGCTTGCCATTATTGCCATTGCTATTGTAAGCGGTACCATTTTCTATTCGCAATACCTGGCGGGTAAAATTGCTATGGATGAACGCCAGCGGGTAGAACAATGGGTGGAGGCCGGAAAACTACTGATACACGATAGTACGGGTATCAGCGACAAACTGGTAAGCATCATCATTGCCGAAAATAAAACCATCCCCATTATTGTTACCGATGAGAACGGGCGCATACTGGATCATGTGAATCTTGACTCTGCCCTGGCGCAGGATAAAGGTTATGTACAGCAGAAAGTAAAAGAGTTCCGGTCGCAGAACCAACCTATAGAATGGGTAAACCCGTTGAAAAGCGGCGAAAAGAACATTTATTATTATGGGCACACCAGTTTGCTGAACCAGGTACGTAATTACCCGTTGGTGCAGTTGCTGATAGTAAGTCTATTCATTATTATTACCATCACCGCACTTACCACCAGTTTTAGATCATCGCAAAACCAGGTATGGGCAGGTATGGCCAAAGAAACAGCACACCAGTTGGGAACCCCGCTTTCTTCTATACAGGGTTGGGTGGAAATGCTGAAGGAAAATCCTGACAATGAAAAGATAGTGCAGGAAATGGAAAAGGATGTGAACAGGTTGAAACTGGTATCGGACCGTTTTGGAAAAATAGGCAGCAGTCCGCAACTGGAACCACACGATATTGTAACACAGGTAGCAAGCATGGTGGAGTACATGCGCAAACGTGCAGCAGGTAAAGTACAACTGGTGTTCAATACCAATAACATTGAAAAACTGAACGTAAAGATCTCCCCACCCCTGTTTGACTGGGTGATTGAAAACCTGCTCAAAAATGCATTGGATGCCATGGAAGGCAAGGGCAATATTACCATCTACCTGCAGCAGAATGCCACCAGCGTCATTATTGACATTACCGATACCGGCAAAGGCATTGCCCGTCAGAATATCCGGAAAGTGTTTAAACCGGGCTTCACTACCAAAAAAAGGGGCTGGGGACTGGGGTTAAGTCTTTCCAAAAGGATCATTGAACAATACCATAAGGGACAATTGTTTGTAAAAGATTCAGAAGTTGGAAAAGGAACTACATTTAGAATTGTTTTAATCAAATAGTTGGTTATTTTTGCAGCCGCCTCAACGGTTTATAACCGGAAACGGATGCGAGGGTGGCGAAATTGGTAGACGCACTACTTTGAGGTGGTAGCGCCGTAACTGGCGTGGGAGTTCGAATCTCCTCTCTCGCACTTTCCACTACAATGATACCCTGTAAGTCAATGATTTACAGGGATTTTTATTTTTACCCTTTTCACTTTTTTTGCTTGTCTTCGCTACTTCTGGCGGACAGTCTGGCTTGATAAATCAGGCTTATTATGTCTATTACGTAACAGAAAAAATGAATAGAAAGGGTACTAAAACCTGGTAGACTTTTGAATGGGATAAAAGGGCCTGGCGATAGAAAAGCCACTGGCATATTCACTTACACTGACTATCAATCAGCAAGGCGGGGTGAAGTCGTTCAGATTTTCCAAAATAATCTGCACTTCACGAGCAAGTTCATGCGCATTATTTGTTTCAGAAATATTCAGGTTTAGCCCGGTGGAATGAGCAATAGAATTGATTTCATAGTTTCCAGCCATAGCGAAATGGTAGATGCTCCTATGTCTTACTTCTGCAGGTTCAGCATTTTGAAACTACAACCTATTGAGCTTCCAAATAACCAACCCCAATACTAATATGACTGGTATAAGATACCGGTTCTTTATACGTAGTTGTTTCGTTTGTAAGGAATGAAACAACTACGTAAACATTTTTGTTTTTCCAGGTAAGGGTTTTTGAAACCCATTTATAACCGCCGTATTTGGCAGGCGTTGCTGTATAACTCTGATTGGTGACCTTTTCCTCGGGGTTTCCTCCGAAATAATTCTTTAATTCATTGAACTGCGCATAACCCTTACTAAAAGAAGCATCGTCTTTTTCATTTGCATTTAACACTTTACCAATTGAAAACACCTTTCCATTTTTCACCGATACACCAAAGTTCTGTTCATCAGGCAACAGATATACCTCCATGGTATCTCCCATAGGTGTTCGTGTTGCCTTGGAGAAATAGTCAGGATGTGCAGCTTTCATATCTTCCAGCTTTACACCCACCTGCCAGCCACTGATGCCCAACCTACTGTATACACTTGCCTCGAAGGGACTGACCGATTTACCCAATGTTCCATCCTTTGACAACTTCAGTTTGATCTTCATTACCTCGAGTTGTTTTTCTTCGTTGAAGGTGCTGAAGTCAGGTGCTTTTTCAAAAGCGGCAATGGCGTTTTTTAAGGGCTCCAGATTTGCCTCATCCTGCTGTGCCAGTTCACGTAGTGCCATGATCTTTAGATAGAGAATCTTGGCATTGGCATTGCCCAATTTTGCCGTTGCCTGGTCGAGATAATCTATAGCAGCGGTGTATTTACCTGCACCGAATTCTTCTTCCGCAAGCAGGTACGCAGCTTTTGCTTCGGCAGATGCAGATTGCGCATAGCCGCTATTCAGCATAAAAACAAAGAAAAGAAGACCGAATAGTTGTTTCATAAAAAGATTATTGATACTATCCTATCGGATAAACGTTAATGATTACTACAGCCCCATCCGAAAATTGGAGGTAAGAAATCTTAAAATCACCTTTATTGCCTGTTGCAGGCGGGTTTACCATTAAAGTAGCGCTTTCATAAAGTTAGTTCTCCCTAGCTAATTCTTTCCGCTCTACCCATTCTTTATCCAATTCTACAGGATACAAATCCAAGAAGGAACGATAGACTTTTTTTGCTAATGTAACAGCAAAAATCATTTTTCTCAAAAGCTTCTTCTGCCTGGTCATATTTAATTTTAGCAATGGCATTCTGGGCATTTGTTGCTGCCTGAAAAGAGAGCACGATTAAAAGAATAAAAAAAGGTTTCATATAATTTGTGCTATCAGGCTGCCTGTGAATGAAGATTACTCAAATTCAATTTTCACAACGTTTATCACATATTTTCCATTGTTGAAACTCAACCCGAAAAGCGATAGTTTAAGACTGTTTACCAGTTCTGAGTTAACGCTCCTCACACTAATTGTTTCCCCATCTGTATTCGATTCGGAGATTTCACCAGCAGGAAATAATTCATGAATGCGTTTTTTATAATTTTCAAATAAGAACCTCGCTTCGTTTAGATTATTCTTAGCGGCAGATGTACTTTTCAGGACGTAAATAAAATTGGATACT
This sequence comes from Chitinophagaceae bacterium PMP191F, assembly GCA_001302245.1. Lineage (GTDB taxonomy): Bacteria > Bacteroidota > Bacteroidia > Chitinophagales > Chitinophagaceae > PMP191F. The sequence goes on from LGYU01000010.1 coordinate 244,649, forward strand.
ATACCATTGGTTATGTTCATACTTTCAGGGCCTTCTTTGTATATTTCACTGATAAGAGGGGAATAATGATTTTTCCCGAAATAAGATACACTTTCTTTATTGATCTTTATTTTCTTTACCAGTTTGGCGCTAAAACTATTATAAGCCCTGAATGCTTCTTCGGTAAGCCCTTTCTTGAATTGATAGATGTTGGCAAGACTATCGGCAAAACGGCTTGCAACAGCTTTCTTCCTGGCCAATTCTTTCTGAGGCGCTTCTTTTTGCCATTTCAATTCATCTGGCGTTTTAGGAAGTTTTTCCAGCTCTTCATAGAAAAGAAATACCTCTTTAAATTTTTCTTCTATGCCTTCGTTCTTTTCATAGTTCTTTATAAAAAATTCTGTATTTTTTCTCGCTTCCACCAACACATCGAACTCATAATTATTGGTAGCAATGATGCCCTTTCGAGCCATAATGCGCAGGTAAAGGATTTTGGGATTGGTGTTGCCTAAAAGTTTTTCAGCATCATCCAGTTTAGCAAGTGTGGTAGTAAAATCATTTTTCGCGAATGCTTCTTCTGCCTGTTCGTATCTGATTTTGGCTATGGCATTTTGGGCATTGCCGGTAAAAGCAAGTATCGTAAGGGCAAGAATGAGTACTAAATTTTTCATATCGGCAACTACTTAATTGAGTTTTTAATGGCGCAAATACATCGCATCAGTCATTATTTGGTAACAAAACAGCAGCATCTTTAATAGTAATGCCTCCAAAAGAACCATTTGATTTTTTATAAATGTTTTTTGTAAAATCTATTGTCACCGTTTTTTTCTCCAACTGCCACTGATAAATAGTTATTATGGATGTAACCCCTTTGCCTGCAACTGTGCTGGTCGTTTCGATGGGATCGAAATCGAATCCTAACTCATTTTTAAATTTATTGATGAAGGCCGTAGCTTTTGAAAAACCGGCATCTTCTTCCTGATAGATAAACAAGCGCTTATACACATGATAGACGATATTGTTTTTGGCCGTGAGCATATTACTATAACTACTATCAGCCAAACAGTAATATGTATCTACATCATCTGTTGTTGACTTTGTTGCACGGGTAAAATAACCCGGTTTTGTTTTTTTTTAGTTCGTCTATAGACATACCCGGTTTGAATCCGTCAATGCCGTAGTTGACAAACCTGGCTTTGGCAAGTTCCTCCGGCGTTTTTTCTTCAATACCCTGTTTCTTTATAGACAGTTTGAGCTTGACCACCTCGAGGTACTTCTCCTCGTTGAAATTGGCAACATCAGGCGCTTTCTCAAATGCGTCTATTGTAGCCATTAGCTTTGAAATATAGCTCGTGTCTTTTTTTGCCAGTTCTCGCTGCGACATAATTTTCAGGTAAAGGATCTTACTGTTGGCAGCACCAAGGCTTTTGATAGCATCATCAAGGTAAGAAATACAGGTTTCAAATTTAGCTGTATTGAATTGCTCTTCGGCCAGTAAATAAGCTGCTTTGGCTTCGGCGTCTTTATTTTGCGCGAGAACTGTTGTTGCCAATAGAAACCCAGTTACCAACAATAGCAGCTTTGAAAGATGTTTCATATATAAATTCAAAAGTGTTATATTATTAGCTGATATATTATTTGTATGGGGCTAATGATGCATTATAAAGTGGGTAGCTACATTCGGGTAATTCCGTACAATGCGGAGTAGGTACCTATAACCAGATGCTTTGGCCAGTCCATCAGCATATTTGATCAGAGATACGGTATAGTCTTTAAAACTCCAGAATAGCCAGTTTTCGTAAATGGTCTTCAAAGAAGCATCAATGCTCACCTGTGCATCCAGATTAAAACCAAGGACAGCGCTTACCTGGTTAGTATAGGTTTCTATATCGGAAACCTGCTTTAACAATGCTATTTTCATCTCCTGGAAAGCACCGTCAGTAGTTGTAAAGTACGTATCAACCAGCATATCTGTTTCCAATCCGTTAACATGATAGGGTTCTCTTTTAGCATGCAGATTAGAGTAAAGATTTACCGGTATACTGTAGTATTTCCCTTTATGCAAATAGGTATTTGCAAAAGATTGCAGGTGCTTTTTGTAATAGTTGACATCTTTTTTAGGAAGTCTACCCGTTTTAGTGAGCTGATCCAAAACATCATTATTCAGGTCAAGCCCTGCTAAAACCGCTATTACTGCCTGATCGTGTGTAGCGGCTCCCTGTTCCACTTTTTGCAGAATAGCATTGGCAGCTTTTTCCTCTTCGGCTTTTTTTTCATAAACATTCTTATCCTTTTCCATTTTCTGTAACTGCCGCAGCGTCTCCAATTGCTTTTCTTCGGGGCTATCAAATGATTTGGAAAGTGCCAGATATTTTTTGCTTTGCTCAATGGCGCAGTCTAAGTAAACCGGATTGGTTTTAGTTGCACCTATCCAAAGCTGAACCCTCAGGAACTGCGACCGGGGTGTTAGTTTGCCCAAAAGCTCATCCACTTTTTTCAATTCGCTGATACCTTCTGTAAACTTTTTTTCCGACAGCGCTGTTTCCGCATTTTCATAAGCCAGTTTAGCTAACAGATTATTATCCTGCGCACTGGCCGAAATTGGATAAAAGAAAAGCACCAGTACAATAAATAGTAATCGCCTGAGCATGTGCATAGAATTAATTATTCCAGAAATCATCTTTCTTCACTTGCTTCTTTTCTTTGGATGTAGAATCGGAAGCTGGTTTGCTGCCATTTTCCCAAAAATCGGTATTACCACCTTTGGAACCTTCTCTGCTGGTTTTTCCCTTATAAGCAAAGGCTGTTGTACTGCCACCTGTTTTTACAAAAATGTCCATCATGCCTTTGCGCATCGACTCTGCTTCCGCTTTATCCAGATAGTAACCATGGATGATCTCTCTATAAGGCGTGAGCTTGGCCATTTCATTTACGATCGTGTTCTTAAAGGGCCAGGTGCCGTCGCTATAACGGTCAACAGCAAATACATTGGAGATATAAAGCGAAGCTTCTTTGCTTCCCAACTGTGCCGCGTTGTAAGCATAAGCGAAATAATAAATAGTATTTGCCTGCACTTTAGTGGAGGATAAGGGGAGGCCGCCTTCCTTAAAACGTTGAAAAAGATCGGTGCGGATACCCGTTAACATTTTGGTTTCTTCCAGTTTCAATCGTGCCAATGCCGCATCTTTTTCCGCTTTCAGTCTTGCCTGTGCTTCTTTCTTTTCCTTGGCTTCTTTAGCGTTGTTGATAATGGAACCAATCAATTTGGCGCTCTGGTTAAAAGCCTCTTCCCCGGGGTCGCTATACATTGCATCAGACATTGAATTATAGTAAGCGTTTCTTTGCTGGTTAAGGGTAGCCACGTTGCTGTTGATATTGGCCATTTTTTGATTAAAATCAGCCATGAGCTGATCCACGGACTGGTAACTGCCCTGCATACTGGAGTTTTCCTTCAGTTCTCTTTTTGTTTCCTCAGCCTGTGAGCTTATTGCCAAAGCCGAACCGAACTGGCTTGTTTTGGTAACCAGCCCATTTGCCAACTCTTCCTGTCGCTGCTGGTCGGCTTTGATCTTTGTCATGATATCATCTACTGCTTTCTGTTGTTGCTCAGGGGTTAGTTTATTGGCATTTGTTTGTTGCGTCGTTTCCTTATCAGCCCTTTGCTTTTTCAAGGCCATATATTGATCATAGCTCACTTCCCGGATATTATCGCCATCCTTATGATAATATTTGCCATCAGTAGTGCGGAAAAACTCGGGGAGCTTTGATTTATCAATCCCGGAATTTGCTGTGTTGTTCTGATTTGAAGAACTGCTTTTTGTACCCGTTTCCCAAAAGTCATCATCTGATTTTGAGGAAGAAGCAGTTGTATTTGTTTTTTGTGTTGTTGTATTTGTATTGCCCGCCTGTTGTCTGGCTTTTGCTTCTGCATCTGCCTGTTTCATTTTTTCGGCGTCAGGTTGTTTTTGTTTTTCAGGATCCTCCTCTTTCTTTTTATCAGCCGCTATCGCATCGTTTTTTTTCTTCTCCTCATCATGCAACTTTTGCTTTTCTGCTGCCAACAAAGCATCAATTTTGTTTTGAATGGGAGCTATGCCGGTGAAGTCGATCGATACCAGGTCTTCAATAAATACATGAAAATCTTCCGGCTTTGCCGTCAGGCTGACTTTGCCTACTTTCATTTCGCCCCAACCTTTTGAATAGGTAAGTTGCTGGATAAGACTACCGCCCTGCACACGAATATGAAACCGGAACAGATCTGCACGGATCGAATTGAATACATCCCGCCCCACTACATTATCACCGTATTCTTTTCCCCTGTACCGGTAGTTGTACCAGTAACCGCCCTGCATATTTTCAGGGGTAGACATTACCAAGTCAAGACTGACAAACAACTCTGCGTAATCTTTCCATTTTTCAACACGGAAAGAAGGTTTATAACTGAAAAAGATTTTGGTTAGACCCGATGAATTAGATGGTGGGAGGTCGTAGCTTATTATACTTTTTTGAGAAAATCCTTTATAAGAAGATAGCGGCGAAATAAGAATGACGGCCAATAAGGGACGGATCAAAATATTTCTCATAAAGCGTATTTAACAATAAGGGTTTCGGTGTGTTCTCAATGGTTTTACAGCAATTGAAATGTGTAATGGGGCTGCATTTCAGCTTAATCAAAAATAATGGTTTTTGCCAATATTTGGAAGCATTTTGCCGCCAATATGGAAAATCCATGCAGACTACGCCTGATTGGAAAATCTGATCTTGAAAGCCCCATTTAACTGGCTGACTATCTATCAGCAACGCGGGGTCAATATTACTCCACCTGGCAGCAAAATCAATACAATGTATGCTTCTCGGTTCCCTTTGTATAATCAAACGATGGGAATCATGAACCTGCTGGAAACACCAACGGTGATACACAAAGGCTGGTCTGATTGCGCAGAAAATCAGAAAATAGCTAATAAAATCGTCCTTGCTGCTTCGATAGCGTCCACAATATCAGTCATGAAAAGTGGAGCGATAGGATTGTATTGCATGGTGTTTTCGTAGGAACGAAAATCAAGAAAACAGAATTTCGGTTCTACCTTATAAGGCGCATAGTATTTTAAATAATAATTATAAACCGCCGTGTTTAGTTCGGGATACTTAAAATCAAAAATAAATTGGCTATAACCGGCACTGGCTTGCTGTTCAATGACTAGCTCTACGAAACAAGCACTTTTTCCAGAACCAGGATTGCTCAGTACAATCAGGCTGTGAAGGTCTTTATTGAAAATGTCTTATAAAAGGTTGTTCCTGATAATCCTTGCCAGGTTTCCAAACCCTGTTAATAGCAAAATATAACCGGTTGTTGTAACTAAAATATAGTATGTTGCCACGGTGGTTCTTTCCCTATTAAGCCATTGAATAATGCCACTGGCATAATAAAGGACTACTCCTGCTGTCAATAATATCATTGCATTTTTACACCATGCTTTTCCGACTTCCTTGCTTTAATGCCATTAAAGAAACCGGCATGAAAAGCCGGGCAAGGTAATTGACTGGATAAGTGCACATTGATTGCAGGTGTTCTAAATGCTCCATCTTTATACATAAGATCACCTTTGAACACACCGCCTTAATAATGGCGTGTTGCTGATTGATATTGGCCATATATGATAGATGTCGCTAATATTGGTAAGCCGATGGAGCACTTTTAGTTCTTCCTTTGCCTTATCGTCAGCACCTGTGTTTAAGTACTTAATTTCTTCTTTAAGTCGTATCAGGTCTACCGTATATTTCTGGTGCCATTTCCGATGCGTGTCACTATTGATATTGTTGTTGATATACTTTTCTTCAAGGTTTTAAATCCCTACTCCATTCTGAACCAATCCACGTCCACATATCCCCCTTTTGCTTTAGTAGCATAATTAAAGAGACAAAATTTGTTACCGGTAAAAATGCTGAGACTGAACTTCATTGCCAGTTCATTGCCTATCTGCATATAAGTTTTGTTATCTGTACTGTACTCAAATAATGCCTTACTGCTTTTGTTGGATGCAATGGTGCGAAAATAAACGCTGCTACCAGAAAAAGATACTGAATCTATCGTTTGGCCATTATTCACCATCACTATGTATTTCCTGCTTCCCTGCTGCTTTACCGCAATGAATGCATAGGGATCCTGAAAAACTGCAAGCCCTGCTACATCACCATCTTTCATATGCGCTATATCCATTTTAGTGATACCCATTGTAGACTTAGATTGGTCATAATGAGTAAAAGGGCGTTGCGTAAGTGTATTGCGGGCCTCACGCAAACCCGACACTATACCGGCAGTGGCCAACCGCAGATAGCCCGGCCTTTTGGCAAGCGACCAGGCAGAAGAATCGGGATTGTGATTCCACCCCCATTGCATTCCCAATGTTTTACTATTGAACTCATCCGAGGTCGGCAGACTGGTAACGGGATAGGTTTTCTCCGTTTTTGGCTTACGGTAGATTGTAACACCTTTTCCATCAACACCTACCATAGGCCATCCATCTACCCAATTGACAGGATGCAGTGAGGGAAAACGTCCAAAAGGCCCGCTATCTACAAAAAGTAAAGTCCACCATTCGTTGGCGGGTGTATGAATAAGCGCCCCCTGGTGTACTCCAAAGTTAATACCACGTGTCGTATCCCTGAGCACTACTTTCTGCTCATATGGCCCGTAAATATTTCTGGAGCGGAGCGCTACCTGTATACCATCAGGTCCCCCGTAAGTACAGTATAGATAGTAGTACCCATTTATTTTATACACATGAGTACCTTCAAGACCGCGGCGAATATCGCCTGTATACACCAGCGAATCGTTGGTAACCGGAGCAAAGTTATTATCAAGTTCAGTAATAGATATCTTGCTATAACCATGTGCTACATAAATGCGCCCATCTTCATCAAAAAAGAGTCCGGGATCATAAAATCCTTTGGGCAGCTTTTTCACTTCCCAGGGGCCTTCCGCCCGGGTGGCAGAACACAGAAAACCGCCTTCATTAAGGGTAATAAAAAGCAGGTAAAACTTTCCATTGTGGTATTTGAGGCTGGTAGCCCACTGACCATGTCCATACCGGTTACAGCTATCAAGATCATAACAATTGCTGAAATCGAACCGGGGTACAGCATTTGAGCAATATTCCCAATTAACAAGATCCCGGGACTTTAAAACAGTTACACCGGGAAATACAAACATGGTTGTACTGACCATATAATAAACATCGTCAACCCTGATAACATCAGGATCAGGATAATCAGCTGGTATAACAGGATTGGTATAGGTACCATTGCCATTGTCTGCAGACCTGAACTGTGCCGCAGCCTGTTTACAGAACAATAAACTTCCCAGCAGCAAAAGAAAAAAATGTACGTATTTCATAATGCTCTTAGCTATTATTATTTTTCTACGCAGTGTTTCATATCAACAATTATTTTGAAATCAGGATGTACATCCATCTTGCTACATAGGAATATCATACACAAAAGTCTCTTTAAATTCCGGTATATCAGTCACCGCGCGATGTGATGCTACAGTACCAGGAACTGAATCCATATGGTAAAAAGACTATGTTGTTTTCCATGGCAGAGAGCAGTCCTTTTTATTGGCAGCCCTTAAGGCATTGTTTACATGCTGCAAACAGTAAAAACGGTTGGTTCCACTGGTTTAAACAGCAACTGCGAAAACATATAAAGACCATTCTTCCACACTTTAAAATCATGCACACCAGGTTCGATGTAATAAATATGCGGTACGCTTTTTTCGCAGAGATAATCGTGTGTGCGCTTGCTGAAACTGATGAGGTTATCGTTATCACCGCAGGATATCCACAACAATTTGAGTGTACGCTTTAACTCCAGCGGGTCAGGAACAAGTTGTTCTAGTCTTTTGGTATTAGGCGCTGAAGAAAAACCGCCAACCCAGGCAAAGCGCTCAGGATGACCAAGACCAAAATTAAGTGCTTGTCCGCCCCCCATAGACAAGCCTGCAATGGCGCGGTTCTGCTGATCAGTTAACACAGCATATTGCTTTTCTATAAAAGGGATAAGATCATTGAGCAGATCCTGTTCAAAATCAGCAAATGCCTGCACTTTGTCTGCAGCCATGATGTTACCGGTAGCCCGGTCATCTTTCATAGCACGGCCATTGGGCATAACTACAATCATAGGCTGAATTTTTCCCTCAGCATACAGATTATCCAGAATAACCTGCGGACTGCCGCCGTTAAGCCACTCCTTTTCATCACCGCCAATTCCATGCAGCAGGTACAATACAGGATATTTCTTTTTTTTGTTATAACCAGGCGGAAGGTATATAGTGGCTTTACGTGTGGTTCCCACTGTTAAGGAAGAATAGGAAATAGTATCAATGGTTCCATGAGAGATACCGGTACGCGGTACGTCAAAACCGGGAGTTGCCTGCAAAAGCTGCTGTTGGGCAACTGCGATAAAGCAAGACGCCATCATGGCAAAAAACAAGTATAATGCTTTCATATACAAAAGACAGTTTTTATACTCACACAGCTTCCATTACCCTCTTCATACGCTGGTATTGAGCTGGTGTTACTTTAAATTGTTTGAGAAATGATTTTCCAAAGCTACTCTGGGAGGTGTACCCAACCATTTTAGCTACTTCACAGGACCGGTGTATACCACCTGCCAGCAAAGCAGCAGCCCGATTAAGACGTGCTTCACTGATAAGTTCATTTGGTGTAAGACCGGTAATGCTTTTCACTTTCCGATAGAGGGTAGGCCGGCTCATGTGCAGAAAACGCGCAAGCCAGTCAACACAGAGCTGATGACTGCGCTCATCAGCAAGAAGACACTCATTAATCATTTTCACAATATATTCTTTCCGGCTCACATTATCTTCTTCCCGCTGCGGGGTGACAATTAAAGTATTGCTGTGCATAGCCAATCGTATTAGGAAGCCATTATTTTTGGCAGAGATGTAAATAATAATTGTCATATTTACGGTTAAACAAAAATAGATGGGCACTGTACGGAGGCATGGTTCATTTGTTGAAAATTGTAGCACTTATGTTCTTACCTGTCTCTTTTTCTGCACCCGGGCTGTCCTCAATACTGATAATGAATACAGTTTTTTATGAAATACCTTACCTTGTCTTGCGATAACGATTGTCTACTATATGACCAGACTGCTTTATATCTTCTTTAGTTCATTTTTGTTCCTTCAGATAGCAAAGGCACAGTACACGCACATCAATTTCACCTCCATTTCAGCAAAAGACGGGCTGTTGTCTAACTCGGTCAATGCCATTATCAAGGACCATTATGGGCTGATGTGGTTTGCAACGGATGACGGGTTGAACAAGTTTGACGGCACCAACTTTACCGTTTACCGGCATATTGCCGGGGATTCGTCAAGCCTGCGGGTCAACGAAGTATTGGCATTACATGAGGATAAAAAGGGGAATCTGTGGATTGGTACCAGTGGCGGCGGGTTGAGCCGGTATGATCGTAAAAAGGATGCATTTGTGCACTATCCGCTGGCCACGCAAACGCAGGAATTGCCTGCGAATGCTGTAATCAGAAGCATCTGTAGTGACAATTCAGGCAATATCTGGATAGCGCAGTTTGAGTACCTGTTCATGCTGAACCCTGTACAAAATAATATGAGCAGGCTGAAACTAAACAGCAGTAACGATACCGCAGCATTGAATAAAACGCTGATCTGCGTGTTTGATGACAGTAAACAACGCATCTGGACAGGAACCAACAACGGGCTTTACCTGTACATGCCGCATACACGTACATTCCGACGGTTCTTTCACGACGCAGCCAATACCCGCAGCCTGCCAAGCAATGATGTGCGGGCAATTGCAGAAGATAAAAATGGGCAGGTATGGATCGGTACCGCTGCAGGGTTATGCACCTACCGGACTGATGATAGCGGCTTTATATCGTATCCGGGCCTAAGTGGCACAGGATCTGCACTGAGCAGCAATGAGATCAATTGCCTGGCACGTGATAATGACGGGCAATTATGGATAGGTACCTCAAGGGGATTGAATATACTGAATACCGTTACTCATGAGGTAACGGTCTGCCTACCTGAAGAAAACAACATCCACAGTCTGGCCAGTCAGGCAATTAAATGTGCTTATATTGATCAGCAGGGTATTTACTGGTTTGGAACATCCCGCAGCGGCATTAATAAATACGATAAAAACCTCAACCTCTTTGATCTGAAACTTAGCAGCGATTTTCACGAAAAAGGGCAAAGCACTTCCATTGTAAGCTCTTTTGCAGAAAACCTCGATGGAACAATTGTCATTGGCACTGATGGCGGAGGATTGTTTTCATTTAACCGCACTGCAAACCGCATTACGCCGCTTAACTGGACATTACCGGTAAGTATACGGCAACTGTCAGTACTCACATTACACCGTTCGGCAGACAATCAATTGTATATCGGTACTTATGGACATGGTCTCATTGTACGAGACCTGGCTACCGGACATACCAGGCATTTTGTAAAAGGTACGGCCGCAAACAACCTGACGTCGAATGATGTTTTTTTTGTTACAGAGGATAGCAAAGGGCAGATATGGGTAGGAACCAACGGACAGGGTGTAAATGTATTGCACAATGATCGGATAGTAGCAAAGTATACCCCACAGCCCAGGCCCGGTGCAGACAATGAATTACAGTTACCACTCAATGGCTTTATCCGTACCATTGAGGAAGACAAGGCCGGTAATATCTGGATCGGTTCACACGGTGGCGGTATTGCAGTATACCATCCTTCAAGTGGTAAATGGTCCATCTACACACAAGGCAACAGTCAGCTGGCAAGCGACAAAGTACAGGTAGTGCTGTGTGACCGCCAGGGTAACATATGGGTAGGCACTTATGGAGAAGGACTAAGCCTGTTTAATCCGGCCAATAATAAGTTCACCACTTTTTCAGAAAAAGACGGACTCCAGAATACAACGATCTACCAGATAGTGGAAGATAGAAAGGGACTGTTCTGGTTAAGCACCAATACAGGCATCAGCAGTTTCGATCGCACTACACATACCTTCCGTAATTATACCCCGTACAACGGTGTGCAGAACAATAACTTCATGCACACATCGGGCCTGCTGTTATCGGACGGAGAACTGATCTTCGGCGGTCTCCAGGGTTTTAACTACTTTGATCCCGCACGCCTTACCCTTAATAAAAACGTACCATCAGTACTACTGACAGATTTGCGCGTTTCCAACAAATCTGTTATACCCGGAGAAGAGTCGCCCATCAAAGTTCATGTATCTGTTGCTGAAAGTATTCATCTGGCATACAAGCAGAATTTTGCGCTCAGCTTTGTGGCACTGAACTATACCATTCCCAAACAAAATCATTATGCGTATAAACTGGAAGGATTCGATAAAGACTGGAATTATACCGGCACCTCCAATACAGCTTCCTATACCAATCTTGACCCGGGCGAATACACTTTTCATGTAAAAGCCAGCAACAATGATGGTATATGGAGTACGAAGGATACTACTATCAGAATTTATGTGCAGCCACCCTGGTGGCGTACTACCTGGGCTTATCTTTTGTATGTAATTGCATTCAGCGCATTGTTATTGTACAGTCGTTACCGGGGCATTGCACGGATCAGGAAACAATTTGCACAGGAACAGGAACGCAGTGAACAGCGAAAAGTACAGGAACTGGACAGGCTGAAGATCAAATTTCTGACAAACCTGAGTCATGATTTCAGAACCCCGATCTCTCTGATCATAGGCCCCGTAGATCAATTGATAGCTGGCGAAAAAACAGATAGCAGGTTGGACAAACTACAAATGATCCGTCGCAATGCACGCAGACTACTGAACCTGGTGAACCAATTGCTCGATTTCCGTAAAATGGAAGAACATGAATTAAAACTGCAGTTGTCTGAAGGTGAATTTATATCCTTTATACAGGAAGCGTCAGAATCTTTCCGCGACTTTGCTGAACGAAAACACATTCATTTCGGATTTCATACTTCTTTACAACAACTGAATGCCCTGTTCGACCGCGACAAAATGGAACGCATTCTTTTTAACCTGTTATCCAACGCTTTTAAATTTACTATGGAAAATGGTACAGTAAGCGTGGAGCTTCAGGCAATGAGCAATCCTCCCGATAATATGCATCAATGGGTAATATTGACAGTCAAAGATTCTGGTATAGGAATTCCCCCTGAACAAAAAGATCAGATCTTTGACCGTTTTTTCCAGCATGCCACACCTGCAGCCATCATCAACCAGGGTACAGGCATCGGCTTGTCCATCACCAGGGAGTTTATCAAAATGCACGGTGGTACTATCACGGTAGACAGTGAACCCGGGCAGGGCAGCACATTCACTATTCAACTGCCACTGACCCCTGTAATAAAAACCATAGAAACACAGCAGCCGGAGCAGGATATAATATCTCCCGCTCCGGAATCACTGGATGAAACAAACAATACTGTTCCTGCAGTGATTCCGGAAACCACAGCAGGAACTAAGCTCCCTTTATTACTGCTGGTAGAAGACAATGAAGATTTTCGTTTTTACCTGAAAGATAATCTGCGGCATTATTATAAAATACTGGAAGCATCAAATGGAAAAGAAGGCTGGCAGAAAGCACTGGCACACCACCCTCAACTAATTGTAAGCGATATCTCTATGCCCGAGATGGATGGCATCAGCCTGGTACAGAAACTGAAGGCTGATAAAAGAACCATGCATATTCCTGTGATTTTACTTACAGCACTTACGGCGGAAGAACAGCAGATTGCAGGATTAGAAACAGGCGCTAACGACTATATTACCAAGCCCTTTAATGTTGAAGTGTTGCATGTTAAGATACGCAACCTCCTGCACCTGAATGATACACTTAAAAGCACCTATACACGGCAAATTAAAGTGCTTACACCCGAAACAACTGTTGAGTCTGCCGATGTAAAACTACTGAGTCATATTACCAGTTACCTGGAAGAAAACCTGACCGACTCACAACTTTCCGTTGAGCGATTAAGCAAAGAAGTAGGCATGAGTCGCAGTACATTGTATAACAAATTACTGGAACTTACCGGCCAGACACCAGTAGAATATATCCGCTCTTACAGGTTGGAAAAAGCAGCCGGGTTACTGGAAAAAAGTGATATGACAATTGCTGAAATTGCCTACCAGGTAGGCTTCTCTACGCCCAATTATTTTGCACGATCATTCAAAACAAAGTTCAATATGCTGCCCTCAGAATTCATCGTATACTTCCGTAAAAACAATGATCATAAAGAAAGCGAATAACAACAGGCAGCTTATACCAGGCTATACAAAATGATACAAATGGACCATTTGCAATAACCGCCTGTGTTAAGTTTTTTACCGACTTTTATGCAAGGTATCTGCAGAAAGTATGCTAAAAAAAGAAGTGACCATTTACGATCTGGCCCAAAAACTTCACCTATCTACATCCACTATCAGTGCGGCGTTGAATGATGATCCTGCCGTAAACCATAATACACGCAAAACGATATTAAAAACTGCGCAGGAACTGGTGCCGGAACGCCCCGACGGTATATTTACCACCAACGATTTTTTGGCACCAGTATGTATGCAAAAGCTAAAAGAACATAGTATACGTGTTACAAAGGATACAGTAATTGTTGGGTTGAACAATGATGTGATCAGCAAACTCACAGAACCCCGCCTGACAACCATTTGCTATCCGGGTGAAAAAGCAGGAGAACTGGCCGCCTGTAGTGTACTTGATCATTTGGCAGGCATTTCTCCAGGAAATCCTGTCAAAAAATTACGAGCCGTTCCAAGCTGATCATACACAACTCCTCTGCCTGAACAAATTATTGCTGAACAGACTCTCAATAGAACTGTAAACTATTCTGGCCGGAATCAACACCAGATCTTTTTATCACCAACTCAAGCTATATGTATAAAAAAACCACCATCATGTGTGCGTTGTTCGCCGCTGCCTGTTCTGTGCAACGGCCATTGGACACAGCTCATGCCTCACTGAAACAAACTTTCAAAAATGATTTTCTCATCGGCACAGCGCTTAGCCAGGATCAGGTATATGAAAAAGAACCGGATGCTGCCAGGCTTATCCCGCAACAGTTCAATGCAGCTACACCCGAAAATATTATGAAAGCAGCCCTTATTCATCCGGGATGGAGCGAGTATCATTTTGAAGCCGCAGATAAAATGATAGAATACTGCCAGAAAAATGCAATCAAAGTAAACGGCCATACCCTGATATGGCACAGCCAGCTTCCTGCCTATGTAAGACGGATCAGAAACCGCGATTCACTACGACTGTTCTTTAATGAGCACATCAATACGGTGGCCGGACGTTACAATGGCAGAATCTTTTCCTGGGATGTTGTAAATGAGGCATTGAACGAAGATGGTTCTTTACGCAAATCAATTTTCCTTGAACAACTGGGCGAAAGTTATATTGTAGATGCATTCCGGCTTGCGCAACAGGCTTCACCCGATGCTGAGCTATACTATAATGACTACAATATAGAACAACCGAAAAAAAGATCAGGAGCGATTGAACTGGTAAAAAAAATACAGGCTGCTGGCGTGCGTATTGATGCAGTTGGCATACAGGGTCACTGGAATATAGACCATTTGCCACTGCAACAGATTGAAGAAAGTATTCTGGCTTTTGCTGCTTTGGGTGTAAAAGTTATGTTTACCGAATTGGATCTGGGCGTATTGCCAAACCCGCGGGGATTCAATACAGCAGATGTAAATCAGGGAGTAAACGGTAATACAACAGGGCTCAATCCCTATCCAAACGGATTGCCGGATTCGGTACAAATAAAACTCAGCAAAGGATACGAGAAGCTGTTCCTGCTTTTTATGAAGCATCGCGACAAGATCAGCCGCGTAACATTCTGGGGCGTGAACGACGGACAATCATGGTTGAATAATTTCCCGGTTCGGGGAAGAACCAATTATCCTTTACTGTTCGACCGGCAGTACAAACCTAAACCCGCGTTCTATACTGTAATTGCAACCCAGAAAAAAACTGGTTAGCACAATACCGGTTCATCTCACTGTAACAGCCTTTATTCTGTTATCTGTCCAGGTAATGTAATAGTCAAAAAATGGAGGTACCCCAGACAATAATAAAGGAGGGATGAAAACACCCCTCCGCTTGCTTGTTATACTATATAAAACTGCCAGAAATTAATTTACTCAACAGATATGCTATTCAGGATTGGATGTACACATTTCTGTTCGGGATAATAAAAGCTTCCTGTATTAGAAACCTGCTCATGTACAAAATATTATTGATGATTATTGTGGTTACCTATAATCATGGCCAAGCAGTGAAAGCATTTTGTCAGCATAGCGCACACCAAGCATCCTGTAGCCTGCGGCATTGAAATGCAGTTTATCGGCTGCAACGGAACAACCCGCAGAGGAAATAACATGAGCATTGAAAATAGTTTCAGGCAAAGCAGCAATAACACGATTCATACTGGCACAAATACCTCCCTGATCGGCATTCACTACTTCTCCTGCCAGCAGCGGTACAGCAGCAGAAGATAACTGCAGATCGCTGAGCAGATTATCATACACTATTTTTACCTTAACCGGCCAGGTAGTGTCACCGGTATTAGATTCGCCCTGGTGCAACAGAATACCTTTAATAATACCTGCCTGCTGCGCACGCTTTGCCATTTCCAAAAGACGACCATAAGGATTTCCGCCATACTCTGCAACCATTTTTCGTAGCCAGTCGGGTGCTGTGGAAATATAAGCAGCATAATGGTCTTTATCAAACAATTCGATCTTACACCCGCCAACAGACACGTTGATTACACCCACTTTTATACTGTCCGGCAAACCTGCTATCATGCTCCTGCCAAAGTAATCGACCGGTGTAAGCCCGGTATAACAGCGGCAGAGCGGTGGCCGTGCAGTATACCACTTCCCTTTTTCCCTGTTCAGGTTCGGGCAATCAACCGCTTCCATTACCATAAAGCGATTGCTGACTGTAGTATCCTGTGTTTCAAACTGCGCATTACCTTCCATATTGGATTGCCCGAAGCATAGAAAAATATAAAAATTCGGATCCTGTGCCACAATACTATGGCTGATTAACAGTGTAATAAAAAGAGCAGCAAAGCGTATTTTCATCTTAATACATTTGGTATAATAAGGAGAGATGTTTTCATCTCTCCTGTTGATTGCCTGTATAAAGAAAATTGAACACAGATACGATCAGCCATATTTCTCCAATAAAATCTTGGTAAATATTATCTGGCGTTTGCTTTCAAAGCTTCAGCTACAGCAGTGTAAGCTACTTTACGCACATAGGTTTCTGTCCATATACCAATAGGCTCTCCTGGTCTCCAGTTGGAATTAACCGGGCTATCAAGCGGACTCCAGATGGTAATGCCATAACGTTGTTTGGCAGGAATGATCTCAAAGTATTTATCAATAACATATTTATACATTTCTGCCTGTGCCTTGTAATGCGCAGCAGTAGCAGCCGTTGTCTTTACGCCCACACCAATGTCCAGTTCGGATATTTTGATCAGCTTACCTGTAGCAGCCAGTAATCTGAACATATCTTCTATCTTCTGTTTATCAGCTGTAATGTTGATATGCATCTGCGTGCCGATACCGTCTACCTTGCCGCCTTTACTTTCTATATAACTGGTGTAAGCAATCAGGCCACGGCATTTATCAAGGCTGTATTCAAGGTTGTAATCGTTAATAAAAAGAAGATCACTGGCATTACCATATTGTCTTGCCATTTTAAAAGCCAGTACACCATAGTCTTTACCCAGATAATCCTGCCAATAAAATTCATCAGATGCCATATTTGCTCTGCCTGCACCTGTTTTCAACTCATAAGGATTGCCATCATCCATCGGCTCATTCACTACATCCCAGGCTTTGACATACGTCTTGCTTACTGACAGCATGCCCGACATCCATTTGTCCAATGCACCATTGATGATTGCCGTTTTTTCCACAGCAGTTTTTTCTACCACAGTAGTACTGCCCCCCGAGGCTTTGGTACTTCTGAGCACCACATCATCAATATATACTGTTCCTGCAAACTCGCCATAGCTGAAAATCAACCTGATTCTGTCAGCAGTTGTAGCAGTAGTAGCAATTGTTACCAGTTGCCATTCTGTAGATACGGCAACCTGTCCAAACCCGTTAGACGCATAACTGGCACTTTGCAGTTCAGGCCGTATAATGCCTGCCGCCGTGCCTTTTACCCAAAAACTTAACTCGTATGTTTCTCCATTATTCAATGCGGTTGCAAATGAATAGCTGGTTTGCACATCCCAGTAATTAGCAGACTTTGTTGGATTGGTAACATAAAATGCTTTGCCTTTATTGCCAACCCCCATTCCATCAGCTGTGATACCCCGGGTAGAGCTGCCGCCCCAACCGCCCCAGCCACTGCCTGATTCAAAATCACCACCTGTCACAAGATTACTGACAACCGGCGTACCCTGCGTATCATACACATAAAGATTATTTATGTCTACGTAATAAGTTACACCGGCTTTATAACCCAGATCAAAATGTAGTTTAATGCTGTTGCCGGAAAAATCATTCACCTGAAACCTGATTTCTTTCCAGGAAACACCGGTAGTGAAAGTAGCTGTAGCAGTGCCTGATTTTGTCCAGTCTACCTGTGGTGTATTATTATTCAATCCTTCAAAAGCAATCCTCCCTTCGCCTGGTATATCCGATTTGATATACATCACTATTTCATATTTATGTGCCTTATTGACGTTAATTAACGGTGTGATCAATTGCAAGGCCTCTGCCGAAGGTGTGCCATTACCTGTTACCAGTTTTATTGCCTTATTGCCAGTACCCATACCATCGGCATCAGAAACCGTAATACCTGCGCCGGAAGCAGAAAGCGTCCAGCCGGCAAAAGTTTTATCCTTTAATCCTGCAAGATTCAGATCATTGACATAAGCGGGTGATGTAACGATCATAGGAGCCAGTAATCCCTTCAGGTAACTGGCATTCTGATTATAATTCCACGCCAGCGTATGACCGTACACTGCCATATTTGCTTCGCGGGCTGTTTGTAACAAAGTCTTCACTTTATCAAGCGCCAGGCTACCATCTGCCTGTACTACTGCGCCGTGTTTCATTTCGTAGCCTAATACAATTTCATCAAAGTTCCTGTTCGCCAAACGGTATTTCACTGTCTTGTCTACATATTCCTGCAGTCCCAGTGCTACGCCTAACCTGAAATCAGGATACATAGCTTTGTTAATATAGCTTTTCAATTCAGGGTATGCGTTGATATCTTCCTGTACGGCAATGCTCTCTGGTTTTTCGACCGTAAATCCAGGAGTTTTATATTTGTTGCAAGCAGTCATTACCATCAGCATCGTAACCACTGCTGCTATTTTATGCAAGTTGTTCATATCAAATACATAGTTGTTATATGACAGAATATTTTTACTTGGCTACAGGGGTAAATGTCTCTACCGCCACAGCACGGTCTCTCATCACCAATGTATCCAGGGAGGTTACTTTCATATCGGGAAGCGTTACTTCATAGTTCAGATACAGCGCATCACGATCTTTAGCGCCCCAACTGTTCTTTTCTCCTTTCTTAACAAATTTACCACTGCCCGTAGCTGTGAAACCGGTAGTACCTGCAGCAATTGTACAGTTGCCTGCATCATCGAATGTAAGTGTCAACGGACAGGTTACGTTTACCCCATTCTTATCTTTGAATACAACCGGAAAGACAAGCTCTTTCCTTGACTTGGTATTTAACTTGTTCACTTCATCATCTTCCACGTATTGCTTATGACGGATAATGGTCTGGCTAAAACTTCCGGTAACCACATCCTTTCCTCTGCGCAGATAATTGCCGTGCCAGGTATTAACATACTTAATGGCATAAAGTGTAAATCCCTTACCCGCCAGAATAGAATCTGCACTTCCCTTATTCACCATACGCAATGGAATGACATAAGTGTTTTTGATAGCTTTGGGATCATTGAAGAACGCATCGGTCAACTGTACTTCCACACCACCCGTAAGACCGCCCTCAGGAATCGTGATAATATTAGCGGCCATCTTGTAATAGTTATCAGGCATTGCTAACACTTCATCACCACCGGCGCCAAATAACAGGCCATTCCCCAACAGGGTTTTATCAACTGAAATCTGTATATCGATATTTTTTTTACTGGAATAGACACCGCCGGTAGTAGCCACGATCCTGCACTTACCTTCGTTGTCCAGATCCGTATTAAATATATCCTCGCCGAAGGTAATTGTACGTACCGGGTACTGGTAAGCGAAATACACAGTCTGGTAAGCATAATCAGGAAAATCAACTTCCTTGTTACTGCAGGATGCCATTACAACAAGCAGCAGCATTGGTATAAGAAACTTCTTCATTAGTACTGTTTTCAATATTCAAAAAAACTAATTGCAATCAGGACTGTTATCGCCATCCCTGGTTCTGTTCCAGCGCACCGAATTTTAACAACTCTCCATAAGGAATAGGACCATAAATCATATAAGGCAGAAACTGTCGGGTTTCTACATTCATGGCAGAATAGGTATTGGCTACAATACTCACACCTTTGGCAACTTCATTCAGATTTGCTTTCCAGCGACGGAGATCCCAGAAACGAAAACCTTCAAAACACAGTTCCAGCCTCCGTTCATTCCTGATAAGCTGGCGCATCAGGTCTTTACTGGCTTTTGCAGCTTCTAAAAAAGGATCATTGTTTGTAGTTCCTATACCGGCCCTTTTACGGATCGCTTTGACAACATCATAAGCAGAAAATACATTACTGCCTGTACCAGTAGGGCCCCAGGCTTCATTAGCGGCCTCTGCATAATTCAGAAATATTTCTGTATAACGGATATGCGGCTTATAATGCCGTTGATTATTGGCAGCAGTTGGATTAAGATTTACATCCTGGCGTAGCAGTTTGCGGAGGTAATAACCTGTTCTGGTAGAAGTTTCTACTTTGTTCAAAGCATCATTGGTAGTGCCATCTGCGGCCGTAGTGATTACAGTGCTATTGGCACCTGCAGTTCCGCCATTAACCAGAATGAACTGCTTCAAACGGGGGTCCCGGTTATTGTATGGTGAAGCAGGGTCATATCCGCTGGCAGGATCGGTGATAGGATACCCGTTGAGCATTGGAAAAGCATCTACCAGATTTTGCGTAGGATTAATACGTCCATTACCAAAAAGACTGGGGGGAAAATTAGCTTGCTCCAGATCTCTGTTATCTACATAATTGTTTCTCCACAGAATCTCGCCCGGATTGGCTCCATCTGCAAGACCTGCAATTTCAGAGGCATTGCTGTACCAGGTAATTCCATTAGAGGCCATTGCGTTTATACCTCCTTTTAATGCTAGTACCTCGCCGGCATAGTTCGCAGCATCGGCCCAGGTGGTTGTAGTACCTGCACTGAAAGCCGGGCTTGCAGCCAGCAGGGCTGCTTTTGAGCGAATGGCTTTTGCAATACGGCCAGTCAGCAGGCCACGGAATGTGGCACCAAATGCACGATCATATTGTTCTTTGGTAATAGTGCCATATTTGGCTGGAATCAGTGAAGCACTGGCAATATTTTCATAATCCAGTGGCAACAGGGCATCTGCTTTGTCCAGGTCACTGAAGATCTGCTTCATGCAGGCATCAAACGTTGCTCTTGGTTTATTAAAATCGGCATTAGTACCCTGCACTTCCAGTATAATGGGAACACCTAATATTGTTCCGCTTTCTGCCACTCCGGCATGTGTCTGCAACAGGTGGTACAGAAACAATGCACGCAGGCCATACGCCTCACCTTTTATCCGCATGGCAAAAAGACCACTTACTACTTTATCAGCAGCCCATTTTATGGTGTCTGCATCACGCAGGGTAATGTTGAGGTACTGAATAGCCGCATAAGCATTTGTCCACTGGCTAACAGGATTATTGCTGGCAGTCCATTGGCCATTGGCCATTTTCAAAAATGCATTGGTCTGGTCATTGGTCACTGCATCATCTGTAGCTACATCATTAAACGACCAGGAGTTGGTGGGAATACGGTTATACCCATTCAACAATACACCATAGGGAAACCTGGCATCATTGGGTAAATAACTTTCCGGAGTCAGTTCCCGGTTATTTTCTATCGCCGGTTCCATCAGGTCTTTGCAACCCATCAGAACAAAACAGGAGGCGAATAATATACCGATAATCCTTTTCATATTATTTTCTTGACAGGTGCAACAGCTTTTATCAGAATAAAGCTTTCACACCCAGATTATACAAGCGGGTTTGTGGTGCCGTTCCGATATTCAGCTCCATTACTTTACGTTCGGAAGAAATTGTCAGCAGGTTAAAACCACTGATATACATGCCCAGTTCTTTTACAAAGGACCTGTTCTTCAGTAATCCCGTCACATCATATGATATCTGCACTTTTCCCAGGTCAAACCGGTTGGTTTTGTACAACCAGAAGTCAGAAGAGCGGAAGTTGTTATCACTGTTGAAAGTGGTCAGTCTCGGATATTTGGCTGTGGCCTGATTATCCGGAGTCCAGCGTTCACGAACTACAATGGAGTATTTATCTTCGCCATCTACCCAGAAGTAGGAATTATTCTTCATGGCAGAAGCACCGAAACGACCAATACCCAAGGCAAAGAAGGTAAAGTGTTTCCATCTGGCCGTCAGGTTAATACCCAGCGTTAGCGGAGCACCATACCACCCTCCTCTGCCGAGATATACTTCATCGCGTGCATCAATGATACCATCTCCATTCTGATCTTTGTACCTGATATCGCCAGGCTTTACCTGCCCAAAGGTTTGTGTGGGCGAATTTGCAATATCTGCCTGATCTGTAAAGAAGCCCAGGCTCTGCAAACCCCAGATAGCATCCAGTGGTTTACCCTGCCGGTACTGATACTTGTCTTCGTATATCTCTGCCCGTTTAGTAGCAATTGTTTTATAATAAGTACCGGTTATTCCCAGTGTGCCATCTACCTTTCCAAACTTTTTATTAAGATTTACACTGAAATCAAAACCAGCACGTTTATCATCATTATAATTAACATAAGGAATAAAAGAAGACACAGGCCACCCGGTGGTAAAGTAAGAGGGAAACAATACAGAAGCCTGGATAATATTGCCAGTGATTTTATTCACAAAAAAATTACCCTGTACATTCAGTAATTTGTTAAAGAAGGTGCCTTCCATGCCAATGCTGATCTCTTTTCTACTGGGAAAAGTCATATTCTGGTTATCACCTCTTCTTGATTCTGTAGCCTGGATACCGGTACCGTCTTTCCAGCCAAACCACGATCCCTGACCTGTATAATAGCCCTGGTACATGTAATATGAAGTAATGTCAAGGTCTGTATGCAAAATACCTGCAGAAGCTGTCAGTCGCAGATCATTTACAATATCAGAATTACGCAGGAAAGGTTCATTGCTGAGACGCCAGCTCAATGACACGGTTGGTGAAAATGCACGGCGTTTGCCTTCCGGCAGTTTAGCTGAATGTATCAGAGCACCGCTGAAATCAGCATAATAGGTGTTTTTATAATTGTAGCCAACCTGCAATCCCAGGTTAGCATTGCTGGTACGGTGATATACAGAAGATTCAGATTGCTGAAAACCATTTACCAATAGTATAGCAGAAACATTGTGCTTACCGGCAATGGAATTCACATAATTGAACTGACCAGTAGCCGCAATGGTCTGGCGGTACCAGCTATTGCTTACATTCTGTACACCAGAAGTAGCATCCTGTCCGTATTTGGTCAGACTACTGATTAAATCTTCGCCGGCATAGTTGTTCCAGGCAGGAGCATATACAGCGTAAGTATTATTAAAGGCAAGATTGTAAGAAGAGTTGTAATCCACTGCAAATGTAGAACGGAAAGAAAGCCCTTTCAGTAAACCGCGCAGATCTGCATTTACCCCGGTGCTGAACTGAAACTGACGACTGGTGTATTTGTTGTTACCACCGGCATAAATAGCAGCAAACGGATTGGTCTGATCCAGTTGTGATCCGCCCAGCAGGTATTGCCCGCCGATGATATGATTGCTGTTTTTCACCAGTATCTGCGAAGCATCATCAGTTGCCTCGATCATGCTGATAGGAATAAGCGGAGAAAAACGGTGAGGACGCAACGTGGCTGCGCTGCCCCAGTAATCAGTGTTCACACCACGGCCTGTATAGAATATACCGGTTGCATCTACAAAACAAGATAGGTATTCATTCAGGTTAATATCAATATTACCACGTACATTGAATCGGTCAGACCTGTTATTATGCACAGCTTCCCCAAAGTTGAGCAATGAACCTGTGGTCTGAAAACCAATGTTGGTGTAATAGCGGGCTTTTTCATTTCCACCGGAAATTTCACTTGTCACATCATAACGGCTATATGCTTTTTTCAGGTATTGATCCGAATAGTAATCTACATTAGGATACCGGTAGATATTTTTCCCTGATGCATAATTATAGATTGTTTCGGCACTATACAGTTCAGCAAGACCATCATTCCGCCGTGCTTCATTATAAAGCGTCATATACTCAGCCGATCCTAAGTACTCCGGATAAGCCTTGGGCACATTCATTCCTGCATTTACACGCACATCAATTTTTTGGCCGCCCGCCTGTCCTCTTTTAGTAGTTATATATATAACCCCTTTGGCCGCACGGCTGCCATATAAAGCCACCGCATTGACACCCTTCAAGAATGTTATCTGCTCAATTTCAGTAGGCAATACATTCCCTGCTTCCCTCGGAATACCGTCTATCATCAACAGGTAGCCACCCATTGCCCAGTTACTGTTTCCATTATAGCCGGGTGCCCACGCTTCCATATTTTCCAGGCTATAGGTCATATAGTTACTACGGAGCAGTTCTGGTACATTCACAACAGAAATGCCTCCCAACAGGTTTTGCGGACTAACTTTACGGAAAGCGGCCTGTACCTGTTGTACACTATCCGTATTTTTTGAAACTTGTCTGGAAGTATCCTGTGCATGTACAGCGGGCAGAAAGCCTCCCAGTACACAGGACACCATTATTATTTTTATGTACTTCATGAATTGCGTGTTTAACATTACAGGTTTCTTTTAAAGAGCAGCCGGTTTACCATCCGGGGTTCTGCTTAAACTCCAGGTACATATTGGCATCTGCATTTTTTAATGGCAGCCAATAGTGCTTTTCTGTATACTTACGTTCAAGAATTACCTGCTCCCGTAAATTCACTACCCTGTTTGATCTGGGATCAGTGGCACTGAATGTACCGGATCTGTCAAACTCGATAGATTTTTTAAGCGTGTACGGGCTTTGGATCAGCAGCATCCAGCGGCGCAGATCATTAAAGCGATGCCCTTCAAAGGATAACTCTACAGCCCTTTCCCGACGCAATTCGCCCATGAAAGCATCCAGTGTCTGCAGAAATTTGGCGGCTACATGCCCTACTCCTGCCCTGTCGCGGATGGTATTTACCGCATCTACAGCTGTTTTATTATAGCTACCTGCTTTCCCTAAAGGCGTTCCATAACCTTGCGCTACCGCTTCGGCATACATCAGGTATACATCTGCCAGACGCATATAAGGCAAATGAATATTCAACGCCTTGTCGTAACTGTAACCATTGTCATACTTATTTGCAGTAATGGGAATAAACTTATACAACAGGTAACCTGTACGGCTGCCGGTGCTGATGTTGCGGTAACTGCCATTGGTATACAAATTTGCATACCGGTTAGGCTCATCTGTAGTAGCGCCTTGTACACATTTTACACCATCATATACTATATCATTGTAAAAACGCGGATCACGTCCTTTCCAGGGATAGGCAGGATCATAACCCGATTCTGCATCAGCCTGGGTAATGTCTTTGATAGGCAATCCATTGGCCATGCCATAGTAGTCCACATAATTTGCTGTAGGCAGAAATTTCACATCGCCACCTTCCAGTTGCGGAGCAGGCTGGTATTGCTTACTGGTACCCCAGTTTGAGCCGTTTGCACCATAATATGGTCCGCGGAAAATGGCTTCTGTACCACCAGGCATTGCCCAGTTCTGACCATTTGAATAGAAATTAGTATAGTATTTCGAAAAATCAACCAGGCTATAAGAAGCTTCTCCTGTTTCACACAACTGCAGCAGTTCGGCAAACGCATCGGCCGCTTTTTTGCAATAATCAATTTGATAAGTTTTGTTGCCGGTAGACTCATAATTCATCAGCGGACTACCTGCCCAGAGATAATTTTTGCCCAGGTAACCCAGTGCCATTATTTTATTGATCCGCAACTGGTTTTTACCAAGCGTTCTTTTTCCTGCAGTGGTATTGTCCCAGTTCACCGGCAACAGGTTGGCAGCTTCTTTGAAATCTGCCGCCGCCTTATCAGCACATTCGCTGTATTTTAACCTCGGTAATGTCAGTTTCTGATCACCAGGTAATACCTTATCAATATAGGGCAGCCCTCCGAAGTATTGAATGAACATAAAATGGAACCACCCTCTGAAAAAAAGCAACTGGCCTTTGATCAGATTCTTTTCTTCCTGGGTACCATCTGTTAATTTATCAATGTTTTCAAGCCCCATATTGGCTTTTCTGATACCGTACCAACCAAGTTTCCACAGAGATTTGGCAAAACGATCATCATTTGTTGAAGTGTTGCTTCTATCCATCCAACCGGCCTGCCAGCCATCAAACTGTGTCTGCCAGCCCCAGAAATCGCCATTATCAATTTTTACTATAAAATGAAAATCACGGGCAGTAGACTGTATTTCATCTTCTCCCCAGTTCCAGGAATTAGTCCAGTAAGCATTGGTAAAATCAGGTATACAGTGATACAACTCTTCTGTAAATCCCTGGAAATTGGTAAAGTTTTTAAAAGCATCTTCCGATGATACAATAGACTGCGGTTCCCGGTCAAGAAACTTTTTGCAGGATACCAGGCTGATGACTACCCCCAGCAGCAGTATGTACAGCAATCGTTTATTCCAGTTATTCATACAAATCAGGTTTAAAAAGTAATATTAACGCCCAGGTTATAACGTTTTACAGTAGGGTAAGCACCTTGTGAAGCCCAGCCTGTTCCGGCAAAGTTAGACTCACGGTCATCTGGCATTTTACTCCACACAGCAAGGTTATTGCCATTCAGATAAATTCGTAATGACTCAATGCCCAGTCGTTTTACAATGCTATTCCTGATCGTATAGGCTATTTCAGCGTTCTTCAATCGCAGGTAAGAACCATCAAACATGTATTGCGTACCTCTGTAATAACTTGCCGGCGTGGAAAGCCAGCGGGGCATGGGCACGTCAGCATCAGGATTGTCTTTAGACCAGTAACTGCCTTCATTATATACTACATGGTTTTGAGAAGCGAGACTGTTGAACACAACCTGCCGCGTAACATTATTTACTCCATAGAACTGTACAAAAACACTCAATCCTTTCCAGTCAGCACCAAAAGTTGCATTGTAGGTATTTTGTGGCCATCCGCTATACCCGTAAGGGATATTGTCCTGAGCGTCGATCACGCCATCACCATTGTAATCTACCAGGTAGTAGTTACCCGGTAATTTCTGGTTATCATTGGTGTTGTATTGTGTACTGCCATATAAATCATCCCATGTATTATAATAACCACGACTTACATAAGAATAAGCCTGGCCAATCTGCATACCTTCCGCTTTCTGATAAGCAGGCAGCAAAGCTGGATTGTCGGCATCAATAACTTTATTTTTTGAATGGGTCATATTGAGGTCAGACCATAAACGAAGATTCTTACCTAACTGGTAGTTAAAATGCAATTCCACTTCATATCCCTGAGAATTTACACGCCCCAGGTTGGCTACAGGTGGCGTAGTACCATAATAAGAAGGTACAGAAGTCCGGCTGGCCAGAAGAATCTTAGAACGTTTATCCTTGAAAAAATCTACTTTACCTCTCACAAAACCATTGAACAATTCAAAGTCAGCACCTATATTAAATTTCTCAGCCTGCTCCCATTGCACATTGGGATTACCCACAGTTGACTCACGGTACCAGTTATACGGGCTTTGTTCTGCGCCCTCACCGGTTATGCCTAATCTGGATTGCCCTCCATAAGCCCACTCTGTGAGATAAAGGAAACGACCAGATACATCATCAAAACCGGTTTGTCCATAAGAAGCGCGTATTTTCAGCAGATCAAGGAAGCGGATGTTCTTCATAAAATTCTCTTTCGATACGATCCAGTTCAGACCACCGGAAGAGAAAAATGCAAAGCGGTAAGCAGGGGCAAATTTTTCTGAACCATTATATGCACCGTTGTATTCAAGCGTATACTTATTATTATAGGTATAGGTAGTACGGAATACCCAATCTTCACGATAAGAAGGAATCATACTGCCGTTTGCTGTAATATTCCGGTTCAGCAACCCCATTAATGATACGCCATGTTTTTTTGCAATAGTAGTGGCATAGTTCAGTTGCAACTGGTAGAACAACCTGCGCTGGTTGCCGGTAACAGCACCACCTGCCGGCGCCCATTTGATCCCTTCCTGGAAATCGAAATTCGTTACCCCATCATAAGCCTGCTTATAAACCACTGCCCCGGTTTCAGGATCTATCCATTTGCGCTGCGTATCATTATACAGATCATTCACACCACGATCGCTTTCTACAAATGTGTTGTCCACAGAAATGGTTCCGTTAAACCGCAGACCCTTAATTAACATGTCAAGGTTTTGCTCAAGAGCAAAGTCTGTATTAATACGCGTAGTGGTCTGGTATTGCACACCACCAATTGCCAGGCTACGGGCAGAGTTCTCTGCACGGCCCTCATTAGGTGCATAGTATCCCCACGATCCATCCGAATATGTGGGCAGAAATACATCAGGCGCTGTAGTATAAGCGTCAATCCATGGACCATACTGGTTACCGGAAAATCCCCAGGGACTTTTTCTTACTCCATAAGAACCAGACAGATTGACCTTAAAAAGAGTAGAAGGCGTTAGCTGAAAATCCAGGTTGGTACGGGTATTGATCCTGTTGAAGCCAAAACCCGGCTTATAGCCCCTGTTATTATCATATACTTTAAAAAGGTCACCTTCGTGCAAAAAATCTGCGCTGGTGAAATATTTAACAAAACGCGTTCCTCCACTGATATTCAGGTTGGCGTTCTGTGACATGGCGTAGTCTTTAAACAATGTTTTAGCCCAGTCTACATTGGGATAACGCTCTGCTTCCTCCAGATTAGCAGGATAACGGTATTTATTAATGATATCAAGCGGAAGATAATTGTTCCAGCTTTCAGGTTTTAATGCCAGTTCATATTCTATCGCTTCGTTAATGGCACGCAAGGCATCATAGGAATCAGCTTTACCAGGCAGTTTGGAAGGTACCTTCATAATTGTATTCACTGTACCCCTGATGGAAGCTTTGCCCAATTTACCACGCTTGGTTGTGATCAGGATAACGCCATTGGCACCCCGTGAACCGAAAACGGCAGTAGCAGAGGCATCTTTTAAAACAGTTACTGTTTCCACAGATCCAATGTCAACACTGGTCATCGGTCGTTCTACTCCATCTACCAATACAAGCGGACTGGCATTATTCCAGGTACTTCTGCCACGGATAATAAGCTGGGGATCTTCTTCGCCGGGTAATCCTGTGCTTTGCGCAGTGATCAGGCCTGGCACATTACCAGTTAAAGCCGCACCAATACTTGATACCCCGCCTGCTCTTTCCAATACCTTACCTGAAGTTTGCGATACAGCAGCCACAACACTCTCCTTCTTTTGTCTGCCATATCCCACCACAATCACGTCTTCCAGGCCAACTATACTGTCACGTAACGTGATAATTAAATTGTCTTGCCTGCGGATATCAACTTCCTGCGAAACTTTACCAACAAAACTGAAAACAAGAATGTGTTTTCCATCCGGAACATTTATTGAAAAACGTCCTGCATGATCAGTACCGGCACTAACAGTTGTCTGCTTCACCTGTACCGTTGCACCCACAACAGGTACTTTCTTATCGTCTACCACTACTCCTTTCACCACACGGACATCCTGTGCCTGCAAGGATGAACAGACAATGACAAACAATAGTATTGTCATTGTCATCAAAAGCCACTTACATGGCCTTTGTGTAAACATCGTTTTGAACATTGGTATCATATATATTAAAAGTGAGGGCAATAAAAGATTACAACAGTCTGAAAAGACCATTTTCTCAGAAAGACAAGCCCGTACATGACGGTTCTTTCCGGCAGGGAACTACCCCAAATGCTGATAGTTTTTTACTGGCTGCTGTTTAATTGTAGTATTGACACTAATAAAAGGCTACGTGAAGGAGGTAAGCCCGGAGGTTTTCCGATTTTCATAAGCAATCATTTTAGTCGTTAAAATTGGTAGTATTAAAAAATGTGTCAAGCCCCTAAGTCGTCTGGCAAGGTAACAGGTACCTTATGAAACCGATTGCGAATATATATTTGCAGGAGTGACACCAATGGCACGAATCGCGAAAATGATGGAAAGAATGTTTTGTCTTCAAAAAACATTATCCCCTTACCTCATTACAGCAGGTTTATTTGTTGCTTCTCAGCAGCCTGATACTTTTAATAAAAATATCATATGAAACACCCGGGGCATATTTCACAAAAAGATCGTGTTGACCCGATAGTTTCTGCTTTATGGGGTATACATGATTTGTTGCACCGGCCTTTACAGGCACAATTACAACGGTTGTTCCGGTCTTTAAATCATCAATGATAAATTCCAGGGTGCCTCCCTTACTGGCAGTGGCATCCACTTCAATGCCCTGAGCCTCCCCGGTAATGCCAAAGTCAACACCCGATATCATCAGCCAGCCTCCATACACAGAAGTATTGGTAACCTGCCAGGTATTACCCGTTTTAATATGCTGTATGCCGTAATGATTACTGCTACCTGTCGCCGGCATGGACGAAAAGCCGTCTTTACAAACAAACAGATCAAAGTCCGCCGCGCCATTTTCGGCAAACAGTCCTACACTGGTGCCTACCCAGGAGTTCCAGTTGGGTTGTGTTTTATCCAGTGCTATTGCTTGTATAGGCCCACCTGTACTCAACCACTGCTTGCCGTTAACGCTATAGTAACCGGACAGATGGTGCTCATGTCTTACCAGCTTCAGCCAAACAGAATTCGCTGTATTATTAAAGGGAACCTTCCGGATAGCAGTATCCAGTTGCAGTACGATGTTCTTATTTTTCCCGGATTCAATGTACAGGCGTACAAACACCTGCTGATTGCCGTTGGAGAGATAGATACCACCAAGTGCAGCATTTGTTTTGTCAGGTAGCTCTACCCGTGTAACCACTGTATAAAAATGATCCGTTTCTTTTTGCACTATATGTGTACGGCCACTGTCGGGGGTGAGCCGCATCCAACCTTTACGCGCCGAAAGTGAATAGTTGCCAGCGGCGGCTTTGTTGAGAAAATGCCACCAGGCGCCAAGACTGTCACTATCAAAATTATCAGAGTGCACGGTTCTCCAGGGAATGTTGGTATTGATAAGAGCTGGTTTAGGAACCGGCGTACTTACCGGCGGCAATCCCCAGGGTCTGTCGCCTTCCCATATTACCTGGTACAACGATGTTTGCCTGCCCATGCCAGACCAGTCGTCAAAGCCTTTTTTCTGATAACTCTGTCCAAGCGTCCACCAGGTACCGTCAGCAAGTTGCACAGGAGCAGCAATATGATTGGGGTTCTGAAAAGTATTGCCAGAGTCCGGACCGGGTTTGAAGAAATCACCCAGGCGTTCCCATTGTGTGGAATCGGCAGTAAGACTGCGTGAACGCAATACATACTGACCGCCAGACACATCACCGGCCGGGAAGTAGTAATAATAACCATTGCGTTTGCACATCACCGGACCTTCAGCCCAACTGTATTGTAACCCCGCATTGATCCAATCAAGATTGATCACGGTATCAGTCAACTGACCATCTCTGCCAAGTGCCTGCAATCTGTTTACCCGCTGGCCATTCTTGATCACCATATATGGCTTACCATCATCATCCACAAATATGGAATTGTCGTAGCCAAGCGGACCTGTTTTGTTATTGGTTTTCACAAGTACAGGCGCAGACCAGGGACCTGCCGGAGAAGATGCCCGGGAAAACCACTGCCCGTTGGAAGAAAAATAGATCCAGTAAGAACCGTAAAAATAAGTAATAGCACCCTGCCATACACCTGCAGAAGGCCGGTCCGTAACCATGGAAGCACCGGAAGGAGGCAACACCCTGCCAATTACTTTCCAATGCACCAGGTCTCTGGAATGGTACACGGGCAGATAGGGATTAAAGTGAAAGGATGAACCGCAATGATAAAAGTCATCTCCTACTTTCAGTAAAGTAGGGTCCGGATGATCGCCGGGCAGCACAGGATTAATGTAGGTATTGACAGAACTATAAAACCGAAGGGAGTCAGCATCGGGCGTAAACAATTTATCCGGCTGCCGCGAAGAAGCGGATTGGGCAAATAATAAACAGGGTATTGACAAAAAGCATAGCAATACGAAGGCAAACAATCTTGTAACCATCTGAACTAATGTTGATTTGGAAATCGAAAGATATCATCCCATGCAAAAGAACGATGGTTC
Source organism: Chitinophagaceae bacterium PMP191F (assembly GCA_001302245.1). Classification (GTDB taxonomy): domain Bacteria; phylum Bacteroidota; class Bacteroidia; order Chitinophagales; family Chitinophagaceae; genus PMP191F. The sequence continues at coordinate 276,280 of LGYU01000010.1, forward strand.
AAATGTTGAAAAGAAGGATATAAATGTTTGGGCCAACCTACTGCCCCCGAACCGTAGGTCATTAAACCTAAAACTGCCCGGTCGTTTCAACCCGGTCCATAAGCTTAAACCGATCAAATGACTGCACAAACAAGCGATTTTCAACAAATAGCATACTATAATTCAACAAATGTTACATAAGAGATATAAGCCTGAACACTAGCTTTGTACCTGTATATTAAAGCTATTGAAGATGTGGCCCTGTATCACAGGATATTACAACAGCTTGCTCATTTTGCATGTAACTGTATCAAAAAAATGCAACTCATATGAAATTTAAATACTGCCTGCTCACCACCACTTTAATTGCAATAACAAGCATACTATATGCCCAGAATCCCATTATCCAATGCCACTATTCCCCCGATCCGGCGCCGATGGCTTATAAAGGAAACCTGTATGTTTACACAGGCGATGACATTCCGGGCTACGGATTTTATTATATGACCAAATGGCGGGTGCATTCATCTGCCGATATGGTAAACTGGACTGATCATGGAGCCCCCATTTCATTAGAATCTTTTTCCTGGGCAAGGGATCGTGCCTGGGCCGCTCAATGTATAGAGCGTAACGGAAAATTTTATTGGTACATGTGTGCGCAAACTGTACAAAACAATATGGCTGTGGGTGTTGCCGTGTCAGACAGCCCTACAGGCCCCTTTAAAGATGCCTTGGGCAAGCCGCTTATCAGCACCGGGTCCTGGTCAAACATAGACCCAACAGTATACATTGATGATGACGGTCAGGCATACTTGTATTGGGGCAATGGCAATTTATACTTCGTAAAATTAAACAAGGATATGGTATCTTATGCTGGTGAAATCGTCCAGGTTCCTCAAAGCGAGAATGCTTTTGGCGGGGTAAAGGCCAATACCAGTCCAAATACCACTGACAACGTTGTTAAAGACAGATATGTTGAAGGCCCCTGGTTTTATAAACGCAATGGCAAGTATTATCTCATGTTTGCGGGAATGACCGGAGGAACTGAATGCCTTTCCTATTCAATGAGCGATAGTCCTACCGGCCCATGGAAATATATGGGTAAAATCATGGATGCTCAGCCAACCAATAGTTTTACCAATCATGGCGGCATTATAGATTTTAAGGGTAGGTCATATTTGTTTTATCATACAGGTTTGTTGCCCGGAGGTGGCAGTTACGGACGTTCCACTGCAATAGAAGAATTTAAATATAACGATGATGGAACCATCCCCTCTATTGCTATCTCAAAAAAGGGAGTGACACCTGTAGCAACATTAAACCCTTATAAGAGAACAGAAGCTGAGACAAACGCATGGTCTGAAAAATGTAAAACCGACAAGAGCGAGACAACAGGGATGTATATCTCAGATACCAGAACTGATGGCTATATAAAGGTACGTTCTGTAGATTTTGGCATTAACCCACCGGTATCTTTTTCTGCGGCTTTAGCAGCGGGATTAGATGGAGGCATTTTAGAAGTGCGCGCAGATAGCATTGCAGGTGCTAAAATTACCGTAATAGAAGTGCCCCGCACGGGCGGATGGCACTCTTGGAAAAACATAACATCGCCCGTAACTACATCTGTTACAGGGATACACGATCTTTATTTTGTTTTTAAAGGACAAAACATTACGGCTGGCCGGGTGCTTTTTAATTTTGATTATTGGACATTCTCTCACTAACATGAACCGGTAAGCTTGTGTATATTTATGGTACAGCAATCTCTGCCACATACATTTTTTAGCACTTTTTATATGTCCCCTGTTTCCCTTTGTTGTATCCGGGCAAGAACGTAACGTTATCCTTAAAGACTCAACAGCAAAGGTCAGGCTATCCCTTTCTACATATAACCATGCATCACTAATTTTTAACGGAATAACTACCTATACACTTACCAACTCAAGAATAAAAGCAGAGAAGATATCTTTTGACGATACAGCAACCAGGAAAGTTTTTTCGAAATCAATCCACTCGCAGCTTTCATGTGCAGATGATACAGTACCAGATTTGTAGCCCGGTCACACGTTTCATCTTCATACCTCACTTTTTTCTTTGATCACGAGCTGAATATTGAAATTAAACAAACCTGGTACGGGCAGAAGCAGCAAAATGAACTACGTAATAATTTCAACACCAATATTAGAACCAGGTAGTTAGCGAAGCACCCGGCCACACTTGGGTTTTTCAAGTATAAAAGATATTTTTAGGATGAATCTTTTTACGTTGGAACATCGGCTTTTTATACCGCATCCGGCACTTGCTGATTTTGTCAGCGGTATCCTGGTTTTCCGGGCAGATCTTCGTTCTATGCCCAACGAGGTTATTAATCCTTTTCCCCCTACACCTGAACAATATCTTTATTTTTATCTGGCAGACCCGGTAGCCACTCGCAAACAGGACGAATCTTTTTTCTCCGAAAAACCTGGTACAATGATAGTGGGTGCGCAACTTTCGCGGGTAGATCTGAATATGGGTAAGAATCACAGTATGCTCGCGGTAATTTTTCGTCCGGGCGGATTGTACCGGTTGCTTGGCGGGCTTCCAATGATGGAACTTACGGATGCCGATTATGACAGTTCACTCTTACTGGGTTCCGGAATGACACGCATTCGTGAGCAATTACAACATGCCAGCTCATGGGATCAAAGCAAAGCCATTGTTGAATCATGGTTGTTAAGTCGTCTTCCCAAAGTCAAAACACTTTCACCTTTTGATCACGCCATGCGGGCAGCCATGCAATCGGGTGGGCTTTTACCGGTTGAACAACTGGCATCCATTGCCTGTACAAGTATCAGGCAGTTTGAACGTCAGTGCCTCACCCGTATCGGAATGGGACCCAAGATCCTTTCACGCATCACCCGCTTTTCTACAGCCTATCGTTTGTTCGAGCGCCGCCCCGATATGACCTGGATCTCTATAGCACACTCCACGGGCTACTTTGACCAGATGCACCTGGTACGTGATTTTAAGCAATTTGCAGGGATGGTTCCTACTTTACTGCAGTCTTCCCTCTTACATACTCCACTGCGCCTGCAGGCAGGTATCAGGGAGTAACAATGTCGTGTTTATACTATGCTCCGGCGCTTTGTTGCATGTAGTTTTGGATTCAAAAAACATGGAAAAAAATATGGATCGCCGGCAGTTGATGCGCCTGATGACCGGCATTTCTCTTGGCAGTATATTATTACCTGCAATAGGATATCCGCAGCAAACGCTGCCCCAGCCCTCCATGGTGCACCTGCCACCCGGTGCTGGCGATACGGTGAAGATCGGTGACATGGGAATCACTTTCAAACTATCCGGTAAACAAACGCTTGGGCAAATGGGTGCCTGGGAAACGGTACTGCAGCCGGGAGAGCTTGGTGCCCCGCCGCATTATCATGCTAAAACAGATGAGATATGCCGGGTACTGGAAGGTACTGTTACCATCATGACTGGTGATATTGTAACACAGGTTCAAGCCGGCGGATGGCACTTGCGGCCCAGAAATCAGGTTCACACTTTCTGGAATAGCGGAAGTTCAGTTGCCCGTACCATTGATCTATGTTTACCTGCCCGTCACGCAGACTATATGCGTGCGTTAGCTCGTCTTTTTGAGCATGGCCACAAACCCACCAGTGCGGATTTGAAAAACCTGGAGAAAAAATACGATATCGTTTACCGGTTTGATCTTCTGGAAACGATATCGCAGAAGTATGGAGTCAAATTGTAATAAACACTTCAGTACCAGGCAAAAAAGAAAAAACATTGCGTATTTGCTATTCAATACTACTTCTTCTATCCGGACATCATTGAGTCGAATCTTTTTTTGGCGGAGCCGGTAATGACGGAGGCGGCAGGCCACCATACCTGTAGATGTATAACATATCCTGGATATTTTTAAACTCCAGTTCTTTGTTCCTGACACGCGCTGTTGCTTCCGCATTATCAGCCACTATAACCTGCATGGCTTCATAAAAATTATTTGCATCCACACGTGTTAACTGGGCGTCGTTTGGCCCGAAGTAATAATCGAAGTGCAATATTCTGGAAGGGGGCGTAATCCTGCCATCGGCCCACCTGACGGCATTACCCATAACCAATGAGAAGCTACGGTAGAGCTTGATCGGGTTCCGACTGGTAAGCACTTCTAATATATTTTCATGTATGATCAGTTGATCAGGCTTATGGAATAATTCATACCATACATTACAGGGTTTGTTTAAAAGAGAAGAGGCATGTATTGCTACATACCTCTTTAGTCATGCGCCCGACATAATCAACAGACATTACTAAACAAACAGGCTAAGGGATCAGGGGTTAACTATCAATGTGGTTACAGAACAGCAAACAGCACACCTATTTCCGGCTAAGTATTGTTCTGTATACTAATAACCGCGTATTTCTGTCCATATCTAGTTGCAGAAGCTGGGCCCGCACATCAACATATACCATCAATAGTAATAATAGGGTAATGATCGTGCTGATTTTCATCGGAGATATTTTAATGTAAGATGTACATTGTGCCGGTATTCAAAAATGTGAGAAAAGTAGTATTTCTGCCACCGGTAGCCCTTTAGTATAAAAATTCTTCTGACTGGCTGAACACTTTTACATCTCCTTTATTGTAAAACACGGCAACCGGGGATACATCATAGCTCACATCCCATTTTATACCAGCCTGCCTGTATACCATTTTATCATTCAGGAATATATAATAAGTACCACTTACATATACCATTCTCAATTTATTAACTCCCTTTACAAGCTGAACATTCTCAGCATTGTATTTATCAAATTCAAATAACTCCTTTGGTGTATCCTTTTTAAAAGTTTTCCAGCAGGAAGCACACATACTGTTCTCATCATACTTTTTAGAAGCTGCTTTAGAATACAACTGACCGGTATTGGTAACTACAAACGAATGATATTTGGCGGTGTCTGCAGCATACTGCCCTACCCTGTAAAAGATAAATGCGAAGCCAAATCCATATTGCTCTTTACTCTGTATATCCAGTTCAAAATCAACGGTGATATTAAAAGCATCCGCATATATCCTGCTGCCGCCAAATTCAGGCCTGTTAAAGTCAGGCCATGTATTCAGGAATGACAGATCATTTTTTGTGTGGTGTATATTCAGCTTATCACTTTCAAAATCAATCTTGCAGGCTTCTAACTTTTTTGTATTGGACGGTTTATTGTATATGTAGAAACTGCCTGTTTTCTTTCTACCCTGCTGTTTTTCTCCGTAATTCTTCATTGCAAAATAGTAGTCGCTGTTACCAACCAGCTTCAGTTCCTTTTTGAATTTCATGGCCTCTACCTGGTGGTTCACCAGTATTGCCAATGCAGCATCCTGCTGGGTAAACCAGAAAGAAAGCTCATAAGTAACCCGGTTCCTGGTATCAGTTTCCAACTCATTGTTGAGTGCAAAAGAGATTAAAATCACCTTTTCTCCGCCGGGTAAAGTAATATTGGCAAAACACCTGGGAATGTAAATATTGCTTACCCGTACAGAGTCCATTCTATAATCTCCTTTCGCATGCTGAAGCAGTCGTTCTGTTGTTTCAACCAGGTAATCTACCGGAGCCAGATACCTGGGCACTGCAGAAACCTCTACACGCATTTTAGGATTAGTATATTCAATCGTATTTGCGTCCTTTTCTTTCCTGTTTAAACCTTCGCCAAGATCTATCGAAAAAAGATTGTTTTCATACACCTGCTTTTGCGCCTGTGCATCTATACAGGTTATTACCAATATCAGCAGGACAATGGATAGTTTAATTTTCATGACAGCTATTTACAGCAAGTTCTGTAGAAAGCGCGTCTATGAAAATGGTAGAAAAGTAGTATTTAGAGTAGACCAGTCTTCTTCAAAGCCTCCATACGGCTATTGACCTGTAGCTTTTCGTATATATTGCGTATGTGCGTGCGAACGGTTTCTATACTTATGTATAATTTATCGGCAATTTCACCATACCGGTAACCTTTGCTCAGCAATTCCAGTAGCTCCTGTTCCCTGCGCGTCAGTTGCTGAAAATATTCATTCGTTTTTTCCCGGAGTGTAAATGCTTCAATTATTTTCCTGGCAATCTGCCCGCTGATAGGACTGCCGCCATTGGTCACTTCTTCAATAGCAGCAATGATCTTATCGGCCGGTGTACTTTTAAGCAGGTAACTGACCGCCCCCGCTTTCAGCGCTTCAAAAATAGTATCCGGTTTATCATAAACAGTCAATATCATACACTGCATTAGCGGATGAATGATCTTTAACCTGCGGATGCATTCAATGCCGTTCATACCCGGCAGGTTAATATCAAAAAGCGCTATCTCAACAGGCTCCCTGGCCAATTCCCTCAACGCAGTTTCAGCATCTGCAAAAGCGCGCAGATCCTCTACGTCAATATGCAGTTGTACCTGCTCCGTAAGGTAATGCCGGATCTTATGATCATCTTCTATAATGGCTATGGACTTTATCTTCACTGTTTAAAATTGAGGCTTTGGCAGATAGTTTACAATGTTAGTTAAGTAGTATTTAACGGAAAACGATAGATAAACCTGCTACCCAAACCAATTTCCGACTCTATTGTTACCTGGCCGTGCAGTTCTGCCGTTCTTTGCCGGATATTACGCAAACCATTACCCACACTGCTTTTTTCAGCATTGAACCCTATTCCGTTATCAGTTACTTCAATATGCAATACGCCCGAAAAAAGCTGCCCACTCACAATAATCACGCCGGCCTGGCTATGCTTAATGGCGTTGTTCACCGTTTCCTTAATAACCAGCAGAATGTTCCTGAGTTGCTCATTACTGAGCAGTATATGTTCCCCGCCTTCGGGTAATACGATCCGGTAATCTATACCTGCATATTCCAGTTGTTTGTTCAGTGCCTCACGCATGTAAGACAGTAATTGTTCCAGTGTTTTGCTCTCAGGGTGCAAGCTCCAGATAATTTCACTCATACTACTCACCAACTGGCGACCCGTATTGCTGATATCAGACAATTCTTTTTCATTGCCGGTAGACGATCTGTCCTTTGCAGATTCACTTAACAGGATGATCTGTGTCAGTCCGGCTCCGATATCATCATGCATCTCGCGACTGATCCGTTGCCGTTCTTTATCAACAGCCCTTTGTTTTTCCAGCGCTGCTATTTTCTGTTTCAGCTTACGTTGAGCTATCCGCCGGGTGGCCAGCACAATACTGCCTATAAACAGCAATACCGCTATGGTATAGAACCACCAGGTACGCCAGAAAGGTGGATGAATATCAATGAACACTTCACAGGGAACAGTATTCCAAATGCCTGATTGGTTTGCAGCCTTAACCCTGAAAATATATTTACCACTGGAAAGATGGTTATAACGCACCTCGTTCAATCCTTTGCTATAGATCCAGTCTTTATCCCACCCTTCAAGTTTATACATGTATTTAACGGCCTCAGCATTTTTAAACTCAATGCCGCGGAACCGGAAAAACAGGTTATTGTTCCACCAGGGCAATGAAAGGTTGCGAATATATTCCGGTGCCATTGCATTATCTGCAGGCTGTTCATTCACCAGCATGCGTATAATACGTACAACAGGAGTATCCCGATAGCTGCGCACATTGGATGGATCAAACCATGTTACACCAGTTGAGGTTCCCAGGTAAAGAAGCCCCCCTGGTCCTTTATAAAAAGCACCGGTATTAAACTCATCTGCCGGAAGACCATCATGACTGGTAAAACTGGTAACCAGGCAGTAAGGCAATGGATCATCGGTATGAAACTGCAGCCCGATCTTTGATAGTCCACGATTGGTACTGACCCAGAGATCGTTTCCATCAGGCAACACGCCACAGACATAATCGCTTATCAAACCATTTTCTTCGGTAATACTTTTAAACTTTCCTGTTGGCAGATGATAAACAATCAAACCGCTGGTACCGGAGATCCATAACAACTGATGCAGCGAATCGTGGTAAAAAGATTTTACATTAATGTCCCTGAATATCCATTTGGGCTCACTGTTTTTTCCCAGGCTGTCTGTAATAAAAATACCTCCCGATTCAGGGGCTATCCAGAGTTCTTTGTTATTGTGTACCCATATACCGGCAATTCTTGCCATACCATACCGGCTGATGAAAGTAGCTGTATAACCTTCTTTTTCTTTCACTATACAATACAGCCCGATATTGGTTCCAGCAAGCCAGCCGCTATGGTATTCGGCCATGCTCCACATCTGCGGCACCTGTAAAGCATTGGAGGGAACGGGAACCTTTACCGGAACAAAACGTGAAGCCCCGGCTTCTTTCACATAGAATTGCCCGGCCATACTTGTCCAGAGATTTCCCCTGCTATCCGCTTTCACCAATGGTACAGACCTGGCATAAAAGAGTTGCGGACCGTTATAGGGAAAAATAACCTGGTTAGCTTTACCGGTTTCCCTGTTAAAACAAAGAATGCCCTGCTGAAAAAGCCCTAACCATACATTGTTATGCGCATCCTCATAAATTGAGTGAACAAAATAATTGTCGGTTCTGCCGCCATCTTTATTGCCTGAAGGATAAAAATGAAAGATCTCCGGAGACACATCTGCTTTCTGCAACCCCAATACATCACCGCCTACCCAGAGATTGCGGTCGTCAAAACCGGCAATACAGTAAACCGGGAAATGGGTTACCTGGTTTGCTGTTCCGTTAATATTTCCTCTCCATACAAAAGCTGCCGATGCAACAGCCCGGCAATAAATATTCCCGGCTTCATCACCAGCCCATAGTTGACCGGTATTGTCTTTGTATACTCTTCGCAATAAACCCAGGGCTCGTGTACCGGAGCCATGATCGTTGTATATAAAAGCTGATCGGGTAAAAGAAAAGTTATGGGGATCGATGGCAAACAGTTCTTTGCCACTACAGGCGTACAATGTGTCTGCCACGCAGGTTATTGAATAAAAACTGTAGCCAGGCAAAAAACGGTGCCATTGCCGGGTAACAATATCAAAACCCAGTATACCCTTTTTGCTGGCAAACCAGATCATATTCCTGCCATCCCATACACCATTGTACATGAAGTATATCGGGTTACCCGCTTCATCCTTCTGTGTCAGCGGGTAATAACTGATACTGTTATTCTTTGTATGAATTGCATAAATGCCGGTCGAGTAATCGGCCAGCCACAGTAAGCTGTCCTTTATCACCAGTGGGTTAGCAAATTTTTTGGTGCAGGAACCTGTATCAGGAACTATCTTTCGTTTTTCAAGATCGTAGCATACAAATCTTTCCGTTCTTTTATCAAAGTATTGTACTGCCAGGTCTGATGAAAACCATATTCGTTCCTGGTCATCTTCTATCATGTCGGAACGGATGATCCTGCCACGCATCTGCCCGGGGATTTTTTGAAATGAAGGTTTGTATACTTTCACTTCCACACCATCAAAACGATTCAGGCCATTTGCTGTAGCTATCCACAAAAACCCCTGCCTGTCTTTCATAACAGCATACACCGTGTTCTGTGATAAACCGTTTATTTTCTCAAACCGCAGCGGCTTATCCGGCTGACACCAGATATATAATGGAACAAGCAATGTTACAATGGCTATCAGGGGTCTCATAAACATTACTTAAAAATAGCCATAATATACCTAAAAAAAAGACTGCCATACAGGCAGTCTTTTTTTGATTTAAGTAAACAATATAATAAATGTCAGCAGTTCCAGTAAGAACACCAGCAGCAGCCACCACAACAGGTATCTGTGTTTTCCGGGCCGCGTGGGGCGGTTATTATTTACCATGGATCAATCGCAATGTTTTTTCCAGCACTGCATCACGGTGATGAATAATATCTTCTGCTGTTGGCACTACCACATGTTCCGGCACAATACCCCTGCCTTTCGGGTAATTACCTTTCAGAAGCATGTGATAACGCAGCAACGGCACCCCCAGGGTAAGATGTGTATTGGGTAGCCTTACAATAGCAAAGCCTCCGCTGTTATTGCCCTCAATGGTACCACCGCTTTCCTCTCCAATGAATATGCCACGGTGCTGCTCTCGCACCACTGCACCAAACTCAGACGTTACTGAAAAGCTCAGCCCGTTGATCAGCACATACAATTTGCCGGTATAAGGTTTTGCCTGTGGAGATTGCATACCTAAATTGGGATGCATGGTAAATACATATTCATCACCTTGTTTTTTGATGAACGCTTTCAGCTGATCATACCCGTCAGGCAGTGTTGCGTATTGACGGAAACTCAGCGGCTGGTCCGATACTACGGTCAACCGGTCATAATAATGAAAAGGCTGCCCCGTCAGCCAGGCGTATAACAATACGCCCCAGCGGTCCATCCCCCCTTCATTATCGCGCAGATCAAGTACCAGGTGTTTCGTTCCGGCAGCTTCTATCTGTGCAAAAGACCGTTGCAGTACCTCTTCAAAAGCAGGTGTATCCGCCGCGGGCATAAACACCGGTATACGTAATAATGCAATGCTGTCTGCAGGAAACGACAAACGGATACTTTCTGTTTCCGGTACTTTATCGCGCTCAATGATCGTTTTGGCATCCACTGCCGCCAGGCGCGCTGTTTTCACCGCACCTTTTGCTACTCTGTATCCAACTGTAAACTGGCCGCTTTCACCAATAAAGCTTACATAATAACCGGCAAAATGATCGCCCAGCATCCGCCACCTTGAACTCTCCACCACGCCGTCTTCCAGTATTTCACCTAATAGCTGTTGTGAAACACCAGCCATATTTACTCCGTTGATACTTGTTACTTCTGCACCTGCAGGTATGTTATTTTCTCCATACGCATATTGTACGTATGCTTTTTTATCCCGGAAAAACAACCTGAGTGGAAAAAGTCCCTGCGCATGAAAGGCAAACAGATCATCAGGTTTGCCGTTCCGGTGCCATTTGGTATGACCACACCCGATGGCTGCCACCAGCGGATTCAGTAACCGGTAGAACGCTTCTTCCGGCATCGGTTGCTTTATCTGTTTTTCAATGGCCGCAAAACGTGCATCAAAATAAGCCTTGTCATGATACACATACAGACCCGGATGCGCCTCGGTAAGTGCCGCACGGAAAACAGCCAGGTCCTGTTTCAGTTCAGCCACGCTAAACAATGCCTTTTCCTGCGCGTGCATATTCAACGCCAACAACATCCACGCCAGAACAGATCCAAAACTTTTCATATATTTTTTATGGCAAACCTAACGTGCTGCGAAGGTGATACCGCCTCAGCCGACAGGCTCATACCTATTGAGACAAGGATTTGAGGTATGCCGACGGCGTCATACCTGTATGTTTTTTGAAAGAAGTATTGAAAGTGGCCTTTGAATTAAAACCACAGTCATAGGCAATGCCCAGGATACTGAGTTTCCGTAAAGCAGGGTCAGCCAGTTTTGCCTGTACTGCCTTTACCCGGTAGCTGTTGATAAAATCAAAAAAGCTGGTGCCGAGTTGTGCATTGATCACCTGGCTCAGGTGATGGCGGTTCGATTCCAGTTCCGTTGCCAGGGTATAGATCGTCAGTTCTGGTTCCAGGTAAGGCTGCGCTTCTTCCATAAACGTTAGTAATCGTGCCAGCAGTATTTCAGTGGCCGCTGCATCCAGACCTGATTTTGCGTACTTACGTCCTCCGTCTGGTTCTGTTGTATCAGATGCCCCCTCAATACCGGGATTGTGCGTACCGGCAGTATGCTGATTGTTCATTACAGCAGTAATCTGCAACATTTCAGCAACCGGCATCATCAGTTCGCTGTCTGCAGGCACCACTACAGACGTGGGCTCAACAGCAGCACTGTTCAGTACTGCAGGAGTGGTAAAACGTTTGCCTTCCAGGTTGAATAAAGCGGGTTGTGTAATACTTTTATATGCCATCCAGTACAACGCCAGTACAATGATGGCATAGTTGTAATGATAGATATCTGTCAGCAATGGAATATTCCATTTGCGGCCATAAAAGCCCAGCGCTGAAATAATAAGTATTGTCAGTACTATATAAATGAACTGGCGCAGCCACTGAAACTGGTACAGGCTGATCTCTGAATGTGTATCTGCCAGCTCACGACGATAACGCTGCAGTTGACGTAACGACAACAGCAGGTAAGCCAGTGTCCAGGGAATGGAGAACTGGTTCATCCATCCAAAATCAAATACGCTCAGTGCCTCAAAATCATCCAGCAATGCACGTTTATCATCCGCAGATTGTACAAACCAGGGCAACAGCAATACGAAGTATACTGCAAAAGGAATAAAATTCAACAGGTCGCGGTTGCGAAACCGTGGCTGCCGGGAGGTTAAATAATAAGTGAACAGGTAGATCAACGGACCAAACATAGTAGGCAGTACCCACGATATACGGCTCAGGTGCGGATACGTCATGAAGAACGACCGTGTGTCGAACGCATTCAGCAGGGCCTGAAAGGAAGCCAGCAACATGAATATAATCAGCAGTACCGCTACTACTGTATGTTTCCTTTTGGTCAGTAACAAAAAGGCGAACATACTGGTATTGATCAAACCAGCCACTACAAAATATTGAAAAAGGGCTCCCGTATTCATGTAAGGCATAAAGAGTTGTGCAGCAAAAATAGAGCATTTTATCCGCAGCAGAATGCTTACAAAAAACGCCGGCTTCGGTCGGGCCATAGGCCCGGAATATTGGAAGCAAACATTACAAAAAGGCCGCCCGTCCCATAGGGGTAGAATATTTCAATATGATAAAAGGCATATGAACACAATACATAAACATAGCAGAGATAACTATGTCAAGATCAGACATACCCTTTTCATATGCCGCTTATGCCATATTTGCCATTTATGCCGCTATTGCCGTGATTGTACTTTAACCCTTCGCCTTTACCTTAAACCTTACGCCTTCTCTCTCCCACCTTCCTGCGGCTTTCCTGCCCTTTAAAGCGTACAAACTAAGGGTTGCACGAATAGCGGATGGCCAGCAGCAGGCAGGAAGTCCCCAATCATGGTCATACCAGTTCCGGATTATTGCCCAAACTCAAAGCTCACAGCGCTAAACATGTCCAAATAACAGGTCGGGCAGGCATTTTAACATTTCCTGGCTATCTCATGATAAATTGTATACAGACAGACACGCATTCGTGTTTACCGGCTCCGGAGCTTAATTCAGCGGTGCTGGATTTCTGTTACCTGGTTCCCAATCCCCCATTTCTTTCTCCACTCAAACTTCCAACACCATTTTACCACCAACGGAGTAACAGCAGATATTTCCAGGGTACAGATACCGGTTTCCCTCAATAGCGCTACATTTGATACCAATCAATTTGCACCTGTTTTCCCGATGAAGCATGCGCTACGGCATAGTTTAACCGACTACTTTTTATTTGGCAACCTGTTTTACGGGGTCTGTGCTACTGCGTTAAGCATTGAAGCTGCTTTCCAGTTGCAGGTACCTTTGAACAATCCTGTTTTTTACATGATTCTTTTCAGCGCAGCAACAGTCTATTATACCTATGCTTATATCAATGAGAATTATGTAGACCCGCACAACAAAAGATCTGTGTGGTATGCTACCCACCGGAAAACCGTGCTATATTCACAGGTTATCTTCACCATGCTGGCTATTGCCGGCAGTATTTATCTTCTGGTCAGGTATTACTATGGGTTTACTATTATACCCTGGAGTCAATGGCTGATAGCGCTGCTTTTTCCCCTGGTAGCTGCCTTTTATTATGATATACCGTTATTGCGTGTATTCAGTCTGAACCTGCGCCGTACCGGCTGGATGAAACCCTTTATTATTGGTTTTGTATGGGCAGGTGTGGTCACCATTTATCCTATACTCTGGAAAGAAATTGAGTCTGACACTTTATATCCTTTTGCCATCATGACGGGCTGGCTCATCGTTAAGAACTGGATGTACATTACCATATTATGCATTATGTTTGATATCAAGGACTATGCATCCGACAGCAACCACCATGTAAAAACCTTTGTAGTGCGTGTAGGATTACGCAAAACCATTTTTAATATCATCATCCCGCTGGTTATTATGGGACTGGCATCGCTGATCCTGTTTGCATTGCTGATGAATTTCAAACCACTGCGGGTGTTGCTGAATGTTCCGCCTTTTCTGTTATTACTGGTTGTGTCCTATTCCCTGCAGTCGCGCCGCAATATTTTATACTATCTCACCGTCATTGACGGCCTGATGCTGGTAAAAGCCCTGTTTGGCATACTGGCATCTGTACTGGTTAAATAAACAGGCAACTGATATAGTCCGGATTGTCAATTCTGATACTGTTTTACATCTGAAAGTTGTTTTTACTTTGCAGCATACTTACAGCAAAAAGCATTGCAATGAACACTCAACCTTTCAGTGAGGCAGAGATCCTGGCTTTCAGAAAAGATACCAAAGGCACTACCGCGCTTGTTCACTTCAACAATGCAGGTGCTTCACTGCCACCGGATATTGTTACCGATATCATCACTGCCTACCTGCAGGAAGAAATACTAAATGGCAGTTACGAAACAGAAGAGAAGTATCGCCCGCAGTTAGACAATACCCATACGCTGATCGCCCGCCTGATCAATGCAAACAGCGATGAAATTGCGCTGACTGAAAATGCCAGTGCAGCCTGGGATATTGCGTTCTATGGCATGAACCTGCGTGCCGGTGATGAAGTGATCACTTCCGAAATGGAATATGCATCCAATGTATTGGGGTTGTTGTATGCACAGGAAAAACATGGTGTTAAAATAACCGTAATTGCCAATGACGATGAAGGTAATTTTCCATTAACCGCACTGGAAGCGGCCATTACTGCCAATACCAGGCTGATAGCAATAACCCATATTCCTTCTACAGCAGGTAACGTACTGCCCGCAATTGAAATAGGCCGTATAGCACGACAACACAACATTACCTATTTACTGGATGCCAGCCAGTCTGCCGGACAAATGCCCCTGGATGTACAGGCCATCGGTTGTGATCTGTTGGCAGTAACAGGACGCAAATTTCTGCGCGGACCACGCGGCACCGGTTTCCTGTATGTAAAAAAAGCGTTGCAGCCACAACTGAAACTGGAACTGATGGACGGTTTTACCATTACCAGTATTACCACGCACAATTATACCGTACGCAATGATGCTCGCAGGTTTGAATGGCATGAAAAAAACCATGCAATTGTACTGGGATTCAACAAAGCAATTGAATATGTATTAAACGCCGGTACAGACAGGATATGGCAACGGGTACAATACCTGTCCGGTTTATTGCGCCAGCAGTTACAGGCTATTCCGGGTGTGGTAGTACATGATACCGGTACACCGCTCTGTGGCATTGTTACTTTTACTGTAACAGGATTTGAACCGGTTGAAATAAAGAACAGGCTGTCGGCCAAACGTATCAATGTAAATGTAGGGCCTGCCAAATCAACCGTTTTCTATATGCACCGGAAAGCATTGACAAGTGTGGTACGGGCTTCCGTACACTACTACAATACGGAAGAAGAGATCAGCTTGCTGAGTAGTGCAATAAACACTATTATACAATCCGGTACACTTGCTGCAAATCAATAAAGCAGTATTTTTCACCGATACGTTTCCGGTTAATTTCCAAAGGTTTAATAACAATACATGTACGGTATAAGGCATTGACCGCTTTTTAAAGAATACTGGCTATATTCGCAGTGTGAAAAAAGCATGCGTTCACATATTGCTTTTTATTCTGTTCCTGAACAACACTTCATGGAGCCAGGTATTTAAACTGCCTGCACTGGTTACACATTATATTGAACATCACCAGCTTGATCAAAACGTAGGGGTTATAGAGTTTTTGTCCATGCATTACTGGGGACATGACCTGGACGATGATGATGAGGATAAAGACAACCAGTTGCCCTTTAAAAAAGTAGATAGCCACATTTGTCTGCAGGTCGCTATTCCGGTTGCAAAACCCGCTATTGAAAAACAGGAACTGCCTGTTATTAAAACAATACAGCCCTTATTACAGGATGGAACACCTTCCAATCCTGCCCTCTCCTCTCTTTTCCGTCCCCCCCGGGCATAATCATTCCATCCTGCAGTATATACATTGGTTCTGCCGGAACTGATGCTCGCTTTGTTATGAACCTTTTTCAGGAATCAGTTGACCGGCCGTACCGGTTGCCTGTATTTCCGCAAAAAGCGCCTGTATATTTCTTATACAGCGCCATTTTACATAAGAACAATAGAAGAATCATGTTAAATAAGATCATTGGCTTTTCCGTAAAGAACAAGCTGATCATTGGGCTGTTTGTAGTTGGCCTGGTTGGATGGGGAGCTTATGAAGTAACCCGTCTTCCCATTGATGCCGTACCAGATATTACCGATAACCAGGTACAGGTGCTCACGGTTTCACCATCACTGGGTGCACCTGATATTGAACGGCTTGTTACATTCCCTATAGAACAATCTGTCAGTAGTATTTCCGGCCTGAAACAGATCAGGAGTTTTTCACGTTTCGGGCTATCGCTGGTCACCATAGTATTTGATGATGCTACTGATGTGTACTGGGCCCGGCAACAGATCAGTGAAAGATTACAACAGGTTACCCGCGATATACCACCCGGTGTGGGTACACCTGAAATGGCTCCTGTATCAACAGGTCTGGGTGAAATATACCAGTATGTAGTTCGTCCGCTGAAAGGTTATGAGGGCAAATACAATGAAATGGAACTCCGCACCATCCAGGACTGGATCGTTCGTCGCCAGTTGCTGGGCACACCCGGCGTGGCAGAAGTATCCAGTTTTGGCGGTAAACTAAAGCAATATGAAATTGCCGTGCGCCAGGAACAACTGAAGGCCTACAATATTACCATTGCTGATATTTTTGATGCACTGGAAAAAAACAACCAGAACACCGGAGGTGCCTATATTGAAAAAGGCCTCACTGTATTATATATACGCAGTGAAGGTTTAACATCGGCTATTGAAGACATTCAAAAGATCGTTGTAAAAATTCTCCCCAACGGTATGCCTTTGCTGATGCGGGATGTAGCCATCGTACAATATGGTAATGCTATCCGCTACGGTGCTATGACCTACAATGACAAAGGTGAAGTAGCCGGTGCAGTAGTAATGATGCTGAAAGGTGAAAACTCTTCTGCTGTTATTAAAAGAGTGAAGAAAAGGATTGCAGAAATTCAGCAGATGCTACCCGAAGGGGTGGTAATTGAGCCATTCCTGGACCGGACCAAAATGGTGAACAACGCCATCAAAACAGTAGAGACCAACCTGGTGGAAGGTGCACTGATCGTTATTTTCGTATTGGTGTTTTTCCTGGGCAACCTGCGCGCCGGTCTTATTGTGTCCTCTGTCATTCCGTTATCGATGCTTTTTGCCATCATTCTCATGAATAAATTTGGCGTAGGTGGCAACCTGATGAGTCTTGGCGCTATTGATTTCGGATTGATCGTAGACGGCTCGGTGATAGTTGTGGAAGCCATCCTGCATCGTTTTACCCATTCCAAACATTTCCGCAACATTACCCAACTCAGCCAGGCAGATATGGATGCAGAAGTAGGCAAGTCTACCAACTCCATGATTAAATCTGCTGTGTTCAGCCAGATTATCATCCTTATCGTATACCTGCCCATCCTGTCATTACAGGGTATTGAAGGAAAGATGTTCAAACCCATGGCATATACTATTGCTTTTGCCATTTTCGGCGCTTTCATTTTGTCTGTAACCTATGTACCCATGATGGCGGCATTGTGTCTTAATAAAAAGCTGAAACACCACCATACCATTACCGATAAACTAATGGCATGGCTGGAAAGAAGATATCAGCCATTATTACAGCGTTTACTGGTATTTCCCAAAACCATTATTGCTGTTACGCTGGCGCTGTTTGCTGTTGCAATTATGATACTGGGCAGAATGGGTGGCGAGTTCATACCTCAACTGGAGGAAGGTGATTTTGCAGTTGAAACCAGGTTGCTGACCGGTAGCAATCTTAACAATACCATCCAGTCTACACAACAGGCATCACGTATACTGCTGAACAGGTTTCCGGAAGTACAGAAAATAGTCACCAAGATCGGCAGTGCTGAAATACCTACCGACCCCATGCCCTTTGAAGCGGGTGATATGATGGTGATATTAAAGGATAAAAAAGAATGGACATCTGCCAAAAGCTTTCCTGAACTGAGTGCAAAAATGACAAAGGCCTTAGAAGAAGTACCGGGTATTACAGTAGGTTTCCAGTTCCCGGTGCAGATGCGTTTCAATGAACTGATGACAGGTGCCCGTCAGGATGTGGTGTGTAAAATATTTGGTGAAGACCTTGATTCACTGACCAGTTATGCTCATCGCTTAACAGAGATCATGCGGACGGTGAATGGTGCTACTAATATTTATGAAGAACGGGTGACAGGTATGCCACAGGTTGTGATCCGTTACAACCGTGATGGTATGGCCAGGTATGGACTGAATGTAAGCGACATCAACCGCATTGTAAATACGGCCTTTGCAGGCCAGGTAGCCGGACAGGTGTATGAAGGTGAAAAACGTTTCGATATGGCAGTGCGGCTGGCAGGTGATGCACGTAAGAACATGGCAGATATAGAGAACCTGATGGTACCTACAGCACAGGGAACACAGATACCCCTGTCTATGGTAGCCGATATACAGGAAATTGAAGGCGTGAACCAGATACAACGTGAAAATACCAAAAGAAGGATCATTATAGGTTTTAACATCAATGGCAGGGATGTACAGACCATTGTACAGGAACTGCAGCAAAAAGTACAGCAGCAACTGCAACTGGCAAAAGGATATACCATAGTATACGGCGGTTCTTTTGAAAACATGACAGCCGCCAAAGAACGTTTAAGCATTGTGGTACCTATTGCATTATTGCTCATTTTCCTGTTGCTATACTTTGCATTTAATTCTGTAAAACAAGGTCTGCTGATCTATACTGCCATTCCCCTGTCTGCCACCGGGGGTATACTGGCATTATGGATCAGGGATATGCCTTTCAGTATTTCAGCAGGTGTAGGGTTTATTGCATTGTTTGGCGTGGCCGTATTGAATGGAATATTACTGGTATCAGAATTTAACCGGCTGAAAAAAGAGGGCTGGGATGATATTCATCGCATTGTGATCCACGCTACCAAATCCAAACTGCGTGCAGTATTGATGACAGCCCTGGTGCCTTCACTGGGCTTTATTCCTATGGCTATCAGTACAGGCGCAGGCGGCGAAGTACAGAAACCGCTGGCCACTGTTGTTATCGGCGGCCTGATCATTTCCACCATGCTCACACTATTTGTTTTACCCGTGTTATACATTTTGTTTGAAAAAGGTATGAAACAATTCAAACCACGTAAAACGGCGGCAGCCATCCTACTGTTACTGTTGTTGCCCGCAGCATCATTGCATGCACAACGCAGCATTACCTTAACAGCAGCTATTGACAGTGCGCTGCACAACAATGCTTTTCTGCAGGTTTCCAGAACACAGGTTGCCTATCATGAAGCATTGAAAAAAAGCAACCTGGATTTTGACAAAACCAGTGCTGTATTTGAATACGGCAATTACAACAGTCTTGCAAAAGACAATCGTTTTGCCATTTCACAAAGCATACAGTTTCCCGGGGTGTATAAACACCAGGGAACCATCAACCTCACCAATATACAGATCAGCGAAACCGATAAGGAACAGAAAGAACTGGAAGTAAAAACAAGAGTGAAACAGGTTTTTTATCACCTGCTGGTATTACAAAAAAGAAGAACACTGTTGCAGGAAGCCGATAGTGTATACAACAACTTTCTGCAAAAAACACAGGAACGGCTGAAAGCAGGTGATGTGGATATACTGGAAAAGACCACTGCCGAAAACCAACGGCAGCAGATCGCTGCACAGTTGCAGATGCTTGCTGCCGATTACCAGGTACTGCTGAACCAACTACGGGTGCTGATCAATGCACCTGCTGTTGCTGAACCGGTGGCAGACACCATTGTATATAGGCTTTCTGTTTTTCCGGACAGTAACAATGTTACGCAAAGCCCTTTGGTAAAACTGCAGCACCAACAGGTATTGCTGTCAGAGCAACTGTACAAGCTGGAAAAAAGCAAACTGCTGCCCACTTTCAATATCGGTTATAACAATACCAGTATCATCGGGTGGCAGGCAACCGACCAGAACAATGAGCGGTATTTTGGCAGCAGCCGCAGGTTCTCATCAGTTACAGCCGGTATAGGCATTCCTGTTTTTTCCCGCGGACAACGTTCACGCATCAATGCTTCCAATGTACTGATCAGGCAACGTCAGCAGGAACTGAATGCCACGCGTCAGCAACTCAATGCTGCATTGCAGGATGCCACCACGCAATACCTGCGTAGCAACCAGTTGGTAGCTGCATATCACACCACCATGCTGCCCAATGCCACCATCATTATCAATACTGCTACACGGAAACTGCAGGCAGGGGAGATCAATTATCTCGACTGGGTAATACTGATCAACCAGTCCATCCAGATCCGTAGTGAATATTTTACAATCATTCAGCAACTCAATGAAGCAGCCATTGATATTGAAAAGATCAGCGCCATTAACTAATTCTTTTAAAAGCGTAAGTATGAAAGCAAATATCATCATCATCACCGCTATCACAATACTGGGCGTTTCCTGTAAAGATCATCCAAAGGAAACACCGGCTGCATCACATGCAGCAACATCAGCTTCCGCAGACAGTACACTGGTGGAACTGTCTGCCGACCAGTTGAAGAACGCAGGGCTTACCACAGGCTTGCCGGAAACAAGAGAAATGCACACTACCCTGAAAGTGAATGGCGTAATTGATGTTCCTCCTGCCAACATAATCTCTGTCAGCATACCACTGGGTGGTTACCTGAAAAAAATGTCACTGATACCCGGTGAAAAGATCAGCAGGGGCAGCATCCTGGCAACACTGGAAGATCCGCAATACATTCAATTGCAACAGGATTACCTGATGGCTAAAAGCAAACTGAGTTATGCAGAAGCTGATTATAACAGGCAGAAAGGATTAAATGAAACCAAATCTACCAGCGATAAAGTATTCCAGCAGGCAAAGAACAGTTATGAGGAACAGAAAATACTGGTCAGATCATTGGCTGAAAAACTACGCCTGATCAGCATTAATCCGGAAACACTGAATGAAGACAATATTTCACGCAGTGTAAATATCTATGCACCTATCAGCGGATATATTACAAAAGTAAATGTCAACATTGGCAAATACGTCAATCCTTCGGATGTGTTGTTTGAACTGATCAATCCTGATGATCTGCATGTACGGCTGACTGTTTTTGAGAACGACGCCTCCAGGCTTTCTGTAGGTCAAAGAATCACCTGTTCTACCAACAGCAAACCTGATGAAAAATATGTAGCAACCATTCACCTCATTACTCCTAATATAGAGCAGGACCGTGCTACTGAAGTACATTGCCACCTGGAAAAGCATGGCGTAAAGCTGCTGCCGGGCACATTTATGAATGCCGAGATACAACTGAACAATGCCCGGGTACTGGCCGTACCGGAAGATGCAGTAGTAAAATGGAACAACGGTTATTATATTTTTATTGCTGAAGCCGATCATCAATTCAGGATAACACCCGTGCAGACTGGCATTACCAACAGTGGTTATGTGGAGATCAGGTCTTCCCTGCCGCAGAAAAACATTGTTACAAAAAATGCCTACACATTGCTGATGAAAATGAAAAACAGCGGCGAAGAAGAATAAACTTACTGCACAACAACCCCAAAGCCCCGTTATCAAACAACGGGGCTTTTTGTTATCCTGTCATGATAATTTAGTTTTTCCAGCCACCGCCCAGGCTGCGGTATAAGGTAACAACAGCCTGTAGTTGCTGTAGTTTATCACCAATACTGTTTAATTGGGCAGCCAGCAGACTTTGTTCCGATGTAAGCACATCCGTATAATTGGTAGTAGCGGTATAACGCAGCAATGCCTTTGTAAATTCAACTGATTTTTGCAGGTATAAGATCTGCTCGCCACGCAAAGCGATCTTGTCAGAGGCGGTCTGGTAATCAAACAGCGCGTTAGACACTTCCTGTCCCGCAGTTAAAAGCGTTTGCCGGAATGTATACAGGTATTCTTCCTGCTGCGCCTGCGCCACTTTTAAACGCTGTTTGTTCAAACCATTATTAAAAACTGGTTGTGTTAATCCTCCAATAACATTGCCCAGTATATTGGAGGCATCAAAAAAGTGCGACAGCGTATTACTGCCCAGGCCTCCTTCAGCAGTAAGGTTCAGCGAAGGATAAAAATAAGTTCTGGCAACATTGGTAAGCTCTGTAGCATTACGCAACTGGTATTCTGCTTCCTGCACATCCGGTCTGTTTGCCAGTAACTGTACAGGAATACCGGTTTTCAGATCAACAGTTACCAATTCATTTTTCAGGCTATCCCTGACTATACTACCCGGACTTTTTCCCAGTAAAATACAGATCGTATTTTCAGTCTCCCGGATATTCTGTTTTATGTCGGGGATGGTAATGGCTACCGAATACTGGTTTGCCTGGCTTTGTACCACAGCCGCGCCGGTTACCACATCGCTTTCTTTTAAGATCTTCATCGTTTCCACGTCCTGTTTCCTGTTCTCAACTGTTGCAATGGTTGTCTGCAATTGTGCGTCGTATGCCTGTAATGCATAATAGCTGGTAGCAATATTGGCAATCAGTTGGGTTTGTACAGCCCGCCGGTAAGCATCGCTTTGCAGCAAGGCTGCCAGTGCGGCCCGTTTGGCGCTTTTTAGCTTACCCCATACACCAACTTCCCACGAAGAACTCATGTATAACTGGTAGATGTTCGATGATCCCAGTTGATAAGCAGGTAGCTTTTGTGCAGTAATGCCAGCATTGGCGCTTAATGAAGGGAAAAATGCAGCTTTACTTTGCTGATAATTTGCTTCCGCCGCCCTGATCCTTGTCACTGCAATTTTCAGATCGTTATTATTACTGATGCCTTCGCTGATCAGTTGTTGCAGCAGTGTATCGCGAAACATCTGCTGCCAGGGTATATCAGCAATGGTAGCAGTATCAGTAGTATTCACATCACGATACAGATCATTGCCTGCCACACCCGCTGCACGCCGGTAAGGCTGTGTTACTTTACACGATGCCATGATCATGGCTAACACTACCACCAGCACTATTTTATCTGAATGTTTCATCCCTTAATCATTATAGTTTACAAGCCGCATACTATTCTACATACTCTTCTTTCTTCACAGGCCTGATCTTTTCCTGGATACCTTCAAAAATGATATACAATACGGGTATTACAAAAATACCCAGCAGTGTTCCGAACAACATTCCCCCGATGGCGCCTACACCAATAGACCGGTCGCCATTGGCACCAACACCTGATGCAAATACCAGCGGTAATAACCCGAATATGAATGCAAATGACGTCATCAGGATAGGCCGTAAACGCGCTTCTGCACCTTCTATGGCAGCCTGCACCAGGTCCATCCCCTTCGCTCTTCTTTCCTGTGAATAGGTCACCATCAGGATCGCATTCTTGGCCAGCAAGCCTACCAGCATGATCAGGGAGATCTGAACATAGATATTGTTATCAATACCGAATATTCTGGCAAATACAAATACACCCGACAAACCTACCGGCAATGACAACAACACTGCAAATGGCAGGATATAGCTTTCATATTGTGCACTCAACAGCAGGTACACAAACGACAGGCATAAAATAAAGATGTACAATGTCTGTGAACCGCTGTTCTGCTCTTCACGGCTGATGCCGGAATATTCAAATCCATAGCCTGCAGGTAATGTTTGTGCAGCCACTTCTTCAATTGCCTGTAAAGCCTGTCCCGTACTGTAATTATCGTTGGGCGATCCGCTGACGGAAATGGAAGAAAACATATTGAAACGGGTATTGGTTTCCGTACCAAACACTCTTTTCAGTGTAATGAATTCTGTAACCGGTGCCATAGTACCATCTGCAGTTTTTACAGTGATGCTGTTCAACCCTTTCGGACTGGCACGATAGGTGGTATCGGCCTGTATGATCACACGGTATTGTTGTCCGAACTCATTGAAGTTGGAGGCATAAACACTTCCGTAAAACACCTGCATGGCATTCAATACAGTGCTTACATTGATACCGGCATCTTTACACCGCGCCACATTCACATCCATCTGGTATTGCGGAAAATTGGGACTGAAAGATGTGGTGGCATACTGTATCTCCGGTCTTTCATTCAACGCAGCCAGAAATGATTGCGATACAGCATAAAATGCAGCAGTAGTATGTCCGCCTTTATCCTGCAACTGAAAAGAAAAGCCACCATTGGTACCAAACCCTGTAATGGTTGGTTGTGACATAAAGGTGATCTGCGCTCCCCTGATCCCTGCCATCTTTTGTGAAAACTCTTTGATCACTGCATTGTTGCTGACACCTTTCCGTTTGTCCCAGGGTACCAGTCGTACTACCACCATACCATAGGCATTACCAGCCCCGGCAATATAATTCCTTCCTGTTATCTGCATGGAGTTGGCAACCTGTGGCACCGTACGCACAATGCTGTCCACCTTTGCACTGATCTGTTGTACACGTTCGGTAGTGGATGCAGGGGGCAGACTGATGTTGACAAAAATGGTTCCCATATCTTCATTGGGAACAAAACTGGTGGGCGTTGAACGCATCAGCAGGTAAAAACCCGTTGCAAAACATATTACAATGACAATAGCCAGCCATTTACGAAGTGACAGAAACCGGACGGCCTTTGTGTATTTACCGGTAAGCGCATTATATCCTGCATTGAATGCAATACCAAAACGCTGGCGGAGTGTTTTATGCTCCGTTTGTTCCAGGTGCGCAGGCGGTTTCAGGAATAATGCTGCCAGTGCCGGGCATAAGGTCAATGCGTTGATAGCCGAAATAATAATGGCAATCGCCAGGGTAATACCAAACTGTTTGTAGAACACGCCAGCCGATCCTGTAAGAAAAGTTACCGGTACAAATACCGAAGCCATGATGAGCGTAATAGATACAATGGCACCGGATATTTCATTCATAGCGTCCATAGCCGCTTTGCGCGACGACTTATACCCGCTTTCCAGTTTGGAGTGTACCGCTTCCACCACCACAATAGCATCATCTACCACTATACCGATTGCCAGCACCAGGGCAAACAATGTCAGCAGGTTAATACTAAACCCGAACAGGTACAGGAAAAAGAAAGTGCCTGTAATAGCTACCGGTACTGATACCCCGTGAATAATGGTAGAACGGAAATCCTGTAAAAAAATAAAGATCACCAGGAACACCAGCAGAAAACATTCCAGCAATGTGCGTATCACTTCATGAATAGAAGCATCCAGGAACTGGTTGATATCTACCAGGTAAACAAATTTTATACCCGGGGGGAAAGATTTTGCAGCTTCTTCAATTACTTTTTTTGAATTGTTGATCACATCCCTGGCATTGGAACCCGGCGTCTGGCTTACAGAAACGCCTACTGATGGTTTACCATCTGTAGCGGCATTGCCCGTATAGGTCTGTGCACCCAGTTCAATCCTGGCAATATCTTTCAGCCGCAGGTATTGCCCGTTGCCAATGGATTTGATAATAATATTGCCAAATTCATCTGTGTGTTGCAATGAGCCTTTGTATTTAATAATGTATTGAAAGCTCTGGTTATCATTATCACCAAACTGACCCGGCGCAGCTTCCACGTTCTGATCGTTCAGGGCAGCCGAAACTTCTGATGCATCAATGCCATATACAGCCATCACATCAGGCTTCAGCCAGATGCGCATGGAATACGTCATGGTAGAACCAAATACAGCAGCAGCACCTACGCCATTAACACGTTGCAATTGCGGAATAACATTGATAGCGGCATAATTCTGCAGAAATGTCTGGTCATACGCCGGCACATCACTGTACAGGGCCATAATGAGCAGGTTACTGCTTTGCTGTTTTCTGACATTGACACCGGATTGTATCACTATTTGCGGCAAAATGCTGGTGGCGGCCGAAACACGGTTCTGTACATCTACCGCTGCCTGGTTGGGATCAGTACCTACATTGAAGTAGATGCTGATATTGGCAGAACCATCATTACCCGCAGTTGATGTCATGTAGGTCATTCCTTCTACCCCGTTGATCTGCTGCTCCAGCGGTACGATCACTGTTTTCAATACCACATCGGCATTGGCACCGCCATAGCTTGCCGTTACCTGTACTGTTGGCGGTGAAATATCAGGATACTGTGAAATAGGCAATTTCACCAGGCCTAAAATGCCCAACAACACAATGAGTATAGAAATGACTGTGCTTAAAACCGGGTGTTCTATAAATCTTTTCAGCATAGCTACCGCATTGAATCAATCAATTGGTCGTTCCCAGGTTGCTATATAAACTATCGGCATTGGCAGGTACAGGAATAACAACAGTGCTGTCTTTCATATTGAAGGCTCCCAGTATCACCCTATCGCCGGGCTTTAAACCGCTTTGTACAATCAGGAACTGCCCGTCGTTGGTAGGTACAGAGGTAATAGCAGTACTGACACACTTATTATCTTTGGTAAGGGTATATACAAATTGTTTGTTCTGCAATTCATACGACGCATTCTGCGGTACGATCAATGCACTGTATTCCGTTCGTGGAATGCGCACTACCGCACTGGCGCCACTGCGGATGATGCCCCGTGGATTGGGAAAAGATGCTTTCAGGCTGGCAGTACCGGCTTCTGTGGCAATCAATCCGCTGGCAGTTTGCAGGTGCCCTTTTAAAGCATACAACGAACCATCGGCCAGTATCAGTGACACCATTGGCAGGTGATCCAGCTTGTCCTGCAACGTAGCGCCCTCCACACGATTGGAAAAGGACAATAACTGTTTTTCGTTCAGGGAAAAATACGCGTATACATTGGTGATATGCGAAAGCGTGGTCAGTGGATTGGTATTGGAATTACTGATCAGGGCGCCGATCTTATAAGGAATAGCACCTACTACCCCATCCTGCGGACTGCGCAATATGGTATAACCCAGGTTGGTCTGTGCATTCTTCAGTGTTGCTTCTGCTTCAGCCAGTGCAGCTTCTTTTGACTGCAGTGTATACTGTGCAGATGATAACTGGTACCTGCTTACAATTTCCCTTTCTACCAGCGGACGTACTTTCTCAACATCCATCTTTGCAGCTTCCACATCTGCCGTGGCACTTTTGATGGCAGCCTGTGCTGTAATAACCGCCTGTTCGTACTGGGGATTCTTAATTCTGAAAAGCAACTGACCTTTTTTTACGGTACCGCCTTCCGGAACATAGATCTGCTCCAGATAGCCATCTACCATTGGCCGTATCTCTACCACATCTTCACCTTGTATGGTAGCAGGAAAATCGCTGTAAATAGTGGTAGTACGTGGCGCCAGTGTCAGTACCTGGTAACTTAAACGGGGCGAGGTTTTAGCTTTCTGCTTACTGTTATCTTCACATGCAGCCAAAAGAAACATACAGAACGCCATGCCGCACATGCATTTCAATCTGCCCGCCATAGTACACAATTTTCAGAGTATAAAGTATAGCCCTAATTCATCATTATAAATTTATACCATTTTTTTCGCATAAGTGCATCCACATACACCGGCTTCTTGTTATAGAATTGTTGTTTAAGAAAAACAATGAATGGGCAGCAGGCAATAAGACAGTACAACACATACCCGTATTACGAACATCCATAACGGAATCACCAACAGGTCTTTTCTCCCGTTCACGCATGATATTGGTCACACAGCGTACTTCGTTCATCACTTCATTGTCTATTTTAAGACTATTCATATTAAGAGATGCCCCGCCCTCTTTGGCCATGTTAAAAGCTGTGTCAATTATTGCAGTGGCCCCGTTTATAAGGTTCCAGGAATTTCCGCTGCCCTGTTTCTACGTCTTACGTGGCAGATACAACGTTTTCCAGTGTATCCATACAGAATCGGTATGCAATACCCATTCGTTACTAATCAATAAACTGTTTATGCAGATATAGGTTGCAGTAGAATATATGATGGTCAGGGATATGAAAAATACCAGGTACAGCTTTCTTTTAAATTACATGGTAAATGGCCTGGAGGATTAATATAGTACAAAACTTATCTGCGACATCATTACCACACAATTATTAAAAGATAAACGGTTCTCCGATCAGTATATCGTGAGAACCGTTCACCTGTAAAGTATAAACTGTTTACGCTATAATACCTGTATACCTTTTTCGCGGTAAGGTGCAAAAATGCGTTCATGTGGGCCAATTTCCGTTACAATGGTATGCAGTGATTCTATCGGGCATACCTTGTAAGGTTCGGCGGTGCCGATCTTGTCGTGTTTGGTCACCGCTACTATTCTGTCTGAACAATTGATCATTGCACGTTTCAGATCACTTTCCATATAGTTCACTGTGCTCACCCCTATTTCATGATGCAGACTGCAGATACCGATAAAGCAGATATCTACATGCAGTTGTTCCAGCATACGGATGGCTTCACTGCCTGCCGTTGCCTGGCAATCCGGTAAAATTCTGCCACCGGTTAAAACCACTTCCATATCTTTTCTGCCTGCCAGTAACGCTGCCGCAGGTACGTTGTTGGTAATTACGGTCAGCGGCATATCCAGCAGCCCGGCCAGGGTATATGTGGTAGTACCACCGTCCAGCAGAATCGTATCACCGGGTTTGATCAGCGATAATGCTTTATTGGCGATGATCTCCTTCTCCTGTTCAGATACATGCATGCGCTCTTTAAAATTGTGCGCATTGGGCGAGTGTGGAATGGCTCCTCCACGAACCTTGGTCAGCAAACCGTTTTTTGCCAACAATTCAATATCACGCCGCACAGTATCTTCCGACACCTGCAACATTTCACTCAGCTCTGCCAGCTTTACGGATTGACTTGATTTCAATTGGTTTATAATGAAATCAAGCCTTTCTTCTTTCAACATTTTGCAATATTTTACTGCAATTTAACACAAAAGATGATATATTTTGCAATATTTCGCATTAAATTGCACAAAATTGCAAAACATGGAAAGGAAAAGAGTATTGATAGACATGGATCACGTAATGGCGGATATCACCTCGCAATTTGTTGAATACTATGGCAGGGCAACCGGCGAAGTCATTTCCAAAGACCAATTGTGGGGCAAACCGGAAGATCTTGCCTTCCCCAAACCGGAACTGATAAGACAGTTTTTGCATACACCCGGATTTTTCCGTACCGCTAAAGTCATAGCCGGCAGCCAGGAAGTGATTGCCGAACTGAACAAATACTATGATGTGTTCATTGTATCAGCCGCGATGGAATTTCCGCAATCACTGATTGAGAAGTATGAATGGTTACAGGAACATTTCCCTTTTATACACTGGCAGCAGATCATACTCTGTGGTTCTAAAAGACCGGTAACCGGTGATTACATGATTGACGACCATCTTAAAAACCTGGATTATTTTAACGGGGAACGCCTGTTATTTACAGCTACACACAACTCGCAGGTGGAAGGTTATACAAGGGTCAATAACTGGCATGAAGTACATCAGCTTTTACTGGGAGAAGAGAAGATTGCGAATGTTGCCTGATGGAAATTGCTGATTTGGGGATTTGTAGCACCCCTTCAATTTATGATTTTGAGATTTATTGATTATGGAATTTGTAATATCCCAAAATCACTACATTCCGCAATCACCAAATCTCACAACGGCTTAGTTCTTCGCATCAATGTCTATATCGTATTTGTTCAACAGACCGGCAACGGCCGACAGGGAAAATTTTGCTTTTCTGACTTTATTCCTTTCCGGGTTGATGGAATAATTATAGGACCGTCGCAGGTCGGCTTTTTCAATGGTGGTATTTTCAAAGGTGGCGTTCAGCAGGTCACACTGATCCACAACAGCACCGGAAAGATCGCAATCTGTAAAATCCACCTCCTGCAACTGGCTGTTCTTAAATACTGTCTTTTTGATCTTTGTACCGTAAAATGAAGAATGATTCAAAATACATCCGTCAAAACTGAATGCCAGTCCAAACTGACTGCATTGTTCAAAATGCAATCCCAGCATTTTACAGTCTTTAAACGTTACATCACGGAAGGTGGTTTTGGTAAGACCGGCCATACTGAGGTTGCAACCTGTAAATGAGCAATCAATAAATGCCATTTCAGAAAAATCAGCATTGGAAAAATCGCATTGCCTGAATATGCAATTTTCATACTCCCCCTTTGTCAGGGGTTTTTCTTTAAAGTCAGTTTTTTCAAAGGTCTCATCAAGTATCTGTTCCATTAGCCGGTATTTTATGTACTATACGGTATCAATAAAGCACCAACTTAATCAATAATCCTTTGCCAGCGTATAAAAAAGAAAAAAACCATTCACTTGCGTGAATGGTTACCTTCAAATCCTGCATCACAGATAAACGGGGGAGAAACTATAAGTTGTGAAAGAATGTTACGTTACCTTCCATGTTTACCATCAGAATAATTGTCTTGCCTGGTTTGCTCAATTCTACAAAATAGTTATCCTGGTCTTCAAACTCCTGTTGGTATAATGTCATGTCTGAATCATTGTATTCATTATCATCAAACAGGATCACTTTATTTACCAGGTATTCGGGATAGTGTTTGTAAATAGATTTCTGTGCAGCTAAGGGAATTTCATCAAATTTCTTTTCGGTAGTAGTACCTATCAATTCGCCCTGTTCATCATAAAATGCGGTGAAATCAACGTTGTTCTCTGTAAACATCACTTCATCCATACCTTGTCCTTTCTGAAATGCTACATTAGTGGCATCAGGAAAATCGCGTGCAAATCCTTCGCGGGTTGAATAACTTACTTCCATTCTTCTCAGTTCCCTGGCTTCTTTTCTTATTTCTTTAGAAGGAGTACTTACAGATGAAAACTGGTTAAGGATAGCAACGCCCATTTGTGCATATGTAGAGGTGGAGATCATTCCTAATGCTGCAACTGCGGTGATAACAAGAATCCTTTTCATAGCTTTATGTTTTAACTGGTATAAAATATTGTTCGTACTAATGGACGACAGGTGCTGCCTGAAGTTTGCGCTCCATTCGTTAAGCCACCGTTAACCGTTTTATTGCTTTAACAATCCTTTGGCAGCTGTTTAAGATTTAGTACAGGAAGAGACCAGTATGATGGCAGCTATTGTTGCAACAGGTATCAACAATACATCATTTCAATAAACGATGTGTTTTAAAGAGCATTGATTGCTATCAACAGTATGCAGTGGTATTATAATATCAATACGATGGTGCCGGCAATGATCAGCAATGCACCGATAGCAGATTTCCATGTTAATACTTCGCCCAGCACTATTACAGATAATATAATAGCGATGGCTACACTTAATTTATCGACGGGCGCCACCTGCGATACTTTACCGAGTTGTAAGGCTTTAAAATAAAAGATCCATGAAAGACCTGTTGCAATACCTGACAGCAGCAGGAACAACCAGTTTTGTCGGGTAAGTTGTGGTAGAGCAACAACACTTCCTTTAAATAAAGCAATGCCCCAGGCCAGTATCAGTATAATGGCTGTACGTATAGCGGTGGCCAGGTCAGTATCCATGTTCTTAATACCTACTTTGGCAAAAATGGCTGTTAGGGCAGCAAAAAAAGCTGAAAGCAATGCATATATCCACCACATGGTAATTCATTTTGATCCGAAAATGAGTAACAAAGCTGAGTAAATCCTGTTCACATTCTCTCTTCAATTTATCACATTGCAGGCTATAATAAAAGAGGTTGCCCCTTGCGGAACAACCCCTGGCTTGCTTTTCCTAAATCAATAAGATGTTATGGCTGCTATTCGTTTACTAATATACGCTATTTTCATGTTCATTGCGTCACTTTCGGGCCGTACAGGTATGTTTTATAAAAGTATCTCTGTCAGTCCTAACTTGCACCTTGGTTGAGCGATATCAATACCCATATCAGCTCATTACTTTTTACTAAACTTGCAAAAAAAAAGCCATATGGCCACCGATATAAAATGTCCTAAATGCGGTCACCAGTTCGCCATTGAAGATGCTGTATCCGAAGAATACAAAAAGGAACTGCGCGAACAGATGGTTGCATTTAAGAAACAGAAAGAAGATGAACTGGCAAAACGTGAAAAGGAAATGCAGCAGCAATTGCAGGTAAAGGACCAGGAATTTGCACGTAAACTGCAGGAAGAAAAGCAACTGGTACAGCAAACAGTTGAAGCCAATCTGCGCAAAAGTATCAGCGCCGATTTTGAGAACCAGGTAAAGATGCTGGAACAGAACAATAAGGACAATGAAGATAAACTGAAACAGGCCCGCCAGAAAGAACTGGAGTTTTTACAGAAACTGCAGGAACTGAAAAATAAAGAGGCCGAACTGGAACTGGATGTACAACGCAGATTGCAGGATGAACGCAACAAACTTTCTGAAGAGTTACGCAAACTGGAGGAACAGAAAACTGCTGCGCGTGAAACCGAATACCAGTTGCGGTTGAAAGAACTGGAAAAACAACTGGACGATCAGAAAAAGCTGGCCGAAGAAATGAAACGCAAGGCCGAACAGGGCTCTATGCAGTTGCAGGGTGAAGTACAGGAACTGGCGCTGGAAGAAATGCTGCGCGCTACCTTCCCTTTCGACCAGGTAAATGAAGTAGGTAAAGGTATCCGCGGTGCCGATTGTATACAGGTAGTACGCAACAACATAGGACAGGAATGTGGTAAGATCATTTATGAAAGTAAGCGTACCAAAGATTTTTCTGCCGACTGGATCGAAAAACTGAAAGCAGATATGCGCAGTCTTGGTGCCGATATAGCAGTGATCGTTACACAGGCCATGCCGAAAGATATGGATCGCTTTGGTGAAAAAAATGGTGTATGGATCTGCACGTTTGCCGAAGTGAAAGCATTGGCGCATGTATTGCGTGATGGCATTCTGAAAATATTCCTTGCCTCCAAATCGCAGGAAAACAAGGGCGACAAAATGCACATGCTGTACGATTACCTGACCAGCAATGAATTTGGCGAACAATGGAAAGCCATCCGCGAAGGTTTTCTTTCTATGAAATTATCCATACAAAGGGAACGCGATGCCATGGAGAAACTCTGGAAAGCACGCGAAAAACAACTGGAAAAAGTATTGCTGAATGCGGCACATATCCGCGGTTCCATTGAAGGCATTTCCGGCACCGATTCTATCAATCTGAATTTACTGGATGAGGGAGAGGAAGGAGCAATTGATTAATGTGGGGAAACTTAAGTGGGGAGTGGTCAGCGGTGAACGATTGCTGATTTTGAGATTTGGTGACTTGAAACTCCTATAACTTATTACTACAACATATAACCACGTTGAGCGCCGGGGCATTCTCAGCTACAGCTAACTCCTGATACCCAATTCCTGATTCCCTCTCACCTTATCAACCTATCAACAAACCAACCCTACAAACCTAAGTCACCACCCAGGCCAGCACCAACTGATCCATGATCCTTGCTATTACGGTCATGTGAACGGGAGCTCCTTTTTTAAATACAAAGGGCAGCTCGATCCAGTCGTTCATACCAAATACAATTGGGCCACAAAGCTGCATGTGTTGTTTAAAATCAATCAGTCCCAGTCCATACCATTTGTAAATAGCTTCTTTGGCGCTCCACAAAATAGTGGTGAGCTCAAGATGAACTTTGGGTAAAGGCTCCCACTCTACCAGGTATTTTTTTTCATCGTCGTGCAGGAACTTCGGTGCAATGCTATGCATACGGGGAGTTACCAGTTCAATATCAACCCCCACCCGGTAACGGTTGCTTACAATAGCTGCAGCAAAACAACCACTGTGCGAAATAGAAAAATGATATTGTTCTTTCTCCAGGAAAGGTTTACGGGTATCGGCCACCAGTATTTCAGACAGGGGAAAATCATCGTACAGTCCGGGCAGCAGGTAACGGCCCGCAAGGTGTTGCAGTCGTTTATAAGGATGGGAAACATCCTTCTTCAATGGAACCTTTTCCAGGAAAAAATCTTCCTGCTCATCAATACGCCAGATGCCCATGCGGGTATTGGCGTTAACATTATGTTGATAAAACAATGCCACTGTATCAGTTTACGTATTTACATTGCGGCACCGCAGAAACTGCATTTTTTGCAGTCCGGGTACAATTACTACGGATGCGGGGGCTGAATTGTTTACCGCTACGGTACATCAAATATAAATCAACCACGTTATATGATCTTGTCGGATACCAGGATATTGGAAGAAATAAGCAAAGGCACCATTAAAATTGAACCCTATAACAGGTTATGCCTGGGTAGTAATTCGTACGATGTGCACCTGGGAAAATGGCTGGCCACCTACCGAGAACATATACTGGATGCCAAAAAACACAACCAGATTGAATATTTTGAAATACCCGAAGATGGCTTTGTGCTGTATCCCCATATTTTTTACCTGGGTGTAACAGAAGAATATACTGAAACACACGCCCATGTGCCCTTCCTGGAAGGAAAATCCTCTACCGGTCGCCTGGGTATTGATATTCATGCTACTGCGGGTAAAGGTGATGTTGGTTTCTGCGGCAACTGGACCCTTGAAATTTCGGTAAAACAACCGGTACGCATCTATAAAGGCATGCCTATCGGTCAACTGATCTACTTCCCTGTAGAAGGTGAAATTGAAGTGAAATACAACCAGAAACAGAACGCCAAATACAGCGGTCAGCCCGATAAACCTATCGAGAGCATGATGTGGAAGAACCAGTTTTAATGTACTGCTGTGTCAATTTGATAGTGTGTGGTTTGATGCTTTTATCAATATAGCTTGATCGTTTGATTGCTGATTGTTATAAAACTCAATCATCAAACAATCAAACCATGCAGCAATCACAAACAATTGTTTTTCATCCACACATATGCATATTGATAAATCTGCACATCAGACAGCTTCTTTACCATACTTCTTATAATACGCCACCAGCCACGCTATAACCTCACTATAGGCCAGTTTTCCGGAAGGTTGCTGATTGGCTTTCAGATACTGACCATATAGCTTATCTATTATGGTTTCTACCGGATTGCGGTAACGTTTTGAAAATTCCCTCATTTCCCGGTAATCTGCTTTTACAGATACAGGCAAACGCTGGTCGTATTGTTTGGCCAGTGCAGAATCCAGCATAAACAGGTAAAAACGGGAGTATGTATACAGATCAAAATAGACCGAATAACGAAAAGCAGGATCGGCAGATGATTTGGCGGAAAGATACCCCGCGAAATTGGCTTCATTCTCTTTGGCATATCCTAACTGATGCCCCATTTCATGACAGGTGGTAAAAGGCTGGATAAACAGCGGAACGGTGGTATTGACCTGCGCCTCACCGGTGAAAGGATTATAGTAACCCGTATAACCAAGATAATTACCGATATAACTGAACAGTGAAGGTTTTACAGAGCGGAAGTGATATTTCAATGCATTTTCCTGTACTGCCAGTTGCCGATATGCATTGTCTGCCTCGCGGAACAAATGTTTTTTAGATGCCAGTTGCGCACGATTTACACGCGCCTGTGAATCCAGTTGTTCCATACGCATCATTACTTCATCCATCACCACCAGCAGATCTTCTTTTGAGTAACTGGTTACCTGCAATCCCAATTGCTGCGCTATTCCCTGCCGGTTATAATTCAATGCCCACAAACCGTTGAAACAAACATATATCACCAACATTACAAATACCAGCTTGCGCAGGGTCAGCCACCAGTATTGCTTGCTCGCCTGTTTACGGATGATCTTCCTGATCATCTGCACCAGTTTATAGGCCAGGTAAATAATGGTTACTGCATACAACACATCACCTACGCTGAAGGGGATCCAGCCAAAAGCAATCCGCTGCACACCAGCCAATACAGGATAGATGCCGGTAGCATAATATTTTTCTACTGCATTGGGAAAAAAGGAAAAGATTTTAATACCAACAGCCAGTACTATTAATATGACCCAGGCAATTTTTTTGCTACGCATAACAAGCTAAAAATAATGAAATCTTTGCTGGCAGTTATACAAAAGCAGGCAAACTTGTGGTATTTTGCGAACAATTGTTAGTTTAGTTCAGACTGCGCACTTTGAGCTAAGAATTACAAACTATTCAGCGTGCGTGCAGCATATATATCTTATCACATACAACCTTGTTATTGCATGAATATAGAATTTAACAAGAACGAAGATGTAATGAAACTGTCGCTTTCACAGCTACGTCAGCGTTTTGAACAGGTAGCACAGGGAGGTGGAAAAAAATCAATCGACAAACAACACGAAAAAAATAAACTTACCGCACGCGAGCGCATTGCCTACCTGTGCGATGACAATACGCCGTTTATAGAAACGGGCACGTTTGCCGGATGGGAAATGTATGAAGAACAGGGAGGCTGTCCTTCAGGCGGCACCGTAGCAGGTATTGGTTATGTAAGCGGTCGGCAATGTGTTATTGTGGCCAACGATCAGACCGTAAAAGCAGGTGCCTGGTTCCCGATAACCGGTAAAAAGAACCTGCGCATGCAGGAAATTGCCATGGAAAACCATCTGCCGGTCATTTACCTGGTTGACAGTGCCGGTGTATTTCTGCCTATGCAGGATGAGATCTTCCCGGATAAAGAACATTTTGGCCGTATTTTTCGCAACAATGCACGCATGAGCGCGATGGGTATTCCGCAGATCGCTGCCGTAATGGGTGCCTGTGTGGCCGGTGGAGCTTACCTGCCGATCATGAGCGATGAAACGCTGATGGTTGAAGGTAACGGTTCTATCTTTCTTGCCGGTCCTTACCTGGTAAAAGCTGCCATTGGTGAGGATATTGACCAGGAAACGCTGGGCGGTGCCGTTACACATACTGCTATCAGCGGTATTGCCGATTATAAATTCAGCACAGAACAGGAATGCCTGGACCAGGTTAAAAAACTCATTGCAAAAACAGGGCATGGACCTGTAGCGGGTTTTGATCGCGTTGCTGCAAAGGCCCCGCAAAAAGATCCGCAGGATATCTATGGAATTTTACCTGCCGATGCTACCCGCCCTTATGATATGCTGGATATTATTGAACGGTTGGTAGACAATTCTGAATTTGAACAGTTCAAGGAAGATTATGGCAAAACCATTCTTTGCGGCTATGCCCGTATTGACGGATGGGCAGTAGGCATTGTTGCCAACCAGCGCAAAATGGTTAAAAATAAAAAAGGTGAAGTGCAGATGGGCGGTGTAATCTATAATGACAGTGCCGACAAAGCAGCCCGTTTTATAATGAACTGCAACCAGAAAAGAATACCACTTGTTTTTCTGCAGGACGTTACCGGGTTTATGGTAGGTTCACGCAGCGAACACAGCGGCATTATCAAAGATGGGGCAAAGATGGTGAATGCTGTAGCCAATTCTGTAGTACCAAAGATCACCATTATCGTAGGCAATTCATACGGCGCTGGCAACTACGCCATGTGTGGCAAGGCATACGATCCGCGTTTTATTTATGCATGGCCGGGTGCCAAAGTAGCGGTAATGGGTGGCGAACAGGCTGCCAAAACATTATTGCAGATACAGGTGGCCGGTATGAAAGCCAAAGGCAAAGAAGTATCCGCTACTGACGAACAAACGTTGCTAGATACCATCAAGGGACGCTATGAAAAACAAACCACCCCTTATTATGCGGCTGCAAGACTATGGGTGGATGATATTATTGATCCCCTGAAAACAAGACAGGTAATTTCAGAAGGCATTACAGCAGCTAACCACAATCCCCATATACCCCCGTTTAATACAGGAGTAATCCAGGTTTAAAGACATGAGGTCAGAGGTACGAAGTCGGAAACCGGAAATTTCAAATGTAAGATATAGAATAGGCGGCATTAAAGGCCTGCTCCAAATAAAGAAAAATCGGCAATACGGTTTATCAGCAAACCGCATTAATTTGCAACATTTTCACCTTTTCAAATTCGCACATTTACCTTGGCTGAATCAACCAACAAAGAACTGATCATTTATACCGACGGAGCTTCGCGAGGCAATCCCGGACCGGGTGGCTATGGCGCTATTTTAATGTGGGGCGGACGTGCAAAAGAGCTTTCAGGTGGCTATCGCAAAACCACCAATAACCGCATGGAACTGATGGCAGTGATCGCTGCACTGGAAGCACTGACCAAAGAAGGACTGAGCATTACCGTTTATTCCGATAGTCAGTATGTAGTAAAGGCCGTAGAACAAGGCTGGCTACGCAACTGGATGGCCACCAATTTTAAAGGCGGGAAAAAGAATAAAGACCTGTGGACACGTTTTTACGGATTGATGCAAAAACACAAACTCCGCTTTGTATGGGTAAAGGGACATGCCAGCAATCCTTACAACAACCGTTGTGATGAACTGGCTACTTCTGCTGCCGACAACCGCGGTAATTTACAGGTAGATATAGGTTTTGAAAACGGTGAGAACTAATGTGCAGATATGCAAGTTGCTTTATTGAAAATCCGGCATACAATATTCCGGCATCAACCCAATCATTGTAGTCAGCGTTAAACTTCTTCAAAATAGAAAGCGCCATTCCTTACAGAATGGCGCTTTCTTTATTCATTCAGTATTGGTTAAGCTACTACATTTTTATGTGAAGGACGGCTGATGAAATACCAGCTTCCGAACAGTACGCCACTGAATGCAACAGTAGCAATAAGACTGTTCTTATAGAAAGGCAATGCAGCGGTATAGCATTCCATCAAGCCTTTCCAGTCTTTGGAGTATTCTACAAACTCACCCACACCTGCCCACGTTAAAAAGTTAGAAACAATAAAGAAGTAAGTAGGCGCCAGTAATGATACTACCAATACATTGGTAACATTGATCTTTTTGATCATGAAACCAAACAGTGTTACGGTAGCAAACAGGATATAGTTGATCCACTGACCGGGATAAAAACCCTGTACGGATGAAATACCCGCAGCATACAATCCCTGGAAAATAAGATCAGAGATCAGCATAGAGATCACCGGCAGTACAAAGGCAATTCTTTTGTCTTTGATGATAGCTCCGCCAAAAATAGCAATAGCCCATTGAGGAGCAAAGTTGGCAGGCCTGCCGGGAATAACACGGTACAATGCAGCTACGATCACCATCAATACCAGCGACCAGATAATTGTTTTATTCGGTTTCATACGTATAACAAATATGTGCAAATTTAATTTAAAATCCGGTGTGCCGGTCAATTTTATTCCGGCACCGTTGCCCTGAACAGCTCAGCGTTTTCCACTGCCCGTATACGCACCTCTGCTCCTGCCACCGCCAGGAAAGGCTCTCCGCTATTCAATGTAAACAAAGTATTGCCATTGGTTACCTCAACAGTACCGGCATATACCAGGAAGATCTCAGCAGTTACTGACTGTATGGTGATAACAGTATCCTTTGCTATATGTATACGACGTAACTCAAAATCACCGGCGGCGGTAAGAAATACTTCCTCAGCAGGTACCGAACCTGCTGTTCCTCTGATCACCTGGGGTACGATGGGTTCAAAACGTACATGTTTCATCAGTTCAGCCACGTCGATATGTTTATTGGTCAATCCGCCACGCAGTACGTTGTCAGAATTGGCCATAATCTCCATATTCTGTCCTTCCAGGTACGCGTGCAGAATACCTGCATCCTGGAAAATGGCATCGCCGGGGTGCAGGTTTACCACGTTGAAAAAATAGATAGAGAAAATACCGCGATCTATCACCCCTGGCTCATTGAAAGTAATGGCAGCCCTGGCAGCCCAGAAATCTTCCTGTGTTCTGTTGAGGTTGCCCTGCTGATAAAGCGGTACTATGCGATCCAGCAGCGGTTGCAGATGAGCGTTCACCTGCTGTTGCTCCATTTCCATTACCATTTTATACAGGGCAGCATAGTTATGATCGGCAAACACTGGTAATAAGAACTGCAATTCCGGTACCTGCCGTAACACCTTCGTCAGTAATTCAGGGGTTTTAAATCCGTGCAACAGCCAGAAATCGCTTAGCGCGAACATCAGTTCGGGTTTGTGATTATCGTCTTTGTAATTACGATCAGCAGCACCAAGCGGTGTGCCTTTCTGGTTTTCTGCGGCAAACTCAGCTTCCGCTGCTGCTTTGGCAGGATGTACCTGGATTGACAACATATCTTTTACGTCCAGTACTTTAAAAAGGTAGGGTAACCTTCCAAAATCCTGGTACACCTGTTTACCCAATACAACAGCAGCCTGTTGTTCAATAAATTTATCCAGCGTTTCCTCCTGCCCGTTCGCTGTTACTACAACTGACGGACCGTTGGCATGTGCCCCCATCCAGTATTCAGCAAATGGTTTATGTTCGTTGTTGGTTGTGTGTAATAAAGCCGGAATAAATGAAGTGCCTCCCCAGGTATAATGTTGTACTTTGCCCCGGAGCCTGAATATTTTTGTGCTATTATGCATATACTGTTTTACAGTTACAATAATACAAAAAAGCAAACGATGAGCCATCATAATGATACCGGTAAGGCAGGAGAGCTGCTGGCTGCGCAGTATTTACAACAACAGGGCTTTACTATTCTGCATTCCAACTGGCGGTATTCACATTATGAAATTGACATCATTGCACACCGCAACGAGCTGCTGCATTTTATAGAGGTAAAAACACGTCGCAGCAATACATACGGCAATCCCGAAGAAAGTATTTCCAGGAAGAAACTGGAATGTTTGTTAAAAGGCGGAGCCGCCTACCAGGAACAATACCCCCAATGGAAAAAAGTGCAGTACGATGCTTTGTCCATTACCTGTTTACCAGGAAAACCGGTAGAATATCTTTTTATTGAGGATGTTTATTTATGATAGCCCGATGGTTTGATGATCATATAACAATCAAACCATACAACAATCAGGCAGTTCCGCTCAGCAAGCTGCGGGATATCCATTTTCAAATTGTAAGAATTAACGCATTAACCTTCCAGCTTCTGCTTCATCCGTTCTACCAGCCTATAGGTAGCCGGGCAGTATTCAACATTCTGTTTGAATACGTGCATGTAATCAACCATACGTTTGCGGGTATGATGCGGGAAACCTGAACAGTCGCGCGGCCGTACTTCGTAGATAGAACATTTATTGTCCTTCAGGTTCAGGAACTGACAGGGCTTTTGTTTATTCAGCCAATCACCTTCACGGTCTTTATACAACCATTTTTTGCGGAAAGCCTCTTCGGTCATTTCCAGGTGACTGGCAATACGTTTGATATCCGTTTGGGTAAACGTAGGTGTCATGGTTTTACAGCAGTTGGCACAGGCCAGACAATCTGTTTCCTTCCATATTTCAAGGTCAGTAGCCACTGCCAGGCTATCCAGCTTACGTGGAGTATCCTTTTCCAGTTTTGTCAGGAACCTTCTCAGTTTCGGCCGGTTTTCCAGCATTGTTTTCTTAAACGCCTTCAGATTAAATGTTGACATGCCTGAATATTGAAGTTGTACTGCCTGTATTGGCCTTATTTGCAGTGCCATACTGCCTTTTAGCGTCCCGAAAATAAAAGTTTAATCAATACAAGCTCTTCAAATTATAAATTTGTTATTTGCAACATATCAACATTCATGTGGGAACCATATAAAAAGGGGTTTAAGGCCTTTCTGCAACTGGAACGATCACTGTCCGATAATTCGGTAGATGCCTATCTGCACGATATTGAGAAGCTGACCACCTTTCTGCAGAACAACCAGCACCTGAAAGCCCCTGCTGATATTGACCTCAATGACCTGCAGCAGTTTATTCGCTGGATCGGTGAACTGGGCATGACGCCCACTTCACAGGCCCGCATTATTTCCGGTTTACGGGCATTTTACAAATACTGTACTATAGAGGGCATTGTTAAAAAAGATCCCACCATTTTACTGGAAGCACCCAAACTGAAACGTGCGTTGCCCGATGTATTGGGCTATGAGGAAATTGAAAGCATTATTTCCTGTATTGATCTGAGCAAACCCGAAGGCGGCCGCAACAAAGCTATCCTGGAAACGATGTACAGTTGCGGTTTGCGTGTAAGCGAGGTGGTGAACCTGAAACTATCACACCTGTACCTGGATGTAGGCTTTATACGCGTTATCGGTAAAGGCGATAAGGAGCGACTGGTACCAATAGGCTCGTCCGCTACCAAATACATCAATATCTATCGCAACGACATCCGCGTGCATGTACCGGCTACCAAAGGCAATGAAGATATTTTGTTCCTGAACCGGCGTGGCAGCAAGCTGACCCGCGTTATGATCTTTTTAATGCTGAAAGACCTGGTGAAGAAAGCAGGCATTACCAAAAACATCTCTCCGCATACATTCCGTCACTCATTTGCCACGCACCTGGTGGAAGGCGGCGCTGATT
Source organism: Chitinophagaceae bacterium PMP191F (assembly GCA_001302245.1). Lineage (GTDB taxonomy): Bacteria > Bacteroidota > Bacteroidia > Chitinophagales > Chitinophagaceae > PMP191F. The sequence continues at coordinate 318,659 of LGYU01000010.1, forward strand.
TGCGTGCCGTACAGGAAATGCTGGGACATGAAAGCATTATTACGACTGAAATATATACCCATCTTAATCGTGAATACCTCCGCGAAACACTGCAACGTTTTCATCCGGCGTTTAAAGGATAAGTGGTGAGTAATTGCTGATTTTGGTATGTATTGATTTTGTGATTTTAAATTCCTGCCCAAAGCTTATCACTTACAACTTATAAGCGCATTCCGCATCTGCCCGCTAATAGCTAACTCCCAACTGATAATACCCGATTCCTCATTCCAATTCCTTATCAACTATCAACAACCCATCCCCTATCTTCGCATTACCATGCACCCGATAAAAGCAGTCATTTTCGACCTGGACGGTACCATTGCAGATACATTGCCTTTATGTATTGCTGCATTCCGCAAATCCATAGAACCGCTGGCTGGTCGTACTATTACCGATGAAGAGATCATTGCTACTTTTGGTCCTTCGGAAGAAGGTACTATACAGGCCCTGGCACCCGATCATTATGAACAGGGGGTAGCCGGGTATCTCCGGTTGTATAAAGAACTGCATCACATGTGTGCAGAACCATTTGAAGGTATTACACCGTTGTTAAATGAACTGCTGCGGAAAGGCGTAAAAGTTGCCATGGTAACCGGTAAGGGTCAGCACAGCACGGCTATTTCGCTGGAACAATTTGGGTTGACCGGTCATTTTGAACTGGTAGAAACAGGATCACCTGCCGGTCCGCGGAAAGCAGCAGGCATTGCCAATATCTTACAGCAATGGCCACAGGCAGCACCAGAAGCAACCTGGTATGTAGGAGATGCACCCAGCGATATTATTGCCTGCAGAAAAGCCGGTATTCCCATTGTAGCAGCAGCCTGGGCAGCTACCGCCGACCCCGAAAAACTCATTGCATTACATCCCGACAAGATCTTTTATACCATCAACGATTTCGCAACATGGATACTGGCAAGCATATAGCCACCTTGTATCTTGCGCCTTAAACCTTCATCCTTACACCTTAATATCCCTCACTGCCAGCAACCGGTCCGAAAACTCTGTGTTCTGATTACGTGAAACCGGTATCAGCTCTTCCACACCCGGCAACTGCAGTTTATATCCCTGTGCATTCCCTTCCACGTGCTGCACTTTATCCAGGTTTACAATATAGGCCCTGTGACAACGGAAAAAGACAGGCCATACAGCCAGGGTTTCTTCCATCTTTTTCATGGTAGTACGGATAATGGCATAGCCTGTTTTACCATGTTGATCAAAATATACTTTTACATAATTACTGGCTGCTGCGATATAATACAATTGCGACGGTAGCAACACCAGTTTATCCTGCTGGTAATCGCCCGTAAGGGTGATCAGGGTTTCTTCCTGAACAGGCATTGCTACAGGTTGTACAATCTGCTCTTCAGCAATTTTCTGTTGTAGTTTTTCTTCCAGTGTTTTTGCTTCCTGTTCAAAATGGCGCAGCAGGCGGTTCTGCTTAAACAACGTATATACAGTGATAGGCAGAAAAGCTGTACCGATGGCATATCCTTCAAACCACAGCACATTTACCAGTGAAACATCTGCATTAAAAATGAACATGCCCAACAGATAGTTGGCAACTCCTACTACCAATACAATACAGAACATGTACAATACCTGCCGGGCTGTGGTCCACCTGCTTTCTTCAAAAAAACGGGGAAACAGCAATGGAGCAACCAGGTTTGTGATAACAATACAGGCAAACGTTGTTACAGCATACATTACACTTACAATCAGCACCTGTTTTTCGCCACCCAGGGAGTTCATATCAAACGGACGAAACCCCCATAAAAACAGGAATACGAACAAGCCAAAACCGGCTGCTACCAGCAACCGGTTTTTCCATGAATTATTATAAGGGAATTTTTGCTGAAACAGATTCACCCCTGCACTCATAACCGTAAAGATATTCATGCGGGCAATTTAAACAGTTACATCTTGTCTATTTTTTCCTTCAATCTTTGAGCCAGCGCTTCGCCCCACCTGGGAGCAATACTGCTGGTGGTCTGAAAGGTTTTCAGTTTGCTGAAGAAAGTATCCAATGCTGTTTTAGCAGCTCCAACTCCACCACCCAGCATTTCCGGTGTATTTAATCTTGCCCTGGCTTCTATTACATAAGGACGGGGATTGGCCGGATCAAGTTTTTTTGCTTTGGCTAAAAAGTTGTCCCCATCACCCAGCATCTGCCAGCGTTCCATCGGACTCACCAGTACCCGCGAATAGATCACCATTGCCTGCACTACGGCTATTTCTGCATTGTCAGGATTCAGAGCTGCTGCTTTCTGGATCTGTTTTTCTGCTTTGTCAATAACCGGATCGGTAGCACTTCTGTCTGCCACAGTATTCAGCAAACCGATATTGCTGTAAGCAGCATAATACCAGGCTTCCCAACCCTGGCCGATATTCTCAAAATTCCGGGCTAATGTGGTAAAGGTGGCGGCATTGGTAGCCGTATCCAGCATCTTCAGTTGGGTTTCGATAGCAGTAACATAGGCTGCATTGTTTTGAGCAGTAACACCATAAATGCCTGACACCAGCAGGAGCCCTAAAAGGAATGTTTTTTTCATATCTGTATTTTTTTGTGTGATGAGTTGTGATTGCAAAGATTTGCTTTATGACCCAAAATTACGCTGGCAATCAGGCGTTTACAAATAAGAGGGATGATATGCAGGGCTTAGGGACGACCTGCATGCGCGGGACCAGTGGCAGGGACAGGCAGTATAAAAAATGCCGGCCCCCCGGCCGGCACTTCTGTATGAAAGGCGAAAAACAGGGCAGAAAACCACCTGTTTATTGTACCAGCACTTTGGCCTGGTACACATCTTTAGTATGTTGACGCGTGATCCGCAACCAGTAAATCCCTTTACTCCAATTGGCGCCGGTCCACACACTGATAGTCTGTTTTTGTGCGTACACCTGTACCTGGCTTGCGTACATTACCTGTCCATTGGCTGCCAGCAATTCAACCCGGTGCTCACCGGTTTCTTTTAATGCCAGCTGTACCTGTATGGCATTTCCACGGGGAACCGGGTTAGGATAAACCCTTACGTCTTTTTTGGGTAAAAGATCATCCATTAACCTGCCTGCTTTTTCTTGAATAGTGATATGTCTCACATACGAAAGCCCACCAACACTACCATAAAAAGTATGAGTAACCGGCGCCTGAACAACCACCGGATCAAGGCTTTTTGCTGCAGGTTGCAGCCAAATCTCCTGTTCCGGTTTACCCCGGTCTATGCCAAACTCTTCTGCCTCATACCCCAGTGCGCTTACCCTGATAGTATCTTCCTGAATATTACGCAGCATAAAACGTCCTGCAGAATCAGCAGCCAATCCGTAAGGCATGCCTTTTACTGTAATGGAAGCATAGCTTACCGGTTGCCGTGTTTTCCGGTCCAGCACAACTCCCCCTATTCCATTTTTTATGGGTAACGGACTATCCTGACCTATGCCAACCGTTCCCATTACCTGGGGCGTTACTGATATCTTTTTTTGTGATACAGCCGTTTTTTTGACTGTGGTCTTTTTTGACTGTCCTTTTGCATTGAAGGAAAAAAGGATTGCCGCAATGATCATATTCCATGCGTAGGCCCATGAAAAACGTTTCGGGGACTGTTCATGAATTGTTTTATTTAATTGCCCGGCATTCAGCCTTCCGCACACATCAGCACCTGCCGTCGAAAAATAAGCCAGCACTTCCTGCTCACTCATATTACTGAAATCAATTACTGTTTTTGCGCAGGCTGCACAAAACCTTCCCTGCTCAACGGGCGTCATTGCATTCCAGTTTTCATGACAGGGATTTGTGATGTTGATCTGTATGGACATAAGCAAAAGTTAGGAGGTGATGAAGTTTAGTAGTAATGGTGTCTTTCGGAAACTATCTATGTGTTACCTGATCCTTTTATTTTCCTGTTGTTTCACGCTTATCGGGATACATGCGTTTTGCCAGCACCTCTGCATTTTTGACCAGTTTTACAAATTCACTGCGATAGCCTTCTTCATCCTTACCAGTTGCGTTCTGTGCCAGGGATAATACATTCATGAATGAGGCAGATTGTTTGTATGCTGAGTTGCGCAGTAACATACCAAACTCTGCTACAGCAGCTGCGAAACGAAAATTTTCTGAAGTTTTATGCAAAACTATTGACTGGTCCATCACAGCATGTTCCAGCAACCTGCTTTGATCACCGTCCGGTTGTTTATACCTGAACTTAACCGTTAATATTTCTCTGGATGCAGATGCGCTGGTAACTGGGGCAGGCTGTTGCTGGTATTTCAGCTTATCTACCGGCCTGGCAAATGCATCGTCCACACCAACAGGTACTACTTCATACAAGGCTGTTACGGTATGCCCGCTACCCAGTTCACCGGCATCTTTAGTGTCATCATTAAAATCTTCTTTATTCAGCATCCGGTTCTCATATCCTATCAACCGGTATGACTGTACTTTAGCCGGGTTAAATTCCACCTGTAGTTTTACATCTTTGGCAATAGTGAACAGCGTACCGCCAAATTCATTGACCAGTACTTTACGTGCTTCGGAGAAATTATCAATATATGCATGATTGCCGTTTCCTTTATCGGCCAGCTTCTGCATTTTACCATCCTGGTAATTGCCGGTACCATAACCTAATACCGTTAAGAACACGCCGGTTTTGCGTTTCTCTTCTATCAGTTTTTCCAGTGATGCATTGCTGCTAACGCCTACATTAAAGTCACCGTCTGTACATAATAAGACGCGGTTGTTCCCATTTTTCACAAAATTCTCCTGTGCTATCTTATACGCCAGTTGAATACCTTCTCCACCGGCAGTAGATCCACCTGCCTGCAACTGCTCTATCGCATTTTTAATACGGTCTTTATGTTCACCCCCAGTAGCGGGCAACACTACGCCTGCTGCGCCTGCATACACTACAATCGCCACTTTATCCTGCGGACGCAACTGGTCTGTTAATATTTTCATAGATTGTTTTACCAGTGGGAGCTTGTTGGGTTCCATCATAGAACCTGATACATCGATCAGGAAAACAAGATTGCTGGAGGGCAGGTTTTCTACCGGTATCTTTTTACCCTGTAAACCTATCAGCACCAGTTTATGTTGCTCATTCCAGGGACAGGATGCTATTTCTGTATTGATGGAAAAAGGTTTATCACCATCCGGCTGCGGATATTCGTAATGAAAATAGTTGATCATTTCTTCAATCCTTACAGCGCCCGCAGGTGGCAGGTTTCCCATATTTAGCATACTGCGTACATTACTGTAAGCTGCGGCATCTACATCAATAGAAAAGGTAGAAAGCGGGTTATCAGTAACAGGCATAAAACGGTTCTCAACAATCGGTTCATATCCCTCCACATCATCATTCATCTTGTATACAACTGTATCTGCATACATACCCTTCTGTTTATAGAACGGCATAGCAGGAACACTGTTCCTATTAGCCACAGCAACTCCCGGTGCTATATGCCTGGAATAGAGTACGCTGCTTATATCTGCATTTCGCAGTGTTTCATAACCTGTCACCACCACTTCCTGCAAATTCAATTGGGCAGCTTTTAACATTATTTTTAATGGCTTATCGTTGCCGGCCGCTTTTATCTCCTGCGTTTCAAACCCAACTGCATTAACAACAAGTGTTACCTTATCTGTATTTATTTTTAGTGAAAAGGAGCCGTCCTGTGCAGAAGAGGTACCCTGCTGCGTACCTTTTACTGTTATGGTTGCGCCCTGTACCGGTGCTCCGGTATTATCTGTAATAATTCCCTGAATGGTATAGCCGGCAGGCGTCATATTAAATGCCGCCATCACCAGCATCAGCAATGCTATAAAGAACAGGTACCGCATAACAATATGATTTTATAACCGGATGCAGTTAACTTTGCAATTACACAAGCAACCAGAAACATATTTTAGCTATCTTGTAATTAATAGTAACATCCTGATTGGCGTTTATAAAAAACATACAACAAAACGACTTGCCCGATAAGGAGCTGGTGGTCCTGTTTAAGGAGTCTGGCAACATGGACGTGTTGGCTGTTCTTTTTCAACGCTATATGGACCTGTTGTATGGGGTATGCCTGAAATACCTGAAAGAGCCGGAGCCTGCCAAAGATGCAGTGATGCAGATCTTTGAAGAGCTGGTGCATAAGTTACCCCGGCATGAGGTGGATAATTTTAAAAGCTGGCTGTATACATTGGCTAAAAACCACTGCCTGATGCAGTTACGCACTCCCAGGAATATAAAAACCACCGAATTTAAGCAGGAAACTATGCAATCGGAGGAAGAAGCGCATCTGAATGGTGTATTTGAGCGGGAAGAGAACCTGCAAAAGCTGGAACATTGTTTGCAAACATTACCGGAAGATCAGAAGGTTGTCGTGGAATTGTTTTATTTGCAACAGAAATGTTATAAAGAAATTGCCGAAATAACCGGCATTGAATGGAATAAGGTGCGCAGTTCTATACAGAACGGCAGAAGGAATCTGAAGATCTGTATGGAAAAAAAGGAAAGTGTACAGGAACTGGGTGTCAGAAACTGGAAATAGCATTCTAATTATATATGCAGGAAAAGGAATACCATATTGAACAGTATTCAGCAGCTACCCTTCAGCAATACCTGAAGGGAGAACTGCCGGTTGCTACCATGCACGCTATTGAAAAGGCGGCACTGGATGATCCTTTCCTGGCCGATGCCATTGAAGGTATGGAACTGGCTATGCAGCAACAGCAGGAAGAGGCAGTAGCTGCTCAACTGGCTTCCATCCGTCAGCAGGTACAGGCACGGACCACTGTAATATCCGGAACCATAGCGCCGGTACGTTCACTACGCTGGTGGCGCGTGGCCGCTGCAGCCATATTTATTATTACAGCCGGTGCATCTGCATATTACTGGCTTTCACCTGCCTCATCAACATCCCCCAATGTTGCTGCAGTTGCACCTGTACCGCAACAGCCAGCACCTGCACCACCGGTTAAATATAAGGCAACTGATTCTATTGATAATATAACTACTGATGTGGCTGCCGATAAAGTAGCACCTTCCACACATCAACCTGCTGCAAATGCCACCTTATCGCAATATTCTTCAAAGCTCAATAAAGAGCAAACGGAAGAGAAAAAGCTGGTAAAAGCTTTTGCACAGAAACAATTCACTGCAGACAGCCAGATGGTAGCGGACTACGGAACATTCAAACGCAACAGCAATAGCCTGTCTAATGATGGCCTGGCAGCACGTTTGCAAACGCAACAGCCCGGTGTACAGGCAAAGCAAGATACCCTGGCATTCAACACACATGAATTGCAACAGAACAGAAATACAGAAACACAGGTGGTAACACTGGGTAGCAATATTAAACCACAGCAATCTACAACCGCTAATAAACCTGAATTTATTTCAGGCCAGAGCGATGGACTTTTTAATACCACTATCCGTGGACAGGTAACAGACAACCAGAATAACCCGCTCAGCAATGTGCTGGTAAAAGTGGAACTCAATAATAACCGGAATATCAGTTACTCCACTGACAACAGTGGGTATTTTACCGTACCGGTATCAAAGGCTGATTCAACAGTTACGGTGGCTGTAAATGCAGTTGGATACAAGAACCAGCAGTTCCGACTGCTCAACAATTCAGTTCCCCTGCAGCAATTGCGGTTACAACCTTTTGAACATGCGCTGAGTGAAGTGGTAGTAACCCAGAGCAGTAAAGAGGACAACGGCAAAAGCAAAGCCCGTCAAAAGATCATCGTTCAGTCTGCCCAGCCGGAAAGCGGATGGGTAGCTTATGAAACCTATCTTTCACAGAATAAACGTATACCTGCCGGCAATCCCAATGTTACCGGCAACGTAGTGGTATCATTTGATATCAGCCGTAAAGGGCTGCTTACCCGCTTTAAAGTAGAACAGTCGCTGACTGATGATTACGATAACGAAGCTATCAGGTTAATCAAAGAAGGTCCGGCCTGGAAGCTGCTGCAGGGTAAAAAAACAAGGATGACCGTGATTGTTCATTTTTAGCCCAGTTTTAAAAAAATGTTTTGCATCATCAATGATACTGTTGGTGGCAATCATTTCATCCATTCTTTTCGCCATTTACACTTACACATCTATTAACGCATCCACACATTACTTACTTTTGTGCAAATTTGAGCTATCATGAAAAAACAGATTCTGGCCATTACAGGATGTTTTATTATGCTGTGCAGCAGCCAGGCACAGTCTTTAAAAACACCTGCTCCTTCTCCTTCGCAGACCATTAAACAGGATTTCGGTCTGTCATCTATTGAATTATCTTATTCCCGTCCCGGTATAAAAGGACGTAAAGTATTTGGAGATCTTACTCCATATGGTAAAGTATGGCGTACGGGTGCCAATACTGCTACTACCCTTACTTTTGGTGATGAGGTAACAATTGGTGGAACTAAAATACCTGCCGGTAAATATGGTTTACTGAGCATTCCGGATAAAACTTCCTGGACGCTGATCATTACCAAACAACTGGATGTTACTTCACCTGCTGCTTATAAGGAAGACCAGGATGTAGTAAGAGTAAAAGTTACTCCTGCAGCGCTGCCTGCTTCCGTAGAAACATTTACCATGCAGTTTGTGAATGTAAAGCCATCCGATTGTGAACTACAGATCATGTGGGAGAAAACATCTGTAAAACTGCCCATCCATACTGATATTGACTCAAAGATCATGGCACAGATCAATACTGCTATGAGTGGTGATAATGCCAACAAACCTTATTTCAATGCAGCCATGTATTATATGGAATCGGGTAAAGACCTGAAACAGGCGCATGAATGGTTTACCAAAGCGGCAGAGCAAAGTCCCAAAGCATTCTGGGTATATTATCAATTGGCTAGCTGTAATGCCAAAATGGGTAAAAAGAAAGAAGCCACTGAAGCGGCTCACAAATCAATTGAACTGGCAAAAGAAGCCAAGAACGATGACTATGTAGCACTGAATCAGAAACTGCTGGCTACACTGAAATAATCAACCGGTATTATTACCAGCTATACAAAGTCCCGTCTGTAATAGACGGGACTTTCTTTTTCAGAACATTAATTCAAATAAAAAAACGCAGGAACCGTGTATAATTATAATCGTTTTCAAAAGACCAGACATTAAGGGCATTGTTTTACAGGGATAACGTTCTTGATATCATTAACAGGCTGACCATTTACAAAAGCCTGTGTCATACGATAGGTAAATGTGCAGGGAGTTTTGTCTATAGCATAAGCAGCCCTGATTGAATCAGTAACTATTCCATTCAGTTCCACGTACAATGTTTTATCCAATAAATGTCCCAGGGTCATCATATTGGCAGGCGTACCAGCCCTTTCAGACATTGCACTATCGCATCTGAACTGAATATTAATACGTCTATTATCAAAAACAGTATACACTTTTAACTGGCTGGTATCATACTTCTTATACTGCCCGAAAAAAAGATCATGACCGTCACAGTCAGTTACATTGAATAAAGTAGTATAAAGAATATAGTCATAAATGACTGCGCAGTCGTCTGCAGCTGTTTTTTTACAGGATGCAGCAATGGCCAGCAAAATAATAATGCAGATAGTGGTTGGTATTCGCTTCATGCCTGTGATGACATACGCAGGCGGGAAAACGTTGCTTGTAATATTTCACTTATTACAACCACCATCACCGCCCCTATTACATTCAGCCACAGGAAAGATACCAGGTCAAGAAAATACACACTGATAACCAATACTTCCGTAAGAATGGCCGCAATAAAAACAGCGTTGCCGGCAGTTTTTTTCCGGAAAAACGCTACTAAAAAAATTCCGAGGATAGTGCCATAGAACCATGAACCCAGGATGTTCACGGCCTCAATAAGACTGTTTCCCAGGTCGTAGGCAAACTGGGCTACAGCAATACAAAAAATGCCCCACAGGAATGTATACCATTTTGACCACCTGTATTCCTGAACAGGTGTAAGTGTTCTTCGTGAAAACTTCCTGTGAAAATCGATCATGGTACAAGATGCCAGCGAATTGAGTGCAGCCGCTATACTACCCCACGATGCCAGGAAAATAATAGCAATGATAAGCCCTACCAGGCCATTAGGAAGTATATCCCCCACAAAACGCAAAAAGATATAGTTGGTATCATTGGCATCACTGTCGGGATTGGCTTTTTTGATTATGTTACGGATGGCAGTGCGTGCAATCTTGTCCTGCTTCTCATTTGCCTGTATCCTGTCACGTACTTCATCAACAGCCTGCTCATTGTGTTGTTTCAATGCTGCAACCAGTTCTGTTGCATTCTTTCTTTTTTCCTGCTGCAATTGCTGGTATTGCTTGTCTGCAGCAGCATATTCTGTAGCATAGATGCTTTTCTTTACCGCCTGCTCCTGCGATAGATTGAAATAGGAAGGCGCCTGGTAAAACTGGTAAAAAGCAAACAGCAATATGCCTATCAGCAAAATACCAAACTGTAAAGGTACTTTCACCAATCCGTTCATCAGCAGGCCCAGCTTACTTTCCTGTTCGCTTTTTGCAGTAAGGTAACGACCCACCTGGCTTTGATCAGTACCGAAATAACTTAATGCCAGGAAAAAGCCACCTATTACACCACTCCAGATATTATAACGGTCTTTCCAGTCAAATCCTTTTTCTGTGATGCCGGATGTAATGACATTCAGTTTACCTGATTTACCGCCTATATGTAATGCATCTGTAATACCAACACCTTCCGGCAACAGCTTTACAGCCCACCATGCGGCAATGAACATGGCGGCATAAATAATTACAAACTGCAACTGTTGCGTATAAGCTACTGCACGTGCGCCACCACTAACTGTATAAATGATAAGCATGCCACCCATAAACAGGTTGGTAATGGTAATATCCCATCCCAGCATACTGTGCAGTACCAGTGAAGGTGCAATGATGCTGATACCTGTAGATAACCCGCGTGATAAAAGGAAGAAAAAAGAAGTGAGCGTACGCGTTTTCAGATCAAAACGTTGTTCCAGGTATTCATACGCTGTAAAGATCTTCAGCCGGTGAAATACCGGTACAAAAAAGATACACACTACCACCATGGCCAGCGGAAGACCAAAGTAGTATTGTACAAACCGCATACCATCGGTATACGCCTGTCCCGGCGCAGTAAGAAAGGTAATGGAACTGGCCTGTGTGCCCATAATGCTCAGCAATATGATCCACCAGGGCATTTTCCTGTCGCTGAGAAAATAGCCTTCCAGGTTGCGTGATGTACGGCTTTTGTATATGCCATATACAATAATGATCAGCAACGTTGTAACCAGTACCAGCCAGTCTAGCGGGGAAAACTTCATGCAAAGTGTTTAGTGAACAGGTAGAATAATACGCTCAATAGCAACAGGAAACCTATTACCAGCAGGTACCAGTAGCGCCATTTGCTGAACACAGGTATTTTTTCACTCCCTTCCATATTATTCTTCGTTGATTGTCGATGCGGAAATAATTCGCTGAGATAAATTAAATCATCTATAGTCCCTTTATTTCAAAATATCTCAGTCTCTTCTACGTTTTGCCGAAGCCAGCAGGAAAACAAGTCCCAGCAACAAGCCCAGCATAATACCAACGCTCATTTTTTTGATCAGCTTTCCCACTATAAGGCCAAGGATTATAGCTATTACCAATGCCACCTCGCCGCGCTTCACGGGTGTTGAACTCATGACTAATTTTTCTTTTTATTTAATGCAATGATATTAGCCAGCAAGCGATAAGCCCCCGGTACACCGGCAGGCAACTGACGGAAGAATACCAGCCCGGTGTATACAAAGGTACCTTTTCCATAACGGGCGATCAGCAAACTTCCTTTTTGTGGCGCTTCATTAGGGTCTGCCATTGAAAGTGGCATTTCAAAAGCAGGAGACACCTGTTCTGCAAAATAAATTCCGCGTTCCTGTGTCCAGCTTTCAAAATCTTTTGACGTGATCTTATTGGGATAGGTCAGTACAGCATGTTCGGGTTGCAGAAAATTAACAGCCGCTTTTTCATCTGTTACGCGGTTGCGTGAAATGGTGAACGGATAAGGACTGATGCGTGCCTGCGCTCCATTGATGGTATTGCTGGTATTGTATTGCACAACCAGGTTACCGCCATTCTGCACATAGTTCATCAGCACTTCATATTTTTCTGACAAAAAGTTGTGAATATTGTAAGCACGTACACCTGTAATGATAGCATCCAGTCCGGCCAGTTTGGGTAGCGCCAGGTCTTCCGGTGATAACATCACTACTTCATAGCCCATCGCCATCAATGCTTCGGGCACCACATCACCGGCTCCCTTTATATAACCTATGCGTTTACCAACAGTACGTACCTCGTTGGTCAGTATTTTTACTTTAGGCTGGTAGAAATAATGTACAGTAGGAATATGATCATAATTGATCAAACGGAGGTTATTGCTGAATGTTTGTGTCATTCCCGATGGATCGGGTACTGCCACACCCACATCAAGATCGGCATTCTCTTTAAACCTCAATACAGAATCCAGTCCCATTACTATATCCTGCTGACTGTTTTTTGCCAGGTTCAGCGAATATTTTTTAGTAGCCAGCTTCCCGGTTTTATCTGATAGCACAACAGAGCCATCACGTGTTCCCTTTTCTGTAAAACTCTGATAATGTATAGTGAGTTTGGGATACACCCTGGGCACCACATTGGTCAATACCACAGCAGGGGCACCACTTACAATAACGGCAGGTACCGTAATAACCGGTTTGTATTGCTCTCCTTTAACAGGATCTGTAAACTTATACTGTATGGGATAATTGCTTGTCAGTGAAGTATTGCCTGTAAAGAAAGCAACCAACAGATCATTGGCTGGATTTTGTGGCAAGCCTATCAGTTGTTGTGATTTTACAGTAAAGCCGCCTTCCGTCATCTGGTCGCGCAGCCAGTAAGGCTGGTCTTCCATAAAGCCGGTACGCATCAACCTCCTGATGGTAATAGTTTTGGGTTTATTGTAAGGCATGGTATCTGCCAGTAAAAAACTGGTATCGCCGGTATTTACACGTACCTTACCAATGGGATAACGACTACGGTTGATGGCATAAAATGTAATATCTACAGAATCGCCGGACACCACAAACTGCTGTTTTATCGTTGCTTCAAAATACAATCCCATACAGGCCTGTATCAAAGTATTCAACTCCTGCTTTTTCTGCATTATCCATATAAGGTCTTTAGGTGAGTTTCCCAGTCCGTTCAGCGTATTACGCAATTCAATTAATGCCTGTACAGATCTTTCCGGTTCACGCACCTGGTATTGCTCCTGTATTGTTCTTAATCTTTGTTCAATGTTATTATCACCAAGACGTTTCCAGCTAACATCCACGCCATCCATCAGGTCTTTTACAGGTGCTTCGCCTGCCACAGGAGAAAAAAACTCCAGCGCTTCTCCCCTTGAACCGGCTGAACCAAATCCCTGACTTTTATGCTGACTACGGCTTTGTGCTGCTATTTCGCCATAACTTTTTCCTTCCAGTGCATTGTAACCTCCCACATCAATAGTAAACTGCCCGGGCGAGGTTGTATTATTGCCACCAAAATTGAATGTATTCCACATCAGGCGTTTTGCCTGCCAGGTTGTAATACCTCCTACCAATTGTGCAGGGAAACGGGTGGAGTCAGCAGCAGCAAAAAAAGCTTCGCGAGCCAGTATTGCAGATGCAGAATGATGCCCATGACCGGCACGCGCATCTTCCGGGAATCTTGTAATGATCACGTCGGGTCTGAATTTGCGAATTACCCATACCACATCACTCAGTATCTTTTCTTTATTCCAGATGGTGAATGTTTCTTCAGGATTTTTGGAAAACCCAAAATCATACGCAGTGGCAAAAAACTGTTCTGCGCCATCTATCCTGCGGGCAGCCAGCAGTTCCTGCGTTCTGATCAATCCCAGCGCCACCCCCTGTTCATCACCAATCAGGTTTTGTCCGCCATCACCTCTTGTCAGCGACAGATAGGCTGTTCTGTATTTTTTTTCTTTTGATAAATAGGTCAGCAGCCGGGTGTTTTCATCATCAGGATGTGCCCCTACATACAATACGCTTCCCAATACATTCAGCTTTTCTATCTGCTGATAAATATCCGAAGCACTATATGTTGGTGGTGCCTGTGCAATACCTGTTGCTGCGGTTAAAGATGCAGTTAAGAAAACAAAAAAACGCTTTGTGTATAAATGCAGGTTCATAAGTATATTCCTTTCTGCCTGTTAGTTTAGCAATGATTGTATCAATGTGTTCAACCCGGTTATTCAGTTAAGATGCGTTACAGAGTCCGCCCGCGGAAGTATTTTCCGGGCATGTACTGCGCCAGTGATGGGCAATAAAAGAAGGAGGAAACGTAATTGCATCGCCTGAGACTTTATATTATCCAGGTTAAGATAACAATCTCTGCCTGAATACATACAGGTAACACTTACCGGGCGCCAAAATAAACAAAAGCGGGGCATTGTATTGCCCCGCTCATATATTTTTAACATTAAATGTGAATGGCCTGTTATAAAACCGGATGTTTTATACTACCTATTGACCTACAAAGAATACAGCATTGCAAAACAGCAGTTTACCGTTTTCCCAGAAACTTCTGAACAACGGGTTGTCTGTCATATACACCACACTGCCACGGCCCCTGTCCTCTACTCCGAATACCAGGGCATCTTTCAGCTTTTCTTTCAGTCTGGAGCCTACAAAACCCGCTACCTGGTTGTCTTTTTTAATTACTCCTACGTTCCAGTCTCCGTTTTTCAGGAATTCGTACATCGCATCGTCCTGTTTCAGGGTGTAATAAAAATTATCGTATCCAAATGCCAGGGGATGTGAATTGTCCAGGTCAACCCGGAAAATAGAACCCGGTGTTACGTTGGGCAGGTAATCACGCTCGCGGTTCTCATAACGACGCAATGCTTCGTACTCATCTTTTTTATCGTCTTTCTTGTCTTTTTTGTCGTCGTCACTTTTTGTTTTGATACCCCAGTCGTTGCGTGCCAGTTGTGCTACAGCATTTTCCATAGCAATCAGGTGGCCACCACTGCTTACCCACTCTTTCAGCATTTCGTGAGCTGATTTATCATTGAGTGTGCGGTAGCTGCCATCAACCAGAATCAGTACATCAATATCTTTCAGTACATAGCGGTTCAGATCGGTGGCTTGTATGATGTTAATGGGATACTGCAGTTGTACATCAAACAGGTGCCATACTTCACCCATACCCAGCGAGGAAACACCATCACCCGATAACAGGGCTACACGGGGCATACGGATGGTATGTACACGATCTGACCCAAAATCAAACCCTTTATCAACAAAAGTAGAAGCCACGGTAGCATATCCTATGCCCACTTTGCGCGCTGCAGAGTCTACCACACTTTGCAGGGATGCTCCGAAAGACTGATTGCTGGTACGCGTAATGATCAGTGTACCTCTTTCGTAATCGGCATTGCCGATCTTAAATGGCTCCTCTGCATAACGCACCTTTACTTTCTGCTGCAATATTTCACTTAAAAACCGTGCGCTGTTCAATCCATTCCAGCGAACCAGGTATGCAGCCGCAGGTTCGGATAATATTGCCTTGACAGGTGTATTCTTTATATGCTGTGTGGTATTCAATCCCGCTACAGGAGCATTTAACCCATAAGTGGTCAATCCATATACAAAAGGAAGTGACCATGCGGTAATATCATACGTAACAGAATCGTTCAGTTTGGAATTGCGTTCAAACAATACACGCAGCAGGTTGGAATTGGGTTGACTGGCATTGATGATAATATCCCTGCTATCCGTTTTTACAGATTCCTGTTTACCGGTAAAATAGTTTACCCCGCTGAAGGCAGCACCATTGGCATCTGCCCATTCAATTGCATTTTTATCCAGCAGTTCTTTTAAACGCTGCAATTTGTCACCGGCATCTGCTTTTATTACATACGCTTTATAATCACCGGCAGGTGCAGAACGTGCTTTGTCATAATATTTTTTAAATTCCTGCACCAGTTTACCGGCATTCTGCGATGCTACTTCAATAGTAGACATACCGGTAGTAAAGTGATGATACAGGCGATCCCATAAAGTAAGGGTATCACCGTCATTATTAATAACAGTAATGCCACCACGACTATGACCGCCCTGTTCAAAGGTCATACCGATAGCACCACGGTAAATGGGGTAAGTATCACCATAACTGGGATAGAACAGGTCAAAACGTTCTTTGGTAAAGAACAGCCAGCCGTTCTGGTCAAAATATTTTGCGTTGCTCTTTCCGATCATTACCTGGAAATCGCGTTGCCAGGTGGTAATGATCTCATGAAAAGGTTCGGCAGCAGGGGCAAAATAATAAGGAGCGTTGTAGCTCTGTTCGTGGTAATCCACATGGATCTGTGGCAGCCACTGGCTGTATTTTGCAATACGTTGCTGTGTCTCTACCTGTGTTTGCCATGCCCAGTCGCGGTTAAGGTCAAAATAATAATGATTGGAACGACCGCCGGGCCAGGGTTCTATATGCTCCCGTGTATATGACAGGGGATTGCCTTTTTTACCTACTACGCTATTGAACCAGTTCACATACCGGTCGCGACCGTCGGGGTTGATACAGGGATCGATCAGGATCACCGTATTTTTCAGCCATTCTTTGGTTCTGTTATTGGCAGGATTTACCAGTTCAAATAAAGTCAGCATGGCTGCTTCAGAAGAAGATGTTTCATTGCCATGTACGTTGTAGCTCAGCCACACAATAGCAGGTGCATTGTCGGTGGTAGCCTGCTGGTCTTTCAGAATACCTGTCAGTGCCAGGTTGTTTTTGCGGATTTCGTCAATTCTTGACAGGTTGGAGGGTTGTGCAATAGTAGCCAGCAACAGCGGACGTCCTTCATTGGTGGTGCCGTATTGCTCCAGCTTTACCATATTGGGTACAGCTTCTGCTACGTACTTAAAATAATTTACTACATTAAAATGTGGGGTGTAACGACTTCCCAGCTTATAACCCAGGAATTGTTCGGGCGATTTTACCTGTGCTGTTAACCAGCCGGCAGCCAGCAACAGGCACAACAGTGCAGCAATTTTCTTCATATTCGTGTGTGTATGAGGTGTGAATGTAACAAAACAAACACGAACTATGAAGCAGGAAAATGACTACCGGCAGGAAGTTGTCCGTCTGTTTTCTTAAAACGGAAATATCATTCCTGCCAGTAATATGGAAATATTAATCTTCTACCCTTTTATCAGGTCTGAAAATAAAGCGCAATGCCAGGTCGCGGGTCAGGTACGCAGAAGCCCAGTTAAAAAAGGTCTTGATACGGTTGCGATAGTTGATAAGCGACCAGATGTGGATCACAGCCCAGATACCTGCGGCAAACAGCCCGTTGAAATGTAATTTTCCAATATCAGCCACCGCTTTGTTGCGGCCGATAATGGCCATGCTGCCCTTATCCTTGTAGGAAAAAGGCTTCCACTCCCTGTTGTGCAGACTATTGGAAAGATTTTTTGCAAGATTTACCCCTTGCTGTATGGCTACCTGCGCCAGCTGCGGATGTCCGCCCGGGAAATTCTTATCTGTAGTTTGTAAACTGCAATCGCCGATAGCATAAATATTATTGGTGCCCTGTACTTTATTAAATTCATCGACCATTACTCTTCTGCCTCTGCCCACCACTTCTTTGGGAATACCGGGCAACTCTACAGCAATTACCCCGGCTGTCCATATCAGTGTAGCTGTAGCTATTTTATTACCATCTCCCAGCAGTACCTCATTGTCCACGTAATCTTTTACCTGTGTTTTCAACATCACTTTTACGCCCAGCTTTTCAAGTGATTTCTGTGTATAGTTCTGTGATTTTGTACTCATCGGCCCCAGTACATGCTCACCGGCATCTACCAGGTATAAGCGCCATAATTTTTCTCGCAGTTCAGGATAATCTTTTTTTACCACGCTGTGCCGCATTTCTGCAAGGATACCGGAGATTTCTACCCCGGAAGGACCGCCACCTGCTACCACAATGGTGAGCAGTTTTTGCCTTTCCTCTTCGCTTTCTGTAATAGTAGCTTTTTCTGCTACCTGCAGCAGGTAATTGCGCAGTTCAATAGCATCGTTGATGGTTTTCATGGGAACCGCATGCTTCATCACATTTTCAAGACCAAAAAAATTGGATTGTGTACCGGTTGCAAATACCAGGTAATCATAATGTACATCTCCATTGGAGGTCACGATCTTATTCTCCGCAGGCTCTACCCGCAGAAACTGGGCCATCCTGAAACCAACATTTTTTTTAGAGCGAAACAGCTTGCGAAACGGGTAACTGATATTGGAAGGCTCCAGGAATCCTGCAGAAACCTGGTAGATAAGTGGCGGAAAGAAATTGTAATTATTCTTGTCTACCAGTGTTACATGAAACTGCTCGTTCTTTGATAGCTCTTTTACCAGGTTCACACCGGCGAAACCACCTCCCACTACCACTACCTGTTTTACTGCTGTTGCCATATATGAAGTTGTTTTGTTCTGATAAATCGGCAATCGTGAAATCGGGATGGCTGAATTGTTTGATGGTTCTATGGTTACCAGTTATTACAATCAAAACATACAACCATCAAACATTCATACTGCTGCATAGCTCAAAACTCATCACTCTTTCAAACCTCAGACTTCCGGTCTTCTCTAAAACCTCATTCCCATCGTAAAATACGGGTACCAGCCCTCGCCCGAATATCCCATCACAAATTTAAACACAGCTATCTGTGCCGGTGCAAAATAGAGGCCACCACCTGCCCCGCTGTGCCACTGAGCCGATCTTTCTTCGTTTTCCCATACCCGCCCAACATCGTAAAAACCTGTTAAACCGATCTGGCCCGGTACTATATAGCTGGCAATGGTAGCCAGCCGTACCCGTATTTCCAGGTTGTTATACAGGCTGTGTTGTCCTGCAAAACGGTATTGACGGAATCCCAGCAGATTATTATTACCACCCTGGAACAGGGATTGATAGAAAGTGGTTTTACCAGCCGTAATTCCGCCTCCGGTCCTGTTTGCCAGCACAATACTTTCTTTGGCATTAAGGCTTTTGTAAAAACTGATCTCCGGAATAAACTGCCCGTATGACTTTGCGTATTGGTTTAAACCGGCAAAGCCCTGCAATCGAAGATTAATATAGTACCCCCATGACGGCAATATGATATTATTGCGCTTGTCGATGGTATAATCTATAACAGCTCCCAGGTGTATTTTGTTCTTACTGATGGTAGCACTATCATAAGAACCTATCTGCGATACATTATTGATAAAACGTCCCACATTGTCTTCCGGATCAAAACGGTAATACTGCATAGCCGGACCAATGGTTATGCTGCGTCCTTTTACGCTGCGCCAACGGAAGCCTGCATTGACCTCATACGAACTGAACCGGGCCCGGTAATATCTTTTAAAGTCGCCGGTTTTAATGTATTCCGTTTCATTGCCCCTGCCAAAAAAATTGACGGTATTGTTAGGTGCTTTGATCACAGCATTGGCCACCAGGTCAGCTTTTCCAAATACATGGATCCATTCGCCCCGGTACATAAAACGATAGGCCTTGGTAGAAAACGAATGTCCTGCTACCAGTTGCTGTGTATTGCTGTAAGGAGTTTTCCGGAAACCACCCTGGTGCGTATGTTTAAACCCCAGTCCCATTAAAAAACCATCATCTACATTCAGCCCTACCGTTGCCAGCGGCATAGTGTTGCTGTACAGGTTTACCGGTACAAAAGACGTAATTGAAGTATCAGAAGAGAGATGTTTTCTAAGAATACCAGTATTGCCTATAAATACAGCATCCTGTTTTCTGTCATACAACTGTACTTTTTTCTGCGATTGCACAACGTTGTATACTTTATTTCCATTACCTCCGATCAAACGCAGTTTTATGGCCGAATTGTTATTGATCACCACACTGTCATTACCGTCTGACAGGTACAGCCGTACTTCACGGGTAATACGCGGATCGAAGATGCGTGATACGATCACACCTTTAACCTGCCCTTCCTTATTGATCTTTCTTACCAATACATGTAGCGCATTACTGTCTGCATCGGTAATTTCTACCAGTTCATTTTTATTACTTAACCGGATATCTGCTTTTTTGTAGATAAAGCGGTAAAACTCATCCATGGCAGCAGGCATATTGTCCCTGCGTTGTTTCAGTTGCTCTAACAACAGGTCGTGACGAAGATTGTAAGAAGATGCAGGCAAACGGCGCAGGCTTTCTTCCAGTACAGAATCTGTTACCAGTTTTACAAAATTGTTGGTCACCTTCATCCATTCATCATAGTCAAACTGGAAATCAGGAAAAGCATTGATGAAATTGGTTTTGATCAGGGAATATTTTACATGCGGAATTGTTCCGCCAAATCCCTGCAAGGTGGGCAGGATCCAGCTTCTTGAAGCTATTTTCGGAAACAGGCCCTGTGTAAGATGCAGTACCTGGTCACGATCGCGCGGCACACCTACATATTCTTTATCCTTTTCTTTGCCTTTATTGGTATTGTACCAGCGCCATTGATCCGGATGCCTGTCCCAGTCGCCCAGCAACAAATCCAGCAAACGGGCACGCAGAAACTCTTTTCCTTTAAGACCGTTGTCATTATCCTTTACAAGGTTTTTAAAAAACTTCTCTGAATTGTCTGATTTGCCCAGTGGTTCCCGCTCTTCCAGCAAACAAATCATGTGTGAGAAGGTTTTTGAATAGATGCCCAGGTTTTTATCCGGTGCTATTACACCAATTACAGGATGGGCATGTGGCACATTTACTGCATTGGCAATAGGTGGAACCATCAATGCTGAAAACGGATGCTGACCACTGGTTGCATCATCCAGCAGATCGCGGGCAAATGTCTGTCGCAACTCCGGCGGCAACAATGCATCGGGATTTTTTTCCACGCTTCTCACTACCCATTCTTTTCCATCTTTATCCTGCAAACGTAATGACTTTGACTGCATGCCGCCACCCAGGCGCAGGGGTGTCATACCGCCATTGATCTCTGAAAGCCTGATTACCGGCAATCGTGTAGGCGCAGCCCATTCTTTACGGAAACCTTCGCCAAATAATACACGATGTAATTTGCCTACTTTATCATAAGCCGGGTGTACCTGTACCTCCAGGCTGTCGGTGGTAATAGCAGCCAGCACCGAATCTTCATGAAATTTTACTGAAGTATAAGGCTGGACATATTCAAACGCTGTATACATTCCTGTATCACCATACGCATAATAGGTCAGGCGTACTGTATTGTTGCGCAATACATCTGCTGTTACATATCCCTGTATGGCATCTGCAAACAATGAATTTTTGCCTTTGCGTGCATAGGTATGCTTGGCGCCGGCACCACTTATCACCTGCAGGTGTTTATCTTTGATCAGTTGCAGACCATGTTCATGTCCCGCGGCAAAGATCACATTGGGAAAACCTTCAAACACACCCTCCACCTTCCTGATCATTTCTTTGTACAAAGGATGTTTAAGATCTTCCGGGTTGGTAAATACAGAGCGTAATAATGGATATAATGAACCTACCACCGGAATGGGGATATAGAGATTTTTGTTGGCAGCCCTGAGTGGAAAAATATGATCTTTCCAGCCAAAGTAGCCTCCATGTGTACCATAGCTCCTGAAAGGATGGTGATCGGCCAGAATAATGATCTTGTACCTGTTACGGTACAGGATATCTTCCATAGCAGATATGAT
The DNA here is from genome assembly GCA_001302245.1 of Chitinophagaceae bacterium PMP191F. Classification (GTDB taxonomy): domain Bacteria; phylum Bacteroidota; class Bacteroidia; order Chitinophagales; family Chitinophagaceae; genus PMP191F. The sequence continues at coordinate 340,413 of LGYU01000010.1, forward strand.
ATCTTCACGGGTAGAGCAATCACAATCGGCATCAGCATTGTCTTTATTGTATTGATACACCCACCATTCACTGTCAAATGCAATGATGGTTACACTGTCAGACACATTGATCTCTACCGGGTCAGGACAGCCGTTGGGCGGTACCATTTTCAGCAATGAATCCTGTTGTTCTTCCAGGAACTCCCATTGGCGTTTGATCTTGGCCAGTCCCTTAGGCCCCATCCTGTCCCAGTCATGATTACCGGGTAAAAAATATACCGGAGCTCCCTTACTGCGCAGGGGCATATATTGTGAACGAAGAATATCCTGTGTTTCTTTTTCATTTTTGCTGCCGGGTAATGCCATACCACGCGGGTAAATATTGTCACCCAGGTAAAGCACTGTTGTTTTACCAGGCAATACGTGGCTGGCTGCATGCATCAATACAGCAGTTTGCCATTTGTCCATTTCGCCGGCATCACCGATCAGTATCACCCGTTGCATAATGCTATCTTGCGCATAGGACAGACTACAGCATAATAACAGAAACGGTAGCAGGATTTTCTTCGCAGCCATAAGTATGGTTAACCAATTTATAATTCAAAGGTCTGTACAACAGCCTTACCTGTTATTACTTTGACCTGTATACAAATTTCAGCACATTGCCGGCAGATACCTCATCGCCCTCATTCGATATGTAGAGGTTGTTGGCATTATCAAAAGCCATTCCTTCCGGTTGATGAAAGGTGGACGGATCAAGCTGGTGCACTTCCAGTATATTCCATTTACTATCTGTTATCACCAGCATTTTGTTAACAGACGACAGGATATACCATTGTTGTGTAAGGGGATTTTTAGCCAGGGCAGACGGACGGAACTCTTTTTTCTTTTTATCGGTCTGTTTATTAAGTACATCACGTACATCTACTGTAAATGTACCGGATTCGTACAACGAATCGGGGCTACTTACTGTAAAGATATAGCCACTCAGGAAATCAGTTTTTTTATCCACTGCACATTGTTTGCACAATACGTACAGTTGCCTGGTAGCTTCGTCACCATACAGGCTTTCGTATTCGCCCGTTGGCAGAATATGTTTCCATTCTTTTACCACATCCTGTATCTCGGCATCTCTTGCCCTGCTGAACGGGAATGCGAACAAACTGCCACTGCTTTTCAATACTACCACTGTTTCGTTCAGTATGGCCACATCTTCATAATCGCCACTTTTGCCATATTTGGAATGGGTTACAGATTTAACTCCCGGGTGAAAATAAAACAGCTTACCCTGCTCATCCTGTATGGCATACATGGTATCGGGGCGCCCCTGGTGAAATGCTATACCTGATATTTCGATCAAAGCATCGGGCATAAAGAATTTTTGCGGTCTGGAAAAATCGTAGCCTGCCGGACTGGTATAGGAAGTCCGTTGTGCGCAGGCTGCCAATGCCATTGTTACAATCACGCTTATCCCAATAAAACAATCTCGACATTTCATAGACCTTCCTTTAATCTGTTTATTAATTTAAGGGGCAGACAACCATTCGTAGATCACCTGTTGTGAACGGACATCTTTTCCATATACCGGTACCGGTATGTTCTCTATCCCAGCATTAAGCGATACAGCCTGACTGTTATCCTCCCATTGTATAGATAATATATGATAGACTTCATTCCTGACCTTGGTGTCATATACAGGAAAACAGACCTCTATGCGCCGGTACATACTTCTGTTCATCCAGTCCGAAGATCCCATATACAATTCTTCCTGCCCGTTATTATGAAACAAAAAAATCCGGCCATGCTCCAGGTACCTGTCTACTATACGCCGTATGGTAATGTTCTCACTCATTCCTGCTATTCCCGGTTGCAGACAGCAGATACTGCGTACAATCAATTTTACAGGTACACCCGCCTGCGAGGCTTCGTACAGTTTGCCGATCAATACGCGCTCTTCTATATTATTCAGTTTGATAGTAATACCTGATGGCAATCCCTGTTGTGCATTACTGATCTCCCTGTCGATCATATCAATAAAGCGCTGCTGCATATTGAACTGTGCTACCAGCAAATGCCTGAAAGGTAGCTGGTCTGGCGAAACCGGTCTCTTTCTTTTGCCCAGGAAAATGAATAACAGTTCCATTTCACGGGTTATTTCACGGTGCGCTGTCAGCAAAATATGATCCGTATAGAAACGTGCGGTGCTTTCGTTCAGATTACCGGTTGCCAGCATACCGTAATATTCCATACGTTCCCCATTGCGTTTTTTCACCAATGCAATTTTTGCATGGACCTTCAATCCGGGGATGCTGTAAATAATAGACACTCCGGCATCCTTCATTTTGCGTGCCCATTTAAGATTATTGGCTTCATCAAACCGGGCTTTCAGCTCTACCAGCACGGTTACTTTTTTACCATTTCTGGCAGCACTCATCAATGCATGTACAATCTTCGATTCACTGGCCACACGATACAGCATTACATAGATCTCTTCTACCGAACTGTTTACAGATGCCTCGTTAAAAAAGCGCAGAATGGTATCGTAAGACTGATAAGGCGTGTGAACGATCCTGTCACTGGTTTTAATCTCATCAAACAACGAACTGCTTGGCAACATTTTTTTCTTTAGTGGCGGTTGCGATGGGTAGCTCCATGCCGGATTATTTACCGGCAATACAGCAAGATCTTTCAGGTTGTGATACCTTCCACCTTCTACTACACCCGCACTTTCCAGTTTCAGTTGTTGTATCAGCGTTTGTAAAATATGCGGCGGTATTCCCGGTTGGTACAAAAAACGGGTAGCCAGTCCAAAATCACGTTTAGCGATCTGCTTTTCTATTTTCTCTGCTATATCGCCTTCATATTCATCGTGCAGGTCCAGTTCCGCATCCCGCGTGATCTTGAAACTATACGCCCCGGAAACAGTATTATCGGCAAACAGGTATTGCAGGTTCCATCTGATGATATCATCCAGGAAAATAACATACTGTATCCCGCCGGTTGTAATAGTATGGAACCGGGGCAGATCTTCTGCCGGTATATTTAAGACCACTACTTCTTCCCTATCATCCTGCAACAATGTTACTGTCATATACAGCTTATTGTTCAGCGGAAAGAAATCACCGGTTGCTTTTTGCAGGTATACAGGTTGCAAAAAAGCCATTACCTGTGTTACAAAATAATCGTACAGGAGTTGCTGCACATCACCGGGAACCGGTTCATTGTACACCAGGTGCACATTATGCTGCCGCAATGCAGGGATCAACTGCCGGGTCAATATCTGACCAAACTGCTCTTGTTGCTGATGAATAATCTCTGCTGCCTGCTGCAATACTATCCCCCGTTCGGCTTTTGCATCCTCATCTTTTTTGATCCGTTGCAATGCCATCATAGCAGGCATACGCACACGGTAAAATTCATCCAGGTTAGAAGAGTAGATAGACAGAAACCTCATCCGTTCCAGTAACGGCACATCTGCATTCGCAGCTTCGTTCAATACCCTGCCGTTAAAAGAGAGCCAGCTCAAATCCCTGTCGAAAAAACTATAATTCTCCATACAACAGCCTTCTTAAGACCTTATTCTGATATCAAAATATTATCGCTTTAACAATGCCGCAATGATGAATGCAATGACCGATACCACTATGCCAAACATAAACACATTATAGGCCACTCGCAGCAAACGGTATTTACGTCCCAGTACCACACCCTGCGAATACAGATCGCGAATCAGGCTGCCATATAAAAAGTCACGTTCATTCATCATCCGCAACATACCACCGGTATAGTCCTGGAGACTCATTTTATAAAAATTACCAAAAAACAGCAGGTTTACTTTCTGTTCGTCAATATCGTTTTGTGTAAACGTTCCTGCGGGTATGTTGGGCCGGGTAGCCAGTATTGAAAATACCATTGCTATCACGCACACGGTAAGCAGTAAAATAGCGGGAATGGTGTAATTGGGATATTCTTCCAGTTTGCGCAGCAGCACACTTAGTAAAACAGAAATAATGATGGAATTGGTGGAGATCATAATATGTGCCTTACTATCGGCCATATCACTCAATCGTTGGTGATTGTTGGAACTGATACGGAACATCGTTTCAATACCACGGTTGGGACGTTCTTCTTTTTGTTTTTTCGCGGCAGTGTTTGCTGAACTGGTTGTTGCCACAGGCGATTCCTTAGGTGTTGATATCGCTACATGCTTTCCTTTTTCTTCGTCCTTTTTTTTCAGGTTATCCAGGATCTCCTGTTTTTTATCATTGAGCAGCAAGCGGGCATAATCTGTGTTATAATGATGCTGCTCCATTAACCGGATGGTTGCCTTGCGCCATTCGTCTTTATCAATTTTTTTACCTGTGCGGGCACTTGCTTCCTTACGCATCAGCTTATTGCGGGTTGCAAAATTATCGCCTCCCAGATGAAACAGGTCTGCATCACACACGATCTGCTCCAGCAGATTGTTGGGACGCTGTGGCAGCTTTGTAGCCAGTATGCAACCCTTTACAGCATTGACGGTAGCGTCATCCACACCTTTTGCCTGTAAAAAGGCAGCAGCCTGTTCTGCACCCATTTCTTCATGCCGGGAAGGATCAGAATAGTAACCAATATCATGAAACCATGCAGCAGTAATTACCACAAAAAAATCGCGTTCACTCAGTTGATAATGGTTGGCAATGGTTGTAGCCGCCTTCACCACGGCCTCAGTATGCTCGCGGTTATGGTAGAATAATTTGTCCCCGTTTACGGTATTAAAAATGGGAGATACATATTGCTGAACCTGGTTGGCTAAAAGTTGGTAATTCATGCAGCAGATTTTATGTCCGGTCATACTCCGTTCATCCGGTACTCTAAATTAGCAATTCCCGGGTGCATATCATTAATGCTCAACGATATTTAAACGAAAGTTTTTGCCATTCAGCCGCAACAGGACATAAACCATGGTATAGCGGGTAACATAACGGCTGCCAAAAGACCTTACCATGTAAGTGCGCCGTATTGCTCAACGTATTTTTCCGAAAGGATGCCTCTTACAGGCAGCATAATAATGTGGTTGAAAACATGGTCTTTATCCTGCTGTTTACCGAAGTTGGTATCCAGGATAAAGCCTTCTATCATGTAGTAAACGATCTTGCAGAACATTTCAATATCTACGGAAGGCAAAAGTAACTGCTGTTCGCGTGCTTCGCGCAACAGCGGAAGTATATACATGTCGTCCAGCAACTTTTTAAAAAGTGTGTTACGCTCATTGGCATAATACAACCTGCGGGCATCATACATAAAAGCACTGCAATACCCGCACAGGTCATTCACCACCAGGTGATAGATACGCAGGAGGCTTTCTACAGGGTTGGCTGCTGCACTTCTTATCACCTGTGCATCCTGCTCAAAATCCTGCAATGCTTCATCAAGACAACTGATCAGCAGATCTTCTTTATCAGCAAAATGTGTATACAGCGTTTTTTTCGACATTCCAAGTCCCCTGGCAATATCGTTCATGCTTACACTTTTAATACCATGCTGTTTAAACTGCTGCAGTGCTTTACTGGTAATATCCGCTTTTGTCATAACATGCTTCCTCGGGTTATCATAATCAAAAAAATGGTGTTGAGCTTCCGGTACATCTTTCCTGTTGCCTGTCTGTACTACTATAACCGTGCTGTTCCTGTTCCTTTCTAACAATGTACCGGAATGCTCAATTGCTTAGCCTTTCCTTTCTGACAATTGTCCCTGCTGATATCTATTCCTTTCAGGTATATATTGATAGTTGTCTGTTGTATTTGTAAATGCTTTGCCCAGCAGGCTGTGAAAAAGCATATCTCCGCCTTCAGTAGTTCCTTCGTACAATTTCATTACATAATCACCTACCATCCATGGATTGATCCAGCCGGCATGAATTACAGGCTGCGCATTCATATCATTTATATCTACATTATTGATCAGCAGGTGATGGAATTTTACAGGTGTATTTTTTAATTCACGGTGAAACAACCTGCTCATTTCAGTAATGGCCGCCGCTCCTATATTCGACAAAGCATTGTATCCATGCGGCACCAGGCTGGTGGCATTGCTTACACAAATAAATGTTCCTTTTTTCAGCCTGCGCATCAGTTGCAGCATCAGGCGACCGCAGGCATAATACACCGTCATCTGGTCGGTTACCTGTTGCCAACTGGTACTTTCTGCATCCAGCAAACCGGGCACAGGCCGTAAGCCATCAAACAGTGCCACCATCATATCAATATGCCCGTATTTTTCAATAATAGCATCATTGACCTCTTCATATTTCTCATACACAGGCATATCTGTAAGCAGTGTTACCAGGCGCCCGGTAGTAATGTCGGCCACATATTCTTTCTGCAACTGTATGTCGTGCGAACTTTCAGCAGGAGCAATTACCACAGCATCTTCAGCCAGCAGATAACGCAATATGCCCATACTTACGGGATGCGCACCGCCGTATACAATCATTACTTTACCGCTTAATTTGTTATTGCCAGCTCTTTTCATCACTACCGGAAATTGTACAACAAAATTGCAGCAACCGGCTTCTTTAAACAATGTCTGAAAGTAGGGGTAATATGTCTGGAAGTCCTGAGAAGACGGGTGAAGACTGTGAGTAATACGTTGTAACGTTGTAGTACGAAGAAAGGAAGATCAAAAACAGAACAGCCTGTTACTGGTTTTTTAAACAAGCTATCAGGTAGCAGTGACCAACTTACAACCTACTACCTGTAACCTATTACTTTCTGCAGGCTTTCCTCGCCTCCCTCCACTTCACCATTTTTTCGAAGAGGAAAATACCCACGGCAGCGCAGGTAATACCGGCCAGTACATCCAGCACATAATGATGACTGGTATACACGGCTGCAAACCAGATACCGGCGGTAATGATGGCAAATACAATATTGAACCAGCCCAGGCGACTTTTGATACCATAATACAACACAATAGCAGGATAGGCAGAATGCAGCGAAGGCATGGCTGCAAATACATTGGAGCCTTTGGCGTATAATGATTTGAAGATGGTTACACCAAAATAATCATCAAAACGATGTAACCCGGCCGTGTTGCCCGGAGTACCCTGTATAAAATCAAAGCCATGTTCTTGTACATACCAGGGCGGCGCAGCAGGATAAATATAATACACTACAAAACCCAGCAGGTTTACAAAAAGGAATGTAAGACAGAACAGGTAGAACATTTTCCGGTTCTTGTAAAACAGAAAGGCTGCAAACAATAAAGGTACCGGCACCCAACAGAGGTAAAATGCTCCTGTAAGCACATCCAGGAACGATGAAGTATGTTGCAGCCACCATTCATTAGGCGTTAACACTGCACCATTTGCGGCATGTATACCAAAAATGCTTTTCTCCGCATTGTACAGGTCCTGTATGTGTACAGCGTTGTACCTGTAATTGGGAAAAGCCTTCATGTAATCGTAAATGATCCAGTAAATAATAAAAATGGAAAATCCTACTATGAATGACCTGGTTGCCTGCGATGCGTAATACAGGATATTGAACAATATTACCAGGAACAGTTGTTCCGGTTTAAATCCTATCAGCAGGTAAGAAAGCAACAGGTATGCTACCGAAATAGCAGAGGTAACCAGTAGATCTTTTTTTGTAAACAGGCTAGTGGTTTGCGGGCTGTCTGGTTTCATTCTTCTTCTTTGGAAAATCCGAACCTAAAATAATATCCCATAACGCAGAACTTACGCCATATCCTTTTGTACTGTCATCGTAATGATGCAGCATGTGGTGCTGCTTGATCTTTTTCCAGAACGTACTTTTAAAATTGTAGTGATGCATAGCATAATGCATCATATCATAAATAAGATAGCCAATCAGGAAACCCGGAAAAAATGCGTACAGGTATGCCTTATTGGGAAAAATAAAATAAAACAGAAAATAAAATGCCACAGCCAGCGGAATACTGGCAGAAGGCGGCATTACAAGCCGTTTACGGTCTTTGGGATAATCGTGGTGCACACCATGAAAAATAAAATGCAACCGTAGCCCCCATTTTGATTTGGGTTCAAAATGGAATATATACCGGTGCAGGAAATATTCTGTAATGGTCCAGATAAAAAGACCCAGGAAAAGAAATCCTGCAAACGGCAGGATACCGATATCGTTTCTGAACGATAATACCGAGAACACAATGATCACAGGTACGTAAATGTATAATGGTACGGTGAAATGCACTTTTGACAGCGCTTCCATCCAGCCACTCTTAAACATCCTGATCGATTCGGATGAGTTGGATATATAATTCTTTTTCATTCAATTCTTTTTTTGCTAAACGCAGAACGCCCTGAAACCTGTCCCACCTGAATCTTTTACCTTGCACCCTAACCCTTGTGTCTTACTCCTTACACTTTCATCTTCTCCATCACTTCCTCGCCCGAAGCAGGATCGGCACCGTGCAATTCTACATGCTCTATATTGGGTGACCAGAAAGACCCTCCTTCCTTGATCTTGATATAAATGCGGTTGAGTATTACCCATTTTTTATTGACCTGTGCATACACATGAAACTTCTGATCTGCCCCTTTCATGAGATACATGGAGTATTTTTTGTATGATACAAAATGCAACTCATATTTATCGGTAGCTATTTTTTTAGCATTGACACCGTATGCAAATTTACGCTGAATAAAACTTAATTCTGCTCGTTGCCCTTGTTCGCCGTAGCGTATCCAGAATACATGCACAGGGTTAGTCGTATCTACAGCACCATTATCGTACCGCAGTTCGCATACAATAGTATTGCTGTTGGGTGTACGCTGCAGGTAAAACAACTGGGCTGGGTTTCCGGCAGGTACAGGAAAAATGGGATCCTGTGCTTTTGCAGCATTACCCATTGATAAAACCAGCAATAACAATACCGTTAACACTTTCAGGCCAGTTAAATTACCTGCCTTCCTTTTCCAAAGCTTTCTTTGCATCTGTCAATCTTTTGATAGCCGTTATATTTGTTAATACTGCCATCACTGTAAGCGGTATGGTAAATACAGACATTGTTTCAAATACATGAAAAGGTATTCCCGGCACAAAAATCTTGTAATCACCACCAATAAAATAAGCTGTTATACCACAGGCCATTGCAGCTACACCGGTCAGTATTACCCTTTCAGGCCGCTGCATCAGTCCGCCTTTGTTTTGAATTCCCAGTCCTTCGCTGCGTGCACGCGTATAGCTCACCATCATGGAGCCGATCAATGCAATAAACGCAAACAATGAGCTTAAAAAATAATGATGCGCTACCAGGTAATAACAGATCCCCAGGAACATCACCATTTCACTGTACCTGTCCAGCACCGAATCGTACAGGGCCCCAAAGGTAGAACTCATATTTCCCAATCTTGCTACCTGTCCGTCCAGCATATCGAACAGACCGGCAAATAATATCAGTCCACCGGCCCAGCCTACGTATGATAGTTCACCACGGTTGCCTTCCTCAGCCCCGATGATAAAAATAACCGCCACCCCAATGTTCAGTATCAATCCGATAGTAGTTACCACGTTGGGGGTAAATCCTATTTTTATCAACCCTTTCACGAAAGGATTGATAACTGTATAAATGCTTTGTTGTAATTGGTCGCGTAATAACTTTTTAGGCATAACCTTATCCATCAGAAATCAAATTTAACCCTTGTTCTGATACCCCACTCCGCTACATTCGGATTATCGAGATAGGTCAACCTCTTTACAAGATCAACACGTATCAGTTTAAAAATGTTGGCAATACCCACACTTACTTCTACATACGGCTCTCTCTGCAGGGTAAAGGTAGTAGGCATACCGGTAGCCGTATCGGAAGGAAAACGCATAGCGCCCGCGTTGAATGCCGGATTATTTTCCGGCCGCACACTTCCGTACAGTACTTTAGCGCTTGCTACTTCACGCAGCTTCAGCTTTTTCAATAAAGGGATCTTATTAAAAATGAATCCGTTGAAATAGTAATCGGTGTTCAGACTTACATATTTATCACTCACAAACTCCATGAAATTCATCAGGTTATACGAGTTCAACTGGTAAGCGTACGTTTGGTTGGCCCTGTGAATGGTTAACAACGGGTAAGGAATCTTGCCGAATATATAACCACCCTCTGCCACTACATCAGCATACCCGAACTGCGACAGGTAAAAACGTTTGAAAATATTGACATTCAGGTTGTGGTAATTGTATTCACCATTCATCAACCCTTTGATACCCGCTATATACCTGAATTTGAAAATGGGATACTGGTTGAACAAAGGAATACGGTATACCTTTCCCTGGTAAAATTGCTCGTGCGGAGCCCAGCGGAACTCTGCCGACAACTCAGAAGTGGTAATGGCAGGCACATTTGTCAAACTGCTGCCCAGCGGTTTCTGAAACAGAACAGTACCCGCAGGTTGTTGTTTCCAGTTCTTGAACCCGAACGTGTATGAAAGGTTTTTACCAAACTCTCGGGTATATTCTACTTTAAAAATGTCGTTGTACAACCATTTATCATTGTTACCACGCTTGAATGATAGCAGGAAATTGTCTTCCTGTACAAACTGCAATTCCTGGCCCGGAATCTTGGTATCGTGCTGAAAACTTACACGCAGGTAATTGAGCGGGTATGAGTAAATGGATTTGTGATTGAATGAGTAGGTACCAGCCACATAATATTTCCACTTCTGGTCTTTAAAGCCATAGGCAGCATAATTTTCGAAATAGATGTTCTTGTTGAATTTGGGCGTGGTACGTCCGCCAAGTCGTAAACGAAAACCTTCCACAGGGTTGAAGCTGTAGAATGCGTTTACCGGGCCTACTTCATAACCACCAAATGATTTATAACCAGCCAGTAAAAGGGTTGCGATGTCCATAAAGCGACGGAACGAACGCATTTTCTGCAGGCTGTCTATATTGGTATATACTTTTGTTTCGGTTTCGGTAAGCGGTTGATGCCGGTTGGTTACCCAGAAACTGTCTGAAGGATTTTCAGCATTCAGGGCCATTACTTCCGACTTGCCACTGTATATACTGTCAGGAGCCGGCTGATTGATCAGGAAGTTTTTGAATGATACGGTGCGTTCACCCATAATACCGCCGGAAGCTCCTTTGGTAAAGGCAAATTCTGCCAGCATGTTGCTCATGATCACGTGAAAACGGCCATCGGATCCTTTTTCAAAATCCTGGTTGATGCGCAGCTCACGCGTCCAGTTGATGTTGGCATTTTTACTGATGGTCATATTGATCTTCTGCACGCCGTAATTGCCATCCAGTGTAATGAACATGGTACCACGGAATACCAGGTCATTGGTATTGCGGGGCGTAAAGTACATTCTTATCAGTTTCACACCATCCAGCTCTGTTGTATCGCGGATATAGAACCTGTAAAAGGTTGGAGCCATATCGGCAATAGGACTTAAAAACTGGTTCGTAAGAATGGTGATATTGTTCTGGTAAATATCAATATTTGAATACATTTTGTTGAGGTAGGTACTGATACCGTTGTTATCAACAAAATCGCCAAAGTTCACTTTCTTCTGACCGAGAATGATCGTTTTTTCCTTCTCAGGGCTTTTCCTGAAATATTTTTGTGAAAGGGTTTCTTCGAGGTATACAGGCAGCAGGGCTTTCCCTTCTACCTTGGTAGTGTCCTGATTCTCCAGTATGAATTTGTAGTTTTTCAATAACCGGTTGTTCATCAGCTTTTCGGGCTTGTTGGTTAGTGAAAACTCCATTTTTTCGTACTGCTGGTACTGTACATAATCGTACGAGGTAACACGATTACTGCTTTTGTGCTCAATTACCTTGCGGATAAGCTCTACAGCGGGGTTGTCTTTGTTCCTGTATTTACCACGTTTGTTGGTGGTCACCACCACTTCTTTCATTTCTTCCAGTTCCAGTTCTATATTCAGCTCCTGTTCTTTTCCGAATATTACCGTGCGACTTACTTTTTTATAACCGGTGTAAGAAAATTCAAGTGTGGTCCATTTGGGATTGGAAGTTTCAATATAAAAGCTTCCATCCGCATCGCTCAGTGATCCTTTTCCGCCTTTGAACACAACGCTTACAAACTGTAAAGGCTGTTGTGTTACAGCATCTCTTATAAAGCCTTTTACCCGCGTCTGTGCACTTGCCGTAAAACCGGCTGTGCACAGTATCAGTACCGTTATAATAATGCCATATCTGCTACAAACCGTCTTCATATTTATTCTTGCTTACTTATCTTATATTATGCTTAAAAACATATCTTTTCTGCATGGGATAATTATAACCTACAGCTACTAATACGGATGCGGCAACTTTCGAAATTCTGATATCCAGCCCCAGTTGGTTGCTCAACAGGAATACTCCTGTGGTGTTCAGCAACAAATTGCCTGTCCATACAAACAGGTACCTGCGTGCCTGCGCGCGTACATCATCATCGCTGGCGGCAAATGTCCAGTGCCTGCCCATGGTAAAGTTGATCACGCCACCTGTTATTGTTCCGCATATACTGCCAATAACAGCATCAAAACCCCATAGCTTTACCAATAACACCGTTACCAGGTAATCCGTTGCAGAGGCAACCAAAGAGGCAATATTTGCTTTTAAAAAGGTCATTATATGTAATGAGCAATTAGCCTTAATACCAGGTGGGAATATAAACCGGCCAATACATCATCAGCCATTACTCCCCATCCTTTGGGCAACTGCTCCATCTTTCTGATACCCAGTGGTTTTACAATATCGAAAAACCTGAATAACACCAGGCCTATCAACGCGTACCTTATTTCATGCGGAAAACACAGCAGTGTTATCATCATACCCGCCCCTTCATCTATCACCACTTTATTGCTGTCTTCTCCCCACGCTTGGTGTGCGGCATTGGCTGCCCACACACCGGTAAGCGTTACAATCAGTGCGGCCAATACCTGCCAGAGACAGGGTATATCCCCGACAGGTATTACGCACCATATTGCGCAATAAGCGATTGCTGCAACGGTACCCGCACCTTTACCTATAAAACCTAAACCAACCATCGTTGCAATGAACTGCTGCAATCTCGTCATCGTTATAACGATTCAACCAGTTCCTGGTAATAGTCCAGTCCCAGGTGAGTTATAAGGTCTTCACCCATTATGTGGCGAAGTGTATTCTGTAATTTGATCAGTTGTTTAAAGATGTCATGCTCTGCACGCAGTTCGGGCAATGTTTGCGGTGATTTGAAGTAGAATGACAACCACTCCTGTATACCGCTCATGCCTGCACGCTGTGCCAGATCCAGGAACAATGCCAGGTCAAGCACAATCGGTGCTGCCAGGATAGAGTCCCTGCACAGGAAGTTGATCTTGATCTGCATTGAGTAGCCCAGCCAGCCAAAAATGTCAATGTTATCCCAGCTTTCTTTATTATCACCATGCGGAGGATAATAGTTGATCCTGATCTTATGGTACAGATCACCGTACAGTTCAGGATTTACATCAGGCTGCAGAATTTCTTCCAGTACACCCAGTTTGGAAACTTCTTTGGTTCTGAAATTATCCGGGTGATCCAGCACATATCCGTCACGGTTACCCAGGATGTTGGTAGAGAACCAACCGCGGATACCCAGGGAACGTGCTGCCAGGCCAGGTGCCACGATTGTTTTCATCAGCGTTTGACCAGTTTTAAAATCCTTACCGCCAATAGGTGTATTGGTTTGTTTGGCCAGTTCCATCAACGCTGGAATATCGCAGGTAAGGTTGGGAGCGCCGTTTGCAAAAGGTACACCCAGTTTGATAGCTGCATAAGCATAGATCATGCTGGGAGAAATGAAGGTATCATTGTCTTTCAGCCCCTGCTCAAAGCTGGCGATCGTAGCGTGTACAGCTTTTTCTTCAATATATTTTTCGGTAGAACCGCACCATACCATCACCAGGCGGCTGCAGTCATTGTTCTTTTTAAAGTTCTCAATATCTTCCATCACCTGCTGTGCCAGTTCATATTTGGTAGCAGCTTTCTTTACATTCTCACCATCAAGATTAGTGATATAGCTTTTATCAAATACGGCCTTCATTGGCTTAATAGATTCCAGCTCAGGTTTAATGGCATGCAGTAAACCTGCTTCCAGCACCTTTGCTTTCATCGCAGCTTCGTACACATTGTCTTCATACACATCCCATCCGCCAAACACAACCTGCTCCAGTGAGGCCAAGGGTACAAAGTCTTTTACTTTGGGAAAACGGTTCTCTGTTCTTTTACCAAGCCTGATACTTCCTGTCTGTGTTAACGAACCTGTTGGTTGCGCCAATCCTTTTTTTACTGCTTCAACACCGGCAATAAAAGTGGTAGCTACCGCTCCCAGGCCCGGAATAAGAATACCCAACTTTCCTTCGGCGGGCAATACCTGATTGTTCATATTATTCCTTTTATTTGATAAATAATGATTTATATAAATAGTACGTTGTCGGTTGTGACACGTACAACAAATACCAGCAACAGTTGTTGCATACAGCGGCTGTTATATATTGCTATAACCACCCCTGCTGTTTGTACCATTCAACGGTTTCCTTCAATCCGCTTTCCAGGTTGTACCGGGGTTTGAAACCCAGTTCTTGCTGTATTTTTTCAATATTGCAATACCAGTTGGTGGCGGCTAGTTCGTTCAGCTTTTCTCTGTTCAGTACCGGAACCCTGTTCAAAAAACCATATGTTTTTTCCATAGTTACAGCCAGAGCACGGATCAGGGGCATGGGTATGTGAAAACGCAATGTTTTTCTATTGAGTTCTTTTTTGATAAGATTGGCCAGTTCATACCGGTCGTAAGCCCTGCCATCGGTAATATTGTATATGGCATGCGATACCGGCGAGAACAAAGCATTTACGGTAATGGCGGCCAGGTCTTTTACATATATAAAACTCAGTTGTTGCTGTATTTTGCCAATGTATGGCTCCATACCTCTGCCAATTGACTTAAACAGCATGAAAATGTCCTTTTCGCGCGGACCGTACACCGCCGTAGGACGTAATATTATCCAGGGCAATGGAGATGTGGACAGGCGCTTCTCGGCAAGCAGTTTACTTTTACCATACTGCGTAACGGGCGCAGCAACCGTGGTTTCTGTTATAGCGTCCTGAATGTTGTTAAGCGGACCAATAGCCGCCAGGCTGCTCATCATCACAATTTTCTGTACATCCACGCCCGACTGTTCAGCAGCTTTTATAATGTTGTATGTATACTCTGCGTTGATCTCGTTGTAATCTTCCTGCCGTTTTGCTTTTGTAGCACCTGCGGCATGAATGATGTATTTATAACCTTTTTCCTCAATATCTTTCTTCAAAGAGTCTGCATTAGTAAAGTCAGGATAGGTAAACTGAATATTATATCCCTGCAAATGCTGAACATTGCTGCTTTTCCGTATTGCGGCATACACTTCCAGGTTCTTTTCCAGGGCTGCTTCAATAAGGTGAAAACCAACAAAGCCACTGGCTCCTGTTATCAGCACTTTGTCTTTCATGAATATACCATCCTTTTAATCCGGCCATTGATCACATTAGCTGTATACCGCTTACAATGCTTTTTCATAAATGCGGTATTTCTTATACAGCCTGCCATTCATGCTTTCAATGCCTTTGTTCATCAACATGTTATCTTCTAATACCCAGGATGCCTCCCCGCCACGCATGTTTTTATTTGCCGCATGCTGAATAACAGATGCGTAAAAACATGCTTCAATTCCCAGCTTCCTGTAATCTTCCATTACACCCAATGCCAATACCCTTACGTAGTCTATTTTCTTTAAACCCAGCAACAGCTTGAATATACCGGTGGGAAATAAACGCCCTTTCTTTATTTTGATCAGGATCTGGTTAAGATCCGGAATGGCCAGCGCAAATCCTATCGCTTTTCCTTCATGCTCTGCTATCAGGCAAAGATTGGGGTCCAGCACCATCTTCATATCCTTGGCCATATATTTGAATTCGCTCTCTGTCATCGGCACAAAGCCCAGGTTTTTATCCCATGCACTGTTGTACACCTTATGCACCTTAGCTACTTCATTTTTAAAATCTTTCATGTTCAGCGGACGTACCACAATGTTTTTCAGTGCCAGCCTGCGAACCAATGCATCTTTCAACTTTACTGAACGATCATCCACACCTTTCGTTGACAGATCATACGCCAGCAGATCAACCTTTTTACCAAAGCCATACTGTTCAATCAGCTTGCTGTAGTATGGTTTATTATAGGTCATCATAGCTACCGGTGGTTCATTAAAACCTTCTGTCAGCAACCCGCAGGTTTCGTTGGTAGACGGATTGACCGGACCAATTATGGTATCCACCCCTTTGGTTCTGAGCCATTCTGCAGCTTTGCTGAACAATGCCTGTGATACTGCCTCATCATCTACGCTATCAAAAAAACCAAAAAAACCGTCGTTGGCTTTATTAAAGCTGTTGTGATTGTTATTCAGAATGGCCGCAATGCGCCCTTTCAGCACTTCACCATCATACGCCAGGTACATCGTCATTTCCGAATGTTCGTGAAACGGATGTTTGCCGGGTGTTAACAGATCACGCTGGGCAATGAATAACTCCGGTACGTAATTCGGATCATCACGGTACAGGGAGTGGGGAAAGTCAATGAACTGCTGCAGTTGTTTTTTGTTGTTGACCTGTTCAACACGGATCATAATTCCTGTTTTTGCATAATGCCTTTTAAGTCCAGTTTTGTCGCTGCTTTCGTAAGCTTATCAATGGCTTCCTCAATCTGGTCAAACGAATGTGTGGCCATCAGTGAGAACCTGATCAATGATGAGTCGGAAGGAACAGCGGGCGATACTACAGGGTTTACAAATACACCGTCTTCCAGCAACATTTTTGTGAGCTGGAAAGTATTCAGATTGTCTCTTACATATACGGGAATGATCGGGCTTTCGGTAATGCCTGTGTCAAAACCGCTTTCCTGCAGCAATTGCATAGCATAGCGGGTATTTGCCCACAGTTTTTCCATGCGCTCAGGTTCTGACTGAATGATTTCCAGCGCGGCAATTACACTGGCTGCAGAAGCCGGTGTCATACTGGCACTGAAGATCAGCGCACGCGCTTTGTGTTTCATAAATTCAATCACATCCTTACTGCCTGCAGCAAAACCACCCAGCGATGCCAGTGATTTACTGAAGGTACCCATAATGATATCTACAGAATCGGTAAGACCAAAATGAGAAGCGGTTCCTGCTCCTTTCTGGCCAATAACACCCAGGCTATGTGCATCATCTACCATAATATTAGCACCGTACTTATCGGCCAGTGCTACTATTTCGGGTAGTTTCACAATATCACCTTCCATGCTGAAAATACCATCTACTGCAATCAGTTTAACGGCATCTTCGGGCAGGCCACGGAGCTTCTGCTCCAGGTCTTCCATATTGTTGTGTCCAAACTTAATAGTGCGTGAAAAAGACAGGCGGCTACCATCTATGATCGAAGCATGATCATATTCATCCAGCAACAGGTAATCATGACGGCCGGTAAGGCTGGACAAGATACCAAGGTTGGCCTGGAAACCAGTACTGAACAGGATTGCAGCTTCTTTACCGGTATATTCAGCCAACCGGTGTTCCAACTCAATATGCAGATCAAGTGTTCCATTCAGAAAACGCGATCCGGCACAACCTGTACCGTATTTTGCTATCGCTTTGGCAGCAGCTTCCTTAATAATGGGATGATTGGTAAGGCCCAGGTATGAATTAGAGCCAAACATCAATACCTTCTTGCCATTCATCGTCACCTGTGTGTGCTGCTCCGAATCTATAACCCGGAAATAAGGGTATATACCCATTGCCATTGCCTCTTTAGCATCTGTGAAGGCAGCAATTTTCTGATTTAGTTTTTTCTGCATCAATCTAAGTGGCTTTTACTATGCTGGAAAGCGTTAACCAGCTTTGGTATATATAAAAACATGCCTGTAACACCTTTTTATATACCGGGGGTTTCAACATGCAAATTTGATGCAGTAACCCCTGTAATAAAATGTCTGAAAGTAGGTTGATTATGTCTGAATGGCTGAATCTACTGTTGCGTTATTAAGATTATACTCCGGCAGCAGGCCGTAGTAATAACCCGTTTCAGCAATCAGACAGCAGCTCATAATGTTAGACGATCTTCCTGTAATCAGTAGGCGTAAGACCTGTATGTTTTTTAAAGAACTTACTGAAAAAGAACTGGTCACTGAAGTACAGTGACTCTGCCACATGGGCCACACTGTGCGACATATCATTCAGCAACACCTTTGCTTCCATTACTACCATACCATCTATCATTTCTCCTGCTGTTCTGCCTGTTACCTCTTTCACCGTTTGTGAAAGGTATTTCGGGGTTATACAAAGCAGATCTGCATAGTAGAACACACTTCGCTCCTCTCTGAAATGCTCATTGAGCAATTTCATAAACCGCATGGCAAGGTCTTCTTTTTTGGTAAGCTGAATAGAAACCATTCCTCTGTTCCTTCTGTATACGGCGGCCATTTCATAAATAAAGGCCAGAAAACTATGATTTATCACTTCTTTATCCAACACGCCCTGCTCTGTAACTACATTTTTATTGCCCATAATCTTTAACAGGCTTAACAGCGTTTCAACATCCTGTGGCGCAAGCGTCAATACAGGATTATTGTTGGCCGAAAAAAAATCAAACAGTTCCAGATGCTTGGGACTCATACCCGCCTGCCCCATGAATTCTGATGTAAACACCATTCCACAGAACATACTATCCTCAGACATCAGCCCGTATTCCCGTACTACGGTGGGAGTGATCAATAATAACTGATTCTCCGTCACCTCATAATCTGACAAGTTTATACGTAGCTGCAATGTCCCTTTTGTTACTATCAACAACGAAAAATGATCAGAACGGAACGGGTAATTGATAGGTGGTCCCGCATTTGCACGAACACTTCTATCAACTATATGAATTCCTTCAGGTTGTGACCTTTTTCCCAACAGAATCAGCAACTCTGCTAACGTATGGCGGCGCACAACATGGTTACTCATAATCAGAAATGAAGCCGTTGATATAAAGTAGCGCAACTATAACTGACTTAAAAAGTGCCAATTACAGTTACGCAAAGATAGTTTTTGTTCTTAATACAGATTTAACACCTTTTCTATTAAATAGTTTAAAAAAACAGCTAAAATCAACCTAAAATTTCCAACAAATTAAACTATTTCAACATATTCCAAAAATTACCTATTCCATCTGCCAAAAGTCTATTTACCCGGACAAGTCATACCAACTGGCCATACCAGAGGCGCTAAAAACATTTTCTTAAGCTAAAGCAGATTTACACCTCCGTATAACTCATCTGATCATAACAATATGCTTTCAAAATAATTTTCATATTATGTTATACACAGAAATATTCAGCTTGTTTAAAACAATATCATGATAAAAATAATAACATCTGTCTTTCCGGTGAGACCACATTTTTCCCCTCACGTTTAACACGCACCTTCGGGGTGGATCGCCTCCAAAAAGACAACTTTTCTGCCATTAACCTCCAAAAAAAATAAGGAAACGGAAAAAACCTACAGCGAAACAGTCAAAAGCACTTCCACTTCCCGCTTTGCACCTTACGCCTTATATATTAAACCTTATGCCTTTTACCTTACACTTCATCCCTCTGACATCACACCCTACTACCCTGTTCCTTGAACCTTAGACCCGATTTTTTATCTTTGACCCGGCGAAGCTAAACAGACGACCAGATTTTATATGAGCATTACCGTGATTGCATTTGATGCAGATGACACACTTTGGGTAAACGAACCCTATTTCAGAGAAACAGAAACAAAGTTCTGCAGCCTGCTGGAAGATTATTTACCGCATCATACCGTTGCCAAAGAGCTTTTTAAAACTGAAATACAAAATCTTTCTTTATATGGTTACGGTGTAAAGGGGTTTATGCTGTCTATGATCGAAACAGCCTTGCGAATATCGAACAATACAGCTGGTACTGCAGTGGTGGAAAAAGCAATTCAATATGGAAAGGATCTGTTAGAAAAACCTATTGAACTGCTGGAAGGCGTGGAAGAAGTATTAAACCTGCTAAAGAAACGATACCGCCTGGTGGTTGCTACCAAGGGTGACCTGCTGGACCAGGAACGTAAACTGAAAAAATCAGGGCTGGAACATTATTTTCATCATATTGAAATTATGTCTGACAAACAGGAAACCGATTATAAAAAACTGATCAGGCACCTGGATATTCAACCAGATGAATTGATGATGGTGGGCAATTCACTGAAATCGGATATCATGCCGGTACTGAACATTGGCGGCCACGCTGTACATGTTCCTTATCATATTACCTGGGAACATGAGCAGGTTGAACATCGTATAGAACACCGTAACTTCAGACAGGTACAACACATTAAAGAAATTCTCCCCTTCCTTTTGCCATGAAACAATTACTGAATATTAATGACTGGCCAAGAAAAGAGCATTTCAAATTTTTTGGCCGGTTTGAGGAACCTTTTTTTGGTGTTTGTGTGGATATAGATTGTACACATGCATACAGAATTGCCAAAACAAACGGCTTTTCTTTTTTCCTGTATTACCTGCATGCCTCATTGACCGCAGCAAACGATATAGAACCATTCCGTTACCGTATAGCGGGTGATGAGGTATATATATATGATGAGATCCATGCCGGCCCTACTATTCAGCGGCCGGATAAAACATTCGGATTTTCCAATATCCTGTACTATCGTGATTTTAATATCTTTCTGCAGGAAGCTGCGAAAGAAATTTACCGGGTACAGACCACGGAACAGCTTTTCCCGGATACTTACCTGGAAAATATCATTCACTATTCATCATTGCCCTGGATAAAGTTCACGTCTATTTCACATGCACGCAGTTTTGCGTACAAGGACAGCATTCCAAAAATATCTTTTGGCAGAATGACCGAAACCAACGGGCAGAAAACCATGCCCGTTTCTGTACATGTGAATCATGCATTGATGGATGGCTATCACGTATCATTGTTCCTGGAAAAATTTCAGGATGTGATGAATGGAAGGAACGTGTAGCCAATAAAGTTCAGTTCCGCTTATAATATTGCTGGCCTGATTTTTTCTATACGGAAGCATTTGCTCAACAGGTACTGTTTTATACAATAAAGCAGTAATTTGCAACCACCTCCAACGCCAGGCTTACGTGTGAAAAAAATTACACAGGCAATAAAATTCTTATGCAAGTGACCAAACTCTTCCACGATTTTTTTGAAAGTGAAAAAGCCGGCGGGCTTGTGCTCGTTGCATGTACCATTGTGTCATTGATACTTGCCAACACTGCATGGCAGAACGAATACTTACACCTGTGGCATATGCAAATAGCAGGCAACAGTTTTGCGCATTGGATTGATGACGGCCTGATGGCCATTTTCTTTTTACTGGTAGGTCTTGAACTGGAACGTGAAGTATACCAGGGTGAGTTATCATCACTGAAAAATGCAGCACTACCTGCATTGGGTGCATTGGGTGGCATGCTGGTACCCGCAGGCATATTCCTGTTATTAAACTATGGTACAGCAACACAGGCTGGTGCAGGTATACCCATGGCCACTGATATTGCATTTGCCATTGGCGTATTGTCATTACTGGGCAATCGTGTACCGGCTTCTTTAAAAGTATTTCTAACTGCGTTGGCTGTTATTGATGATCTTGGCGCCATACTGGTAATCGCTGTTTTTTATACAGATACTATTCATTTTGCCTGGCTGGCCGCAGCCGGCGGTATTTTTATAGCACTACTTATTTTTAACCGGTTAAAGATCCATCATTTTCTGCCCTACCTCATCGGTGGCGTTGCACTATGGTATTGCATGCTGCATTCCGGTGTACATGCCACTATTGCCGGTGTGTTGCTGGCTTTTGCCATTCCTTTTGGTGATGGCAGTGAAAAAACATTATCGTACAAACTGCAACACCTGTTGCACAAACCGGTGGCCTTTATCATTCTGCCACTTTTTGCACTGGCCAACACCAGTATTGCCATTGACAGTAGCTGGAACGAAAGTTTAACACATATAAACAGTATCGGTATTATTGCCGGCCTGGTGCTGGGCAAACCAATAGGCATACTGCTATTTTCATTCATTGCGGTAAAGACCGGGCTGGGTTCGTTGCCCAATGATCTTCGGTGGAAACACCTTACCGGTGCAGGATTATTGGGAGGCATTGGCTTTACTATGTCTATATTTATTACGTTGCTGGCATTCAGTAGTAACAATGAACTGATTGCCGCTTCGAAGATCGCTATACTGCTGGCCTCTGTTATTGCTGCCATTGCAGGTTTTTTATGGCTAAATAAAGCAATTACCAAACCAGTTAAAAACGAAACCACTGCTACTTCTTAATCGTTACAAAGATCAGGCTGTCGTCCTCAGTATGTATTTATTAAGGCAATCCTAAAATAACTCCGGCTATTTTAACTTAGCACGTGAACACATTATATTAGCGAATGCATTCATTATATTTGAACTTCCGCATCATCATTTTACTGTATATTCCTTTTACCGGCTTCACTCAACAAACAGATATGCTGCATACACCACCTATAAACTTTACAAAACTGAATGATCTCCAGGTAGCAGATTATACACCTCCCGCAGCCAGGGCAGGAAAGGACGGTAATATGCGCTTTAGTATTAATTTATTCGGCAGCGCCACAAAAGGCGGCAATGGGAAACGTGGTCGACAGGGAGCTGAATTATCTGTACAGGTATCTTCTGTTTTAACAGGTGACTCTGCCATTCTGAAAATAGCTGTAACGAAGAACAAAAAGCGTAAAAAAACAGACTATTACTATCTGAATCCGCGATATGGCAAACTAACCATTATTGCAGATGGGGGAGAAGGTGGTAAGGGGGGTAAAGGAGAAAATGGCAGAAACTTAGGTGATGGGCGAGCTGCCTTGCCCGGCGGCAATGGAGGAAATGGCGGCAGAGGCGGCGATGGAGGTAGCATTAAAATATTTTTTGATTCAACAGCCATTCCATACGTTAATTGTCCATGCATTATATATTCTAACCGTGCCGGGTATCCAGGTTACGGGGGCATGGGTGGTACAGCAGGTGCTACCGAATCATTCAACAAACGCCCTGATCCTGGAGGTAGCGGCAATAGTGGTGAAGGCGGCAAGGCAGGTCCACCTGTTGAAAAACTAACACCCGCCGGAAATGTAAACCACAAAGACACAAATAAACACTAAGAAGGGTGTTAACTTTTAGTACCCAATTATCCCCTGTTAACTTCAACTTGTATTATTTCTTCCGGTCTTCCCGACTTATATTCATCGTTCTGCCTTTAAATGCCAGCAACCGCAGTGCATTCAAGGCTACTATTACAGTAGAACCTTCATGTGCCATTACCGCAGGACCCATACTGGCAATACCCGTAATGGTAAGGGGGATCAATACAGCTACCATGCCCAGGCTGATCCATAGGTTCTGCTGAATAATGCTTCCGCATCTCCGGCTCAACTGGATAGCAAAAGGCAATGCGGACAATTTATCAGACATTAACGCAATATCTGCTGTCTCCAATGCAACGTCCGATCCTGCGGCACCCATGGCAATGCCAACAGTACTTTTGGCCATAGCAGGTGCGTCATTCACGCCATCGCCCACCATTGCTACTTTCTTTTCTGTTTCGATGAGTTTTTTGATGGATTCGAGTTTCTGTTCAGGCATCAGGTTACCCCATACCTCTGTTATGCCAACCTGGGTAGCTACTGCTTCTGCCACCTGCTGATTGTCTCCGCTTAGCATCACCACTTTCCGGATGCCGGATACTTTCAGTTGCTGAATAGCCGTTGCTGCTTCAGTACGGGGTATATCCATTACAGACAACATACCGATCACATCCTTATTACGTTGTATCAGCATGGTGGTATTGCCTGTTTTTTCAGAATGCTGCACCTTTTGCAACACTTCTTCATTCAATGTAATCCCGCCTTGTTCCTGCAACAGTTCTTTATTCCCGATAAAGATCACATCATTGTTCAATACAGCTTTAACGCCCCTGCCGGCAATAGCCTGTAAATTACCGGCGACCGGTACATCCTGCTGCAAACGCGCACGTGCATCATTCACAATGGCCGCTGCCAGCGGATGATCGCTTCTGCTTTCTACTGCTACCACAACAGTCAGCAGGTCATTTTCTGTAACTTCATTAAATGTAACAACACCTGTTAAACGTGGTTTACCTTCAGTAATGGTACCTGTTTTATCAAATGCCATAGCTGTAAGAGCGCCCAGGTTTTCTAATGGAGCGCCACCTTTTACCAGTATACCGGCGCGGGCCGCACGGGCTACGCCGCTTAATACAGCACTGGGTGTTGCAATAGCCAATGCACAGGGGCTGGCAGCTACCAGTACAGACATAGAGCGGTAAAAACTTTTGCTAAAAGGTTCATCAACCACCAGAAAAGCAAACAGTAACGTTACTACCAGTATCAATACAGAAGGTACATAGTAACGCTGTACCTTGTCAGTAAACAATTGTGTAGGAGATTTCTGCGATACCGTTTCACTAACCAGTTGTATCAGTTTGGATAACGTGGAGTCGGTTGTTTTTTTCAGCACTTTTACCAGCAGTACATTGCTGCCATTGATAGTACCGGAAAACACACGGTGTTGCTCGGGAATACCCTTTTCATTGCTGAAATCCGCATCCGGATTGGCTACTGGTTGCTTGTCTACAGGAATGCTTTCCCCGGTGATCGGTGCCTGGTTCACGGAAGAATTTCCTTTTATCACCACACCATCTGCCGCTATTTTACTATTGGGCTTTACTACAATAATATCACCTACAACGATCTCAGACAATAGCACTTCCGTTTCGTTCCCGTTACGCTGTACAATAGCAGTAGCCGGCGCCAGTGACGACAATGCAGCAATGGATCTGCGTGCCTTGTTCATAGCATGGTGTTCCAGCGAATGTCCCAGGCTGAACAGGAAAAGCAGCAATGCGCCTTCGGCCCAGTCTCCCAGGATAGCAGCGCCAATAGCAGCCACCAGCATCAGGAAATCTATATCAAAACGGCCACGGGCAAGGGTGGTAGCCGCTTCAACAGTAGCAAAATAACCTCCAAAAAAATAAGCCACCACATAACAGGCAATGCTTACTCCATGCGCTATGCCGGTAATAAAAGAAAGTCCAAACCCTATAGCCAGTAGTGCACCGGCCATCAGTGAAAAGATGATCTCTGTATTGCGCCCAAACACATACCCATGATCGTGCTCATGTGCATGCTCGTGTTTGTGATCAGCATGATCATGACCGGCATGTGATTCATCTGCATGATGATGTTGATGACTCATAATTACATTTAATCAATAAAAAATGACAATAGCCCCGTTATTACCAGGGTAACGCCCGTAATAATACCGGCATTGTGTTCCAGTGAATGCCAGTTCAGCTTCAGTAAACCTTTGTACGACAGTCGCACCCAGAATACCATTCCGGATACTGTAATGATACAATACAATATTGCCAGCACACTGATGAGCCACCATCCATAACTGCCTGCCATCAGGAAATAGGCTTCTATTTCCATACAGGGCGACAGGAACATGGTAAGTACCAATGCGACAATAACCCTGCTCTGCGATTTGCTGGTATTGATATGTCCGTGTAAATGAAAATGATGATGCCTGTAGTGTTGCCAGATAAAAAAGATACCCAGCAGTATCAGCATCACCGGAGCAAAGAGCCTGAAATAACTGCTCCAGTGAGCATGTAACTGTACGCCCAGTGAACCCAATACCACACCAATGGCAGCGGTACTGAGTGCATGCGCCAGGCCACTGATAAATGTTACACGCGTTACTACCTGTAATGTCCACCCTTCTTTGCGCCCGATAGCCAATACCGGCAACCAGTGATTGGGTATCACGGCATGCAGTAAACTGACCAGCACACTTCCTATTATGATCTGTTGCATGAATTCGTTACAACATCCAAGTTACGGAATATGCGGCAGGAAGAAATGAACAGATCAACAGAAACGAAGGGTGAAAAATTTCATTTGCGCCAGGGGAATAACTGAACCATATGGGGTCTATATTTGTTTAGCAGGCAGTTCAAAGCTAAACCTGCTTCCTTTGCCAATGGCACTGTCTGCCTGTATATGCCCGCCCTGTGCTTCTATAAACTCCTTAGAGATGGCAAGTCCCAGGCCAGTGCCCGATTTTTCAGTACCCGGCACTTTGAAATATCGATTAAAGATCCTGGAAAGATATTTCTCATCAATACCCTGTCCATGATCGGTAACGGAAAAACGCACATGTCCGTTCACAGTAGCCACTGCAATATCTATCTGTGATCCTTCGTAGGAGTATTTAATAGCATTGGTCAGAAAATTGATCAATACCCAGGAGGTTTTTTCTTCGTCTGCCTGTACAGAAGGCAGTTCCTGCTGGATATGCAACTGTAGTGAAATGCTTTTTTGCTGAGCCTGGAACTGCACTGCTTCCACAGCTTCGTGCACAATATTGGCAGGCATTACTGATTGCAGCTTTAGCTGTATATTACCGGTTTCCACCTGTGCCATATTAAGTAATTCACCCGTGATCTTTAGCAGCCGGTCTGCATCATCCTGTATGCCGTGCAGTAATTCCTGCTGTTCATGATTCAACGGACCTACCCGTTCGTCTTTTAACAGGCTGCCACTCATTTTGATGGACGAAATAGGCGTTTTTAATTCGTGTGATACAGTAGCGATGAAATTGGTTTTGGCAACGTCCAGTTCATGAAACGGAGTAATATTGCGTAACACGATCACCTCACCTATTACAGCACCATTGCGTTGTATGGTTACATCTTCTTTGGAAAAATAGCTTTCTTTACCATCGGCATAGATCTTCAACCGGGTACTATCATTCTGCTGCAGCAGCGTGCGCATAAGATCATTGCGGATGGCAATATCAGCGCCATATTTACCGATCACTTCGCTTTGCTGCAGCCCCAGCAGGTTCTGTGCCACCTCATTCAGGAACAGTATATGTTTGCCTTCGTCAAACCCGATAATACCATCGCGCATCTGGTTAATGATGGTCTCAATTCTGGTTTTTTCAAACATCAGTTTATCCAGACTGCTGTGTTCGTATTCATCCAGTTTTTCAGCCATGATATTAAAGGCATTGATCAGTTCGCCAAATTCATCATCCTGTTTTACATGGATACGTTTCTGGTAATTCTTTTCTGTTACAGCTTTAATACCTTCTGCCAGTGCATGTACCGGTTTTGAAATAACAGAAGGGAAATTAACTACAAAGCTCAGTGCGATCAGCACCAATATGGTAAAAATAATTGTCAGCCACATGGTAGCATCAGCTGCAGTAGTACGTGCCACCACTGTTTTTCGAACAATAGCTTCCTGGTTCAGTTCATTGATGGTCTGTATACTTCTGCGGAGATTGATAACACTCTGTGCGTCGCCGGGATTGTGCAGTAACCTGTTGAAATCTATACGCAGTTTTACAGTCGCGTCCCGCTCACCCGACTCTGTAACATTCGCTTCCTGTTTTAATAAATTATCGTTGAACAAACGCAAAGCATCTGCTCCCAATGGCACAGTATCCAGGGCTTTCACCATGTTGTTACAATACACCAGTGATTCATGATTATTTTTCAGGATATCTTCTGCATCATTACTTAACCGATTGATATAAAAAATGCCCATAATGCCGAAACTGATCAGCATTACAAACAGAAAAAGCATCCCCAGTGTAAGTTTTGTTCGTAACTGCATGTTATGAAAGAATTACAATATCAATATCAGCCTTCTGCAATTTCCTCAACAACCGGTTAAATACCGCTGTGCGCAATATTACGTTCAACAAAGAAAGATGTGGTTTTCCAATACAGATAGTGGTGACCTTTTTTTCTTCGGCCACCTGTATAATACCCAGGGCAATATCACTATTTTCTACACGGACCAGTTCTGCGCCCAGTTCTGTAGCCAGTTTAAAATTGTTGATCAGGTGCCGCTGAGCCGAAAGACCGATACGGTCACCCGATTCTTTGGGCGTTTGCACATACAGCACATACCAGCGTGAACCATAATAAGCCGATAAACGGGCTGTTTTCCTGATCACCATTCTTGCCACGTGATGATTGCTGCTGATACAGGCCATAAAACGTTCGGCCCTTGTGCGGCTGCTACGCGGCAGTTCCCTTTCGATCTTTCCTTCTACCTGCGAAGCTACTTCTTTCAATGCCAGTTCCCGTAACTGCAATATTTTTTCGGCCTGGAAAAAATTAGCCAGTGCAGTTGCTATTTTATCGGGTGCATATATCTTCCCTTCCCGCAAACGGGCAATCAATTCATCGGCCGTAAGGTCTATATTCACCACCTCATCTGCCATACGTATCACCTTGTCAGGAATCCTTTCCTTGACTTCCACCCCGGTTATTTCTTTTACATCTTCATTCAGTCCTTCTATGTGCTGGATATTTACCGCACTGATGACACTGATACCTGCATCCAGCAACTGCAGTACATCCTGCCAGCGTTTTTCGTTGGCACTTCCTTCAATATTGGTATGCGCCAGTTCATCTACCACCACTACTTCCGGGTGAATGTTAAGAATGGCCTGTAGATCCATTTCGTCCAGTTCCTTGCCTTTGTAAAACAATCTACGGCGCGGAATCAGCGGCAATCCTTCTGCCAATGCTTCTGTTTCCTTGCGTTTATGCGTTTCAACATAACCTATCTGCACATCCACACCATTGCGCACCAATGTATGCGCCTCCTGCAACATTCTGTAGGTTTTGCCAACACCGGCACTCATACCGATATAAATTTTGAACTTACCCCGGCGCGACTGCCTGATAAGCTCCAGAAAATGTTGCTGTTCGGGTGTTTCGGGCATAATGTTGTTGTTGCGGGTTGATGTTTCGTGAATCGGCAATCGTGAATCATGAGATCACTGCTATTCCTGCTCGTTACCCGAATCCTGGCAGTGGACTACCCTCTGTAAACTTTTCAACGTACCAGCATTATCGCTTCCTGACTTCTTTTTGAACCTCGAAGACACGGAAGCACAAAGGAACACGAAGAGACGTGTCAGGAATTGGGTATTAGCTGTCAGCTGTGAACTATTCCTTATTAACTTTTCAACTTCCTTGTGTTATTACTTTTCGCCTTTCTGACTCAGGACTTATTTTAAACCACAAAACCCGTGCTCCCCATTTCATATTTCGTACTTTTCTCTGACTTCATATATTCTTCCGGGCTAAACAACATCGCAGTACACAAACAGTTGGTACATTGTTTACCCTGTAGTATACTGTAATTTACACAACTCCTGCAACCTTCCCAGAACGCTTTGTCTTTTGCGATCTCGTTGTAGGTTACAGTTTCAAAACCCAGCCGGGCATTCATTTTCATAATAGCCAGCCCAGTGGTGATACTGAATATTTTAGCTTCGGGGTATGATGTACGTGCCAACTGGAATACCTTGTTCTTAATCTTTGCCGCAACCCCCTGGTTACGGTAAGTCGGGTTTACGATTAAACCTGAATTGGAAACAAATTCACCGTTGCCCCATACTTCAAAATAAGAAAATCCTACCCACTGGCCGGAAGCGGTAATAGCTATTACTGCCTTGCCCTGCTCCATTTTCTGTATAATACTTTCCGGTGTCCGTTTGGAAATACCGGTTCCTCTTTTTATTGCTGAGGCTTCAGTTTCTTCGCTGATCATTTTTGCATAGTGCGCATCACTGACATTGGCAACACGCACAATAATATCGTCTTCGGGATCCATGATAATTACTTGTTGTAACAGCTACGTTTCCGCGCTATTGATTCCTGGTTTATTGTATACTAACATCCGCTCTGCATTACCTGTTTTACATATACGTTGTACAGCGGTGCAGGCAACAATGTTCTTACCTGTGCATAATCTTTTTTGTTGCACGATAAAAACACAGGGAAAGCATATACAAAGATGTTCTCGATGGCATTTTTTACAATGGTATCGCCATTTACATACAATCTTTCTGCCAACGCACAACACTGCTGTGCGAGCTTCATATTGTGTTCAACAAAAGCTTTAGTGGTATAACGTGTAAAACTTTGTAATGAAGTATATACATTGGTCTCCATTCTTGCGGTAAGATCGGAATAAGTGGCTCCGTTCATTATTTCCCGTACATAAGCGGGTAGTTCATATTGCGTAATCATTGTGTTTGATTTATTGTTTCAAAGGATCAATACCAGTAAATACCAAATGTTGTTCCTGTAATTATGTCTGTTATCAAAAAAACACAAACAAATAACAATCAATCAATTACAGCACTAGTGTTTTTAAAGAACAGTACCCCCTCCATCCGGCTGTCTTTCAAAATGGAAGACTGTTTTTCAAAATGGCAGGTTTTGCTGTAAAACCATCAGCAGCATATTTATTTACCAGTGAAAGGTTACCGCGGCAGTGACAAAGGTATTATTGCGGGTACCAGTATTGTCATACTTGATAAAATACCTGTCTTTTCCCTGCAGACTTCTTACTTCAATACGACCGGTAATGTTATTACCCAGGTGACGATCATAATTTAAACTCCATCCAAAGGTTTCAAAACCGCTATTGGCAGCAATGATCACATTATTCTTATCCCTGTAATACTCGCCACGTGCAGTAAAACTATTCACAGCATCAGGAGTGTACCGCGCTATCAATACCGGTGCATACCAGGTATTATAGCTGCTGCTTCCTTTCTGTACCTGCTCCATGCCGTAATCAAATCCGGCTGTGATGCCGATCTTTTTATTTAACTGAAAAATGCCATACAGGTTATGAAAGTACCGCATACAACGTATACTATCGGGTTGATCACTACCAGCAAAGTTGCTATAGTTCAGCGTGAGCTTTTCAGATGGTTTAAACATGATCTGTGCCCCCATTGAAGGGGTATAGCTACCAGCAACACGTTGTATACGTTGCCATCCATTCAGGTACAGCACAGCAAAATACCATTGTTCATTTTTACTGGCATAGCTTATACGGGCGCCGGTTTCAAAATAGGGAGAATTGTCAGCTGCCATGCTACGGGTTACCGTCCAGTTATCTTTTCCTACTGCACTTTCAAAACCGATATGTGAAGGCATCACACCTGCATCCAGCCACAGGTTGATATTCTTCAATAATTTTACACCGATATTGGCCTCGTAAATATTTTTCAATACACCCGGCTCTGCTGTATAATTTTCGTTCATATAAGAACCTGCACCTATGGCAATAGTAGCCCTGCTTCGTTCAGTATTATAAGCGGCTTTTATAAAAGCGAGATTGACATTCACTTCTCCAACCCTGTTGTGGCTGTACACAAATGCCGGTCGGCTGTTATTGGAAGGCTTATTGAAATCATATACATAATATACTTCTCCATAGGCGCTGACAGTAAAAGGACTTTTCTTTTCCTGTTCTTCCTGTGCCATGCCATGCAGGCAAAGCGCACAGATATATATACAACAAAATATCTTTTTCATTTTACATGCGGATAACGATCGGGAAAAAGCACAGGAAAACAAAAACGCCTCCCCGTGCACAACTGCAAGAACAAGAGTTACGGATTACAATCACACTCAGAATTGTTGAAAAAAGGATATCAACGATCAATAAAATATTTATAACCGGAAATTAACAGATACAATAACCCTGTTCTCACTTTTGCGTAAGTCCGGCACCCATGCAGGATCAACAGGATCGGAAGTAAAACCTGTTTGTGAAGTGGTACCGCCAGGACCAGCGAAATAAGGAACATTGGAATTACGGTGCGCATATTCAAACCGCAGTGTAAAAAAGTCGTTGGGCATAATATCCCATGTTGCGGTGAATTGTCCCATTTTAAGGTTTTTGCCACTGGCAATAGCCTTATCATAATCATTGGGCTGTACAGAAGGTGCAGCAGGAGTAAATGCCAGGTAACCGCCGGGATTGGTTACATAATCACCACGCAGGGTTAAAGCCATTTTATTCCTGTTAAACCATACACGGTGTGCAATGGAAGTGCCGGCCATATAATTGTCTTTTGCCTTTACACCATCGCCTGTTTGAAAACCGTAGTGGTTGTTGATGCTGAATGCGGCCTGGGAGATGCCTTTGGAGGCTGCATTCTTAAAATATCTTGCTACAAAGCTGTTATCATGATGAAACCGGTGTACTTTGGATAAACTGGTAGCGCCGGCTACATGTGTATCGTTTCCATAATAGAAGTTGGCTACGATCTGTACATTTTCACTGGGCCGGTAATAGTTTGAATTGCCCAATCCTATGTTTTTACTCCAGCTATTGTAACTCTGCCAGCCGTTCAGCAGCCATAGTTCTGTTTTAAATTTTTTAGATGGAAAGAACTGTGCTCTTGCTCCCTGGAAATAAAAAGGCGTAAAATCGCACACCATACTTCGTTGATAGCTCCAGTTCTCCTGCAATACATAACTTTCCAGACCGATGTAAGACATAAAAATGCCCATCTCTATATTCAGTCCGTACTTTACATTGAAGTGATAACCACCTGCCGCTTCTCGGATAAATTTCAGGTTACCGGTTCCGGTGTTGCGGCCGCGGGTTACCGAACCGTCTGCTTCCTGTACAATATGTGTCATGCTACCTGTTTGCAGCCACAGCCTGCCAATAATATTTTTGTAATTACTTTCTATGCCAATGCTGGCCTGGTTCACCTGGAATTCATTGCTTCTGCCCATGCTGGCAGAGAT
The DNA here is from genome assembly GCA_001302245.1 of Chitinophagaceae bacterium PMP191F. Lineage (GTDB taxonomy): Bacteria > Bacteroidota > Bacteroidia > Chitinophagales > Chitinophagaceae > PMP191F. The sequence goes on from LGYU01000010.1 coordinate 373,126, forward strand.
TGTTTGTGTGTTGTCTTTGGGTCGGGCAAAATTGTAATTAAAATATCCATCCAGCAATACAGTTCCGGTAAGAATAGTTTCGCCGTTCTTATCTGCCAGTTGCAGGGGAAAATTCTTTTGCCGGTTCTGTCCGTTGATCCAGGTAAGATCCATTCCGTCAAAAGGCACTTTAGCCTGTTGGGCACTTACCTGTTGTACAGCAGTCAATACAGTAGCGCATGCCAGTAATCCTGGCAGGATTGTAGTTCTCATAATAAACAATGGTTAAAAAATTTCTTCGGTGCTTAAAGGAGCTATTGAGGTTTTACTTTAAGGCGTCCAGTGCTATATTCAGCTTTAATACATTTACTTTGGCAGGCCCCATCAATCCCAGCAACGGGCCGTCAGTATGCTGTTTTACCAGTGCATACAATTTGTCTTCACTTATTTTACGGATAGCGGCTATACGCTTTACCTGTATACTGGCTGCAGCAGGTGAAATATCCGGATCAAGTCCGCTGCCGGATGCTGTAACAAGATCAGCCGGTATATATTTTTTCTCAATGCCCGGGTTGTGTACCAGGAAAGTATCAATACGCTCCTGCACCTGTTTCAGATAATCTGGATTGGAAGCTCCTTTATTGGAACCACCGGAACCTGCAGCATTATAACCCACTGCAGATGGGCGGCCATGAAAATATTTGTCATCTGAAAATAGCTGCCCGATATTGGCATACCCTACTACTTTCCCATTTACCATGATGGTTTCACCTTTTCCGCCGCCTGGTGTCAGTTTGCCTGCCACAGCCAGCAGTGCAGGGTAGATGAACCCCAGCAATACGATCATCACCAGCGTAAGTTTTAATGAGATGCTTATATACTTTTTCATTTTTTCAGTTTTGAATGATTACATAAATACCGCCAGCAGCATATCGATCAGCTTGATGCCGATAAACGGAGCTACTACGCCACCCACTCCATAGATCAGCAGGTTTCGTCTTAACAATGCACTGGCTCCAATAGGTTTGTAGGCTACACCACGTAATGCCAGTGGTATCAGCAGAGGAATGATGATGGCATTGAAGATCACTGCAGATAAAATAGCGCTGGCCGGACTTTCCAGGCGCATTATATTCAGAGCCTGTAAAGCAGGAATGGATGTAATGAACAATGCCGGTACTATTGCAAAATATTTAGCAACATCATTCGCTATAGAAAACGTGGTGATGGTACCACGGGTGATCAGTAATTGTTTACCGATCTCTACTATTTCAATCAGCTTGGTGGGATCATTATCAAGATCAACCATGTTACCTGCTTCTTTAGCTGCCTGTGTACCACTGTTCATGGCTACACCTACATCTGCCTGTGCCAGTGCAGGCGCATCGTTGGTTCCATCGCCCATCATGGCTACCAGTTTACCATTGGCCTGCTCGCGTTTGATGTAGTTCATTTTATCTTCCGGTTTAGCTTCCGCAATAAAATCATCTACCCCTGCTTTGGCTGCAATGTATTTTGCGGTTAAAGGGTTATCACCCGTCACCATCACTGTTTTTACACCCATCTTCCGCAGACGTTCAAATCGCTCGCTAATACCGGGCTTTATAATATCCTGTAACTCTATCACACCGGTGATGGTACCATTCTGTGCCACTACCAGCGGAGTACCTCCGTTGCCAGCAATATCTTTTACCTTTTCTGCAGTTTCCGGAGGTATATTATTACCGGCTTTGATGGCCATATTGCGTATCGCATCAAATGCTCCTTTCCTTATACAGGTGCCATCCGGCAGATCCACACCACTGCTGCGTGTTTCAGCAGTAAACTCTATCAGCCTGCTGTTGGAAGGCAGTTGTTGCTGTGGTATTTTATTGGCAGTCGCCAGCTCAATAATGGATTTACCCTCTGGTGTCTGATCAGCCAGTGAAGACAATACACATGCCATCATAAATGCCGTAGCGTCCTGTCCATCTGCAGGCCAGAAGTTGGTTGCCTTACGGTTGCCTATAGTAATGGTACCGGTTTTATCCAGCAGCAAGGTATCTATATCACCGGCTGTTTCAACAGCCTTACCACTTTTGGTGATCACATTGGCACGCAATGCACGATCCATACCGGCAATACCAATTGCACTTAACAACCCGCCGATGGTAGTAGGAATGAGACATACAAACAGCGAGATAAAAGCAGCAACAGTAATAGTAGTATTGGCATAATCCGCAAAAGGTTTTAAGGTTACACAAACAATGATGAAGATGATGGTAAAACTCGCCAATAGAATGGTCAGTGCAATTTCATTGGGCGTTTTCTGGCGGGAAGCACCTTCTACCAGGGCGATCATTTTATCCAGGAAACTTTCACCGGGCTCTGTAGTTACTTTCACTACAATTCTGTCTGACAATACTTTTGTACCGCCGGTAACAGAAGACTTATCGCCCCCAGCTTCACGTATCACAGGAGCAGATTCTCCTGTGATGGCACTTTCATCGATGGTTGCAATACCCTGTACAATTTCTCCATCCATAGGTATTACGTCGCCGGTTTCACAAACAAACAGGTCACCTTTACGCAACTGTGATGAGCGTACCATTTTTATTTCATTCACATGGATCTCACCCAGCGGTTCTATTTTTTTAGCAGGTGTATCTTCTCTTGTTTTACGCAAACTGTCGGCCTGGGCTTTGCCTCTCGCTTCAGCAATGGCTTCAGCAAAATTGGCAAACAACAAGGTGAGCAACAGTACTGTAAAAACGGCAAGATTATAGCCAAAATTGCCGGTAGCAGCATCCTGTACAAATGCAGCATATATGGTTACCAGCAGCATTATCAGCGTTCCGATCTCTACTGTAAACATTACAGGATTGCGGAACATAATGCGCGGTGATAATTTTATAAAAGACTGTTTCAAAGCCGGCGCTATCAGCGATCTTGAAAACAGGGATGTTTGTTGTTTCATTTGTTGTACGTTATAAGTTATGCGTTGTAAGTAAGGCTGAACATTAATACAGTTTGCAGGTAACAAATCAACGCTGCCCGATCTACAGAACCAGAAACCTGTAACCTGCACCCTCTCCTCCTACATACTGAAATACTCTGCCAGCGGACCCAGTGTCAGCGCCGGGAAGAATGACAATGCATTGATGATAATGATCACAGCAAATGTCATTACACCAAATGTTACAGAGTCTGTTCTTAATGTACCGCCCGATTCCGGAATGAACTTTTTATTGGCCAGCAAACCCGCTATTGCCAACGGACCGATTATCGGGATAAATCTTGCCAGTATCAGTACAAAACCGGTGGTAACATTCCAGAAAACATTACCATCGCCCAGTCCTTCAAAACCACTACCGTTGTTGGCATTGGCAGAAGTGTATTCATACAGCATTTCCGAAAAGCCGTGATAGCCCGGGTTATTGAGCCATGAACCTGGTTTTACATTCCATGCTATTTCCGGGTGATGTGCTACAAAGTAAGCAGCCAGTGCTACACCTGCTTTTACCAGGAAAGTCGATAACAGCGTAACCATTGCAGCGATCTTTACTTCACGTGCTTCTACCTTATGTCCCATAAACTCAGGTGTACGTCCAACCATCAGTCCTGAAATAAACACAGCTATAATGATGTAGATATAATAGTTCAGCAGCCCTACGCCACAACCACCATAAAAGGCATTGATCATCATACCCAGCAACTGCATCAGTCCTGACAATGGCATAGAACTATCGTGCATTGAATTGACAGACCCGGTGGAGATCACCGTAGTAAGTATACTCCAGTAACCCGATGCTGCCGGACCAAAGCGGACCTCCTTCCCTTCCATGGCACCTGTGGATTGTGCAATACCCATTCTGGCAATGGCTGGATTACCATGTATTTCCGTGACAATAGTAGGTATCAGCAGGCAAAGCATACCTATTGTCATGATTCCAAAGATGACATAGGCAAACTTTTTTCGACGGATATAAAACCCCATGGCAAAGATCATGGCAACAGGTATTACTACCTGCACTATCACTTCCAGCATATTGGTAAAGTAATCAGGGTTTTCAAGCGGGTGTGCAGAGTTGGCACCAAACCAGCCGCCGCCATTGGTACCCAGGTGTTTGATGGCGATCATGCCTGCCGCAGGGCCACGTGATACCTGCACGGTATCTCCCTGTAATGTGGTAATGGTATCTTTTCCTTCAAAACTTACAGGGGTACCATGAAATGCCAGCAGTATGGCGATGATAAAAGATAGCGGCAACAATATGCGTGTAATGGTTTTGGTAAAAATGCTCCAGAAGTTGCCCAGGTTCGCCGTTGTTTTTTCCCTGAGCCCATTCAGCAAACCTACCAGCGCAGCAATACCGGTGGCAGCGCTTACAAACTGTAGAAAAGTGATGACCAGTAATTGCGTGAGATAAGTAACACCGGTTTCACCGGAATAATGTTGCAGATCGCAATTCACCAGGAAACTGATCGCAGTATTAAACGCCAGGTCGGGAGTTTGTGCCGGGTTGCCATCAGGATTCAGCGGTAACTTATCCTGGAAAAGCAACATCATGAAGGCATATACAAACCACAACAGGTTAATGGTAAGCATAGCTTTCAAAAACTCCTTCCAGTTCATTTTACGGTTAGGGTCAATACCACAGAAACGATAGATAAAGCGTTCCAGCGGATTCATAAAATCGGTGATCGTTCTTTCACCCTGAAATACCCTGGCAATATATTTACCCAGGGGTAATGCCAGCAGTATGGTGATCAGAAAGGTTATTACTACACCTGTTATTTCAGTATTCATGTTTATCAGAATTTTTCGGGTTTAATCAATACATACAACAGGTAGATAAATACCAGTACAGATAGTATCAATAATGCGTTCATCATAATGTTCGTTTTTAAAGTATGGGGTACCTGTAGTTGACCGCTATCAGATCTTATCAAAGAAATCGATGGATCTGAAGAACAGCCAGAAAAAGAAAAGTGCGGCTATCAGTAACAGTATTGTCAGCATATCTATTGGTTTTGCCTTACTAAGGCCAAACGGAATGCCGGACATATCCTGCTGTAAAACAGCATGGGTTAAAATGTAGTACAGACAATACTTTCAGCAGGAAACAGAAAAAACCGGGCATGCATATACAAAAACAAAACCCTTCCAAAATGGAAGGGTTTTATCAAAATGAAAAAGATTTTATCAGGAAATACCGTATTCTTCTATTTTCCGGTAAAGCGTGGTAAGACCAATATTCAGTAACCGGGCGGCTTCTGTTTTATTACCCCGGGTATAATTCAATACCCGTTGAATATGCAGCTTTTCCACGGTAGCCATATCAAAAACAGAAAGTGTTCTGGGATTGTTATCAGTTGTATTCAAAAGAAAATCTGCGGGCAGGCTATTAACGGTCAATGCGTCGTTATTTTCCAGGATCACGGCCCGCTCTATTACATTTTTCAGTTCGCGGATGTTTCCCTGCCAGTGATGTTGCTGTAAGCAGGCAATAAAATCAGGTGTCATGCCATTGATACGTTTATTGATCTTGGCCGCATAGACCGATACAAAGTTCCTGGCCAGTAATACAATATCATCCTTCCGCTCATTCAGTGAAGGCAGATGTATCGTAAATACGTTGAGCCTGAAGAACAGGTCTTCCCGGAACTTTCCTTCTGTGATCTCCTGTTGCAAACCGCGGTTGGTAGCAGCAATAATGCGTACATCCACTTTTAAAGGTCTCGTATCTCCTACTTTAATAAACTCTCCGGTTTCCAATACACGCAATAGCTTACTTTGCAGTTCCAGGGGCATTTCACCTATTTCATCCAGGAAGAAAGTACCTTTACTGGCTTCTTCCATCAACCCCTTTTTATCTTTCAACGCACCTGTATATGCACCCGCCTTGTGGCCAAATATTTCGCTTTCCAGTAATTCGCGCGGAATAGCACTGCAATTCACAGCTACAAAAGATTGTTTGCTGCGGGTGCTTGCCTGGTGAATAGCCTGCGCAAACACTTCTTTGCCCGTACCTGTTTCACCCAGCAATAAAACCGTTGTATCTAGCGGAGCTACTTTCGCTGCAAGATGGATCGCATCTTTAATAACGGCAGATGATCCTATAATTGCATCAAATGTATACTGTTTACCAACCTGTTTTTCCAGGCGTCGGATGCGTTGCTGCATCTGTACTTTTTCAAACGCACGACTTACCAGTGGAATGATACGTTCGTTATCATCACCTTTGGTAATATAATCGAATGCACCGCTCTTAATAGCCTGTACACCATCGGCAATATTGCCATACGCAGTCAGCAGGATGATCTCTTTTTCAGGATATTCCTTTTTAAATCCAGCAACAGCCTCTACACCGTTACCATCCGGTAGCTTTACATCACATATCACTACGTCAATATTATCTTTATCCAGCAACTTACGGGCAGCAGCCAGCGTACCGGATTCTGAAACAGTATATCCTTCTAATGATAATATTCGTTTCAGCAGCCTCCGTAGTTTTTCCTCATCGTCGATCAGCAGAACATTTCCGGCCATACATATATGGATTGTGGAAGGCAAATTAATCAAATCTTTGTTCACCTATAAAAAGAAAGCCCCCGCAGGCATGCAGGGGTCAACTCTAAACGATACAAAACCTATTATTTTTCAGCTATTGGCCTGGCTGAAAATCCTGCTTTTTGCACGGCAGCTATTATTTCCTGTTCAGATACTCCGTTTGCCTGTACGGTCAAAACCCGTGCGGGTGATTGAAGATCAACAGACCAGTTGTTCAACCCCGCTTTTTCATCCAGTGCAGATGTTACCTTTTGCAAACAACTGCTGCACATGATGCTTGTTCTGAATTGATATGTATTTTCCATGGTTATATTTTTATATTACTTGTCCTTTAAACCTTACACTTTATACTTTCTTATACCTCAGCCGCAAACTATTACTTACCACACTAATACTGCTCAAAGCCATGGCAGCACCGGCAATCATGGGGTTCAATAGAAATCCATTCACAGGATACAATACACCTGCTGCCAGCGGAATGCCTATGATGTTGTAAATAAATGCCCAGAATAAATTCTGACGAATGGCCTGTACAGTATGGGCAGATAACCTGATCGCCTTTGGGATCTTTGAAAGATCGGATGAGATAATCGTCATTTTTGCCACGTCCATTGCAATATCACTTCCTTTTCCCATAGCAATGCTGACATCAGCCTGCGCCAGCGCATTACTGTCATTGATACCATCACCGGCCATTGCCACGATCTTTCCCTGTTGCTGCAGCGCTTTTACAAATGCAGCTTTTTCTGCCGGTAATACTTCTGCTTTGAAATGGTCAATATTTGCCTGTTTTGCGATCCTTTTAGCAGTAGCAGCATTATCCCCGGTAAGCATATATACTTCAATACCGGCTTGTTTCAATTGCCGTACGGCCTCTGCAGAGTCTTTTTTAATAGCATCAGCAATAGCTATTACAGCCAGAGCAGCAGTATCATCCGCAAACCAGATCACTGTCTTTGCCTCCGAAAGCCATTTTTCTGCCAGTTGCAGTAAGGTGGTATAAACTGTCACGCCATGCTGTTGCAATAAGTTCAGGTTACCGGCGTAATAACGTTTCCCCTGCACAACGCCGGTAGCCCCCATACCGGTAATACTTTCAAATTGTTCTACCGGTGTATAATGCACTGGCTGTATATGCTGTACAACAGCTGCGGCAAGTGGATGTTCAGATTGTTTTTCAAGGCTTGCCAATATTAACTGCAATTGCTCACTACTATTAGCCCAGTGTATGTCTGTTACTACCGGTTTGCCTTCTGTAATGGTGCCTGTTTTATCCAGTACAATTACATTGATCTTTGTTGCCAGTTCAAGACTTTCAGCATCTTTTACCAGGATACCATTTTCTGCACCTTTGCCCACACCTACCATAATGGCGGTAGGTGTTGCCAGCCCCAATGCACAAGGACAGGCTATTACCAGTACCGTTACCATAGCCATTAACCCCTGTGTAAATGCGTTCTCCCCACCGGCAATGATCCACACCAACAAAGTAAGTATAGCCACCCCGATCACCACCGGTACAAAAACAGCTGCTATTTTATCAACCAGTTTCTGCACGGGCGCTTTACTGCCCTGCGCATCCTGTACCGTTTTAATGATCTGTGCAAGCAAGGTATCGCTACCTACTTTTTCAGCAACAAACTGAAAGCTGCCTTTCTGGTTAAGGGTACCTGCAAATATTTTGTTGCCTGGCTGTTTTTCAACCGGTATAGGCTCTCCGCTGATCATACTTTCATCTACAAAAGATTGTCCGCTGCTTACAACACCATCCACTGCAATCTTTTCACCGGGTTTTACCAGTATGGTATCACCTGGTTTTACTTTTGCTACAGGCATTTGCATCTGGTGTCCGCCTGCATGTACTACAGTTACTGTTTTAGGTTGTAATCCCATCAGTTTTTTAATGGCTGATGAAGTATTGCCTTTGGCTTTTTCTTCCAGCAGTTTACCCAGTAAAATAAATGCTATCACTACTGCTGCAGCTTCAAAATATACATGTGCATGCAAACCACGTACAGACCAATAAGCCGGAAACAATGTATTGAACACACTGAACAGGTAAGCCACGCCGGTACTTAATGCTACCAGCGTATCCATATTGGCAGAACGATGTTTCAACTGTTTCCATGCCCCTGTAAAGAATTGTTTACCAAAGATCACTACCACAGGTGTTGCCAGCACCCACATGATATAGTTGGCGTAAGGAATATTCATAAATACCATGCTGATCAATACCAGCGGTATTGAAAATGCCACTGCACCAGTGGTTTTTTGTTTCAGTTGACGGTAATGCTGCCGGTGTGTTTCTTCCAGTGCTTCTTTTGCATCTTCGCTCTCATCGGTCACCATATCATAACCGATAGACTGCACTACCGATTTCAGCACAGCCGGATCAGTAATACCAGGGACATATTCTACCCTGGTAGTGGCATTGGCAAAATTGACCGCAGCATTTACCACACCAGGTGTATTTTCCAGCATGCTTTGTACACTGCCTGCACAGGAAGCACAGGTCATCTCTGTAACCGGAAAAGTTTTTATAATAGTGTTTACATCGTATCCCAGCGAACGTATGGTTTTTACAGCTTCAGGAATAGCCGTGCCTTTATCTTTTACCTGCAGTACCGCGCGGTTATTATTCAGTTCTACCTGGTGTGCTGATATACTTTTGATATTATCCAGTCCCTTGTTTACAATCAGCGCACAATGCTCGCTTTCCACGCCTTCCAGCGGCAGGTAAACAGTATCGTTATTATTAGCCATAGCGCTTTGTATTATGTATACAAAGTTCCGTACAACCACGGCAATGATCGTTACAGGATTATGGAAATGATTTACAGATTATTGGAGATGCGGAAGAGATGTTTCAATATTGCCAAATCTGCTCCGGAGGAGCTATCGGCTTATTGTAAAGCAAATCTGAATGGTATTCAACTCCGCCAGGAGGCTCCTGACGGAGCCGGGAAACACGAATATGCGTACATCTATCAACAGGTGGCCACTATGTAGCGCGGCTTACTTCAAAGATATTGATTAGCTATTAGCGGGTTCAGATGCCATCCAGTGGTTTACGCAAACCACTTCCCTGCTCTTTAAATGCCGAAGGGGTAAGACCGGTTATCTTCTTAAATTGTGCTGATAAATGCGCTACGCTGCTGTACCCCATTTGAAAGGCGATCTCACTGAGACTTTTTTCGTTATATACAAGCAGCTCTTTTACACGTTCTATTTTTTGCAGTATTACATATTGCTCAATGGTAATACCTTCCGTTTCGGAAAACAATTTACTGAGATAGGAATAATCACGGTGCAGTTCCCTGGCCAGTATACCTGCAAAGGGGAATTTGCTGTCTTCCGAATAATGTACATGCTGCACTACAATATCCCTGATCTTCTGTATCTGTTGAGCACGTACATCATCCAGTAATTCAAAACCAAGTTGCTGCAATCCCTTGCGCAATGCTTCTTTCTGCGTAACAGTAGGAGCTTCTGCCAGCACTACCTCACCCAGCCTAACCTGCAACGGCTCAAGCCCTGCCGTTTCCAATTGCTGCTGTACAGCAGCAATACAACGCGGACAAACCATGTTCCTGATATGCAATGTGCTCATATAAAGAAATTCATTACAAAGGTAAGCCAGTCACTGCAATTTCCATTTTACAGCTTTTTGTCTTCCGCTGTTGCTGTCTGATCAAGCTCCTGCCGCAGCTTGCTATTCTTTTTGCCATAACTGAAATACAATACAAAACCTATAGCCAGCCAGATCAGCAAACGCAACCAGGTATCTGCAGGCAATGAGAACATCATCAGCAGGCATGTTACAATACCCAATACCGGTACTACCGGCACAAAAGGTGTTTTAAATGCACGGGGTACATCCGGTTGTTTTTTACGCAGGATCAATACACCCAGACAAACCATCACAAATGCCAGTAATGTACCAATACTTGTCATTTCTCCAACTACACTTATAGGTACCAGTCCTGCAAAGAGGCTGATAAATACACACAGTACAATATTCGACTTGTGTGGTGTGGCAAAACGCGGATGCAATTGTGAAAATACTTTTGGCAATAAACCATCGCGGCTCATGGAATAGAATACACGCGATTGTCCCAGCAGATCTACCAATATTACTGAAGTATATCCTATCAATATTGCCAGTATAACTGCCATTCCCAGCCATTCGTATGGTGTTTGCTGAATAGCCACTGCTACAGGTGCTGCGGTATCCTTAAAACTGGTATAATGTGCCAGTCCTGTCATTACATATCCAAACAATACAAAAAGGATGGTACAGATGATCAGTGAACCCAGTATGCCTATCGGCAGATTCTTCTTCGGGTTCTTTGTTTCCTGCGCCATAGTAGCCACAATGTCAAAACCAATGAACACAAAGAACACCACACCGGCTCCGCGCAGAATACCACTCCATCCAAAATGTCCAAACTCACCCGTATTGGCAGGAATGAACGGATGATAATTTGAAGGGTTGATATAGCGCCATCCCAATGCAATAAACACAAGCACCACGCCTACTTTCAGTGCTACCACAATGGCGTTGAACAATGCTGATCCTTTTGTGCCACGTATAATAATGGCAGTGATAAATACCACGATCAATACAGCAGGAAGATTTATCCAGCCATGAATAACACTGCCATCGGGCAAAGTGATCTTATCAAAAGGCGATGCCAGCCATTGTGCAGGCAGATGAATATTAAACTTGTCAAGAAATTTTACCAGGTAATGCGACCAGCTGATACCTACTGTAGCCGCCCCTACCGAATATTCCAGTACCAGGTCCCAGCCAATGATCCAGGCAAACAATTCACCCAGCGTAGCATACGCGTATGTATAGGCACTTCCCGATACCGGCACCATAGAGGCCATTTCAGCATAGCACAATGCGCTGAATGCGCAACCTACTGCTGCCAGTATAAATGATAATATAACAGCGGGGCCTGCATTGTTGGCTGCTGCAATACCTGTCAGCGAAAAAAGCCCTGCGCCAATAATAACACCAATACCAATAGCAACGAGGTTAACTCCTCCCAGGCTTCTTTTTAATGTGTTAGTTCCGGTTGCTGCAGCTTCACGCTGCAGGTTTTCAATACTTTTCTTTAGCATACATTTTTCTCATTAAGCTTTATTGGAAAACGTGATCAGCCGTGTAATACCGGCTACATAACGCACCTGTCGCAAAAACCGGCGTATGCGCACTTTTGTTCTGTCGCTGACAACATAATTATTGATATTGGTCAGCAAAACGCCCGCAAGAATAATACCCAACGCTACGATCTGCTCCGGTGCAATTCTTTCACTCAGCAGCAGCCACCCGATCAGCACTGCCACTACCGGGTTAATATAGGTATGCATGCTTACCAGTGCAGGAGGCCGCACCGTCAGCAACCATATATAGGAAAGATAGGCCACCACAGATCCCATTACTACCAGGAACAACAACCCCATCCATGCCTGCAACGGCACCTGTGCAAAAGAAAAACCCGTCCACTCGTTCCTGGCAGTACTTACCAGTATACAGGCTATACCACCTGCCAGCAACTGCTGGGCTGCATTCATAACAGTTGAACCTTTTTTTGCCGGGTAGTTTTTAGAAAACAGTGATCCCAGTACCCACGACAAAGAACTGATGCCCAGCACTACAAATGCACTGATCCTCATACCGGTGCCTGCACCGCCGGATGAAATGCCAAAACTACCTTTAAAAAACAATAACAATCCTGCAAAACCGGTTACCAGTCCTGTAAGAATAAATTTATCAGCCAGGTACTGACGACGGTTCTTACTATCCAGTGCAATGAACCAGAAAGGAGCAGTAGCTGCAACTATAGCTGCTTCCGAAGAACTGACATATTGCTCACTCCATGCCACCAGCCCAGTGCCACCGCCCAGTATCAGCAAACCGGCAACAGTATTTCTGCCGGTATCTTTCAGAGAAGGAAAACGTTCTCCTTTCAGCCAACGCCATATTAACAATACACTGCCTGCTGCCAGAAAACGCAAAGCAGAAAGCATAAAAGGTGGAAATCCCAGCAAACCATAGGTAATAGCCAGAAATGTAGAACCCCAGATGATAAAGATTGCCGCGAAGGCCAATGGTATCAGCCGGTTGTTCAAAACGGCTGTAGTATTATTGATACGCATACATTACATAATTAAAAAAAGGCTTTACCGGTATACAGCAAAGCCTTTATACAAAAAGATGACCAGCTTTACCTGTTTCGACACACTATGCACTTACTGGTATGACAACACTTCAGATTGTTAGCATTCGCCAGCAGATTGTACTTATTTAACAATATTGAAGAGGTTTGCATATAAAACAGGTTCTGTATGAAAAAAAATCCCCGGTGCTGGTGGCATCGGGGATCCTGTTATCTGTATTTATACAATGATCTATAAATAGCATGGCCCCGTATAACCTGTTAACGTACAGTCAATAGTAAACACCGAAACCTTTCGCTCCGGCACCATATCTGCATGGCGTTGAATGTATATGATAGCTGCAATCACTCAGGAAAACTTTTTCGTGGGTGCAAAGGTATATACTCATTATAATCCTACCAAATAGATAGACAGTATTTTAAAAATACTTAACAATATACGGTTCCTGCTTACCCTGTTATAGCTTTTATAAAGCCTGTTAGCTGCCTGTTAACCAACTTTTGGTTGTGAACATCTGCCCGATAATTGAGTCAAATTTGGGTAAGCGCATTCAATGTCAGATGATTGATTAATGTCGCAATTGTTCAGTACAAAAACGAGAAGAAAATGAAAAAGAAATCCACCATTGTCGCTGCAGGCATTGCTCTCTTAGCTTTTGCTTCAGGATGGGTATGGCATGCAAGCGGACAAAAAAACTACAACAGTATTTTACAGGACAATACCTCTATGCCCCTTGTGAAAACAGCTTATACTGACGCAGCGGCAGGCGTACCTGTTGATTTTGAAAAAGCAGCCTCCAGCGTTCCATCGGTTGTGCATATAAAAACAGTTACCAAGTTCAGCCAGGTTAAAGGCAGACAACAGCAACAGCAGAACCCGTTTGGTGACGATGATTTTTTCAGGAGATTTTTTGGTGATGGCGGCGCACAAGGCTATTCACAGCCCGACCAGAAAGCTTCCGGTTCCGGAGTGATCATCAGTAACGATGGTTATATCGTTACCAACAATCACGTAGTAGATGGCGCTACCGAGATCAGTGTAACCCTGAACGACCGTAAGAATTACAAAGCTAAAGTAATTGGTTCTGATCCTAACACAGACCTGGCACTCATTAAAATCGAAGGCAAAGACCTTCCGGTAATGTCCATTGGCAATTCAGACGATGTAAAACTGGGGCAATGGGTAATGGCCATTGGTTATCCACTGAACCTTGATGTTACCGTAACACAGGGTATTGTCAGTGCAAAAAGCCGTAACATCGGTATCAATCGCCAGGGTGCAGCGCCTGTTGAGTCATTTATACAAACAGACGCAGCCGTGAACCCCGGTAGCAGCGGCGGTGCATTGGTAAACCTGAATGGTGATCTGATCGGTATCACTTCTGCTATTGCGTCTCCTACAGGATCTTATGCAGGTTATGCTTATTCCATTCCTTCTAACCTGGTAAAAAAAGTGATTGGTGATATCATGAAATTCGGTTCTGTACAACGCGGTTATCTGGGCGTAAGCATGGCTCCGGAAGACATGGATGATGCACACAAAAAAGAGCTGGGCATCAACGATGATGTGAATGGCGTATGGATAGCAGAAACAGATCCTAATGGCGCTGCCGCAGAAGCCGGTATCCGCAAAGGTGATGCGATCACCAGAATAAACAATATACCGGTTGCCACTGCAGCACAATTGTCTGAACAGATTGCCCGTATGAAACCCGGCGATAAAATACAGATCACTGTATTGAGAAACAATGCAGAAAAAACATTCAGCGTAACACTGAAAGGCAAACAAGGTACTTTTGCCAGTCAGCAGCAGGCTGCCCTGCAATCACTGGGTGCTGATTTTGCTACGCTAAACAAAGAAGATGCTGCCAAACTGAATATCAGTGGTGGCGTGGTAGTCAACAATATCAGCGATGGTATTATTGCCGACCAGACCAATATGAAACCTGGTTTTATTATTACCAAAGTAAACGGCATTTCGGTAAAAACATTAGAAGAGTTTAAAGACGTAATGTCCAAACAATCCGGTAACCTGCAGATAGAAGGCCGTTATGCCAACAGCAGGGATACTTATTACTATGGTATCAATGATTTTAATAAATAGACGGATCACTCTTTATCATCTGTCAGCTACAACGCCCGGTATACCGGGCGTTTTTTTATGTCTATACTCTTATATCAACTGCTATTTCTGATAACAGTAGCTTAACGAATGGTTACATAATCAAAAGCACCTTTTTTGCGTATAAGATAACAACCATTTCTTACCCGTTCAATTAAGGATCTTATCCGCACATGCTTCGCAGTTAAAAAGGAGAAACGCCAAAACTGCTGCCCGTTAAAATCCATTCCTCGGCAACCGAACAGTATCAATATTCATTCAACAAACAAATTGAAAGCAATGAAAAGAGCATTTCACTATGGCGTTGCAATTGCATGTGCTATTACGGCAGCAGTGGGTATCAGTTCCTGTAACAAAGACAGCTCAGCCACATCCGGTACCGATACCGCCTCCGGTACGTCATCATCATCTGTAATTACCGTTGCCGTTACAGATACTTCAGGCAATAAGGTAACAGACAGTATTTATATGATGCACAACTGTGGTATGGGTTTCCACCGCGATACCGTCAATGCATCCAATCTTCCGGCAGCAGTTACCACTTATTTAACCACCAATTATGCAGGCTACACCTTTGTAGAAGCATTTTCAGTTGTCAACAACCGTACTGCCGCCATCAAAGGTTATGTAGCCATCATTGTATTCAACAACAAACCCGTAGGACTTCTTTTTGACGCCAGTGGCAATTTTATCGGAGTACTGGAACAACGTGAAAGAGGTGACCTCATAGGAATCGGCTGGCATGTTGGCGGAAGGTTCCGCGACAGGGATATATCGTTGCGTGATACTGTTTCACTCAGTGCATTACCTGCCGCCATTACAAGCTATTTCAGCACCAACTATGCGCAGGATACTTTGCTAAAAGCGTTCAAAGACGTTCGTGACGGATACTACCTGGTGATCAGCAGCAACAATGGCTTGTATGCAACCCTGTTCAACGCGTCCGGCAGCTTTGTTTCAAGGATACAGATCCCGGTTACACATCATGGCAGATGGCAACCTGCAGAACAGTCAGTGTTACCGGCCAGTATAACAACTTATCTCACCGCTACCTATCCTGATTATGTTTTCAAAAAAGCATTCACATACAGCATTGGCGGATCTGTACAGGAATATGTGGTAGTGATAGATGCCAGTGGAACACGATACGCGGTACTGTTTGATGCATCGGGAAATTTTGTAAAAGCCAGAACATTGCGCTGATGTTTGTCAATATATTACCTGTCGGGCCTGAGGCGTGAAGAATATGAAGTTGACAATTAATTCAGACCCGGCAGGTTAACAATCCTTTACAATATAAGTATAAATTTTTCCAGCAATCCAATCAAGCAAAAGAGCAGGCAACCATATGGAAGCCTGCTCTTATTGATTATAAACAATGTTTAGAATGATGAATGTGGCTTTGCTCTTTCGTATTGCGGATGCCAGGTTATACCGGCACCCAATTCATGGGCAGCATGCAACGGAAAATAAGGATCACGCAGCAGCTCCCTGGCCAGTAATACAATATCGGCCTGTGCGTTTGCAATGATCTGTTCTGCCTGAACAGCTTTAGTGATCAGCCCTACAGCACCGGTCAGCACTCCTGTTTCCTTTTTAATTCTTTCCGCAAAAGGAACCTGGTAACCTGGCTCCACGGGTATTTTTACATGCGGTACAAGACCGCCGCTGGAACAATCCACCAGGTCAACACCTTGTTGTTTCAGCAAAGCAGCCAGTTGTACTGATTGTTCAAGATCCCATCCACCTTCTGCCCAGTCTGTAGCCGAGATACGTACAAATAACGGGTAATCTGCCGGCCATACAGACTGCACCGCCTTTACTACTTCCAGCAACAAACGGGTTCTGTTTTCAAAATTTCCGCCGTAATTATCTGTACGTTGGTTACTCAGCGGTGATAAGAACTGGTGCAACAGGTAACCATGTGCAGCATGTATTTCAATCAATTTATAACCAGCTTTCAATGCTCTTGCCGAAGCAGCTGTAAAATAATGAATGACCTGCTGAATAGCTGCCGCATCCAATGCTACCGGAGCTTCGGTACCCTCCCTGAAAGCAATGGGTGAAGGTGCCACGGTTTGCCAGCCACCCGCTACGCGTGGTACCTGCTTACCACTTTTCCAGGGTGGCAAACAACTGGCTTTTCGGCCTGCATGTGCCAGCTGGATACCTGCAATGGCGCCCTGTTCATGAATAAAGGCGGTGATCTCCTGCAACTTTTCAATATGCTCATCTTTCCAGATCCCTGCATCCGCAGCTGAGATGCGCCCTTCGGGTGATACCGCAGTGGCTTCCTGTATTACCAGCCCGGCACCACCTACAGCACGACTGCCAAGATGCACCAGGTGCCAGTTGTTCACAAACCCGTCTTCAGCTGAATACATACACATTGGCGACACGGCAATCCTGTTCCTGATAGTTACGTGCCTGATAGTAAGGGGAGAAAATAATACTGACATGCTTTATTCCTTTCAGATGATTAATAATTGCTTAGCCTTTTGCTCATCAGAGATTTGCAATACTGAAAGTAAGCAAAACCAGGAAAATACCTTTACAAAGACATGTAATGGTTTGATCAAGATCAATAACAACATTACACTGCCCATGTTCAGGCATGAGGTAATTTCAATAAAAAAGAAGGGAAAAAGATGTATATTAAGATCGTAAACAGATGATAATGAAGCAGGCTGTAAATGCAGATACCAGCCGTCTTACTAATTCGGTTTAGATACTACATATTTGCTCAAAAAGGGGTATGCTTGTTTACTGGCTTCGCTGCCACTACCATATTGCTGGCGGAAAGAACGCATTTTTTCTGTAAGTTCACTTACTACAGCCATGGGAATGTTATCGCCATACAGTGCCTTCATCTCCTGCATCTCTACCTGTATCTCGAGCCAGGCAGCATCCATGTGTTTAAGTAATTGCTTGGAATCCATAGGTGATAAGGTTTTCTCTAAGGTTTATATTTGGTCATTGTTAGCGCATGTTGGTTTTAGCACTGAAACATCACCGTCACTCTAAACTACATCTTTACCCGCAGATTCACAAATATTAGTTTTCCACGTAATATTCAGTGTATAACTACGGGCATGTAACATAGCAAAAAACGGGCCTAACCCTCTACCGTTTATCAACATTTTTCAACATTCACGCCTAACTATGAACGTTATTCTCTATCAATGAAGTATGTTTGGTATCCTTCATTGTAAGATAAACCAGTAATGATATAAATATACAAATGGTAACATACCAGTAGAAGTAAGATTCATGTCCTGCCTTTTTAAACCATAATGCCACGTATTCGGCACTCCCGCCAAATATAGCCACAGTTATAGAATAGGGAAAACCTACTCCCAGCGCCCTGATCGCTACCGGGAACAGCTCTGCTTTTACCACAGCATTGATAGAGGTATATCCGCTTACAATGATCAGCGCGGTCATGATCAGCCCAAAGGCCTGTCCTATACTGTTTGTATGACTTAATGTTGTAAGCAGGGGTACGGTAGCAATGGTGCCCAGCACTCCAAATGCAATCAGCAGGGGTTTGCGGCCAATGCGGTCTGACAACAAACCAAACAATGGCTGTAACGATGCGTAGATAAATAACGAAATAAACGTGATCCATGTTGCCTGGCTTTTGGAAAGATGTACCGTATTCACCAGGAACTTCTGCATATAGGTACTATAGGTATAAAATGCAATGGTTCCTCCCAGCGTAAGACCAACCACAACCGCTACAGACCGGGGGTATTTCAGCAACTGGCGTATACTGCCCTGTTTATGATGATCGCCGGTTCTTTGTTGCTTTTTAAATACTTCGGTTTCATGCATATTCGCACGCAGGTAAAATGCTACCAGCGATAATATAGCGCCGATAAAGAAGGGAATACGCCAGCCCCAGCTATGTAGTTCTTCTTCAGTAAGAAAAAACTGTTGCAACAATAATTGTATGCCCAGTGCAACCAGTTGTCCGCCGATAAGAGTTACATATTGAAAGCTGGAGAAAAAACCGCGTCTGCTGGCAGTAGCCACTTCACTGAGGTAAGTAGCAGAAGTGCCATATTCACCGCCTACGCTCAGCCCCTGCAGCAAACGCGCCAGCATCAGAATGGCGGGTGCTGCCACACCAATGGTGGCATACACAGGCGTTACGGCTATCAGCAGCGAACCGAACGACATCAGCAACACAGACAAGGTCATGGAAAACTTTCGTCCTTTTCTATCAGCAATGGTACCAAACAACCAGCCACCGATAGGACGCATTAAAAAACCAACGGCAAAAATGCCCGCTGTATCCAGTAGTTGCGCAGTAGGATTACTTTTCGGGAAAAATACAGGTGCAAAATACAGGGAAAAAGCAGCATACGAGTACCAGTCGTACCATTCCACCAGATTACCTACCGATCCGCTTACAATGGCACGCACACGTCCTGAGGTGCCGGCAAGCTTATCAACCGTCATAAACAGTGCATTTGATAAAAAAGGATGAATTTAGGAAATTTGCACTGAGTGTTAAGTTTTAGGCAATAGGTTTTAAGTATTAAGTTTAAAGCCAACACTTTCTGTATATAGAGATATTGTTAGGCGTCCTGCATTTAACTTTAAATATATAACCTGCCACTTACTCATCAGTACTATAATGAAACACTGAAGATGCAAACTATTCTGAAAGCGAATGATGTAACCCTGATCGGTGCAGGTCTGGATGAAGCACCAATGGCTTATAAGGATATTCATACCGTAATGGCGGCCCAACAGCAACTGGTAGATATTGTGGCAAAATTCACACCCAGAATGGTGCGGATGGCCGATGACGGAAGCAGAGAAGATTAATGATAACGGATGACATACTTTCAGAAGGATATCATCCGTTATCAATCAAGACCAGTACTTTTTTCGTAACCGGAAGGCAACCTGTACCAATGCAATCAATGCCGGCACCTCTACCAACGGACCAATCACTCCTGCAAACGCCTCACCACTATTGATACCAAAAACCACAATGGCCACTGCAATAGCCAGTTCAAAATTGTTACCGGTAGCAGTAAAAGCAATCGAAGTAACCGTAGCATAAGCAACTCGCAGCATTTTCCCCAACAGGAAACTGATCAGGAACATCAGCACAAAATAAATCACCAGCGGTATGGCAATATGCAGCACATCCATCGGGATGGTAATGATCAGTTTTCCTTTCAGACTAAACATCAGCACAATCGTAAATAACAACGCAACCAGGGTAACCGGAGAAATGGCAGGTAAGAACTTTTGTTCGTACCATATCTCACCGTTGATCCTGACCAGCACGTACCTGCTGAGCATGCCGCAGGCAAACGGAATGCCAAGATATATTACTACACTGTGCATGATGGCTACCATGCCGATATTAACCTGTAATGCTTTCAATCCCAGTAAAGGAGGCAAGACCGTTATAAACAGGTAAGCATATACACTGTATAACAGCACCTGGAAAATACTATTCAAAGCCACCAGGCCGGCAGCATATTCCCGGTCCCCTTCTGCCAGTTCGTTCCATACAATTACCATAGCTATACAACGGGCCAGCCCGATCAGAATAACACCTGTCATGTAATCAGGTGAATCGTGCAGAAAAATGACCGCCAGTAAAAACATCAGTACCGGACCTATCACCCAGTTTAAAAGCAATGAAACACCCAGTATTTTTACATTGCTAAAAACCTTTCCCATTTTCTCATACCGAACTTTGGCCAGAGGAGGATACATCATTAATATCAAACCGGCTGCCAGGGGAATGTTGGTTGTTCCGTTTGATGCAGCATGTACCGTTTCCGGAAATGATGGAAAAAAATATCCGATAGCCACTCCCAGCAACATAGACAGGAATATCCATAGCGTGAGATAACGATCTATAACGCCCAAATGCTTTGTGGCTGCTACCGGTGCAGACGTATTAATTTCCATTGGGTACAATATTCTTCTTAACAAAACCCTGCGCATACACTTTGATCATATCACGTACCTTTCGGAACTGTTCCATGATCTCCTCTTCCGTACCGGTTGCTTTTGCAGGATCAGGAAAGTTGTAATGAAACTTTTGCGCAAGTGACGGAAAGAAAGGACACCTCTCCCTGGCATTGTCACAAACAGTGATCACAAAATCAAAATTAATGCTGCGGTATTCATCAATATGATTGGAAGTATGCTGCGAAATATCAATACCATCTTCTTTCATAATAGCAATGGCCCGTGGATTTAGGCCATGTGTCTCCACCCCTGCGCTGTATATCTTTGCATTACCACCAGAAAAATAACGGAGATAGCCTTCTGCGATCTGGCTGCGGCAACTATTGCCGGTGCACAATACAAGTACTTTTTTCATTTTTTCTTTTAATAAAAGAGTAATAACAATGAATAACTCAACAATCTTCTGAATCACAACATGGTACTGCGCGTTTTTCAGCATATACAGTAATGCTGTAAATACCTCCCTCACGATTCCTGAACTGCAATACTTCTTCAGAAGACAAATACTGTGTTAGTATATCGTCCGGCACAGTGATCATTTTTTCTTTCTGTATAGCGATATTTACAAAACAATTCTTCTCAATCAATTGCAGGTAAGCTTCTTTCTGGATTGCACCTGATATACAGCCTGCATACATCTCTGCAGCATGCTGAATAGCAACAGGCAATTCTCCTTTCAATACAATGTCAGATATACTGAAATGCCCACCTGGTTTAAGCACCCGGCATATCTCTTTAAATACCGCATCTTTATCCGGTACCAGGTTCAGCACACAATTACTGATCACAACATCTGCCACTGCTGCACTTACTGGTATATGTTCAATATCTCCCTGGCGGAATTCCACATTATTAAAACCCAAATTTTCTGCATTGGCCCTTGCCTTTGCAATCATGGAAGGGGTAAAATCAATACCGATCACCTTTCCTGTTTCACCGGTTTCATGCCGGGCAACAAAACAATCGTTACCGGCACCAGATCCCAGATCTATTACAATATCTCCTCTGCGGATCTGCGCAAATTGTGTCGGTAATCCGCAACCAAGTCCCAGATCTGCATCGGCATTGTACCCTGATACGTTGGTATAATCATCTGTCATGATATTATACACTCCAACAGAACATCCTCCCGATCCGCAACAGGAAGCTTCATTGGTCTGTTTATCCTGTAAAGCAATTGCATCATACTTCTGCTTTACCAGGTCTTTTAATGGCTGATTGTTTTTCATATCGGCTTATTTAATTTATTAATCGCAATATTGCGA
>LGYU01000011.1 GCA_001302245.1 Chitinophagaceae bacterium PMP191F
GTACAAACTAAGGGTTTCAGCTTTTGAGGTGTAAAAGAAAACCGGAACAAAGCTCAGGGAATAATGCCGGAATTATAACGCAGCCTGACTGCTTTACCCCGCATCCTGTATCCCCTAACCGGTACCCAGAATCACATTCTTTTTTGTATTGTTAAAAAAATTAGTATTTTGCGCTAAACTTATTAGTCTATGTCATTAGCCGGAAAAAATCTGAAGCATCTGCGTAAACTACGTGGATGGACACAGGAAGAATTTGCGGTACGGTTGGGCATCAAACGTTCACTATTGGGCGCATACGAAGAAGAGCGTGCCGAGCCGCGCATTGATGTACTGGAAGTGGTGAGTGAGTTATTCAAACTGTCGCTGGACGAATTGTTGCTGCAGAACCTGTCTGACAGCCAGGGCGGATACCTGGCCAAACGCCGCGCGCAGAAAATGGCATCCGGAGTGGCAGAAATTCAATTTGTTCCGGTAAAAGCTGCAGCCGGTTACCTGGCGGGCTATGCAGATCCGGAGTTTATTGATGAGCTGAATACGTTTACTTTGCCCATGTTGTCATCGGGATTTTACCGTGCTTTTGAAATAGTGGGAGATTCAATGTTGCCCACACCCAGTGGATCTGTAATAGTAGGTGAAAAGGTGGATGATATGGATGATGTGCGCAACAGCAACACTTATATAGTGATATCACGTAGTGAAGGCATTGTATATAAAAGAGTGATGAAGAGCAATCGCTCCAAAAACAAATACACCCTGATCAGTGATAACCCGGCTTACCAGCCTTACAATATCAATGCAGAAGATGTTATTGAAATGTGGAAGGCATCACTGGTAATAGCTAAGGCCAATGTACAGCAGCGTTGGGATGTAAATCAACTGGCATCACTGGTAAGCAATCTGCAGGACCAGGTAAGTACGTTGAAAAAGAAAATGAACTAGGGTAGTAGTGAGTTGTGAATGATGGATAGTCGGTTTTATTAGGCTCCGGAGCTACCCGCTGATAGTAATTTGATTGCAGTATTCAGCTCCGTCAGGAGCCTCCTGACGGAGCCGGGAAACATAAAAATGCATGTTCCTATTAACAGGCGGTCAAGATATGCCCTGGCCTGGTTCAATGGCCTATAAAAGTGAAGAATACTTACTGCTGCTAACTGCTAAAGGCTGTCCAATTTCTAATCCCTCTCTTTGTGGTTCAAAAAGCTGCGAGCAAATACAAGTTCGGAAGAGAAATAGCGCAGGCAGGTTGGTAGGTTGAAAAGTTAACAAGTAATCGTTCACAGCTAACACCTTTCTTCGTGTTCCTTTGTGCCTCTGTGGCTCAAAAAAAGTCCGGAATACCGGAAGTCGGAAAATCCGGTAGAAATTAACACAATAAGCTTCGCTCCAGGCGGGGCTTTTTTATTGTCATTACCTCTTCTCAGCGCTTAAAATATCTCAGTGACACACCTTTAAACTTTTGCCTATTTAAATTGAATGACTATATTTGGCTAAATATTAATTTAGACAAGACTAAAAATTAATTTAAATGTGCATAATTATACGTGTTGTAAAACTGGTTTTAATATCGTGTGTGCCTGTTGTACTGACTGCCCAGACAATTACAGGTACAGTATGGGATAGTTTTAGCGGTGAACGGCTGACAGGTGCTGTTGTTACTGCAGGCAACACATCTGTGCTTACCAACGAACAGGGGCGTTTTGTATTGGAAAATATTACGTTGCCGGTTACGCTTGTTACCAGTATTACAGGTTATCGTACTGATACGCTGCAGGTAACAGATAACAAAATGTCGCTGCATATAAAAATGACATCATTATCGCGACAACTGGATGATGTGGTAGTGACAGGTACCATGAAAGCAGTATCCAGGACCAATAGTCCTGTTCCGGTAGAAGTATACACACCGCAGTTCTTCCGCAGAAATCCTACGCCTTCCATATTTGATGCCTTGCAACAGGTAAACGGGGTTCGTCCGCAATTGAATTGCAACGTATGTAACACCGGCGATATCCACATCAACGGACTGGAGGGTCCTTACACCATGGTATTGATTGACGGTATGCCTATTGTAAGCAGTCTGTCTACGGTGTATGGTTTGTCAGGCATTCCCAATTCATTGGTAGAAAGGATTGAAGTGGTAAAAGGTCCGGCCTCATCATTGTACGGCTCTGAAGCTATTGGCGGACTGATCAATATCATTACAAAAAATCCGGCCAAAGCACCGCTGGTATCTGTAGATGTAATGGCTACTTCATGGCAGGAATACAATGTGGATGCGGCAGCCAAATACCAGCCTTTTAAAAAAACAAGCGCTTTGCTTGGCATGAATTATTTCAGCTTTAATAAGATCTATGATAAGAACGGTGACAACTTTACCGATGTAACGCTTCAGAACAGGATTTCCATATTTAATAAATACCAGTTTGAACGTGCCGGCAATCGTGCAGCAGGTATTGCTATCCGGTATATTTATGAAGACCGCTGGGGTGGTGATGTTCGATGGAATAAACAATTCCGCGGCGGTGATAGCCTGTATGGTGAAAGTATCTATACGGCCAGATGGGAATTGATTGGTAATTACCAGTTGCCGGTACGGGAAAAGATCATGTTCTCCTATTCTTACAATAACCATCGTCAGCGTTCGGCATACGGCACGCATTTGTACAATGCATTGCAACAGGTTGCCTTTGGACAACTCACCTGGGATAAAACAATCGGGCGTCATGACCTGCTGGCAGGTGCCGTGTTCCGGTATACCTGGTATGATGACAATACTACAGCTACCATGGATACCATTACCCTGCAAAACAGGCCGGATAAAACACCATTACCCGGTATACTGTTGCAGGACCAGATAAAACTGACCGGCCGGCAGGAACTCTTGCTGGGTGCCCGTTGGGATCATCACCCGGTACATGGGCATATTTTTACACCCCGGGCTGCGTGGAAATATACGCTTTCACCCAATGATATAATCCGTGTGAATGCCGGTACAGGATTCCGCGTGGTGAATTTATTTACGGAAGATCATGCTGCCTTGACCGGTGCGCGTGCAGTAGTGATCCGGTCAACCCTGAAACCAGAACGCAGCTATAATGCCAATATCAATTATGTAAAAAAGATCTACACTACCAACTGGTGGCTTACGCTGGATGCCAGTGTATGGTATACTTATTTCACCAACCGTATTTTACCGGATTATACCACCAATGTTAACCAGATCATTTATGATAACCTGAACGGACATGCTGTTTCAAAAGGGATCAGCCTGGCCGCTGAATTTGGTTTTACCAATTCATTGCGCGGGCATATCGGCAGCACATTCATGGATGTGAAGATCACCAATACCGATCATGATGGTAACCGGCAAACATCAAGACAATTGCTCACCGAACGGTGGAGTGGTACCTGGTCATTGTCTTATACCTTCCGGCCGCTGGCAATCAATATTGATTATACCGGTAATATTTATGGCCCAATGTTGCTGCCGTTGTTATCGCCCCTGGATCCACGTAAACCCCTATCCCCGGTGTGGAGTATCCAGAATATACAGTTCAGTAAAAAACTGGGTGCTTCATGGGAGGTATATGCAGGTATCAAGAACCTGCTGAACTGGACACCTGCAAAAGGAACGCCTTTCCTGATTGCACGCACCAATGACCCGTTTGATAAACATGTACAGTTTGATGGCAATGGACAGGCTATTCCAACACCGGATAATCCGTACGGGCTGACCTTTGATCCAAACTATGTATATGCACCCAACCAGGGCATGCGCGGGTTTGCAGGCGTGCGTTATACGCTAACGAAATAATCAGCTCATCCGGCGGTGACCACCGCCGGATAAATGTATCAAACCAGCATGGTTATATGCAAAGGAATATGCATGTGTTGGCGGTAATGCAGCAGTTTTAACAACTCTATAAGTAATCCCCATCTGTGGGTAACGTTAATGAGGAAAGCGAGGTGGTATTTATATATTTTTGTAAAAACTAACCCAATGAAAAATCTAACCCGCCTGTTCACGGCATGTACTGTCGTGCTTACCATGCAGGCACAGGCTCAGAAAGCTGCTGAAAAGAGCACCACTTCTACGCCATCGTTCATTACGGCAGTAGAAAAGATACTTGGTGATTTCCCTTTCAATTACAAACACATTTCGGGTGAACTGGTATTGGCAGAAGGCGATTTTGAAAGATATGCTTCTACTGTCCGTTTACCAGGCTCTACCAATTGCGAGGTGGGGTTGTACCATTCTGCATTGGATACTACCGCAAGCTGGCAGGCTACCATGTTGCAAAGCGAGGATTTTGGCAAAGCTTCCAAAGAGTACAAACGCCTGTACCAGCAATTGAAAAACTGCCGGTTGAAAATGGTAGACGGCAGTGCTTATTACCTTACCGGTGATTATGATCCTGCTTCAGAAGAGAAGGATTTTGTAGTAACTACTTTTACTATACAAACTGCAGATGAAAGATACAGGAACTTTAAAGTAGAACTGGAAATGTTATATCGCCTGGATGGCTGGTTGATCAATATAAATATGATCAGCAGAAAGAAAGACAGCGATATGCGTCCGGACTGGATGGAAACCAAATAAGCTGAAATAGATAAAGTACAAGGAACAAAGTGCAAGGGCTGAAGCCTTGTACCTTGTTCCTTTTTTGTCTGATCTTATATTTTATAATCTTCTCTTACGGGATGGAAAGCGTCCAATACCCTGCATTGGGTAAGGGCTGTGGCACTGTGGGGTGTATTACCTGGTATTACATATACACTACCGGCAGTTAATACCATTTTTTCACCACCAATGATCATTTCCAGTTCTCCTTCCAGTATATGGGTAATCTGTTCGTGCGGATGACTGTGTTCCGGTAAACTTTTTCCCTGTTCAATGTCTACAAATGATAATGTCATTGTTTCACCGTGTACAAAACGACCAAAATAACCGGGAACGATCTCTTTCCCTTTAATATCTGATAAGTGTGGCATAATAGCGTTGATTGATGTATCCCAAATATAGAGATTGACATTGAGATGCAGCCGGTAGCTACACAAGCGGCAGTTTCAGGTTATTTTTGTAATGCTTTCTCCAGCGGATTCCTATAGCTATCACTGACAGGGATCTTTACATTGTCTATATCAACAAAATTCTTCCCCTTTATGTTAATGGCGGCCAGTGAAATAATATAAGAACGATGCACACGCACAAACTGTTTTTCTGGTAACAATGATCCGATATACTTCATGGTCATGTGTGTAAGGAAACTGTTGTTTTTCGTTACCAGTTTCAGGTAATCTTTCCTTGCCTGTATGTACAGAATATCCTGGTGAAAGATCTTTATCAGATTGTTATCTGCTTTAATGAACAAATAGTTTGTTGCATTATCTGCTCTTTTTACCGGGGGATTTATTTTCAATACCTTTTCAATACTTCTGTAAAAGCGTTCGTACGAAAAAGGCTTTAATAAATAATCAACCGCATTAAGGTCGTAGCTTTCTGCAGCATATTCTGAAAAAGCAGTGGTAAAGATCACCGCAGGAGGCTGTTTTAATGACCGCAGAAAGCGGATTCCATCAATACGTGGCATTTTAATATCCAGAAAAAGAATATCAACCATCAGCTCCTGTTCCTGTAAAGTACGGTAAGCATCTACCGCATTATTGCAAATAGCAGTCAGTAGCAGCAAAGGTGTACGAGAAATATAACTCTCCAATACCTGTCGTGCCAGTGGTTCATCGTCAACAATCAGGCAATTCAACATCAGGCTAAAGATAGATTTAAATATACCGAATATTGGTGTTCTGTATCTGTTATGAGCAATTTGTGTTTGTCTGGATGCAGTAAGGCCAGTCTTTTCTGAACATTACTTAACCCCACACCTTTATGATTGACAGTATCAGTTGCAAACTGTGGTTTGCTGTTCTTCACGGTCATTGTTAATTCACCCGGTTCTGTTACTATAACGATCTCTGTAAATCCATTTCCCGTTTCATTATCAATCCCGTGCTTAAAAGCATTTTCCACAAACGGCAGTAATAAAAATGGGGCAATGGTAACACCTTCTGCTTTTCCCTGAAAATCAAAACTGATGTGCACATTGTCGTCATGACGTAATTGTTCCAGCGAGATATAGTTACTGATAAAATCAATCTCCTGTTGCACGGGAACTGCAGAAGCATCGGACAGGTAAAGCATATAACGCATCATGGCTGCCAGTTTGTTTACAACAGGGGCAGTTGCTGCTGAACGCTGCAGTGCCAGCGAATAAATATTGTTGAGGGTATTAAAAAAGAAATGCGGGTGAAGCTGGGCTTTTAATGCATCCAGTTCCATGCGTAGCTGTTGTTGCTGTAACTGCTGTACCTGCCGCTCCTTACGTAATACCTGTGTAAAAAAGGCTACTGCAGTAACACTTAACAGGTTTGTAATGGTAAGCGTAATACTTTGTCTTATCCAGTCCGCTCTTTTAAAGGCGCCTTTTGCAATTTTTCGTACCCCATCCGGTAAGAAAGACATTTTAGAGATGCCCAGATCTGTAACGTAGCGGATATACAGATCATAGGCAACAATAAATAATAGTAATGCGCAGACAAATAACAAATATCTGCGGGTAAAAAGGTAACGGGGCACTATTACCTTATAATAGAACAGAAAAGGAAAAATAGTCAGTAAACCACCGGTGGTATGATAAGAAAAGGTTTCAAAAAAAACCTGATTGTCATAGAGTGACCTGTACTGTAGTCCGGTAATAAGGGGAAATATCATGAAAAAGAAGACAAAGAATAATGCTTCCTGCCATGTTAAGAATAAGTGCTTTTTCTTTAATTCCATACAATGCTGTCAAAGCTAAAGGTATGTTTGTGCCATACAATTCCATTCGACCAATGCCCACTATTTTTAGACCAGTCCTTTTATCCGGGCATCTGTCTAAATAATAAATGCATCAGGCTAAGCTTTTTGCAGGCAGATAATGCAGCCAATAATTTCGTATAAAAGTAAGGCATGAAAAAAATATTTATTGCTGTTGCAATGCTGGTAACAATAACGGCAAATGCACAAAAAACAGACAGTATTGAGGCCATAGAGCTTTTACGCAAACTGGAGCAGAAATATAATTCATTGAGCAATCTGACCTACCATTCACTGTACAGAAGTGTATATAATATTAAGGCCGATTCTGTTTTTGAAGCAACCGGTACCGTATGGCTGGAACCAAGACCACAGGATTCTATCTTTGGTGCCATATTTCATTTACAGGGAGCTTACCAGAAAAGAACATTTGAATATTATTATGATGGCAACCGCAGTTTTGAAGTAGATCATGATGATAGTTGTGTAAGGGTATTCAATCCTTATGCTTATGAAAACAATGCAAACAACCCGGCAAAAGCAAGGATGGCGTTGTTACCGTTTCAAACGCTGCTGGTAAAAAAGCAAATGCTCGGTTTTTTACTGAAGCAAAAACCTGCTATACAGTTGCTGGATAGTAGAGATCATCAGATCATTGTACTGGCATATCCATTGAACAGTATTAATGAACTTACCACCGATACGTTGTACCTGGACAAAGTTTCCGGTTTTCTTGTACGGACAGGACGTATCTGTTACTGGAACGGCACGGTATTCAAGGCATCTTACCAGTTGAGCAATATAGTTGTGAATATTCCTCAAATGCATGATAACATTATACTTTCCAGCGCATGGAATGCTTATAAAACACTGGAGTATAAAAGACCTGTTTCAAAAGATACTGGTTTTATGATAGTAAAGACAGGCATCAGTGCGCCAGATTTCAGCTATGCGACCTTTAATGGTGATACTGTTTCTTTAAGAAATATGAGAGGTAAATATGTATTGCTGGATTTCTGGGAAACATGGTGTGGCTATTGCATTCTGGCATTACCTAAAATAACAGCCCTCTACAATCAGTATCATGCAAAAGGACTCGAAGTAATAGGTATGACCACTGAAAATGAAAAACATATAGCACGGATCATTGAGGCCAACCAGTTGCCTTATATACATGCCAAAGGAGACAAGGCTGTTCTGAAAAACTATAATGTCTCCGGACGGCCAGCGTATGTGCTGATCGATAAAGAAGGCAAAGTAATAACTACCCGATGGGAGGAAATTGAAAAGTTCCTGGGCATGCTATAATGATCATTACCGCTCAAAATAGCAAACGGTACCACCCACCCAGGTTTTATCCTTATTATAGCGTACACCGATCATTTTACCCTTGCTGAGGCGTGCCAGGTTAATAGCTGGTTTCGGACGGGCCCAGCCATCTTTCCACCAATACATCATCCTTATTTCTGCTTTGGCAGGAATATCAGGTGTTTCAATAATATCGGCGTACTGCACTTTACGTTGCAGTATCCAGTTGTGCGGGTCTGTTATTTTATCTATGTCTTTCTGCGTTACATCAATCACCACACCTTGTCCGGCAAACGAGAACAGAGGTTTCAATACATAATTTTCCAGGTCGTGCGGAACCTGTTTGATCTCGTCCAGAAAGAAAGTGGACGGTACATATGGGTGACGGATAAATGGCAATGTGTATTTGCTGATGCGGTAAAACCAGTTGGGGTGCGGTATCCATTCCACATCCAGTTCCTGCGTAATGTCAACAAATGATCCCAGTTGATCCTTTTGTGCGTTCAGTTCATCAAAGATCACCCGGTTGTATATGCGTTGTACGGCTGTTTTTACACCATCACGCATATAGAATAATTTTTTTCCCTCCTGTATTAGTTCTGTAATGCAAACAGGACGAATGCCGGTGATGGTTTCGGTACAGTAAAAATCAATTCTTGTTTTCTGTTGGTGTGGTTTTATTTCCAGCAGGATCACGTTTTCTGCCGGTCTATTGCCGGTAAGAATACTACGCAGATCGTCACGGTAAGTATCCCTGGTGTAATTGCCCAGGTACTGCGTATAGTTTTCTGGTATGGAAAAGAACTGCCGCTGTATATCGGGAAACCAGCTTTGAAAACCAAACAGGGTAGGAAATCCCTGCATTTCAATCAGTCGTGGTTCATGCTCACCTGTTTCTTCATTAACACATACACCAAAATCAAAAGCGATCATATGGGCATGATCATTTTCACCCGGTACGCTGTCTTTGGCCGGAATGGCATTTTCGGTAAGGGTTTTAAATGCCGGATCAAGAATGATATCAACAATGCTTTCACATGCATCGATCAGTTTATTGCCAAATGCCTTATCAATAAAAACAGGTGTTTCCGCTATTTTAAAATCAATGGCGCCGGGATATTCACTGTTCAGTTTATCAACAAATGCATTGTATTGTTCTTCGGTAAATGCGGCGTTGTAGGCTTTGCGCAGACTGGTTACCATAACCGGTGGTTTATAAACGGAAGGTAATGATAAATACAGGAAGTCGGAAAACATGAAATTGGAAAGCCAGGAAGATAAGGTACAAGGTGCAAGGTTCAGGGAAAGGCAGAAGTCTGAGGTCTGAAATCTGAAAAGAATACCCGACTGGCTCATCCGGGCGGGCGAAATGCAGAGTATGGCGCATTAATAAAAGTCCGGAAGACCGGAAGTCAGGAATAAATGAATATCAGCACTTCAAATTACACCACATGCTGCGTTTCGCTCAGCAATTGTTCTGTAGCAAGATTCAGGAAATTGGGAATGACATGTGCGTAGGTATACAGTATTTTGTCGGGATCGTTCAGTTGTTCGATCATGGATTGCCATTTTTCAAAACCATGATTGTCTACAACGATCTGTTTACGATCATCACGTTGCAGGTACATGCTGGTACCCACTGCATCTGCTTCCGGGTGAAACTGCGTTCCCACCATATATTGATTGAAACGTACACCCATAATGGCGCGTTCCAGCGGTACATGCGGACGTTCTTTTTCAATGGCCAGCAGACTGGCACCCAGTTCCTGCAGTTTGTCGTAGTCGGGTTGTACAACCTGGTAATCGCGGCTGTCCAGCACATAGAAAGGATCCTGTAAACCGGCAAAAATGGGTTCATTGGTGCCATCGGGCAACATGTGTACCGGGAAAACACCAAAGGCAGTGGAACGTCTGCGTGTTACTTTGGCTATATTAAAGTACCGGCAGGCAAGCTGGAAGGAATGACAGATAAAGAACACATATTTTTTGTGTTGATTTTTGTCATCCTCATTAAACCGGATGGTTTGCTGTATCCAGTTGAAATAAAGCTGCTCCCATTCGCTGCCCTCACTGTCGAGGGGAGATCCGGGGCCGCCACTGGAAATATAGAGATCGTAGGAAAAGTCTGGTAGCTGTTTATGCTGCCGCACTTCAAATTCGTCACATACCAGTTTTAACTGGTGCTGGCGGGCAAACTCCTGTAACAATTCGCGCAAACAACGCATACCCTGGTTGGCATGTCCTTCATAAAGGTCCAGGATCGCTACACGGATGGATGGTTGCTGTTCGTTCTTGTACATCGCTGCAAAATTACCAATTTTTACTGTTATAGCGGTCCGGAGGGGCTTTTATGTGCACTATAAAAGACAGTTTATTGCTGAAAATGCATGATGATTTAATAAAATTTTAAACTGTTCTCCGGGGCTTTTTGCAGTCAGAAGGTTTTGTCAGGAGCTTTTACTGCTTAATCAGTAACTTTAAAAAGATTGCCTGCCTGTTATTTTCATACACCAAAAACAATGTAAATAATATGGCTGCACCCGCTCCTGCATTAAAAAAAGTATTGAAACCTGTACATCTGTGGGCTATCGCTGTAGGCCTGGTGATCTCCGGCGAATACTTCGGCTGGAATTACGGATGGGGCATTGCAGGTACTATGGGACTTCTGATCGCCACATTGATCGTTACCGTTTTTTATATTGTATTTATTTTCAGTTTTACAGAACTGACCGCTGCTATACCACATGCAGGGGGGACTTTTGCCTATGCTTATAAGGCATTGGGGCCAATAGGCGGAATGATTGCCGGGTATGCCACACTTGTTGAGTTTCTGCTGGCACCTCCGGCTATTGCTTTTGCACTGGGTAGTTATGTACATTTCCTGTATCCGGCTATACCTGCGTTGACAACCGGCATAGTTTGCTTTGTTGTATTTACATTGATCAATCTGCTGGGTATTAAAGAGTCTGCGGTATTTACACTTGTAGTAACCCTGCTGGCAGTGGCTGAGTTATTGTTATTCATGGGTATTGTAGCGCCTGCTTTTTCCATGAATAATTTTATGCAGCATGCCATGCCGGCCGGCTGGCCTGGTGTTTTTGCTGCAATACCATTTGCGATCTGGTTTTACCTGGCAATTGAAGGAGTGGCCATGGCAGCAGAAGAGGTAGAGCAACCACAACAAACAATACCACGCGGATACATTTATGGCATCTTTACGTTGGTGGTACTGGCATTGGGCGTAATGATATTTACCGGCGGTATTACAGACTGGCGTCGATTGAGCAATATTGATTATCCGCTACCGGAGGCAATAGGTATTGTATTGGGTAAACAAAACAACCTGACAAAATTATTTGCAGGCATTGGCCTGTTTGGATTGATCGCTTCTTTTCACAGTATTATTGTAGGTTATTCAAGACAGATCTTTGCATTGGCAAGAAGTGGATATCTGCCTGTTTACCTGGCTGGCGTTAACAAAAAATTCCGTACACCGCACCGCGCGCTGCTGGCCGGCGGTGGTATTGGTATCATTGCACTGTGTGCCGGTTCTACCGACAAGGCGATCATCATTGCTGCATTGGGTGCTATCGTATTGTATATTATCAGCATGATCAGCCTGTTTATACTGCGGCGTAAAGAGCCTGACCTGGAGCGACCTTTTAAAGTGCCCTTTTATCCGTGGTTTCCGCTGATTGCCTTATTGCTGGCAATACTATGTTTAATTGCTATTGTGTGGTATAACTGGTTATTGAGTGTATTGTTCTTTGCAGGATTGCTGGTGGCAGGATTTATTTTTGTTCTGACCGGCAGGTGGAGGAAGAGCAGCCAGGTTGTATCCATATAACGCTGTATAAAACTATAGTACAATACATATGTCATTTGCAATTACCATAGGTCATTATACTTATCGTTTTCAGGATCTGAAAACACTATTGGCAAAAGCTTCTCCCCTGCGTTCGGGAGATGTATTGGCCGGGCTGGCTGCAGATAGCGATGAAGAACGTGTGGCGGCCCAGATGGCACTGGCAGATGTTCCGCTAAAGACTTTTTTACAGGAAACAGTAATCCCCTACGAGCAGGATGAAATTACACGCCTGATCATTGATTCGCATAATAAAGAGGTTTTTACATTGGTCAGCAGCTTTACCACAGGTGAATTGCGCGACTGGTTATTGAGTGATGCAGCTACTGCTGCCATGTTGCAAACACTGGCACCGGGTTTAACGCCGGAAATGGTGGCCGCTGTTTCCAAACTGATGCGTAACCAGGATCTGGTGGCGGTAGCACGCAAATGTGAAGTGGTAACAAAGTTCCGTAATACCATTGGTTTGAAAGGACGTTTTTCTACCCGCCTGCAACCCAACCACCCTACAGATGATCTGAAAGGTATTGCAGCCAGCCTGGTAGATGGACTATTGTATGGCAGTGGCGATGCAGTAATTGGTATTAATCCTGCTACCGATAATCCCGCCACTGTTATTGCATTATTACAGATGTTGGAAGAGGTGCGCGAAAAATATGCTATTCCTGTGCAATCATGTGTATTATGTCATATTACCACTACTCTGAACATCATACCACGCGGAGCTCCTGTTGATCTTGTGTTTCAATCGATCGGCGGAACTGAAAAAACAAATGCGGCGTTTGGCGTAAACATGGCATTGCTGCAGGAGGCTTACGATGCTGCCAATACTTTGCAACGTGGTACTGTGGGTAATCATTTTATGTATTTTGAAACCGGGCAGGGTAGTTCTTTATCTGCCAATGCACATGAAGGCGTTGATCAGCAAACCTGCGAAGCAAGGGCATATGCAGTGGCGCGTGCATTTAATCCATTACTGGTAAATTCAGTAGTAGGATTCATCGGGCCTGAATACCTGTTCGACGGTAAACAGATCACGCGTGCGGCACTGGAAGATCATTTCTGTGCAAAATTGTTAGGGCTGCCAATGGGAATGGATATCTGCTATACCAATCATGCGGCAGCAGACCAGGACGATATGGACAACCTGCTGGTATTGATGGGGGTAGCCGGCTGTAACTATATCATGGGGGTGCCGGGTTCAGATGATATCATGCTCAATTATCAATCTACCTCTTTTCACGATGCTCTTTTTATCAGAAAATTACTGAACTTACGTCCTGCGCCGGAATTTGAACAATGGCTTATACAGCAAGGTATTATGGATGAGCAGGGAAATCATTTGCCGGTAAATGCCAATCACCGGCTGTTGCAGTAAACCGTTACTGCATTGCTGAGGGCATGGGTAAGAAATGTATCTGTACTAACGATAAAAATGTATTATGCTGAACAGGTTGCCCCTGATGTTATTGAGTTGCCTGATGATCGGTACACAGGTAAATGCACAACGTCCCAAGGATACTACACAACACGTGATCATCAACAGGACTAACAGTCCCGATCAGATGAACAAACCTTATGTGATCATGATCTCTGCTGATGGATTCCGGTATGACTTTGCACAGAAATATCATGCAGAAAACCTGTTGCGATTGTCTGGAAAAGGGGTAAGGGCTGATTATATGATCCCTTCTTTTCCTTCTCTTACTTTTCCCAACCATTATTCGCTGGTAACAGGATTGTACCCGGCTCATCATGGTATTGTAAGCAATTATTTTTATGCACCATCGGTTGGTAAAAAGTATGCATATACTGTAAATGCTGCAGACAGTGGCTGGTATGGCGGAATACCGCTATGGGTGCTGGCAGAACAACAGCAGATGTTATCTGCCAGTTTTTACTGGGTTGGTTCAGAGGCAGCAATACAGGGTGTGAGACCTACCTATTATTATTCGTACAACGAAGATATCGCCATTGATAAACGTATTGAAACGCTCAGGAACTGGTTACAGTTACCTCAGGAAAGACGTCCGCATATGATCACGTTCTATTTCCCTGAAGTAGATCATGAAGCACATACCTATGGACCAGAAAGTCCGCAGACAGCAGCAGCCGTGCAGTTTGTAGATAAGAGTGTTGGTAAAATGACGGCGATGGTTGATTCGCTGCATTTACCGGTTGATTTCGTCTTTGTATCAGATCATGGAATGGCTGCTGTAGATACTGCCAGTCCTATTCCTTTGCCGGCTATTGATACTTCAAAGTTTATTATATCTTATGAAGATGTGTTGGTGCAGCTATATGCAAAAGACCCAACGTATGTTCGTGATACGTATGAACAGTTAAAGGCGGGCGTCAGTCATTACAAAGTATACCTGCCCGATGAAACGCCTGCTGACTGGCATTATACACGTAGTGATGATAAGTTTCATCGTATCGGCGACATCATACTGGCACCAGAATATCCCAAAGTGTTTTCTGTACGTAGCGGCAGCCGGATAAAACCAGGTAAACATGGCTATGATCCACGCCAGGTACCTGTAATGCGTTCTACATTTATGGCATGGGGGCCACATATCAAAAAAATGAAACGGCTCAAACCTTTTGAAAATATTAATGTGTACCCATTGGTTGCACAATTGCTGCAACTGATAATACAGGATCCTATAGATGGAAAACCGGAAGTATTGAAAAAGATCATCCATAAAACAAAGCACTGAGTTTTCCGGAACGGATAGGCTATTGTATTGGTATTTTTTGCACTGGTACACAGCGATTGTAAATTGTAATAACAATACCGCAGCTACACTTATGGCAGTTCCTGAAAAATATACCGCAGGTGATCCCTGGCAATCACTAAAAACGTTTACGACGGCAAGAATTGCGCTGGGACGTACCGGCACCGGACTGCCGCTAAAGCAATGGTTGCAGTTTAAAATGGCGCATGCGCACGCACGTGATGCTGTGTATTCTGTATTACAAACAGAAAAGATCGTTGCTGAATTGGAAGATACCGGGTTGGCAGTATTGTTGCTGAACAGTCAGGCCACCGGCAGAGACCATTACCTGCAACGTCCGGATCTTGGTCGCAGATTACATGCTGTTGCTGCTGAAAGATTACAAACATATGCCGGCGACTATGATATTGTTTTTGTGGTGGCAGATGGATTATCAGCAACTGCCGCAAATCGTCATGCAGCAGCGTTGATTAAAACATTACTTCCATTGTTTCGTGAAAAGGGTTTTACCATGGCGCCGGTTTGCCTGGTACAGCAGGGACGTGTGGCTGTGGGGGATGATATCGGTACATTGCTGCGGGCAAAGCTGGTGCTGTTGCTGGTAGGAGAGCGGCCGGGTTTAAGTGCTCCCGATAGCCTGGGCGTATATATAACCTATAAACCTGTTCCGGGATTAACGGACGAATCGCGTAACTGTATTTCTAACATACATGCAGCAGGGTTATCCATAACAGTAGCCGCACAAAAGATCAACTACCTCGTTACTACTGCATTGCGTTTACAATTATCGGGTGTTTACCTGAAAGATGAATCTGAATTGTTGTACGAATAAAAAAGGCCGGATATTTTACAACCCGGCCATCAGCAATTATTTTACTTTTTCACCGCCTACGTAAGTGGCCAGTACTTTTATTGAAAGCAATTCTTCCGGTTTGGTTTTCATCAGGTCTTTATCGGTAATAATAAAATCGGCCAGTTTACCTTTTTCCAGGCTGCCCTTTTCATGTTCTTCAAAATTTGACCTGGCAGCCCAGATCGTCATACCACGCAATGCTTCCTCACGGGTCAGTGCGTTTTCGACCTGGTAACCACCATCCGGCCATCCTTTGGCATCTTTACGTACCACGGCCGCATAGAAAGTTTTGAAAGGAGAAATATCTTCTACCGGGAAGTCCGTGCCCAATGGAATCCAGCCATTCTGTTGCAGCAATTGTTTGTATGCATAGGCACCTTTTACGCGCTCTGCTCCCAGGCGATCT
Organism: Chitinophagaceae bacterium PMP191F; assembly: GCA_001302245.1. GTDB lineage: Bacteria > Bacteroidota > Bacteroidia > Chitinophagales > Chitinophagaceae > PMP191F. Next base: position 16,024 of record LGYU01000011.1, read on the forward strand.
CCTGCCCAATACATATCGCTGGTGGCATGTGTTGGCTGTACGGAAGGTACAATATTGTACTGACCAAATAATGTAAAATCGTGCTGGTTCACTACCTGTGCATGTTCAATACGCCAGCGCAGGTCATTCTTTTCCTTCAGGTATTTTGCGTACGTATTCAGTATAATACGGTTGCCGGAATCACCAATGGCATGTGTGCACATCTGGAACCCGTTTTCATAAATGATCCTGGCAACAGAATCAAAATGTGCAGGGGTACTTAACAGGAAACCCCGCCAGCCCGGTTTATCATTGTAAGGCTGTAACAAACAGGCCCCTCTTGATCCTAATGCTCCATCTGCATATACTTTGAAAGAACGTACATTCAACCGGCCTGTTTTTATTTTTCCTTTTTTGAATAAGAAAGTATAATTCTCCGGCGCATCGCTCAGCATGGCATACATACGCATTTTCAGATCGCCTGATTGCTGAATACTGTCTATAAAACTTACTTCCTGGTGATCCAGGCCACAATCGTCAACAGTAGTAAGCCCTACCGCAAAACAATTTTCCTGTGCAGCCAGCAAAGCGGCTTTCATCTGCGCCGGTGTTGGTGCAGGGATAATTTTAAATACAAGCCCTTCTGCATTATCAACCAATATACCGGTAAGCTTTCCGTTTTTAGTTTCTACTGTACCGCCAGTAAGCTGCATGCCGGGTTTTACACCTGCCATATCAAGAGCTTTCTGGTTGGCAATGGCTGCATGTCCGTCAATTCTTGACAATATCACCGGTCTGTTGGGGAATAATACATTGAGCTGATCATTGACCGGAAAATCTTTAACAGCCCAGTCGTTCTGATCCCAGCCACGACCGATCAGCCAGCCTTCGGGGTTCGCAGCAGCAAAGGCTTTCAGTTTATCCAGAATTTCCTGCCAACTGGTTGTTCCTGTAAGATTAGCTGTTCGCAGGCCCAATCCGTAACGGTAAAAATGAGCATGTGCATCAATCAGGCCGGGATATATAAAAGCGCCCTTTGCATCATTTTTTGCAGTTGCTTCATACTGCTGTTCAATAGTTTCGTTAGTGCCGGTAGCTACTATTTTTCCGTCTTTCACGGCAATGGCAGTAGCAGTAGAAAAAGCGCTGTCTACGGTGTAAACGGTGGCATTGTATACAACAAGATCAACTTTTTCCCTGGTATTACAGCTTATAATGGCAAGTAATCCAAGTGCTGTGCAGAATCGTTTCATAATTGCTGGTGTATAAGTAAAGTATTGTTACCTGTTATTGAAGAAATTTCTCCGGATGTTTTTTATTGAACTCCGTATTGTCCTGAAATGCTTTGGCTACAGCCAGTATGGTTGCTTCATCATACAGGTTGCCCAGCAAGGTAATACTGGTGGGTAAACCATTTTGTGTAAAACCAACAGGAAACACTACCACCGGGTGACCGGTAAGATTGGTCATAGCCAGTTGGCTGCCACCAAAGGTAGGCGTTATTATTACATCGTATTGTTTCGTAAAAGCATTCAGCTTTTCTATCAGTACCGAGCGGTGACGATTGGCATTGATATATTCTACTGCAGGAACAAAACGCGCGGTACGGAAACTGTTTGGCCAGAAACCTTTGTCCTGTCTTCTGATCAGGTCATCACGGTTGCTGCGTGTCAGTTCATCAAAAGCTGCGGCAGATTCTGCATTGATCACCGGTTCCATAATGTTAAAAGGATAAATAGCAGAATCCGGGAAATCAACAGCAGTGATCTCTGCTCCCAGTTTGCGATATGTTTCCAGCACGGCCCACTGAGGAGCTGTTTGTGGCAGATTTTTAAAATAGTTGGCTGCATAGGCAATGCGTAATTTTTTCCAGTTTACTTTACCAGTGTAATTGAATGCACGTACTATTGCACCTGCATCCTTGCCGTCAGTTCCTTTCAGATAATAAAAAACAACAGCTGCATCTTCTGCGCTGCGGCAGATAGGGCCTGCTTTATCAAGACTCCAGCTTAATACCATTGCACCACTGCGGCTAACAGAACCAAACGTAGGACGCAAGCCTGTGGTGCCACAGACATTGGACGGCGATACAATGGAACCATGTGTTTCTGTACCGATTGCAAAAGGCAACAATCCTGCTGCTGTGGCAGAAGCAGAACCTGCTGAAGAACCGCTTGATCCTTGTTTGATATTCCAGGGATTGCGTGTTCTGCCACCAAACCACAGATCATTAAACGCCAGCTCGCCCAGTGTTAATTTGGCGCAGAGTACAGCACCGGCTTTTTTAAGCTGTGTATACACAAAAGCATCTTCTTCAATTACCTGCTCTTTATAAGGAACCGATCCCCAGGTGGTTTTATACCCTTTTACAGCAAACAGGTCTTTTAAGCCGTAGGGAATACCATGCAGCGGTCCGTGGTAAATACCTTTTTTCAGTTCATCATCTGCCTGCTGTGCCTGTTGTAATGCCAGGTCTTCTGTGAGCGTGATTACACATTCCAGTGTGTCGCCCCATTTTTTCAGGCGATCAAGAAAAAAGTGTGTGAGTTCTACTGAACTGATCTTTTTGTTTTTGATCAGTGATGCCAGTTGTATTACAGAATAAAACGCCAGATCGTTTTTATTGGCAGGAAGTGATACCGCAGCCGGAATATTCCAATTGATGGTTTCCTGTTTTACAGGTATTACAAATCCTTGCGGGGCAGGTGTAAATGCAAAAGGATAGGGGATGCTGTTGGGAATGGATTGCTGGTGCATTTTATGGTAGGTACGCACATTGCGTTTTAACCCATCCAGCATAGAATCTTTTTCTGCAGGGGTAAATTGCAGATCCAGTAAACGTTCCGCCTGTGAAACGGTAGCAGTATCGATTACAGTTTGTGAAAAGACATGGGTAGCAAAGCACACGCATATCAGTAGCAGCAGGTAACGCATATACAGTCAGTAGTTGGTTTATTATTGGCAGTTATAATACCGTACCGTATAAAGATAAGGCAGGCAGTTTGAAGTTGGAAGAAGTCGGGAAGACCGGAAGATAAAAGGTACAAGCGCAGGGTTCCAGGCGTAATTGTTGGTAAGTTGAAAAATTAACAAGGGATTGTTCACTGCTAACAGCTAATATCCAATTGCTAATATCTTTCTTCGTGTTCCTTTATGTCTCCGCGTCTTTGGGGTTCTAATAAGTCTGAAATGGCTGTGAGTCATGAGCAAGGATCGCAACGACCACTCACTATTCACGTTTCATGATTGATGTTTCTCTTTTCACATAATCAGCAATCTGGCATCAGCACCAGAAACCTGCAACCTCTCAGATCCCTACCAGGAACTGACTGGTGATGTAATCAACAACAGATGTAAGATTTTTATTCTGTTCAAATACTTTTAACTGGCGGTCTGCACCGGTGCCTTCTTCCATCATGCGGGGAATATGATTGATGGCGTGCCTGCTACCCAGGTGATCCACTACGTCGTCAATAAAATCAAGCAGTTCGTAGATCAGTACACGGGTGTTGGTCTCTTCTTCTTTGCCAAAATCGATCAGTCGCCCATCAATACCATAACGGCTGGCGCGCCATTTATTTTCATTGATCAGTGCGCGGGAGTATTGAATGAAGTTGAGATTCTGCGAACGCAGTTTGTAGATCTTGGCACAAACACCCTGGAACAATGCCGCAATGGCAATGGTTTCATTCACCGTCATAGGAACGTCGCAGATGCGGAATTCCACTGTATTAAAGAACGGGTGTACACGAAGGTCCCACCATATTTTTTTAGCGTTGTCAATACAATTGGTCTTTACCAGCAGCTTGATATAATTGTCGTACGCTTCAATGCTTTCAAATGTTTCAGGTATACCGGTACGGGGAAATTTATCAAACACTTTTGTACGGAAAGATTTATAGCCGGTCTGTCTTCCTTCCCAGAAAGGAGAGTTGGTGCTCAGTGCGTAAATATGCGGTAAGAAATAGCGGGTGGAATTGGCAATGTGATTGGCCATTTCACGGCTTTCCATGCCTACGTGCACGTGCAAGCCAAAGATCAGGTTGCTGCGGGCAGCCTCCTGCAGCTCGTTTACAATTTCATTATAGCGTATATGGTCGGTGATCAGCTGGCTTTCCCAATGACTGAAGGGGTGTGTACCTGCTGCACCTATACGACAGTCGAGGCTTTCTGCAATACCTGCAATGGTTCTGCGGAGAACAGATACATCATTGAAGGCCTCATCTACATTCTGGCAGATATCAGTGCCTACTTCCACTACTGCCTGGTGCATTTCGGCCTTTACTTTATCCTTGATCACTTTCTGACCTTCAGTTACTATTCTCTGTTCATGGCTTTTGAGCTCGCGCGTTTGCGGATCCAGAACCATGTATTCTTCTTCAATGCCCAGGGTAAAGTGGTTGTAATTAATGGCAGCCATAATGTTGATGTACAGATTGGTTTGTGTGCAAATTAATCAATGGGCTAATACTGATCTGAAAATTTGAAGATGTGTCAAATTGGAAATGGAGCTTTAGTCGCATTCTTATTTTCAAATTTTCAAATTGGTGCATTTTCAGATTAACGCTTGTTTCTTCGTGCTTCTTACCACGTACTGACCCCATGTAAGGTTGTCTTTACCTGGTGCATACTGAGTAGCTCTTTCAATAGCATAGTTGGCGGCTGTTTCCACCACCCATTCAAAATTTTCATCGCCAATACTGGGACGATCAGCATCAGGAGCAGGGTTGCAGAAATCAATGGCATAAGGCACACCGTCGCGTACAGCCAGCTCTACCGTATTGAAATCATATCCCAGGTATTGATTCAGCCGGATAACAATATCTTCCATCTGTTGCAAACGTTCTGCAGAAGGTGAGAATGAACTTACATACCGCAGATGATGCGGGTTGCGTGGTTCGTACGGCATAATACGTACATGCTTACCTCCAATGCAGTAGCAACGGTAATATTCTTCAAAAATAATTTCTTCCTGCAACAGCATTACCAGCTGACCGGTTTCATGATGTTTGTGAAAGAAATCTTCCATGTCGTGCAGCTTATATACATTTTTCCATCCACCGCCGGCAAATGGTTTCATATATGCAGGAAAACCTACGTAATTAAAAATTCCTTCCCAGTCGAGCGGGTAAGACAGGTTGGTAAACGATTCATCACTGGTATCGGGTGGTAATTCGCGAGAAGGCAGAATAACGGTTTTGGGAACCGGTACGCCTATTTTAACAGCCAGGCAGTTATTAAAGAATTTTTCATCGGCACTGAACCAGAAAGGGTTGTTGATCACTGCAGTACCACAGATGGCGGCATCTTTCAGGTAGGCGCGGTAAAAAGGCACGTCCTGCGAAATACGATCTACAATAACAGCGTATTCATCTGCTGCGCCCTGGACCACTTTATCTATACGAACCGGTTCTGCTACAATGTCATTAAGCCCTTTACTGTTTACACGCTCTATAAAAGCCATCGGAAAAGTTCTTTCCTTACCGAACAGGATTCCAATCTTTTTCATCAGGAAATAGTGCTTTTGGTTGAATAATAAATGATTGCGGGCAGGTAAGCATAGACGGGTACTGATTAAAGATCGTTCTTTTTTAAGCAGTCGCAGGTCTCTCTCTCAAATTTATCTGAACGGCGTGTAAAAAACAAATCATAACGCAACATTAAAAAAACAGCTCATTTTTTTGTAAAAGATAGCTATAAGGTGTTATTTATTACTTTTGGCCCATGCAAACACCACTAACGATTGATGCATGGGTTGATTCCCATGCCATTTATTCCGTAAAACTGGGTAGAGAAGTAAAGTTAACTGTGTACCTGCCGGCCACCCCCGCTAATACTGTTACCACGGATCTGTTACTGGTCAACGACGGACAAGATTTGGAAGCAATGGGTTTTGATAAAATGATCGGTTACCTTTTGCATGAAGCAACTATTCATCCTGTATTGTGTGTAGGTATTCATTGTGGCGATGACCGCCTGAATGAATATGGTGTATCATCAGGCCCCGACTTTAAAGGTCGTGGTGCCAAAGCTGTACAATATCGCCAGTTCATTGCAGAGGAACTGCTGCCCTGGCTGCATGCACATTATGATCAGTATACATTTGGTCAAACTGCTATTGCCGGTTTTTCACTGGGTGCATTGAGTGCGCTGGATATTGCCTGGACACTTCCCGGTGTATTTTCAAAAGTAGGTGCGTTTTCCGGTTCTTTCTGGTGGCGTTCCAAAGACAGGGCCGACAGGGATTTTAATGAGCAGAAACATCGCATGATGCACATAGCCATCCGCGAAGGAAATTACCAGCCCGGTATAAAATTCTTTTTTGAATGTGGTGAGCAGGATGAAAAAGAAGATCGTAATAACAATGGTGTGATCGATTCCATTGATGATACCATTGATATTATGCGCGAGCTGCTGGCCAAGGGATATAAAGAAGGAAAGGATCTGTATTACCTGCAGTTGAAAGATGGTAAGCACGATGTTGCCACCTGGGCCAAAGCTCTGCCCATATTCCTGAAATGGGGATGGAGAAAAAGAGCATAGAACAATGCTGAAGATATAACGAAGCACAAATTATTATACATAAAAAAACCGGTTTCATTTGAAACCGGTTTTTTTATTGCGATCAATTCAACGATTAGTTGAAGATATATCTTAAACCAAACTGCATGTAGTAAGTAGAGGTCAGAGAGTTGTTGTCTCTGAAAGTACTTGTTACAGGTTGGTTACGATCTGTCTGTAATCTGAACGTTGGTTTTACTGTACCATTAGGACCTAATGAAGACTGGTTGGTAGGCACTAACAGGGCATTCGCATTGATTGTTTTGTAAATACCCCAGTTTTTGTTGATCAGGTTACCAAAGTTGAAGATATCCAGAGTGAACTGCAGGGTGTTGCGTTTGCCACCAATGTTAGCAAACAGGTCCTGTGCAATACGGATATCTACCTGGTTGCGCCATGGCAGTCTTCCGCCGTTACGTTCAGCGTACTTACCTTTTCTTGATTTCAGGTATTTGTCCTGCTCGATATATTTAAAGAACAGGTCGCTCTGTTGTTTAGCGGTATAAGTTACACCGTTGTAAGCGAAATCAGTAAAGGTGATCTCTGTAGCATCTTTAGGAACATAGATCAGGTCGTTTGTCTGACCGTCACCGTTCAGATCGCTGCTGTAAGTGTAAGAGAAACGGCCACCGATAGAACCTTCGATGAACAATGATACTGTTGTAGCCAGGTGTTTCAGGTACTCTTTACGATAAGAAATGCTTGCTACCACACGATCAGGTACTACGTAGTTAGCGTAGCTCATCTCTGGGTTGTTAGCATTGCGAACGATAGGAGTCAGAGACCATGTATTCAACAACTGGTCACCGCTACCATCATACAGGTTTCTGGCTTCGCTGTGAATGTAAGCCAATGAAGCAGAGAAACCTTTGCTGAATTGTTTATCAACTTTTGCAGTGATAGACCAGTAGTAACCTTTAGATGCGTTGTCCAGTACTGCAGGGTTAAATGCTGATGCATCGTTGCTTGAACTGGGTGCAGCACCGCTGGGGGTAGTACCAGGAGAAACTGCCTGACCGTTGATAAGCGGATTCAGGAATTTGTTTGTGTTATAATAAGGATAGAAAGGTCTTGAATCAGCATATCCACCGGCAACATTTAATGGGCTTGCTGCTGCCAGGTTCGGGTTTCTGCCCAGTGCCACGTTCAGGTCTTTGTTGTAGATACCTTCCAGTGTACCAGTCATACCCCATGGCAGTTTCACGTCAACAGCCAGGCTGCTTTTCCATGTCTGCGGGAATTTGAAGTTACGGCTGATAGCGCTGATAGTGCTGGGAATAGCTGTACCGGCTGCAGGAGGTGTAGCAGGACGGTAAGCAGCAGGATCCGGGTTGAATTTGCCGGGAGTGTTAGCCTGTCCAGCATAAGTTTGGGTAAACTGCAGCAGACCAGCATCGCCAGACTGAGCAACGATCCAAACTGTTGGTACACGACCGGTAAAGATACCGGTACCGCCACGCAATTGTACAGAACGATCACCTTTCACATCCCAGTTAAATCCGATACGGGGAGACCATAAAATCCTTGTTTTAGGCAGGATACCTGTATTCACTTTTTCACCACCTTCAAAACTTAATGCTGCTACCAGCGGATGTGTTTTGATCTCAGGTACTGAAGGGAAAGTAGGCAGGTCTAAACGTAAACCGGCTGTTAAACGGAAGTTTTTAGAGATTGAGATTTCATCCTGACCATATACTGAATACTGAACATATTTAACACGGGGGTAAGCCTGTGCAAAACCAGGTAACAGTGAGTAGGTCAATGCGAAATCACGAGGTTTGGCACCATTTACAAAATCATCCCATGTGTTGAAAGTGTAATAGCTGGTACCAAAACGCTGGAAACCGTTTTTAGTGTTCTGGATATCAAACTGAACACCTGCTGTGATGTTGTGAATACCTGTCTGCATAGTGATATAGTCAACAAATGAGTAGGTAGTCACGTCACGCAGGTTTCCGAAAGTGAAAGGCTCATATCCGAAAGAAGTATAAGGAGTACCATCTTTCAGGATGTCTACAAAAGGAAACGTTTTACTATCTGAACTGCGGGGGTCATTCTGGTGAGTATAAGTAGCACGTAAAGTGTTAGCTATTTTACCAAAGTTAGAGTTCAACTCTGCAGCCAGTGAATAGAAGTTAGCGTCCTGGTAGTAGTTAGCGTTTTTGAACCACAAAGCGTTGATGCTGGTACGTCCGGCACTACTTGAATAACCGCTCAGCGGGCTTCTTGAAGTACTTACAAAGCTGGGCGAAGTGCTTTCTACCTGGCTGTAACGAACGTTCAGTCTGTGTTTAGGACTGATATTCCAGTCGATACGGGCAACAAAACGTGTGTTTTTGCTCTGGAAGTCATAACCCTGGTATGAACCTGGGTCATACTGATATGTATTTTTCAGGTAAGTAGCAATATTGTCCAGGTCTGATGCCAGCGGACGTGCAATATTGGGATCACTGCCATAAGAACCAACACCAGAAGTTGCAGTAGCTGCATAGGTGGTTTGGCCCGGGCTGGTAGTTTTTCCTCTTTCTGCGTTGATAAAGAAGAACAGTTTGTTCTTAATGATAGGACCACCAACACGGAAACCGTAGGTATTTACCTGCAGGGGTTGTCTGGTGAACGGATCATTATAACCTACTTTATTACCTTGTTGGTTCTGATTTCTCCAGAAAGTGTAAGCTGAACCAGAGAAGTCGTTTGTACCGGAACGGGTAACTGCGTTGATAGCGCTACCTACAAAACCTGATTGTTTAATATCGTAGGGGTTTACGCTTACTGAAATTTCCTCCAGGGCATCAATAGAGATGGGAGAACCGTTTGCAGGAAGGTTGGTTCCGATACCGAATGTGTTGTTGAAATCAGCACCGTCTACAGTGATATAGTTCTGACGGTAGTTACCGCCGCCAATAGCACCAGAGTTGGTAGAGGTTGCTTGGGGTGTTAAACGGGTCAGGTCATTGATGCTACGTGTAATCGTAGGCATGCTCTGGATTTGCTGACGACCGATGTTGGTGATAGAACCTGTGCGGCTGGCATTCAGTACGGAGTTGTTCCGACGTCCTGCTGTTACCACCACATTTTCAAGGGTTTTACCAGATGCAAGCCCTGCATCAAGTACGAAAGGCTCACCCAGTTTCACGTAAACATCACTGGCTGTGAAGGTTTCAAGCCCAACAAAGGTGATTTTTACAGTGTAAGGACCACCAACACGTACGTTAGCCAGTGTATATTGACCGTTTTTGCTGGCTGTGGTCGTGTAACGGGTTCCTGACGGGGTGTGAACTGCTTCTACGGTAGCGCCTACCAATGCTCCGCCCTTTTCGTCTTTTACATAACCGCTGATGCTACCAGTTGTTACCTGGGCAAAACCGGTGGATGATTGGACGAGCATAAAGGCGAGCATAACAAAGAAAAAATGAATGACTCTTCTCATATATACACGTTTGGTTTTTGAAACTTGGTTTTTATTCGGGAGCCCAAAGAAAGACCACATTACGTAATTATTGCTGCCTTCCCTATATTATGAAATGATTAACACTCATCAATTTCAGCAACGGCATAAAGATTTTCAGAACTACTAATGTGCTATTAATGAGAATAAAATGGTTAATGATCAAATGCAATCGCTATGATGTTTTGTAGGATCGAGGTTTTTCAAATCAATGGCGCTTAGGGCTTTCTGCATTAATAATACCGCCGGCAAATGTATAGGAAAATCACCTTCAAATGAGAAAATAATGTTAAAAAAAGCTGTCACAGGTTATTCACAGCAACACGTTGATAAAACTACCCAGATACCCCGTGCAGCGCGGGTATACAGGAAATTTTCCGTAGAAGGGAATGGGTAAAAAACACATCATGTTATGATTTTCTGTTATTTAAGACGGTATCCGGTCATATCCGGGTAATGAGGCAATGCGAAACAACCAAACGCTGCTTTCTGCTGTTTTATAGGATAGCCTGTATGTTGCAGGCTTGTATTTTATTGTTGTTAACTTTGCGAAAATAAACGACCCCATGCTAGATACTATAGAAAGTGCGATTGAAGACATCAGGAAAGGGAAAATGATCATTGTAGTGGATGACGAAGACCGCGAAAACGAAGGTGATTTTATTGTTGCTGCCCGCTGTGTTACACCAGAGATCATCAATTTCATGAGTAAACACGGCAGGGGCCTTATCTGTGCTCCTCTTATTGAAGACCGTTGCGATGAACTGCAACTGGATCTGATGGTAAATAATAATACTGCCCTGCATGAAACAGCCTTTACAGTGTCTGTTGACCTGCTGGGGCATGGCTGTACCACCGGCATTTCAGCCCACGACCGTGCTAAAACCATGCAGGCACTGGTAGATCCCAATACTAAACCCGAAGACCTGGGACGTCCGGGACATATTTTTCCGCTCAGGGCTAAAAAAGGCGGGGTACTGCGCAGGGCAGGACATACAGAGGCTACTATTGATCTGGCAAGGTTGGCCGGTTTTGAACCTGCAGGCGCATTGGTGGAAATTATGAATGAAGACGGAAGTATGGCCCGTTTGCCAGAATTGCAGGAGATTGCCAAAAAATTTGACCTGAAACTGATTTCTATCAAAGACCTGATAGAATACCGTTTGCAAAGAGATTCGCTGATCGAAGAGATCGTGCGTGTGGACATGCCTACAGAACACGGTCATTTTAAACTGGTGGCTTTCCGTGAAAAAAGTACTCAGAATGAACATCTCGCATTAATAAAAGGAGAGTGGGGGAAAGATGAACCCATACTGGTACGTGTACACTCATCCTGTTTTACCGGCGACATCCTCGGCTCACTGCGTTGCGATTGTGGCGATCAGTTGCATGCCGCTATGGAAATGGTTGAAAAAGAAGGTAAAGGTGCTATTATATATATGAACCAGGAAGGCAGGGGTATTGGATTGATGAACAAACTGAAAGCCTACAAATTGCAGGAAAATGGCCTGGATACCGTAGAGGCAAATTTGCATCTTGGCTTCCCGATGGATAAAAGAGATTATGGCATCGGTGCCCAGATTATGCGGTACCTGGGTATTACCAAATTACGCCTGATGAGCAATAACCCTAAAAAACGTGCTGCCTTGCTGGGCTACGGTCTTGAAATAGTGGAAGCAGTTCCTATTGAAATTGCCCCCAACCCGCATAATGAACGTTACCTGCAAACCAAACGCGATAAACTGGGCCACGAAATACTGAAAGGTTAATTACGGCCCGGGGTTTCAAAAAAGATTACCCTGTAAACAGTGAGCTATAGGCTGCTGTTTGCAGGATTTTTATTACCTGGAAAATAGGATTAAGCTTAATTGGTGTGGATTATCAATTATCGTTCTGTTCTGAATTAACAGTATCCGGTACCGGCACTTTGCTGGTTGTTGAATCCGGTTTTTCAGGAGCTTTTTTCTTTTTGTTACGGTTGCCTCTCCACAGGTCGCTGATGCGATCAAATTCACGACGGTAACTGATGGCTGTACCCGAACGGTTCTGGCGGGCACCGGTACCACTGAGATAGTTGTAGGAATCGCGGTAGAAGAAGGTCAGTACCAGGCGACCGTCCTGCCGTATTTTCCATTCAGCGGTAATATCGGGAAGGAACTGCAGGTTTTTGGTAGCCTGCACCTGTTCGGATGATAAACCAAAATCCAGCGCGCTGCCAAATGTAAACGTAAGTCGTTCGTTGAGGAAGCTTTTACCAAAATTGAAGTTAACGTTGGAGCGATCAATATTAAGACGGTTGCTGTTCAGGTTATCTACAATGTTCGAGCCGTTGTAAAGCTGTGCGTTGATGGTAACCTTGATACTGCGATCATTAAATATCTTCTGGAAAATACCGGAAAACTGCTGACTCAGGGTATTGGACAAAATGCCTGATATACTGTTTACCACCACGCCTTCAAATGCAATGTTGGCCAGTCCGCCCTGGTTGGTAGAACTGGACAGTGGCCCAAAGCTGTTGAATACGATCAGGAATGCCACCTGTTTGTTCAGTTCGTTCACATCACTTTCAATACGCTGCAGGATGGCCTGTGCATCAGGATCGTTCTTCAACGAACTGTTGGGCGGAAGTTCTATTTCAAAATTGATGGTAGGCTTCAGTAGTTTGTCTGTAAGCTTGGCAATTACTATTACCTCACCACGGTATTTACGTACGTTGTTGTTGACCCCACTGCTGGCAGCACCGCTTTGTATGGAAAACTGGTCCAGACCCAGATCACTGAAACGTACATTCTCTGCCAGGTATTCGGCACTGATATGCACATCTGCATCGTAAGGATCGCCGGTCCATTGAATATAGTTACCCGCATCTTCACGCAGGGTAAATGGTTTGCGGAACAATGACTGGAAGGTGAAATTGTATTTTCCTCTTTCAATATCATAGCGGCCGGTAATAGTAAACTCACCGTCGGTAGATGCACGCATTTTAAGATTACCGGTACCATTGGCCTGGATAATATCACCGGTCAGCTCGTCCAGTATCACATACACATTGGCGTAGTTGTTGGCATGGATATCCAGCGCAACATTCAGGTTGCTTTCTTTGGACGAGCGTACATGTGTCATTTCACGACCATACACTTTCCATTCAATAAAATCAGCCTGGCCACTTTCACGTCCTGCACTGGGCCTGATGAATAGTTTGGAGCTGTCTGCGGGTTCGCCGCGGATATTCAGCCGCATATCTTCCAGCGGACCGCGGAAGGTTACATTGGCTTTGGCAAACACGTTGCCGTAGTAAATGTCACCCGATGTACCGGTAGTGGCCAGCACCAGCATTTTATTGGTGTTGAGAGCAAAGTCAAAATCCAGGTTATCAAAATCACGGTGCTTTAATACTCCTTTGGTCAACTGTCCTGCATTACCAAACTCGTCTTTGATGGTGAAGCTGCCAAAGTCAATGGCTGTATCCCTGAAGTTGAAAGTAGCAGACGGGATCTTATATAATACATTGGTATATTTTACCCGTAATGTACCGTCCTGCAGACTTACACGGCCAAGATATTTCAGATCATCCGGCGGGCCTTGTATTTCCAGTTGCCCGGTAGCATTACCCCCCACATCGGTAAACACTGTATTGAGATACTGTTCTAGCAGGTTTATGCGTGTGTTGCGGAAATTGGTTACAATGTCCAGGTATTCATTGTTGCTGTTACTGTCCGGCAGATTGTACTGGCCTTTCAGATCAAAATCGTAATTCTTGTTTTGTGAAACAGTGGCAAAATGTATTTCACCGGTATGCTGATTGTAATTACTGTTCAGTTGTAAAGTGCCGATAGAATCGTTGTCAAGACGGAACATTTCCGCTTCTCCTGACATATCTACCTGCATCTTGCCAAAAGGATCTACAATGTCTATGCTGGCGTTCAGTAAACCTTCTAACCTGTTTGATTTGACAACATAAGGCACAAAATCGCCAATGTTCAGTTTCAGCAATTCGATCTTAATATCATTGGTGTTACCAATATCAGAAGGTTGTGTGGTAACAAGTATTTCCTGCTGTCCGTTGTAAATTTTCAAACCATCGGCAGATACCAGTTCTTTACTGAGCACCATTTCACCGTCTTTATCAATGGTCCATGTTTTACCATTCAGATCAAAATGCGATTCATCGAATATAATGCGTACACCATTGCGCATGGTCTGTACCCTGGCGGAAAGATCGGCGGCATTGATAGCCTGGCTGGCACTGGTACGAATGCTTACCTGCGACATATCATTGGATGAACGGATATTAATACTGCTGCCGGGAAAATGCAGGCTGTCGTTAATGTATACATCTGCAATGGAGTTTTCCATTGTAAGGCTATCCAGGTTGCCGGTGCCTTTCAGGTTGAAGTTGTACAGCAATACATTTTTATAACCAAACTGCGGAATCTCTGCATTCAGGTCCAGCAGGTTTTCGTTGCTGTTGATGCGGCCTGTAATGGTACTGTAATTAAAGCCGGAGAGATTTTTGTCAAAAAAGTCGAGGTATTCTTCTACTTTTTTAGTGGTAATAACAAAGCTGAAATTCTCATCTCTGGGAATTTCCTTTGCCGGTTTAATATAGCTTGGGTAATATTTATTGAGGAAAGTGCTGAAAGCTGCCGGCATGTCTTTAATGGAAAACTCACCTACCAGTGCGGCGTCAAATTCATTACTTACAGCAGTGATCACTTTGTTGTTGCCCATAGTTTTTGACTCCAGGCTCAGTGAATCGAACGATATACGTTTGCCTTTTTTCATAATAGTGGCATCGTATATACGGGCAACACCTAAAAAGTTGTCAATATGATCGCCGGTGAAATTAACCTTTACCTTGCCGGTAAAATCTACGCTGTCTTTCAGCAGGTTGATGCTGTGTAATTCGGCTTTGGTAAAATCGGCATCAAAATTAAATTCAGGAATTTCCTTGTCAAGGTTCACCAGCCCGTTCATGCTTACCTGCAGGTGCGGATCGTTCACCACCAACTCTCCATTGAAAAGACGTTTGGTCACCGTTCCTTTTACAATAATATCCTGGTAGGTATAACCTTTTACTTGCAGCGAATGAATAGTACCATCCAATCTGGCATTCAGTGTATTTGCTTTTAGTCCTTTGCCATTGATCTTGCCCTGGAAATTAATAATGCCCAACTGTGGTGAACCGGTAAAACGGCCCAGGTCAAAACCTTCTGTTTTGATATTACCGGCATAACCGGTAGGAGCGTTATCAGGAAAACGCATATTCAGATCGCTCACAATGGTACCCAGGTTGGTTTTGATAGTACCGTAGGTAACAAAGTTTTTAATGAAACCTGTCAGGTTGCCCCTGAACTGGATGTATTTCAACTCTTCCAGGTGAACCTGGGTAATATTTTTTAACTCGGGAATGATCCTGATGGCATCAGGATAGGTAGTCCGGAAATCATTGGCTACAAAATCAATAAAGGTTTTATTCATGTCCGGCAATCCACGGAGACTGATGTTACCATTCAGGTAGGTATCCTTACCAGCTTCAATGACCAGGTTGCGGGCCGACAGGTTTTCAACAGAGCCTTTTATTTTACCATTGATGCGGATCTGTTTTTTCCAGTCTGCCAGTTCCGGAGCAAAATATGCAATATCATCACTGTTCAGTTCCGCATCGGCAAGGTCTGCTTCCATACGCACCTTGGATTCAAAGTCCGACATATCATCGAATGTCTCATAGCGCATGGCAAAGAAATGTTTCAGATGACTGCGGTTGGTTATCAGGTCAAGATTGCCAAACTCCATGGCTTCGGGATGCATTTTGAAGTTGGCCTGTAATTTCTTTACCTGCAATCCACTGCGTTCCTGGGTGCTGAGTACTACTGCCGCGGTAATGGTATCGCGATTGAACAATACATTTTTAAAATTGCCTTTGATTTTGCTGAATTCAATATGGTTGCCGTCGAAAGTGCTGTAAGGCTGACGGGTCATTTGCACCTCATTCCTGAAAATGCCATCCTGCATGGTTATTTCCCCTACCCGTATTTCCCATTCTCCCGGGTTCCAGCGCAGGTTTTTAGGATCATTTACTATCGGAATATGAATGGTTTTGGGGCGTAACGAGTCCGGGCGGTTGCCCTCATAATTGTATACCGTAAAGGAAGGCTTGTCTATTGCAATGGTGTTGATGCGTACCTGTTTTTTTTGAAGATTCAGTTGGTCGGCATCAATGTCCAGTTTTCCCAGTTGCAGCACCAGGTCTTCACCACGCCAGCCGTCCTGCTGCATCAGTTGCACATTTTTAAATTCAACTGTTTTCAGGTTCAACTGGATACTGCTTTTTTTGCCGGATGATTTGCCGCGGCCAAAATAGTCGGCCAGGAAACGGTAATTCCATACAGAGTCGGTGCGTTTCAACCGTATCACCGCGTCATCCAGTCCTATATATTTTAGTTCGATATTGTCTTTGAAGAAGAACCAGTCTGTAATATTGACTTTCAACGTTCCGGCATAGAGGAGGGTATCTTTTTGCCTGTCTTCTACCAGGGTGCCCTCCAGCAGCATTTTGTTGAAGAGGGCAAAATCAACATGTTTGATGCGAACAGTAGTTTGAAGGTCTTTGGAAAGTCGCCCGGTTATCTGCCGTACCAACCAGTTTTGAACAGGTGTTGTTTGAATTGCCAGCCAGGCCAGCAATATCAATGCAATCAAAACCAGTAATACGGTTCGGGATATTTTCCAAAATTTTCTCAGAGTCCGCGTATTAAAATTGTAAAATTAGCCAATTGGTGTTGTTGTGCAAATTCAATACCAAGTGAACTGTAATACGTATACTCAGCGCATTTGGTTAGTTGAAACTCACTAAAAACGGTTTTTGGAATAAATTTTAACCGGCTTTTGGCAATCGGACGGACAAAAACAATACCTGTATGGAATGAATATACGGTTATTAAGTCATCTTCTAACCTGTTTCTGCAGCATCCGGCAACAGGGTAGTGAATTGACCGGTACCGGCAGCCCAACCTGCAAAATGCGGTTTTTCTGAAAGCTGCCGGTATGATTTATATCAATGAAGAGTATTTTTCTAGCAAACTACCTGCCTGGCAGGTTTGCAGGGTCTTTTACGCCTTCGGCCCGGTTGAAATCTTCTGATTTTCCTTTTTCAATGGACAAACTTTTCCAGTCCCTGCCTTTGAATATTTTGCCGGCATACATGATCTGTCCTACATGGCTGGGATAATGTGCCAACTGGCGATTGATGGCATCTATAACGATCAGCGGTTCTTTACGGATATAGATCGTTTTTAGCAGATCGTTTTCTGTAAGCGATTCCAGTGCGCCAATGAAACAGTTCCAGCCCTGTTCCCACAGGTCTGTCAGTTGTACACGCGACAGGTGTTGTTCTTCAAACTCTGCATCGCGTTGCCGCCATTCTTTTTCACCGTCGGTGGTTAAAAAATCGGTCCAGCGGCTCAGCATGTTACCTGCCATGTGTTGTATAATGGTGGCAATACTATTAGAACCTTCAGCTGGCTGCTGGTGCAGCTGTTCGTCGGTTAGCTGCTCCATACTTCTGTCGCCCAGTTGTTTGTAATAACGCATGCGTTTGATAGCTGTTTGCAGGTAGGTGGCACCTAACGAATAGACTGTCATAACCGGTTAATTTGAGAAATGGTCAATTGAAAATCAACAACTGAAAAGTCTGCAATGTTCATCTTGCTTAGTATCCTGCTGCATGATCCTCTCCGCGATGATCGCCTACAGCCTCAATCTGTCCGTTGGGTAAAATACGGATCACTTCGGTACGGCCAATAGCTCCGCGGCTAGTGATCTTATAGCCCATCTTCTGCAATTGCTGCAATACTTCTTTGGGAAAATCTTTTTCTACAGAAATATCATCGGGTAACCATTGATGGTGAAATTTGGGTTTGTTCACTGCATCATCAATGCTCATATTAAATTCCAGGATGTCTACCAGTGTCTGAAAAACAGAAGTTGTAATAGTAGTTCCTCCAGGAGTACCTATTATCAGGTAAGGTTTATTGTCCTTTAATACAATGGTAGGTGTCATAGAGCTCAGCATGCGTTTGCCGGGTGCAATGGCATTGGCATCTGCACCTACCGCGCCATACATATTGGGTACACCGGGTTTTACACTGAAATCGTCCATTTCATTGTTCAGTAAAAAGCCTGCACCGCCTACTACGGTTTTGCTGCCATAGCTGCCATTGAGCGTAGTGGTTACAGCCACTGCATTGCCTTCACTGTCGTAGGTATTCAGGTGTGTGGTCTCTTCGCTTTCCGGAATAACACCTGCCTGCACGTCTTTGCTGGTGCCTGCTTTGGTAGGATCGTAATCTTTCATCCTGGCTTTTACATAGGCATCGCTGGTAAGGGTTTTAACCGGTACTTTATAAAAATCAGCATCACCCAGGTATCTGGCCCTGTCAGCATATGCCCTGCGTTCTACTTCGGTCATTAGTTGTACTGCCTGTGCAGACAGGAAACCGTATTCTTTCAAAGGTTTATCGGCAATCATTTTCAACATCTGTGGCAACAGTATGCCGCCGCTGCTGGGTAAGGGCATGGTAACAATGGTATAGCCTTTATAGTCAAAACTTACAGGCTGTCTTTCTTTGGCTGTATAGTTCTTCAGATCATCCGTAGTAATAATGCCTTTGCCGCGTTGCATTTCTGCTACGATCAGCCGGGCAGTTTCACCTTCATAAAAACCTTTCTGGCCCTGATCGCGAACCCGTTTCAACGTATTGGCAAGATCGGTCTGGATCAGTGTATCACCTGCTTTCCATTTTTCAGCTTTTACAAATGCAGGTGTTACTGTATTGTATTTTACAAATGCATCGTGTTCGGCATTAAGACTTCTTGCTTCAACGGGAGTCAGTACAAATCCTTTTTCGGCCAGATCAATAGCGGGTTGTATTAATTGTTTAAAAGGCAGTTTGGCATATTTCATTGCTGCAAAGGCACCGGCAATGGTACCGGGCACACCCGCAGCCAGGTGCCCGTTCTGGCTTAGGGAAGTAACAGCATTGCCGTTCTGGTCAAGATACATATCGCGTGAAGCATGTCCCGGAGCCTGTTCCCTGAAATCAATGGTTACATTCTGACCGTTCGCCAGGCGGGCTACCATAAATCCGCCGCCGCCGATATTTCCGGCACCGGGGTATACTACGGCAAGAGCCAGTTGGGTTGCGATGGCTGCATCTACCGCATTACCACCTTTTTTCATTACAGCAACGCCCACTTCGCTGGCAAGCGGATGTGCTGACACTACCGCACCATGGGTGCAGGTAATATTTTTCTGAATATTGTACTGGTAGGGGTTGATGCCAGCAGTATGCAACGCAGACTTATGGCTGGCGCAACCGGCAATCAATAATAATAGGAATGAGGCTGGCAGAATATGCTTTCTGATCATGTGACAGATTAAAAAATGGTGTTAATAAAGTTAATTAAGACGACGCAGATAGGAAAGTAAAGACGGCTAAACGGAAAAAAGAGGTATAAGAAAGGATACTCCCTGTATCCGGTATATAAACAAAAAAGGTTCCCTTATGAGGAACCTTTCTGTTGTTGCGCGGGCAAGGATCGAACTTGCGACCTTCGGGTTATGAGCCCGACGAGCTACCGCTGCTCTACCGCGCGATATAATGAGTTTATCTATGCAGTGTTGTAAGAACTTTAACAGGTTTTTTACTTTCTGTTACCCGCTTTTTGTCTGTTGCGGGGTGCAAAGATAAAGGTATATATCTTTACCACCAAACAAATTTTATTCTTCTACCTTTGCAGCTGTTATGAAATCGGGTTTTGTAAGTATTATAGGTAGGCCCAATGCAGGGAAAAGCACGCTCCTCAACGCTTTGCTGGGAGAAAAGCTGGCTATTGTGTCGCCCAAAGTGCAAACAACCAGGCACCGCATCAAAGGCATTATTACGGAAAATGACTACCAGGTGATCTTTTCTGACACCCCCGGCATCATTGAACCGAAGTATAAGTTGCACGAAAAAATGATGTATGCGGTACGCCAGGCACTGGAAGATACCGATGTGGCCGTATTGCTGGTAGATGTGAATGATAACCTGGAAGAAGTACATGCTATTTTTTCCAACCTCCGGTTAAAAGCACCTGCCCTTGTGGTGGTTAATAAACTGGATACTGTTAAAGAAGAAAAAAAGCAGGCGGTTTTCAGTTTTTTTAAAGTGCAGTCGTACTGTAAGGAGATCATTGGGATCTCGGCATTAAAAGGTTTGCAGGTAAAAGAACTGTTGCAGGCTATTGTTCGTTTATTGCCGGAAGGAATGCCGTTTTTTGACAAGGATGAAATGACAGATCTGCCCACCCGTTTTTTTGTGGCAGAGATCATACGTGAAAAGGTGTTTCATTTGTACCAGGATGAAATTCCCTATCACACTACCGTAATTGTTACGGAGTTTAAAGAAAAGACAACACTGGTAAAGATTGTTGCAGATATTATTGTGCAGCGCGAAACACAAAAAGCCATTTTACTGGGTGAAAAAGGTAAAATGATCCGGCAACTGGGCACTGATGCCCGCAAGGATATAGAGCTGTTCCTGGCACAGAAAGTTTTCCTGGAGCTGTTTGTGAAAGTGCGGCCGAAATGGCGCGACAACGATTTTATGTTGAAAGAGTACGGATACCATTAAAAAATTACAGCAAGTTTATGGCAGGGTTTACAGTAGCTATAGTTGGAAGACCGAATGTAGGCAAAAGCACTTTTTTTAATCGTTTACTGGAGCAGCGTAAAGCTATTGTAGACGATGTGAGCGGCGTTACCCGCGATCGTCAGTATGGCGTGGCAGAATGGAACGGCAAAAACTTTAACCTGATCGATACAGGTGGTTTTGTGCCCCGCAGTGAGGATGTTTTTGAAAAGGAGATCGGCAAACAGGTAATGATCGCCGTGGAAGAGGCCAATGCCATTATTTTTATGGTAGATGCCGCCACTGGTATTACCGACCTGGATGAATCAATGGCCGATGTACTGCGCCGTACAGCCAAACCTGTGTACCTGGTAGTGAATAAAGTAGATAACCACGACCGTTTGCTGGAAGCCACCGAATTTTATGGGCTGGGCTTTGACAATATTTTCTTCCTGTCGTCTATGTCAGGCAGCGGTACCGGCGAATTGCTGGATGCTATTACCGAACTGGTTCCTGCCAACGAAGAAGGGGAGACGGAAGCAGCCCCTGTCCCCAAATTTGCCATTATCGGGCAACCCAATGTAGGTAAATCGTCGTTGCTGAATGCACTTATCGGCCAGGAACGCACCATTGTAAGTGATATTGCCGGTACTACCCGCGATACCATTCATACCCACTATAATCTTTTCCAGAAAGAGTTTGTACTGATCGATACAGCCGGTATACGCCGTAAGACCAAAGTTGAGGAAGACCTGGAATTTTATTCTGTTATCCGTGCTATTAAAGCTATGGATGAGGCAGATGTGTGTATGCTGGTGCTGGATGCCGAAAAAGGCATTACGGCCCAGGATCTGAATATTTTTAGCCTGGCAACCCGCAAAGGAAAAGGCATTGTAATACTGGTGAATAAGTGGGATATGATGGAAAAAGCCACCAATACAGCCCGCGATTATGAAGAAGAACTGAAAAAAAGGATCGCTCCTTTTTCTGATGTGCCCATCATCTTTATTTCTGCACAGGAAAAACTGCGTATCCATAAGGCAATAGAAGTAGCGCTGCAGGTATACGAAAATAAACAACGCAGGGTGCCTACTTCAGAACTGAACGAGGTGATGCTGAAGGCTATCGAATCGTACCACCCGCCGGTTGTGCGTGGCAATCCTATCCGTATCAAGTATGTAACCCAATTGCCCACCCATGTACCATCGTTTGCGTTTTTCTGTAATTACCCGGATGATGTCAAACAACCCTATAAAAACTACCTGGAGAACCAGTTACGCCAGCATTTCGTATTTAAAGGTGTACCTGTGAGGTTGTTTTTCAGGAAAAAGTAAGGGTGAGGGATTTTCCGGGCTTTACACTGGAATATTTCCTGTTTTGGGAGGATACTTTTCATGGAAAAATACTGTGGATATTCATATTATTCATAGTATTTGCAGGAATTTATGATTAGTTGTATCTTGGTTCCCGGAACAGACAGAACGCCTGAATACCTGACCACAAACTGATTCCTACATAAAACCTCTGGAATCCATTTCCTGTGCATTTATCGTTGAAAATAATTTAATTAGTATGAAGAAATTCTACTTGGCTGTAGTATGCTTTTTCAGCTGCACGGTAATGGCTTTTTCACAAACAGATCTTTATTGGGTAGGCCCTTTGAATGGTAACTGGAACAGTACCGCCAACTGGTCTGCAACTTCAGGTGGCAGTGGTGGTGCAGGTATACCCAATACAACATCTTACAACGCTGTATTTACTACCAACGCTACTGTAAATGTGGACCTGGCCACCTTCAGTATCAACCGACTGTTTGTAACCAGCTCTTCAGCAGTAAAATTGTATACAGGAAGTGCTCCATCCACCACCATTACACTTACCAGCACCTCCTTAGTATCACGTGCATTGGAAATTTCTACCGGTAGCTCACTGACAGATAGCGCCAGTGTTATCAATACTATATTCCTGGTATCTTTTGCCAATGATGCCAAAGGCCTTATTAATGGAACATGGGCTTTCTCCGGTGTGGTTGGTCTCAATACGCCCGTTGATGATGGGTTTGCTTATTTTTCATTACCTCCCACAACAGGACTTGCCAATAACATCCAGATAAACGGTACTATTCAACTGAATAACTATTCTGCTCCTCCTGATGTGCCTTATAATAGCGGTTACCTCAATTTCAATAGCGGTTCTAATTACTGGCTGAACTGTGATGGTGCTGCTGCCCCCAATGCCAACTGGAATGTAAGCTCTAACATACAGGTTACAGGTGTACAGACGAATGCTCCTTCTCTGGACAATATTGGTCAGCCGGGCAATCTTTTGTACAATAGTGCTGGTATGACTGCCAATGCAGGCTGGAACTGGCCGGCAAATCTTATTATCGGGGGTAATTTCAGTGTACTGAGTACCAATAATAAAGTATTGTCTTTGTCTATTAATAACGGTTCAGATGTTAACTATACTATTAATGGTAATGTAAATGTGGGCGGCAATTCTGCTCTGACCTTTGTACAGGCTAACCAGGATGTGAACTATACCCTGCAGGTAAACGGTAATTTCAATCTTTCGGGTGGTGTATTTTCGTTGCGCGATGGTCCCCTGCCTGCAGTACTTACCGGTACTTCTGCTTTAAAAGTAAAAGGTAATATCAATCATACAGGTGGTACATTCACCAGCAATCATATTGCTGTAAGCACCACCAGTGAATTGTACGTGGTTGAAATGAATGGTACTGCTGCGCAGACCATTACTTCTACCGGAAGTTTTAACAATGCTGCTAACCAGGTAACCCTTCGGTTGAACAATGCTTCAGGAACTACTCTGCTATCTCCGCTGACTGTTGGTAAGCTCAGTTGGAACTCAGCAAACAAAGGTAACCTGATCACTTCCGGTTCTAATTATGTTACCATCAACAACCCCAGTACTACAGACAATACTGTAGTATATGGTGTTTCCGGTACCGGTTTTGTAAGCGGTCCTGTAGCCCGTGCCACCAATACTACTGTTGCTTACAGGTTCCCCACCGGCAAGTCTGGCGCTTACAGGTATGCCGAAGTAATTCCTGCTGCTGCAACTGCTTCTGTGTATGTTTCAGAATATTTCGGAACTGCTTACAGCGATCTTACCACCAATGGTACTGTAGATGGTGTTTCCAACGTACAGTATTGGAGCATCAACCGTATTTCAGGTGCTGATGCTGCTATCCAGTTAACACTGCAGGACGGTGCGGTACCTGGTGCCAATCCCGGCTCCCTGATCACTGTAGCACAGTATGCGCCGATAGCACACTGGAAAAATGCTAACCAGGGTTCTGGTACCACCTTGCCTTATAATGCTACCACAGGTAGTGTTCGCTCTGCTGTATTAAGCAGTTTTATTACACCTAACTTTACTTTTGGTTATGGTAATAATGCCGCATTGCCGATAGAACTGGTTGATTTTGCTGTTAAAAAACAATCCGGTGCCACTGCACTGGTAAACTGGAAGGTTTCTGACAACAGTACACCTGTGAAGTTTGGTGTACTGCGTTCAGTTGACGGTGTATACTTTACCGGAATAGGGACTGTAGCTGCTGGTGAGAATGTAACAGATTATAACTTTACCGATAACGCACTGCCCACCGGCACTATATACTATCGCTTACAGATGTATGATAAAGATGGTTCTTACAAACTCAGTAAGATCATTGCGGTTATGAATGGAGTGAAGGGTATCCTGATCACCGGTATGATGCCAACCATTGTACACGACAGGGCCAGACTGAATGTTGTTTCTTCTGAAAAAGGTACTATACAACTGGTGGTAACTGATATTCAGGGCCGGATTGTATATCAGCAACTGGCTGGTATCAATAATGGCGGTAGCCAGGATATCTGGATGTCACTGTCTGCACTGGGAGCAGGTAATTACCAGGTAACCGGTTATATGAACAATGAAAGTGTAGGCACCTTCAGGTTCATTAAACAATAACTTACTGAACATAACGAATGATAATAAAAGAAAAACTCCCGTAACAGCGGGAGTTTTTCTTTTATTGCTTTGTATAGTATGAACTATGATCTTATCAGGCAATCACTGTCTTTCCTGTGAGTTTTAGTTTGCTCATCAATTGCTGTAATTCCTTTTTATAGGCCAGCAGGCTTTTCTGTTCCTGTTTGATGAAAGCATTTTCAGATAACTTTCCTACTACTTTCTCCATTGACTCCTGGCTATTGTATACCATTTTGCGGAAAGGATTTTTGTAGTCTTTAGCCCTGGATTCGTAAATGCCTTTGGCGATCCATTCGCGGGTATCAACGCTTTGTGAAAGCAGTGCATATAATATTTCAGGAGTAGCCCTTTTCAGTGAAATGCCCTGTACTGTTTTTAATGCAGCCATGGCATGTACCAGTTGTTCCCGGTTATAATTATTGCCCTGTTCCTGGTAAAAGGCATGAATATCATTCCATGATTTTACCCTTCCGGAATGTACCTGTTTGATCAATTTTTCTATTTCTGACTGTCTGATCAACTGGCCACCGGCATTGCTCCATGCACTCAATGCTACTGATCCCGGCAGACTTTCCTGCAGTTGTGCTATGTTTTTAGGATGGGTAACACGGATATGCTCTACCAACTGCTGTGCTGCATATAAGGCTACCAGTTTTTTAAATAACTGGTAAGACTGTAACACTTTAATGATCCTGACAGGTCTGCGGCTGTTTTCAAATCCTTCGGCAGTAATCACCAGTGTGTTTACCACAGGATCATTATTTTCCAGCAATTGCTTACCTGCAGTAATTGCTTCTTCTGTAGTGATCTTTTTACGCAAACCCTGCTGCAGCAACCATGCTTTACCGGTAAACTGTTGTAACAGTGCAAGTGAATCAACTATTTCGTTGATAGTATCCGGTGCCAGGAAATTGAATTCCAGCGGCTGTGTTTTGTTGATACGTTTATCGCGGTCAATATATTTCCAGGAATTTCTTGCCAGTGCGTACATATTGTACAGGAACCAATAGCCGGGCATTACCGTCAGTTGATTGTTGTGTACATCATTACTGATAAGTGCAAAAGGGATTGGGATATTCAGTTCTGACGGGTAATCACCTTTGGCCAGTATAGCGTAGGATGCAAATTTTGAATTGTGTTTCAGGCTCACACACAGACCAGGCCAGAAACCGCGTCCGGCAACCAGTTCACCATCCGGACTACGTGAGTTGTGATTGGAGCCGATAGTAGCGCCGGCTGCCATATTGCTTTGCCCCTGTATCAATGACGCACATAAAAATGAGTTGTTATGGTGCTGTTCGTGTGCAGGAAAAATCAATGAGTTCAATACTTCGCAACAGGAAATAGTGGAGTTATCGCCCAGGTAAGAGTTGATAAGACGTGCGCCATATTTAAGCTGTGAATGGGACGCCAGGAAAAAGCGAACTGCTTTTACGCCGTAGAATATACGGCAGCCGTAACCAATGATGCCGTTCACCAATTCACATCCTTCACCCACCTGCGATTTGGCTTCAGCCGAAGAGTTGATGGTAACATTCTTGATCTTGTTCGCTCCTTTGAGATAGGCATCACTGCCAATATTCACATCTTTTACAATGCGGCAGTTTTTGATCACGGTTCTGTCGCCGATAACACCATAATATCCGCGTCGTTTATCCGATTGCTTATCGGTAAAACTTTTCAGTTTGTCCATCAGCACATCATCATCCCTGAACTGTGTCCACAACCAGGCATCGCCGGGCAGCATGCCATTGAAAGGAATGATCTTACGTCCACCGTTTTCGTTACATACTTCCAGCCATATCCGGATATTTTCGTTTTCTCCTTCTTTCAGAAAGCCATTACCAAATTTTGCATGATCGGTAGTGGCAATTTCATTGATATTTACCAGCATTACATCACTACCGGTAATATAGTGCGACAGATAGTTTACGTTATCTACCACTACATTGTCTCCAAAATCACAACTGATAATAGTACTGTTGTATAAGCCAACAGGTCTTTTCAGGTTGTGAAATTCCAGGTAGTATGGTTCCAGTTTTCCGATGCGTACCAGTCCATAGAATTTACAATGCTGTACTAATTCAGGATTGAAAGCGTCTGATACCAGTATTTTATTCCAGTCGTCGGAGGTATTGCGATTGCGAACCAGTACTTCAATTTCATACGCAGTAAGCTGCCGGTACCGGATGCCGTTTTTATTCTGCTCATTACGCAGGTAATACTCATCCTTTCCTTTGGGAAGAAAATCGGGGGGAATAAAATTATACCCTAAAGTATTCAGCAGGCTTTTTTTGATTACGTTCATAGTAATGTAGTCAATAATGAATGGTCTGTGGTGAATGGACGGGCAGTAAGCGTGAACGGTGAAATGTCAAACGTGAAATTGGCTACAGGTTTAAATTATTGGCTGTTTAGCCATGTAATATTTCAGCCTGTAACTGATCTACGTACGATATTCAACTCTCTTCCTTCTATAACCTGCAACTTAAAACCTATAACCTATTCTACCGTCACACTTTTCGCCAGGTTACGTGGTTTGTCTACATCAAGGCCTTTGGCTACACCGATGTAATAAGCCAGTAGTTGCAAAGGAATAACGCTTAATAAAGGCGCTACCAGTTCATCTGCAGCCGGTACTTCAATATAGTCGTCTGCCATTTTAGGAATGGTTTCATCACCTTCTGTAACAATGGCGATCACTTTTCCTTTACGGGCTTTGATCTCCTGTATATTGCTCACGATCTTTTCGTGGTAGGAATCTTTGGTGGCTACAAATACTACGGGCAATGATTCATCTACCAGTGCAATAGGACCGTGTTTCATTTCTGCCGCAGGATAACCTTCAGCATGTATGTAAGAGATCTCTTTCAGTTTTAATGCGCCTTCCAGCGCAACAGGGAAGTTGTAACCACGACCCAGGTACAGGAAATCACGGGCATCTTTGTATTTTTCTGCCAGTTGCTGTACTGCTGCGCTGGTTTTTAAAGTGGTGGCTACTTTGTCTGGAATTTCCTGCAATTCCTTCATTAGTTGCAGATAGCGTTTGTTGTCAATACTGCCTTTTTCACGCGCAATTTTTAATGCGATCATGTTCAGTACAGCCAGTTGCGCTGTAAATGCCTTGGTACTGGCAACACCAATTTCCGGTCCGGCATGTGTATAAGCACCTGCATGTGAAATACGTGCAATGGAAGAGCCTACCACATTCACTACTCCAAAAATGATGGCGCCTTGTTCTTTGGCTTTTTCAATGGCTACCAGTGTATCGGCCGTTTCACCGCTTTGCGAAATAGCGATGATCACATCGCCTTTATTGATAACAGGATTGCGATAACGGAACTCCGATGCATATTCTACTTCCACCGGTATACGGCACAATTCTTCAATAACATATTCAGCCACCAGGCCGGCATGCCAACTGGTGCCACAGGCTATAATGATGATGCGTTGCGCATGTTTCAATTGCTCAATATGGTTCTGTACTCCTGCCATGGTAATGGTACCTGCAGCCGGATCAAGACGCCCACGTAAGCAATCGAAAATAGTATGGGGTTGTTCGAAGATCTCTTTCAGCATGAAATGATCATAACCGCTTTTTTCGATGGCGGCTAATTCCAGGTCCAGCTTTTGTACATAGGGAGTGAGCTTTTCATTACCCAGGTTTTTCAGTATCAGTTCATCCGGGCGTATGATGGCCAGCTCATAGTCATTTACATACACTACTTCTTTGGTATATTCAATGATAGGAGAAGCGTCAGAAGCCAGGAAATGTTCCCCTTTACCTACACCAATCACCAGCGGGCTGCCTTTGCGTGCCGCGATCAGCGTATCCGGATTGTCCTGGTCAATCAGCACAATTACATAAGCACCGGTGATACGTTTCAATGCAATGCGTACTGCTTCTTCCAGTACGCACTGATTATTTTTCTGAATATCCTCAATAAATTTCAACAGTACTTCTGTATCGGTATCACTGGTAAAGCTGTAACCTTTTTTCAGTAACTCATTTTTGATCTGTGCATAGTTCTCAATAATACCGTTGTGGATCATTGCCAGTTTGCCATTGGCAGAACTATGAGGATGTGCATTGCGATCGCTGGGTTCGCCATGGGTAGCCCAGCGTGTGTGCCCGATGCCTGCGTGCGCATGAACATCTTTGCCTATCAGGCTTTCTTCCAGTTGAGCTACTTTTCCTTGTTTTTTATATACCCGCAAACTCTGGTTCAACAGCGCCACACCTGCGCTATCGTATCCGCGGTATTCCAGTCTTTTAAGTCCTTTTAAGATAATGGGGTACGCTTCCTTAGGGCCGATATAAGCAACAATGCCGCACATATAGATAGTTTAATGATTGATAAAAACACGGGCAGTTGTGAATGTACAACTGAGCGATTGCGCAATTTATCAAAAATAACGCCAGTACGTATGAATGCTGCTGCAATGCATAAACATTTGCATTTCATATAGATAAATACGGAAATATGCCGGTTTGAATACCGCAAACTGTTGCAGATTCAGGAAAAAAGATGCAAATAAAGTGGCATAAATGAGGCGGAAAATAAAAGACCCGCGACAGTATCGCGGGTCTTTTATTATGTGTTGGGAGTTCTATTTTTTCAGATGTGTTTCAAACAGTTTGTAAATGCGTTTGTATTCATCGGTCCAGCTACTGGGTTCTACAAATCCATGATCTTCTACAGGATATACTGCCAGTTCCCAGTCATTTTTACCCAGCTCTATCAGCTTCTGTGACAAACGGATAATATCCTGGAAATGTACATTCACATCTACCATTCCATGACACATCAGCAGATGACCTTTTAAACCTGCTGCAAAGTTAATGGGCGAACTTCTGTAATAGGCAATGCTGTCATTGAATGGTTCATTCAGAATGTTGGCTGTATAGCCGTGGTTGTAATGCGCCCAATCGGTTACTGAACGCAATGCGCCGCCTGCAGCAAATACATCGGGTTGATTAAACATGGCCATCAGGGTAATAAATCCGCCATAAGATCCGCCATACAGACCGATGTTCTTTGGATTTACGCCCAGCTTTTCTACCATATATTTTGCACCGTCTACCTGGTCGCTGAGGTCTTTGCCGCCCATGTAGCGGTAAATACCGGTGCGCCAGTCGCGGCCATAACCAGCACTGCCGCGGTAATCGATGTCCAGTACCGTATAACCGTTATCGGCCAGCATATTGTTGAACATGTATTCACGAAAATAGCTGCTCCACCATTTGTGTGCATTCTGCAGGTATCCGGCACCGTGTACAAAGATCACTGCCGGTTTGGAAGGTGCCTGTTGTGCCGGTTTGTACAAACGTGCATATACAGTAGCACCATCCTGTGCAGGGAAAGTGATCACTTCTGGATCTTTCCATGCATAGCTCTTAAATTCTGTACTTTGTGCCAGCGTAGTTACCTGCTGCACTTTACCACCGGGTTTGTTTTCCTGTACATACAGTTCCCAGGGTTTATTGCTATAGGAATACAGGAATGCGATCCATTTTTCATCCGGTGAAAGACTTACCTGGTTGGCACCGGTCATGGTAGTGATACGTTCTGCTTTACCACCTGTTGCCGGTAAACGGTAGAAATGCTGTTCGCCGGGATGTACTTCATTGGTGGTGATGTAGAAGTATTTTTTGTCGTTGGAAAGCGCTACACTTTGTACTTCGTACTTGCCACTGGTAAGCGTTTTCTTTTCCTTGCTGATCACATTGATCGTGTACAGGTGTGAGTAACCTGTGGCTTCAGACTGGAACCAGAAGTTGGTATTGTCGATCCAGCCGGTATTGCTACCCCCAAAACCACTGGTGCCGGGACCTCCGATCCATGCTTCATCACGCTGGCGATCCAGCAGTGATAATTTGCCTGTTGAGTCCAGCAACATGATCCAGCGGTCTTTATTGTCCTGTGCACGCAATTCTACTACGGCAAAACCTCCGGCGGGCGACCATTGCGGGTTGGTAAATGTCACGGGACGTACAGCAGGATGTTTGCTTTTTTCTTCATACACAGCAGGATAATCTTTTACATAATCCGGCAGATCGCGGATACCCGGTACGGAATCTGTTTTTATCTGCCATACAGTGTCCAGTTTGGTATCGAACAGGAACAGTTCCTGTGTGCTTTGTGTATTGCCTACCTTGGTTCTGCCAGGTATATCTTCTGTAAAACCACTTTCTGTAACGTAGTTGGGAACAATGGTGTTTTTTGAAATAACAGCGGGTGCTTTGATCAGGCGGTAAGTGATGAAACGACCGTCGGTACTGATGGAAGTACCGGATAATGTTTTGTCTTCGATATTGATAGTACGCAATGTTTTTTCCTTCGGAAATAATTTGCGCATGGAATCTGCCTGGTCTCTTTTGGATTTTCTGTTTTGCAGTACCAGTGAATTGGTCAATGATTCGGTCTGTAACCATTTATCCTGTGGATTGCCGCTTGCTGCACGGTTATTACCGGCTCCTGCGGCACCGCTACGTACAGGAGGTTGCTGACCACCACCTCCGCCACGCTGAAAGCCTCCACCTGCAGGTACTACCGGTGCAGCAGTTGCTGCAGATGCCTGGAAATTGGTTAACTGCGTGGTAATGC
Organism: Chitinophagaceae bacterium PMP191F; assembly: GCA_001302245.1. Taxonomy (GTDB): domain Bacteria; phylum Bacteroidota; class Bacteroidia; order Chitinophagales; family Chitinophagaceae; genus PMP191F. The sequence goes on from LGYU01000011.1 coordinate 47,289, forward strand.
CGGTGGCAATTTCCCATGAGTAAAGATTCTGATTGCGGGTGTATACAATTCTGCTGTCATTGAAAGAAAATACAGGATTGTTTTCTGATTCGGCAGTGATGGTGATACGGCGTTTGGCACCTGTTTTTACATCCACCCAAAAGATATCGCCCAGGTTGCTGTATACATAGCTGGTACGTTTACTGTTATAGCGGATATCATTTTCCCTTAACAGGTTTTCGCGAAACGAATACGTTGTTTTAGCGGGTGTTAATGCGGTGGGCGTAATGTAGTACAAGGAATCGGAAGGCGCGTTGTCAGGATTCCAGGAAAAGAGAATGTATTTGCTGTCTACACTCCAGTATGGTGATCCGGGTGATACGCCTATCCATTTGGGGTCGCGCATAATTTTCTCAACAGTCAGTGAACCCAATGACTGGCTGCGTGCTGCAAAAGTGCTCAGCAACAACAGCAAAGGCAGAGTGGATTTTTTCATGTGTATGGTTATGTCAATTTGGTAGCAGGTAACAGGTTGCAGGTTATAAGCTAACTGCTGTATTATATACTTTATGTGCTGGTATTAAACCACTTTATGCAGCATGCTTAAATTTATGAGCAAGGCTGTACCAACACGCTGTTCGTTTGCTTATAACCTATAACTTAAAACATATAACTTGTTATCACAGCAAAATATTTCGCAGGAACAGGTATGCCATGGAGAAGTAAATCACCAGACCGGTTACATCCACCAGGGTAGCTACAAACGGTGCAGAGGACGTAGCGGGGTCGGCACCAAGTTTCTTCAATACAATCGGCAACATGGAACCTGATATGGTACCCCACAAAACCACTCCGATCAGCGATGAACCTACAGTTATTCCAATCATCACAGTATGCTCTCCGTAAGTATGAAATACCATGTTCCACAATACCACACGACAAAAACCTATCAATCCCAGTACGCCACCCAGTAAAAGACCCGATACCAGTTCGCGACGCATTACCCGCCACCAGTCTGAAACTGTAATTTCACCAATGGCCATAGCCTGGATGATCAGTGTGGAAGCCTGTGATCCGCTGTTACCACCGCTGGAAATAATAAGGGGAACAAACAATGCCAGCACTACAGCTTTGGCAATTTCATCCTCAAAATATCCCATGGCGGTTGCTGTAAGCATTTCGCCCAGAAACAAAACTATTAACCAGACTACTCTTTTCTTGAATAATTTGATGATAGGCATTTCAAGGTAAGGTTCGTCCAGTGCTTCGGTACCACCGATCTTCTGAATGTCTTCGCTGAACTCTTCCTGTGCTACCCACAGTACGTCATCAATGGTAACAATACCCAGCAGGATATTTTTATCGTCTACAACCGGTAAAGCCACGCGGTTGTTCATTTTGAAGATCTGGCTGGCTACTTCCTGGTCGTCATGAACGTTCAGTGTAATGAATCGGTCGTCAATAATTTCGCCGATCTGTTTATCGGGACTGGCCAGGATGATCTCGCGGATCCGGATATCGTCTACAAATTCCCCTTTATCGTTGACCACATAAATTACATCAATGGTTTCGCTGTCTTTCCCTACTTCACGGATATGCTCCAGTACCTCCTGTACGGTCCAGTCTATCTGTACGGCAATATAGTCCGGGGTCATCAGCCTGCCCACACTGCTTTCGGGATAGCCCAGCAGCGACAGGGTTACTTTACGTTCTTCGGGGTCCAGTAATTTGATCAGCTCTTTTACTACTTCACTAGGCAGCTCTTCCAGGAAAGAGGTGCGGTCATCCGCAGGCAGTTCGTTCAGCAGTTCGGCTGTTTTAAACGGGGGAAGCGCCTGTATAATGGTCTTTTGAGCAGAGAAATCGAGAATTTTGAACACACTGGCAGCACGGTGTATGCTCATGTTGCTGATGATCTGACTTTCATATTCAGGAAATTCATTGATCAGTTCAGCTACATCACTGATGTTCTGATCATTGAGAAAATCCCTGATCTGAAGCACATCTTCTTTTTGTACCAGTTTTTCAAACTGATCTTTTAATTCTTCATTTTCGAACTCCATGCTCATGCGCCAAATTTACAGTACTCCGCGAAAACAGTTGTAAGTTTTCCCGAATGCTTTTGTTATAAGTTTATTGATCCGGGGAAGCAGGTTTAAAGGAAAAGGTTTAAGGTATATGGAGGAAGGTTGGGCGTGCTATCTTTGACTCATTGCTAAATGGGAATCTGTTCTTAAATCAGCAATTTTCCTGCTATTTTTATTCCATGATTTTACCTTGCCTGTTCATAGCGCCTTCCGGTAACAGGGGGCGGGGCGTATTTACTTCGGAAAAAATAAAAAAAGGGACTGTTATTGAAATTGCTCCTGTTATAGTAATGGGACAAAAGGACAGGGGGCTGCTGGATCAAACCCTGTTGCACGATTATATTTTTGAATGGGGAGAAGAGCGGAATCAATGCTGTATGGCCTTGGGATATGTACCTGTTTACAATCATTCCTATACCTCCAACTGCGAGTATGAAATGGATTTTGACAGTGAACTGATCTCTGTAAAAACAGTGCGTACGGTGCAGGCCGGCGAAGAACTTTTTATCAATTACAACGGAGACTGGAACGATGCCAAGCCGGTTTGGTTTGAGGTGAAGGAGTAGCGGAGAAAGGTACCAGGTGCAAGGAAGAAGCTGAGAGCTATAAGCCTCGGGTGGCGAGCAAATACAATAGCGATCACTACGATTCACGATCCTTACTATTTCAACAAACTTGCCGGTGGGGCGCCTACCAGGCTGATATTCCCTCTGATGTATGCCTGTACCTGGATGTAGTCTTTTTGTGGCAATAAACCTATCAGTTTTATTTCCTGAAAAGTGCCGGTTGTATTCATCCAGTCGGTTACCTGTTGATTGAGCCTGGCTTCAATAGCTGCCTTGTTTTTCTGGATCAGGGCTGCAATATCCAGTACCGTCTGGTTCTGCAACTGCTTCATGATCTTTTTATGAAATAAATTCTGTGCAATTCTCAGCATCATGTCCTTGGTGTCCACATCAAAACTGATATCGGGCATGGAAAGCACCTGTCTGGAGGAGTCGAGTAAGGGAGTGCCGCTCAGGTGCAATATACCTTTGCGATTGCCGGTAAAAGAAACATCTACCTGAACTTTTCCGGTATTGGTGCCGCTTACATTTACATTTTTGATCACAAATGTTCTGCCATCTACCTCAAATGGTTTATTACTTAAACTATCGTTCAGCAGTTTGTTGAAGAATTTGTATTCATATACGGCATCGAGATAGGTGCTGATATTACCGTTGTAATCGGTATTGCTGATAGCAGGCAATGCTGCATGAGTAACCAGCCGGTTACTGTCTGATGAAAACTTAGGACTGCCATTGAAACCCAGTGAGAAAAACAGGGTGTCTTTAACTACATTGAACCGGCCGATGCGTAAAGCTGTAGGGTTGAGGTTCAGGAAACCATAATTGCTTACCGGCATTACCCGACTGCCACCATTGCGCCATTGCTGTAACAACGGGTTGTTGTTAAGTGTTTGTACAAACTGGTCGAATGTAACGCAATAGTTTTGCAGTGAGGCTTTGATGCTGTCCATTACCTGTCCGGTCATATCATTTTGCAACAGGGTCACCTGGCATTTGTCAATAGGCGTAACGCTGTTGAGCCGGGTAGTGGTTTGTACCTGGTGGTTGGGTAATACAGACAGTAATGAACTGATTGAAATATCTACCCTGCGCATGGTTTCACTGCCAAAACCACAACTGCCGTTTACCCAGGGTGAAACCTGCCTGTTCATTGCACAAACGGTACGACTGCCGGCAATCTGGTAATAACCTCTTAACGCAATGGTAACTTTGTTGTTGACGCAACTGAACACAAATGGCGAGCGCACAAACCGGTATTTGTAACGAAAATCGCAGCTGCTGGGGGAGTAATCGGGCCATTTATCGTTGGTAAATTCTTTGGCGGTGGAGCTGTCCATCATGGCCAGCAACGGACGCATGTAAACTTTTACAGGAATATTGATCTCCGAAACAGGCAGTGGCGGCAATAACCGGGCGGCAGTTTCAGCAGTGGCAGTGGTTTTTTTTGAGCTGCCACAGGATACCAGGAAAGCCAGTACTGTGCATGCAAGTAAACCCTGTATGTATTTCATGGGGGAAATGAATGGTTGCGGACTCAAATATAGTAGGAAAGTGTGGATCGTAAAACGACAGGCGGCTGGCTACAGGTATACAGGCGTTTCGCCGGATGTAAACCTGCTTCGATGACTGGTTTTTCCGTTTCCCGGTGATTTGCTTGTTCAGCTTGGCAGGAAGTTGTCATTTTGCAAACCGGGTGCGTTAACAAATGCGCACGAATGTATATCTTGAGAAATATGAAACGAGGCTGGAAAACGGATGCGGCGAATTGTGCAAGTTTCGGGAATTTCAAATATCTCCCGTATGTTATCATTTTCAAATTTACCCTTGCCATTTCTTTTATCAGGTACCTGCTAATAGATGAGTGGACATTGAGCATGCATGTGGGGGTATTTTTTATACAACTGTGTTTCCTGGTCATTACCTGGAAACTGATCGAACGGCTGAGTTCTTTCCTGGATAAACGTATCCCGTTCAGTAAAGATCTGCGGAAAAGGGTCATGGCGCAGATCATACTATCGTTGTTATGCCTGGCGCCTTTCGCGTTTCTGGTATTGTATGTTTTCCGCGATTTTATGCCCAGCTATGCCACGCCACAGTTTATGGTGATGATAGCGGTGCTGTTCCTGATCATTATAGTGCTGGTCAATTTCATTTATTACTTCAAATATTTTTTTGAACGCTGGCAGCAATCGGTATTGCACAATGCTGAGCTGCAGGTAAAGGCAGCTCAGTTGGAAAAAGAGAAATCCATTATGCAGTACCATCACCTGAAAAATCAGGTGAATCCGCATTTTATGTTCAATGCCTTTACATCGCTGGACGGACTGATACAAGTGAATCCTGATCTGGCTTCAGATTTTATCAGGCATCTTTCAAAAGTGTACCGGTATGTACTGGAACATAAGGAAAACGAAGTAGTGACCGTACAAACGGAATATGGATTTATACAGAACTATATTTCATTGCTGAACATTCGTTTTAAAGATGCGTTATTTATCCATCTGCATATTTCGCAGAATGGAATGGAAAAAGGTATTGTGATGGTAACGTTGCAAATGCTGATTGATAATGCCCTGAAGCATAATAAGCTGGAAGAAGCATCTCCGCTTGTGATCAAAGTATGGGATAATGGAGATACCCTTTGTGTACGTAATAACAAACAACTGCGCAAGCATATCGAGTTGTCAACCCGACACGGATTGCAGCAACTGAAACAATTATACACTTACCTTAGTACTGTACCGGTAACGGCTACCGACACTGAAGAATATTTTGAAGTTAACCTGCCTTTGTTATGAATATCCTGATCATTGAAGATGAGCCGCTGGTAGCTATCAGTCTTGCTAAAATGGTGCGTGAACTGGAACCGAATGCAACTATCATGGGGCCGGTGGGCAGCGTGCGTGAATCAAAAATATGGTTGTCTGAGAACCCGCATCCCGACCTGGTATTGTCTGATATCCAGTTGTCGGACGGTATCAGCCTGGATATTTTTTCTTCGGGCCAGGTTACCTGCCCGGTTATTTTTACCACTGCCTACAACGAATATGCTGTACGGGCTTTTAAGGTGAACAGTATTGATTATTTGCTGAAACCGGTTGATAAAAAAGAGCTGCAGGCCGCGTTACAGAAATTTCACCTTTTGCAACTGAAGTTTTCCAATGAATCTTACCTGCGCGAGATCGCAGAACTGTTCAGCAATTTCGGGCAGGTGAAAAAATTTAAGGACCGTTTTGCTGTACACGCCGGACGTTCTGTAACACTGGTTACTACGGAGGATATTGTTTGTTTTATTAAAGAAGAACTCATTTACCTGGTCAATAAAGAAGGGAAAAAGTTTATTACAGACTACCGTTCACTGGATGAAGTGGAGGAGCTTTTGAACCCCGACCTGTTTTTCCGCGCCAACCGCCAGCACCTGATACAATTGCCTTTTATTGAAAGTTACCGTAGCGATGATACCGGTAAACTGGTGGTTACATTGCGCAATGCCAAACCCTGCGAAGTGATTGTGAGTAAAGAAAAAGCAGGTGAATTCCGCCAGTGGTTCGAGCAATCGTAAGCAATTCATTATACAATATCTACTGTTTGGTGGCTGTTTGCCACAATCTGGTCACTATTGTCTTTAACAGGTGATTTTACATAGTAGCTTTGCCTCGTCAAATGGAATTATGGCGTAGCCGGTATGTACCTGCAAAGCATTTTCCATTGTTATTATCAATATCGTTTGGTTAGCAACTGATGAAGGTATCAGTTATAACATTTTCCGGTTTCTGCAAGCAGAAGCTTACCCACACAGGAATCAAACGAAGATTGACGGCAGATATCCTTACTAATATACTGCTCTTATTTCCGGGTACCTGGTAACAGGTAACAGCATGCTATTGCCGAAAAAAAACGCAGACAATAATGCATATATCTTTTTAGAGTTCGTATCAGAGGTTTTCACAGGATTTTGGATGATCCTTCCTTTTCTAAGGAAGGATTTTTTTTGCATAAGTATAAGCTGATTTAGATTAACCGATGCGTTTCAACGCTTCACGTTTACTCAATGGCGCTAGTGTATGTGTATTAACAAACTGCTGTACCCATCCGGGATTGGTTTTGGAATATTCACGTAAAGCCCAGCCTATGGCTTTTTGTACGAAGAATTCCTTTGAACGTGCACAATGAAGAATATATGCGGATAGTAGTTTGGTATCTGTTTTACTGCGGTAGGCTTTCTGAAAAATGATACTGCTGCGTTGTAACCAGAAGTTATCTGACTGGTTCCATTGTTTTGTTACCTGTTTTGTTTGTTCCGGAAAACGTAGAAAGTAAGGTCCTGTAATTTCACTGGAAATAGCATCTACTGTATCCCACCAGCTTTTATGGGTGATCATGTATTCGGCCAGGTAGATAATATCTTTTTCCCATTCCTTTTTATAAACCGCCAATAGTTCTATGGCAAAATAATGCAGTTCGCGATAAGGTTGTTGCCATATTGCTTTGATGATTACCGGCAGTTCTTCATATGCCGGCAATTCATTTTTCATGTATGCTTTGCTGGTACTTCTGCGCAGTGGTGTAGGCAATCCGAAATGTTCAAACTGGTTACGCAGATATGCTTTGGCAGAAGCTGCATGGACAGTATCGGCATGTTTGCGGAAAGCTTTTTCAATGCCTGTAATGTAAACGTGCATATTGCAATGGGTTAATACAATATCTCGGCTACGTGTTTTTCAATGTTCGATGCTATTTTTCCGGTGGGCAGGTCATTGGGATCATCGCCAAAAGGTTCTTCAATTTCTTCGGCAATCAATTCCAGGCTGGCCAGTACATAAAATATGATGGTTACAACCGGTATGGCCAGGTAGCCCAGTGAAATAGCAAAGCTGAATGGCAAGGTAACGGTATACAGGAAAATGAATTTTTTCAGGAATACGCTGTAGGAAAAGGGAATGGGCGTATTCTTGATGCGTTCGCAGGCGCCGCAGATATCGGTAAAGGACTGCAGTTCACCATTCAGTATAATTAACTGGTCACCTTTGATTTTTCCTTCTTCGTACATTCTGTTTACCCGGTGAATCATCAGCGATGCCACCTGGTTGGGCAGGTGTTTGGTAGAGTCCAGGCGTTTTAGTTCGGGATGTTCTGCATCGTCCAGTGCCAGGCGGGTTTCTTCGGAACCCAGGTGCTGACTCAGGATAGACGCATACATGGCAATGGTTTTGGCAAAAAAACGTCTGCCGGCTTTATCATTATCGGGCAGCATGCTGTTGAGCTTCATAGCCAGGTTACGGCTATTATTGACCAGCGCACCCCAAAGTTTGCGTCCTTCCCACCAGCGGTCGTATGCTGTGTTGGTACGGAATACCAGCAGCATGGAAATAGCAAAACTGAGCAGGTTGTGCATACTGGAAATATTTTTCAGGTGCTCGTTCTTAGGTAGTCTGAAATACTCTATTTCCAGCCACGATACCAGCCAGCTATAGCCGGCAATCAGTAACATCAGCGGGGCGAGAGAACGTAAGGTGTCGGCTTTATGAAAGTTGAAAATGAATTTATACCAGTCTTTCGGATTGTAGGAAATCATGGTGCGTCTATTCTTTGGCCCCAAATAAATGAAAAAAAGGGCTGGCAGTAATAATATTTTTTTGCACAGGGTGGTATAACCGGCAGCTTATTCCGTGGCAAGACCTTTTTCAAGTTGCTGTATCTGCTGCATAATGGCATCCATTGTTGTACGTTCTTTGCGAATGGTTCGTTTACCTATGATGAACAATGCAATGTACATCCATGCCAGGTACAGGCTAATAAAGATGATCTTCATTGCCATGGAAAGTGGCATCAGTACTTCTATAAAATACAATGCAAAAGCAATGTTCAGTACACATGCATAGATCATGATACCACGTGTATTGAACAGGTGACGGTATTTATAATCCTGTCGTAATTTTTCCAGTACCACTGCAGGCTCGTCTTCCAGCCTGATCCTGCGCAAACGCAATGCCTGGAGTATACGCAGGATACCATAAACCAGCAGACAGAGCAACATTAGCGCAATCCCGATATAGGTGGTGGGCTTTTTAAAATGACTGAAAGAGCCAAACCAGCAGATATAGACCATTGTCAGCAGCAGGCATACACCTTGTATGACGGATTTGCGAACAATTTTCTGTTTGTCCTTACGGGCTTTTTGCAGCACACTGGCAGCATCCGGACGGGGTGCCTGGCCCTGCTGTTGCCACAGCGATTTTATATCGTCAAAGCTGTTCATGTCTTTTATAAATTTCGTTGAGTTGTTGTTTGATGCGGTGGATCTTTACGCGCAGGTTGCCTTCTTTAATACCGGTACTTTCCGCAATTTCAGCATATGGTATGTCTTCCAGCACCATGGTAATGATCAGCCTGTCGGTAGCAGCCAGTTCGTTGATACAGCGGTACAGCAATTGTATGCGTTGCTCGGTATCAGATTGTTCATCAGCTTTGGTTTCCAGCATGTGCTCCTGCAATGCATTACCGGGTTTGTTCTTAGGTGATCGCAGGTGACTTAAACAGGTATTGACAGCTATGCGGTAGATCCAGGTACCGGGCTGTGATGATCCGCGGAAACGGTCCATACCCTGCCATACAGCAATAAAGGTTTCCTGCAGCAGGTCTCGGGCCAGTTCAGGATTGCCCGTATAACCCATACACAGGCGCAGCACCTTGCCCGAATAGGCTTCATACAGTTGGGTGAAATCCTGGTCTTTGTGTTTAAAAAAGTTGGTCATCTTGTTCGTAAATAAACTGGTTGGCTGCTGTTTGGATGCAAAGGAGGTCAATTTGTTACAATACAAGAAAAAAAATGTGTAAATGGATTATAGCAGCCGTTTATTGACCTGTTGCAGAAACCCGTTGCGGTATTTTTCGCTGATGGGAATGCGTGCGGTGTCAATTAATACGTGGTTGTCTTCAATGCGTTGAATATGATCGCGGTTGATGATGTACGAAAAATGTATACGTGAAAAATTACCGGGCAGGCTTTCTTCCAACTCCTTCATGCGTTTGTAAACCAATAGTTTACCTGTAGCAGTGTACAAACAAACATATTCCTTTACAGCTTCCAGGTACAATATATCATGGTAGGCCACTTTTACGATCTGCTTGCCGGATTTTACAAACATATAAGGCGTTTCCGGGGCTTTCGGTAATGTTTCGGTGGTGGAAGGAGTAAGCGCCTGTACTTTCTGAATGGCCTGCATAAAACGTTTGAAAGTGATAGGTTTCAGCAGGTAGTCAATCGCATTGTATTCATAGCCTTCCAGTGCGTATTCAGAATAGGCCGTAGTGAAAATGATTCGCTGGTCTTTGGATAAAATAGCAGCCAGTTCCATGCCGGTCAGTTGCGGCATATTGATATCTAAAAAAATAAGATCGGCCCGGTGTGTTTTCAGAAATTCCAGTGCTTCAAATGCATCATAACATTTCTGCAGCAGTTGCAGGAACGGAACCTTGTTTACATGATCTTCCAGCAGTTGTACTGCATTGGGTTCATCATCTACTATCAGGCAGGTTATGGTTTTCACACCGGTATAGTTAATTGTGCTGTAAACTGGTTTTCTTTTTTATCGGTTGTAAACGTGAATTGTTTGCCATACAATAGTTGCAGGCGGTGTGTGAGATTGGGTAGTCCGTTGCCACCGTATTTTGTTTCCGGAAGCTCATCGTACAGGCTGTTTACTACGGTAATAGCCAGTTGCTGCCGGTCTGTGGTAATATCAATGGCAATGAGATTATCATCGCGTCGTTTGTTGATGCCGTGTTTAAATACGTTTTCTACCAAAGGGATCATCAGCATCGGTGGTACCTGTATGCCTTCAATATTACCGTGAATATTGAACTGTACCTGCAGGGGGTGGCGCATGCGTAGTTTTTCCAGCTCAATATAATCCTGTACAAAAGCAATTTCGCGCAGCAACGGAATAGATGGCCTGGGACCTTCATCTACAAAATACCGCATAATATTCGATAGCCTTTCCAGTAAAGAGGCAGTGGCAGGTGATTCTCGCTGTGCTACAAAATAAATATTGTTCAGGGTATTGAACAGGAAATGAGGTTGTACCTGTGCTTTCAGCAGGTTCAGTTCTGCTTCGGCAGTTCGTTTTTGCAATGCCTGTTGCTGACGCTGTATGCGGAAATAATCCATTGACAGCCTGAATGCAATACTGAAAATATAGATCAGCAGGTGTGAAAAGAATACCGATACGTATGTTTTGAACGTGGTGGGCATTGGCTTGGTACCCACGGCAAAATAAGTATAGTATACATAGTTCTGGATAACTAACCGCAGCCAGGTGCACAGTACCAGTGCAGCCACAACGGTAATAGCATACAGCAGCTTTTTATTGCGCAGGTACAAACGCGGTATCAGCAACCAGGCATTACCGTAAATGATCAGCGCATAAAAAAGAATATAAAAAAAAGTATTGACCAGTGCCTCCAGCCAGGGATCGTGGCCCAGCATTACAAAAAACATAACGGTGCTGACAAAAAGCCAGACAATCCATTGCAATTGTACTTCCGTAATGTTTTTCCTGAACAGGTTCATAAACGTCAAATGTACTGGTTAATCCGGCCATATATACCTCAATTTCAACGGATGACCCTTTTTCTTCAACCGATGGATAGGTGTCCGGAAAACCGGCAGTTGTTAAAATAAACCGGTCACTGGTTGAAACCGTTTGTCTGTGGCTGCGATAAATAGTCCATTTGCAGTATAAAATTTCATGTATGGACAAATTTCTGTTGCTGGTTGCCACCTTATTCCTTTCGCACTTTTTGGGTGCACAAACACTTATCAAAGCCGGTGATCCGGCATTGCGTTATGATCTTATCCAATCTTCATCCGAACTGAACAAGATCACTATGCTTGACTCCTCAGGTAAAGTACTGGCAAATTTTCTAAGCCAGGATGTGATCACTGTAGACAGATCAAAAGGATTACTGTTTCGTGTTCAATCGAATATACTGCCCGATGGCCGTTTACTGAAAGATTCAACCGTGGCCGATCTGAAAACACTTGCTCCCGTACGTATGCGTATGATCACGTTTCCGCACTTTATGAATATGCTGCTGGATTTTCAGCCAACACAGGTACATGCCATTGCAGAACGTGGAGGAAAAACAACGGATACCATGCATAACATGACTGCTGGTTATTTTGATTCCAACCTGATTGAATATGTGCTGGGATTGCTGCCATATAAAAAGGGCTTGCATGTAGTACTCAATGCCTACACGTTTGAGCGCAATGGTATGGACCCTTATGAAGTGGAGTATGTGGGGGAAGACTGGCTGGTAACTGTAAGCGGTAACAGGGTGGCCTGCTTTCTTGCCAAAACCGGTAGTTCCGGAAAACCCATGGATGCATTTGTATGGGTGGAAAAATCAACGGGGAAAGTTTTGAAACGTGTGGTACCGATAGGAAGAAACTATTACATGATCACTAAAGTATAGCTATGAAAAAGGGATAAAGAAAAAAGGTCACGCTGGTAATACCAGTGTGACCTTTTGTATCGGTTGATTACTGTAATTATTTATTGCATACCGGGGAAAAGTGGTCTCCCGATAGAACGGAAAGGCCATGGAGTAGCCACCAGAATAAGTATCAGCGCAATGACAAAGAACCAGAACGCTTTTTTGAATTTTATAGTATCGGCAACTGGTTTTTTAGACATACCGCGACCAAGTGTAATGAACACAATTGCCAGAATCATGGCAACCGGATGTTCTACCCAGAAGAAACGGTAGAAATTGCTTTTCATTACACTGGTACCTTCAGGCAGGGTAGTGGTAAGGATACCATAACGTCCGGCCAGAACCTGGTATAAACCGATCAACAGGGTAATATGTGCTGCTATCATGGTAAACAGCCAGAGCTTTTTATCGCCGGGAGTAAAGATCCTTTTATTTTGCCAGCCGGTCCAGGCTTTGAAAATAGAAGCGATCAGCAGAATAAGAATTATCCAGCGAAGCAGATTGTGGAGATGAACCAGTCCAATTGCCATATGTACAAATTTGGTGCAAAGCTAAGGGATATGTTGTAAGTTTTAAGTAGTAAGTTATAAGCAGCACTCTGCTGCCAGCATTTGCTACTATTCTTCCCAATCGGCTATAAACACATTGGTATCGCGTGTGCCGCCATTGTTGCGGTTGCTGCAGAATACAAATTTCTTTTTGTCGGGGCTGAACATCGGAAACGCATCAAAGCCATTGTCGCGGCTGATCTTTGTCAACCCGGTACCATCTTCATTGATGGTGTACAGATTGAAAGGAAAACCTCTTTTATACTCGTGATTGGATGCAAAAATGATGCGTTTGCTGTCCGGAAAAAATGCCGGTGCCCAGTTGGCCTGCCCGTAGTGTGTAACCTGGTGCGGATTGCTGCCATCTGCATTGGCCACCCACACTTCCATGTGTGTAGGCGCTACCAGGTTTTCGGCCAGCAGTTCTTTGTATTCTTTAATTTCCTCCGGTGTTTGCGGACGTGAAGCGCGCCAGATGATCTTTTTACCATCTGGGCTGAACCATGCACCGCCATCATATCCCAGTACATTGGTAACACGTTTTTCCTTACCGGTTTTCAGATCCATAATGTACAGGTCAATATCACCGTCTTTGGTGCTGGTATAGATCATTTTATTGCCATCGGGCGATAAAGTAGCTTCTGCATCATAACCTTTGGAATGGGTAAGCTGTTTAACGATCCTACCATTCAGATCGGCCATAAAAATATCGTAGCTGCTGTACAGCGGCCAGATGTATTTATTGCCGTATTTGGATCTGTCAGGTACCGGCGGACAATCATTGCCACCCAGGTGTGTAGAGGCATAGATAACATGTTTCCCATCTTTGGTAAAAAATCCGCAGGTAGTACGTCCTTTGCCCGTACTTACCATTTTGTATTCAAATTTTTCATCAGGTTGTGTAGGTACTTTTCCAATAAACATCTGGTCGCAGGGCAAACCATCTTTGGGATTGGTGCGTTGAAAAATGAGCCATTTGCCATCAAAGCTGAAATAGGCTTCGGCGTTATCACCGCCAGAGGTCAGTTGCTGAATATTTTTAAAATGTTTTTCACCAGGGTACAAAAGCGTATCGCCGGGTGTTGAAGCAGATGTTTGTTGATGTGTGCTACGGTGAGTAAAGGCTGCCAGCATCAGGGCTGTTGTAAGCAGTAAAAAGCCTGCGGTCTTTTTCATACTGTGTTTTTTGAACGGTTTCTTACCCCTGCAGGGTGGTGCTTTTTATGAGCCAGGGGCGCGGCAAAGATACCTGTTAATACTATAAAACCGGGTATGGTGCATTTTTTGAATTACTGCCAGTCACTTACATAAAAACGGTTAGTTTTGGCGTATGAACAGATGGATTTTACCGGTGTGCCTGTTGTTTTTGCTGGCTTCCTGTGATCATGACAGCAGTTCGGGCGGAAAACATTCAAAAAAGATACTGCAGGCACCGCCTTATGCCGGCGTCACAGACAGTATCAGGGAATTTCCCAAACAAGGGGATCTGTACCTGAGACGTGCTGTGCTGTTGTCGCAACACAATGAACATGAACTGGCCAATGAAGATTACAGCAAGGCCTGGTCACTGAACCCCGATGAAAGTACTGCCACATTGTATGTATCCAACCTGCTGATGGTAGAAGATCTGCGTGGGGCTATTAATCTGCTGGAAGATTGTATCAAGCGTTTTCCCCGCAACAGGGACTTTATGCGCCGGCTGGGTGAAATATATGTACAGACCGGTCAGCAGGCGAAAGCAATGCGCCAGTTTGATGAACAACTGGCAAAAGATTCTGCTGATTTTGAAGCATGGTATGAAAAAGGTCAGCTATTATCACAGCTACAGGATACTGCAGGGGCTATCTATGCTTTACGCAAAGCATACAGGCTGCTGCCGATCAATCATACCGGTGTGGCACTGGCCAATATTTATGCTGCTTCACTGAATCCTGCTGCGATTACTATTTGTAATGAGTTGATTGCAAAAGATACTGCTGGCATACAAACTGATCCTTTCTTTATCAAGGGAACTTATTATTCTGATACGCACCAATACGACTCTGCCCTGAAAGCATTTGAGGAATGTATCAAACGCGACTGGAAATTTACCGATGCCTATATTGAAAAAGGGATCGTGTTGTACGAACAGAATCATTACGATACGGCATTGTCTGTATTTGCCATGGCAGCTACCGTTTCCAATACCAATGCTGATGCCTACTTCTGGATGGGACGTTGTTATGAAAAGAAGGGCAATACAGACGAGGCAATACAAAATTATCAGCGCGCTGTTTCACTGGATAGAAATTTTAAAGAGGCCATGGAAGCGATCAGAAGACTGCGCAAATAATTGCAGAATCGTTTAATCGGTTATTTTTGTACCATCCTTTCTAACAAATCAAGTGGTTATGCCCATAATTGCTCCTTCATTACTGGCTTCGGATTTTTTACAGTTACAGAAAGAATGTACTATGCTGAACGAAAGTGAGGCAGACTGGTTTCACCTGGATGTAATGGATGGACGATTTGTACCCAATATCAGTTTTGGATTGCCGGTAATAGAGCAGATCCGAACGACCACTAAAAAGGTGTGTGATGTGCACTTGATGATCTGGGAGCCGGAAAAATATGCGGAGGCATTTAAAAAAGCCGGTGCAGATATTCTGACCGTACACGCAGAAGCCTGTGTGCACCTTCACCGCAATGTGCAGCAGATCAAATCGCTGGGCATGCAGGCCGGTGTTGCCCTTAACCCGCATACACCGGTAGAAAGCCTGAAAGATATACTGCACGATATTGACCTGGTACTGGTCATGAGTGTGAACCCCGGTTTTGGAGGTCAGTCATTTATTCCTCATTCCCTGCAAAAGATCCGCGATCTGCGTACAATGATCGATGCAAAAGGACTGGTAACAAAAATTGAAGTAGATGGAGGTATTACAGTAGAAAATGCCAGATCGGTAATAGATGCTGGTGCGCATGTACTGGTGGCTGGCAGCACTGTATTCAAATCAAAAGATCCTAAGGCCACAATAGCACAGTTAAAACATATTGTCTGATCCCGGTGCTATAGTCATCGTTGATCATTGCTGATCCTGCAGGTTATCCAGCTCACCGGACAGTAATTTTTTTACAAGTTCCAGTTTCTGCAGATAATCTGTTACGGGTAGCTTTTCAGAAAAAGGCATTTCCTCGATCTGTCTTTCAATTTCGTGATAGGGCCACAAAAATTCTCCTGTATCAACCAGGAAATAGCGGACCGTTCTGCGCAGGGCATTCAAACGCATGCCGTTCAGAAAATTTGGGATGTCTGTAATTTTCAGGTGAAGATTGTCAATAATATGCAGCAGAATGTTTTTTCTTGCCTCATCGGTAACGATCTCGTTAAGTTGCATGGATATATTTCCATACGCCAGTGGCAGCGATTCCATGGCCAGCAGCTTTTTGTATTCGTTTAACCACGGTGAGGTATTGCGATATACCTGGTCGATCTCTTCAAACAGTAATAACAACATGCCTTCCACCAGGCTGTCCTGTGCGTGGAAGCCGTTTCCCTTAAAACAGATAAAGCTGCTGCTCATGCTAAATAATGACTGATAAAGGTTTATGTTCGCTAAAATACTTATTCCGCTGCTTTTACTCACCGGTATTTATATTTTACTCAGTCGTTTACCCAGGTCGGCGGGTAATTATCCCCATTACCTGAAAGGAGTATTGTCCGGATGCCGGGAAAATGTAAATTGCCCGCCGAAACAATTTTAAGTACGCAGCTAAATTTATTAAGTATGATCAAATTACAAGTAATTGGCAACCTGGGCAAAGATTGTGTTACCAACACGGTAAATGGCAAAAACGTGATTAATTTCAACGTGGCCCATACCGAGCGTTTCCGCGATGCACAGGGCAACCAGAAAGATAAAACCATTTGGGTGGAATGTGCTTACTGGACAGACCGTACCGGTATTGCTCCTTATCTGCGCAAGGGTACACAGGTATATGTAGAAGGAAGTCCTGAGGTAAGAACATATGCTAAAAATGACGGAACCACCGGTGCTTCACTTACTTTGCGTGTGTTGAGCGTACAGTTGCTGGGTGCACGTAATGAAGGTGGCGGCGGAGGTGATTACCCGGGTGGCAGTGGTAACAGCTATGCGGGTTCATCCGGTAACAGTGCGCCTGTTTCCAACGATATGGGTAGCGGTCCTATAGATGATTTACCATTCTAGTGACATGTATTGATCGGCAACGATCGGATTTTTATAAGTGGCTCTGTTCTTTCCGGGACAGAGCTTTTTTTAACCCTTGTACCTTAAATCATTTCTTTTTCACCCATTCTTCTACCTCCTGTCTTGTAACTGGCTTTTGCTGGTTGTCTACATTGATCACATACAGATAGCCTTTGTTGCCTGGCGATGATGTAAATGCGCTGACAAGATTCCATTGTTCGCTGATCAGCAGGTTTCCATTGGTTATGTTCCACAATTCTTTGGTACAAAGACAGCCCATTGTAGGCGTTAAAGGATACCAGGGCTTATCATTAAAATATTCAGGATCGATGGTGGTACCATGTGTAATGATAGCAGTGCGTGCGGCTTTACCGGCATAATATGCTTCTCTTACCGGTGTATACATACGCCAGGTGGCGGGAAATAATTGAAGATAAGGATTCAGCATATCTACCACTGAATCTACCGGCATGTAAAAAAAGCTGGCCCAGTAACTTTCAAACGGCAATAACATTTGCAGGTTGGGAGTAGGGCCGATCAGTTTGTTGTTGGAAACTGCTGTTCCCTGTATACGGTAAACACCCTGTGGCGTACTGCCGTCTGTTAAAAAATAAGGCAGGTCAGATGCAGAGCGGGCCAGTTGTTCAAATACCATCAAACGGCCATCGGGATGACGTACAAAGCTGCCATCTGCATTCTGTACAATGGCCATTCCCGGGTAATCACGGTTCCAGCGTTGGAATGAGTAGATCACTTTCTGTTTCAGATCCTGCTGGTAACGGAAAAGAGCTGACAGTGGTGGAGTAGGTTGTTGTACCTGCTGCCGGTAGCCTGCGAGATATTTTTTTAATTCCACCAGCACAGGAATACTATCTGCTGATGCAAACTGTATAGTGATCCTGTTCTTAACCTTGTTCAGCAAAGCAGTAGAAGAATCTGTACGGTACAGGTACACTGCTGCCATAGCAAACAGCTTCGGATCGGTTTCTGTTAACAGTATATCGTATACTGCGTTGATATAATCAGCAGGGTATACTGCATATGCTGCTTCCAGCAAAGCTTGCCGGGTATCATATTCCAGTGTGGTGTAACCTGCAAATAATTTGTCGCACACAATTTTTGAACGTTCGTCTGTGATCATGAATTGGGTAATAGCCCGGCATGCAGATTCAAACCTGTATTCAGTAACAGAATCCACGGGAAATGTGGCTGTTTTACCAATGATATTTTCCCGGATATCTTTTTCCAGCAGCTTTCTTTTTGAATAGGTAACAAAGTCTGTACGGACATCTTCCCGGCGCATTTGTGCATGGCACAGCAATGTGTTCAGCAACAAGACAACAGCAGGTGGCAGGACGATCAGCTTCATGCAGCAAAAGTAGGAAAGGGTTTAATTTGAAAATTTGAAAATGTTATTGTGTTATGGTTGGACGGCTCAATGGTTTGATTGTTGGGATTGATTTGTATTCAGGCTCGCAGCTTTTTTGAACCACACGGAAACCTTGTACCTCAGACTTCAGTCTTTATCCTTTCTTCCTTTTCCCATTATCTTTGTCCCTATGGCTGAAACATTGTATGCTTACCAAAGACTGGTTGATTTTACCAGGAATATATTTTTAAAGATCGGCTGTAGTGAAGAACATGCTGCAATAGCAACAACTGTATTGTTGTCTGCTGATCTTCGTGGTATTGATTCACATGGTGTGGCACGGTTAAGCGGTTATGTCCGTTTGTGGGAATCTCAACGTGTAAATGCAACGCCCGATATCCGTATTATTCACGAAACACCTTCTACTGCTGTGGTTGACGGAGATGGTGGCCTGGGACTGGTAGTGGCTCCGTATGCTATGCAGGTAGCCATTGATAAAGCAAAGAATGTAGGAACAGGATGGGTAAGTGTACAGAACAGCAATCACTTTGGTATTGCCGGTTATCATGCTATGATGGCGTTGCAACATGATATGATCGGAATTGCCATGACAAATGCCAGTCCGCTGGTGGCGCCTACTTTTTCCGTAGAGCGGCTGCTGGGAACCAACCCCATCTGTGTGGCCATTCCTGCAGGTGAAGAACCTGCTTTTGTAGCAGACATGGCCACTACCACTGCTGCCAACGGTAAACTTGAAATACTGCAACGTAAAAACCTTGAATCTCCCTCCGGTTGGGTGCAGGATAAAGATGGCAATCCATCTGTAAACCCGCATGAACTAAAATCCGGTGGTGCATTGTTGCCACTGGGCGGTGATCGCGAACATGGTAGTCATAAGGGGTATGCACTGGGTGCCATTGTTGATATATTCTCTGCAGTGCTGAGTGGTGCCAATTATGGTCCCTGGGTACCACCTTTTCCCGCGTATGTGCCCATGCCAACAGGAATGCCCGGCAAAGGGATCGGTCACTTTTTTGGAGCCATGCGTGTAGATGCATTTCGTACTGCTGATGATTTTAAATGGAATATGGACAACTGGATACGACGTTTCAGAAGTGCCAAAACCATAGCCGGTGAAGAGCAGGTACTGATACCCGGCGACCCGGAACGCGAAATGGAAAGCAATCGTCTTGCGGCAGGCATCCCCTTACTGAAACCAGTGGAAGAAGACCTGAAATTCCTGGGTGAGAAGCTGGGAGTGGGGTTGTAGGGTCGTGAGTTGTGAATCGGCAGGCGGCAATCGTCAAATGTGAAAAGTCAAAAACGAATCGTGAATTGTCAGTCGTGAGTGATGGCTGTTGTTCTTGCTCGTAGTCCGGGGCTGGTGGCTAGCAGCTAGCAGCCTTGCGTGAGGCGTTCAGGTAGGCTTCTGGCTTTCCTTTTACCTTAAACCTTGTCCCTTTCCTTCAAAATCACTACTCTTCTGACTCAGTGGACTTTCCTGACCGTATGTCGGCCCGGCATCTTATCTTTGCACACCTTAAAAATAAATACAACGTAAGCAACCATGAAAGTGATGAAGTTCGGTGGCACTTCGGTAGGTAAACCGGAGCGCATGCACCAGGTATCTCAACTGATTACAAAAGATGCAGAACCAACCATCGTGGTATTAAGCGCTCTTAGCGGTACCACCAATGCACTGGTATCTATTGGCAATGCAATGGCTTCAGGTGATCGTGAAAAGGCAAAGCAGGAAATCGATAAGCTGGAAGCTCATTATCAATCATTCATAAAGGACCTGGTAAAGACCGATACTTCCCTTGCAAAGGCAAGGGCCATTGTTGCTGAACATTTTGAATTTCTGAATATCATTCTCCGTATCTCTTTCAGTGAAGCATTGAGCAAGGACATCCTGGCGCAGGGTGAATTGCTTTCTACCAAACTGTTCTCTGTATACCTGGAAGAAAATAAAATTGACCATGTGCTGCTGCCTGCGCTGGAGTTCATGGTAATTGATGTGCATGATGAGCCACAGTTAGCTGCCATCCGCAGCAAACTGATGCCATTGCTGAGACAACACAGCGGTAAGAAATTATTCATTACACAGGGATATATCTGCCGCAATTCACGTGGTGAAGTAGATAACCTGAAACGCGGTGGTAGTGATTATACCGCATCACTGGTAGCCGCTGCTGCCAATGCATCTGTGTGCGAGATCTGGACCGATATTGATGGCATGCACAACAATGATCCGCGTGTGGTTAAAAAAACACTCCCGGTTGAACAACTGAGCTTTGAAGAAGCTGCCGAGCTGGCTTATTTCGGTGCCAAAATATTACATCCCACTTGTATCTGGCCTGCACAGCAGGAAAAGGTGCCTGTAAAACTGCTGAATACCATGCAGCCTGAAGCAGCAGGTACAGTCATTACACAGGATGCCGGTTCTGTAGGCGTAAAAGCTGTTGCCGCTAAAGATGGTATTGTTTCTATCAATATCAAAAGCACCCGCATGTTGCTGGCGTATGGTTTCTTACGCAAAATATTTGAGGTATTTGAAAAATACCGTACACCTATTGACATGATCACTACTTCAGAAGTAGCGGTTTCTGTTACCATTGATAATGCAGGTCAGTTGGCCGCCATTGTAAAAGAACTGGAACCATTCGGTACCATCGAAGTGGAAGATGAGCATACCATCATTTCTGTAGTGGGTAATGAAATTGCACAGACCAATAACGTACTCAGTCGTTTGTTTGAAGCGCTGATACCTGTACCTGTGCGCATGGTTAGCTATGGTGGCAGCAAACACAATGTATCATTGCTGGTACCTTCCGCTTACAAAACACAAACATTACAATTGCTGAATAAAGGTCTGTTTGGCCTGGAATAAGTAATAAAAAAGTAAAAATCACGTGCGCGTATAGTGCCGGATTAAAAATCTACGAAAACCCCGTAAGTAACAGGATACTTACGGGGTTTTTTGTTTATTATTGCGTTGATAAACCCTTTAAGCCAACGTCTATGAAAAAACCAGCCCTTTCTGTTATTATAGCAGGATTAATGGTCTTTTTACTGGTTAGTTGTATGTCCGAAAAAGATAAATTCGGCAAAACCTGGTTCTATACATACAGTAACAACACTTCATGGTCTAATAGTAACTGGAAAACCAATACTTCCACATCCTCATCGAAAGATCCCGTTTTAACACCAGTGCACTTTTTAAATCTTCAGAAAAATGGTCGCTATACCTGTTATTTTTCTGACTTTGAGTATGGCACATGGACCTATCAGAACAATACTATTGTGTTGAAAAGTAATAGCAGACGTGAAAGAACACTGGCCGTGCACAGTATTTCAGACAAAGAGCTTTGCATGGACATTGATCCGGCCAACAAGGACAACAATAATTATTGTTTTGAGGGATTGCCGGATCCTTATACCAACGAAGCGGATGATCCTTTTTCGGCAGAGAACAATCAATGGCGGATAAAGGCCACAGCAAAAGAAAGCAATGATGCTGTTAGGAAAAGATTGTTGAATCATTTCAGGTATTGGGAAAAATATTTTAGCTGGGGACTTAAAACGGACAGGCAGAGTCTTGATGTGCGGAGCTTGCCGGGGCCACTGAAATTGTATGGTAACGGGTTTGAATTATTGCCCCTGGATAAGTGGCCGGATGAATGGCGCAGCCATTTTTATGATGAAGAAAATGTACAGCAGGCTTATGACATGCTGCATACGTTCTTCTCCAGCCAACAAATAGCATGGCCAAAAACAGATCATAAGTTCAAACAGTTTATATCTGCTTTTCAGCAGTTACAGCAAAAGCTTTAGTAATGATTGCAGGCATGGAGAACAAAACAAAGTTCATACTTAACCGTAAGGGTGAATGGATAAACCGTGCACGAGTGTTTAAAGTGTACATAAATGGTACAGAAGTTGGTCGTATACGTAATGGTTCGGCAGAAGAGTTTACTGTATCGCCCGGTGAATATGTGGTGGAGTGTAAGGTAGACTGGTGCTCCAGTCAAACGTTCACGGTACAGCTTCGGCAGGATGAAAAGGCATATCTGAAGGTGCAGAACGGCATGAAGTATTATCTGTTGTTTTTTATTCCGTTGTTAGGTTCTGTATTAATGAATATCTTATGGCGCCAATCCGATACCGTAAAACCAGGCTGGATATTTCCCCTGCAACTATTGTTGATTGTTCCGGCCCTGTGTTATATAGGCTATTATCTTACCCTTGGCAGAAAGCATTACCTGTTGCTGGAAGCTGATAAGCATAATGTTTTTGCCAGATGATTAACAGCACAGGTAATATGTTACAGCACATGAATCGTATTAAATATTTTCCATTTTTATTGCTGCTATTGCTATCGGTTGTTTTACATGCACAGGATAGAAATCATATTTCGGGTAAAGTGGTCAATGCTGCTTCTGGTGCGCCGATCCCCAATGCCAGTGTATTCATCAGCAGTACTTCCAAAGGAACCATGACAGATCAGACCGGTAGTTTCTCCATCTCCAATATCCCGGCAGGTACTTATGACCTGATCATTTCATCTATCGGTTATACCACGGTCGTTTACTCATTTACCAGCGATAAACTGCCATTGCAATTGAAGGTCGAAATGGGTGCCAAGACCACTGAACTGGATGTAGTAACCGTAGAACCATTTGAAGTAAACGGATGGGAGAAGTGGGGCAAATATTTCCTGGACAATTTTATCGGTACTACAGAAGCATCCAAAAACTGTACGATCAAAAATTATAAGACCATTCATTTCCGCTATTCCAAAAAGAATAATACGCTGACTGCCATAGCCGATGAACCTTTGATCATTGAGAATAATGCACTGGGATACCGCGTTCAATACCAACTGGAAGATTTTGTATCCGATTTTAAAGAGCATACCGTTTTCTTCCTGGGCTATACATTGTTTGAAGACATGGCGAAGAACAGAAGACGTGTTCCCAAACGCTGGCAGGATGGCCGTAAGAATGCCTACCTGGGTTCTATGATGCATTTTATACGCAGTTTGTATGCAGGTTATATTGCTGAAGAAGGATTTGAAACACGCAGGCTTTTTAAAGAACCCAATTACGAAAAACAACGTGTTAAACAGATTGCTGAACACAATGCGCGCGAACGCATGGCGGTATCCAGAGGACAGAAAGTAATTCTGTCGATGACCAATGTAATGGGCGATTCGTCAGAGTATTACCGGCGTATTATGGCGCAACCGGATGTAAAGGATATTCTTGCCACCTGGACGTTGAATGCAGACAGCCTGGTTACTGTAACCAGTGATTCCACCAAGATGCTGTTTTTCAACGATTATCTATATGTATCGTATAAAAAAGGCCGCGAAGAATATGCTTACCTGCAATCGCAGGGAGAAGCATCGCGCAAACCCTGGTATCCACGTTCTACTGTATACCTGCGCGGAGGCAATCCTATCACCATCGAAAAGAACGGTTTCTATTTTCCTCCACAGGAGCTATTTAACTATGGCTACTGGGGCTGGAGTGAAAAGATCTCTCACATGCTGCCGCTTGATTTTAAGTATGAGCCTTAGGGAAACGCTCAATGCTGAACGCTTAACGCAAGTATAGTCCGGAAGACCGGAAGCGGGAAAGCCCGGAAGCAACAAACCAGGGAAGTGAAAAGTTAATAAGGAGTGACTTACAGTTAAAGGCCAATACCTAATACCTATCTTCGTGTTCCTTCGTGTCTCCGTGTGGTTCAAAAAATCTACAAGCTTGAATACAAATCAATCCCCAACAATCAAACCATCAGGGTTCCCCATTTTGAAATTCTACTCCAGCGTTCTATATAGCAACAGTGCCAGGTTGTTGGTGCAGTATTTACTGTAATCTTTCATGGGTTCAAAACGGTGATCGTTCTTATTGTAGAGAAATACGTATTCCACATCAATTTTGCGGAAAGGATTGTCAATGGAGTAGGATACCTGTGGCTGGCCTTTGCTGATCTTTACATCGTACCACAGTCCGTTTTTGGTTACCGCCTGTATCAGTACAATTTTACCTTTAAACACAATGTCTTTATAGCCGTCCTTATTAACGTCTTGAAAAGATACATTCAGTGCAAAAGGTTCGTTCACCGTTTCATCTTCAAGAGCATCATACGTGTACAGGCACTTATCGTAAAAACCTTTGTACACATTTACAAGCTGGTTGTTCTCCATTTTATAAAAAGCATGTGTACCGGTACCATTGGGTGTAGCTTCTACCAGCATCAGGTAAGGTGGTTCTTTATCCTGTATTTTAACCAGCGCATATTGCAATGCGGCAAAGACTTTCAGCAATGTGCCGTTGCTGTTGAACAACAACTGGTATTTACCGGGAAAGGAAATACCAGCACTATCGTTGTGACTGTATTCAACCAGGAAGTAATTGCCGGCGGTACCCGCCAGGCGGGTTTTGGTAAATGCGGTAATTTTTTCAGTAGTAGTGCCGTCTGCACCTGTAGTAAGGTGACAATTGCTTTTGAGTGCAGCAATAAAAACAGCAGAATCTTTAATGACTGGGCATTCTTTTACCTGCGCAAAGGCCTGCGTCTGGTAGCCCAATGTATCAGAAGAAGGAGATGATCCCGTATTCCCGGTTGCGGCATGTAGTTGTAGCAGCAACATCATCATCGTCAGGCACATAACCAGGTATCGCATATGGTACAAGTCGTAAGTCGTGGTGTGTAAGGGTTTTCAGGGCCGAAAGGTAGTTATTTATGCTTTTTCAGCCATCCTTTTTGTTCCAGCCACTTTTGCAGCAGATCCATCCATTTTACGTCGCTGGTTTTGTTGTTCATACCAAAACCGTGACCGCCTTTTTCGTACAGGTACATTTCAACCGGTACATTGTGAATACGCAGGGCATCGGCAAAAAGGATGCTGTTCTGCACTTTCACACCGCCGTCGTCTTTGGCATGTACAATGAAAGTGGCGGGGGTATTGTCGCTTACCTGCAGTTCATTGGAGTATTCCCGTACTTTTTCAGGATCAGGTTTTTCACCCAGCAGGTTGGTGCGGGAGCCCATGTGTGTAAGGCTATCGCTGAAACTGATAACGGGATACAATAATATTAACAGGTCTGGGCGCAGATCGGCACTTGCAGGAACATCAATATAGTGTTGTACAAAATGCGTAGCGGCCGTGGAAGCAAGATGACCGCCGGCAGAAAATCCCATGATACCAATTTTCCGGGGATCAATATGCCATTCGGCTGCACGTGTGCGCACTACATTGATAGCCTGCTGCGCATCCTGTATAGGGCCTATTTCCTTGTTCAGCATTGTCAGGTCGCTGGGCAAACGATATTTCAGTACAAAAGCTGTGATGCCCCATTCGGCCAGCTTCTGTGCCACGTCTGAACCTTCATGACTGGCAGCCAGTATCCGGTAGCCACCGCCCGGACAAATAATAACAGCGGCACCTGATGCTTTGTCTGGTGCAGGCAGATATACAGTTAATGTAGGATGACTTACTTTACTGATCCGTACAATACCGTTGGAATCGGTGGCGCTGGATTCTTCATCGGGTCCGGGTTTTGAATTGGGAATACTATCCTTGTATAAAGGGAAAACAGTTTGCGCAATACCTGTCATGCAAAACGAATAGAGAATAACTGCGAGAAATAACTTTTTCATCAGAGCGGCAATTCAATTCAAATCTAATATTTTTCAGCGAAAAATTGCAGCGATTATAGGCCTTAGACGGTAATACGGCTTGTATACTTGCTACGAATTAGTTAATCTTGCCAACAATTAAAAATAACCTGGTATGCGAATCGGCATTGAAGTGCAACGGATTTTCCGGCCCAAAAAACATGGTATGGAGGTTGTAGCGTTGGAATTGATACGTCAGTTGCAGCAACTGGATACCAGCAATGAATATGTACTATTTGCCAAAGATGATGTGGACAGGCAGTGCGTGCGTGAAACGGACAATTTTAAAATCCAAACCCTGTCGTCTTATACCTATGCCGACTGGGAGCAGATGAAATTACCGGCAGCTGTTAAAAAACAGAAACTTGATTTTCTGCATTGCACCTGTAATACGGCACCTGTTTTACCAGGTCTTTCTTTATTACTGACGCTGCACGATATTATATATCTTGAAAAAGTAGATTTTAAAGGAACGGCATACCAGAATTTTGGCAACCTGTACCGCCGTTTTGTGGTACCCCGGGTAGTAAAAAAAAGCAAGCTGGTACTTACTGTATCACATTTTGAGCGTAACACTATACTGGAACGGTTGCAGTTGCCCCCGGAAAAAGTAGAGGTGGTGTACAATGCAGTAAATCCCCGGTTCAACAACCAGGTAACTGCCGAAGCACTGGCAGGGTTCCGCCAGCGGTTTCAGCTTCCGGAAAAATTCATTCTTTTTCTGGGCAATACTGCTCCCAAGAAAAATACACCGAATGTCATCCGCGCTTTTGCAGAATATAGTATGAATACCAGCAACGCCATTCCGATAGTGTTGCTGGATTATGATAAAATGCTGGTGGAAAAATTCCTGACAGAACTGGGTCATCCGGAACTACTACAACGATTTATTTTCCCGGGTTATGTGCCGCCTGATCAGATGCCTTTTATGTACAATGCAGCTACACTGTTCCTGTATCCTTCATTACGGGAAAGTTTTGGCTTACCTATCCTGGAAGCAATGGGATGTGGTACACCTGTCATTACTTCCAATACATCCTCCATGCCTGAAGTGGCGGGTGATGCGGCATTGCTGGTAGATCCTTTCCAATACAAAGAAATTGCGGCGGCCATGACCACCATGCTGAGTAATGATGCGTTGCTGGCATCGTACAAAGAAAAAGGCTTGCAACGCGCACGTATGTTCACCTGGGAAGCTTCTGCAAGACAGCTGTTGTCTGTTTATGGCAGGATGTTGTAGGTTAAGTTGCCTGGTGCTGGTTTCCGGTTCTCCCGCCAGCCTCTTATTCAAGACAGAGTTGCCAGCGGCAAGGAATCATCCGGTATCGTATATCTCTTATCCCGTGTGTTCGTAAACAAAAAATCCCCACCAACAACCGGCAGGGACTTTTCTTATTTTATCTGACAATTCACAAACTTAGATCACCAGCATGGCATCACCGTAGCTGAAGAAACGGTATTTGTCCTTAATGGCTTTTTTGTAAGCTTCCATAGCCAGGTCGTAACCGGCGAAAGCGCACACCATGATCAGCAGGCTGGTTTTAGGCAGGTGCAGGTTGGTAACCAGTGCATCAGCAATGTTGAAATGATAAGGCGGATGAATAAAAATATTGGTCCAGCCTTCAGAAGGTTTCAGCAGTTTTTCTGCTGTGTATGATGATTCAATAGCACGCATGGTGGTAGTACCTACAGAGCAGATGCGGTGACCGCCCTGGATGGCTTTATTTACCACTTTACAGGCATTTTCTTCTATACGGTAGTATTCTGCATCCATTTTGTGTTTGCTCAGATCTTCTACCTCAATAGGGCGGAAGGTGCCGAGACCGGTGTGCAAGGTAACTTCTGCAAAACGGATACCTTTAATTTCAAGACGTTTGATCAGTTCAATGCTGAAGTGCAAACCAGCAGTAGGGGCTGCAACAGCACCTTCATGCTTAGCGTATACAGTCTGGTATCTTTCTTTATCTTCTGCTTCAGGTTTACGCTTAATGTATTTGGGCAGGGGCGTTTCACCCAGAAATTCCAGCATCTGGCGAAACTCGTCATCAGTGCCATCCCACAGAAAGCGGATGGTACGACCGCGGGAAGTGGTGTTGTCAATTACTTCAGCCACCAGTTCGTCGTTTTCACCAAAATACAGTTTATTACCTACGCGGATCTTACGGGCGGGGTCTACAATCACATCCCACAGGCGGTTGGGCTTGTTCAGTTCGCGCAACAGGAAAACCTCAATCTTAGCACCTGTTTTTTCCTTGCGGCCATACATACGTGCAGGGAATACCTTGGTATTGTTAACCAGGAAAACGTCTTTATCATCAAAGTACTCCATGATATCGCGGAAATGCCTGTTCTCAATCTGGCCGGTTTTGCGATGAACCACCATCAGGCGGGCATCTTCACGTTTTTTTGCAGGGTGTTGGGCTATAAGATTAAGCGGTAAATCGAACCTGAACTGTGAGAGTTTCATGTAATGTATAGGTTTTATAATCAAACCCATGATACCAACAAGGCAGTAAGATACAACGTAGGGTACAGCAGGGGTAGCAGTACAAACGAGGTCTTACGGCACCAGGTTTGATAACATATTCGGGCTATTTTTCAAGCGGGCAAAGGTAGTATTAAAAAAGGGAATTAAAAAATAAAATCCGGGACCTCCGGAACAGGGGTGAATTGCCCCGGAAACTGTCTTTGGAAAATTTTACAGAAACTATGCGACAAATATTTTATGATATCGGTCGTTTTTATCATCTTAACGGTAATGAACATTCAGATTCCCGTTATAGCTTAGTTATCAATTCTTTTGCTTAAAAATCCCCAGGTTGGAATATGAGAAAATTATACTGGTATGTTGCAGCCCTTTTATTACTGACTACCTCTGCATTGGCACAGCCCAAAAAAGGAAAAAGGCCGGCAACTGCTCCAAAAGCTTTGCCTACCGTACCGGCACCTGTTAAAAAGTATCCCAGTTTGCTGTGGGAAATTACCGGCAAAGGCCTGACAAAGCCATCTTACCTGTTTGGCACCATGCATGTGAGCGATAAGATGGTGTTTCACCTGGGCGATTCATTTTACAATGCCATCAAAAACGCGGATGTGGTAGCGCTGGAAACCAATCCTGAAACATGGCAGGATGATTACAGTAATTCCGTTTTTTTCAGGGGCAAAAATAACCGCAGGGACCTGATGGCATACGCTTCGCAGAACGAACGTCCGCATGATAACCTGCGTATCACTTCTTTTTCCATTGATACATACGAGGAGATTATAAAAGCAGCCCTTGCCATGGAGCCTTCTATGATCAATGGTATGCTGTATCGCACCTATGGAACCCGTATGGACGATTTTGAAGAAGATACTTTCCTGGATATGTATATTTTTCAGACAGGGAAAAAACTGGGTAAAAGGCTGAGCGGTGTAGAGAACTTCCAGGCTAGCGAAAAACTGGTATTGGAAGCCTATCGTGATATGATGAAAGATAAGAACAAACGAAAGAAAAGTTATGATTATGAAAGCTCAATGACCAATCCGAAAAAGCTGGAAGACGCTTATCGTAAAGGTGATCTTGACTTATTGGATTCTCTCGAAAATCTTTCTGTTACTTCTGATGCATTCCAGGAAAAATTCCTGTACAAACGCAATGAGATACAGGCTGCATCCATTGATTCCATTATAAAAAGATCAAGCCTTTTTGTGGGCGTTGGTGCGGCGCATCTGCCCGGTAAAAGAGGTGTGATTGAAATGCTGCGGCAAATGGGATATACTTTACGCCCGGTATCATTGGATGAAAGAAACGGAGTGCAGAAAGATGCTATTGATAAAATTAAGTTCACCAATACTTTTGTTTCCCAAACCTCAGATGATGGAATGTATAAAGTATCGGTGCCCGGTAAAAAATTCTATCGTTTTACTGATTGGAATGGTCTTGATGTAGTACAATATACTGACCTGGTAAATGGTGCGTATTACCTGGTAACACGCATTAAAACCAACAGCCTGACCTGGGGACATACTGCAGATGCGGTATATCGAAAAATAGACAGCCTGCTGTATGAGAATGTACCGGGTAAAATACTGAAGAAAACGCAAGTTACTAAAAACGGCTATAAAGGATTAGATATTACCAACAAAACCCGTCGTGGTGATATACAGCGGTACCAGGTCTTTATAACACCGTTTGAGGTGATCATTTTCAAAATGAGCGGCAATGGTGAATTTGTAACTAACAGCGACGATGCGCAACAGTTCTTTACTTCAGTACAATTAAAGGAATATGGTTCAGAGAACTGGCAGAACTGGCAGCCGGCCACAGGTGGATTCAGTATTACAATGCCGCATACTCCTTCTTTGTTGCGTGACAATAGTTTTGGTACAGACAGGTTAGAATATGCAGCCTGGGATCCCAGAGATGGCAACAATTACCTGTTGATGAGTATGAGCCTGCACAATTACAACTTCCTGGAAGAAGATACTTTTGAGCTGAACCTGATGCAGGAAAGCTATGCATATTCTGCATTTATAGATAAGCAATCATCACGAAGATTTATAAAAGTGAGTGGTTATCCTGGTCTGGAAAGTACATTTAAACACAAGGATGGCAGCTATAGTACTGTGAGGTTCATTATCCGCGGACCTTTGTATTATGCAGCCATTGCCCATTATAAAAATGATAATGCCAATGTCCGCCGTTTCCTGGAATCATTCACCATCACGCCATTTGTGTATCCCGAAGCTGCGCAGCGCACAGATACTACTATGCGGCTAACAGTAACATCGCCGGTATATGATAACAAAAAGGGCAGTCTGACAGGTATAGAAGACCTGTTGCGTATTTCAATGACAGATATGGAAGACTGGGGCGGAGACGACAACAACGCATTTGATGGAAAATTCAAAGCAAAATTGATTGGTAACGATACTATCGGGGAAAAGATCTATGTGACGATGTATCGTACACCACCTTACTATTATCAGCTGGATAGTGCAGAAGTATTGAGGGATGCAGAAAAAATAGACAGTGATTTTGTGTACAAGGTAAATAAGCGTTATACGTTGCCCAACGGCATTGAATGCAGGGAAATGCAATTGACCGATACCGGTAGCAGCAAAACAATCTTAGCGAAGTATTTTTACAAAAATGGTAATTCGCTCAGCATTAGTACGCTTACCGATACATTAAGCGCAAGAAGTCCTTTCCTGGAGAAGTTCTTCAGTACCTGTATACCTTCTGATACTTTAAATGGTCCATCACCTTTTACACGCAAAGCCCAACAGTTTGTACAGGAACTTTTCAGTAAAGACAGTGTTATATCCCGCAGGGCATACAAATATCTGGACATGTTCTCATTTGATTCGCTGGATGTGCCACTGGTAAAAAAGGTGATAGATTCGCTGAACTGGAACATGCGCGATTACCTGGAAACAAAGAAGTTTTTTATCACCACTCTTGGGTCGCTTAATGATGCTTCAGTGACACCTTATCTGCAACAGCTATACTGGAAAATAAAAGATACGTCAGATTTCCAGAACGCTATTCTCTCTGCATTGCTGGCACAGAAAACAAAGGCATCATTTATCGCTTTTAAAGATCTTGTATTACAGGATCCGCCGATACTGGAAGAAAGTGGAAATAGTTACAGCCATTACAACAGGGCCGGTCGCCCCCGTATGTATGGTTCAGCCAGAGCAATCGTTAAAAGTGTTCGTATTCAGAATCTGAACAATTATGAATACTATTCTTCTCCCTCCGATGAGGGATGGGAGGGGCTGTATGATTCGCTGGCGCTTACCAAAAACATTTTTCCCGATATTCTGCAATTGCTGAATGTGGATGATTATAAGAATAGCATGATCAACCTGCTGCAAACGATGGTAGATAGCAATTACCTGCAGGCAAAAGATTATGAAATGTATTTCAGCAAAATATATCTTGATGCCAAACACCTGCTGAAAAAGCAACGTGTGGCGGAAGATAAAAGCCGTATTGCAAAAGCGGGCAAGAAAGAAGATAATGACGATGAGTATGGAAATGCAGGCAGGTACGATGCTGCTGATGATGGCGGCAATAGCAGGCTGGATAAATATGCCATTCTTTTATTGCCTTTCAGGGAAAAGAACCCGGGAGTACAGAACTTCTTTGAGCAGTTAATGCAAACACAGGATGAACGCCTTTTGTACAATACAAGCATTCTTTTAATGCGCAACAATATCCCGGTGCCTGATTCTATACTGGTAAAATATGCTAAGAAAGAAAGTTATCGCAGTGAGCTGTATGCAGCGCTGAAAGAAATGAAAAAGCTGGACAAATTTCCGGCTGCATGGAAAAGTCAGCCGGAGATCGTAAGAAGCATGCTTAGCAATTCAATGCGTAGTTACGATAAACTGGATACCGTTATTTTCCTGGATAAACTGCCGGTAACCTATAAAAACAAAAAAGGGTATGTGTATTTCTTCAAATACAAACAGATGCGCGATGACAATACCTGGCAGGTAGCAACCATAGGCATGCAGCCGGAAAATATCAATGAAACAGATCTTGATGATGACGAGTTTACCTTTACAGAGAGAGAGCTCAAACTGGAATCCGGCAAACCGGTAAAAGAACAGTTGCAGAAAATGCTGAAAGAGATGTTATACTCAAAACGTCCCAGTGCTGCTGAATTTTATGACGCGCGTTCACTGGCGATGTATAAAAACTATTTATCGGAAATGGTGAAGAATAAGCGGTACCAGGATTAGGTTGTACGTTATGTGTTTTAAGTTATAGGTAAGTGTCTGAGGTTTATGATTGTTTTTTTTTGCGGTTACATCAAAAACAGTTTACCTGGTCAGGAGGGACCTATAACTTACAACCCTTTAGGTACCGATGCAATCAGCTGCTGCGTATATGCTTTCTGGGGATGGTAGAATACCTGGTCGGCATTACCGGTTTCTTCAATTTTCCCTTTATTCATCACCATAATGCGGTTGCTGATATAGCGTACTACAGAAAGATCGTGTGAAATAAAGATGATGGTGAAGCCAAATTCCTTTTTCAGATCGTTCAATAAATTAAGCACCTGGGCCTGCACGCTTACATCCAGTGCAGAAACAGATTCATCACATACTACAAAAGAAGGATTGAGTGCCAGTGTGCGGGCAATAACGATGCGTTGCCGCTGACCGCCTGAAAATTCGTGTGGGTAACGATAAAAATGATCAGCCTGCAGGTTCACTTTCTCCAGCAGTTCTATCACACGGTCTTTGCGTTGCTGAGTGTCGGGTATCAGGCCATGTACTTTCAAAGGTTCTGCAATAGCGCTGCCAATGGTAAGTCGTGGGTTCAGTGAAGAATAGGGGTCCTGGAATACGATCTGTATATCCTTTCTCAGCGCTTTCAGGGCATTGCTAGTAGTGGCGGTGAGGTCTGTGTGATTGTAGTAGATCTTACCGTCGGTCGGTTCAATTAACCGGAGCAGGGTTCGGCCGAGTGTAGTTTTGCCACAACCGGATTCTCCTACCAGGCCCAGCGTTTCACCTTTGTATACTTCAAAACTCACATCGTCTACAGCTTTGGTAAAACCGGTAGTTTTTCCCAACCATGTTTTACTGGCAGGGAACCACACTTTCACACCTTCAGCCTTTATCAATACTTCTTTGGCTTGTGCCTTGTCTTTTGTGTGTCTTTGATCTTCATTTTTCGCATTGCTTGTTTCTGATTGCGGACTTTCCGACTGCCGGCTTCTAACCTCAGTCTTTCTGCCTTCCAGGAAATCACTTACCACCGGCAATCTTTCACCTTTCTGATGCAATATAGGTCTGCATGCCAGCAAGCCTTTGGTATAAGGATGTTGCGGATCTTTAAACAATTGCGCTACGCTGCCTTCTTCCACAATAGCGCCTTTGTACATGACAATAGCACGATCTGCTATTTCAGCTACTACGCTCAGATCGTGTGTAATAAAAATAACACCCATTTGTTCTGTCTGCTGGAGTGATTTCACCAGTTGCAGAATGGTTTTCTGTACTGTCACATCCAGTGCGGTAGTGGGTTCATCACAAATAAGCAAGGCAGGATTACAACTCATGGCCATGGCAATCATGACACGTTGTTTCTGGCCGCCGCTGAGCTGGTGCGGATAACGATGAAAAAGCTGTTCAGGATTGGGCAGTTTTACTTTCCGGAACAGTTCGATGGTTTTTTCCGTAGCTGTTTTTTTGCTCATGGGTTTGTGCAGGCGGATCGCTTCCATCACCTGGTTGCCACAGGTAAAAACAGGATTGAGCGAGGTCATGGGTTCCTGGAAGATCATTGCGATCTGGTTACCCCGGATGCGACGCATTTGTTGGGGCGATTGTGTAAGCAGGTTAACCGGAGTTTTGCCATCGGGACAAAACAGTATTTCGCCCTGAACATACCGGGCGGGCGGGGCAGGCAGTAGCTGCAGGATGGACAATGAGGTAACAGATTTACCGGAACCGGATTCGCCCACAATCGCAACAATTTCACCACGCTTTATCTCCAGTGAAATATTACTAATAGCAGTGGTATGACCGATATCGGTTACAAAATCGACCTGCAGGTTGTTGATATGTAGTAAGGGTGATGACATAATGCAAAAACAATATATAGCCTATGCTGCTGTAATTTATTGTAATAAATGATAATAAGGGTAAATAAGCTGTGTTTTGCATAATACGATACAGAACAATTTGAGCAGTCAGGTGTTGAATGCTTCAGAAAAAGAAAAACTATGGAGCAATTAAAGGGAAAAGTTGCACTGGTAACAGGAGGCAATAAAGGTATTGGAAAAGCCATTGCATTGGCATTGGCTGCAGAAGGCGTGCAGGTAGCTATCACTGGCCGTAATGAACAGGATCTGCAAGCCGTAAAACAATTGATTGAGAAGGCTGGTGTAAAGGCCGCCTATGCGGTGGCAGATATCAATAAAATTGACCAGGTAAATGAAGCTGTTGCTGTTGCGGTAAAAGAACTGGGAGCCATTGATATCCTGGTAAACAATGCCGGCATCGCTGCTTTTGGTACTCTTACGGAGATGTCGGTACAGGAGTGGGAAGCTATGATCCAGACCAATGTATTGGGTGTGTATTATGCCTGCCGGGCAGTGGTTCCGTCTATGATAGAACGCAATACCGGTGACATCATTAATATTGCTTCTACTGCCGGACTTCGCGGTAATGCAGGTACCAGTGCCTACAGCGCTTCAAAATTTGCGGTACTGGGTCTTACGGAATCCTTAACTATGGAAGTACGCAAACATAATATCAGGGTAACTGCACTAACGCCCAGCACTGTGGCTACAGATATGGCTTTGCAGTTGAAACTGACTGATGGCAATCCGGAGAAAGTGATGCAGCCCGAAGATGTAGCGGAGCTGGTGGTTGCCCAGTTAAAACTGAACCGCCGGACCTTTATCAAGTCATCTTCTATCTGGAGTACCAATCCATAACCGGTAACGGATAGCTTATTGTATTGTAATGGATGTGCGGCATCCGTTACAATAATTTAATAACCGTTAAAGGCCATGGAATGTAGGCTCATCTTGAAAAAAACTACTCATTATCCCCATCTGTTAACAATTTGGTTAATGCTGCAATTGAGATATTACTGACAATTACGATACCTTTTTTACTAATCAGTAGATTGGCGGGATAGGAATTAATGTTAAAGGTTTGTATGGTACTTCCTTCCGGGTCCCAAAGTTGCAGCCAGTTCATTTTATGATCATGAACTACTTTCTTCAGTTTTTCATATTGTGTTCTCTGATCTGTAGATATGCTGACAAGGTGTAGTTTTCCTGGAAATAATGCCTGCAACTGCTTTAAGGAAGGTACTAGCTGTATACAAGGTGTGCAGGAACTGAACCAGAATTCCACGAGCGTATATGCGTTTTTAGTATAATTCAGTTTTGTAATTTTCTTTCCCTGAACTGTGAGCAATGAAATTACTGGAAATGTTTTGCCAACCTGAAGATTCTTTGATTTTTCCAGGTATCCGGCAATTTGCTGTCCAATATAGGTTTGCTTTAAATTATCTGACAGGTAATCATACGCTTTTTGAAACTCATTCTTATAACCCTTACCCTGACTGTAATCTTTTAATGCCCAGAGACCAACATAAGAATTGGGGTAGGTCTTGATATACTCCACAAGTACACTATCGAACGATTGATAAATCAAACGTTTTTCGATCTCTAATGAATCAGCTATCCGTGAAGGCACTTTCCCTTTGAATTTTTCATAAGTAGAAGCCATTGATTCCGTTAAAAGATCGTATTTTCTTATCACTTCCTTTCTAAATGTGCTGTATACTTCATTATACTCTTTGTGAATGGGTTGCCCTGTTACGTAGGGGTGTTTATAGCTGAAGGTATCAGAATTGATATTGCTATATAATGTCTGTCTCCCACCTGTTATCAGAAAACTCTGGGAAAGCTTATCAATACCTGGTGCAATTACACTGATATTCATTTGCTGGGGGTATGTAATATATCCTGAAATAGAAAATATTCCCTTTACAAGCGAAACAGAATCTTTTTCTACTCTTATGGTCGAATCACCTTTCTGATAATATACCACTACTGTTCCATTAGAAACTCCTTTAACGAATCCATCTACATAAAACCGTTGCTGACCGTCTATGGTTTTACATAAACTTAGACAACCAAACAGAAAAAATAAAATTGCACGCATAAAAAAGGTATAAGGGCTGGCCATTTTGGCCAGCCAGAAACAGACTAAGCATGAGACGTGCAGACGTATTTTTTACCACTGCTATCCGGGTCACAACCTGAACATTTTTTGCAGGTTGATCCCTTTTCACATTTATCTCCGCATGAGCCCTGGCCGCCATCTTCCGGCGGAGCCTCTTCTTCATCAGTGCCACCTCCCATAATCCGTTTCAACTCCTCTTTTGAAAGAGTGTTGCCTAAATTAAACATTCTTGACATGTTTTTTACATTTAGATTTCCTGATCTTTAATGTTAGGTGTCAGGTTAACCATTTTGTTGCAACAAAATATTTGATTCACTAATCGCTGAATAATACTTTTCATTGTCGAGCAATTGAGGTATCAGAAAACGTAAATCTGAAATTGGAAGATACTTAGGTAGTTTTCTCCCATTGACAAAAACTACAGGCGTAATAGTAATAGCTGCCTGATTTGTCCAGGCGGTATGATGACTTACTGATTCTTTTAAATAATCTTCCTTTATATCGTCTATCTGATATTTTGCTTTAAAAGCCTCCAAATCTTGCAACTTATACCATTCATTCATAACCCGTTGGTTAATCTCGGCCATACTTCCATTACCCGTCTGTAAATATTTTTCCTTTAGTGTATAAAGCATTTTAATTGCCAATCCTTTCTTATACCACTTCACATGGTCGATATGTTTAAATCGCTCCACAATTGAAACATTATTTCCATACTTATTAACCAACTCCTGGACGAATTGATGTGATTCTGCGCATGGTTTACAGAATAGGTCCGAAGTCAATATTATTTTGACCAGGGCGGATGAGTTTCCATATTCGAAATCAAGTTGCTCGACTTGCGTTTCCACGAACTTCCTCTTACTCATTTCAAGTTTGAACAAATCCGGGTTTTTTCTCAGCCTTTTCAGTTGCAATAGGTAGGGATAGAATTGTAGCGCTTTCGAAAGAATATCTTTCGTATTATTCCATAATAATGTGACCAATATTACAGGAAGTAAAAATGCACTGATCTCCAGGATATCTGCTTTAAAAATATATTCTTTTACCTGTGAAATCGTTACAAATTGTAGTAGAAGGATTGCGCAGATCAGCAGGCATAAGTTACACCAGACACGGGCAAAGAATTTCTGATAGATGATTGAATAGGCAATAAATAACAACGATAAAGAAGATAATATTAAATAACCTACACTGAATATGTTGGTATTTCCTGTACTCGTCGCAATGAGATAGCTTATTGTCTGTGACAGAAAATATACAAATCCAATATCGGAAAAACCTATATTACCTAATATTTTGCCGGAAGCACTTTTTATTAACTGGTCACATTTTTTTTTGCCTGTACCACATACTTTATCGGCTATGCTAGAATCGACATTTAAATCTTTTAATAAGATTAGCAGACTTACGGTCAGACCCAGTAATCCCAAGATGAAATAAACCGTAAGAAACAGATTTACTGAAATAATTAAAGACATGATTGCAACTAATGCACTAGCAAATACTGCATTGATACTTCTTTTAACTTGTTCCGATTTGACCAGCTGCTCCTGCTCCTTGATTCCTTTTACTACTTCAATAGCAATAATGATTACCCCTGAAAAATCTTCATATACTAATCTTCCTACTTGCCTCTTTACAAAAACAATATTATTGTCATTCATATGGGCTAAAAAGGGCATTTCGACTTTATACAGATCTTGTTTCTCGATTCTCCGAACTTCCGTTTTAAGACCTATTAAGTCCAGCGTTTCTGTTATTGAAAGCAAGGACGGATATTCAGGATGAGACCTGATTTCAGTATACAGAAATTCTTTGGATATTTTTACCCCATGACAACGTGCAAAATGATGTACGACTTTTGTAAAATCAATCATTGGTAGCTTAGATTAAAATATAAATTAAAAACATAAACAGGTAGCAGATAAACAATATAGAATTATCAAAAAAGATTAACTAGATAAAAAATACTTACATGAACTACTAAAGAGAAAGCTACTCAATGTACCCGGGATTCTGTACAGGTGTCTACTTATTTACAGAGCATTACTATAGTTACACATTTGTAATGTTTACATAGATACGCCTATGTCAGATTGCTATTAAAAGTATTTAACCAGAAAAGATGCCCTAAAAAATATAAACTTTTATTTATAAAGCAATTTTTATAAAAAGTTAAAGCTGAATTATAAAATGCATTTATACTATATAGTAAGAATAAATGTAAATATTGTAAATCATAAAAAAAACTTAAACTGAAATTATTGATAAAAGCTAACTTATCTTATCCTGACGATCATCGATAAAAGCGGTATGCTGATACTGACTACATATGTAACATCGGGTCTATGATTACCAACTAATCCGCCTTGCACAAGCATATACCACTGCTCACTTGTAGCTTTAAAATGAACGGAACCTTAAAATCGAAGCTTTTTAATTGCGTACATGATTTTGTTTTAATGTTAGCATTATAGAGGGTGCGGGCGATACTGTAAGCTTCCCCCTAACATGAGCCAATATCGGTTGGAGTTAATGACCAAAAGCTTGTTAACTTTAAACTTTGAAACGACATGAAAAAAGGAAGATTTAGCGAAGCACAGATTGTATCGGCATTGAAGAAACAGGAAGCCGGAATTGCTGTAAAAGAGATTTGCCGCGAACTGGGAATCAGCGAAGCAACATTTTACAA
>LGYU01000012.1 GCA_001302245.1 Chitinophagaceae bacterium PMP191F
TTCCTGCGGGTAACAAATAACCCATCAACTCTTTTACTCTATCCTGTCCTTGTTCCTTTTTCATCTGGACGCAAAACAACCACTTTCTTACTAATCCCCCTACTTTTCAACTTGATCCGATATCCGAAGCCTTTTTGCATTCTTGTATTTCTTGCCTATTTTCATACAAACCACCTATATGACACATCTGCAGGCTTTGTTATCCGAATTCGAGCATGAAGTAAGCAATACAAGAAAATTGTTAGAGGCTGTTCCGGAAAAGGATATTCATTACAAGCCCTCGCCAGTTTGCTGGACTATGGGTGAGCTTGCACAGCATATAGCTACTATTTATTATTGGTATGCAGGTACGCTCACTAAACAGGTGTATGACATGGCAGCAGATCGTCTGGAGCGTGATAGCCCTGACAATATAAAAGCTACTATAGAACTATTTGAGAAAAATGTTGCTCTTGCAAGAAAGGCTCTTCAGGAACTGAAAGAAGAAAATCTTCAGGACGAATGGACTATGAAAGTGGGAGAACGTACCGTGCTGGGACCTATGCCGCGCGGTATTGTAGCACGAAGTTTTTTATTCAATCATGTTTATCATCACCGTGGAGAGATGATCATCTATTTACGTGCAACCGGTAATAAAGTTCCTGGATTATACGGACCAACTTATGAGCAGAGTCAGGCACAGAAAGCCAGGTAGATGCTTCGTATTGGGTACTTCAAACATGTACTTACGCCTTATACGTAACTCCTTCCAGCGCCAGGCTTGTGTTCGGGAAAATTTCGCAGGCTTCCTTTTCAAACATATCCAGCTTATCATATTTGGAGCTGAAATGGCCTATCAACAGGCGCTTTACTCCTGCTTTATTGGCAACACAGGCGGCTTGTATGGTGGTAGAGTGGAAACGGGCGGCAGCTCTTTCTTCAAGCCCCTTCAGATAAGTGGTTTCATGATACAACATATCCACGCCCCGCACTTTCTCTATCAGTTCTTCATGATACATGGTATCGGCTGCATACGCATAAGACTGCGGTTTGGGTGCCGGATCTGTAGCATCTTCATTTTTGATTACATCTCCACTTTTTGTAATATAATCGTCTCCCAGTTTCAGACGGTCATAAAAGGCAGATGGCACACCCATAGCAATTGCTTTCTGGGGGTTTACACGGCGCGGAGCTTTTACCTGCTCAAAACGAAATCCCCAGCAGGGAATACGATGGCGTGTGGTGAAACAGGTTACCTGGAACTTATCGGTCTTTACCAGTACCCCTTCATCCTGCAAAGGATGAAAATGTAATTTGTAAGGCAGTATGGTAGCGGCAGCCTTGAACTGAAGGTTCAGAATATCTTCCAGCGGTGCGGGGGCAAACAAATGCAGGTCATTTTCGCGGTGCAGCAATCCCATGCTGTTCAGCAGGCCGGGCAGACCGAAATAGTGATCTCCATGCAAATGAGAGATAAAAATGTAGTTGATACGCGACCAGCGTATACGATACCGGGCCAGTTGTACCTGTGTATTTTCGCCGCAATCCACCAGGAACAAATGATCATCCACCGTCACTACCTGCGACGTTGGATGCCGGTCGAAGGCCGGCAAGGCTGAGTTATTTCCCAGTATTGTGACTGCCACCATCTTCAACGATTAAAAGGACGATTTCTGCTTAAAGACTTTACAACAAAACATTTTGCTGCTTATGGCGGCAAAATACCCTGTTACAGGTAAATATTTATGATAACGCTAATCAATAATGCTGAATTGTATGCAAAATATCCGGTAGGTAACTTTCTCCGAACAAATTCAGATGTACCAGTAAGGGATACAGATTACAAACCTCCCATTGCCGGCAATAATTGGCGGGTAATGGGAAATGATATTGATAGCTTTCATAAAAAACATTGTCAAAACCGCCAAACAAGGTGGTCATCGCCAGGTCCATGCTACGGTGCCCGTAATAAGTAGCCGGGTCCACCAGTACCGGCTGAGAATGCTCATCACACAGAAAATTGCCGCTCCACAGATCGCCATGCAACAGGGCCGGTGGTTCGGGTGGAAAGATCTCTGGTAAACGCAGGAATAACCGCTCAAAGTGGTCCACCTCCTTTTTGCCCAGTCGCTGCGCATCCCGTGCCATCCTGATCTGCGGTACCAGGCGCTGTTGTGTAAAAAATATGCACCAGTCTGCGTCCTTTGTATTGGTCTGCGGCAAAGCGCCCATATAATTATCAATATCCAGGCCAAACGTATTACTGTCTGTTCTATGCAACAGGGCAAGCTGTTCTCCAAACGATTTCCAGAATACTGTTGTTTTTAACCCCTGTTCAATCCATTCCAGTATCAGCACCTGGTAACCCTCTACTGCTGTTACAGCTACCACACGGGGCACCCTGATCACCTTTGCAGTGCCTAATACCTCCAGGCTGTTTTTTTCTGTGGTAAACAATTGCGGGTAATTCTTTTCACTGTTCAGCTTTATAAAATACCGGAAGTTCCCGTTTATCAGCAACTGGTAAGCATGGTTTATTGATCCACCGCCTACGGGTATAAAACGGCAATCGGTACCGACACAACTAGTAAGTTCCTGTACCTGCTCCTGAATATATTGCAATACCAGAGGAATATGATGCATATTTATTAAAGATCAATCAGATGCTAAGCGTAATCTTACCTTAAATAAAAATCAATTCCTTCCAGCGGGTTGTGTCTAAAATATTTCTGTTCTTCATGCTTGGCATAAACAAATTTGAATACATCATTTGCTCTATCGAGATCGCCAGGATTTGGTTTGGTAAAGTAAGTTGTAGCTTTTCTTCTCCAGCGCTCCAGATATTCATAGCTTAACCTCCGTATATTCTCATTATCGTCAATTGTTCCGATCATGATCTCTCCAACAGTAGCCCATTTACCAATTTTACTGAACAATCTCAGCATCCCTTTTTTCAAAGCATAATCACCATTTGTATAAATTTCCCTTGCTCTTGACAATACTTCCGGCGTTGCCCTGGTTGATAAGTATTCTATGGATAAATTTCTCAATCCAATACACTCACTATCCAGATTCTCAAAAGCAAATCTATAAGCCTTCTCAGGAGCTAATTTTTTTAAAGCATAAAAGGCAGCCTTTCTAACCTTAATCTTCTTATCTGTCAGAAACCTTTCTATTGTATTTATATATTTTTTGCTATTTGTCTCACCCAGCCCATTCAGGGCCCCTACTACAAATTCATTTTTAAGCAAATAATCGTTATAAATAGTCGCAAAATCAGTGTTATTATTTTTCAATCTAAAACGAGCAAAATCTCTAATAGCGGCAGAATTATCAGCCAGGAACCGGAATACAAGTTCATTAAAGCCATCTGTGTTTTTGAGCTTATACAATGTTTGAATTCTAATACTCGCTGATTTATCCCTAAGCAAACTATTAACCGCATTCTTATTTAATTGTTCAAAAACAAGAAACACAAAGCTTCTGATTAGAAAATGCTTATCTTTTAAAAGTAATTGTAAGATCTTGGAATCAGTATTTGCTTTAGTACAAAGCTTTTTAGCAATAATTATTCTGGTTCTATCATTAAATGTTCTGAAATTTTCGACTATATAGCTCTGATTCTGTTCAATGATGAATTCCATGATATCAGAATAAACAAAACCTAGATCGACTCTTCGGACCTTTTGCAGCCATTCAAACAGAGAAAGATTATTAATAAGAGCCTTAATGTATAAAGGCTTTTTAAATTCATTAAGAGCTTTCGATGCATCCTGTCTTATTGCAGGCACCCAATCAGCTAGCCTATAAACAATAAATTGAATTGCACTTTCATTTTCAGTATAGGCAAGTTTATTTACAGCTTTTTCTCTTACATAACCACTTCCATTTAGTGAGGCTATGGCTAATAGAGTAATAAGCTGTTCCTTTGTAAAAACCAACTCATATAAATCCAGATCAGATTTTGAAATATTACAGACCTGTAAAATATTGTAATATTCTTTTTGGTGTTCAATACAGTTAAAAAGTGCAATAATGATATTGCAAACTGTTTCTTGAATCACCCGATTACTATCTGTCAGAAAAGGGATTAAAACAGGAATATCTGCTATAGAACTTAACTCCGAAATTTTATCCAGAGCAGAGAGTCTATCTTTTGTATCGTCTTTCTTAAAAAGCCATCCCTGCTTTTTAGTTCTTAATATTTGTAAATAGTACCAAAGTTCCATTATAGGCAATATACCAAAAAGACTGTAGCCTCAACAGTAATATCACACAGACATTGAAATATCTTTTGGCATACTATTTTGATATATTGATCTTTTATCACAATAATGTTTTACACTCTTTCAAAAGCTGTACCTTATCAATAGCAGAGGTTCCTA
This sequence comes from Chitinophagaceae bacterium PMP191F, assembly GCA_001302245.1. Classification (GTDB taxonomy): domain Bacteria; phylum Bacteroidota; class Bacteroidia; order Chitinophagales; family Chitinophagaceae; genus PMP191F. Next base: position 4,365 of record LGYU01000012.1, read on the forward strand.
CAATTTCACATACCAGTCCGCCGGCTATATTGGCTACCTGTGCCATCAGATCAATTTTCTGCGTAGCAGCATATACCAGTGATGCAACAGCAATCACCGTATCACCGGCACCTGACACATCGGCTATGTTGCGCAGATGCGATGGAATAATAGCAGCATCCTGCTCCTGCTGATAGAAAACACCTTTTTCTGAAAGTGTTATAAATGAAATACGATGCTGTAACAGTTGTTGCAGCTCTTCATGTATATGCTTTAGTGTAGGCAGGTTGACTTCATCGATCAGCAGGTTCAGTCCTTCCTTTACCTCTTTCAGGTTCGGTTTAAAAATATCAACTGTTTTATAGGAAAAGAAGTTTTTGCGTTTGGGATCTACTGCCGTAAAAACACCATGTTTTTTACAAAGTGCTATCACGCTGGCGATCACCCTTTCGGTTAATACACCTTTGTTGTAGTCTTCAAAAATGATCACCTGCGGTTTTTCAGTTACAATGTACTGTTCTGTTCTTTCAATCAAAGCCTGTTCTTCTTCCGCAGTAAGGTCCCTGGTGGTTTCTGCATCCAGGCGCATCATCTGCTGGTTACGGCTAATGATACGGCTTTTATTGGTAGTGATCCGGGAAGACATTTGCAGCAGCCATTCTGTACGGATATCCTGCTGTTCAAATAATCCTTTTAGTAAAATACCATCATCATCTTTTCCCATGGCAGACAATATAGCTACCTGTGCCCCCAACGAAGCCAGGTTAAGCGCCACATTGCCCGCACCACCTATACGATGTTCCTTTCTGTCAAGCGCCACAATAGGTACAGGTGCTTCAGGTGATATTCGTTCCACATGTCCCCACCAGTAAGTATCCAGCATCACATCACCAATTACACCAGCCTTAACGGAGGGAAACTGCGCAAAAACCTTATCAAAATCAACCTTACTCATAATATTTAAGCTGCGTTTTCTTTTTTCCTGTTCGCCACAGCGATATAATATATCGGAATGCCGGCCAGCACTATTCCCAAACCAGCCCCTGCGTACAAGGGTTTCATCATGATCAGGAACACGCAAAACGTTAATGCCATCAGAATATAGATAGCTGGCAATACAGGGTAAGCAAATGCTTTATACGGCCTTTCAGCATCAGGCCTTTTATTTCTGAGCACAAAAATACCAATAATCGTTACTGCATAAAATAAAACCACTACAAAAGCGATCATATCCAGCAGATCATTGTAACCACCGCTTAAACACAGTATACAGGCCATGATACATTGTATCCACAAAGCAAAACCCGGTACTGCATTCTTATTCAGGGTGCCTGTCTTTTTAAAGAAAAGACCATCTTTTGCCATAGTATAATATACACGGGCACCTGCCAGTATCAATCCATTGTTACAACCAAATGTAGAGATCATGATCATCACCGCAATAATGATCGAGCCATTAGGTCCAAATATTGAATTGGAAGCGGCCACCGCCACACGCTCACCTTCCGGGAAAGCAATTTCCTTTAGCGGCAGCACATACAGGTACATCAGGTTGGCCGTAACATAAATAATAGTTACTATCAATGTTCCCATGAAAAGGCTTAATCCTATATTCTTTTTGGGGTTCTTGATCTCACCGGCAATGAACGTAACATTGTTCCAGGCATCACTACTGAAAATAGAGCCTACCATGGAAGCAGCAATAGCACCTATCAGTGCCACACCGCCTATAGAGAACCATTTACCATCCTGCACAAAATTGCCTGCATTGTCTTTTTCCAGTTGCATGGCATTTAAACCAGTTTCCCAGTTTTCGCCCCAGAAGCTATGCTTGGCCAACAGAAACCCTAATATGATCAAGCCAAATAATGACAGTAGCTTAACGGTAGTAAAGGTGGTCTGTACTATTTTACCTCCCTTTATCCCCCGCGTATTGGTATAGGTTAAAAACACGATCATTAAAATAGCCAGTATCTGTGCAGCCGATATATTTAAATTGCCAATGCTGAAAAGAATATTCTTCTCCCCCACTTCCGGTATCAGGTAAGCGGTATAACGGCTAAAAGCCACTGCCACTGCAGCGATGGTAGCAGTTTGGATCACCGCAAAAAAGCTCCATCCATACAAAAACCCGGCAAGCGGATTAAAAGCTTCTTTCAGGTATACATACTGACCTCCGGCCTTGGGGTACATGCCACTTAATTCGCCATAGCTTACGGCTGCGGTAATGGTCATAAAACCAGTGATCAGCCATACGCCAATTAACCAGCCGCCACTACCTACGTGGCGTACAATGTCAGTACTTACAATAAAGATACCCGAACCGATCATTGAGCCGGCTACGATCATGGTAGCATCCACCAGTCCAAGGGTGGGCTTAAAAGATGTGGTATTGGTTGTTTCACTCATAAGCAGCAGATAAATAGTATTGGTTAATTATCGCTGAAGATAAGAAAATCGGTCAAAGCTGCATTACCGTAAAACATAAATAAAAAGCGCAACTACCAGGTAGCTGCGCTTGCAATATAGGATGGCAAAAGCCGGGTAATTAGTCTTTTTTCTTGCTTGCCTTATAGCTATCATTTAAACCTCTGATCAGGTCACCGGTAATATCGTATAAGGAGTCTTTATTGTAAATGATCCAGTTAGGCTCATAAGAAATGATAAAAGCATATTCTTTGTTTTTGTTATACACTTTCAGATAATCTTCAATCTGTCTGTGCATATCATTCCTTAATTCCAACTGACGGTTCTGTAATTTTTCCTGCAGATCAGCTTCACGTCTGCGGTAATTCTGGTCCATCACACCTACTTCCTGACGGGCAGCTTCATCTTCAGACTGTGTCATGGTAGGTCCTTTTTTCTGTAACTCAGCAATCCTTCTCTGAAATTTCACTTTCAGTTCCTGCAACTCAGCATTGGCAGAACTTTCCTGTTTTTTCATTTGATCCAGCGCTTCGTTATAATATTGATAATGTTCCTGTAATGAATCAATATCAAAATAAGCGATTTTGAAGCCATTCTGTTTACCGGCTTCTGAAACATGAACGTCCTTTTTGGGGCTTTTTGGTGAACTGAAATGCAGATAAAATAAAACACCAATCAATACCAATGCAATGACACTTAAAATAGTAGAAATATTTCTCATTAAGATCCCTTTTGCGCAAGATAAAGGCTTATAATAAAAGAAAAGTGTTAAAACTTTTAACAAATAAAAGTAGCTGAACACCGCTGTACAACTGCAATACAGGTCATAAAAAAAGCAGGAAGTTTTCTTCCTGCTTATATCTGTGAAATCAGATTATTAGTTCTTAAATCTGCGCTTACTCATCATCATCAAAGCTCATTGCTTCACGCGTTGTCTGCAGCAGTTCGTATTCTTCCTTGCTACCTACTATCATGTTTTCAAAGTCACGTAAGCCAGTACCTGCAGGTATCGGATGACCGGTGATAACGTTCTCTTTCAGACCGAGCATATCATCAGTTTTCCCCTGGATAGCAGCAGAGCTCAGTACTTTGGTTGTTTCCTGGAAGGAAGCAGCCGAGATCCAGCTTTGTGTACCCAATGAAGCTTTAGTGATACCTAACAGTACAGGATGAGAAGTAGCAGGGTTAGCATCGCGATACTCAACCAGCTTCTTATCTGCACGACGCAACAGTGAGTTTTCTTCGCGGATCTCACGCAGGTTTGCGATCTGACCAGCTCTCATTTTGCTGCTTTCGCCCGGATCAGTAATTACTTTCTTATCAAAGATCCAGTCATTCTCATCGTTAAAGTCGAAACGATCTTCCAGGTCCTCCTCAAGGAATCTTGTATCACCCGGATCAACGATCTCAACTTTCTTCATCATCTGGCGTACGATCACCTCGATGTGTTTATCGTTAATTTTCACACCCTGTAAACGATATACCTCCTGAATTTCATTCACCACATATTCCTGTACAGCGAAAGGTCCTTTGATAGCCAGGATATCACCAGGAGCAACCTGTCCGTCAGACAGCGGAGCACCAGCTTTGATAAAGTCACCATCCTGAACAAGGATCTGGCGTGTCAGCGGAACCAGGTATTTTTTCACAACACCGTCTCTTGCTTCTACCACAATCTCACGGTTACCACGTTTGATAGCACCGAATGCAACTACACCATCAATTTCACACACTACCGCAGGGTTACCCGGGTTACGTGCTTCAAACAGCTCTGTTACACGAGGCAGACCACCCGTGATGTCACGCTGCATACGCAGCGTACGTGGTATTTTCACCAGTACCTGTCCTGCTCTTACATCTTCAGTTTCGTCAACAGCAATGTGAGATCCTACAGGTAAGTTGTATTGTTTAACATCTTTGCTGCCTTCTACGATCAGCGTTGGGATCTTCGTTTTATCTTTTGTTTCGATAACCACTTTCTCGCGGTGACCTGTTTGTTCGTCTGCCTCTTCACGGTAAGTGATACCTTCAATAACGCTTTCAAACTTGATCTTACCGGCAATCTCTGCTACGATTACGTTGTTGAACGGATCCCATGTACACAGTACATCGCCTTTCTTCACCTGCTGACCGTCTTTGATCATCAGGGTAGCACCGTAAGGAACGTTGTTAGTGATCAACAGGCGGTCATTCTTCACATCTACAATTCTCAACTCACCCGTACGACCGATAACTACCTGTATTTTTTCGCCCTGGTTGTTTTCAGCTGTTACTGAACGCAGACCGTCGAACTGTACAGTACCGTCGAACTTAGCCAGCAATGAAGATTCTACTGAAGCAGAACCAGCCACACCACCCACGTGGAAGGTACGCAGTGTAAGCTGTGTACCAGGCTCACCAATTGACTGTGCAGCGATGATACCTACAGCATCACCTTTCTGAGCAGTATTACCTGTTGCCAGGTTTTTACCGTAACATCTTACGCACACGCCACGTTTGCTTTCGCAGGTCAGTACAGAACGGATCTCTACCGTTTCGATACCTGCCTCTTCAATTTCTTTACCAATATCTTCATTGATCTGTGCACCTGCAGCTACAACCAGTTTATCTGTAGCAGGATTGTACACATCATGCAGAGAGGTTCGGCCGATGATACGATCGTACAGTGGCTCTACCACCTCCTCATTATCTTTCAGCGCGCTGATGGCAATACCACGCAGCGTTCCGCAATCTTCCTCTGTAATTACAACATCCTGTGCAACGTCTACCAGACGACGTGTGAGGTAACCCGCGTCAGCCGTTTTAAGGGCCGTATCCGCAAGACCTTTACGCGCACCGTGCGTAGAGATAAAGTAATCCAATACGTTCAGACCACCTTTGAAGTTTGACAGGATCGGGTTTTCAATGATCTCACTTCCGCTTGAACCGGATTTTCTTGGTTTTGCCATCAGCCCCCTGATACCGCACAGCTGTTTGATCTGCTGTTTGGAACCACGTGCACCGGAGTCAAGCATCATGTACACAGAGTTAAAACCTTGTTTGTCTGTGCTCAGCTCACGGATCAGTGTTTCAGTGATACGGGTGTCAACACGTGACCAGATGTCAACGATCTGGTTGTAACGCTCGTTGTTGGTAATAAGACCCATGTTATAGTTGTCCCATACCTCATCTACTTCACCTTTGGCATTTTCAAGTACAGTTTCTTTAATCGACGGAATGATCAGGTCATTGATGTTGAACGACAGACCACCCTGGAACGCTGTACGGAAACCAAGCTGTTTAATATCATCCAGGAACTTCGCAGTTTTAGGAACGTTAGTGATCTTGATGATATCACCAATGATCTCGCGAAGGTTCTTTTTGGTTAACAGTGCATTGATATAACCTACTTCTTTAGGCACAAACTGGTTGAACAGTACGCGACCTACAGTAGTATCTATCAGCTTTCTTTTCAGTTCGCCGCTATCAAGACGTACATCAGCTTTTACTTTGATATTGGCATGCAGGTCAATGCTGCCCTCATTGTAAGCAATGATCACCTCTTCAGCGCTGTAGAATGCTTTTCCTTCACCACGGATCACTTCTGTTTCAGTAGTTTTCTTTCCTTTGGTGATGTAGTACAGACCAAGTACCATGTCCTGTGAAGGCAGGGTCATTGGCGCACCGTTCTGCGGGTTGAGGATGTTGTGTGAAGACAGCATCAGCAATTGTGCTTCCAGGATAGCTGCACTGCTCAAAGGAACGTGAACCGCCATCTGGTCACCGTCGAAGTCGGCGTTAAACGCAGAACACACAAGCGGGTGCAGTTGGATCGCTTTACCTTCAATCAGTTTAGGCTGGAAAGCCTGGATTGACAAACGGTGCAGTGTCGGGGCGCGGTTTAACATTACCGGGTGCCCTTTCAGAATATTTTCAAGGATATCCCAAACAACAGCTTCCTTGCGGTCTACCAGTTTACGGGCAGATTTAACTGTTTTTACGATACCTCTTTCAATCAGTTTACGAATGATAAACGGTTTGAACAGCTCAGCAGCCATGTCCTTCGGCAAACCGCACTCATGCAGTTTCATTTCAGGACCTACCACGATTACAGAACGACCAGAGTAGTCAACACGTTTACCCAACAGGTTCTGACGGAAACGGCCTTGTTTACCTTTCAGTACGTCTGACAGTGATTTCAGCGCGCGACCACCTTCAGCTTTCACCGCGTTTGATTTACGGCTGTTGTCGAACAGTGAGTCAACTGCTTCCTGCAACATACGTTTTTCGTTACGCAGGATCACCTCAGGGGCTTTGATCTCCAGCAAACGTTTCAAACGGTTGTTACGGATGATAACACGACGATACAGGTCATTCAGGTCGGATGATGCAAAACGACCGCCATCCAGAGGAACTAACGGACGCAATTCCGGTGGAATAACAGGAATATATTGCATTACCATCCACTCAGGACGGTTAGTGATCCTTCCATTTGCTTCGCGGAACGCTTCTACCACGCTCAGACGTTTCAAAGCGTCTGCTTTACGTTGCTGAGAAGTTTCGGTAGCAGCCGAGTTACGCAGGCTGAATGACAGTGAATCCAGTTCAATTCTCTGCAACAAGTCATGAACCGCTTCAGCACCCATCTTAGCAATGAATTTCTGCGGATCGTCATCTGGCAGGTACTGGTTCTCTTTAGGAAGATTTTCCAGGATCTCCAGGTATTCTTCTTCAGTCAGCAGGTCACCGCTCTTCAAACCTTTATCCTCACGGATACCGGCCTGAATTACCACAAAACGCTCATAATACACAATAGTCTCTAATTTCTTAGAGCTAACACCCAGCAGGTAACCGATCTTATTGGGTAAGCTTTTGAAATACCAGATATGAACAACCGGTACAACCAGTTTAATATGGCCCATGCGCTCACGACGTACTTTCTTCTCAGTAACTTCTACACCGCAACGGTCGCACACAATGCCTTTATAACGGATACGCTTATACTTTCCGCAAGCACACTCATAATCCTTTACCGGACCAAAAATGCGTTCGCAGAACAAACCATCTCTTTCAGGTTTGTAGGTACGATAGTTAATAGTTTCCGGTTTCAGTACTTCACCATAGCTACGCTCCAGAATGGAGTCGGGGGAAGCAAGACCGATAGTGATCTTTGAAAATGTGGCCCTGGGACGATTATCTTTTTTAATAGCCATATTTTTTGGAGCTTTTTAGCTGTTAGCCTTCAGTAATTAGCCAAAGGCAAGATGTTTTTATCAAAACAGCATTGGCTAGTAGCTTACAGCTAGTAGCCAATGCTTCCTTATAATTACTATTCAAATTTCAGATCCAGACCTAAGCCTCTCAACTCATGCACCAATACGTTGAAAGATTCTGGTATACCTGCTCTCGGAATGTTATCGCCTTTCACGATTGCCTCGTAAGTTTTGGCGCGACCGATAATGTCATCAGACTTAATGGTCAATAACTCCTGCAGGATATTAGATGCACCGTAAGCTTCAAGAGCCCACACCTCCATCTCACCAAAACGCTGACCACCAAACTGTGCTTTACCACCCAGCGGCTGCTGTGTAATCAAGCTGTATGGCCCGATAGAACGTGCGTGCATCTTATCATCAACCATGTGATGCAGTTTGATCATGTAGATAACACCCACAGTTGCTTTCTGGTGGAAGCGCTCACCGGTTTCACCATCGTGCAGGTATGTGTGACCAAAGCTTGGTAAACCTGCATCGTTGATATGCTGAGCGATCTCTTCAGTAGTAGCACCGTCGAAGATCGGAGTAGCGAATTTCACACCCAACTTCTGACCAGCCCAACCCAGTACAGTTTCATAGATCTGTCCAAGGTTCATACGGCTAGGTACACCCAACGGGTTCAGAACGATGTCAACCGGAGTTCCGTCTGCCAGGAATGGCATGTCTTCTGCACGTACAATTTTGGCTACGATACCTTTGTTACCGTGACGACCCGCCATTTTATCACCCACTTTCAGCTTACGCTTAACAGCGATGTATACTTTGGCCAGTTTCAATACACCGGCAGGTAACTCGTCACCGATTGAGATGTTGAATTTCTCTCTCTTGTAACGACCCAGTTCTTCGTTGAACTTGATGTTGTAGTTGTGCAGCAGGATATTGATATTGTCATCAATAGCGTTATCGCCGGTCCAACCCAGAGGATTTACGTTCTGGTAATCGATAGAAGACAGATTTTTCGGATTGAACTTAGCACCTTTACCGATCTGTACTTCACCGAAGTTGTTGTTTACACCTGCAGAAGCTTTATCCTTCAGTAAGGTCTGCAGCTTGCTCAGCAACAGCTCTTTCAGGTCTTCAACGTTCTTCTCATGTATTTTTTCCAGTTTCTCAAGCGCTGCTTTCTCACGGATCTTCGCATTCTTATCTTTCTTAGCGCGCTGGAACAGTTTTTTGCCGATTACAACACCTTCCACACCGTTCGGAGCTTTCAATGATGCATCTTTTGCATCACCTGCTTTATCACCAAAGATGGCGCGCAGCAGTTTCTCTTCAGGAGTAGGATCGCTTTCACCTTTAGGAGTGATCTTACCAATCAGGATATCGCCTTCTTTGATAGCAGCACCCATACGGATGATACCATTTTCGTCGAGATCTTTGGTAGCCTCTTCAGAAACGTTGGGGATATCAGGGGTCAGTTCTTCTTCACCCAGTTTGGTGTCGCGTACTTCCAGCTCATATTCAGAAATATGGATAGAAGTGAACAGGTCTTCGCGGGCTACTTTCTCGTTGATCACGATCGCATCTTCGAAGTTGTAACCTTTCCATGGCATGAATGCCACTTTCAGGTTGCGGCCCAAAGCCAGCTCACCAGCCTGTACAGCATAACCTTCTGTCAGGAAATCGCCTTTTTTCAGACGCTGACCTTTTTTAACAGCAGGTTTGTGGTTGATACAGGTTTCCTGGTTGGTTTTTATGAACTTGGTCAGTTTGTAAATTTTCAGGTCGTCTTCAAAGCTGACCAGACGGTCTCCTTCTGTACGGTCGTAACGGATATGGATCTCGCTACCATCTACATACTCAATCACACCATCACCTTCAGCAAGGATCTGAACACGTGCATCACGTGCAGCTTTACCTTCCAGACCAGTACCTACGATAGGATTTTCCGGACGGATCAGCGGTACTGCCTGACGTTGCATGTTTGATCCCATCAGCGCACGGTTGGCGTCATCATGCTCCAGGAACGGGATCAGAGAAGCACTCAAACCAACGATCTGGTTAGGTGCAACGTCCATGAACTCCACTTCCTGTTTCTCCAGGATGGGGAAGTCACCCGTTTGACGTGAAGCAATTTTATCTTCCAGAAAGTTGCCTTTCTCATCCAGAGGCACGCTGGCCTGGGCGATCTTGGCAATATCCTCTTCTTCTGCACTGAGGAAAGTGAGTTTTTTCAGATCTACTTTACCATCTTCAACTTTGTGATAAGGCGTTTCAATAAAGCCCATCTCGTTGATCTTGGCGTGTACGCAAAGTGTAGAGATCAGACCGATGTTCGGACCTTCAGGTGTTTCGATAGTACACAGACGGCCGTAGTGGCTGTAGTGTACGTCACGAACCTCAAAGCCGGCGCGCTCACGACTCAAACCACCTGGTCCGAGTGCGGAGATACGACGTTTGTGTGTGATCTCGGACAGCGGGTTGGTCTGGTCAAGGAACTGCGACAGCTGTGATGTTCCGAAGAAGGAGTTGATCACAGAAGACAGGGTTCTTGCGTTGATCAGGTCAACCGGGGTGAACACCTCATTGTCACGTACGTTCATTCTTTCACGGATGGTACGGGCCATACGGGCCAGACCAACACCGAATTGAGCATATAACTGCTCACCCACTGTACGAACACGACGGTTGCTCAGGTGATCGATATCATCAATTTCCGCTTTAGCATTGGTTAAGCGAACGAGATATTTTATGATCTCGATGATATCTTCTTTTGTTAATGTTTTCTGATCCAGCGGCTGATTCAGGTTCAGTTTGCGGTTGATCTTGTAACGGCCAACTTCACCCAGATCATAACGTTTATCGCTGAAGAACAGCTTGTCGATGATACCGCGCGCAGTTTCATCATCTGGCGCATCGGCACCACGCAACTGGCGGTAGATATGCTGTACCGCTTCCAGTTCGCTGTTGGAAGTATCTTTATTTAAAGTGTTGTAGATGATAGCAAAGTCACCACCTACATCTTCTTTCTGCACAAACACGCTCTTCACGTCCATATCACCAATCATGTCGATGGCTTCTTCATCCAGTACGGTATCGCGTTCCAGCACCACCTCGTTTCTTTCGATAGACACTACCTCACCGGTATCTTCGTCTACAAAGTCTTCAACCCATGTTCTCAGAACGCGGGCTGCCAGGCGTTTGCCGATATATTTCTGCAGAGATTTTTTGTCGCCTTTTACTTCATCGGCCATACCAAACAGCTCCAGGATGTCCTTGTCTGTTTCATAACCGATAGAGCGTAACAGGGTAGTTACGGGGAATTTTTTCTTGCGGTCAATGTACGCGTACATCACGTTGTTGATGTCGGTAGCAAACTCCATCCACGCACCTTTGAAAGGAATTACGCGGGCAGAGTAAATTTTAGTTCCGTTCGGGTGAACAGATTGACCGAAGAATACACCAGGTGAACGGTGCAGCTGGGATACTACCACACGCTCAGCACCATTGATAACAAATGTACCACGTGGAGTCATGTAAGGAATGTTGCCCAGAAATACGTCCTGAACAATAGTTTGGAAGTCTACGTGCTCCTCATCATTACAGCTCAAACGAAGTTTAGCCTTCAGGGGAACAGCGTAAGTCAATCCACGCTCCATACACTCTTCGATAGTGTAACGGGGAGGATCAATGAAATAATCCAGGAACTCCAGTACGAAAATATTGCGGGTGTCGGTGATAGGGAAATTCTCCTTAAACACCTTGAACAACCCCTCAATGTTACGCTTGTCCGGAGTGGTTTCTAACTGGAAGAATTCTTTGAACGATTGAATCTGTACTTCGAGTAGGTCAGGGGCTTCAGCTAAATTTTTGATTTTACCAAAGTTGACCCTGTTTTGCAGTTTTGTTGAAGACATATTGATTAAAACCGGTTTTTTAATTGTTCGAACGTCAAAATCATCTAGATACAAAACCATTTTCAAAGAGAATTGCGCTTTTAACAGGCCGGGAGGCGTTAAAAGAGCTCATTCTCAATATACTGAATTTGAGGTAGTTATATTAATCTGGCCATGTTAAACGTACCTCAGCTAATTAGCTTTGTGAAAAATGGAGGGCAAAGGTAACCAAATCCCCGTTAAAAAACAAGGATTTTATTGCATACCCCTCCTACCCCGGGATTTCCAGGTCATTATTGAGCAAATACCATGCTGTTAATTTCAATACACGTACAATTTATCAGGTAGTACCCCTTTCCAGTAAACTGGCTGGTAACTCCACCTGGGTTTTTCTGTTCACCATGTTCACTTTACCCATCTGCTCCATCAACAGGTGAACAGCAGTTTTCGCAATTTCTTCAACGGGTTGCCGGATGCTGGTGATACCGCTAGGGAAAAGCCGGAAAACATCATGATCATCAAAGCTGATCATAGCCAGGTCGTCCGGAAGCTTTACGTTCAGTTGCTGAAGACTTTCCAGTCCCAGCAATCCCAAATAATTGGTAGCAAAAAATAATACGTCCAGGTCGGGCGTATTCCTGATGAAGCCGCTGATACTGTTAATCGCTTCTGCGGCATTATACCAGTAACCCAGTTTCAGGATCAATGATTCATCCGGTGTAATACCATGTTTTTTTAAACATTCCCGGTACGCTTTTATCCGTTGTTCCAGTTGAATAAGATCAAGATCTACAGTAATAAAACCGATGCGCCGGTATCCTTTGCCTATCAGGTGTTCCATACCTTTGGCTACAGCCCCGTAATTATCTACCAGTACATACGGTACATTTTCGCCCGGCAGGTAACTGTCCATCAGCACTACCGGCCTTTTCAACGACACCAGCGTTCTGATGTCCTTTTCCATACCAATAGTAGGCGTAATGATATAACCGTCTACCTGCCGCTGGGACAGCATTTTGATCAGTTCCTGCCCTTTATCTGCGTTATTCTCTGTGCTGCAATATACTACGCGGTAACCAAACAGTGAGGCCTCATCTTCTATCACTTTTGCCAGGGAGGCAAAAAAGTTACCGGAAATGCTTTCCACCACCAGTCCCAGTAGGTTAGATTTACCGGTTCTGAGGCTTACTGCCGCCTGGTTGGGCTGATACCCTTCGCGACTGGCAATTTCAAGGATTTTATTGGCTTTGGCTTCGCTGATACGCATCTTTTTAGCCTTGCCATTCAATACGAAAGATACAGTTGACGGAGATACCCCCACCAAGTTCGCTATATCTTTAAGGGAAACCCTTTTTATATTATCCATTTACGGCGCCCGATATATGTCAATAATTGCTAAACTAATAAAATTACCGCAGCAACCCATATTTATACGTTCTTATTGCCATAAAAAATAAAAACCCCGGTTATGCACCAGGGTTTTTAATAACGTCAGTATGTTGGAATTACTGAATTTCAACGTCTGCACCTGCTTCTTTCAGTTTAGCAGCCAGAGCATCAGCGTCTGCTTTGCTAACACCTTCTTTAACAGGTTTTGGAGCACCGTCTACCAGATCTTTTGCTTCTTTCAGACCGAGACCAGTCAGATCTTTAACGATCTTAACTACGTTCAGTTTGTTAGCGCCACCATTTTTCAGGATAACGTTGAAAGCAGTTTTCTCTTCTGCAGGAGCAGCACCGGCAGCAGGACCAGCAGCTACAGCTACAGCAGCAGCAGCAGGCTCAATGCCATACTCTTCTTTCAGAATTTTAGCTAACTCGTTTACTTCTTTTACAGTCAGACCAACTAACTGTTCTGCAAATGCTTTTAAATCTGCCATGTTGTGTAAAATTTTTTCCGCCTTCATTGCCTGCGCTCCGGCGGATGGTTTTTAAAAAAATTTGACTTTACGTCTAATAACTCCCAGGCCGAGTTAATTAATTTGAAAATGTGCAAATTTGAAAATGTGCGAATGAAAGCCTCCAATTCGGAAATGATTTCGCAAAATCAGCTACCTCATTATCTAATTTTCAGATTAACACATTGGCTAATTTGCTTAGTTCGCTGCTCTTTCTTCCAGCGCCTTTACCAGACCAGCCAGTTTGTTGCCAGCGTTCAGGCCGCTGATAACATTCTTCGCAGGAGACTGCAACAGACCAATGATCTCGCCGATAAGGTCTTGTTTGCTTTTCAGCGTAGTCAGCGTTTTCAGTTGCTCATCACCGGCAAATACATCACCGTCAATGAAAGCAGCTTTCAGTGCTGGTTTACCTGAATCTTTAGGTCCTTTACGGAAGTCGCTGATAATTAAAGCAGGCTCTTTGGCATTTTCGCTGAACATCAGTGCAGTAACACCGTTCAGTGATTCAAATACGCCAGAGAAACGTGCGCTGTCGATACCTTCCAGGGCTTTACGGATCAGTGTATTTTTTGCAACTTTCATTTCAACATTCTTATTGAAACAAACACGACGCAATTTGTTGATCTGATCAACTGTTAAAGACTCTGTATTGGTAATATAGAAATTGTTGTACTGAGAGAATTTTTCCTTCAATACTTCAATCACTTCATTTTTTTCTTGTTTGGTCATAACCCAAATTTTTAGATGTTCCGCTTTTGACCTTCAACGATTGTATCCGGCAACTGCGTTACATTAGTTTAGTTCATCAATGATTTTGTGTCAACTGCAATGCCGGGGCTCATAGAACTAGCCATGAACACGCTTTTCAGGTAAGTACCTTTGGCTGTAGCAGGTTTTGCCTTGATAATAGCATTGATCAGCTCGGTGCTGTTCTCAGTGATTTTCTCAGGGCTGAAGCTTACGCGACCAATAGAAGCGTGAACGATACCAGCTTTGTCTACTTTAAAGGCAATTTTACCACCTTTTACCTCAGTTACAGCAGCAGCAACATCATTGGTTACTGTACCGGTCTTGGGGTTAGGCATCAGGTTACGGGGACCCAGAATTTTACCGAGTTTACCGATTTTAGGCATTACAGAAGGAGTAGCCACAATTACGTCTACATCTACCCAGCCACCTTCAATTTTCTGAACAAACTCATCCAGACCAACATAGTCAGCACCGGCATTTTTTGCTTCAGTTTCTTTATCAGGAGTACACAGCACCAACACGCGTTTGGTTTTACCGGTACCATGAGGTAATGTAACTGTACCGCGGATGGCCTGATCCGCTTTTTTAGGATCAACACCCAGGCGGATGTGAATATCTACGGAAGCATCAAATTTGGTAGTGTTAACTTCTTTTACCAGGGTAGAAGCTTCCTTCAGTGAATAGATCTTTTTCTTATCTATTTTGGCATCAACTGCTTTTCTTTTTTTAGCAATTCCCATTGTCTTTCAGTTTAAGAGCCGCTGAAACAGCGGACAGTAAAAAATTAATTTTCCCAGGGCGCTGTTCCATCTACAGTAAGACCCATACTGCGTGCTGTACCAGCAACCATTTTCATGGCGCTTTCCAGGGTAAAGCAGTTCAGATCGGGCATTTTGTCTTTAGCAATAGCCTCAACCTGGTTCCAGCTTACTTTACCAACCTTGTTACGGTTAGGCTCTTTGGAACCGCTTTGCAGTTTTGCTGCTTCCAGCAATTGTACAGCCGCGGGAGGAGTTTTAATTACAAACTCGAAAGACTTGTCAGAATAAACAGTGATGATCACAGGAAGTACTTTCCCGATTTTGTCCTGCGTGCGCGCATTGAACTGCTTACAGAATTCCATGATGTTTACACCCTTGGAACCTAATGCAGGACCTACAGGAGGAGCCGGATTTGCCTGGCCACCTTTTACCTGTAGCTTTACGAAGCCGGTAATTTCTTTTGCCATGTTACTACGTTTTTGGTATTAACGCCCGCTTACATCTATTGCAGAGAAGCTGAGCTCCCAAAGCCAATTCAAACGAAAAGAACTTTTTATTTGGGGGATGCAAAGGTAGGAAATAAGAAAATAGTATCAAAAGATATTTAAAGCAACATAGACAACGGGGTATCATGTTATTTATCCAACGTAAAATACTGATAATCAGCAGTCGAATCGATCAGTACAGCCTGCCCGTAATCCGGGAAGGTGGTATGCAACAGTTCCGGCTCTGCCAGTAGGCATTTTTTTGATACTGCCGCCACAATCAATGGCCCTTTGTTGCGATACACTACTCTTTTGACTCCCCTGTCATAATTTCTGCCGGCAATACCGGTATGCTGCAGATCAAGCAGCACATCCAAATTGGTATCTACAAAGAAGACCACCTTACGCCCGTTCTGCGTATTGCCATACTGTTTGTCCAGTTGCAGCAACTTACGGTAAGAGGCTTCATCTAGGTTGTCAATATATTCAAAGCTATCCTGGTTACGGTAAAGATAGTTCACACTCAGGTAGCGGCCACTACTCCACTTGTTCTTCAGTTGTACAAAAACAGCAGCAGTTATTATTGCCAGCAAAACAATGGCTGTGTGCAGGTACAATGGTTTAATATACCGGTACCACACCGTAACAATGCCCGGCACAAAAAGATAGGCTACCAGTTTGAAATGCCGGAAGCTGTAATCAATGTTTGTATCCATACAATAGGCATATATGAAAAAGACGCTTACAGCAGCATACAGGAACAGTATCATTTTTCTATACTCATACCCAACACATTTACGTCGTATCCAGATGTAAACGGTCCATACCAATGTCATCAGCATCAGAATATAGAATACAGGAGCTAGGCCATCTGTAATTTCTGCAAAGCCCAAAAACTTATTAAGCCGGATAATGGCAGGTTGAAAGATCAGCAGCCCACCCAGCGGTGAAGACAATGGTATAAAAATATCGGCCATCGATACACGAAATCCGTTTATCACTGTTGGAGCTTTGGCTGTGTTCAGGAATATATATACCACCAGTACGTTGAGCACTAAAGGCACAAGGTATGTAAAACGGTTACCAGAAATAAAGCGCAGCCTGCCGGTTTGTACCCATGCATCCATCATTGGCTCACCCATCTTAAACGACAGTATAGCCGAGCAATAAATAACCAGGGTGGTCTTGGCTACAAAACAGGCGAGGAATAAAATAGTGGTGATTGCAATACTTTTTAATGTGGGTCGCTGCTGCTGCATTACATACCATACAAACCATGGGAATACGCCGAAAGAAAGGATCTCGCCTCCCTGGTAAATGATAAAGCTGTAGTAAAAGGTACTGCTCAATGCAATTACCAGCAGTGACAGCCATTTAATAGCCTGAGGGAAGCGGTAAAAGGAAAACACTTTATAGAACCCGGTCATACCACTTACTGCAAAGAACAATGTGGTGATAATACATGCAACACCTGTTTTAATGCCCAGCAGGTATATAAACAATCCTGGTACCATCCACTGTCCCGGCGACCACCAGCTGACAAACGTATTATAGGGTTGGTTTATATTTTCAGGCAATAGCCCGGCAATCCTGTTAAATTGCCCGGTCTCTATGGTACCTTTATAAGCCAGCAATCCTGCAATACTGTCTATGCTTAATATCAGCGGCTTTACTATTACAAGCACGGTAACACATATACCCAATAAGGCTAATAAAACGATAAAGAGTCTGTTTGTTCTGCTAATACCTGTATTGCGGAAGGATGCCAAAAACATAGTAAGGAATCAATGGTTCTGAGTGCCTGAAGAAGCCTTTTTCCAAGGGAAATACAAGTGTCTTGACAGAAATAACTTGTATTTTTCTATTTAAAATATTATGAGTATCTTTTCGGTTAAAGGTAATTATTATATCTTCAAATAACATTTTAAATTCTCATAACACTATGGCCAAAGCAAAGAAAAAATCAGCCAAAAAAATAGCTCCCAAAAAGAAGGTAGCTAAGAAGGCGGCTCCTAAAAAAGCTGCGAAGAAGGCTGCGAAGAAAGCTGCTCCTAAAAAAGCGGCTCCTAAAAAGGCTGCCAAGAAAAAAGCAGCGAAAAAGGCGGCTAAAAAGGCAGCTCCTAAAAAAGCAGCCAAGAAGGTAGCAAAAAAAGCAGCAAAGAAGGCAGCTAAAAAAGCGGCTCCTAAGAAAGCTGCCCCCAAGAAAGCGGCTCCTAAAAAAGCAGCGAAAAAAGCTCCTGCAAAAAAGAAAAAAGCAGCTAAAAAAATAGAAGCTCCGGCTCCTCCTGTTGAAATAGTAGAACTGGATCTTTTTACTGAATCAGAGATTGTTCCTGAAGCACCGGAAACTGAAAACGAAACTTCTCAGGAAGAAGATATCCCTACTGAAGATTAGTAACAGCGCTGCATACATTATAGTAACCTTCCTGTAACTGCGGGAAGGTTTTTTTATTGTACAATAACGCTTATGACTGGTAAAGAAAATGGATTACAAATGACAGAACATTTAGCAGTACTGCATAGATCACCATTCCTCTGAAAAGCCAGCCAGGTATGGCTGTAGCTCCTCTTGCTACCAATACATACAGCAGAGGTAAAAAGTCGAGAGCAAAACGCATGGTATTGATCTGGTGAAAGCCATTGTTGTGGTACATGCACACACCTATCAGAATAACAAGAATTGAAAGCCAGGTAAAACCCTTGAGTATAGTGGGCCATACAGCTTTTACAGAAGCCACAACAAAAGGACTGGCAGCCAGCAAAGAGGTACCCCACAGATCCATGTCTTTTATATTCATCAACCCCTTACCCGTAAATTCAATATTGAAGCCTTTGATGAAAAGAGAGTAGAGATTGAACAGGAAATAGCGCGGGCTGAAGACACCATATTCATCTACCCGTTCTTTCAGCACGCCGATATACACCACATATTTATAGCCGGTTTCCAGCAGGCCGCCAAAACGCGCATAGTTATACCACATGTATACCAGCATCATCAGGCCGGTACCTACACAAAGCATCAGGCCATTTCTGAACACTTTTTTATTATCGGGCCAGCTTTGCTGCAGCATAAAGCCAGCAGCAGCAATAAAGGCAAATAAGGTAAATTGTCTTGAAAGAAAGGCCAATCCTACATATAGTCCAACCAGCAGCCATCTTTTCCTGTAAAGAGATTCATGCAGCATAGCCAGCAAACACGTAGTGGCTACTATATGTGCCATACCATATACGTGATGACTAGTAAACAGTACATACCAGTATCCTGTGCCGGCAAAAAAGCCAACCAGCAGCCATGGAATGAATTCCTGGTTTACAGCCAGTGCCTGTAATATTTTATACAGCAGGTAAAAACTGATACAGCTCAATATTAATGCTACAAATACAGCATTCATGTGCAAGCCGAATACAGCTACAAGAGGGGTAAGTATAATAGCGGGTAAAGGCGGGTATGGCAGATAATACTGATCCTGATAGTGGATCATGTCGCCTACAAATTCGGTTTGTCCGGATGGTAAAGAAAGCCTGCCATGCAGAAAAGAATCTGCCAGCATAATATAGGCATTGTGATTGTTGGCTTCGTTGTTTAAAAGAGCGGGGATGTGTAAAACTGCAATCAGCAGAAAGATCAATAACCAATCAAGGTAGGTTAACTGCTCAAAACGAGCTAACCTGCGCAAATAAGCTATTACCATAGGAGGTTTTTTACAGTCGTTACGCAGGGTCCGTCAAAACATCAAACAACACAAAAAACCAATATGCAGGTTGGTTTAACTGAGCTTTTCAACCTGCATATAGTTCAGTTCTACCGGCGTAGAACGTCCAAATATTTTTACAGTCACTTTCAGTTTCTTCTTCTCGTCGTTCACCTCTTCAATAATACCGTTGAAATCGTTGAAAGGACCTTCAATGATCTTGATAGTTTCACCAACAATGAATGGCTCGATCATGCTAACGCCTCCAGCCTCAGCCATTTCATCCATTTTACCCAGCATCTTATTCACTTCTGCTTTACGCAAAGCGATAGGATTTTCTTTACCCAGGAAATGGATAACGTTGGTAGTATTCTTGATAGCTTCGCGCAGATCGTCAGACAATTTGCCTTCTATCACCTCGATCATTACATAACCGGGATAATAGTTCCTTTCGCGCATTACTTTCTTTCCGTTCTGAACCTTATATACTTTTTCCACGGGCAGAAACACCTGCTTTACCACTTCACCCCATCCACCACGTGAAATTTCTTTGTCAAGATATTCTTTAACCTTACGCTCTTTACCACTTACCACGCGCAGCACGTACCATTTGGTTTCCTGCTGCTGGGTATCCTGTTGTTGAGTAACCTGATTTTCCATTATTAAAACAATGAATAGATGAATTTGAGACCTGATTGTGCTACCAGATCCATTACCCAAACCACGGCAGTAATTATTAAAGTAGCTGCCAGTACAATAACAGTAGACTGTTGCAACTGTGCCCAGTTAGGCCAGGTTACTTTCTCTACCAGTTCCTTGTATGACTCGCTTAAATAGGTCGATACTTTGTTCATAACTAAAAATTTGAAAATTTGAAAATGAGCCGATTTGAAAACAAAGTTCTTGAAGTGAACATGTTGCAGAACACTTCAGGATTTTCAAATCAATTCACTTTCAAATTCATCAGCACGGGCACTAGGATTCGAACCCAGATCGAAGGTTTTGGAGACCTCTATTCTACCATTGAACTATGCCCGTATAAAAGCCATTAGCGTTAGGACGATAGCAATTTAGCAAAATCTTGCTGAAAAAGCTAAAAGCGGATCGCAAAATGCTAATGGCTTAATCTATTTTGAAATAACTTATTTGATTATTTCAGTAACCTGACCAGCACCTACGGTACGGCCACCTTCACGGATAGCGAATTTCAGACCTTTCTCCATCGCGATGGGTTGGATCAGTTTCACTGTCAGAGAAGTGTTATCGCCAGGCATTACCATCTCAGTACCAGAAGGTAATTCAACCTCACCAGTTACGTCAGTTGTACGGAAATAGAACTGAGGACGGTATTTATTGAAGAATGGAGTGTGACGACCACCTTCTTCTTTGCTCAGTACGTAAACTTCACCTTTGAATTCAGTGTGAGGAGTGATAGAACCAGGTTTGCACAGTACCATACCGCGACGAACCTGAGTTTTCTCAATACCGCGCAGCAACAGACCAGCGTTGTCACCAGCTTCACCAGAATCCAACAGTTTGCGGAACATTTCCACACCTGTTACAGTAGAAGTCAGGGGAGCATCCATCAGACCTACGATCTCGATAGCTTCACCTACTTTAATACGACCTCTTTCGATACGACCTGTAGCAACAGTACCACGACCTGTGATAGAGAACACATCCTCTACAGACATCAGGAATGGCAGATCAACAGGACGGGGAGGCAGAGGAATATATGTATCAACAGCATCCATCAGTTCGTCAACTTTCTCAACCCATTTAGCTTCACCAGCCAGGGCACCAGTTGCAGAACCTTTAATAATAGGAGTATTATCACCGTCAAAGCCATAAGAGCTCAGCAACTCACGGATTTCCATTTCAACCAGCTCCAGTAACTCAGGGTCATCTACCAGGTCAACTTTGTTCATGAATACCACAATACGGGGAACACCTACCTGGCGAGCCAGCAGGATATGCTCTTTTGTTTGAGGCATAGGACCATCGGTAGCAGCCACAACCAGAATAGCGCCGTCCATCTGCGCAGCACCGGTAATCATGTTTTTCACATAGTCAGCGTGACCAGGACAGTCTACGTGAGCATAGTGACGATTAGCCGTCTGATACTCCACGTGAGCAGTATTGATGGTGATACCACGCTCTTTTTCTTCGGGCGCGCCATCGATTTCATCATACTTTTTTGCCTGAGCCAGACCTTTCTGTGACAGAATGGTAGTGATAGCTGCAGTCAAAGTTGTTTTACCGTGGTCAACGTGACCGATGGTACCAACGTTAACGTGGGGTTTGTCCCTCTTAAAAGTCTCTTTTGACATCTTATTCTGTTTTTAGTTGCGGTTTTACAATATTTACTACGTTTCCCTGTTACCATAACGATTTCAGGGAATTTATGTATTCAGCAATTTCAGTCGATGAAACTGTTATTGCTTCGCACATTACTTCTTCGGCTGTACCTGTTAAAAGGCACATGTTCACCTGGATATTTTTTTTTCCAGAAAAGCGGTGAACTGTTGGCGGGGAATCGAACCCGCGACCTTTCCGGTTTTAACCGGACTGCTCTGCCACTGAGCTACAACTTTTTCAAAAAACTGCTGAGCCGTTAGTGAGAATCGAACTCACGACCTCTTCCCTACCAAGGAAGTGCTCTACCACTGAGCTACAACGGCTTATAGTCGTCATTGAAGTCAGTGTTTACAAAAGCCAGACAAAAGTAACTATATCCAACCTATTTAATTTCCTGACTTTCAAACCTACTATACTGACAAGAGCGGAAGACGAGGTTCGAACCCGCGACCTATAGCTTGGAAGGCTATCGCTCTACCAACTGAGCTACTTCCGCATAACAAATTCAAGAACATACAAATTTGAGAATTCGAAAATGGCAAATTTCCATTTTCAAATTTTCAAATCAGTTAATTTTTAAAATTAACCAGTGGGCAGGAGAGGATTCGAACCTCTGAAGTCGAAAGACAGCGGATTTACAGTCCGCCCCATTTGGCCGCTCTGGAACCTGCCCTAAGCAAGTACGAAGGAAGAAGTTAAAAGTACGGGAAACAATTTGTAAGCAATCCGTAATTCGTATTTCTAATTTCGTATCTATTCTTATGAGCCACTTGTCGGAATCGAACCAACGACCTACTGATTACAAATCAGTTGCTCTACCAGCTGAGCTAAAGTGGCGAAAAACACTTTTATCATTCAGAAACACACTGCCGGCAAAAGTACCACCGAAAGTATTATTTCAATATGAAAATCACTTGAAATTCAATGTCGTAAAGAACTCTTTTACCTTTTTCACCAACCCCTCTTATTTTTTGGGAAGGCAAAGGTAATCGAATTTGTTAAATACCAAAACTTTGAAGGAGATTTTTTTTACTAATTCTCAGCATCTTGTACTCTGCAATCACCCCGCCGTATGTAGATATCGCCGTCACTTTCAAACGAGGGTGCAAAAAAAAGGGAAAGTTTTCAAATAAAAAAACCTCCCGGGGGAGGTTTTTAATTTTTTTTACGCTGCTTGTTTTTCTTTCTTTCTTTTTATCTGGGTAACCAGGGAATCCAGAGCGTTGTCAAATGATTCCTCAAACGATTTTGATGAGGCCTTAACGAAAAATTGATGACGGGGTACCCGGACTCTGATTTCTGCGATTTTGTCTTTGATTGTATGCACCACATTATCCAGCTTCAGATATACTTCTACCTTGACAATGCGGTCGTGAAAAGTGTTTAATTTCTGTAACTTTCTGTTTACATACTCTACTAGTTTTACATCGGCATCAAACCGGACAGATTGAATGTTGACATTCATAACAATCGCATTTTAACTGTGAACAATAAAAAAAAGAACTTAAAATGTATAGGTTTTATTGCATAGGCATCACACTTTGTTACTTTCTAAGTTAAAGCAACAGGCGCTTTTTTCCAAAAATTTCCGGCACTATAATATCGTTAAATTATCAGGCCTTGGGATGTGCTTTTTGATACACTTCTTTCAGCTTTTCAATGGTGTTGTGTGTGTAGATTTGTGTAGCGGCAAGACTGCTATGACCCAGTAATTCTTTCACAGCATTAAGGTCTGCCCCATTATTGGTAAGATGGGTGGCAAACGTATGCCTTAAAACGTGCGGGCTTTTTTTATCGATGGTTGTTACAACGGCGAGATATTTTTTTACAGCAAGATAAACATACTTGGCATAGAGCTTTTTCCCCTTGTCACTCACCAGCAGCACAGTAGTGTCTGCATTGCCTGTAAGGGCCTTTTTAGCCCGCATATAGCTGTTAATGGCAACAATGAGCTGCTCACTTACAGGGATCACCCGTTCTTTATTGCCTTTACCTAGTACTTTTAAAGAACGCCCCGCACTGTTTACCTGACTTTCTTTGAGGTTTACCAGTTCAGACAAACGCATGCCTGTATGATAAAAAATGGCCAGCAGCAGCTTATCAGTAAGTCCCTGCCACGAGTCGGGGAACTCAACATGCTCAAATAGTGTATAAACATCTTTCTGTTCAACATATACAGGCAGTCTTTTGCCAATTTTAGGCGCCGTAATATTGGTCATAGGAGTTTGCTCCAGTTCACCAGTACGCATAAAATATTTGAAAAAAGACTTCAGCGAAGATATTTTGCGGTTGATAGTTTTGGCGGTAACCTTATTTTCTTTGAGGGAAGCCAGCCAGCTTCTTACAAAAGCGGCAGGGATGTCGGACAAAGCCGGTGCCGGAATAGAAAGCGCATTTTCCAGGTAATCAAAAAACTGCTGTAAATCATCCTGGTATGAACGGATGGTATGGACCGAATACCTTTTTTCAAACTTCAGATAGTTGACAAAGGTCTGTATGTTCTGTTCGGCAGATACCGGCATATTGTAGTTGCTTGAGGCATTGTACAGCTGCAATGGCCTGTAAATAAAAAAGATAGCTACAAAGTTAGTAAAACTTTGCAGCTATCTGAATATATTGTACGTACTGAGGAACTAATTATCCTTCAATCTGACCGCTGGCGATCTTTTGCTTATAAACAGCCTTCAATATCTCGTTACGACGTTTTACAGATGGCTTTGTATAAGATTGACGACCTCTTAATTGCACCAATATTTTAGCTTTCTCAAATTTCTTTTTGTACTTTTTGAGCGCCTTGTCAATATTTTCGCAATCTTTTGAATCAATTATCAGCATAGTTTGATACCTCCTTTAATGCTTTTGGGACGGCAAAGATAAGTAAATTCCTGATTCAGGAAACAGAATTGTAAAAAACGCCGAATTTTGCTGCATTATGTTTACAGGAATTATTGAAACGACAGGTAAAATTGAGGATGTACAGGTGTCCGGTACCAATAAAATATTCCGGATCTCTTCTTCCCTATCGCACGAACTGAAAGTGGACCAGAGCGTATCCCACAACGGGGTTTGCTTAACTGTAGAAGCAATAAGCAATGACAATCACCAACTTACAGCTATTGCCGAAACCCTTCAGAAAACCAACCTGGACCAGTGGCAGCCCGGTGACATTGTGAATATTGAACGCTGCCTGCTGATGAATGGCCGGCTGGATGGACATATTGTACAGGGACATGTTGATACCACAGCTACCTGTATTGAACGCAAAAGCCTGGACGGAAGCTGGGAATTCAGGTTCCGTTTTCCGCAGGAGTTTGCACACCTGGTAATTGAAAAAGGCTCCATTTGCCTGAATGGCATCAGTCTTACCGTATTCAACGTGGGCATCAATGAATTTTCTGTAGCCATCATTCCCTATACATTTGAACATACTAATATCAGGAATATCCTTCCCGGACATGCTGTTAATATTGAGTTTGATATGGTGGGGAAATATATAAGCCGAATTGCCGGACTAAAAGCATACATAAAATGAATAGCTCGCTTGAACATATTCCTTATGAAGCAGTCTGTTCACCTGAAAAAATAAGTTATAAACAATTCAGAAGTACTCTTACTCCCCTATACAGTAAGGTCTGGTTTCATATATCTGCAGGGTATGTATTACTGAGCTGCCCTTTCATCATTGCGGTATTCATAAAACAAATTACGCTTCAATGGTGGCTGACACCTTTATGGGCCATATGGTTCGGTTATTTCCTGGCTTATCTGCATTTATTTGTGCATGAGGCTGCTCATTTTAATATCCACCCTGATAAAAAACAAAATGACCGGTTGGCCAATATATTTTTATGCGTTTTGTTCGCATTAGACATGAAGAGTTATCGCAGTATTCACTGGCAACACCATCTTCACCTGGCCGCTCCTGACGACAAGGAAGTATCTTATTTCAATGCCCTGACATTTATATTCCTGCTCAAAGTATTGTCAGGCTTTCACACACTTCATATTGTTTTAAACCGCCGGAAAAGCAATATTCAAAAAGAAAAAAGCAAAAAAGGACAACTATTACGTTTCGTTTTGGCTCAGACACTTTTTTGCAGCCTGGCATACATAACCGGTAATATTCCATTATTACTAAGCTGGCTGGCTGGTCTTTTTATTGTATTCCCTTTTCTGGCTACTCTGAGACAGATACTTGAACATAGAGATGAGAGCGCATCAAATCAACCGGAATATTATTCTATCCAACGGCATACTATCAGCAGGCTGTTTGGCAGGGATATCATTTCAAGAACCTTCGGAGGTGCAGGTTTTAACAGACATATACTCCATCACTGGGATCCGCAAATATCTTATACAAGATTAAACGATGTATTAATGTTCCTTCGTCAATCCGAAACAACAAAAGATATCATAGCACGGTCACGAACATCTTATCTAAAGACTTTCAGAAACCTGTTTTATATAAAATGATGCATCAGACTGTCTCATGTCCTCTATGCAAAAGCCAGGCTAACTGGTGGTGCAAACAAACTGATTGGGAATATTTTACAACAGAAGAATATTTCAATTATTTTAAATGCACGCATTGCGAGCTTCTTTTCATTGGGTTACCCCCGGTAAATCAGCTTTCTACGATCTATCCCCCTTCCTATTATTCATTTGTTGCCCCAGATAAAAGTATTGTTTTTAAAATCAAGGAATACCTGGATGTAAGATTGTTCAGGAAGATCATTAAAAACATTCCTGGTGACAGTTTGAATATTCTTGATATTGGCGGCGGTGGTGGCTGGCTGCTGAACAACATAAAACATACTGATAAACGTATTGCCTCAACAGCCATTGTAGACATAGATCCGCAATGCGCAGATATTGCCGCTCAAAACGGGCATACATACTATCTCAGTCGTATCGAGACCTTCAACACTGACAGAAAATTTGACCTGATTGTACTGTTAAACCTGATTGAACATGTTGACAATCCACAACAGATCATCCAAAAAATTGGTACTTTTTTATCGCCTAAAGGTTGCGTTATAATCAAAACCCCTAATTGTGAAAGCTGGGATGCCCGGCTTTTCAAGAAATACTATTGGGGAGGGTTACATTGCCCGAGACACTGGAATATATTTAGTAAAAAAAGTCTGCATTTGTTAACCGGCAACAGCCAACTGGAGATATCAAAACTGCTATACACCCAGGGAGCCCCATTCTGGACATATAGCCTGCTTGTACTTTTAAAAGGCAACAGACTAAAAAAGGACAAAAGGCCACTTATTAACCATCCGCTTTTTCCATTTATCAGTGCCTGCTTTGCTGTTTTCGATTTTATACGGGGTGCATTTGTTCCTACATCGCAAATGTTTATACTGCTCAAACACAAACGAGATCATTAAACCTTTTGTGCCACTATAACTATTGACACACCAAAAGGAATCCTCATTCCGGGCAACAATTTCTTTTCGATACTAAAAAGCCGATAAAAAAAGCTGTTCAGTAAAGAGCTGTTTTCAAGAAGGCTGATCTCAAAGTCAGACTTCAATTCAGTTTTTTTTCGGAACATGCGTGATGTCAACCTGTACATCGCGATCATGGGGAATAAAATAAAGTTGAATCCTGACATATACCGGATATCATATCCGTTTTGCTGCAATAATTTTCTAATATGCGCGTGGGAATACCGTCTGCAATGGTGATTTACCTCATCATGCCGGCTCCATAACCATTGGTAGGCCGGAACAGTAGCTATCAGCCAGCCGCCTACAGTATTGACACGGTACAATTCCTGTACGGCAAGCTGCTCATCTGCAATATGCTCCAATACATCAAATACACAGACCATATGAAATGCTTCGTCTGCAAAAGGCAATGCTGTAGCCGAGGCATTGACTACGTCCATATTCAATTCATTCCTTAAAAATTCACAGCATTCTGCATCATTTTCAACGGAGGTAACCCGTCCAAATTCAGCCAGGTCTTCAGAGGTTTTGCCCGTAGCAATACCTGCATTTAATATATTCAGATCACCTGCCGGCTTTACATACCTGCTGATAAGCTTTTTAAGAATAGCAGTACGTATAAGAAACCACCAGTGCGTTCTTTCAAATACGTAATATTTACGATAATAGCTTTTCTCCATTAGCTTCAAATGTAACATTGGCGTACCGGAAAAATAAAAAATATTACTTTTAATCGCCTATTTCCAGGGCTTCAAATCAGCAATATGATGAGTTTGTCAGGAATTCAGTACTATTTCCAGCATAATAGGATAAAACTGCTATATCTTTTTTGTTCATTATTTCTTTTAGTCCTTTTACTGGAAAGAGTTCTTATTGTCTTCAGCTATCATGGTCAGATTGCGGGCATAGACAATAACTTTTCCTACCCGGTAATGCGGCTTCTAAAATCGCTGGATATCTATCCCGATCCGGAAAATTACCCTTTTGCTGTTAATCCCTATGCTCCTGTTTTTTTCTATATCTCCTGGTGCGTTTGCAAACTTTTTGGGATACAGGCATCCGATGGCATACAAATATTTTTTGTTACACGCGGTCTCTGCCTGTTATTTGATCTTGCAACTACTTATGTACTATACAGAATTATGCATAAAAAGCTATCTGTTTCTGCTCCGCTAGCTTTTGCTACCGCGGTATTTTTCCTATTCCAGGTCAGTTACTGGAGCTATACCATGAATCGTTCTGATAGCTTAATCCTATTTTGGTTCAGCCTTATTGTATCTTTCTTTATATCATATCTTAACAAATCTTCCGTAAAATTTTTATTCATCATAGCACTACTCTGCAACCTGGCAGTTTTTACCAAACAAAATGCACTTATTTTTCCTGTTGCAATAGGTACAGTGCTATTGTATTATAAAAAATGGAATCACCTGACGGTGCTAATACTTTTCCAGGCATGTTTACTTGGCTTATCATTATTACTTTTTACCCGTCTGTATCCTGACGGACATTTCCTAGCCCATCTTGTACGTGCGCTCAACAACAAGATTGATTTCAGATGGTTTTATGTAGAAATATTCAAACGTCTTACCTCTTCCTATATCATCATTCCATTAGCTGCAGGTATTTTTATAGCCATCAGGCATATTTTACAAAGAAAAAAGGATGATATGACAGCGATTTCATTAATTGCTGTTATACAGACTGCATGGTCGCTGGCCATCGCTTTAAAGTGGGGCTCGCATGTAGGTTATTTGCACGAAAGCTTTTTTTGTCTGTTTATAATAATTGCTGTCTGCGCAGAAAAAAAAATGGTACTTTCAAAAATCAACATCACATATCCCCTGTTGTTTATATTGACTTTTATTTTTGCCAACACTGCACTGCAACTTTATTTTTACAATATCAATGATCAGAAAGAAGAAAAAAAAGCTTACCAGGAACAACAGCAGGTTGCAAACATGGTTTTAAAAGAACTGCCATCTGAAAAATATGTCTTTTCCTATACAGATTTTTATCATGATTTCTTTAAAGTTTTGCTACAGGACAAAGTGGTGTTGCCCAATATCGACGCAGTAGATTGCTGCACCTTACCCGATGGCAACTTTAATTATACCCGCTTATGGGAAGGTTTTAAAACCGGCAAAATTGAGTTTATTATATACCACAAAGACTCTGTATTTACTTTTTACCAGGGAGCAGACCTGACAAAATACAAGTATTATCAAACAATTGGCAACTACAGTATTTACAAGCACTTTGATTAAATATCACCCTGGGTTTCACCTTCACTGATCCTTTCTTTTACAAGAAAAAGAGGTCGCTGCTTTACCTGGTAGAATATTCTTACAATATACTCGCCCAGGATGCCAATTGAAATCAGTTGAACACCACTAAAAATAACAATTGCCCCAATCAATGCTGTAAACCCGGAGGGAACATCGCCAAAAAAGAACTTTCTGATAAGCGTTAACACAAAATAGATCACTCCACCAGTGGTAGCGGTGAGGCCGAGGGCTGTAATGAATTTTATAGGGAACTCGCTAAAGTTAAAAATCCCCATGTATGCCAGCTTTAGTAAACGCCAGAAGGAGTATTTAGATCTTCCATAATCACGTTTTCCGCGCTCATACACAATCCCTTTCTGAGAAAAACCTACCCACGACCGCATTCCACGCAAATAACGCTGTTCTTCAGGCATTTTATTCAATATGTCTACTACCCGGCGGCTGATAAACCCGAAATCGCCGCTATCAAGGGGCGTATGTACATTGGCTATAGTACGGAACAGCCTGTAATACAATTTGTATGCAATCCGCCACCCAAAAGATTCTTTACGATTTTTACGAATGGTATATACAACATCATAGCCCTCGTAATAAACCCTCAGAAAGTCCTGAATCATTGCCGGAGGGTCCTGCATATCACCGTCCATAATCATGACCCCGACTGTTCCCCTGGCATATTGAAGCCCTGCTGTTATAGCCAATTGATGACCAAAGTTCCGTGACAGCAGCACACAATGATAGCGATTGTCTGCCAGCCCTAGTTGCTTCACCAAGGCAGCGGTACCATCAGTACTACCGTCATCTACCAGTATAATTTCGCAGGATTCTTTCAAACCAGCTATAGCAGCATTCAACGATTCAACCAATATTGCAAAAGACTCTGCTTCATTGTATAGTGGGATTATTATTGAAACCGCTGGTGCTTTCATCATAAGCTGGTAAACTTTCTATCTATAAAAATACAATTTGCTACCGATATCAGCCAGCCAATAAAAAAATCATAGTTTTATTCATCATAAGCAACCTGTAAAAATCAACTCATTATAATGCTGCTCACCTTGCTGGTATGGACATACATTACAATACTGTCTCTGACCTGGGGCAATATATTTTTGCTCGCTGGTAAACGGCTACAAAAAAACAGTTCTGTTGAAAATACAGATCCTATTGTTATCTGCTTTGCCGGATTGGCAACCATCGGCATTATTGCACTATACCTTTCTTTATTTATTCCGCTTGGGCCAACGGCGCACATTTGTTTATTGAGTCCTGCTATTGCATTTTTTTTCCTGCCTCATAATAGAACTCTCGTTCTGCATCAATTACAGCGAATAATAACCGGCTATAGTACTGCTGCAGCACTCTTGTTGATTACTGGCATATGTATGACACTTATAATTAGTTCATACACGATAAAGCATCCTGATACACTAGCCTATCATGCACAGGCTATCAAATGGTTGGAAACCTACAAAGCTGTTCCGGGATTGGTTAATATTGATTACGAAGTAGCAATGAGCAATTTATGGTTTGCTGCACTGGCAATTTTCAGGTTTAATTTCATCTACAACAATCAGTTTCTTTTTTTAAACAGTTGCGTTCTTTACTGGTTCCTGCTCTTCATCACAAAACAGATCTCTTCAAAAAGTCAAAAGAAATCAGCACATTTTCTTTGGCTATTATTACTCGTCTATACATATTTTTCCTGGACACAATTCAGATTAACAGCAACTTCTGCCAGCCCCGATTTTATTGTAACTATATACATCTGGGCCGCTATATACCTATATCTTCAAAACAAGCTATCAGCCAATAACATTTCTAACTTGCTAATAGTATTGTTCTGTTGCGCTGCTATCACCATTAAGTTATCGTCAATTGTCATTTCCTTACTTATTGTAACAGTGTTAATACAACAGTTACTCCGGAGAAAAATAGCCTATTCGTTTGGAATCGCCTTTCTTGTCATTATTTGTATGTTTCCATACATTATGCATAATATTATTTCCTCCGGCTATCCTCTTTTTCCGTCTGCCGCGGGCGATATGTTTGCTGTTGACTGGAAACTCCCTATTTCAGAATTACGTGATTTCCAGCATTATATTTCTGCCTATGCCCGTATTCCCGTTGACACCAGTGCAGAGGCTACCCTGGTATTGCAAAAACCCTTTTCTCAATGGATACCATTGTGGTTTCAGCACATTTCTTTATCTGATCAGATGCTCCTGCTGCTGATTACATTACTATTTTTGTTTTCAATTTTTATCCTGCCTGGTATCATCAAACTATTGAACACATCTGACAGAATTACCCTGTTTATCTGTATTACCGGGTGCATAGTGTGGTTTATTACAGCTCCTGATCCGCGTTTTGGAACAGGTTATTTGGTTGCAACTTGTTATTTACTATATTCTGCAATTGCTACCCGGCTTGACCTGCTTTCACGATTAGTTAACGACCGCTTATTTATTTCAGGCATCATTATAACCGTCATTGGCGTCTCAACATATTCCGTTTTCAGATATATTAACTACAGAGTACCGCAACAACTTATTATTCCGGCAGGTATTTCCCAGGTACCCTATAACACTTTTACCTGTCAGGGTGTTACCATGCACCAAACACTCAACCCTGAACAGTGTGGCTTAAGCCCTGTTCCCTGTATCAAGGATAGCTGTAACACTTTTCAATTAAGAGGAAGCTGTGTGGAAGAAGGATTCAGGGCTACCGGCACCAAGCATTAATGTACAGCCTCTACACCGTCTATCTCGGCACAATTCATTAAATTACCGCCAAAGGAGAACTGATTTTGTTGCTGAAAGACACACCAGGATACAGGGTAATTCATGAATGGCTACAATCAAAAGGACACAAGCCCTTTTTATTCCAGGAACAAACCTGGCAACACATCGTTGATGAAAAAAGCGGACTGGTAAATGCTCCCACCGGCTTTGGAAAAACCTTCTCCGTTTTTTTGGGCACATTGATCCGGTTCATCAATCAACATCCCGATAATTACCAGCAGAAAGCTAAAAATGGCGTACAACTGATCTGGGTTACTCCGCTGCGGGCCCTTGCCAAAGATATTGGCAGGGCTATGGAAGAAGTGATCACCGAACTGGGAATGAGCTGGAAAGTTGGTATCCGCAACGGCGACACTGATACCAACGAACGGCAGCAGCAAAAAAGACAAATGCCCGAAGCATTTATCATTACACCAGAAAGTCTTCACCTGTTTTTAGCACAGAAGCATTACCCTGAATCTTTTCAATCATTGCAGATCATTGCCATCGATGAATGGCATGAATTGCTGGGTTCAAAAAGAGGCGTGCAGGTTGAACTGGCTATTTCAAGATTGCTGGGCGTTACACGCAACAGGCCAGTACCTCTACAGATCTGGGGTATTTCTGCTACCATTGGTAATCTGGAACAGGCAAAAGAAGTATTGATGTCTCCCTTACATCTTACTACCTGCGAAACAGGAGTAATTGTAAAAGCCAACCTCCGGAAAAATGTAGTCATCTCTTCTGTACTGCCGGATGAAATTGAAAAATATCCCTGGGCAGGGCACTTGGGTATTAAGCTGGTTGATAAAGTAATACCGATACTGAACGAAAGCCGCACCACACTGATCTTCATCAATACCCGTGGCATGAGTGAAATATGGTACCAGTCCCTGCTTACAGCTGCCCCCGAACTGGCAGGGGCTATTGCGCTGCACCATGGAAGTATTGAACAGGAATTACGCATCTGGGTGGAGGAAGCATTGCATTCCGGGCGACTTAAAGCTGTAGTATGTACAGCAAGCCTGGACCTGGGCGTTGATTTCAGACCGGTGGAAACAGTGATCCAGGTTGGTTCGCCTAAAGGTGTTGCCCGTTTTTTACAACGTGCGGGCAGAAGCGGTCACCAACCGGATGCTGTCAGTAAGATCTATTTCCTGCCTACCCATTCACTGGAGTTGGTAGAAGCTGCCGCCCTGAAAAATGCTATCGAAGAGGAATTTATTGAAAGCCGTGAACCGATGCTGCTGTGCTTCGATGTATTGATACAATACCTGGGTACTCTTGCCATTTCGGAAGGTTTCAGACCCGATGAAATATTTGAAGAAGTAAAAGCTACTTATTGCTATCGCGATATGACGACCGATGAGTGGTTGTCTATTCTGCAATTTATTACTGCAGGCGGTACAGCACTGCAGCAGTATGATGAATATAAAAAAGTAGAGATCATCGACGGAGTGTACCGCATTACCAGCAGGCGCGTTGCCATGCGGCACCGTTTGCACATTGGCACCATTGTAAGCGAATCTATGATGAAAGTAAAATTTGTGTCCGGTGGATTTGTAGGTGTTATTGAAGAATGGTTTATTACACGACTTTCTCCCGGCGACGTTTTTACACTGGCGGGGAGAAAACTTGAGCTGGTAATGATCAAGGATATGACAGCCCTGGTACGAAAATCGAATGCACAAAAATCAATTGTTCCCAGTTGGCAGGGCGGCCGTATGCCATTGAGCGCTAACCTGGGAAAAAAGTTACGGGAAAAATTCAACGAAGCACTTGACAGCAAGTATGCAACAAACGGTATACAACACAATAAAGCCACCAATTCATCAAAGACCAGGGATATAGAACTAGAGGTTTTACAACCATTATTCCAGTTGCAGGAAGAACTATCACACGTGCCGCAGGCCAATGAATTGCTGATTGAGCAAATTGAAACTAAAGATGGTTTTCACCTGTTTGTATTTCCATTTGAAGGACGCCTGGTACATGAAGCAATGGCAGCCATCCTGGCCTTTCGTATCAGTCGCATTACTCCTATTACATTTTCATTTGCCATGAACGATTATGGATTTGAATTACTCAGTGATCAACCCATACCGGTAGATGATACCAATGCTTATGAATTGTTCAGTTCCGAAAACCTGCTGGCAGATATTCAACGCAGTGCAAATGCTACCGAAATGGCCAAAAGAAAATTCAGGGATATTGCTGTAATCGGCGGACTCATTTTCCAGGGATATCCCGGTGAACAAAAAAAAGCCCGTCACCTGCAATCTTCCGCAGCATTGCTTTTCAATGTATTTGCTGAGTACGAACCCAATAACCTGTTACTGCGACAAGCCTACCAGGAAGTACTTGACCAGCAAATGGAAGAGGTCAGGCTACGTAATATGCTGGAGAGGATACAGCAATCCCGTATCATCATTACTTTTCCGCAAAGACTTACCCCTTTCTGTTTCCCCATTAAGGTAGACAGCATGCGCGAAAGTCTTTCTTCTGAAAAACTGGAAGACCGGGTAAAACGGATGCAAGCACAATTAAACAAATAAAAATCCTGCAGGCAATCAGCTTTATTCTTTATATTTCAAAACAGACATTTCATTTTACCCCCAACAATCAACTGTATGAAAAGGAAAATTCTGATTGCATTACTTTTTATCTTCATCGTTATCCAGTTTATACGTCCGCATAAAAACCAGTCCGGTGAGATAGCAGCAGATGATATTACCCAACATTTTACCGTGCCACAAAATGTACAAATAATTTTACAACGTAGCTGCAATGATTGTCATAGCAATAACACTCACTATCCCTGGTACAGCAATATCCAGCCAGTTTATTGGTGGCTTCAAAAGCATATTAATGATGGCAAAAAAGAATTGAATTTTTCAACATTTGCCAGTTATACTCCCAAAAGACAAGTACATAAACTAAATGAGACAATTGAGCAGATTAAATCGGGGGAGATGCCGCTCAATAGCTATCTGTTGGTACATCATGATGCCAAACTAGATACCGCCGATAAAAAAATATTAACCGACTGGGCTACTACACTAAAAAATGAAATTGCTGCCGCAAATCAACTTCCAGCAGATAAATAAACATATTGCTATCCATTGTTTTGCCCGTTGTTCTTTGATTGTCCCAGGCTCATATTTTTCTTGTTCTCGTTCTGTGTTTGCTCAGCCTTGATTTCTATTGAAAATTGCTCTTTTCGCCTGGGTATTACCGGCCATGCCCATAAACATACAGACAGCTGGCATGAAAGTAAAAAGCAATAGCCGCAGGAAGTTTATCAACTTCTTTATGAATTTCATTCCATCCATCAATTGATTTATTGTTGCAGGCCAGCAACAAGGAGCAAGGAGTAAATTATTGAAAAGTTGACAAGGACTCGTAACTGAAAGCAAACACCCTTTTTCTTCGTGTTCCTTTGTGCCTCTGTATGGTTCTAAAAGAATCCCCAAAGGCTGTGAACTGCATAATAACAGGATTGTTCAATAGTTATATGGTTTGATTGTTATAGCTGCTAACCATAGAGCAATCCAGCAATTCAACCATATGAATATCACGACTGCCGACAATACATTGACAATCCCCACCCTCTATTTTATCATCTTTCCCTACATTTGCAGCCCACCTATGCAAGCGCCTGTTTCATACCGCATATCACAACAACAACTCTGGCTATCTCCCTACCGCTGTATTTTCTGGGAAGAGGAAAAAGCACTGATTGTATCAGATCTTCATTTTGGTAAAACAGGACATTTCCGTAAATCGGGTATTGCAGTACCGCAAACTGTTTACCAGGAAGACCTGCAACGGCTGGTAACCCAGTTACAATATTTTCAACCCCGTCAACTCATTGCTGTGGGTGATCTGTTTCACAGTCATGAAAATAAAGAGTTGGAATTATTCCGGAAATGGCGACACAACTTTCCTGATCTTGACGTACACCTGGTTCGTGGCAATCATGATATTCTGCACGACGCATGGTACCGGGAATGCAATATCTCTGTAACTGAAAATACACTTGAATTAAGCGCCTTCAGCTTTTTACATGACATTGCAGACCAGGATACTCCAACCATGCAATACCAATTCTCCGGTCATCTTCACCCGGGTATTCGCATCAATGGTATGGGCAGACAATCACTGAGTTTCCCCTGTTTCTATTTTGCACGTTCTTTTTGTGTACTGCCTGCTTTCAGCAAATTTACCGGTCTGGCCATGATACGTCCGGAAGACGATGAAAATGTGTTTGCCATTGTAAACAATCATATCGTACAGTTACAATGAGCAGTCGTACATTACACATAGCAAACCACCCCATCTACGCACATCCGCTTCCGGAAGGACATCGTTTCCCAATGGCGAAATATGAATTGATACCGGGACAACTATTATACGAGGGAACTATTACTGAACAACATCTTTTCAAACCGGAAGTATGTGCGGATGAGATCGTATTATGGACACACGATGCTGATTACCTGGATAGATTGCACCGGCAAACACTTTCAGCCCGCGAACAACGACATATTGGTTTTCCGCAATCACCACAACTCACTTTACGCGAACTCATTATTACACAGGGGACCATTGACTGCTGTCATCACGCTATAAAAAACGGAGTAGCTTTAAATATTGCGGGCGGCACTCATCATGCCTATGCTGATCATGGCGAGGGCTTTTGTTTATTGAATGATTTTGCAGTGGCTGCCAATTACCTGCTGCATCACAAACTGGCTGAAAGAATTATCATCATTGACCTGGACGTACACCAGGGTAATGGAACAGCCCGGCTATTTGAGTACAAACCGGAAGTTTTTACTTTCAGCATGCATGGTGCGCACAACTATCCTTTTCATAAAGAGAAAAGCGACCTGGATATTGGTCTCAAAGACGGAACAACAGATGATGTTTATCTTGGTTTGCTCGAAAACACGCTGCATACTTTACTGAAACAACATTCCCCAGATTTTGCATTCTTTCTGTCAGGCGTAGACATTCTTGAAACTGACAAGTTTGGCAAGCTGAAAGTAACTATGGATGGTTGCCGTAAGAGAGATGAAATGGTATTTACTCAACTACACCAACTCAATATTCCCTGCGTGGTAGCTATGGGTGGTGGCTACTCTCCAAACATCAATGCTATTGTAGAAGCGCATTGCAATACTTTCCGCACTGCAAAGCATATTTACAACCTGCAATAAGTAACAAATAATCTTAATTGATAAAGCTCCAGAAGATACCTACACGGATCTGCAATCCCGGATAAGGGTACAGGTAAGTAGGCACATTATTTCCCAAAAATCCTCTGCCGTCGTAGGTGTTCAGGTTTTCAGCACGTACATACGCGTTAAAGGTTTTGATACGGAAATGTACATAAGCTGAAAGCTCAGGAAAACGCATCTTAACCCTGATATTATCCTGGTAAGAATATTGCCCGATAAGCGGTGAATAAAAAGGTGCATTGTACGGAGTGAAATAACGCATTTCAAGGCCAAAGCTGGTTAGCAGACTTCTGAAACCGAGATTGCCATCATAACCAATCTGGTTACGGGTGGTAAACAAAGGCAGGTTCAGCGCGGCATTGCCCGCACGTTGCTGCAATATGATCCAGGTACGCCAGTTAAAATGTTCTGCCAGTTTAAACTGTTTTTGTGCAGTGATCTGCAGTACATTGAACACGGTGCTTTCCTGTTCAGCCTGGTAAAATTTAGTAAAGTAGGCCATATTGCTGAACAGATAGTAGCTGGCAGATAATTTCAGATGTAACCGGGGTTGTTCCAGTGAACCAAATATATTGGTGATGTTCTCTTTTTTAAAGGTCAGCGGATCGCCCAGGTAGAAACTGCTGGAATTATTATATACAAATGATGGTGTGCGGTTGGAATTCTGGAAACCAACTTCCAGATAACCGATCTTTCTGCTGATAAGGCGTTTCAGACTGATGTACGCATTGTAATCCCCTGCATTCATGCCATTGATATAGAAACGCCCGTTGGCTTCAATATCCCATTTCTGGTTGCGGGTTTTATTCCGGTATTCACCATGCAAAAACAGGTCGTAGTATGATTGACTGCGGGTTGATACAAACCCGGAATCAAAAGACACCGTCATATTTTCCATAGTGGCCCCCACCTTGATAAACTGTTGCGCATTTTTTGCATCCGGAAACTGGTAAACAGAAAAATCGTTGACCAATCGTTTCCAGTAATCCTGCAAAAAGAACGTATCGTTGCTGGCTGCCGGCAGGGTAATATTGTAGGTGTTCTTATAAAACACACTATCACCAAAATAATCGCGGAAACGATAATTATAGGTATTGTAACTGATGGTATGCTCCAGTCGCAAACGCGGGTAAAACAACGGTATCACTACCGTATCTCTCACCAGTGAATCTTTTTGTCCCAGGTCGTATTGCTGACGAAACAGGTAAGTTGCATTGGTATAAAAACTACCGGTACCGATATTGGTGTTAAAGAAGTCGCGGCTGTTTGCCTGCGGCGCCCCCAGGTTGGTGGGAATATTAGAACGCTCTTTATAAGCATTGGTACTATCCAGGTATTGCATACCGGCAATACCACCATTTTCGCCCGATTGCAGTTTATTCGCCGCAATTACAAAAAAGTTCTGATATCGCTTGTTTCTCGACTGGTACCACGAACTGAATTTGTAACTGTTGTGATTGGTGTTCTGGTTCTGGAAAAATCCCGGAGCATTGATCAGCCTGTATTCAAAACCCATGTTCCAGTTGGGCTTCAGGTTTTGCGTATGCTTCAGGTGGATCATCTGTTCACCACGACTGCCCAGCATGTATCCCATTTCAGAATACGGACGCGTGGTAGTATAAAAACGGGTATTCTCTACTGTAAAATTATAGATATCAAATGCGTGAAAGCCATTATCCCAGCCAGACTGCATACGGGGTGTAAACACCAGGTTACGGGCAGGTGTGCCAAAATTGCCCAGGTGCACGTAGGTCCAGGGTACCGGATAATACTTTGTAAAATCGTACAGGCTGGAATCGAACTGTTGCAGCCTGCTGGAATCAAGATAACGGAAACGGATGGTAATGGAATCTTCCAGTCCGGTACGGTGCTTAATGCTATCGCCGGTACCACTTCCTGCACTGCCCAGGCTGCCACCAATGCTCCTGATCCGGTCAAAACCACCCTGCGCGCTGCCTGTGTTAACAAAGCCTGTCAGTAAAATGACTGTAGTGAACAGTATGTAACAAAATCTTAGCACTGGCTGCATTGAATATTATAATGGGATGCCAAATTAATCATTAATGGTTGCAGGCTGTTTTATAAGAACGTTAATCTTGTTATCGGCACGTTGTTAAAATAAACGTCGCAATACAACCTGCTACAACTATACTTCTGCCACCAATTGTTTAAAAATAGCCGACAGTTTAGGGGCAGCTTCATTGGCAGCCTGCAACACTTCTTCATGAGTAATGATATTGTCTTCCTCCCGGATACCAATATCCGTAATTACACTCATGGCCACCACCGGCAAGCCCATGTGTATAGCGGTGATCACTTCCTGCACGGTGCTCATTCCTACAGCATCGCCGCCCAGCCTGTAAATCATCTGATATTCGGCCCTGGTTTCAAAAGTAGGACCGGTAACACCAAAATAAACACCTTCCTGTACCGGTACATTCAGCTCACCGGCTATCTTTTTTACTTTTTTGATCAGTTCTTTGCTGTATGGTTCGCTCATATCAGGGAAACGTGGTCCCAGTTCTTCCTCGTTTTTACCAATCAGCGGGTTGGGCGTGATCAGGCTGATATGATCACGGATGATCATCAGGTCGCCTATTTTAAAAGCAGGATTTACACCACCAGCAGCGTTTGACACCATCAGCAGGCGTATTCCCAGGAATTTCATTACACGTATGGGATAAACAACCTGTGCAGGCGTATAGCCTTCATAAAAGTGAAAACGGCCGGCCATTGCCACCACTTTCTTACCATTCAGCTCACCAAAAACCAATTTGCCATGATGTCCTTCTACGGTTGAAACAGGAAAATGAGGAATATCGTTGTAACTGATCTCCTGTTCAATTTTTATTTCTGTAGCGAAATTTCCCAAACCACTTCCCAGCACAATACCGATCTCTGGCACATGGGAGTATATTTTTTTAATATATGTAATCGTTTCCTGCAGTTGTTGCGTCAGCACCTTTTATTATTTTTTATGAATATTCCGGGCACTCTGGTAATAGCCCGCCCGGTAAGCGGCTGCAAATATAAGGAATAGCAGGTCGCGGCTTACTATGTATTGATTACACTATATATTCATTATTTTTGAAGGGTACCTTGAATTGATTGCCATGTCTAAGGCGGGATACCTGCTTTTACTATTGATATTCATTCAGGCTCCCGTATGGGCACAACTGTGCAGCGGCAGCCTGGGCGACCCTGTTGTCAACATTACATTTGGCAGTGGCGCCAATCCCGGCAATAAACTGTCGGCAGCTTCTACTTTTTACCAATATATAACTACTGATTGTCCGGCAGACGGCCAATACACTGTGCGCAACTCCACCTCGTCCTGTTTTTCTGATACCTGGCATACACTTACGCAGGATCATACGCCCAATGATGCAAACGGTTATTTCATGCTGGTGAATGCCTCTTTTCAGCCGGGAGATTTTTATGTGGAAACGGTCAGAAATCTCTGCGGCGGCACTACCTACGAATTTGCAGCCTGGATCATGAACATTCTTAAAGCCTCTGCCTGCAATGGCAATGGGATCAACCCCAATATTACATTCCGTATTGAAACTACCGGCGGCACTGTACTGGCGTCCTATAATACGGGCAATATTCCACAGGATAATGTACCTACCTGGAAGCAATACGGTGTGTTTTTCCAGACTCCACCTTCTGTTACAGATGTGGTGGTACGCATCACCAACAATGCGGCAGGCGGCTGTGGCAACGACCTGGCGCTGGATGATATTACCTTTCGTCCCTGTGGTCCGCAGATCACTACTGTTATTGATGCTACCGGTACCACAACACGCGATCTCTGTGAAGGCGATCCCGCACCCATTTTACTGAAAGGCAATTATTCAGCGGGCTATACCAACCCGGTGCTACAATGGCAGGTAAGCGATAATGGCGGTACTTCCTGGACTGATATACCCGGTGCCAACAGCACTACCTACCTGCGCACATATACAGCAGCCCCGGGCACCTATCTGTACAGGTTGTCGATTGCCGAATCGGGCAATATCGGCATATCACAATGCCGCATTGCATCCAATCTGGACACTATACGCGTTAACCCCAAACCCGCACAACGGGATACCACCATTAAAACCTGTGTTAACAACATAAGTACTTTTAATGCATCGGGAACAAGCGCATTCCAATACCAGTGGAGCGGCCCGGCGGGGTTTACTTCTACACAACAGGCCATTACGTTTTCCTCAACTGCATTTGCCAATGCCGGCAACTACCAGGTTATTGTTACTTCTGATAAAGGTTGTAAAGACACAGCCATTACCGCACTGATAGTAAACCCCGTACCTACCGGAGCGGTCAATCCTGCAGAAACAGCTATATGCGAAGGCGACCAGATTGTGTTACAGGCATCAGGCGGTAACACTTATCAGTGGACCCCGGTTACCGGTTTATCCGGAAATACACTCCCGGCTCCGGTTGCAGCCCCTAAAGACACTACCACTTACACTGTTGTTGTATTCAATAGCTACGGATGTTCTGATACACTTCAATCAACCGTTAATGTATGGAGAAAGCCTGTTGCAAATGCAGGACCCGATAAAAAGATACGCGAAGGACAAAACGCACTTCTGGAAGGTACTGCTACCGGCACGGACATAAGCTGGTACTGGACACCTGCTGCTTACCTTTCTTCAGCAACAGCATTACAACCCATGGCCTCGCCGGTACAAAACGCCACTTACACATTGCACGTAGTATCATCAAACGGTTGCGGCACCAGTACAGACGATGTATTTGTACGGGTGTATAAAAACATAGCAATACCCAATGCATTTTCTCCCAACGGAGATGGTGTGCATGATACCTGGCAGATCGAGGCGCTGGAAACTTACCCGCTGGCTATTGTAGAAGTGTATAACAGAAATGGACAATTGCTTTTCCGAAACCAGGGATATAGCCGTCAATGGAATGGCACTTACAACGGGAAACCGGTTCCTGTAGGCACTTACTACTATATTATTGACCTGAAAGAAGAAGGTTTTGCCAAATTCAGCGGCTGGCTGATGTTGCTGAGATAAACCACTGACTATTTAATAGCTGTAACAATCGCAAAATTCTTCATCACAAAGTAATGCACGCCATACGGGGTGCTGTAACACTGTTTTATAATCTACCCATTTGCCGTTTACCCGGATTTTTCGATACACCAGTCGTATACCATGACTATAGTCTACATACCAGTTCACATGCCCCGTGTATAAGGGCTGGATAGGTTTGCCACCGGGCATATGCCAGCCATAGATCGCTACCCTGCCCGGCTTTGCATCAGGACTGATCTTTACGGAGATCACAACATCTTTTTTGATCCCCGCAATCAATCCTTTTTCGTTTTTCCGCTGACCTTCAATAATAAGATGATGCTGCCAGAAGGTCAATGCGCTGTCTCTGTAAATGTGCATAGGCACTGGTTCTACTTTTATGCGGGCCTGGTTGTAGATATCATTCACCATTTTACGTGTAGGTAAAAAACATTGCCAGGCATTGGCTACCTGTTGCGCAGTAAAAGGAGTGAGGGGAATACGGGCAAAATCGTCATTATTACCAATAGCCAGGTAGTCCGGTGCTACAAAATAGGTGGCACGGAGCACATTACCGGCTGAGTCTGTAACAGTAGCTGTAATAGGAACAAAATGTTTTAAAAAAGCAGGCACATTACCGGCCAGCAGTTCATTCAGTGCTATACGTTCGCGCTCATCGCGTGTAAGCGGGATCACTTTTTTATAAAAAGCTCCTCCACCTATTGCTGCTTTGCTGCGGGAAGGCGTTTTAATGTGCAGTGATGAACCGCATGAAACGAGAAATAATATGATGCAATACCAATAGCAGCGAAACATACAGGCAAAGTTTCCGGTTACAAGTTACAGGATTCACAAGGTTTCCGTTCTTACTGATTTAAATGGAAATTTAACCTGCAGACAATGTTCTGCAATTTTCCGCTATTGCTG
This sequence comes from Chitinophagaceae bacterium PMP191F, assembly GCA_001302245.1. Classification (GTDB taxonomy): domain Bacteria; phylum Bacteroidota; class Bacteroidia; order Chitinophagales; family Chitinophagaceae; genus PMP191F. The sequence continues at coordinate 47,560 of LGYU01000012.1, forward strand.
TGCATTGCAGGCCGGTTCTGCATATGCTATTCCGGGATAAACACATATCAATTATCCGCCACGTCTTGCCCTTCATCCTGCAAATTTTTCTATTCCCCTATTCTCGCTTATTTTCGCCAAAATTTTGCTACATGAATCTCCACGAATACCAGGCTAAAGAATTACTGAAAAAGTATAATGTACCCGTACAGGAAGGCATCCCGGTAGATAGAGCCGATGCTGCAGAAGAAGCATACAAAAATCTGAAAGTACAGTTTGGCAACAATTTCGCAGTGGTAAAGGCGCAAATTCATGCCGGAGGTCGCGGTAAAGGAAAGATACAGGGCACTGAACAACGCGGTGTGGCTGTTGGTAAAAGTGCAGAAGAGATCAAGCAGATCGCCTCTAACATTCTTGGCGGAACACTGGTAACCATCCAGACCGGTGCTGCCGGTAAAATGGTAAATAAAGTACTGGTTGCGCAGGACGTATACTATCCTGGTGCTAACCCTGTAAAAGAATTTTACCTGTCTATCCTGCTGGATCGTACAAAAGGACAGAATGTGATCATGTACAGCACCGAAGGTGGTATGGACATTGAAGAAGTAGCACACAATACGCCCGAGAAGATCTTTAAAGAGTGGGTACATCCCGGTGGTGGCTTACAGGGTTTCCAGGCACGTAAAATTGCCTTTAACCTGGGTCTGAAAGGCGAAGCATTTAAAAACTGCGTAAAATTTGTTACCAATTTATACAACGCATACGTAGGACTGGATTGCAGCATGCTGGAAATTAACCCGCTGTTTAAAACATCCGACGAGAAGATACTGGCTGTTGACTGTAAAATGAACCTGGACGATAACTCACTGATGCGTCATCCTGACCTGGAAGCAATGCGCGATATCAGTGAGGAAGATCCTACAGAAGTAGAAGCCGGTAAATTTAACCTGAACTTTGTAAAACTGGACGGTAACGTGGGTTGTATGGTAAACGGTGCTGGTCTGGCCATGGCCACTATGGATATGATCCAGTTAAGTGGTGGTGAGCCAGCTAACTTCCTGGACGTAGGTGGTACTGCCAATGCCCAGACAGTAGAAGCTGGTTTCCGCATCATCCTGAAAGATCCTAAAGTAAAAGCGATCCTGATCAATATCTTTGGAGGTATTGTACGTTGCGATCGTGTTGCACAAGGTGTAATTGACGCTTACAAATCTATCGGCACCATCAACGTACCTATCATTGTACGTTTACAGGGTACTAATGCAGAAGAAGCTAAAAAACTGATTGAAGAAAGTGGCCTGAAAGTACAGTCTGCTATCCTGCTCAGCGAAGCTGCTGCACTGGTAAACAAAGCCGTAGCTTAATAAAAGTTGATATCTTATTCTGGAAAGAGCCGTCTCGTAAGAGATGGCTTTTTTGTTGGAGGCCGGTTACAAGATAGAGGTCGCCGGATGTAGGTTTGAAGCAGTGAATGGTCAATAGTCAATTCCGATTCCAGGCTATTTGAACCCAAAGAAAGGTATCAGGAATCAGGTTTTAGCTGTTAGCAGCAACCCCTTGTCAACTTCTCAACCTTTACCCCTTGAACCTTGTTCCTTGTAGCCTATCATTTCAAATCTGCACATTTTCGCATCATCCCCGGAGGGCACGATTTTTTTACCCGCTTACTGAAAATGTTGTATGAAAAATAAATCGTCAGATACCAATACACAAAAAGCTGTTAATAAGCAATCCACAAAGCCCCCTCAACAACAGGAAGATGAGGATATTATAATGGATATGCCTGAAGTAAAAGATATTCCCGGACAGGAACATATTGTAGCACCGCCATTGGGTGAACTGGCAGATACTACTGCCTCATCTGCCGATGAAGAAGGAGCCGGTTTATTGGATGATCTCAATAACCCCTCCGGTGAAGATGAAATAATTTCTGATAACAACAGCAATGTTTCGGCCATTGAGAAAAACATGTTGCGCAAAAGTGCAGGCCACCCAACTAATGAAGAGACCGAAAATCTCACTAATCTGGCATTAGATAATAAAGACGATGACGGTACACCGCTCAATGAAAAAGGCATTACCGAAGATCGTTCCGGTGCAGACCTGGATGTACCCGGCAGTGAACTGGATAATGATAACGAAGACATTGGTGAAGAAGACGAAGAAAACAATATTTACAGCGGACGGTATTAATATGCCAGCATTATGTGGAACCCTGAAAAATTTTACGATAAAGTATACACCTGGATCCTTACGTACGGGCCCAGAATCATTATCGCCATCCTGGTTTTGGTAATTGGTGAATGGATCATAAGATTACTAAACAAATGGTTAAGAAAAATACTTTCCAGCAAAGACTTTGATCCATCCCTGGAAAGTTTTTTTCAAAGCCTGTTTGGCATCATATTGCAGGTAATATTGTTCCTGCTGCTGATGCAGATTCTTGGCATGCAGATGACTTTATTTGCATCGGTCATTGCAGCATTTGGTGTGGCTGCCGGCCTGGCATTATCGGGCACCTTGCAAAACTTTGCCAGCGGTATACTGATCATGATATTGAAACCATATCGTGTAGGTGATAATATTGTAACGCAGGGAATGACAGGAAAGGTTACAGCCATCCAGCTTTTTTATACCTACGTGGTAACGTTTGACAATCGTACTGTCATTGTTCCCAATAGCAAGTTATCCAATGAAATTATCCTTAACCTCAGCAGGGAAGGCAAAAGGCGCATGGACATTGAGGTGAAAGTGCCTTACGCTATTGATTTTGATGCTGTCAAAAACATCGCACTGGATGCTATAAAAACAACGCAAAATTTTCTGCAGGAGCCACCCAATCGTATTGGTGTTTCTGTACTGGAACCAGATGGCTATAAAATACTGATAGAAGTATGGACCAATGAACATGGCTTTGAAGATGTGCGGCTGGCTTTCCAGGAAAAGCTACTCAAAGACATTAAATCTTCCGGCATTAAACTGCCAGGTATGTAACTACATAAAAAAGTCCCGGGTGTCGGCCCGGGACAATTTTTTACTGCGGACGATCTCTTTGTCATCACAGTGGTCTTCGACGGATTTCACAGATATTGGAGTCTGTTTTTTTGGTCTTCACAGGTTTCGGATCTTAACGGACTCTGGACATTGGATTGGTTTTTCTAGGACTTTCTTTATTCTTCGCCTTAACAATACAAAGATGCATCCGCGAGGGCCCCTATTCCAAATATAACGTTCTCTAATACATGATGTTATTAGTATAGCACTATATGCACTACTACAAAACCATTACCGATAGTAGTTCCAGCAAGGCCTATAGTAAATTTACCATTCAAATTCAAAGCATTAATTATCAATTATTTACAAACAATAAGTGTAAAAAAGAAAATTATAATGTTATTTACATGGATCCATAACCGCAGATTTTTATCATGCATTTGTATCCTGTATTATGGGAATATAGCTCGCTTATCAAGCCGCAAGTGAAACATGATAAATACAATGCTAAAAAGTAATATCTGGCATGGATTTTTCGTTAGTACCACACATTATTCAAGCCGGCAACATTAAAAACCTTGCTTTATGAAAAACGCTACAACCTTCTTTTTTGGATTTATAGCCCTCGGTTACATTATCATTTACAGCCTCATAGCCCTGATCAGTTAAAAACAGCTTACCATTACCGGAGCTGCAAAGATTTATCTTTGCAGCATGAATGAGATCATAATCAGGCCTATAAGCTCTACTGATAATCCTGCCATTGCTGTCATTATCCGCAATACACTAACAGAGTTCAACGCCAATCATCCCGGCACTGTTTACTACGATAAAAGCACAGACGCACTTTACGAATTATTCCAGGTACCAAACAGCATGTATAACGTGGCTGAAGTAAATGGGGTACTTGCAGGCGGGGCGGGCATTTTCCCCTCCGATGGTCTGCCGGAAGATACCTGCGAGCTGGTTAAAATGTACCTGGTACCGGAAGCACGCGGACTGGGCCTGGGGAAACTATTGATAGAGAAAGCGATGGAATTTGCACGTACAGCGGGCTATAAAAAAATTTACCTGGAAACAATGCCTGAACTACGACAGGCCGTGCGCGTGTATGAAAAATTTGGCTTCCGCTATCTGGATGGCCCTGTAGGAAACACAGGTCATTTTGGTTGCGATATCTGGATGCTGAAAGATCTGTAAAAAGAGGAGGTATAAAGTGTAAACATAATTGGTTACGCTTTATACCTCTTGTGTTTATATTTTATTCCTTACATGACTATTTTCCCAGCAGGTATACCTGGAAACCAAGCTGAAAACGAAATCCACCTTCAGAACCATTGCTTCCTACTTTACTGCGGTTATAGCCTGCCAATCCTTCCAGGGCCACATTCTCATTAATAAAATACGCACCACCACCAGCAATATATAAACGGGTAACCGTGTTGTGTATTTTGGTAATATCATCCTTTACTGTTTGCCTGGAGATACTGAAGCTGCTATGTACCAGCGGTTTAAACTTTGCATCTTTCAGAAAATAGTAACGGGCAAAAGGACCTATGCCCCATTCTGATGTTTTAGTGTTACCTGTTTTACCAAAACTCATTAACAACTCAGCACCAGCGGCAAAGTTGTTGGCAAAAAAATAGCCTGCATTGGGTCTGAATGTAAAATCACTGTTACCTGTAGTGGTATTGATAGTGAAGTTACCTCCTACCAGCCAGTCTTTCTGCGATGTTTGTGCCAGCGCCGCAAAGGAAACCATCATACAAACGAGCAGGAAAGTACATTTTTTCATAGACTATAATTTTAGGTTATAAAATAACAGCAAATGTAACAACATATTAATGAACCAATTACAAACATAGACAAAATTCACCAGAAACCGTTGACGGGGATAATGAAGAAGGAGTATAAAAAAGGCTGTCAGCCTGCTTTTCGTTCGGGATATTCTTTTACCTCATAAATGGGGCTAAACAGGTATACCTTACCTGTTTTTACTTCTGTGCACTGGTAGCGCTTACGCAGTTTTCTGCCTTTTTTAAAGATGCGTCCTTCACCGATATCGAACAACTGGCCTTCGGGTAATTGTTCTACCATGACCATGTGTTCGCTTTGAGGATCATAATTTCTTAAAATACGCATCAGGTTCTCATCTGCACAACTACTGGCCGGCAGATCGTGTATAGATGCGCGTAAGGCACTTTCAACAGGTTCGGGGAAAATCCTGTTCTCAAGAAAATCTTTCAGTAAACGTGCAAATGTATTTTTCCATTCGCGCCCGTGCGATTGCACACGATTGCCATATTGCATAAAGGTAACCAGGTGGGCCAATTCATGAATAAGGGTGATGAGAAAGGCATACGGGTTAAGATTACCATTTACGCTGATGCGGTGCGCCTGGTTGTTGGTAGCGTGTCTGTAATCACCCAATATCGTTTTTCGCTCACGGGTAATAGTAAGATGTACCTTGTAGTGATGCAGGTAATTCAGTATTCCGGGCACAGCTGCCGTTGGAATAAATTGTTGAAGATATTGAAGAGGCGCTTCCTTTTTAGACATGCTTATTTTGCTTGCTCAGCTTCATCAGTATAGCAACCTCCGTAAAGGTATATACAAAATACAGGAACATAAACCCAAAAACATCTGTTTTATTCACTGCACTTCCTGCAATGCTAATATAAATCAAAACTGCCAGCAGGCATATCATCATTCTGATAAGCATGCTGCCGTACAACGCGCGCAGAAAAGCCTGTGTGTTTTTATTCCTTATGGCTTTAAGATGAATAAAGAAGGAAATAGCAGTAGCAACAAACAATACAATATTACCGCCGATCAATATATTAACATCTGTTTTCAACTGTTGTAACCAGCCTCGTCCGAATAAAAGAATAGCAGAAATGATAACAAAAGCAATTGTAAGCGGGGCAAATGATCTTGCAGCAGATTTATTTTCCATAATACATCAGTTTCCGTTGCGGTAAGGGCACAAATGTACTATTCAGCCGCTAGAAAAGAATCATAGCTTTTTTATATAACAGGCAATAAGCGTGTTGTCCGCCGGAATGCCGACGGACATTATGCAATTATTATCAATACGGCAAGAGGTAAAAAACTAAGCTTCTACAGGCCTTTCTGCTTTTTTAGCAACACCATTACTATGTGCATTTACAGGGCTTTCAGCCGCTGTAGACATGTGGCATTGTCCGTTAAAATTGGCAGAAGGTTCAATCTGAAGTTTACCGGCGTAAATGTTACCCTGTACATTGCTGCCCCCTTTCAGTTGCAGCAGTTCTTTCACTTTAATAGTACCTGTTGTTTTTCCCATAATATCCGCCTGCTGGCCGCTGATATCGCCTTCTACAACACCATTGGCCCCAATAACTACTTTAGCGCTGCATTGAATATTGCCTTGTAAAGTTCCGTCGATGCGGATATCACCATTGCTGGTAAGATCGCCCTTCAGGGTAGTACCGGCTGCAATAATGCTGGCTCCGCCGGGTGTGGATGTTTTGGTTGCTGGAGTTTCAGTGAAATTCTCGGATTTGGATTTTTGATTGAACATAAATATAGGTTTAATCTTCAATGTTTTCTGCTTTGGGAATATCGAGCATCGTCGTATCCAGCTTCACAGTTACATCGCCTTCCAATACACTTTTCACATTGTCCAGGTACTTATCTTTGTAACGCATCGCCTGCTCCAGCGAATCCGTACGTATCTTTAATTCACGTAACTCCTTGGTAGCATTCACATCACCATAACCGGGAATATACATTCGCAGCGGGGTAAACACAATCAGTGCTACGGTAAGGCCCGTTAAAAGCACAAAAATTGTGCTAAGAACGATATAAACACTCAATCTCGACAACTTAAACGTCACTACCTCTTCGTAGGTATCATCATTCATCACCACCAAGCGGTAACGGTTCTGTAAACGTTTTAGTGTAGAGTTTGCATCAAATCGCGCCATACATAGTTTTTCAGGGATTTAAAGGTAGTAAGTTTCACCAGAAAACGGGCATGGCGCATCCACAAAAAAATAGCAGTATTTTTAAAATATTTTTCTTGAAAATCAGTTATTAAGCATTTAGTTTGTGCTCCCATGCCAAAGGTTTTGACGAGGATAGTTTTGATGTTGTTTTTTTGTTACGCCTGGCTTCCGGACGTTTCCGGGCAGCCTTCGCTTTCTTTTGACCTGAAGAAGCCTAAAAAATACGAAGACCGCCTGCTCGGTTCTGAAAAAACGGCTACCAAAAAATTCACCATTCCCAGAAGGTTTGTCCAAAACGGTATTACCAAGTTCAACTGGCATTACAACGCCAATGTGAAACTGGAAGAAGTGATAGCCCGCGCCAAAGCCGCCTACAAAGACGACTACTCTAAACTGATCAGTTTTTATAATTATAGTCTCGATTACACCTCTGCAAGTGAAAAAACAGAACTCGATTCCGTGATCTATAAGGCCAATGCAGGCATCCTGATACACGACCTGCGCAATAGCTGGATCGACAACCTGTACATGCTGATGGGCAAAGCCTATTATTTTAAGAAGGAACTCGATACAGCCTTTCTTACCTTTCAGTATATCAACTATGCTTTCTCTCCCAAAGAAAAAGATGGTTATGATATTCCCATCGGCAGTAATGCCAATGCTGCAGAAGGTGGTAATGCTTTTACCATTTCTACTAAAGAAAACCGAAACGTGTTCCAGCGGGCATGGTCAAGAGCCCCTAGCCGTAATGAATCTTTCATCTGGCAAACACGCACGTACATAGCGCACGACCAGTTGTCAGACGCTGCCGGCTTAATTGAGATACTGAAACATGACCCGCAATTTCCTGACAGGTTGAAAACTGACCTGAAAGAAATGCAGGCATGGTGGTTTTACAAGGAAAATATTTACGACAGTGCCGCCATTTATCTTGAAATGGCATTGCCCAATGCGCAAAACAAACAGGAAGAAGCCCGTTGGGAATACCTGATAGGACAACTGTATGAACGCGCAGGTAAAGTAACACTTGCTGAAGATTTTTACAATCGAGCCGCCGCTCATACCTACAACCCCGTACTGGAAGTATATGCACGTTTAAATGCCATCCGTCAGCATAAAGGAGATGACAAGATCATTCAGCAGAATATAGATGCGCTGGTAAAAATGGCGCGCAAGGACCGTTACATTTCCTATCGCCAGATCATTTATTATACAGCCGCACAAATGGAACTGGAACGCAAAAATACAGAAGGTGCCAAAGCACTGCTGTTGCGTGCTACCAGGATCAATACTATTTCCGGTGACGATAATAGTCAGAAATCGAAGTGCTTCCTGTTGCTGGCAGAACTGTTTTTCCGTGAAAGAAATTTCAGCGAATCCAAACGCTTTTATGACAGTGTAAATATTACAGAGATTGCACCGCCTGATATTCCGGCTATTGAAAAACGTAAGCTCTCTTTATCTGTTATTGTACAGCAACAACAGATCATGTACCGGCAGGACAGCCTGCAACGCCTTGCTGCCATGCCTGAAGAAGAACGCGAGGCGTTCCTCCGTAAACTGGCGCGCCAGTTACGTAAACAACAAGGATTGAAAGAGGAAGAATTTTCCGGCAGTGCGGCATTACCCGGCAATAACGATAACCAGTCTGCTGACATGTTTGGTTCAAATGCCAAAGGTGAATGGTATTTTAATAACAACAGCCTCAAGGCAAAAGGATTTACCGAGTTTAAAAATAAATGGGGTACACGTCCCAATGTAGATAACTGGCGCAGATCTGCTGTTATGAGCCAGGTGAACAATGTACCGCAGGGCAATAACAATGTGCAGCAAACAGCTACAGCTACGGAGCCCGGCATCCAGGCAGGGATAAACAGCTACGAAGGATTGCTGAAGAACATACCCCTTACACCGGCACAAAAAATACAATCAGACGATTCTATAGAAAATGCACAGCTTAGACTGGGTAAAGAACTGGTGGATGGCCTGGAAGACTATGAATTTGCCATTCCCACGCTGGAAGAATTTATCAGCAGGTTCCCATCCAGCAGCAAACAACCCGAAGCGTTGTTCTATTTATATTACTGTTATCTTAAAACAGGTCGTACGGCAAAAGCCGATGCCACTGCCAACAACCTGAAACAACGTTTCCCGGGTTCTGAGTACGGCAAAAAAATAGCCGACCCAGGTGGAATGGATGCGCCGCAGAAAGATATGACGCGTCGATACGATAATATTTACAACCTGTTCATTGAAGGTAACTTCACTGAGGCACTGGCACAGAAACATATTGCAGACAGTTTGTACGGTACCAACTACTGGACACCACAATTATTATATATCCAGTCTATTTATCACATCCGTCAGCAGGAAGATGGTGAAGCGAAAAAAGTATTGCAGAATATCATCCGTTTATACCCGAATGCGCCACTTGCCAATAAAGCAAAAACTTTACTGGATGTATTGAACCGTCGCAGGGAGATAGAAGATTACCTGACAAAACTGCAAATAGAACGTCCGAAAGAGGATACACTGGCCAAAATTGATGACTCACCGGCTCCCGTTGTGGTTAAACAACAGGCACCACCGCCTGTTGTAGCAAAAGACACCACACAACAGCAACAGAATGTTGTGAAGAATGAACCCAAACCATCGGCCATTAAACAACCGGTAGTTAAAAAAGATAGTACACAAAACGCACCGGCAGTAGCAACGCGCAAAGACAGCGTGCAGGCCGTAGCTCCGCCTGTAGTGAAGAAAGACAGTGTGAAAATGCAGCAACCTGTTGCAAAAGATACTACCACACTGCAACCACCTGTTGTAGTTAAAAAAGACAGTATACAGGCTAAGCCACCTGTAATACAAAAAGATACCACACAAAGCAAAGCTCCTGTAGTGGTTAAGAAAGATAGCGTACAAAGCAAACCGCCTGTGCTGAAAGATACTACTACACAGCAACCACCTGTTACCGTAGTACCTAAAGACACTACACAGGTGAAACCCACTATAACTCATAAGGATACCACCAAAGCAGCACCTGTTGTTGTTAAAAAAGACAGCATACAGGCCAAACCATTGCCACAGGGACCAGTCATTAATTCTGTATTTACCTACAATGCTGCAGCGCCGCAATATGTAGCAGTTGTGATGGATAAGGTAGATCCGGTATATGTAACAGAAGCCCGCAATGCGTTCAACCGCTATAACCGCGAAAATTATTCAGGTAAAGCCATTGAGATCAGCAATATTGCACTCACCGATGATATCAAGTTGGTTGTAATGAACAATTTCGCCAATGCGGCTGAAGCAATTGCCTATATTGAAAAGGCAAAACAAACTGCAGCCACAGAAATTATTCCATGGCTACCGGCAGCTAAGTACACATTTATCACCATCAGTGCACAGAACCTGGATCTGCTGAAAACCAATAAGGACGTGAAGGCATACAAGGATTTTCTGCAACAGGCATTTCCCGGTAAATTTTAAGTAAAAAGAATGCTTCAGTGCTTGTAAATGAGCCAACTACGTGGTTAATTTGAAAATTAAGAATACTTTTAGCCACCGTGGCTGTTTTGGCTATTTTCGAGTACGATTTTTGTATAAATGCACCCGTACTGAGAAAACGACAACACATTAAAAAATAATCAACTACTATATGTCCCGTGTAGTTCGCATTTACTGGAGAATATTTTTGGGCGGCGTACTGGCTTTTATACTCTTTATCACCCTCATTATGCTGGGTGTTTTTGGTAAAATGCCATCGCTGGCCGAACTGGAAAACCCCTCACTGGTACTGGCTACAGAAGTATATGGTGATGACGGCACCCTGATGGGGAAATACTATACCGAAAAAGGCAACCGTAGTGTAGTTCAGTATAAAGATATTTCCAAATACATTGTAGATGGTTTGGTGGCCACAGAAGACAAACGTTTTTATGATCACTCCGGCATTGATGCCAAAGGCGTATTCCGCGCGTTTGCCTACTTCGGCAGACAGGGGGGAGCCAGTACCATTACACAGCAGCTGGCGCTGAATATGTTTGCTGAACGTTCATCCAACATTTTTGTGCGTGGTATCCAGAAGCTGAAAGAATGGATCATTGCCGTTCAACTGGAGCGCAATTTCACCAAACAGGAGATCATTGCATTGTACCTGAACACGGTTCCTTTCAGCGATAACGTGTTTGGTATCCGCAATGCATCACGTACATTTTTTTCCAAAGAGCCTGACCGTCTTACAGTAGAAGAAGCTGCCGTACTGGTAGGTATGGTAAATGGTACCGGACTATACAATCCACGCACCAAGTACAAAGCCTCGTTCGACAGAAGGAATCTGGTACTGGATCGTATGGCAGAAGGCAAATACATTTCTGATGCACAGGCTGAATCTGCTAAAAAATTACCTATTCGCCTCAACTATAAAAAGACCGATGAGAACAATGGTATAGCACCGTACTTCCTCAGCGTGTTGCGCGACGACATCAAAAAATGGTGTAAGGAGAACAAAAAGCAAGACGGTAGTAACTACGATATTTATGTAGATGGTCTTAAAGTATATACCACCATCAGTCCGCGTATGCAGCTATATGCAGAAGAAGCAGTAGCGCAGCACATGCCCGTATTGCAACGTGTATTGTCTGGCCAGCGCGATATTAAAAATGATGCAGTATGGAAGGGCCACGAAAACGTAGTGGAAGCCGCTATGAAGGCCAGCGACAGGTGGAAAAAGATGAAAGATGATAATATCAGTGAGGCTGAGATCAAAAGATCTTTCAATGAAAAAACACCCATGAAAGTGTTTGCCTGGAATCCTAAACGGGAAAAAGATACAGTAATGACCCCGATGGATTCTATCAGGTACCACCATGAAATGATGCAGACCGCATTTATGGTAATGGACCCTATGAACGGACAGGTAAAAGCATGGGTAGGCGGTATTGATTTTAAGAACTACAAATACGATCATGCCAACCTGAAAACCAAACGTCAGGTAGGTTCATCTATCAAGCCTTTCCTATATGCACTGGCTGTAGAGGAATATGGTTTTACACCTGAAACCATGTGTGAAGACAAACAACAATACTTCCCCGGATCTGGTTACGTACCAGCCAGGAACAGGGGCCATGATGGACAACGTACAATGGCCAACGCGCTGGCATGGTCTGTGAACGAAGTAGCTGCATACATCATTAAACAAACCACTCCGCAACGCTTTGCAGAGTTCTTACACCAGATCAATATTCCTACCAAGGTAGAACCCTATCCTTCAATCAGCTTAGGTTCATGCGATCTTTCACTGTATGAAATGATGTGGGGATATACCATGTTCCCATCAGGCGGATTCAGCAACAAACCGATCTATATTACACGTATTGAAGATAAAGATGGAAATGTGCTGGCCCGTTTTGATACTGAACGCAAAGAAGCTATCAGCCAGGCCACAGCTTACACCATGAGCCGTATGATGCAGGGAGCTGTTGATTATGGTACTGCTGCCGGTTTACGTGGCAGACTGGGCGTAGCTGAAATGGGTGGCAAAACCGGTACTACCAACGACAACTCCGATGCGTGGTTCATGGGCTTTACCCCGCAATTGCTGGGTGGTGTGTGGATTGGTTGCGACGATCGTTTTATACGCCTGGAAGGAGGTTTGGGTTATGGCGGACAAGCCGCGCGTCCTATATGGGAAAGCTTTTTCCAGAAAGCACTGGCCGATAAAACCCTGGGGCTTGACAGACAGGCAAAATTTGTACAGCCCGAAAACATGAAGACCTCTTACGATAATATTGATATGCTGGGGCAAACGATGCCTCCTCCTTCTGAAAATGAAAATGCTGCTACCAATGCCGCTGATGAATATTTAGGGAAACCGGATACACAGAACATTCCTACAGATTCCAAACAGGCATTGGAAGAACAAAAGGTATTGAAAGAGGCAACTAACTCCAAAAACCAGGTTCCGTCAGATAAAAAGGAACCGGCTAAAAACGACCAGAACAATACAGAAGAGAAGAAAAAAAAAGGATTCTTTAAACGTCTCTTCGGCAAGAAAGACGGTAAATAAATAACAGCAAAACGCTCCGCATAATGCGGAGCGTTTTTTTATTCGGTATTGCGTTTTATATATTGAAAATTATCTCCTTTCAGTAGCGGGTGCCGCCCTATCAAACGATTATTCATTATAGTCAGTTGAAACTGCTCAAAGAATACTTCTGCTATCCAGGGTTCCATACGAAATACAAAATAGTTCCGGTTCCGTGCTTCAGGAACAAATTCAGAATACCTGTCGGGACATAACTGAAAAATGAGCGATATGGCTTCAACATCCTGCCCCGGAAAAATAATAATGCCATCTGCATCGGTAGTACCCTTCTGATTGCCGCTGCTTCCCTTCAGCAAACAGTCAACATACCTTAAGATGGCCGTATTATTGTCTTTGATAACAACAACTACAGAATCGCCGGGTATCCTTCTGCTTTCAATCAATGCAAAATCCAGAGTTGGCCTACGTTGGCTATTGAATTGTATGGTATTATTTTTCACACTCCATGTACCAGACCCGGACCGGTCGAGAGCGCCTTGTGAGAAGAAAAATTCAAAGGTGGAATCGGCATTCAGCCGGAAACCGGAAGCAGTTTCCATAACACCGGTAAGATAGTAATCACCCGTCATAGAAGTAGTCTGCACCTGCAAACTACACGATGTAAAAACAATAATACCCAGAGCAAACCTGTATAACATAGGAAGAAGGTTTAAAGTATAGTACTAAAGGTTCTCAAACAGGTACTCTCAAAAACTCAGCCGGCGTTACTACTATACCAACCTTCAGCTTTATTAAACCTATCCTTTTAATTACATCCCAGCAATTCGCACAGTTTGGCTTCCAGACCGGCACCATGCAGGTTCCTGGCAACAATTTTACCATTCGGGTCTACCAGGAAGTTCTGCGGAATACTTTCTATTTTATAGATACGGGCTACGTTATTGTTCCAGTATTTCAGGTCACTGACCTGTGTCCAGCTTAAACCATCATCCTGGATCGCTTTTATCCAGGCATCACGGCTTTTGTCCAGTGAAACACCCAGTATAGCAAAGTTTTTATTTTTAAACTTATTGTATGCTGTTACTACATTGGGATTTTCCATACGGCATGGGCCACACCAGCTTGCCCAGAAATCAACCAGTACATATTTACCACGAAATGAAGAAAGCGCCACTGCTTTACCCGTGGTATCGTTCTGTGTAAACTCAATAGCATCTGTGCCCACTGCACCTATTTTGGCATCGCCTAAACGTTGTGCCAGTATCTTTCCATAAAAGTTATGCTGCACAGCAGTATCCAGAGAATGAAATCTTCTGTCTGTAGCATTTACATCCTCTTCTATTTCACTGGTCACTACCAACGCAAAAGAAGCCACAGGTGATGTTTTTTTGTTGGCTACAAATTTATCCAGCGTGGCTTTTACCTTGTCAATCTGCTTCATATACGCCACTACCATGCTATCATCTTTCCTGATATTAGGATTACCGGACAAACGTTGGTTCATTTCGGTCAACTGCCTGAACAAAGGAGAAAAGGTATTCTGGAATTCCATGAAATCGCTGTTGATAGCAGATCCCTTTACATCCAGTTGCTGTACATTGTCAATACTTCCTTTTACGGTCATATTTTCATTGCCCATAAACAACACAGCCTTTTTCTGTCCGCCTGCAAAATTCAACTGGTGCAGGTTAGCCTCTTCAATGGTTCCTTTCAATACAAACGAACCATTCTGTACAGTACCGCTGGCAAGCGTATCAGTGGGATTGTTGACATCCGTTAATGATACTACTGATTTATCAGCAAGCCCTGTAATAGTTCCGTTGATCACAAATCCTTTCTTCTGTGCAGATGCAGTGAACGATGCACCCAGTAAACAAAACAACAAATACTTTTTCATACGTTTCTATTTTGCATGTCGCGCCTGTAAAACGCCTGCAATATCCCGTAAATTATGGCCTTTTGCGTTAAGTAAAACCAAATAATGGAATAACAGGTCAGCCGCTTCATTTATAAAGCGTTCATCGTCATTGTCTTTTGCCTCAATCACCACTTCCACAGCTTCTTCTCCCACTTTCTGCGCTATTTTGTTAATGCCCTTTTCAAACAATTGTTTTACATACGATTTTTCGTCGGTGCTTTTTTTACGCAACTCAATGATATCTTCCAGATAGTACAGAAAATCATCGTGGTGATTGCGTTCGCTCCAGCAGGTATCAGCCCCGGTATGACAGGTGGGTCCCAGTGGTTGTGCTTTTATCAGCACAGTATCATTGTCACAGTCTGACAAGATTTCTTTTACCAGCAGGTGATTACCGCTTTCCTCCCCTTTTGTCCACAATCTTTTTTTACTGCGACTATAAAAGGTCACCCTACCTTCAGCCATTGTTTTTTGCAGGGCTTCTTCGTTCATAAAACCCAGCATCAGTACTTTATGTGTTTTAAAGTCCTGTACAATAGCCGGTGCCAGCCCGTCGGAATATTTTTTAAATTCAATCTTCATAGTGAATTGTGAATAGTCAATGTTCAAAAGGCAAATAACCCAGGAAGTCAACAGATAGCTGCTCATTCAGCTATTCCATCTTCATTATTTTCCTGCATTTTCTTTCCTGACTGTAATAGTTTTTCCAGCATTTCCTCCCTCCTCTCCTGCATGCGTTCATGTTGCCGATCCCTTCTTCTTTGTACACTCCGGTTAATGTAAATGAACAAAATCAGTCCGATGAAAACTCCCGAAAGGACAATCTGGATCATATTCTGACAACAATATTATGTTGTTGCAAATATCCCTTTAATTCGGGAATTGCCACCTCTTTAAAGTGAAAGATACTGGCCGCCAGTGCTGCATCTGCCTTTGCCTGCTCAAATACATCTACAAAATGCTGCGCAGTACCACCTCCGCCAGAGGCAATTACGGGTACCGGCAGTTCCGCAGCCAGTTTCCCGGTAATATCCAGGGCAAAACCCTGCTTGGTACCATCGTGGTTCATAGAGGTGAGCAGAATTTCGCCTGCACCCATGTCTACCGCCTGCCTGGCCCAGTCAAAACAGGTCGTGCCGGTTTTTACCCGGCCGCCATTCAGGTATACATACCATTCTCCATCTTCTTCCTTGCGTGTATCAATGGCCAGCACCACACATTGACTGCCAAATTCCTTTGCCAGTTCATTTACCAGGCCTGGATTTTTAAAAGCAGCAGTATTGACAGATATCTTATCTGCACCGTTCTGCAGTAATACCTGTACATCTTCCACACTGCTGATACCACCACCTACTGTAAAAGGGATATTGATATGGTGCGCAATCCTGTTCACCAGTTCGCTCAGTGTTTTTCTTCTTTCATTGGTAGCTGTAATATCCAGGAACACCAGCTCATCAGCACCCTGTTGTGCATACAATGCACCCAGCTCTACGGGGTCACCTGCATCACGCAGATCCACAAAGTTGGTTCCTTTTACCGTTCTGCCGTCTTTGATATCAAGGCAAGGAATAATTCTTTTAGTCAGCACAGCTCAATATTGATAATGAATGATAATCTTTTCAAAATACCTGCAACTCCTTCAGAGAGATCCTATTCTCATAAATCGCTTTGCCCACAATGGCCCCTTTACAACCTGCCTGTTTCAGATCATATAGATCCTGCACAGTACTAACGCCGCCGCTGGCAATAAAATGCAGTTCCCGGAACCGCTGTACTATTTTCGTATACAGCTCTGTAGCTGGCCCCTGTAACAAGCCGTCCTTGCTTACATCTGTACAAAATACCTGCCGTACTCCTTTGTCAAAATAGTTTTGCAGAAAATCATATATGGACACATCGGTTGTTTCCAACCAACCGCTTACTGCTATTTTTTCATTCTTTACATCTGCGCCCAACAGAAATTTATCGGCTCCGTATTGCAGTAACCACTTTACAAACTCCTGCTCATTTTTTACAGCAATGCTTCCCACTGTAGCCAGTGCCGCTCCGGAATTAAAAACAATGTTTACATCTGTATCCGTTTTGATACCGCCGCCAAAATCAATAATGAGCGAAGTTTTGCCAGCTATGTTTTCCAGCACTTTCCAGTTCTTCACCACACCGGCTTTGGCACCATCCAGGTCTACCAGGTGCAGGCGTTTCAGACCTGCATCTTCAAACTGTTTTGCTACTTCCAGCGGATTTTCGTTGTAGATCTTTTTCTGTTCGTAATCGCCCTGCGTTAACCGTACACACTTTCCTTCAATAATATCAATAGCTGGTATTATCTGCATATAATTATAACTGTTTCTCCATTTTTATAAATTCAATCCCATGTTTTGTCCAGGATTCCCCTGCGGTTTGCATCCCGAATTTCCGGTACAATGCTGTTGCACTCACACGCGCATTACACCATATTTTCTTTTTGTGGTTGCGCGTTGCCCAATTTATCACATATTGTAACAGCATGGTTCCGTATCCCTTTCCCTGTTGGCTGGTTTGTGTGGCAAATTTTCTGAACTGTACCGTAGCATCCTGTTCAAATACCGATATTACCGACACCAATACATGCTGTACATATAATCCCCAGTGAAAACCATTTTCATCACCATCCAGTTTTACAAAATCAATGGTTTCCCCGGGATACATCACATCACGTCTTAACTGCCATACTGTTTCCATCGGAACATCTTTTACCTGCATCATTTCAAAGCCAGAAAGTTTTTTAACAGTTGTTCGCCCATCTGTGCACTTTTTTCAGGATGAAACTGCGCACCATAAAAATTACCCCGGTGTAAAGCCGCACTGTATGGTTGTACATAATCTGCTGTAGCAATGGTATGTGTACCCAATGCCGCATAATAGCCATGTACAAAATAGCAATAGCTCCTCTCCGGTATATTGCTGAACAATGGTGTCTGCAGATTGTAAATATTGTTCCAGCCTATCTGCGGTACTTTTAACGTTCCCGCAACAGGTGTAAACAGTTTTACCTTTTCTTCAAAAATACCCAGGCAGGTTGTATTGTTCTCTTCCGAATACGCACACATCAATTGCATTCCCAGGCAGATGCCCAATACAGGTTGCTGAAGATCTTTCAGCACAGTATCCAGTCCTCGTTCCTGCAGGTAACGCATGGCGCTGCTGGCCTCGCCTACTCCGGGAAAGATCACTTTGTCTGCCTGCTGCAATCTTTTATGATCATCCGTTACAGTAGCGGTGGCACCAATTCTTTCCAATGCATACAATACTGATTGAATATTGCCCGCATTGTATTTTACGATAACCAGGTCCATATTAAATATTTCGTCGTAATTAACATTAACGCAGTATGCTGTCCAAGAACTGCCTGGTAACAGTTTCTACATCTGTTGTATTTTCCAGCGCTTTGATATACGCACTGCCAATAATTGCACCGTTTACATGTGCCCCGGCAGACTGAAAGGTTACTTTGTCTTTAATACCAAAGCCCACCAGTACCGGGTTGTTCAACTGCATTCCCTGCAAACGTTGCAGGTAGTTGGTTACAGTATGCATATCCTTGTCTTTTCCGGTAGTGGATGAAGACGATACGGCATACAGAAACCCACTGCTCAGTGTATCCAACCTGCGGATCCTTGCTTCAGAAGTTTCGGGTGTTACCAGGAAAATAAAATCAAGGCCGTATTTTTTGATCACAGCACCATACTCGGTTTCAAATTCATATTCCGGTAAGTCGGGCAGAATAAGGCCATCAACACCTGCGGCCGCGGCATCAGCACAGAATTTCTCAAAACCATATTGCAATACGGGATTCATATAACCCATCAGTATTACCGGTATGGACACTTTTTTTCTGAAATCTTTCAGTTGCTGAAATAATGTGGCAATGGTCATTCCATTGGCAAGCGCTTTGGCGCTGCTATCCTGTATTACCGGGCCATCTGCCAGCGGATCGCTGTAAGGCATACCCAGTTCAATAATGTCTGCACCGTTTGCTTCCAGTGCCTGCATGATCGTCAGCGTGCTATCCAGTTGCGGATACCCTGCTGTGCAATATACGTTCAGCACCTGTGTGTTTTTCCTGCTGAATAATTCCTGTAAACGGCTCATATATTACCGCGTTCTTTCTTTTAATTATTAAAATAGCTGTGAGCTTTAGGCTACGGGCTGCGTGCCCACCTGATCCCTGATTAACTGTTCCTTATCCCAGATGCTCCATTTCCCTCATATACGTCGCCATATCCTTATCACCTCTTCCACTCAGACACAACACCACTACATCCTGTTCGGTAAAATTCATTTTCTTCAGTGCGGCCAGTGCATGTGATGATTCCAGTGCGGGAATAATACCTTCCAGCCTGGTCAGTTCAAAGGCTGCCTGTAATGCTTCTTCATCTGTTGCATTCAGAAATGTACCACGACCACTATCATACAGGTATGCATGCAAAGGACCAATACCGGGATAATCAAGTCCGGCAGAAATGCTGTGTGGTTCTATCACCTGCCCATCTTCAGTTTGCATTACCAGGCTTCTGCTGCCATGCAATACACCGGGCTTTCCCAACTGCGTGGTAGCGGCACTGTGACCACTGTCAACACCCAATCCTGCCGCTTCAACAGCTACCAGTTTTACAGACGGCTCATCCAGGAAGTGATAGAACGTTCCGGCGGCATTGCTGCCTCCGCCTACACAGGCCATTACATAATCCGGTAAATCCTTCCCTGTTTTTTCTTTCAGTTGTTTCCTGATCTCCTCACTGATCACACTCTGAAAACGAGCTACCATATCAGGATAAGGATGTGGCCCTACCACGCTGCCAATGATGTAATGTGTATCGCCGGGGTTGTTGATCCAGTCGCGAATAGCTTCATTGGTAGCATCTTTCAGCGTTTTACTACCGCTGGTAGCCGGTATTACCGTAGCGCCCAGCATCTTCATGCGCGCTACATTGGGGGCCTGGCGTTCAATATCCTTTTCACCCATGTACACAATACATTCAATGCCTTTCAGTGCACATACCGTAGCTGTTGCCACACCGTGTTGTCCGGCGCCGGTTTCGGCAATGATGCGTTTTTTGCCTAAACGTTGTGCCAGTAATATCTGTCCTATTGTATTGTTGATCTTATGCGCGCCGGTATGACACAGATCTTCGCGCTTGAGATAAATAGTAGTATTAAACTGCTTACTTAACCGTTCCGCCAGGTACAGCGGTGTGGGGCGTCCTACATAGTCTTGCAGCAGGTACCGGAACTCTTTCTGAAAAGAGGCTTCCTGCATAATTTCAAGATACTTCGATTTCAGCTCTTCCACATTCCTGTGCAGCATCTCCGGAATAAAAGCCCCGCCAAATTTTCCATAATAGCCCTGCGCATCCGGTCGTTGATAAGTTGTTGTTGTCATCGTAGTTAATTCTATTTAACGTCTGTTGTGTTGCTCAATTACTGCTCCCTTGGTTGTAATGGGGTATCCAATAATAACTGGAGAAATATAAGATCCAGCCATCGTCCGAATTTATACCCCACCTGTTTAAAATGAGCTACTTTTTCAAAACCAAAACTTCTGTGCAGTTGCAGACTTGCTTCATTGGCAGCATCTATACCGGAAATAATTGTATGCATATCCAGTTGCCTGGCTGCTTCAATCAATGGCGGCATCAGCAATTTACCAATCCCCTTTCCCCGCGCACTGCTGTCTACATATATTGAATTTTCAACCGAATATTTATACGCTGCCCACGCCCTGAAAGGACCAATGGAACTGAATCCCAGTAACAGGCCGTCTTCCGCTGCCACAAATACCGGAAACCCCTGTTGTTGTTTAGTATCCCACCATTGCTGCCGTGCCTCCATTGTGTGCGGTTGATAATCGTACACCGCAGTAGTGTTCAGAATAACATCGTTGTATATGGCAAGCATTGCTGGCAGATCCTGTTCTGTAGCATTTCGTACCGTAACCATATACATTATTTTTTATGGGTGAACACCCAATTGTTCAGTAAACATTTTCACTTTATCCATATCCTTAATACCAGGGCTCACTTCAAAACGGCTGTTGATATCAACAGCAAAAAGCGCCCTGGCAGCAGTATCCTGTATAAACTCTTTCAGCCTGCCTTCATCACCGGGTTCAATACCACCGCTCAGAAAGAAAGGTTTACCAATAGAAGCGCCCTGCAATACACTCCAGTCAAACTTTTTACCGGTGCCGCCGTATCCAGCTCCCATTGTATCGAACATGAACATATCACATACATCCATATAAGGACGGATCATCCATTCAACACTATCATTCTCGCTGAGGCGGAAAGCCTTTACCACCGACACATAATCCGCAATCTTTTCACAGAACTTGGGCGTTTCATCACCGTGCAATTGTACCATATGCAAACGGCATTCGTCTACCATGTGCAATACCTCTTCTACCGATGAGTTTACGAACACACCTACTTTGTTGATGTTGTTCACTTTCCTGATCTGGGTAGTGGTCATATTTTTGAAAACATAACGCGGGCTTTTTGAATAGAAGATAAAGCCGGCAAAGGTTACTCCGAAACCAGCCAGTTGCTCTACCTGTTCAACCTGCGTCATGCCACATACTTTTACGCGCATATTCCCGGATTTTAAGTGTTAGGCAGTCAGGCAGCAATCGTATCTTAATGGAAGCGCTGACAAGATAACAGTTGTTGGGCAAATTGCTCAAATGCTTTTCCGGGATCGGTTGCTTTCATAAAATTTTCTCCTACCAGAAAGCCTCTGAATCCGTGTTTTTTAAACAACTGTATGTTCTCCACTGCATTGATACCACTTTCTGCAATCTTTACTTTACCCGCCGGGATCTGCTCTGCCATTTTCAGACTTCTGTCAATATCTACCACAAATGTTTTCAGGTTACGGTTATTGATGCCTACCAGTACAGTATCATCACAGATATGTTCCAGTTCGCCCTCATCATGCAATTCCAGTAACACTTCCAGTTGCAGACTTTTAGCAAAAGCTGCCAGTCTTTTTACTGTAGCAGTATCCAGGCAGGCAGCAATCAGTAGTATTACATCCGCTCCCATTGCTTTTGCTTCCACAATCTGGTACTCGTCGATCATAAAATCCTTCCGCAGAATAGGAATGTTGTTGATCCGGGCCTGCTCCAGATCCTGTGTACTACCTCCGAAAAATTGTTCATCGGTCAGCACAGACAAACCGGAAGCACCGCCGGCAGCATAAGCCGAAGTAACAGCCACCACGTCTGCCGTTCCGTTGATAATACCTTTGGATGGCGATTTACGTTTAAACTCTGCTATGATGCCCGTTTTGGCGTCGTCCAGTAAAAACTGTTTCAGTGACAAAACAGGCCGTGCAAAAGCAGGTTTCTTTTCCAGTTCACTGATACTTACCAAAGCCTTTCTTTCAGCAACTTCCTTTTTCTTATGTTCTATAATCGTATCGAGAATATTCATCATTATATTTTTTGAAACCCGAAAAATCAACAAAATGCAACCGGTTTATCATTCACTATTGACCATTCACAGCTCAACTTCATTTAGTTATCAGTAACTATCTGTCATAAAGACTCAACGTATGCATAAAGAAAAAACCTTTGTGACCCTTTCTTTTTTTGTGCCTTAGTGGCAAAAACAGCTTAACTAAACGACATTAATTCACACCTCACCATTCACCACTCACTACTGCAAACTCACCAATTTATTCAACGCAGCATACGCTTTACCACTTTCAAGACTTTCCACAGCAGCAGCATACGCATCATCGTATGAAGTATAATTACCGGTACAATGCAATGCCATGGCAGCATTGGCCAGCACTACCGCGTTCTGCGCCCATGTGCCCTCACCTCTTATGATCTTCTGGAACAGTTTTGCGGCATCTTCCACGCTATTACCGCCGTAAATATCAGCAGGTTGTACTGCACGTTTGCCCAGTTGTTCGGGCGTCATGATCCTTTCTCCGGCATTGGTGATCACCTTGGTATCATTGGTCAGCGATATTTCATCATACCCGTCAAGACTATGTATGATAGCAAACGCCTGGTCTGTCTGTTGTAACAGGTAGTTATATACACGTGCCATTTCAAGATTGTATACACCTACCAACTGAAACTTTGGGAAAGCAGGATTTACCATGGGGCCCAGCATATTGAAAAAAGTACGCACGCCCAGGTTTTTCCTGATAGGTCCTACAGCTTTCAATGCCGGATGAAATAATGGTGCGTGCAGGAAACAGATATTCGCCTCTTCCACTTCTCTCTTCAATGCATCCCTGTTGTTCTTGAATTTATAGCCCAGTTGTTCCATTACATTGGAAGCTCCGCTTACTGAAGTAGCGCCGTAATTACCATGTTTGGCAACTTTTTGACCGGTACCTGCTACTATAAAACATGCCAGTGTAGAAATGTTGAATGTATTCTTACCATCACCACCGGTACCTACAATATCCACTACAGCATGACTATTCAGGTCAACCGGTACACAAAGCTCAAGCAAAGCATCCCGGAATCCCTGTAACTCTTCAATGGCAATGCTGCGCATCAGGTAAACAGTCATAAAGGCTGTTACCTCATGTTCATTGTAAACACCCTTGCCTATATTCACCAGGGCTTCTTTTGCCTGTTGTCTGCTGAGCGTTTTGTATTCAAATAAGTATTGTAATATCTTTTTCATTTGTCTGTTTTCGTTTGCACATTTTCAACTTGGTTCATCACGTATTATTTGCCTAGCCAATTACGAAGAATGGTTTCCCCTTTTGGTGTCAACACACTCTCCGGGTGAAACTGTACACCCTGCACATCATATTTTTTATGCTGCAGTGCCATGATCATCTGGTTACTATCACGGGCGGTAATTTCCAGGTCAGCAGGAAACCCTTCTTCACTTATCACCCAGCTATGATAACGGCCCACTTCAAATTCATCCGGTAATCCCTGGAACAATGGCGCTTTTTTATTCATCACATTAATTGGCGTTGCCACGCCATGATATACGCTGCTCAGGTTGATCAGCTTACCACCAAAGGCCTCTCCTATTGCCTGGTGGCCAAGACATACGCCCAGTATTGACTTTGCGGGTGCATACTCTTTGATCAAAGGCAACAACAGACCAGCTTCTTCAGGAATGCCGGGACCAGGAGATAAAATGATCTTGTCATAATCTTTTACTTTTTCCAGCGGTATCTGATCATTGCGGTGTACGTCTACACGTCTGTGAATGATCTTTTCTACCAGGTGTACCAGGTTGTACGTAAAAGAATCATAGTTATCGAATACCAGAATTTTCATATCAATGCTATACTTCGTGTTAAGGGATTTTAATTACCTGCTGATCTCTTCTGCAAAAAGAATGGCTTTTTTCAAAGCGCCCAGTTTGTTATTTACTTCCTGCAACTCACTTTCCGGTTTACTGGCCGCTACTACGCCGGCACCGGCCTGGTATATCAGTTTATTTTGTCTGCTAAGGAAGGTCCGGATCATAATGGCATGATTGCAACTACCATCAAAACCCATGAAGCCAATAGCTCCGCCATAATAACTGCGTGCCGTAGGTTCATAACCATCGATCAGTTCCATGGCCTTGAATTTAGGAGCGCCGCTCAAGGTGCCAGCCGGAAAGGTTTTCGCTACCAGTTCAAAAGGATTACTTCCTGCACGTACTTTACCCATTACCTCACTTACCAGGTGTATTACATGCGAATAATATTGTACCTGTCTGTAATGCACTACCTGTACATCATCACACACCCGACTCAGGTCGTTACGCGCAAGATCAACCAGCATTACATGTTCAGCATTTTCTTTTGCATCCTGCAGTAAACGTTCTGCTTCCTGCTGGTCAATTTCATCATCACCCGTTCTGCGGAATGTACCGGCTATGGGATGCACCACTGCTTTACCATTACCAATGATCAATTGCGACTCAGGAGAAGACCCCATCAGTTTATAATCACCATAGTCAAAGAAAAACAGGTATGGAGAAGGATTGATACTACGCAATGCCCTGTATACATTGAATTCATCACCATTGAACTGCTGTTCAAAACGACGACTCAATACAATCTGGAACACATCACCCCGTAAACAGCTTTTGATGCCTTTGGAAACCATATCGCGGTATGTGGCATCATCCATATTGGATACTTCTTCGCCTTTGCTGCTGAAAGGATATACCGGTACATCTTTACTACGTATGAGTGATTCCACTACCTGTAATTCACTTTCTATACCCGGCAATATGTTTTCGCAGATAAACAGTTCATCCTTATAATGATTGATAGCAATAACATATTGATACAACCTATAGCGCATCAGCGGAATGACAGGCTGGTTGCTGTTCGGTATATCCAACTGAATGGTATCAAAAAACTGTACGGCATCGTATGTGGTATATCCATACAAACCCTGTGCAAATCGGGCTTCCCTGGAAGAGGATTCAACAGTAAACCGCTGCATAAATTCCCATAGCAGTTGCGGCACTTCACTCACATTGCCAATGGCCTGTTTTTCAGGAGG
Organism: Chitinophagaceae bacterium PMP191F; assembly: GCA_001302245.1. Taxonomy (GTDB): domain Bacteria; phylum Bacteroidota; class Bacteroidia; order Chitinophagales; family Chitinophagaceae; genus PMP191F. Next base: position 73,014 of record LGYU01000012.1, read on the forward strand.
CAGCCCCGGCAATTTAAATTCAATGCCTTTGGTGGAAGATATCTCAATACCTGCAATGGCATTGATACCAATAAAAGAATAACTGTTCTCTGCCACGTGGTGATCTGTGCTTTCCAGCAGTACGGTATCGCGGAAGCGGTCACGTACTCTCAGGTAAATACTGACGGGCGTAAACACATCTGCCAGCATCTTTTTACATTTCGTCTGTAGCGCTATTTTCTTCATACCTGCTATGGTATTTTTTAATATGTTATAAATCCGGTCAATACCCGTAAGACAATAAAAAAAGCCCCGATATTATCGGGGCCTGAATATGATGTTATAATAAACAACAATAGCAGCGTTACAAGCCCCTGACAAGGTTTGTATGCCACCACCAATGCTTATTTTGATTATTTACGTTCATGTACTGCAAATATAATGGTCAAAAAATGAATTGCACAAATATTTTTTAAAAGCCGGGAATATGTATGTTCTGGCCTTTTTTTATGCTACAGCATACAACACCCGGTATATTTCAATAAAAATGCGAAATTGAACCGCTGCTTTACACAAGTAACACCCATTATACACAATACAGTTATTGTATGGTTCAACCCGTTGTTCTGATCTTGCCCGGTTTATACAATTCAGGCCCTCAGCACTGGCAAACGGCCTGGGAAAACGAGTATGGTTTTATACGTATACAGCAAACCAACTGGGATACGCCTGTATGTGAGGATTGGATCAACACATTGGATACAGCAGTTATGCAGCATCAACCGGAGCAGGTAGTGTTAGTAGCACATAGCCTTGGTTGCTGCACCATTGCGCACTGGGCACGTACATACAACCGCGCTATAAAAGGTGCATTTCTGGTTGCTCCCAGCGATACGGAAGCTCCTTCCTATCCTATAGGCACTACAGGTTTTAAACCGGTTCCATTGCAACCGCTGCCATTTCCTTCAACAGTAGTGACCAGCAGCAATGACTTTTATGTTACGCCTGCAAGAGCAAGATATTTTGCAGATAGCTGGAACAGCCGGTTTGTTATGCTGGGAGAAGCAGGTCATATCAATTCTGCCAGCAACCTGGGCAATTGGCCCGCGGGCATTGATATACTGAACAGTCTGGTACCCGGCATTGTGAGCAGGCATTCATAAATAATCATATTTTTTACCAATTAATAAAATACAGGTATGCTTATTCAGCACAAACAGGATGGAAACCGTGGAATGTTCTATGTAGAACAAGATGGCACTACACTTGCCGAAATGACCTATACCATGTCTTTACCAGCAGTAATGGTTATTGAACATACAGAAGTGAGTGATGCATTGGAAGGAAAAGGAGTAGGCAAGCAACTTGTACATGCAGCAGTGGAGTACGTACGCGAACACAACATAAAGATCGTTCCGCTGTGCCCCTTCGCAAAAGCCATATTGCACAAGGTTACAGAATGGCAGGATGTGTTGGTTAAGTAGAGAACTGTTGCAGGTTCGTGAGCGTGAGATTCAGATGGCTGAATTGCTGGATTGTTCTATGGTTATCAGCTATAACAATCAAACCATATAACCACTGAACAATCTTGCTATTCTTGCACATAATCTATTTCACGCAAAGACAGCTAAGTATCGCAAAGATGCAATGAGACGAGATCGCACTGCATATTCTTTAAGACGTCTGACTTCGGGCTTCCGGCTTCCAGACTTTCTTCACTTCAACTGCCGTTTATACAACTGTATAGTATTCTCATAACCCAGGTACAATGCGTCTGCTATCAATGCATGACCAATAGATACTTCCAGTAACCCGGGAATGTGCTGTGCAAAATAGGCCAGGTTATTCAGGTCAAGATCATGACCGGCATTGATACCCAGTCCCAGTTCATTGGCTGTTTTGGATGCGCTTACGTAGGCAGCAATAGCAATTTCTTTATTATCGGCAAAATGACGGGCATAGCCTTCTGTATACAGTTCAATACGATCGGTACCGGTTTCGGCTGCACCTTTTACCATCGCCTCCACAGGATCAACAAATATAGAAGTACGGATGCCTGCTTTTTGAAACACACTGATCATTTCTTTCAGGTAATCACGGTGCCGTAAGGTATCCCAACCATGATCAGAGGTAAGCTGGCCTTCAGCATCGGGTACCAGCGTTACCTGGTGCGGTTGTACTTCCAGAACCAGGTCAATAAACTTTTGTTCGCTGCAATTTCCCTCTATATTAAATTCAGTGGTGATGATCTTTTTAATATCACGTACATCCTGGTAGCGGATATGGCGCTCATCGGGTCTTGGATGCACGGTAACACCATCGGCGCCGAATTTCTGTGCATCAACAGCCGCTTTCACTACATCAGGATTATTACCACCACGACTATTACGCAGGGTTGCAAACTTGTTGATATTAACGCTCAGTTTTGTCATGCAACAAAATTATTCAAAACTGCAATAACAGGTCACAAATAAAAAAGGGCTCCGCCGACAGGAACCCTTTTTTTATAAATCGAAGAAAAACCACATTATCATTCTTTGACAAGCTTTGTCTGGAACAATGAACTGCCTTCATGATCCAGGATATCCAGGTAATACGTTCCGGCAGACAACAGGCTCACCTCTTCTACAGTGGTAATATTGGTGCCCCTTATCAGGTACCAGCTAAACATCTTTACAATTTTCTGTTCATCATCAAACATCCGCACTATCACCTGCTTACTTTTTTCACAAACCACATCAAGCGTAATGGATGAAAAAAAGCGGTTAGCCTTTACAATCACATTAGTAATCATAGCTGCCTGTTTTTCAATTCCGGGCTTTGTTTTAATGCGCTCCCAGTCAACCTGTAAAAGACGCATGAGCTGTTCATGCAAGCCCTTTTTGCCTTCATGCTGTGTAAGTTCAGTAGTGTTGCTCAATTGATTAGGTTATTTGCCGCTTCTATATCCAACCTGATGCCAGACTCGTTTATCAAATGATTAACAACTACTTACAAATACATAAGGTTTGTCAAATGTCTCATTTTGGGATAAATTACTACACTTTCTGGAAGGAGTTTTTTGGTAAATACACAAAAACCAGTACCGGTCAGTAGTTACACTTGACAATTGTTATTTTCTACGTATGCGTCTAAGGGGAACCACCCCTCCCTGCAGTAGTATCGCAGACAAAAAAACCTTTAGAACCTGGCCACCAGCTTCAGGTTCAGCAAACGTGGAGTCAGCCTGTTAGGCATAGCATAAGTGGTATTGGAGAAATCTTTTACCAGCAAATACGATATAGTATTGCTGCGGTCTATCAGGTTAAACACTTCCAGTGTAGCCCAGATGTTTTCAAAATTGCGGAACGGGCTGTGACTGCGGCGATTGCTTTTTTCGCTATCCAGCAGCAATGCACTGAAGCCAATATCAATACGCATGTAAGGTTCAATCACCAGCGCATTGCGGTATTTTACACTTCCGGGAATATTGTAAGGCAGGTTACTACCATACAGGAAGTTGAGATATACTTTAATGTTCTTATTGGTAGAAAGATAATCCTGTAAAAACATACCGAAGGTCAGCAAACGGTCAGTAGGTCTGCGCACCCAGCCAGCTTCTTTCAATGTACTGTCAATAGGTTTGTTGTTTGCATCCAGCGTATAATCGTAATAAGTATCGCCTTTGATATTTTCACGCGTACGCATCAGTCCCAGGCTGATCCAGCTTTCAGCATCTTTTACCAGCTCACCAAACAACCGTGCTTCAATGCCTGCTGCATAGGCTTTGGCTTTATTCTCACCAAAATAACGCAGTCGTACATTGTCAATATCATACGGCACCACATCCCACATATTTTTATAATAAGCTTCCAGTGTTAACCGGTAAGGGCGGTTGCCATTTCTGAAATTATAATCCATACCTGCTGTTACCTGCCAGCTTTTCTGTGATTTCAGGTCTTTGTTCACAGTACCATCATACCGGCGCAACTCACGATAGAAGGGTGGCTGGTCATAAATACCAACGGCACCTCTGAAAATGATATCACGTTTCCAGTGTGAAGGCTTCCAGGAAACACCCACACGTGGCGATACCAGGAACTCATGGTTTAGTGTATTGTAATTGTACCGTATACCTGTCTGGAATGTAAAATCAGAAGAATCACTGATCACAATATTGTCCTGTATATAACCACTGAAACGCGTAATATTCAGGTCTGCCTTTGATTTTAATACGTTGTTCAAAGCAAATACACCCGGATTGTAAGGCAGGTTGTATCCTGCAGAATCCTGGTATTCCCATTCGTGCAGTTTATCATGAATAGTTTGTTGCTCGATGGTTTGTCCCCATTGTATAAAATGGTTCTTTTTATCAAGACTTCCTTTGTGTGAAAAATTCCAGACGGCAATGTTCAGTTTATTACGCGCATAGTTCTGGTACAAACCGGCACCCAGCGGATTGGTGATCAAACCAAAATCAGGTTTCGTTTTATCAAACTCCCTGTCGCCAAACAGGTATGCACCGGTAATGTCGATTGATTCACGCTCATCGTTTTCAAAACGGCTCACCATCCATTTCAATCGCAAATCCTTACACAACTGTTGTATCCAGGATAAACCCAGCATATTGGTCTGGTAACGATCTTCCTCCCTTCCTGAAAAATAAATGTCCAGTCCCAGGTTGGCACTGAAATACGGAGAGAACACAGAAGAAGTTAACTGGCTCGATTGCGGTATCAGTGTAAACTTTGTCTGTGAAAAATTGCCCAGCAGTTCAATCGTATTCTTTGTATTCAGCTGATAGGTCACCAATGCCTGTATGTCGGCAGATGATGGCACATAATTACCCTTGGTTTCCTGGCTGCTGAGCAGGTTGCGGTTGCTGCGGTTACGCACGCCCACCAGGTAAGTGAATTTATTGTTTTTACTGATACCTTCCAGGTGCAGGCCCTGCTCCAGCAAGCCTACATAAGCTGAACCGGCAAAATTGCGGGGCTTTTTGTATTGAATATCCAGAACCGAAGACATCTTATCACCATATCTTGCCTGGAAACCACCGTTATAAAAATTTACATTCCGGGCCAGTTCAGGATTGATAAAACTCAACCCTTCCTGCTGCCCGCTACGTACCAGGTACGGACGGAATACTTCAAAATCGTTTACATAGATCAGGTTCTCATCATAGTTACCACCGCGTACAGAATACTGCGAGGTCAATTCATTATTGGAACCCACAAATACTTTTATCAGGCTTTCAATACCACCGGTAGGCGAAGGAATATTGATGGCATGTTTAGGATTGATCACTACCAGGCCGGCCTCACGTCGCTGACGCTGATCTGTAACCACTACGGTATCCAGTTGACGCATTCCTTTTTCCATACGCACCACAATACGCTCCTCCTCATTCTCGTTCAATAGAAAATTGCGTTGCTCTGTTTTATAACCGGCAGAAGAAAAGACAATAGCAAATGCTTTATCGGCAGGCACTTTCAACCGGAAAGTACCGGAATCGGAAGTAACCAAACCCTGCTGACGTCCCAGTATGGTAACCGATATACCGGCCACGGGATTCTCATTATCATCTACAATCTTTCCTGAAACATAGGCCAGCTTTTTCTGGGCAGCAGCAGACTGATACAGGCAGATTGCAACCAAAAGCAGTAAAATTCGTACAACTCTCAACCGGCGTTGTTTTTAGGGTGTCGAAATTAGTTGAAAATGTGCTCACTGTAAAACAGAAAAAAAGTGCTTTTATTTTATTCCTGCCCTTTTGTTATTAATATTACGCACCTTTTTGTATGAAAAATTTGTTACTGCTATTACTGGCTGCATTTATAGCACAGGGTTGCTCACAAAAACCCAAAGAAAAAAAGACCGCCGCTACCTACGTACTGAAAGAAACACTGGTAACAGGCACCGATAACGGCATGATCAACCTTGCCGGTTTCAAACGCAGTTTTATTGAAACCATCTGTCAGCGGTGGGAACTGGACAAAACCACCGATGCTTCGGATATACTGGTGTGGGACCCCAAATCCGGCGACCGTCTTTTTCCCGGTCTCGCGCTGTTTAAAGATTCTACAGCTATCGAAAATCCGCGGGGAAAAACGCTGGCAGGCAAATGGCAGATAAACAGTGACAACGATGAAATGACGCTGGTACTGACCTTTCCCGGTAAAAAACCACACCTGTATAAGGTCAAACAACTTTCATCCCGCAAACTCCGTTTAACGCTTGCTGACGACAAGGGTCAACCACTACTGCTTACACTCACTTCCGACGCCCAGGTACATCAGAATATGCAAAACGATCCTTTCTACTATACCCATCAATGGTGGCGTATTAAACCTGCAACTGCGGAAAGCGATTCTGCCATTCACGAACGTACAAAGGCCTGTATCCAATTCTATGCATTGTATTACCGCGATTTTATCAAACGGAAAGGGCCCAAGATCTCGTTCTCCGGTTTGCCGGAAATATTTATCTGGTACAACAGGGCCATTGGTTTGCCCGACAGGGACAAGATTGCCCAGTCATGGATCGATTGTTTTTACAACAGGGAGCAGGCCGTAAAAGCATACAACTTATTGAGGACTTTGATTGTTAATTACGAGTTCAACTGGCCTGCCGGTACCCCGGGCTGGGAATACCAGACCCATTCAGTACTGGAACAGATGTATCATAAGTTTTAATGTTGACAAGTTAATTAGCTGATAAGGAACTGATTAAGGAGATCAGGAACCGGAAATCAGGAAAAATAGTGCAGGCAGGCTGGACTTATCATTTACAACTTATAACCTAAAACCTGCAACTATAGTATATTTGCAGGTTCTAAAAAATGATTAAACAATGAGCCGTAAAGGAAAGGTTCTGGTAGCAATGAGTGGCGGTATTGACAGTACCGTTGCGGCTCTGATGCTGAATGACCAGGGATATGAAGTAATTGGCATCACCATGAAAACATGGGATTATGCAGCCAGCGGCGGCGGTAAAAAAGAAACCGGCTGCTGTAATGTGGATTCCTTTAATGATGCACGCCTGGCCGCAGTACAACATGGTTTTCCGCATTATATTCTCGATATACGTGATGAATTTGGCGACTTTGTGATCGACAATTTTGTAGATGAATATCTCGCCGGTCGTACCCCCAACCCTTGTGTAATGTGCAATACCCATATCAAATGGCGTGCATTACTGAAACGTGCCGATGCACTGGGATGCGATTTCATTGCCACCGGGCATTATGGCAATATTCACCAGCACAGCAACGGACGTTTTTACATCAGCAAAGGACTGGATGATACCAAAGACCAGAGCTATGTATTGTGGGGACTGCAGCAAGACCTGCTGAGCCGTACTTTACTGCCGCTGGGCAATTTCCGTAAAACAGAGATTCGCCAGATGGCGCTGGATTACGGGTATCCTGAACTGGCTAAGAAAAGCGAAAGCTATGAAATCTGCTTTGTGCCCGACAACGACTATCGCGGTTTTTTGAAACGCCGGGTAAACGGACTGGAAGAAAAAGTGGAAGGCGGCTATTTTGTAGATAAATCCGGTAAAATACTCGGTCAGCACAGAGGCTATCCTTTCTATACCATTGGTCAGCGGAAAGGACTGGATATTGCCTTGGGTAAACCCGTATATGTAACACAGATACTGCCCGAAACCAATACAGTAGTACTGGGTGATGAAACAGATCTGAACAGCAATACCATGACGGTAGGCAAGCTGAACTGGCTGAAATACGATGGTATTACAGACGGCATGGAAGCCATTACCAAAATACGTTACAAGGATAAAGGCACTTTTTCCAACCTGTACAACCATGCCAACGGCATAGAAGTGAAATTTTATGAAGATGCCAAAGGCATTGCGCCGGGACAAAGCGCCGTTTTCTACGAAGGCAACGACGTTATTGGCGGCGGTATTATCCAACGGAAATCAGCCTTTTAGGTCAAATCGGGCTTAGGCCTCGTTTACAGACAATAAAGAGCGTGCATAATACGTTAGCAACCGGGAAATTCCCGGTTTTTGTATTTTATTAAACAACAATGCTTTAAGCAACGAAAACAGGGGTACATTTGTCTCATAGAAAATAAAATCCGATTCCAACAAGCTTAACCGGTTTTGCATGAAAAGGACTGCTTTCCTGTATAGTGTGGTGATAGTTTTACTGGTGTGCGCTGCTTCCTGCGGCAAAACAACCGATACATACAATACAGCTTCCGCTATCGCTTATTTTACACCTTTACAGGTAGGAAAATACATTACCTATCGTCTTGATACCTTAAAATTTGTCAATAACACCCAGGATACCTTTGTTTCCAGCCAGATCAAAGACGTGGTGGAAGAATCCATTACCGACAACAAGGGCCGGCCGGCCTGGCGCATTGTACGTTACGGACGCCCTGTGAACAGCACTGATGAAGCGGCCTGGAGTCCTGTTAATACCTTTACAGCCACTTACGCCGATCATACACTGGAATTGGTGGAAGACAACCTGCGTTTTGTAAAACTGCACGAGCCTTTCCGTGAAGGATATTCATGGCTGGGCAATTCGTATCTGCCATACACACCTTTTGCACCACAATATGGGTTCAGCAATGATGAGGATATCCAGAAATGGAACTATACTTTTCAAGATGTGAACACTTCTATCAGCATCAATGGCAAAACGTACGACAGCACAGTTACAGTAGTACAGATAGCCGATTCATCCAACGTTCCCATTGTATATCCGCAGGGCATTGCCTACAATAACTACTGGGTTGAAAAATATGCCAAGAACATTGGTCTGGTGTACAAACAGATCATCATGTGGGAATACCAGCCGGAAACCACTTCCCAACCCAAATACAAAACAGGTTTCGGCGTATTGCAAACCATCCTGGATCATAATTAACCGGTAGCACCTGATAAGTGGTAACTTTATTACAGCATAGCTGCATGAAACACTTATTTATACTCGTCTGCCTGTTTTGCTGTATCCTGCTTACACAGGCACAGTATTCACGCTATGTAATACAGTTTACCAATAAAAAAGGTACACCTTACTCCTTATCAGCACCTTCAGCATTTCTTACTGCAAAGGCAATTGAACGCAGAAACCGGTACAATATCGCGTACGATTCCACCGATCTGCCCATAACACCTGCTTACCTGGATAGTATCCGCAATGTTCCCAACGTTACCATACTGAACGTATCCAAATGGTTAAACCAGGTACTCATCAGAACAACAGATGCAACAGCACTGGCTGCTATCAATACATTCACTTTTGTAAAAGCCGCCACAGCAATAGCGCCCAGAATGACTGCGCCTGTTACGGCCGGCAACATAAACAAGTGGGACACTTCTTTTACCCCATTACCACAACTTCCTTACAGGATACAGGGAATTGCCTCGCTGGAATACGGCAATATGTACAACCAGGTACATATACACGAAGGTGAATACCTGCACAATATGGGGTACACCGGAAGAGGTATTACCATAGCAGTGATTGATGGCGGTTTCAATAGTTATAAAACCAATCCTTTTTTTGATAGTGTTCGTCTGCAGGGACGTTTTATGGGTGAATGGGATTTTGTGAACAATGAACCCAGTGTAAATGAAGATGCAGCTCATGGCGCACAATGTCTCAGCACTATTGCAGCCAACAAACCCGGACAGGCAGTAGGCAGTGCGCCACATGCACAGTTCTGGCTGTTCCGTTCAGAAGATACCAACAGTGAGTACCCTGTGGAAGAACAGAACTGGGCCGCCGCCGCAGAATACTCTGATAGTGTGGGTGTGGACATGATCAGCACTTCACTGGGATATTCAGATTTTGACAATGCAGCACTTAACCATACCTATGCACAACGTGATGGTAAAACCACCATAGTTACCCGCGCAGCGGCTCTTGCCACGCGAAAAGGCATACTGGTAACAGTAAGTGCGGGCAATTCAGGCGCCAGCGGCCCCGATCTTAAATACGTAAGTTGTCCGGCAGATGCAGACAGCGTGTTCACAGTAGGTTCCATCGGGTTAGACAGCGTTATTTCACCTACCAGTTCATGGGGACCTAATGGGGCAGGCAAGTTAAAACCCAATGGAGTGTCTGTAGGCGTTGGCGCAGTAGTGATCTCCGCATCCGGAACCATAGGTTATGCCAATGGAACCTCATTTGCCAATCCCAATCTCTGCGGATTGATCGCCTGTTTGTGGCAGGCATTCCCGGAATTCAATAATCTGCAGATCATGGATGCTGTACAACGAAGTGCCAACCGGTATAATACGCCGGATTATCGTTATGGCTATGGCATTCCCAACTTCAGAAGGGCCTTTGACATTTTACAGAATAAACGCAATCCTCCTGTCAATAATTACGAAGCTATACTGGGCAATCAATGGATAAAAGCATATCCTGTGCCTTTCAGCAATACAGTAACAGTATTACTGAAGGCGCCATCTGCCGGACGAGTACAATGGCAGTTTACCAATGCGGTTGGCCAGGTACTGGATACCCGTGTACAGGACGTTGTGGCCGGACAGATTTATGTGATCAGTTTTCCGCATACCAATGGGCTTGCCAAAGGTGTTTATTATATCCGTTATCAAAACGGGAAGAATAAATATACCCTATCGGTTATGAAGCGGTAAATATTGCTGCGAACAATGTATCTGCACCCTGTTCATATCCTGTAAACAATTGCTTTTTCAGTAACCGCATACGGGAATTGGATTCAATGAACTGCACCACTTCTTCATTTTCCTGTTTAAAAACCGAACAGGTGATATACAACAGGTATCCACCGGGTTGAATATGTGTGATGACGTTTGCAACGATCTTTTTTTGCAGCGTACTATACCTTTCAATGGCAGACATATCAAAATAAGCCAATTGTTCAGGCGTGCGTCCCCATGTACCGGAACCACTGCAGGGTACATCTGCAATAATGAGTTGATAAGGGGTATTACCAAAATTTCCTTTACTGCTGAAAGGCGGATGTGCTGCAAGATCGGCCGTAAATGAATCATACCGCTGGATACCTGCCGTTGCAAAACGTTTATGAAGGTTGAACAGGATAGAATCCCGTATGTCCGAAACAGTGAGCTGAATACCGGGCAGCATATCATAAGCCATGATAGATTTTCCACCGCTGGCAGCACAACAATCCCATACGTTGTGTACAGGTTGATATTGTTCCTGCTGTGTTATCCATTGCAATAACTCCCCTACACTTTGAGAACTGTAATCCTGTATTACAGCATCCCGGTCAATGGCAATAACATCATCAATTTTAGAAGTGTTGGGTAAAGCCAGGCAGGTATCATTCTTTTGCGTGAAAGCTATACCAGCCTGCTCCAGTTGCTCTTTTACGATGGCAGCTTTCCCGGGACGTATACGCAGAAAAAGGTCTGGCTGTACAAAAAAGGAAGCACAGAAATGGTTATATATCACTTCCTCACTCAACGCGTTCTGCCAGGGAAATACATCTTTCAAAGCAAAGGGGGTATAATGTTCACTGAACAAAGTGATCTTATCCTCCAGTGGCAATCCGGCTTCTTCATCAAGATCCTGCAGCAGGTATTGCAATAAGCTACCCGGTTGACGGGCGCAGAAAAATAGCCCTGCAATGATCTTTTTATCTGTAGCAATACCCGGCAAAGCCTTTCCCAACCGGAAAAAGGCGTAACACAGTTCACTGATATTCTTCCTGTCGCGCGAACCGTATTTTTTATCCTGTCTGAAAAACTCTTTCAAAAAAATACTGAAAGGTTTCTTACCGTCATAGCGTTCAAGAACAGTAACAGCCGTATTGAGGTGAGAAAAATACTTCATTCCTGCAAAGGTATCAATCCTGCGGCTTTCTTACAGTAAACACCTGTTCGCCATATACAACTCCATTACTGGTAACTCCCTGCACAATGATCCGGAAACGGCCTCCGATATCGCTGGTATAAAAAGAAAAAGTTGTTTCCTTATCTGAAGTAACCACAGCCATATGTTTCCAGAATATGGTGGAGATATACTCAGCATCCGGGGGATTAGCTACAGAATAATCCGATCCATAAAATTCTTTATGGGTGTAAATACCTTTGACAGCAATCACATTATCACGCTTCATTTCATTACATCCGACATAAGTTACCCTGCCGCCACCACTACCCGGTGAATAATATGCCTGCCCCGCAACAGGTTCTCTCCCACCGAAAGGATGGTTGGGACAGTTCAGGATACCATACAGGCATACATAATCCCCGCAGGCATTTTTTTTAGTGCCATACAGGGAATTATCACCACCTGGCGTAACCACAACTGCAGCCAGTGTCTTTACCTTTTCATCGCCGGGTATCATGGCTTGCCGCGTATCCTGTACAGGAGATTTAGGTTCCTCCCATACAGCAGCAATTTCTGCTCCCAGTTTTTTATTCAACACCTTATAAGGATCAGTTATTTCTATATTGTACTCTCCCACACGTGCATTGCTGACAGCCAGCATTACCTTATGTCCCTGTGCCATAACAATACTTTCTCCATCCAGTATAAATCCACCCGTAGTATCGGTGGTAAGTATGCCAATAGATGAATCATGTATTACTGCCAGCGTAGCAGGTTTTTTAAGCTGTTTCTCATATTTAGTTACCTGACCTGTAAACTGCATGGCAACATGTTGCTGCAATGTATCTTCAGGACGGGCTTGTATCATTTCCTGCCACGTATACCGGCGCCAGCCTTTTATCAGCAATACATTCTGCAGATAGTCCACGGCTGTTTTATCATTACTCACCGGCCTGTAGCGGTAAGGCATAGGCTGCAGTGCATGCTTCAGGTAAAAATAACTTTCGATATCCTGCATTTTTCTAGCCTCCAGCCTGTTCTCCTGTACACAGGCTATAGATACCAATGCTTTTCCGCCGTTCGCAGTATCGCCACCCAGTTTTAACGATAGTTGCACTTTCTGCCGGGTATTATAGTACTGGCTGTCTGTAGTAATACGAATAAATGATCTTCTGTAGTAATGTGCAAAGATCATCCGTTCGGTCCAGGGTCTGCCCACACTGTCCAGCAGTGTAACCACTATCAACCCTTTAGGCACGTCCTGCAGCGGAAAGGTCAGTTCTTTGGATACAGGTTGTTTTACCTGCAGATCAAATACCTGGTAAACCTGCCGGTAATCGTGCAATACCAGGTGATACATTCCGGTCTGCATGGTGGAGAGTTTCACAGTAACAGAATCTTCTGCCAATGCATTTCTGATTCCCACTACTGGTCCCTCTGGCAAGGTAGCCGGTAAAAAATATTCCTTACCTGCACTCCCGTTATTCAACAGTTTAAGCGTGTACTTATTACCCGGCTGGGGTGCCAGTTCAAAATGCCCCATGCCATAACTATCAGTCTGTATGGTGTCCAGCACATGTCCGTTTTCATATAACAATGCGGTAGCGGGCAATGGTTCGCCGACAGCAGTAGTTACTTCAACACCTACCACACAAAACATATCATCTATAAGGTGTCCGCCTTCAGGATAAAATTTTACTACCGGCTCTTTATCATATACGGGTAACTGTAACCTAATCCTTTTTATTTCCTTATCAGCTGTTACCTGCACCTGCAACAGGTTGTTGGCGGCTGTGATCTTTGCAGCTGGTACTACAAAAACATGTTCGCCAAATGCATTGGTTTTCGTTCTCCCTGATGCAATGACCTGTTTACCCTTGCCAATTGTATAAATGACCTCTGCACCTGTCAGTACACGTCCATCCTTTGTGGTTGCTTTTAACAACATTCTTACAGAATCGGTCCGGGCTTGTGCTGTATCTGTTATTTTTAGTAATGCTGTAAAGTTAGCGTCCGTAACTGTTTTAATGGTAACAGGCTGTATAAATACGTCTTCAGGAATACCGTTTATAAGCTGGTTGGTGTAAGCAATCAGGCTGTAATTACCGGGGGGCAATGAATCGGGGAGTAATATATTGCCAAAAGAAAGACCATTGGCCATTACAAACTTTTCTTCTGCCGCTACAGTACTGTCTGCATTATTCAGCAATGCAATAGATAATGTATTGTATATTTTTGCAGGATTTCCTTTTAATATATACCCGGTAAACCAAACGCTTTCATTATTGGTATAAACTGTTTTATCAAAATGTACAAACAAGGCTGCATAAGGTTTCTGCAGGTTATAGTAATGCATTTTAAGAATAAAATCATCACCTGCTCCGTGCTCCTGTGCCTTAGAATAGGATGCTATTAACAGCATTATTAAAATACCTGATATTATGCGTAACTGCATTTCCGGAATGCTAAGTAATTTTACCGTTGGCTTATTAACCATCCAACCCAAATTTGCCAACTGAATTAAAAGATTTTTGTATTATAAAAATACAATCATACCGCTATATCTCCTACTGCAGCATGTAATATTAGTGGGTTTTTGATTCTACACAAGTAAAGACAAAGCCATTTCAAAGTCATATATCTGCTACACTACCTCTTACGGTTTTAATAATCCCTCACGCGCTTTTAGCAGTTTTTTTCGCTCATCATAGACGCCCAGGAACAATAGTAGCAGTATAAAATATAAAGTGCGAGATATGCATTATCGGGCTATGAAGGCATCAATCCTGCGGCTTTCTTACAGTAAACACCTGTTCGCCAATTACAACATCACTGCCGGTTATTCCCTGGACTATTATTCTGAAACGGCCTGTAATATCACTGGTGTAAAACGAAAATGTAATTTCCTTATCAGTATTGATCAATGTTGCATGTTTCCAGAATATGGTGGAAATGTATTCAGCATCGGCAGGATTGGCAATTGAATAATCAGATCCATAAAATTCTTTATGGGTGTAGATACCTTTTACATACACAATGTTCTCCCTGCGTGCATCCTCACAACCGGCATATACTACACGGCCCCCACCCGGCGATCCATACGTTTGTCCTGCTACCGGCAGCCTGCCTCCGAAAGGATGATTGGGGCAGTTAAGAATATTATAGGCACATACATAATCACCGCAGGCATTTCTGGCCATACCGAAAAAAGAATTGTCAACCCCCTTTCTGTTACTTACCACTACTGCTGCCAATGTTTTAACTTTCTCATCATTCGGTATCATGGTTTGCCTGGTGTCCTGTGCGGGAGACAAAGGTTCTTCCCAGTTATCAGCCACCGCCGCAGCAATCTTTTTGCTCATGGATATATAAGGGTCCTGTACTTCGATGCTGTATTCTTTACTATTACTACTACTCACAGTCAGCATGATTTTGCGCCCCTGCGATGCTACAATATTATTTCCTTCCAATGCAAAAACGCCGGCACTGTCTGTATTGGTTACACCCAGCGATGAATCACGTATCACAGCAACTGCTATTGGCTTTTTCAGCTTTTTCTCATACCGTTTTACATTGCCGGTAAACGTCAGCGATTCACGCAACTGTACAGTGTCGGCGGCCTCTGTATTGATCATATCCCGCCAGGTATACCGGCGCCATCCTTTTACCAATAATACATTCTGCAGGTACTCAAGCGCAGCCTTCTCATTACTGATCGGCCTGTAACGGTAAGGCATTGGCAACAGGTCATGCTTCAGGTAAAAATAGCTTTCAATATCCTGCATCTTTTTAGCCTCCAGCCTGTTCTCCTGTATACAGGCTACAGAAACAAGCGCCTTTTTATTGACAGTATCACCGGCCAGCTTCAGCGACAGTTTCACTTTCTGTCTTGTAGCGTACGACTGACTGTCTGTTGTTATCCGTACAAATGAACGTTGATTGTAATGTGCAAATACAATACGCTCTGCACATGGTCTTTCTAAACTATCCAGCAACGTAACGGTCACCAATCCTTTGGGTACAGCAGCCAGTGGGAATGCAATTTCACGGCTCACCGCCTGCTTTACCTGTACATCAAATGATTCAAACACCCGTCTGTAATTATGCAACAGCAATTGATAAATGCCCGGCCCCGGGGTTGTCAGGCGTACTACCAGCGAATCGCCCGGCAGCCCGTTACTGATACTCAACACAGGAACGTCATGCAACGCTGCAGGAAGAGCGTACAATTTATCTCCACCAACGCTTAACAGTTTTACTGCATGCCTGCTATTTGACCTGGGTATTAATTCAAACCGGCCCATTCCATAACTATCCGTTTGTATAGTATCTTTTACCTGGTCCCCTTCGTACAACAACAGCGTTGCCGGCAATGGTTCACCAATGGCTGTAGTAACTTCAAACGCTACTGTATTGCGCAGATTGCTGACAATATTCCCTCCTTCCGGATAAAATTTTACTACAGGAAGTTTTTCTGCTACAGGCAACTGCAACCTCAGTCTATTTACCTCTTTCAATTGCCTTACCTGCACCTGCAATAGATTATTTAAAGGAGTGATTTTTGACGCAGGTATTGATATAGTATACTCCCCATAAGTATCCGTTTTTGTTTTGCCGGACATTACGATGTTCTTCCCTTTTCCTATAGAATAAGCAACTTCTGCACCCGTTAATACACGTCCATTCTTCGCTACTGCTTTCAGCAATACTTTTGTAGAATCAAACCCCGGACGTACTGTATCTGTTATTTTAACAGATGCGGTAAAAGATGCGTCAGTCAGGGTTTTGATAGTGACCGGCTGTACAAACACTTCTTCGGGAGCTCCATTGACCAGTTGATTGGTATAAGCAATAAGGCTGTAATTGCCGGGAGGTAAGGAGTCAGGCAATAATATATTACCCAAAGACAGCCCTTCTACAATGATAAATTTCTCTTCAACCGCTACTGTACTATCCGAATTATTTACCAGGGCTACGGATAAAGCATTATACACAGCGTTTGGATTTCCTCTTAATATGTAACCGGTGAACCATACCGTTTCATTGTTGGTATAAACAGTTTTGTCGAAATGCACAAACAAGGAAACCGAAGGTTTCTGCAAACTGTAATAATACATCTTCTTCGTGATCATATCAGTGTTATCCTGCATCTGGGCTACGGAGCCTGCATGTAAAAACAATATTGCGATCAGCAAAAAGAAAATGTGGCGCGACATGTAATGAAGCTACTTAAAAAAGACGAAAGCCGGTTGTAAGCTGGCAGCTTTAAGTTATAGGTAAAACAAAAAGCCGCTGCATTACTGCAACGGCTTTGCTATATTAAAAGAACTTAAAATCCGAAGTATTCAACCTGAACTTACAACCTGCAACTTATAACTCTAATAACGCTTTCACCGGATCTTTACCAAACAGCAACAGTTCAGGATTTTCCAGCAGCTCTTTTACACGCACCAGGAAACTTACTGACTCACGACCATCAATAATACGGTGGTCATAGCTCAGTGCCAGGTACATCATAGGTTTAATGACCACCTGTCCGTTAATAGCCATAGGACGCTCCTGTATCTTGTGCATACCCAGGATAGCGCTTTGAGGAATGTTGATGATAGGTGTACTCATCAGTGAACCGAACACACCGCCATTGGTAATGGTAAAAGTTCCACCCTGCAGTTCATCCATCGTCAGCTTATTATCCTTTGCCTTGTTGGCCAGTTCAATCACTTTTTTCTCAATCTCTGCCATGCTCAGACTTTCTGCATTGCGGATAACCGGTACAGTTAAACCACGTGGAGTAGATACTGCAATTGAAATATCGCAATAATCATGGTACACCAGTGCATCGCCATCAATATATGCATTCACTGCAGGCCATTCATTCAATGCAATACAACAGGCTTTGGTAAAGAAGCTCATAAAGCCCAGACCCACACCGTGCCCTTCTTTGAATTTATCCTTGTATCTGCCGCGGATAGCCATGATAGCGCTCATATCTACTTCATTGAAAGTAGTGAGCATGGCGGTGGTATTCTTTGCTTCTACCAGTCTGCGTGAAATGGTTTTACGCAACTGGCTCATTTTTTCTCTTCTTTCCTCTCGGCTGAACAGGGCTTTGCCGCCTGTTACTTTTCCGGGATTTGCCAGCGCAGCCAGTACATCATCCTTCACTATTTTACCCTGGAAACCGGAAGGAGTAACGCTTTTAGGATCTACTTTTTTATCGGCAATGATAGCAGCAGCTACGGGAGTTGCTTTGATATCATTGGATACAGCAGTTACAGGTGCTGCAGAAGAAGCTCTGGCTTCAGCTTTGGGAGCCTCTGCTTTTTTCTCTGCTGCTCCGTTGGAAGCAGGCACTGCTTTACCTTCTGGTTTGGGAGCCGTTTCGTCAATAGAAGCCAGGATATCACCGATCTTCAGCGTATCGCCCTCCTGTGCTCCGGTTTTTAAAACACCTGCCTGTTCTGCATTTACTTCAAACGTAGCTTTTTCACTTTCCAGTTCTGCAATCACTTCATCACGCTCTACGTAATCGCCATTGTTTTTTGTCCATTTAAGTAAGGTCACTTCGCTGATGGATTCGCCTACCGTTGGAACTTTAATATCGATCATATGTAATATTTCTAAATTTCAGGTTATAGGTGTTAAGGTGTAAAGTTTAATGTTTAAGGTGCTTCCGTTCTTAATCGCTTTCACCATTATCAAACCTTTTGGCCCATCAAACCCTCTGTCTGTCCATTTTCAAATTACCCGATTCTCAAATTGAAAATGCGGTATCAATGATCTCAGCCTGCTCCTGCGCATGTACCTTGGCATACCCGGTTGCAGTAGCAGCACTCGGCTGACGGCTGATGACACCATAGTTAATGCTCTTCAGGTTCATCTGGAGATAAGAAGCAGCACCCATATTCAGCGGCTCTTCCTGTACCCAGAACCAGGTAGCTTTATTGTATTTAGCATATAAAGCATCCAGTTGTTTCAGCGGCAGCGGGTACAATTGCTCTACCCTGATGATCGCTGTATCCTGCCTGTTCTCTTTCTGCTGACGCTCTGCCAGATCGAAGTATACCTTACCACTACAGAACAATACTTTTTTCACTTCATCGGCATTGCTCACAAAGGTATCATCAATTACTTCACGGAAACTGCCTTGCAGAAATTCCTGTTTGAGCGAATAGCTACCGGGGTGACGCAGGTTGGCCTTGGGTGAAAAGTTGATCAATGGTTTGCGGAACGGCCATGCCAGCTGTCTGCGCAATGCATGGAAAAGATTGGCCGATGTGGTAATGTTGGTCACCACCATATTCAGCTCAGCACACTGCTGCAGGAAACGTTCCATACGTGCACTGCTATGCTCAGGCCCCTGACCTTCATAACCGTGTGGCAACAACATGGTAATACCATTCATACGGTTCCATTTCTGCTCACCGGCTGAAATAAACTGATCGATCATGGTCTGCGCTCCATTGCAGAAATCACCAAACTGTGCTTCCCACAACACCAGTGCATCAGGATTGGCCATGGCATAACCATATTCAAATCCCAGTACACCATATTCACTCAGCAATGAATTATAAATATGGAAAACGCCTTTGCTGCCGGGAATTTCACTTAACCGGCTGTAGGCCTTGTCTGTATTCTCATCGCGCAATACTGCATGACGATGAGAGAAGGTACCACGACGAACATCCTGCCCGCTCATACGCACATCTTTTCCATCTACCAGCAGGCTGCTGTAAGCCATCAGCTCACCGGTAGCCCAGTCTATTTTACCTTCTTCGTTAAACAGTTTTATTTTATCCTGCAGAATCTTTTCGATCTTTTTCAAAGGCTTGAAGTCAGCAGGCCATTTCATCAATGCTTCAAAAATGCTGCGGAAATTATCTTCACTGATACCAGTACCGGGAGACTGATCAAAATCTTCAGATACCGCTTTGCGCAGGCTTTTCCATGCCAGCTCTGGTTGCTGGTGACGGTAAGGTAATGGGTTCTGTTTTACCTCATCCAGGCGTTCCTGGAGATCGGCCCAGAATTTCTTTTCCATTTCCTTCGCCAGTTCTTTCGCATCGGGCTCGCCGTTCTCCAACAGGTAGTTGGTATATACTTCACGTGGATTGGGGTGTTTGTCGATCAGCGCATACATGTGCGGCTGGGTAAATTTAGGATCATCACCCTCATTGTGCCCGTGACGACGGTAACATACCATATCTATAAATACATCTGCATTGAACTCCTGGCGATAGCGGGTTGCTATTTCCACGCATTTTACTACCGCTTCAGCATCATCACCATTTACATGCAATACCGGAGCCTGAATCATAGCCGCCAGTGAAGTACAGTAATCAGCACTGCGTGCATCATCAAAATCAGTAGTAAAACCGATCTGGTTGTTGATCACAAAATGAATGGTTCCACCAGTGTAATAACCTTCCAGGTCACTCATCTGCACCACTTCATATACAATGCCCTGGCCTGCTACAGAAGCATCACCATGGATCAGTATCGGCAGAATTTTATCGTAATCGCTTTTGTATAGCACATCAGCCTTAGCCCTTGCAAAACCTACTACTACCGGGTCAACGGCTTCCAGGTGCGAAGGGTTCGGCATCAGCTTCAGGTGAATGGATTTGTTGCCGGCAGTCTGCACTTCGCTGCCATAACCCATATGGTATTTCACGTCGCCACTACCCATGGTTTGGTCAAGCTTGGCAGTACCTTCAAATTCACTGAAAATCTGCTCGTAAGTTTTACCCAATACATTGGCCAGTACATTCAAACGGCCACGGTGTGCCATACCGATCACCACTTCCTGTACATCATTGTCAGCAGCAGTGCTGATAATGGCATCCAGTGCAGCGATGGTGGTTTCACCACCTTCCAGTGAGAAACGTTTCTGCCCGATGTATTTGGTGTGCAGGAATTTCTCAAACATCACCCCCTGGTTCAGTTTTTCCAGGATGCGGCGTTTTTTTTCAATGGGCAGCGCTTTATTAAAGTTGCGCTCCATTTCATTGGTCAGCCAGTCAACCTTTTTCTGGTCGCTGATATATTTGAACTCCACACCCACATGCGCCGCATAACAGCTTTGCATGTATGTAAGGATATTCTGTAAAGTGGTATTGCCCAAACCGATCAGGTTGCCTGCATAAAAAGTTTTATTCAGGTCTTCTTCAGAAAGTCCATAGAAACCAAGATCAAGATTGGCACCGCGATCTTTACGGGGACGAATGGGATTGGTTTTGGCAATCAGGTGGCCCCTGTTACGGTAACCCAGGATCAGGCGGTAAGCGCCGATCTCCTTTTTCCAGTCAAAGCCTTCACCGGTAATTTTACCGGCTGTGCCTGTGGCAGCAGCTCCGTTGGAAGCAACTTTGCCTGAATCAACTGCGAAATCAAAACCTTCAAAAAACTTCTTTAAATCCGGGTCTACGCTATTGGGGTCCTTCACATAATCCTGGTACAGACTCTCAATAAAAGCCGGGGAGGAACTGGTGATATACGAAAAATCCTTCATGAGGCACTATTGAATCTATTATGAAAAATAGAGTGTGTTAAAAAACCGGGTTACAAATATCGGGCAAAAATAGACAAGGTATGCCGGCAATTCGTTTGATTTTGTGGATTTAATAAAAGAATATGTATTCGTCATACCTTTGGTTACCAACTGCTTTGAATTTTTTTGTGCTGCTTTTTGTATTTTTTGCACTGTTTTTTTCATTTTATCAGTAAAACCCCTACCTTTGCCGTCCTAAATTTTCGAAACGCAATGGCAAATCATAAGGCTACCAAAAAAGATGTGCGTCAGGCAGCTAAACGTCGTGAAAGAAACAAATATTATGGTAAAACAACCCGTAATGCAATTCGCGATCTGAAAGCTTTGAAAACAGGTAAAGAAGCGACTGAGCAACTTCCTGAAGTAGCATCTATGATCGACAAACTGGCTAAACGTGGCATTATCCATAAAAATAAAGCTGCGAACCTGAAAAGCAAGTTGTCTAAGAGAGTAAACACACTGGCGAAGTAATTGTTTTATTTCGCACTATTATAATGACTTGCCCTTCCTACGCAGGAAGGGTTTTTTCATTGATAATCACCAACTATTGAATGTTGTGTGTTGATTATTGAATATTACTTTCAGTATTTAATGTCCATGAATCAATGCTCAATATCCAATATCCGGCTATTTACGAACTTTGTAACAGGCTATGACTACCGCTACCTCCACCATCGCATTACCGGTTATGGAAGCTTTTTACACCCTGCAGGGTGAAGGCTTTCACCAGGGTAAGGCTGCCTATTTTATAAGGCTGGGTGGCTGTGATGTAGGCTGCGTATGGTGCGATGTAAAAGAAAGCTGGGATGCATCCAAACACCCTGTACAGGATATTGACGCTATTGTAGCCGCCGCCGCCGCCCATCCCGGAAGACTGGCCGTTGTAACCGGTGGCGAACCCCTGATGCACGATCTGACAGCACTGACGGCTTCCTTAAAAGCTGCCGGTTTTCAGACCAATATTGAAACTTCCGGTTCACACCCGGTAAGTGGTTCATGGGACTGGATCTGTCTTTCGCCCAAAAAATTCAAAGCACCCCTGCCGGAAATATTGCCGCTGGCCAATGAACTGAAAGTGATCATTTTCAATAAAAGTGATTTTGCCTGGGCTGAAAAATATGCGGAACAGGTTGCTCCCTCCTGCAAACTGTACCTGCAACCCGAATGGGACAAAGCCAATGCCATGACACCGCTGATAGTGGATTACATCAAAGACCATCCACAATGGGAGCTCTCTATCCAGATGCATAAGTATATCCAGGTTCCGTAACAAGGCGAAGGCACAAGGATATAAGGTTCAGGGAACAAGAGCCCCCAACCACAGAATCCCCGGTTTCCGGATCAAGGTTATTAATTAAGACAGGCCATTTCGTAATCCTCTGCTTATCAGATAGATAAATAATTTTGTTTTCTGGCTCCGGAGCCGGGTTCAATTGCAACCCCATCTCCCAATATCAATATAAGAATCGGGATACCAAACATCAGCAAAGAAAGTACCGGGCAGGCAGTCGGCAACCATCAGCCAATCGATCCCAAAATCACCCAATGCCCAAAGCAGCAGTTCTACTGGGGTACCTGTACCTCGTTCCTTGCAGCCCATTCCCTGCCACCTTCCTGCAGCTTTCCTGCCCTTTAAAGCGTACAAACTAAGGGTTGAGATAAAAGAATAAGCGAAGAATGTACCAAGAAGACCGCTACCAGACCAGGGCAAAGCAGACCGCTATCCAATCCCAAAATCACCCAGTCTCCAAATCGGCAATCCCCAATAAGTTACTGATGCACAACCCTCTCCCCTATTCCTGCTATTTTTTTAACAATTAGAATATTATCTTTCCAAAAGAAACGTTCGTCTATTAGAACGGTGAACTACAGATAACCCAATGAATTACCTGATGATGAAAAACCTTTGTGCCATATTTATACTGCTCATTTCTGCGCATACCGCTATTGCTCAATACGATCCGTCTAAAATCAGTAAAAAGGCAGTGGACCTGCTGGAAAAAGGTATTGGCCAGGCACAGGACGGCGATTTTAAGGGAGGCATTCTTACCATTCAGCAGGCCATTAAACAGGAACCCCGTTTCCTGGATGCTTACCTGTCGGTAGCCGGCATGTACAGTGAAATGAAGAACTACCAGCAAGCCATTGACAATTATCTGAAAGCCAAAGCTATAGACAGCATTTATTTCCGCGATTATAATTTAAACTATTCCATCAATCTTGCCGGTAAAGGCGCTTTCCAGGAGGCGCTGGATGCAGTGAATGTTTTTCTGGCCATTCCCAACCTCAACCAGCAAAGTATACGTGCCGGTGAATACCGCCGTAAAACCTACCAGTTTGCCATTGATTACGCACAAAAACTTCCGCTGGGTGCTTACCGGTTCGAGCCTGCCAATATGGGCGATAGTATCAATAGCAATATGTCTGAATACTACCCTACCATCACCCTCGACGGCAAGGAGCTCATCTTTACACGACGTGTAAAAGGCATTAATGAAGACTTTTTCGGATCTGTCAATATCAATGGTACCTGGAGTAAAGCCCAACCACTGGCCGGTAATATCAATACCAGTTCCAGTGAGGGCGCACAGAATATTTCGCAGGACGGGCAATGGCTCATCTTTACAGGCTGCAATTTTCCTAATGGCTACGGCAGTTGCGACCTGTATATTTCTTATCTCACGCCACAGGGATGGAGCGTGCCCGAAAACCTGGGCTGGCGTATCAACAGCGAATCATGGGAATCCGGTCCTTCGCTGTCACCCGATAAAAGAGATCTATACTTTGCCAGCAACCGCCCGGGTGGATATGGCGGCAGCGATATTTATGTAAGTCACCGCTTACCCAACGGACAATGGAGTGAGCCGGAAAACATGGGTCCCGGTATTAATACCGCAGGTGAAGAAGCCTGCCCGTTTCTTCACGCCGACAATCAGACCCTGTATTTTACTTCCAATGGACATCCGGGTTATGGAGGCGACGATTTATTTATGGTAAGAAAAACAGGAAAAAACACCTGGAGCAAACCCATCAACCTGGGTTATCCTATCAATACCATAGAAAATGAAGGCAGCATGGTTGTAGCCGCCGATGGCAAAACGGCTTACTATGCCAGCGACAGAAGCGATAGTCGCGGCCTGCTGGATATTTACACTTTTGAATTGCGCAACGATATACGTCCTTCCAGAACATTGTGGGTAAGAGGGAAAGTGTTTGACAAAAAAACCAATAAAGGATTACCTTCTGCTGTTGAACTTACTGATCTTGCCACGCAGGATGTACTGAGCAAAGTACAAACCGATGAAACGGGCAACTATCTCGTTACACTGCCTGTTGGTAAAGACTATGCCTTTAATGTTAACAGGAAGGGGTACCTGTTCTATTCAGAAAATTTCCCGTTAAGCCAGGGTGCACCGGATTCTACCTTTAACATTGATATTCCTTTACAGCCTATTGAAGCCAATGCTTCCATAGTGCTTAAGAACATCTTTTTTGATGTCAATAAATATGAGTTAAAACCGGAATCAACTTCTGAACTGGATAAAGTAGTAATATTGCTGCGCGATAATCCTACATTAAAGATCCAGATCAATGGACATACTGATAATGCAGGTAAAGCAGACGATAACATCACACTCTCTAATAACCGCGCCAAAGCTGTTGTTACTTATCTGGCCACTAAAGGCATAGAATTGCAACGATTATCCTTTAAAGGATTTGGCGCTACCCAACCAATAGCAGATAACACCACCGAACAGGGACGGGCACAAAACCGCCGTACCGAATTGAAAGTTGTTAGTCAGTAGGCAGATTCAAGTCCGGGAGACGCGAAATGCTGAACGCCTAACGTGGAACGCAAAAGGCAATACAAAAAGGGAAAGCAGAAGTTGTACAGAAGCTCTCTGCTTAATCTCTTGTGACTCTTGTTCTCTGCGGTGAAAAGAAACAGGCCAGAACCCGGAAGAGATAAGGTTCGTAAAGGCGCGAGGCAGGATCAGGTTTAGAAGGTTAAAAAGTCTTTGCATAAAGCAGGCTATGCGCAAGAATAGCGGCGATAGATCACATTTGACGATTCACGAATCAAACCCGGAACTTCAATTGTTTCTGCATGAATAACGATCTTATATACCAGCTTGCTTTAACGCAAACACCACATATCGGTCATGTACATGCCAGGATACTGGCGCAGCAATTTGAATCGGCAGAAGCTATTTTCAAAGCACCGTCCGGTATTCTTGAAAAAATAGATGGCATTGGTCCCATACGTGCCCGTTCTATTAAGCAATTCAACAATTTCAGTGCTGCAGAAAAAGAAATTGCATTTATTGAAAAATACCGGATCAATACATTATTCCTGAAAGATGAAAATTACCCGCAACGATTGTTGCATTGTTATGATCCTCCCACCCTGTTATTCTATCGTGGCAACGCTAATCTGAATGCATCTCGTGTAGTAGCAATTATAGGAACGCGCAATCATACTGAATATGGCAAACACATTACCGATACGCTGGTAAAAGAACTGGCGGCTTTTGATGTGCTGATCGTAAGCGGTCTGGCACTGGGTATTGATGCATTGGCACACAAAGCAGCGGTGAAACACCACCTGGCAACTACCGGTGTGCTGGCGCATGGTTTAGATACTTTGTATCCACCGCAACATACCACGCTGGCTAAAGAAATGCTGAAACACAATGGGGGGCTGCTGACTGAATTTCCCAGCAATACGCCGCCCGACAAACACAACTTCCCCACCCGTAACCGTATTGTTGCAGGCATGAGTGATGCTATTGTTG
The DNA here is from genome assembly GCA_001302245.1 of Chitinophagaceae bacterium PMP191F. Lineage (GTDB taxonomy): Bacteria > Bacteroidota > Bacteroidia > Chitinophagales > Chitinophagaceae > PMP191F. The sequence goes on from LGYU01000012.1 coordinate 99,148, forward strand.
TAATAGAAACCGGTATCAGGGGTGGCAGTATGATCACAGCAGAGCTGGCCAACAGTTACAACAAGGATGTGTTTGCCATTCCGGGAAAAACCACCGATAGTAAAAGTTGTGGCTGCAACCAGCTTATCAAAAACAATAAAGCCATGCTGTTAACAGATGCACAGCAACTGGCAGATACCATGGGCTGGACCGAACCGGTTAAACCACCTGCAAGGAAACAACAGGAAATTTTCATTGAGCTGACTGGCCCTGAAAAAATGGTGGTAACCCTGTTGACGGAAAAAGACACTGTGCATATTGATGAACTGACCATCAAAAGCGGTATCAGCAGCAGCGCTGCCGCAGCAGCTATACTGAATCTTGAATTGCAGAACATTATTCAATGTTTGCCGGGAAAAATATACAAGCTGTTATAGCATACAATAAAGATCCCGGCATCATCTGCCGGGACCTGGTACAACTGTACTAATCAGGAATATTGTAATATTTTTTTACAGCGTAGTAATCTGAATAATCAACCGGCGCAGCCTGTCGTCCCCCAGGTAATACAGAGGATGCAGGAACAATAAACACACGTATTTTAGTAAAGGTCAATGCTGATGCATAAGCACCTGAGCCATCCGGCTTGTTTGCCCTGAGCGCAACAAAATAATTACTGGGGGAAACGGAGGCTTGATAAATCAAATAACGCATTTCGTAAAGACCTCCTGAGCCCAAACCCGGAACAGGATACCATGCAGTTGACGTTTCGGTAGAAGGATTATAATAGATCAGCACCATGCTGGAGTCTATTTTACCCTGCGAAATATTCGATAAGGTAAGATTCAAAACACCTGTAAATGTCTGTGAACCGAAATTGTATTGAATAACGTTTGCATTTCCGGCAGGACCGGTATCACCTTTTTTACAGGAAACAATAGATGTAAACAGTACTAAAGCTGCAATTAAACATTTAGTGTAGTTCATAATGGCGTTTTTTAATTACAAGTAAGGTGATGCAAAAGTTAAAAGAAATCACGGCATAAACAATACCACTTTAATGGGTTTATTGGATGCATACCGTGTAAAACCATTACCACAAAGCGGTATACAACTACCTGTTAGTGGTATTACAGTGCATACTTATATATTTACATTTTTTATCTGCATATAAACAGGCACACTGCTACAACAAAAAATTGCGGCCGGTAAAACAGGTAATGGGCTATTTCCAGAAGGTTATCCTGCCGGCAGTTCAGATTCACTGTCTTTTACAACCAACATAAAAACCCAATACAGGCAAGGGTTACAGCATATTCAAAATTCATTTGGAGCATATTTACCTGTAGCACTATCTTTGCACATGGCAACACGAATTAACTCTCCCCGGAAAAAATCCCCCGCGACAAATAAGTTTTTTGGTGAAGGTTTAACGTTCGACGACGTTTTACTTGTTCCTGCTTATTCACAGGTTTTACCACGTGAGGTGGATATTCGTACACATCTTACCAAAGATATAGTGTTAAACCTGCCCATGCTGTCTTCTGCAATGGATACAGTAACCGAGGCAAACCTGGCCATAGCGCTGGCCCGCGAAGGCGGTCTGGGTATCCTGCACAAGAATATGAGCATTGAAAAACAGGTAGAGCAGGTACGCAAGGTAAAAAGAAGTGAGAGCGGCCTGATCCTGGACCCGATCACTTTACACGAAGATTCTACTATTGGTGATGCATTGCGCCTGATGAAAGAGAATAAAATAGGCGGTATTCCTATTATTGATAATAAACAGAAACTGGTTGGTATCCTCACCAACCGCGATCTGCGTTTTGAAACAGACGGCAAACGTAAAGTAAGGGAAGTGATGACCAGCGAGCGACTGATCACGGCACCGGAAGGTACCGATCTGAAAAAAGCAGAGAAAATATTACGTCAGCATAAGATCGAAAAACTGCCTGTTATTAAAAAAGACGGCACACTGGTTGGCCTGATCACTTACCGCGATATACTGCAACTGCAAAGTCATCCCAATGCAGTAAAAGATACTTATGGTCGTTTGCTGACCGGTGCGGCACTGGGTATTACCCGCGACCTGCTGGACAGGGCTTCTGCATTGCAACAGATCGGTGTGGATGTGGTTTGCCTGGACAGCGCACATGGTCACAGCAAAGGTGTGATTGAAGCATTGAAAGCTGTAAAAAAGAACTTTAAAAAACTACAGGTCATCGCAGGTAATATAGGTACTGCTGCAGGTGCAAAAGCTTTGGCTGATGCAGGTGCTGATGCGGTGAAAGTAGGTATTGGTCCGGGCTCTATCTGTACCACGCGTATTGTGGCGGGTGCCGGTGTTCCGCAGATCACTGCCATTATGGAAGCTGCTTCTGTATTGCACAAACTGAATATTCCACTGATTGCCGATGGCGGTATCCGCTATACCGGTGATATGGTAAAAGCACTGGCAGCAGGAGCAAACCTGGTGATGATGGGCAGCGTTTTTGCCGGTACAGAAGAAAGTCCTGGTGAAACCATTATTTACGAAGGCAGAAAATTCAAACAATACCGCGGTATGGGATCTATCGGTGCCATGAGCCAGGGAAGCGGTGATCGCTATTTCCAGGACGTGGAAGATGATGTAAAGAAATTTGTACCCGAAGGTATTGAAGGCCGCGTTGCCTTTAAAGGCAGCCTGAGCGAGATCGTTTACCAATATGTAGGTGGTCTGCGTTCCGGTATGGGTTATTGTGGTGCAAAAGATATCAAAGCATTGCAGCAGGCACAATTTGTACGCATTACCAATGCAGGTATGAAAGAAAGCCACGCACACGATATCGAGATCACCAAAGAATCGCCCAACTACAGCAGATAAGTACATAATAATAATTTAAGATACAAGGCACAGGATGTTTTTCTCTTGTGCCTTTTGTTTTTCCCGGGTCTTGTACCCCAAACCTTATTATATTGCTTCAAATTATTACCGATGAAACGGGTCCCGGTATTACTGCTTCTTTGTTTTTTTATACAACTGCAACTGCGTACGGATGCACAAACAGATTCCTGCAGCCTGCGCATCAGCCTGCTTACCTGCAGTCCCGGTGAAGAACTGTATTCTACCTTCGGACACAGTGCATTGCGTGTAACAGATTCTGTGCATGCAACTGATTATATTTTCAACTACGGCACATTTGAGTTCAACGATGATTTTTATGTAAAATTTGTTCGAGGCAAACTAAACTACTTTGAATCCATTGAATTTTTCAATGATTTTATGGCAGCCTACCAGTGGGAGAAACGCGGCATTACCGAACAGGTACTGAACCTGAACTGCGAAGAAAAACAACAGTTGTTTGCCGCCCTGATGGTAAATGCCCGGGAAGAGAACAAGTATTACAAATACGATTTCCTGTTCGATAACTGTACTACCCGCCTGCGTGATATTGTTTCCAAATACACCAGCAACAGAGTATTGTTTAAAAACATTCTGCCCGAAAATATACCCACATTCCGCAATCTTTTGTACAGCTACCTGGACCCTGCCGGACAGCATTGGAGCAAATTTGGCATTGACCTGCTTCTGGGTAGCAAACTGGACAAAAAAGTAACCAATGAACAGGCTATGTTTTTGCCGGATTACCTGCTGATGGGTTTCGACAATGCCTTTACCAGCGGCAAACCATTGGTCAGCAGCAAACAGGTAATACTGGCAGCAGCTCCGCAACAACCCGTAACCACCTGGTTCCGTCCGGAACTGTTATTTTCAGTGCTTTTTGTATTGATTGCCGGCCTGTCGGTATCTAAATATAAAAGAGTGGCCCGTGCATTGCAGATTTTCGATATTGCCTTTTTTCTGCTGCTGGGGTTACTGGGTGTTTTACTCCTTTTTATGTGGTTTGGCACCGATCACATTGTGTGTAGCAACAATTACAATCTGTTATGGGCCTTACCCACTCATTTACCTGTGGCATTCATATTGCATAAACAAAAGAAGTGGCTGCGGCAATATTTCATACTTACACTGGTCATCGCATTATTGCTGGCCGTATGCTGGAAATTTTTACCGCAACAATTGAATATAGGCGTATTACCAATATTGGGCATTATTGCAGCCAGAAGCGCCAGAAGGATCGCGATGCTGAAAGATGCCTGATATAAGCCCTGATTCCGTACACAGGCACTCATTTAACCTATTGCAACCATGACACAGGAAAGAATACTACTAATCAACCAACAACCATTGTTTTACCGTACCGCCGGTCAGGGGCAACCTGTTATGCTGGTACATGGATTTGGAGAAGATGGCTGTGTGTGGGAAAAACAGGTTGATTTTCTGAGTGAATATTTCCAGGTGATCGTTCCTGATCTGCCCGGCAGCGGACATTCGGCCCTGAATAACGACATTAGCATGGATGGCATGGCTGCCGTATTAAAAATATTGCTGGAAGAGTTACATATACCTTCCTGTATCATGATCGGTCACAGCATGGGAGGTTATGTTACCCTTGCTTTTGCAGAAAAAAATCCCGGTATGCTACAGGCACTGGGACTTTTCCACTCAACCGCTTATGCAGATAGCGAAGAAAAGAAAACCAATCGTCGTCGCAGCATTACGTTCATCCGCGAACATGGCGCAGCAAAATTTCTTGAGCAATCAGTTCCCAATCTTTTTGGCGAAACCAGTAAACAAGAACAGCCTGAACTGGTAAAAGATATGATTGAAGAATACGAAGGCTTTTCACCGGAAGCACTTATTGCTTACTATGAAGCCATGATACAGCGCCCTGACCGTATTCCTGTATTACAATCTTTTCCACGCCCTGTACTGTTTGTAATGGGTGCTTCTGATACCACCATTCCCGTACAACAGGGATTGCAGCAGTGTTACCTGCCCGTTATTTCGCAGGTAGAAATATTAAAAAGTTCCGGTCATATGGGTATGCTGGAAGAACCGGACGAGACCAATTCACTGTTACTGAACTTCTGCACACTTGCATAAAGTCAAAACGTCATTCCTTTTATTCAACGCTTTTCTAAAGTATTCATTAAAATATTACCGGCCTGCAATTCCGTATACATATATAAATACTCCATTTTCAACTGTTTAATCTTCTTTTTCGTATTACAATTTGTCCATTTCGGCCAAACAGCCTGATACATATACCCTGATTTTTGTACATTCATACACAGAAAGGTCCGTTGCCCGGGAGTAATATCGAGCAGGAATACGTGTAACAGGTTTTACGACGGATTTTCACATTACAGAACGATATTCAGACCAGGTAATTCATGAAAAGATACATTGTCATCCTCGGACTTATTCTCAGCATGAGCAATACACTGCATGCCATGCACATCAGGGGAGGAGAAATGTATTACACCTATCTCGGTCCGGGTACCTCTGCGGGAAATTCCAGATATACTATTACACTTAAACTATATGTTAGCTGCGGTGCGCAACCCAGCCAGATAGATAATGTAGAGCCATTTTCTATATACCGGAAAAGCAACAACAGTCTTATTTTCAATTTAAACGCACCTTTTACCACTGAAAGAAGAATACAGTACGATCCGGCTTCCAATCCCTGTATCAGCAATCCGCCCAATGATGTGTGTTACCGGCTTCGCTATTACGCACTGACTGTAGAACTGAGTGATGATCCCAAAGGATATGTGGTGGCCTTTCAGCGTTGCTGTCGTATTGCAGGTATCAATAACCTGCAGGCTCCCAGTGATTCATACGGCGTAACTTACCTGTGCGAAATTCCCGGTACAGATGTACTGCCTGCACCGGCCAGAAACTCCAGCCCTGAAATTACCGGTAATGACGCGGTGGCAGTTTGTGCAGGATCTCCTTTTAACTTCGATTTTTCAGCCAACGACCCGGATGCTGATTCGCTGATATATCAACTTTGTTCTGCATACAATGGTGGAGGTCAGGCACAGGGCACTTGTCCCAGTTGCTCACAGCCCAGCCCGGCAACAGCACCACCTTATGCCACACTGCCTTATTCCAGCGGTTATGGAGGTTCACAGCCAATGGGCATCAGGGCAGCTATAGATCCTTTCACCGGTATGCTATCTGGTACAGCCCCCAGCACACTGGGACAATATGTAGTAACTGTATGTATCAGCGAATACCGTAATAATGTGCTGATCAATACACATCGTAAAGACATTCACATCAGTGTTTCGGACTGTATACCGTTAAAAGCAAAGCTGAACCCCAGCTATGATTATTGCGATGATTTCCTGGTGCAGTTTAAAAATGAACAGGTCAATCCCAGCGGTACCATGTATATCTGGAAATATGGCGACGGTACCAAGGCCGACACATCGATGGATAATGAAGGAAAAGTACAGCACCAGTTTGCTGATACCGGAACTTACACTATAAAACTGACCGTTATTCTTGCAGGCCAGTGTATTGATTCTACTACTACATTAGCAAAAGTATATCCCGGTTTTTATCCTGGTTTTGAAGTAATAGGTACCTGCCTGTTACTCCCCATCCAGTTCAGGGATACTACCAAAACAAAGTACGGTTTTGTAAATAAATGGAGCTGGAATTTTGGTGATGAAACTACCCTGGCCGATACATCGCATATTGGCACTCCTTCGTGGAAATACAGTACCACTGGCAACAAGGTGGTACAACTGATCGTTGAAAGCAACAAAGGATGTATTGACACAGTAAAGGTTACAGCTATTGTAAGTGATAAGCCCCCGATACAGGTGGCATTTAAAGATACATTGATATGTAGTGTTGATACCCTGCAACTGCAGGCAAACGGCAATGGTAATTTTTCATGGCTGCCCAATTACAATATACTTAATGCCAATACAGCCACGCCACTGGTATATCCCAAAGCCACAACCAAATATGTTGTAACACTTGATGAAAATGGTTGTGTGAATACAGATACAGTACAGGTGCGTGTGGTAGATTTTGTAACGCTGGATGCCGGTCCGGACAGTACGATATGTCTTACAGATACGGCGAAGCTGCATCCTTCGGGCAATGGTTTAAAATTTGCGTGGACACCTGCTGCCACCTTAAATGATTCTACATTAAGATCGCCACTGGCTGTTCCAACAGGTAATACCACTTATACTGTTGTGGCCAGCATTGGTAAGTGTAATGCATCTGATAACTTAACTATTTTCACAGTTCCTTATCCTGGTGCCAATGCAGGTCCGGATACAGCGGTATGTTATGGCGATACAGCACAGTTGCATGCTTCCATAGCAGGTTCATCTTTCACCTGGACACCCACTGCCACGCTGGGTAATCCCAGAAGTCTCATTACTTACGCATATACTCTTCAAACCATTCCATATATACTGAAAGTGTATGACAACCTGGGCTGTCCCAAGCCGGGTATTGATACGGTGGTAGTAACCGTTTATCCGAAGATCAACGCATTTGCCGGCAATGATACAGCCGTTGTGGTTAACCAGCCGCTGCAGTTAAATGGTACCGGCGCACCCTTTATTGAATGGCAGCCACCGCTTTACCTGAACCGGAACGATATCAGCAACCCGATTGCCCTGTTGTCTGACAACTTCAGTTATATTATGCGTGCCTATACTGCCGAAGGATGTTTTGCATACGATACCATCAACATCAAGGTGTTTAAAACCAATCCCGATATTTTTGTACCCAATGCATTCAGGCCGGGCAGTTCGCAAAACAATGTACTTCGCCCCATACCTGTTGGTATTTCCACGCTCCACTATTTCAGGGTGTTCAATCGCTGGGGACAATTGGTTTTTGAAACCAACCAGATCAGTAAAGGCTGGGATGGCAACATTGGCGGTAAACCGCAAAGCACCGGCACTTATGTATGGTCTGTAAAAGGCACCGATTACACCGGCAAAGTGGTAGAACGCAAAGGCACTGCGGTGTTGATAAAATAGAGATGCGGGATACAAGATGCAGGATATGGAATGCCAGATACGGCGGGATCTTGAACTTTTCACTTGCACCTTAAACCTTTACCCTACACCTTTTCACCTTCTATGCTTAATTTTGCTGCCTTAAATACCTCACCATGCGCAAAACGGTTTTGATCACAGGAGCTACCTCTGGTTTTGGAAAAGCATTCGCACAGAAATTTGCAGCTAACAATTGCAATGTTATCATAACAGGTCGTCGTGCAGAACGGCTGCAGGCTTTGCAACAGGAACTGGAAACCACGCACCAGGTACAGGTACTGCCACTGGTTTTTGATGTGCAGGATAAAAAAGCTGTAGATGAAGCTATCGGATCATTGCCTGAAACATGGAGAAATATAGATGTACTGATCAACAATGCCGGGCTTGCACTGGGCAGGGATTATTTTGATGAAGCTCCCATGGAAGACTGGGAAACCATGATCGACACCAACGTAAAAGGTTTATTATATGTATCCAAAGCAGTGATCCCTTTTATGACTGCCCGTAAACAAGGACATATCATTAACCTGGGATCAGTAGCAGGTAAAGAAGTGTATGAAAAAGGCAATGTGTATTGTGCCACCAAATATGCAGTGAATGCATTGACTCAATCTATGCGTATTGACCTGTTGAGACATAAGATAAAAGTAACAGCCATTCATCCCGGCGCAGCGGAAACTGAATTTTCAACAGTACGTTTTAAGGGCAACGAGGAAGTAGCCGGTAAAGTATATGAAGGGTTTGAGCCCCTTAGTGCTGAAGACGTTGCCGATATTGTTTGGTACACTACTACCCTTCCTGCGCATGTTTGTATCAACGACCTGGTGGTAACATGCACCGCACAGGCTAATGCCATCTATTTTCATAAAGAAGGCTAACAATCAATAAATTACAGATAAGCAGCAGCTATTTTCACGTAAATAGCATACAGGCATATCATGTGGCTGATTACCCTACACACCGGTTACGGCAGTATAAACCCTTACAATAATATGATACTGTTACTTATACGCCTGTACAAAACCCGGCATGAGGTTTGGATTTCACAGGGTTTTAGCTAACTTTGAAGTAAGCATTGATCCGCTATCCTTTAAAACCCATGTTATGGCTCAATTCCTGTGTAGAATCCTACTCACCACATCCCTGTTTGTACTATGCACCCATCTTCGTGCGCAGAACGATGTAATACGGCAACAAAGTTGTGATATATCATCCTATCAGCATGCGATAGACAGTTTGAAACAACACTTCAGTGCACAAGGTTATATGGTATTGCGTGAAGCTTCCATGGCTATGGAAAGTGAATATGAAATGCCGATCGTTGTGCCAATGTCACAGGGTTCATGGTACCAGTTTGTTTTCATTGGCGACCCTACCTCCAAACTATACGAGGTAAGAATGTACGACAACAGCGACAAACAGGTAGTTTATAAAAAGAACCTGTGGGGCGATATTGATGGGAACATTATCAGTTATTCCTATATATCTAAGTTTACCGAGTATCACATGATCAAACCGGTACAGGTAAACAAACAGAAAAAGAAATTATGCGGCTATGTTATGTTGTTTAAAAAAGTAGCCGCCAACGGGGATCAAAACACCACAGGAAAGTAAGTTTGACTCCTGCGCCACTTCAGTAACACAAAGGCCGCCCGGTAACAAGGCGGCCTTTTCATTTTGGTTCATGTATATCCATTATTACGGCACTACTACAGTAGCCGTATCATTGACACGTTGTATCTGCTGCGTTATGGTACGTGTATCACCGGAAAAATTATTGGTTTTGATGGATACTCCATACGTTGTATTGATATAGATACCATAGTGATTACCGTTCCGTAAAAAAGAACCGGTATTGCTGGTAAAGACATTGTTCTGTATAGTGCAGTTGGCTGCATTGAACAGTGAAATGCCATGCTGTGCAAAATTCAGAATAGTGTTGTTCTTTATATAGATGTTTGCATGGTCTCTGGAGTAAGGCGACATTACATCTACAAACTGGTTCACTCCTACTGAATCAATTTTATTAAGCCGAACATTAATAGCTCCGGCATCGGCACCCAGGTTATCAAAGCCACAGCTTCTTATATCATTGTTCAGTATCCATATATCACGACTGTATAAACCATTGGTCCATTCTTCGGCTTCATTATACAAACCGATGGCAGGTGATGAGCAATTGTAAAAGCGATTGCCATAAACCATGCCTTTGGCCGCACGTATGATAGAGCCACGTCCCCTTACAGTAAACCTGTTGTTATATACCATGAATTTTTCATTACGCAATGTGGCATTGTACAATTGTACATTCTGTTGCAGATCTGCATTGCCTATATCTTTCATGCTGTCAAGATCAGCAGCCGGGATAGCCGGAGTAAATTTCACATGATAATTACTTCCTTGCAGGTAAACAGTATCTACGGTGAAATTTGAACTCATGATCTTTCCTGTTTTAGGGGTAAAGATCCTGAATATATGCCCCTTTTTAAGGTTCATAAAATCACTTAGTATAATCAGCGCCGTATCGTTTACAATTGATTTTACAAACATGCCTTTGTTGTATAAAGCCACTCCATCATCAGCATTTCCTATAAAAGAACTGTTCTCAATCCACGGCCCTATTGTATTAGCCCTGCAATGCACGCCATCGGCATTGGCAGATACAAACCTAGATGCATCCTTTAAAGCAGATTCACAGTTCAGCACTTTCATGTCACTGCCTTCGTAAGAATAATAGCAGCCAATAGGACTGGCATAATTGATAATGCTGTCAAATACAAGATCAGTACAGTTCCTTGTGCTGATAAATGATCCTACATTGTTGCGGCAAACAATCGACAACACATCACCCACCGCAAAGTATTTGCCTGATTTGGAACCGGGATGATAAATATTGTACTCCGGTGTATCCTTACATACAAACGGAGTAACGTCCGCCGGGTTAATGCCCAGCACATTGATCTCCACTTTTTTCAAACTGCCACGGTCTGCAGTATCCAGCAGGTATGCCCAGGACCAGTAATTGGTAAAAGCAGGATTGTTATAAATAGCCGGGTAAAATGGTGAGGCTTTCCCGTTAACTGTTCTCAAGCGCACATTGACGTTGAGTGTATTGCTGTCGGAATTGTTTACTTTGATCACGTCCAGCAACGAGTGCGGTAACGGATCCCAGTCTACTTTCAGTCTTCTTACTGTTACACGGTTTGAATTCTGCAGCCGCAGGAAACCGGTTTGCAGATGGTTTTTGATAATAATATTGGCATTGTTGCCTTCTATCACCAGGTCGTTTACATTGGCCGTATCTATAGCAAATAAACCGGAGATACCAGCATCCAGCTCATAGGTAGCATTGGCTGTAAAGGCCAGTACAGCAGGCGTATTCATAATAGCTTTACGCATGGTGTCTTTAATAGCCTGCAATGAGGCACCGGCAGGTATCGTATATATTCTGGAGGGATTGGCTACGACGTACGTAAAATAAGCAGACCAGGCGCTGATGTCCGTACCATCTTCGTTTTTTGCTTTCACACGCCAGTATACATTGCCTGCAGGCAGGCGATCTACTGGTACAAATCGTGTAATGTACAGATCAGTACGTGATGCAATGATATTGGTAAATGCCGTATCCGTTGCCACCTGTATGTCATAGCTGAATCCGTCTGTAACTGTTTGCCAGGTAAACGTTGCATTTTTTACATACCCGGTGCTGCCATTGGCCGGAGTTGAAAGAACCGGTGCATTAATGGCATAGCCTGTACCTGATATAAAACAGCACATCAGCGATACAACAACAGGTAAAAGTATTGTTCTTTTCATATAGCGATGTTAGAAGGTTAATAGATAAACTTACTGTTGAGCACATCACCCTCCGTAGAGTGTAATACAGCGATGTACATACCATGTGCAGCACTGCCCATATTTACCGGGAAGCGGTAAGTGCCCTGCTCTGCCGTTACGCGACAGGTGGTAATGATCTTACCATTTACATCATATACATACACTATTCCATTCAGTTTTTTGAATGTAGTGAGTGCAGCCTGCGGACGTGCATCCTGACCAGCAAACAATACCCGGAAATTAATGCTATCCACTTTAATGCGGACGGGTGTAAATTCTTCTTTGATACCTTCACCATGTACCTGTGTCACCTTGTAAAAAGAAACATTTTTCAGTGGAGCATTATCTGTATATATAAACTGATTTACCGATGCCTGTTTAGCTGTTACACCTACAAGACCGATATCTATATAGTTGCGGTTATCTGATGAACGCTGAACAATAAAATAGTCCTGCTGATGCAATGCGGCAGTCGTCCATTGTAACTGTACTTCTTTCTGTACCAGGTTGCCGGTAAGAGATTTGGATGCCATACGGCCTGAACTGGTTTTCGGTGCCATCACAATGCTTCTGAATACTTTATTATCACCTGCCTGCACCACTATTTCAGGTAACAGACCGGTGATACTACCATTATAACCCGTGGTATCTTTTAATTTGATCACTTCACCACCATTGCCGCTGGCATTATCATTTCGGCGAACAGCATACAGTACAATATTATTGCCTGTTCCAACGCCTGTGAGACCACGGTATTTATCGGCAGATATACCAATAGTGCCATTGGTAACCCAGGAACCGGATACCAGTGAATATTTTTTCAGCAGGTTATTATCTGCCACGTACAAAATATTTACAGTATCACTGCCTGTAGAGTAGGTCATAAAAAATTGGTAAGGACTGCCATCTGTAGCAGTGTAACCCGGCAGGTTCGTCATTGTCTGCCCTGTTGTAACGGGTAAGCCGGTACCTACTTTTGCCAGTCTTAAACCGGTTGCGGTAGAAGTAGCATACAATTGTCCGTCGTATATACCAAAGCAACGGCCTGTAGAGGTTGCAACCAATGTATTGGAAGTTCCCGTGCTGCCGGTTGCTGCGTATACGATGCCGCCACTGCCACCGGTAGTCCAGATATTACTACCATTAACAATGGCCGCTCTGATAGCCACGGTACTGAAACGATTACTGAATGTAGTAGTGGTATTAACATTGCCCGCTGCATCAATTACCGCCACTACCCTGTTTACGGAAGAACTGGCAGTAGCCGTAACAGCAGCAGTACCGGATGTTGCATCATAGCCACCCAGCGCCAGGTATTGCCCGTCAGCAGAACGACTGATATATCCTTCGCTGTAATCGGATGTTGAGATGGGGAGCGTGAGTCTTTTATTGGCACCAATTACGGTATCTGGTAGCGGAATACTTCTGACCAACTGACCACACACTGTATATTCATCCAGGTATACACGTTGCGCGGGTCCCGCGGTTAGTGTGGTTGCTCCGGACCCGATCCGTACCACCACAAGATTGCCACTGCCGAATGACTGGGCACCGGCTTCTGCTGCATACAAAAGAAGCAGCATGCATAAGAACGCTTTCATATTGCAAGTATTGGTTTTACAATCGTATATACAGGCATCTGCAATAGCGTGCACGCCTGTTCAATCATCCGCTTATGCCGGCAGCTAACACCCGTGTGTATTATTTAATAAATGGCTTTATTACATCTGTCCATATTTTATAGCCTTCTGCAGTAAGATGTAATCCGTCTTCACGATAATAGGCTGGTACCAGTTGTTTGCCGGGAGTAAGCATTGCAGTGTATACATCTGCATAGCCTGTATTTTTTTCTGTTTGCAGAAAGTCTTTTATCAGCAGGTTGGTCTGCTGAATAGCAACAGAGTCTTTCAATCTCCTGGGAGATGGTTTGATAGTAATAAAGATGATCTCTGCTCCTGCATTTACCTGGCGTATGTAGCTGAAAAGTTGTTTAAACCGTAACAAGATACTATCCGGGCTTAGTTTAAAACCAATATCATTATCTCCTTCGTATAAAAAGATCTGGTCTGCATGATAGGGCCTGATCACCCTGTTTGCATAATGCAACAGATCGCTGGTTTTGGTTCCTGATATACCACGGTTCAGTACATTTTTTCCGGGAATATCCTGTTGTAATGTTTTCCAGTTTTCAATGGTAGAGCTGCCGGTAAAAAGTATTATATGTTTACCCGGCGGGTTTAACGAATCCTGTTTTTCATACGCGCGTACTTTCTGTTCCCATTTCTGTTGTTGTGTCAACGGCTCTTGTGCAGTACCCGTTATACTGTACAATGCCATAACAGCCATCAGCAATAAATGCAATGTGTAATTACTTTTTTTCATTTGCTGTACTTGATTGGTTGCAGGTAAATAAACAGGTGTGAGATAAACCTGGTGCCGAAAAGCAAACCGGTTACGTGCAGTATTTGCCGGAAGCGTGTAGTAAAAGCAGTCAGAACCTGTATCATATGGCAATCAGTTCTGCCCGCAATATTTGTATTCGCATGCAGCATGCAAAGAAAAAAAGCAGCTTTTTCAGATGGGAATGTTCCCAACTTAAGGGAATGTTCCCACCGGGTATTTCAGCGTTCAATACAAAAACAAAGCGGCGGTCTCTTGCGAGACCGCCGCTTTGCAAACGCGGTAAGCGTAATTATTTCTTGTTGTTAAACAGTGTGTAGAACAAGCTTACCTGTATTACACTGTTCTTAAAATCAGGGTTAGCGGTAGAAGCATCGAAATCGCCTACTTTAGATAAGCCGGCAATATAACGTGCGCCAATTCCCAATCCCATGCTGCTGTGGAATCCGATACCACCTGCCACAGACAGATCGAGATTCTTTGCAAAGTCTTTGATACCCATGTTAGGCACATCTTCACTTACCTTGAAACCCACCTGCGGACCTGCTTCAATATAGAAGCCACCGGTAAAGCGGTACTTTGCCATCACAGGCACATTGATATACGATACTTTAAAATTCTGCTTGTTACCCGCGTTTTCAATTTTAGCGCCCTGGGTAGAAAATAAAGCCTCGGGTTGTAAAGCGAAATGGTCACCTAACTGAAAGGCCACAAAAGCACCTGCATGAAATCCCACTAAAGCTTTTTTGGAAACATTGCTGAAATCACCCCCGGTGTAATTACTTACGTTTACCCCTGCTTTAAGACCCAACTGAAACGTTTGAGAGAAACCACTAACACATGCCATGAGCATTACGACAAACACAAGTACATTTTTCATAAACAATACTTTTAGGTTAAGATGATTAAGTATGCTACAAAAAAATTATACCAGGCCTTAACGTCGGGCACAAATGTATGGATTATAAATTAATCATATACATTAATATTCATATAAACACTACTGAGCCAATGAAATCCGTATCTGGATATTGGCCCTTGTAACCACTGTAGGTGGTGAGGCAGAAATTTTCGGGGTGGTTCTCCGCTGATCAAAATAGAGTTTAATGTTTACACGATTACTGATCACATAGTCAATAGAAGGTGTGATGGTAATCACCTTCTGCCCACTGGTAGGCAGTGACTGACTCTGATCCAGGCGGCTGTTCGCCACAATATCATCCTGTATACCGATATCAAGCCTGAAGCTGGCATCGTTACTCAATGGTTTTCCCTTCCACTTCAGGAAGGAGAATGCCCCACGTTTGCGCAAACCAGCTCCCAACGTAAACTTGGTGGTACGACTTTCACTCAGTTGGTAATCGATAAGGCTTAAGCTCAGTGTGCGTGATTTTTCAAACGCTACGTGTGCAGTTAGTTGGTTAGTGAACTGCATATCTGCATCCAGCAACGGCGCAAACTCTTCCCTGATGGTAATATTGGGCACCATGAAGTAGGGTATAAAGTTGCCGGTAAGCGTATCCAGGAAGCCCGGATAACTTACCCTGAACGGATCTTTGAACAACAGGTTAGAGTTAAAGCTGTTCATACTCAGTGTACTGTTGTATCCATGTGTAAGCGTAAAGCTGGTAAAGATCTTCTGCAGTGCATTGATACGTGTTAAGCCGGTATACGTTACACGCCAGTTAGGTTTAGGCAAAATACCAGAGAACGGGTTGGAACGTATGTTGGGGCTATTCTGCTTCATCAGCGAAACCTTTTCCGGACTTTTTCCGGTATAAGCTGCAATGAATGCAGGGATCAATACATCCTGCGCATAACGGCTGTAACCATTATAATAGCCATCGGAAAGGAATTTTTCGTTGGCCGGTAACCCCTGCCAGTATGGACTTTGTTCGGCCAGGCGTTTTGACAAAATGAGACGATTGTTCTGGAATGTTTTAAACGCATCCGAAACCTCGTTGTCTTTTATTTTTGCAAACAATGTCTGGAATGAAATATATGATACACTGAAACTACCTGCTGTATAAGGATTGAGGCGGGCAAAATGCGTTCCCAGACCGGTAGTGTCTTTGTACAGCTCGCTATACGATTTACCAAATGTCTTTTCCAGGTTCAGGTCAATGATCAGGTCGCGGATGGGTGAAACCTGTGCCGTGATGGTCAGCTTCTGTGTATAGTTCTGTGAGTTCTGGAAGTTGAATGTAGAGTCTGCAGTGAGCCAGCCTTTCTGCGCCATCTTGTTGATGAAGTTGGTATCCGGTTGCATACCAAACACAAAACCAAGACCGGGTGCTCCTGTTTTAAAGTTCATACCCAGTGCACGTGTACTGTCGGTATAACCATATATATTGGCCGTGGCATTTTCGGTATAATCAATCCCGATACTCTTAATAGAGGTCAGCAAACGACCCAGGAATTTCACACCGCCACTCAACTGCAATGGCTCGTTCGGGTCACGTTTTCTGCGTGCGGTATCCTGTTTGTTTTTATTGATGGCAGCGCCGGGTGGTTTCGGACCTGCAGGCCCATTATCTTCATCCAGTGCACGCATCCATCTTGATTTGCTGTACAACCTTGTAAAATCAAACCTGGTTGAAACAGTTTTCTGCTGCGAGTTCGATAACGTATTGCCAAGATTTCTTGCCAGCAATGAAGCCGCAATATAGTTGAACGTGGCACCATAGCTTACACGTGCTGTGGTCCAGTCGAGGAATGGTAATTTAGCTGTAGGCAATGTATAGGTAGCATTGGCAGTTTGCTGGTAAGAAATGGTACGACCACCTTTCCAGAAACGTTTCCACATACTTTGACGTTCCTCTTTATTCAGTCTGCCCGGATCTTCATCGATCCATGCTTTGTTCACAGCAGAGAAATCAATATTGAGTGAACGTGTCAGATCCCAGCGCAGGTTATACGTACGGTCAAACGTGAAATACTTGTCATATGTCTCCGGTAAGATATTTTTCGGACCGCCTACGTTGCGTGCCCGGAAAGCACCAAACTGCCGGTTCACATCTGCCCTGAAGCCCAGCAATGTGGGCATAGGGTTGAAATTGAAATCTTTTACAAACGTGACCCATTTTGATTTTGACTTAATGAGTTTTTTGGCAGGCTCCCAGAATTTGGGCGTACTGGTATAATTATACCCCAATCCTGCTTTATGCCGCGTGATCGCATTGCTTTCAATCAGCGGATTGTGCTGCTCTTCTTTATAATAAGAATAGCTTACATCTATATTCTCAATACTCCACAGCTTTTGCTTTTTGCCGGTAATATTGCTCCTTCGCACATTGGTGAAGTTGAACGTTCGTATCGTTCGTACATCCACGGCCGCATCGCGTATCGAATCGCGCATACTGGCTGGTGCCGCACTCAGTTTTTGCTTCAACTTAATATCCAGATCGTACGGATCATATTCCGGTGTGCTGACAGTTTTGGAATAACTGGCGTAGAATGGAATAGAAAGACCGGCAGTACGCGGCAACAACTTACCCAGTTCCAGGCTGGTTGCCATGTCAAACTGCCTGTAGTTATCAAGTGACCTTTCATTGATCCTTTGTTCAATACTTCCCCAGCCACTGCTGTGTGCGCTTCCCGATACAGTTAAGGTACCCAGGTCAGCCAGCTTCACATCCACCCTGCCCAGCGCAGCCCATGAACCATCCTGGTTAATATCGCTCAAACGCAGTTCGTTGAACCATATTTCCGTACAGGCCTCTTCACGGGTACGATTTTCCACACCTATAAAGAATACCTGCACTTCACCCAGGTTGGGATTACCAAGAATGGCCAGCTCTCTTCCCGTAGCGTCTGTTTCCTTATAATATTGATTGGTTGAACCGGTATTGTTACGCGCCAGTTTCAGTTTCACCAGGCTATCCAGTGCCAGGTTCAGTTCATTCTGTGCAGGCCATATCAATGCATCGTCACTGGTACCCCATGGTGTAATGGCCAATGGAATACGTATTTCATAGAAGTTACTGATCAGGTCATTACCCAAACGAATCACACCATACAATTCATTGTTCTTGATATCACCGCTTGACACCTTAGACTCTGCGTGCATGTACATCTGCAAACGCCCGTAACGACGCAGGTCCAGACTCATGGTTTTAAATACACCACGCACATCCCTGCGGGCAAGATTACATACCTGTAAGCTCAGTGATTGTTCGTTCAGCAACAGGTTCACGTTGTTGTTACTCAACTGCTGCTGGCGTACTACACCGGGAGGTGTTTTATAAGGAATAGGATAACGTGAACTGTTTTCTTCCACGTTTACCGCAAGCTGGTTGACAACAGTATTGGTATTGACAGGAATGGTTACATACTGTCCTGTTGTATCTAACAAATAGTTGAACTGACGCCACTGGTTACGCACCAGTTCCAGTTTGGCAAAACGGAGGATCACAGAATCCTGGAAACCTGTCAGGTACATACGCACAAAACGGATCGATTTGAAATCCGGGATATCACCTACTTTCTGTTGGTATTCAGAAATAGGAATGCGGAACAGGTACCATTTTTCCTGCATACCATTGGTAGGTGTAAAGGTGCGGGTATCAGTAATGAAATTCTGTCCTACCTGGAACTGGCTTGATTTCAATTCTACCTTATACTGGAAATATTCTTCCAGTTCGTTCATGGTATTGTCTTTATTGAACTCTTCCTGGTCAGGATACAGGGTAAAGGCATTTACATACTGATCACCTGAAGAGGCTACCGGTGAGTTGCCCTGCGGGTTGTTTACATTTTTATAGCGACCGAGGATACCCGTTGAAGCAGCATCATAAGTAGCATCGCGATAATTTTTAAAGTCATCATTAGCGGGATCGTTCAATGCCTGCTGGTAAATAGCAGAACCGGTACCAAAATTAGCAGCCAGCCTGTTGAGGTAAGTAGCAAATTTGCGACGTTCTGCATCATTGTCCAGGCCATCAAAACCGGCATCCTGCAAAGGACGGTCTGCCGGATCATTACTGAATGCATTGGTTACCTGTATAGAGTTGGCCGGCACCTTACCCCACCTGGTAGACGAATCTTCCAGTGCTTTTGTTACTGCACCGCTGATACCGTTCTCAAAAAAACGTTTACCATCTTTCAATACATCCTCTGATATATTACCCAGGTTAAAATACAATTCCCCACCTGTACTGTTAGGCATTTTCAGGAAGGGGTCCTGTAACCAGAACTCAATATATTGTACGTTGCCTGTTTCAAAGTCAACCTGGTCAAGACCACGCATAATACCACCCCATCGTTTTTGCGGATTCAGCAATTCGCCACTGGCTGTAATATTAGTAGCATCAAAATTGTAAGGGCCCCTTTGTTTGGGATAGAACGCCATGTCAAAGGTTACCAGCTGCGCCTGTCCGTAGTCGGGCGTTTTGTTGGGATAGATCTGTGTTACCAGTACCGGACGCACACGCGGATCGGTCAGGTCTTCATAATTCCTTACCGGGTTATTGGCATTCTTTTTATCCTGTAATACAGACTCAATATTATACCATGACAATTTTGCCCTGTTGAAACCATAGTCCAGTGAATCCATCAATGTGGCTTCGGGGAACAGGCCATTGTTGGCCGGCGTAGATGACAAGCCCCAGCTTACCAGTGGAAAACGCAGGTCAATTGAACTGCGGCTGCCTTCAAAATCATCAATAAAGATCAGGCCATTGCTACCGGAACCGATCTGTTTCGGGTGACCGGGTTTCAGGTAAGCCGCTTCGCCATAAGCCGTAATGGTACTCATTTCGGTGGTATGGTAAAAAGGCAGCTTGTCCAGCAGGCGTGTTAAACGGGGCACTTCTGTACGATAGTTGAAGTCAATACCATACATGGTGTTACGGATGGGATCATCGTTGTACCCTGTTTTGGTAAAGAAAGGACGTTCGCCCAAACGCTCGTACGTCATACCTATATTCAATGCTTCTTTCGCAGTATTTTTTACATTGTAATCGGCACGTATACCTAAAAAGTTTCGCTGCTGAATACCAAAGGCTGCATTGTCCTCATAATTTACATTCACCGGTACCCCTGAATTTAAAATAGCCTGGTTCAGGATCCTTACAGTACCCAGTGAATAATCCACCATGTAATCTACATTCTCTACCAGCGTTTGGCTACCGGCTGATACACTTACCGATCCCTGCGATATATTGAATGCGCCCAGGCTGATCTCGGAAGTAGATGTTCCTTTGGCATAACCACTGATAATATACCTGTCAAGGTTAGCATAGGTCTTTGCGATCTCTTTAATGGTATCGTACAGTGGGTAATAGACATACTTATCCCTCAGGGATTGCGGACTACTGGCAAAAGCTGCTGTTTCCAGGTCTTTACCAAAAGGTTCAAGAAACGGGAAGATGATCCGCGCCTGTTGCGAGACGACCGTATATCCTTCCAGGTAGTCAAATACCCCATCGGGCGTGGGGTCATTCCGGCTGTTCAACCTGTCAAGGTTCAGTACCGTGATTAACGGCACTTCTTTCTGATCGCCTTCCGGCAGATAACGTTTCTGACCCAGGCTGGGTTGATCATATAATACATTCAGCTTAAAATCGCCGGGCTGTATATTAGATAAATAACTACCACTTTTTGTTTTAAGCGTATAAACGTTTTTCATCATCAGGTCCCACAAAGGCAGTTGTGTACGCTGTGATGTTGCTTTCAGCAATTTCAGGAACAGTATTTTCTGTATACCTGCAGTGTTGGTAGTGGTATCGGGTGGTACATCCTGTGAAAATTCACCTACCTGGAAAATACGGCCATTGTAACTATACTGATAAGCTACTGCCAGTACTTCATCTGACTGCAGCGGCTGGTTAAGTGAAAGAAAGCCCAGTTGTGCATTGAATGTATAATCAGAAGCCGTGAGCTTGCGGGCAAATGTTTTTTCAAAATCCTGTACAGGTTTCAGTCCCATGGCCGACAACATGGTGGTAACCGAAGAGGAAACACGGATGCCGGACTGGTTAATAATATTACGGTACAGGTTGTTGGCATCATTGAAAGGATATGGCTGCGGCGTATTGGGCGCCACAACAGGGTTGTACGGTTGTGTTTCACCCAGGTCCATCAAACCTACCACATCACGCGTGTCGGTGGTAGTACCATTCCTGTTGGTGACCCATACTTCCATACGCAGTATCTGCACCTGTGAATTCACTTTGGGCAACTGCGACATGGCCTTATTAAAGTTATTCCGGAAGAACTGCGCCATCAGGAAGTGACGGTTCTCATCGTAATCATCTACTTTGAATTCAAAATAGGTATTGGTGGCACCGCCCTGTACACCCAGCGACTGGCGTTGTGAACGCTGATTGGCCAGCACACCGGTCAGTGACAGTTTTCCAAACTGCAACTGTGTTTTAATACCAAATAATTGCTGTACACCTGGTATCAGTGTTCCTTTGGAAGAAAAGGACACGTTACCCGCTTCAATTTTGCGGATGATCTCGTCCTGTGTACCGGTATAATCCAGCTTCAACTGGTTTTCCCAGTCCATGTTTGCCAGTGTATTGTAACTGATCGGCAGTTTCATTTTATCGCCGATATTGGCAATCACGTTCAGGTTGGCGCTCATATCGAAATCGAAACCACCGGTACGGCGGGCTCTTTCGGGCAAGGCAGGGTTTTTGACATTCTGCCCCTGGTAACCCGCCAGGATATTTACATCGCCCTGCGGACGGATATCAATTTTGCCATTTCCGAAAATGCGGTTGAACAGGTTGTCGGTAATAGCTTGTTTGGGACGCAGCAGTTTCCGATTGAGTGTATTGCTCATATCGGAACGTTTTTTAAAGTAATCATCTTCAGCCCTGCGAGCCTGCAGTTGCTGAAATTCTTCAAAAGTGAGATAACCCGGTTTGCGGAACCAGGTTGACCCAATTTTTTCAATAATATAATACTGCCTTGTTTTGGGATCGTAAACAATTGAGTCTGTAAGGTTCGATGGGTCTGACAGACCAAATGACCGACGGCCGGGGAAACTAAGTCTGTCTCCACGGCGATCATGAATAGGATACTTCAAGGTATCTGCACTTTTGGGAGCAGAGGTATCCTGGAATGGCGAATAGTATGCTGAAGCTGTAACACAGGGCACAACAAAAGCAGCCATACACAAAGCCATAGTAATGGCAATCTGATAAGATATCCGGACCAAGTCTTTTCTCTCAGGAATTAGTTAGGTAAAAATCCGTTCCGATAGGCTTAGAGTGTTTTTAGAGCTTTCTTAATTATGTCTTCTACTGCGGTGAGGGCAGGTTCGGCTTTCAGTACTCTTTGAACAGCCATTTCTGCTGCATTTTTTGCAATACCCAGTGCTATCAGAGCATTTAACGCATCCTGTTCAAGCCTATTGCTTTTGTGAGCAGGAATATTATCGTTATCGGTTTTGATGCGCTTCATTTTATCCTTCAGCTCCAGTACAATGCGTTCAGCCGATTTTTTACCAATGCCTTTGATCCGTTCCAGTTGCCGGGTGTCTTCCTGTGCAATGGCGGTGGTCAGTTCATCGGGCTTCATCGAAGACAACATCATACGGGCGGTTGCTGCACCTACACCTGATACACTTGTCAATTGCAGAAACAGTTCCTTTTCAGCCACTTCCGCAAAGCCATACAACACATGCGCATCTTCTCTTATGTGAAGATGTGTATGCAGCACACCATTATCAAGGTGTTGAATTTGCGAATAAGTATTCAGGCTGATCAGCAGTTCGTATCCTACCCCTCCCGCTTCTACATGAACAATAGCCGGTGTTTTATACACAAACTGGCCCCGTATAAAAGCAATCATGTCGCGAAAATAGAGGAAATTACCCGAATGTTTCTCGTTTATTGATAAAGGTTTACAATAACAATACAGAGTTGTTTTTGAATGGTTTGGGTTGTGGGTTTCCAGGTACCGGTTACAAGCTGCAGGTTTAGGTGCGTGCAGTTGGCAATTGCAGTTACGCTACTACCTTAGCCTGAACCTTGTGTCTTTTTGTGTTTTTTAGAACCAAAAAGGAATCAGGTATTAGCAGTTGGAATTTAGTTGTTAGCAGCAAACCCTTGTCAACTTTTCAACAATTTACATCTTGCACCTTGTACCTTATCTTCCCGACTTCCTGACTTTTCTGTACATTTACCCCCTTATTTTTGCTACCTATTCAATTTCAACCGATAAACCGCTTTCACCAAGCATGAGTCAAAAAATTACTGCCGCTATCACTGCTGTGGGCGGCTACGTTCCCGAAGACAGGCTAACCAACTTTGACCTGGAGAAGATAGTTGACACAAACGACGAATGGATCCGCACCCGTACCGGCATTGAAGAAAGAAGAATTCTGCGGGGTGACGGTAAGGCTACTTCTGACATGGTAGTTCCGGCAGTACGGCAATTATGCGAAAAAAGAGGCATCGACCCCATGGAAATAGATGCCATAATTGTGGGCACCGTTACTCCGGATATGCTGTTCCCTTCTACCGCCAACCTGGCCTGTCATAAACTGGGCGCTAAAAATGCCTGGGGCTTTGACCTGCTGGCGGCCTGCTCCGGCTTTTTGTATTCCCTCACTACCGGCGCTTCTTTAATTGAAAGCGGCCGTTATAAAAAAGTAGTGGTAGTGGGTGCCGATAAAATGAGCTCTATTATTGATTACAGCGACAGGGCTACCTGTATCATCTTTGGTGATGGTGCCGGTGCTGTACTGCTGGAACCCGATACCAACGGATACGGCGTACTGGACAGCAAACTGAAAAGCGATGGTGCAGGCGGTCAGTACCTGCACATGAAGGCCGGCGGTTCTTTACGTCCTGCCTCACTGGAAACCGTTAATAACCGTGAACACTTTGCCTACCAGGAAGGTCAGACCGTTTTCAAAAATGCAGTGAAAGGCATGGCTGATGTCAGCGCTGATCTGCTGGAAAGAAATCATCTTACCGGCAATGATATTGCATGGCTGGTGCCACATCAGGCCAACAAACGTATCATTGACGCCACTGCTGAGCGTGTTGGTTTATCGCAGGATAAAGTGATGGTGAATATTTACAAATACGGTAATACTACCGGCGCTACCATTCCGCTGTGTTTGTGGGATTGGGAAAGCAAACTTAAGAAAGACGATAACCTGCTGCTGGCTGCTTTTGGCGGCGGCTTTACCTGGGGAGCAACCCTGGTAAAATGGGGTTACGACGGAAAATAACACCAGTTCAACATTATACCCCCCCCCCCGGTGCATTGCTGTGCCGGGGGGGTGTTGTTTGAATACTGCCACCGCTTTTTTTAGTTTACGCACAATTCAAAAGGACTATGGCAGGTGCCTATTTCCTCGCAAGGCGCATCATAATGACAAGCCCCCTGCGGTTGTACAGATCTGCATACTTCTGCATACCACGAGCCATCGATAAAACATCTCCATAAAGTTTGCGGAGGTACACCCCCTGCTATATTTTTCATTTCAGTGCGGGTCAGTGATTTACCCAGTTGTTGAATTTCTCTCATGTGACCTCTTTTCCAGTTGAAAAATTAAAAATAGGTGCCCGTTGCTTCCTATGAGCAATTAGTGGGCGCAAGACAGCTTCCAACCGCTGTACAAAAATCATAACCACAAAAAGGTGTAGGATCTGTTGTACGGCAATTGTAAAATGCCTGTGTGGTATTACCGCCTTCATAACATGCCCAGCGGATATAATTTACAAGACCGCCGGAAATGCTTTTCATTTCAGTACGGGTAAGTGATTTGCCCAACTGTTGAATATTTTTAAACATATAACAGGATTGCTTTTTAGTAAAAGCAACAAAACTTCAGATAGTTAATAATCGGTGAACATTCATACAGCCATACATTGCGTCATAAAAGAACAGGTACCTGTTATGTCGCAATAATCGTAACCACAGGCAGTTGCAGGATCAAATGCAAACACATTTGTACTGATGAGCCATTGTAATAACATGTCCATTCCGGGAATGCAGCAAGTGCCCCGGTAATGTTTTTCATTGCATCGCGCGTGATGGGAGTACCCAACTGAGACATTTTTTTGAGCATCGTGATAAAGTTTAAAAAAGTGAATAAAAACAGGTAGTATCATTTTGCACCGCTTATACAAATACACAACGATACTATCAGCATTTTCGAATTTAAAAAACATTTATTGATCTTCGTTAGTGTTAGTAAAATACAACCTGCATATACCAAAATATATTTATCAACCAACCCGCAACATGCATTCAAAAGTTGTGCAACACAACTTTTGCATAAATCTTTCGTCCGCAACCGATCCACATGCCCGGTTACCACTCACATAATACCGGCACCTGCAAAAACCTGCAAATGAGTTATTTTTGATACTCACGATAAATTCATACTCGCTCATATGGCTGATAATCAATTTTCACCGACCGGCTTTAGCTCGCTGGCCATTCATGCAGGACATGCCCAGGACCCACGTTACGCACACCTGGTACCCGTCTATGCATCTTCTACTTTTGTATATGATAATGCCGAACAAGGCATGCAACGTTTCAGCGGACAAGAGGACGGCTATATCTATTCACGCTGGAGCAATCCCACTTCTGATGAAGCCATGTGGAAAATTGCCGCGATGGAAACCTTTGGCTTACAGGATGCATCGGGCAATCCCCTGCAGGCAACAGGTTTTCTGCAGGCATCCGGTATGGCAGCCATCAGCAGCATGTTCCTGTCTGCATTGAAAAAAGGTGATAAAGTATTATCCCATTACTCGCTTTACGGCGGTTCGCAGGAGTTCCTGGACAAGATATTGCCCGACCTGGGTATTGATTATATTATTGATGACCTGCGCGATCTGAACAAGGCAGAAGCAGCCCTGAAGAAAGACCCGGCCATCAAAATGGTATACATTGAAACCCCAGCCAACCCTACCCTGCAGTGTGTAGACATTGAGGCGCTTACCACGCTTGCCAAAAAATATGGAAAACTGGTGGCCTGCGATAATACATTTGCTACCCCTTACCTGCAACAGCCATTCCGGTATGGCGTTGATTTCATTATTCACTCCACTACCAAATTTCTCAATGGTCATGGTACGGCCATTGGCGGTATATTCCTGGGTCGTGATGTAGAGTTTATGCATACACAGGCACGCAAAACCTTCCGTTTGCTGGGTGGTAACAGCAGTCCTTTTGATGCCTTTTTGCTGATCAACGGTTTGAAGACACTGGAGATCCGTATGGATCGTCATTGTCACAATGCTATGGAAGTAGCCGGGTACCTGGAAGCACATCCTGCAATTGCCAGGGTAAATTATACCGGTTTGCCCACACACCCCGATCACCATGTGGCAACCAAACAGATGCGTCACCCCGGAGCCATGATGAGCTTTGAACTGAAAGGAGGTTTGCAGGCAGGTGTTAACATGATGAATAAACTGAAAATGTGTACCCGAACTGTTTCATTAGGAACCTGTGATACTTTACTCTGTCATCCTGCTTCTATGACGCACTACAGTGTGCCCAGGGAAAAGCGCGAACAATACGGTATTACAGACGGTCTGATCCGTATGAGCACCGGCATGGAAAATGTACAGGATATTCTGAAAGACCTGGAGCAGGCACTCAGTTAGGTGTCAGGATCTGGATAAGGCCCTTACGTTTACTATTTGCCATTCACCACTCAATGCCGGTTAGATAGTCGCTGGTGTCTTCACCCGGCGGCATTAGCAACCTTAACTAGCGACATTGATTCACAACTCACCACTCTATGACCATTGAAATAAGAAGAGCAGTAAAAGAAGACTGCCCGCGACTGATGGAACTGATACAGGAACTGGCTGATTATGAAAAAGCACCGGAAGAAGTAACAACCAACCTGGAACATTTTACTGAAAGCGGTTTTGGCAACACACCGGTATGGTGGGCATTTGTTGCTACCGTAAACGGTAATGTAGAAGGTTTTGCATTGTACTACATCCGTTACAGCACCTGGAAAGGACAGCGGTTATACCTGGAAGACCTGATCGTTACTGAACAGATGAGAGGCAAAGGACTGGGTAAACTGCTATTCGATAGACTGATTGCAGAAGTAAAAGAAAAAAAATACAGTGGAATGGTATGGCAGGTACTGGACTGGAACGAGCCTGCCATTAACTTCTATAAAAAATACCAGGCCCGTTTTGATGCGGGCTGGATAAACTGTTCTATTGATTAATAAATACGAACAAACTCCAGGGTTGAAGGCAGATTGTCGCGTTTGTAAAAACGTTCTATGGCAAAACTTTCCGTTGTTTGTATAGTAAATGCAAAGGAATGATATAAGAGAGAAGAACTGTATATAGATCTAAGCGCTACGGAATCTGTAGTTTGTTTATAGATGTAAAGGCCTGATATCCGGATAGTGTCTGAACCGCCGGCAGTTTCCACAAAGGGTTTTGCACGCAGTTCGAACACTTTTTCTGATGCCCCCCAACCCCATGTTTCCTGGCTGAGGTCAAAACTGATAGTATCCAGGCGCTGTGATTTTTCAACCCATACCCCGGAAAGCACATCCTTTTTTTCACTGTTTTTTGAACAGGCAGCTATTGCCAGCAGGCAAAGGATAAGGCAGGTATTTTTCATATGCAATGATAACTTTTACCTGCCAGACATTTCCAATACTGCCATCGTTGCATTGCTACCACCGAAATGCTTATAAATTAAATTCCCCCGTCTTTTGGTCGGAGGAATTTAAATATAACAACAAGATATTCTGCTGTTTAGCTTACACCTTCTGTAGTTACCGTTTTATTGATCTTCAGGATCAATCCCTGCAATACTTTACCTGGACCGGCCTCAGTGAACTTTGCAGCACCGTTAGCGATCATGGCTTCCACACTCTGTGTCCACCTTACAGCACCGGTTAACTGTTCAATCAGGTTCTTTTTGATCTCATCACGCTCAATCACGGCCCTTGCTACCACGTTCTGGTATACAGGACAGGTAGGTGCATAAAAAGTAGTGCTTTCAATAGCTGCTTTCAGCTCTTCGCGGGCCGGAGTCATTAAAGGAGAATGGAAAGCGCCGCCTACCGGCAATACCAGGGCTCTTTTGGCACCCGCCGCTTTCATACGCTCGCAGGCGATGTCAATACCTTTTACTGTACCGCTGATCACCAACTGGCCGGGGCAATTATAGTTGGCTGGTACTACTACCTCACCGGTTTCAGCCTGCACTGCCTGGCAAATCTCTTCTACCTTTTCATCAGCCAATGCCAGTACAGCAGCCATAGTGGAAGGCGTTACCTCACAGGCTTTCTGCATGGCCTTTGCACGGATACTTACCAGGTTCAGCGCATCTTCAAAACTTAATACGCCATTGGCTACCAGGGCAGAAAACTCGCCCAGTGAGTGGCCGGCCACCATATCGGGTTTTGCACCATCAATACTTTTAAAAGCAATTACAGAATGAAGGAATACGGCAGGCTGGGTTACATTGGTCTGTTTCAGATCTTCCTCACTGCCTGTAAACATTACGTCGGAAATCCGGAAGCCCAGCATTTCATTTGCCTGTTCAAATAATTTCCTGGCAAAAGCGCTGTTGTCATAATGATCTTTTCCCATACCCGGGAACTGTGAACCTTGTCCGGGAAACACAAAAGCATGCGTCATATATAGCTTGTGGTTTAAGCAGGCAAAAATGCCACAAAGAGATTAACTGGCAAAATCTTTGTCACAGGCCCTGAAATCGGAAGCCTGTTGGTAGAAAAGGCTGTAGGCTAAGGAATTGGGGAAACGGGTTGAAAAGCTGACAGGGTGAAGAGGAACCTGGAATGAGGTTTTAGAAATACAAACTACAGGATTTGAGCTACGAGTCCGCGACAAATACAACGCAATTCTAACTATTAGCCCCCAAAGGGAAGACAAACTTTTGCAGGAGGTTGAAAATGATTCAGATGTTACTAAGGTTGTATTCCCTGGCCATCCAGCAATCCGAAAAGTGGCAGGCCTTGAGCTACGAGCAGCGGGCAAATACAGTAGCGATCACCCACTATTGATTGTTCACAACCAAGAACTTATAACCGGCTACATCCGTTTTACTTTTCATGATTGCCAATACTCACCACTTACAACTCACCTTTCTAATGCAACGAAGAAGAAATCAGTTTAGTAAACTCGCTGCGGGTTTCATTTTTTTCAAATTCACCCCAGAACGCTGAAGTAGTGGTTACAGAATTCTGTTTCTGCACCCCACGCATCATCATACACAGGTGTGAAGCCTCAATTACCACCGCTACGCCCAATGGCTGCAATGTTTCTTTAATGGCATCGCGTATCTGCGTGGTCAGTCTTTCCTGTACCTGCAGGCGACGTGAGAATACATCTACCACCCTTGCTATCTTGCTCAACCCTGTAATATATCCGTTGGGAATATAAGCTACATGAGCTTTACCGTAAAAAGGCAACATATGATGTTCGCACATACTGAACAGCTCTATATCCTTTACAATGATCATTTCACTAACATCTTCATGGAATTTGGCCGAATTCAGAATGGCATGTGCATCCGACTGGTAGCCGTGCGTCAGGAACTGCATTGCCTTTGCCATGCGTTCGGGGGTTTTCTGCAAACCTTCACGCTCGGGATCTTCACCCAATAATTGCAACGCCTGTTTATAGCTGGAGATCAGTCCTGTTGTTACTTTATCGTCGTATTGCTCTGTTTTTTTGTACGCCATGGATCGTTGTTTTGTGAGTTGTCAGTGGCGGGTATTGCTCTGTCACGCCCTCTGATTCCTCATTCGTATTGCTAACTTTCTTTGCCCGGATAACCCAGGCAAGACTGGTATTTGTGCTTTTTATGATACCGGGTATTCCACAAAATTCCGCTCTGTTTCATACAACCTTACCTGCAGATCGAGTGCTGCATCAATCTTTGTACGCAGCAACTCATAGATCACAATGCAGATATTTTCTGCCGTAGGATTCAACTCTTTGAAAAATTCGGTATCAAGGTTCAGGTTCTTATGATCCAGTTTTTCCAACACTTCCTCCCGCACCAGGTCGCTGAGTATTTTCATATCCATCACATACCCTGTTACAGGATCCGGCTCACCGGTTACTTTCACTACCACCTCGTAGTTGTGCCCGTGAAAATTAGGATTGTTACACTTGCCAAACACGGCATCATTTTTAGCCATATCCCATGCAGGATTGAACAGCCTGTGCGCAGCATTGAAGTGTTCTTTACGGAAAACAGCTACTTTTTTATTCATAGTAAGATAGTAGTGACGATGAAATACCAATGCAACAGTGAAACAGAATACCTTCTACTGTTATCTACGTTCTTCTGCAATACCCGGTTTTGTCCGGTTTCAAAACTACACTCAACAAAAAAGATAACCGGTTGTTTATTGCATTCCACAATTTTCAATAACACGCTTCACTGCGATATCTATTCCCCGAAATATTCTACAAAGATCCGGGGAGTTTCGTACAATTTAATACAATGCAGTTGAACTGTTTCCGGCATATGTGGTAATAGCTGTTGCCAGATAGCAATAGCAAGATTTTCTGTAGAGCAAAGCTTTCCTGCCATAAACGGCACATCCATGTTCAGGTTTTTATGATCCAGCTTCTCCAGCACATGTTCGTTAATGATCTTACTCAACCGTTTTACATCGAATAAAAAGCCGGTATCAGGATCAGGAGTTCCTTTAATTGTTACATACAGTTCGTAATTGTGCCCATGCCAGTTCTCATTGGCACATTTACCAAATACCGTTTCATTCTGCTCTTTGCTCCAGGCAGTATTGTATAATTTATGGGCTGCATTAAAATGCTCAACACGCGTCAGATACACCATGGTTAACCAAGAAAAATTTCCGCAAAGGTAATACTTAGCCTATGAACGACAATAGGTTCATATTCCATTACAATTCAGGATATTTGCACCATGTATATTTTGTTGACGGCGGCTACGAAGATGGAAATACAACCCACGGTTGATTTTTTACGACAACATGATTTTCAGTACCATGGACATGAAATTGATGTACTGCTAACCGGCATCGGCAGCATCAGTACCACTTACCTGCTCACCTATAATATTCACAACCACAGGCCCGACTACCTGCTACAGGCCGGTATTGGCGGCAGTTTTTCCGAACAGTATGCTCCGGGCTCACTGGTGTTTGTGAAAGAAGATATTGCCGGCGATCTGGGTGTGGAAGAACAGGGCATTTTTAAAGATGTAACCGAGATGGGATTGCAGGAGCCCGGCCAGGGACCTTACACCGGTAAATTCCTGGTGAACCCTTACACGGAAGATTGGGATGAACACGGCATTGACTTTGTTCGTGGCATTACTATCAATGAGATCACCACCCGCACAGCTCGTATTGAACAATTGCAACAAAAATATGCGCCGGTTGTTGAATCTATGGAAGGTGCGGCGTTTCACTATACAGCATTGATGGAAAGTATTCCTTTTATGCAGATTCGGTCTGTATCCAATTATGTTGGCGAGCGCGATAAAGCAAAATGGCAGATGAAAAAGGCCATTGATGTACTGAATGAGAAGCTGATTGAGATCATTACCAATCTATAATTTGAAAAATGGGCTTTTTGATGGTTTGATGGCTGGATTGTTTGATGGTTGAGGCTACTTTACTCACGGCTCGCAGCCCAAAGCTCTCAGCTTATGTTCCTGACTTCTAAAACCTGATCCCCAATACCTGCAACACTTATGAAACTTACGCTTGGATTTTCACCCTGCCCCAATGATACATTCATTTTTGATGCATTGGTGAATAAGAAGATCGATACAGATGGACTGGATGTTGATGTTGTGCTGGAAGACGTGCAAACCCTGAATGAATGGGCTTTGCAGGGCAAACTGGACATCACCAAAATCAGTTATGGTGTGTTACCGCTGGTATGGCAGCAATACAATGTGTTAAATTCCGGTGGCGCATTGGGTAAAGGAGTTGGTCCGCTGCTGATAGCCAATACATCCCGTGAAGCAGCCGGTGATGTGAACAACCTTCGCATTGCTATTCCGGGAGAAAATACCACCGCCCACCTGCTATTTTCGCTGGCATTTCCGGAGGCCCGTCAGAAAGAATTTATGTTATTCTCCGCCATTGAAAATGCAGTACTGGATAACACGGTTGATGCCGGCGTTATTATTCATGAAAACCGTTTTACCTATCAGCAAAAAGGTCTTATAAAATGGATGGACCTGGGCGAATACTGGGAAAGCACTACCGGGTTCCCTATTCCACTGGGCGGTATCATTATGAAACGCTCATTTGATATTGCTCTGCAACAACAGGTTGACAGGCTGATCCGTAAAAGTCTTGAATATGCTTTTGCCCATTATCCGCTGATCACAGATTATGTAAAACAGCACTCACAGGAAATGGAAGAATCTGTTATGCGTCAGCATATTGATCTGTACGTAAACAATTATTCGCTAAACCTGGGTAATGACGGTAAAGCTGCCGTACAGAAATTCCTGGACATCTATACTGCCGGAAAAAATACCACTACTCCAGCACTGGCGGATATCTTTATTGCCTGAAACTGATCAGTTTTTTTTCACAGCTTTGCTATACACTTCCAGACAACGTTTGCGCGCTACCTCATGTTCTACTATTGGCTTTGGATAATCAAAGCTTTCCAGTTCAGGTACCCACTTTCGCACGTACTTTAATTGCGGATCAAATTTTTGTGTCTGCAGGTACGGGTTGAATACCCTGAAATACGGGGCAGCATCACAGCCGCTACCTGCCGCCCATTGCCAGCCACCATTATTGGCAGCCAGATCAAAATCAAGCAGTTTGGCCGCAAAATAGGCTTCACCCCAGCGCCAATCTATCAGTAAATGTTTGGCAAGAAATGAGGCCACGATCATACGCACCCGGTTGTGCATAAAACCAGTTTCATTCAGTTCGCGCATACCGGCATCTACAATCGGGTAACCGGTGGCACCATTGCGCCAGCGTTCAAACTCAGCTTCATTGTTACGCCACTTTATCAGATCATATTCCGGTTTGAATGCTTTGCTCTTACCTACATGCGGAAAATGCCACAGGATCATGTGATAGAAATCGCGCCAGATCAGTTCGTTTAAAAACGTTTCACTGGTTTCACCGGCCTTTTTTGCCAGCGCCCGGATGCTGATGGTACCAAACCGCAAATGAACACCCAGCCTGCTGGTACCTTTGATGCCGGGAAAATCACGTTGCTCCTGGTATTTCTTCAGTAACTCCTCATGTAATGTGCTGGAAGGAAAAGGTTCATCGGTGGCGGTAAATCCAATAGACTTTAAAGACGGAATATGTTTTGCAGCCTGCGGATAAAAATTTTTATAATACTTCCTGGCAGGATAACTGCTGATATAAAAATCATTCAGGGTTGCTTTCCAGCGCTTGCTGTAAGGGGTGAAAACAGTATATGGCCTGCCATCATCTTTTACTACTTCGTTTTTTTCAAAGATCACCTGGTCTTTATAAGTGTGTAACGAGGCGCCGTGCTGTTGCAACAGGTTGGTAATTGCCTGTTCGCGCTCCTGTGCGTAGGGCTCATAATCATGATTGGCAAATACTTTTCCGATGGTATATTTTTCCAGCAGTTGCCTGTACACATCTATTGGTTTGCCGTGGTATACCTCCAGCGAAGTGCCCAGTTTTACCAGATGCTCCTGCATTTCAGTCAAAGCAGCATGTATAAATGCCACGCGGCGATCGCTCTTATCATCCAGCAGGTTAAGAATATTGGTATCGAAAATAAATACAGGTACTACCGGGTTTTCGCTACACAATGCATGATACAGTCCTGCATTGTCAGTCAATCGCAGATCACGCCGGAACCAGAATATGTTTACTACAGGTTTCATTACAATAATTATAGTATTAGCAAATACATACGGAACAGTAAAGGGAAAAGATGGTATAACTGTATAGTTATTACGATAAAGTATCAATGAACAAACCGGCGATACAGTTCAGCTGACAATTGATTACTGTAAGTTTTTTCGCCACATTGCTTTACCCAGCGGATTCCATACAGTGCATTGGTGAGAAACATTTCATTGGCCGATTGTATCATTTCAATGGTTACCGGGATTTCCTTTATGATATATCCTGCTTCTGCAACAACTGTCAGCAGGTAACGACGCATTACACCAGCCACACATCCTTCAGACAAAGGTGGAGTTACCAATTGCCCGTCTTTTACCAGGAAAATATTGGCGATGGTGGTATCACAGACCCTGTTATGGCTGTTCAATACCAGCGCATCATTTAAACGATTTTTTTTTGCATAGAAAGCCGCCATGATATAAGGCAGATAATTATTGGATTTGAGATGTGACAGCACATCACAGCTTTTGGCAATACCGGTACAAACATCTACCACCAACCCGTTCTCATTCAGCTGCATATAATTGTCTGGCAATGCCCATGTCTGGATAATGATCTGCGGATGTAAATGTTCCGGATCGTACAAACCGCCATTGCCGCGCAGTACAGTCAACCGTACGCGGGCTGCCTTTTCTACCTTATTCTTTTTACAAAGTTGCAATACCTGACTGGCCAGTGATGCCGCTGTACAATGTGGGGGTATATTAAACTGCAGCAATTCCATTCCCTGAAACAATCTTTCAAAATGCAATTGCTCCCGCAAAATAGTATTGTTCACCACTTTGATGGTTTCAAACAAGCCATCGCCATACCGCAATCCCCGGTTGTCTGCTGATATCAGCGGAGAACCGGCCGGCAATATTTTTCCATCGAAATAAATGTATTGATCCATTACGGCTACAAGTTACAGGGTTTCATATATAATGTAGCAGAATGATTGTAACCTGTTATGTATAATAAAAAGGGCTGTCTTATGAGACAGCCCTGAATGTGTTAATAAGTATAAAGAAGCTATAAGTATGCTGTTATATGAAATAATTACTGAGGCTGGTCAATAATGCCGTTCTTCACAGCATACATTACCAGACCGGCCATTGATTTGGCACCTGTTTTTGTTTTGAGCTTATCACGGATAGCCTCTACTGTACGCGGGCTGATCTCAACAATATCGGCGATCTCCTTTGTAGTCTTTTCCTCGCACATCAGTTTCAACACCCTGACCTCTTTATCGGACAGGTTGATGTCCTGCGGGGCCAATACATCTGCACGCTTGGTGCGCAGGCCTGTAAGCAGGGCCTTGTTGGTTAACTCATTGAAAAAGAACTCCTGTTCATAGCAGGTCACAATTGCCTGGTAAATGGTTTCTGAATCGGAGTTTTTCGTGAGGTAAGAATTGGCGCCAATTTCCATGAGTTTGCTGATCATGGAATGGTCATTGTGCATAGAGAGGATAATCACTTTAGCCTCGGGACGTATTTTGCGGATCTCGGGCAAAGTCTGGATACCATCCATAATGGGCATCTGGATATCCAGTAATATTACATCCGGCTCAATGTGTTTCAGCAGGTTCAGTAGTTGCATGCCGTTATCGGCCTCTGCAATCAACTCAACATCTTTTTTAATTGATAATGAGGTTCTTACACCAGCTCTAAACAGGGCATGATCATCGGCAATAGCTACTTTTATAACCTTATCGCCTTCTGGTCTTTTCATTCGGTTTGATTTTAAAATGGGGTCGATCTCAGTGTTCTAATCTACCCCACAAAATGAAAATTTTTCGTGATTAATACTATAGCAGAACTACGAAATTATACTATTTCGGAATATACTGTAAAGTTATCCCAAATAGGAAGTTTACGAGCCTTTTTAACTGAAAACTACGCACCTGAATAGTTAAGATACGATTTACACAGTAAATACCGAATTGTTAAAATTGAGCATAACTGCTCTTGTCCACATGTTTATCCACATTTATTTTTGTATCGAAGTTGATTGACGAGGATTAGCAACCTCAGACCTCCAATGTCCAATAATAACCGTCCAGAAGTCATTCTAATATTCTATGAAATCCGGCAAAATCCAATGTCAATCAACTTTCTTCTTTTTTTATAACTCGTTTTCGTCATAGTTGTCCAACCCTATTGAAACACCAGGTATTGTTATAGTGATAGAATCCAGATCGTCCTTTTAAAAACCAAAAAGAAAATCCATATCCGTGAAAAGTAGCTGCCTATTTTTCTGCCATTCTTACAAAAGAACCTGAACCGTAAGCATTGCAGGGATACCATCAACCATTCAACAGTCCAACCTGTTTAAAACCTTATCTGTTGTCGAAACCTGTGTGTAAATTATTATGCCTGCCTTTTTATACCAAACGTAGTTGGGACGGTAATAAAAGGGCAGGTTTTTTTATGCCTCTCACAAGCAAAAAGAACATTCATCCCCGGTAGCAATTTCACAACAGTTATTTACCACAGCCAGATAAGTTAATTCTTCGTTATTCTGCTTCTCCACAAAAGCATTCTCCAAACATCGCCAGTATTGTGTAATGCATCGACTACTTGTTAGATTTTATTGACCATCTGTTCTTTTGCACATCTTTTTATCTTCATTATAACGTTTAACTGCACATCATACCTTGTTATTAAAAAGAGATTAAAGAATATCCGGATAAAATCCTCCTTTGGTTAACCGCTTGCAAAAAATCTTCTATGCAGTAATAAATACGTATACATCGACGATAGTATACCCAACCCTTTTACATCTTCAGCAGTATACTTATGCTGAAGTCCGCAAAGAATACCTACCAGATTTTGCAGTTAGTATGACAAAGGCTGGCTACACTCCGGAAGTAATATCCGGATCTCTTACAAACCACTAGTACCGACTCCTGCCTTACCAAATGAAGTTGTCAAACTGCATGCAGTTCCATATTTATTCATTCATTACATTAAATCGCTATGCAAAATTCAATTACCTCATTTAGTTTATCGCTATTGATCGCTTCCATGTGTATCGCTGTTATTGGTTGTAAAAAAGATGATACTACTCCTGCACCCGTTAATGCCAACACGCTCACTACCAGTTTAATGACAGTATCCGGAACGCTTACCGGCTCTTCCGGTGAAATACTACAGTCTTTCAACAGCAGTACCGACGGCGTTATTGCTATACTGAATGAAAAAGGTGAAGTAATAAATTCCAGTTCTTTAGGTCTGCAGGTTGCTAACTTCCAGCGCTGGGTCATTAATGGTAAAACCAGGTATACCTATTTTAAAACAGAAGGCACTTCAACCTTATCGGGCGTAAATACTACACTTATCGGTTATCAGTATATCTGCGACTCTGCGCTGAACGTTCTCAAAACAGTTAAACTGTTGAATAATGGCGGCATCAATACCAGCGTGCAGGACAAACTGGATGAACATGAGTTTATTTTATTGGATGATGATCATTATATTTTGCTAAGTTATTATCTGAAGCAGCCCACCAATATTCCTGATAGTCTGCATCCTGCCAGTGGTGTAACAGTAGTAGATAACATTATCCAGGAAATAGACAACAACGAAGTGGTATGGCAATGGGAAGCATCTCAGCATGTTGAAATGTACGGCAACAGTGTTGAAGGCAACATTTTTAGTGATGCATCTTCTGTACAGGACTACCTTCATATGAACAGCATGTATATTGACCCGAAAGACAATAACCTGATCTGCTCTTTCCGCAATCAGAACCAGGTCATTAAAATCAACCGTACCGATGGTTCTGTTATGTGGCGCCTGGGCGGCAAGAACAGCGACTTCCCGATTACAGAAAATCAGCAATTCCTGCGTCAGCATTTTGCGCGACTTACTGATAATAACAGTACACTGATATTACTGGATAACGGAGAAATTAACGAAAGGCCTTACAGCCGTATTATGGAGTTTCAGTTGGACGAAATTAATAAAGTGATCAGCAATGCCACGGCATATACTATTCCGGATAAATTTATTCAGTATGCAGGATCAGTCACTAAAAACGGTGATATATATCTTATCGGTGGCGGATCGGCTGCCTATACACTGGAAGTAAATCATGTTACAAACGAGGTGTTGATGCGTATAGCACAAAGTGCATCCAGTTATCGTGCTATTAAATACTTCAACTAACTTCCGTTTACTAAAAAGGTGCAGAAAAATATCTGCACCTTTTCACTATAGCTTATTCAGTAAATATATTACTAAACTCTTATCGGCGCAATGCCCTGATGATGATCATGATCACCACCCCCAATATTACGAGGGCGGCAACAATAGTGCCCACAACATCTGACACTTTCTCCTTTTTCTCCGGCATCACTTCTTTACCCTGAGTAAGCTGGTACCCTAATGCACTCTTCATGGTATCATAGTCACTGAAAAACTGTTCACTGTCTGCTGTATCAACATAGTCTTTTAGCGCCTTGTATTCAATGGTAAGCCGTATCTTCCTGATGGTAGTGAACATGGATGTAGAGAAATGGTATGAGCCGGATTTAACATCCACCGGTGTTTCTTCAAAACTCCAGTTTTCAGGCAACCGTACTTCTATCTCTTCAATATAATGAGCCGGATAGGCAATTGCCAGCGGCATTGTACGATCACGTTCTGTTGGTTTCTGCAGATTAGTACTTACAGACATTCCGTAAAAAGATGCTTTGGTAATTCCTTTGCTGATATTCCAAAGATGTTTTACAGTGTAATATTCCGTAATAGTAATATTACCGGTAGTCTCATCATCCTGTACGCGCATGCTGTCTTTTACGTTGGTACCATCATAATAGCTGTTGTAAAAATCGCGGTATCTTTTCTGGAGTTCTGTTTTGCTGTTGTTGTTTATATCGCTTCGTATGTCATCGGCAAATGAACCGCTGTAACGCGTAGTAACAGTCAGCACAGCAGGGCCTGAGATATCTTCCATCGTAAAAAGCTCTTTCACTACCACCTTGCCGGTGTCCTGCAATGGTATATTGGTCAAAGCTGCAGAAGAATCGCTTAATATAAGTCCACACTGGTAATCAGGGTAAGCAATGCTGCCAATACCTCCACGCTGAAATGAAATGGTAGGATCGAACCAGTAGTATTTATTGTTAAAATGGACTCTTACTGTTGCATGATTAAATGCACCGGGAGAAGGCAGCCAATCCTGCAATGTTTTTTTGTAGGTAGTATTGATCAGCACCGGTACAGCTTCCACATTCAGCGCTTTCAGCATGGTGCACAATAAAAAGGATTTGTCCTTACAATCACCAAAACGGCGGGCAAAAATAGTGTTCGGAGTATTGGGCTGGTGTGAGTTGTTGCCCATTTCAATGCCCAGGTAGCGTATATCATCCTGTACAAACCGCAATGCAGCAAGTACCTGTTTTTCCGGTGTATCGTACTGTTCTTTGATCTCCTGAATCTTTTTCTGTAATTCTTTTGACAACGGTGTTTTGTTGTTGAACAATGGTAATGCCCATTGTACTACCTGTTGCCAGTTGTCAAACTCACTCACCATGATTTCACCAAAGGGATCGTACCAGGAAGGAAGCTGATCCTGTGCTTTTATCACAGGCGGATCAACGATCTTCCATTCATAGACCTTTTCGCTGGTTGATCCCGTAATGACCGGCTCTATATTTGTCAGCCTGTTCTTGATATTCAGCTTCCGGTTTGCAGGACATACTATTTTGTAAAAGATGTTTTTGACAGGAATACTATATTGTGCCTGAAATGTACTGAAATACCTGCCTTTGAACACCGGGTTGAAACCACTTACGGAATATGCATATTCTACAATATCACCTTTGCGCACATCTTCCAGGAACAACACTGCCGTAAGTGCCCCGTTGTAAATACTTCTGTCCAGTTCTTTTTCCTGCTGGATGGTTTTAATACGGGAGAAGTTTAGTTTGTTGATAGCTTTTCCATCACGCAGGATCTGTATTGAATGAAAAGCGACCTGTTGAAAAGAGGGATCATAACTTACCGAAATTTCAGAAGCATTCTGTACACCGGCTTCTGTAATGATCCTGTACACTCTTTTTATATAAGTGGTTTGCAAAGCCAGGTTTACCTGCCGTTCAAACAACAGGTTCATATAACCATCTTCAAAATCACCTTCACTACCGATAGCAGTATAATCAATATTGTTGTGGCCAATCCAGTAAGGATTATTTTCTATGCGTGGCTTCTGTGGATACACAGGAGTCAGCAGGCCAAAACTGCAAAGCAGGACCAGGAACAACAATAATTTCATGCATGGTGTTTAAAACCGCACAAAATATTAAATTCTATTGTAAGTTCAGGATAGAAGCAGCAATTTATGGGCAAACTCACGCAGATGTAACATGAGTTGTAAAAAATGAAAAACAATCTACATTCTCATCCCTTCCCACCTGTTTTCAGCGAGGGGCATAAATTGCTTCCAGCGCATTGGCCAGGTATACAAGCGGCGCATTCCAGTTAATGGCAATTTCATTGCTGGCATACGAACAATCAATATCCTGGTAGCAGGTTTCCGGCTCTGTAAAATCGTAATGACAATGATCCTGTCTTCCGGGGTTGGGGCCACCGGCCAGCAAACCGGGCACAGGCGCATCAATACCATCAGCTACTGAAATACGGTGATGGGGGTGTAGTGTACTTTTGCTCCCGATGCCTGTTACAAAACAATAACCTGTAGCATTGCGCCCTAACAGGTAATCCAGGTTAGAAAGTGCCGCATTTACATATTGTTCTTTTTTGGTATAGATCCATGCATTGATCAGCAATATTCCCTGGTTGGCAGCCAGCGAATTGCTTCCCCAGAAAAAATCACGACGACTTTGACCCATGATGGTTTGAAAAGCCTTATTGCCTCCATTGCTGATGAGCGCATCTGCCATCGTAATGATTTTCTGACGACATTCTTCTGCCAGCATAATTGTTTGCGGAGATAATGTTTTAGTGCAACGGACCAATGTGTAATAGCCCATCATGCGTACATCATTCCAGCTAGGTATATTGACCAGTGAACTGCGTTGTGCCAGTAGTACAGAGTCGTAGCTATTGTTGCCGGTAGTGACCAGCAGTTCTGCAGCAGCCCAATACCATTCATCACTGAAATTCCGATCACCATATCCGCCGGTGGTGACCGGAATGGGAAATCGTTTGTTTATACTATCCTGGTCATACGCCATGGCAGGATGTTTCAATGCCCATTGCCATGCCTTATTTGCAGCAGCCAGACAGCTATCACTCAGTCCGGGACATTGTTTGCTGAACTTTTTAAAAATGCGCGCAGCCTGTGCAGTTACGGCAGCGAAATCCAGAGTGGAAGCCGTTCCTTTTTGTACTACGTATCGCGGCACTTTGGTTACACCCGGCATTACCATGCCATCAAAACCTGCATTGGTACATTTATTATAAACGCCTCCATCATAAGGATCCTGCATGGTCAGCATCCAGCGCAGATTTACCAGTATTTCGTCCAGCAGATCTGGTAACCCGTTATTACTCTCTGGAATATTGGTACGCAGTGTATCGAAATAAGGGGAAAAATCTTCATACGCCGATAATAGTGTGCCTGTGGTAATACCGCTGTTGACAATGTATTTATTATAATCACCGGCATCATACCAGCCTCCGGGCGTGGAAATGATTGTTCCGGCAGGTCTTTGTACAGTAGCCGCAGCGGGATGTATCAACACAGTTGTATCCGGATGCCCTGCAGCACGGGCCCACTTGCCTGCATACTTTTTATCTAAAGGCTCAGATACACGCTGGTAATAAAATCCTTTAAGTGATGCAACCGCTACTGCATGTTGTACATGAGCAGCAATGGTAAATACATACGAGGCCCCCACACCGGGTACTGTAATGATATATTGTCCCGTTTTTTGCAACGTACTGAAATCAGCAATGCGTGTAATTGTAGCAGAATAAGCAGATTGTTGTTGTTCACCCAATGTACCCATGAATACCGTATCCCGTTTTGCAGCAGAAAGAATATAAAATTGCCGGGCAATGGTAGCTCCTGTCACAACAGCAATTTTAGGAGCTTTCGGATAAAAGCCCAGTTGATTGAGCACAATGCGTTGCTCCCCTCCAGCCCATACATACTGTGCCAGCAAAATAAGAACCGGTAAAAAGATCTTTGTTCTGTTACCCATAAACAGGCGATTGTATTACAAACCTATATTGTTTAACGGAAGCTTACCGTGCAATAACATTGATGGCTGCACTGCGTAATCCTTTTGCTGATGCTGAAAGACGAATAGTTCCTGCCGTTGGTTTTGACTGCACAATTACCAGGCAACGCCCGTTGAATGCTTTACGGTAATTTGCTTTGAATGATTCATGACTGGTTTGGAGTCCATTGTCTACCCCTGCTATTATGCCTGGCCCGGTTACTGTAAATTGTACCAGATCAGCGGCGTCTGGTATTGTATTGCCATCTTTATCAATTACAGTAACGGTTACAAATGAAAGATCATTACCGTCTGCTTTTATAGTACTACGATCTGGTTGCAGTACAATTGCTGCCGGCTTTCCCGCAGTACGGATCGTTTTTGTAAGTATAGTTCGACCATTTTTTCTTGATACAACTTT
This sequence comes from Chitinophagaceae bacterium PMP191F, assembly GCA_001302245.1. Lineage (GTDB taxonomy): Bacteria > Bacteroidota > Bacteroidia > Chitinophagales > Chitinophagaceae > PMP191F. The sequence continues at coordinate 141,748 of LGYU01000012.1, forward strand.
CAGTTCACCTGGTATATATGGCACGCTCCATTGTACATGTAAATCATCATGCTCTTTTTTCCGGATGCCCATTGTTTTTCCATTCAGGTATAGTTCTGTTTCATCGGCATTATTGTAATATGCCCATACATCTACCGTATCGCCTGTTTTCCAATTCCAATGCGGAAATACGTGCAATACAGGTTTATCGGTCCACTCGCTCTGGTACATATAATATACATCTTTTGGGAAACCAGCCAGGTCTATGATACCAAAATAAGAACTGCGTGCGGGCCAGTTGTACGGCGTGGGTTCTCCCAGGTAATCCCAACCTGTCCAGATATACATACCTGATAGGAAGTCATGTTTTTTTATAATCTTCCAGGTTGCTTCGTGTGTTGAACCCCATGGCGTGCGGCAATTGTCATACGCAGAACAGGTAAGATCTGCATTACCCGTAGTAAAAGGTTTATCCCATTTTTCGGGCCATATCCGCACGGAATCCGCAGGCAGATCATAATGTCCGCGTGTCTGCAATGCGGAAGTAGTTTCTGTAGCGATGAATTTTTTGCCGGGAAACCGGGTATGAAATGTGGCGAAATTATTGTGTTCGTAATTGTAACCGATCAGATCAAACACGCCTGATCTGATCAATGGATTGTCAGGATAAGGACTGTTGAAAGCCCCCGTAACAGGTCGGGTGGTATCTAATGAACGTACTATTGCTGCCAGTTCACGTGCAATGGCGGTACCAGAACTATCTTTTTTATCCCATTGTTCGTTGATCTCGTTGCCAATACTCCAGATAAATACTGAAGGATGATTCCTGTCCCGCAGTAACTGATCACGCAGATCGTGCGCATGCCATTCATCCCAGTTCAGGTGATAATCGTAAGGATTTTTCTGGATCTTCCACATGTCAAAGGCTTCATCCATTACAATAAAGCCCATTTTATCGCACAGGTCAAGCAGTTCGGGTGCAGGCGGATTATGTGAAGTACGGATGCCATTACATCCCATTTGTTTCAGCATTTGCAATTGTCTTTCCAATGCACGGGTATTCATTGCTGATCCCAGGCTTCCAAGATCGTGATGATTGCAGACACCCAGTATCTTTACCGGTTCTCCATTCAGTGAAAACCCTTTGTCGGCATCGAAATCAAAATACCGTATCCCCAGCATGGTTTCATAACGATCCGTTACCAGGTTATTGACCTTTACCAGTGATATTGCTTTGTATAAATAAGGCTGCTGTACCGACCACAGATGCGGATTCTTTATCCGGAACACCTGTTGAACCTGTGTGGTATCATTTTTTCCTGCTGCACGCTGAATAGTTGCTGACGCTATTGCTTTTCCCTGTGCATCATAAAGAATAGTGGTAAGTGTATATTGTTCAACTGCTGTTGCTGTATTTCTGACAGTGGTGGTAACATTAACTATAGCCTGTTGTTTGCTGACCTGCGGTGTAACAATATGCGTACCCCATTGATCAATGGCAGTTTTTCCCGTAATGGTTAGCCATACGTTGCGATAAATGCCTGATCCGGAATACCAGCGTGAATTAGGTTGTGCATCATTGCCAACTTTTACGGCAATTACGTTCGGTATGCTTCCATACAGCAGCCAGGGTGTTAATTCATACCGGAAAGAAATGTATCCATTAGGACGTTTGCCCAGATAATGTCCGTTTACCCAGATCTCACTGTTACAATATACACCATCCAGTTCCAGGAAAACCTGTCTGCCTTTCTGTGTCAGCGGCAATGTAAATTTTTTTCTATACCATCCTACACCGCCGGGCAAAGCACCTCCGCCTGTTGTTGCCGGATTTTTTTCATCAAAAGCTCCTTCTATGCTCCAGTCATGTGGTACATTCAGCAAACGCCACGCAGCATCGTCAAAGCCTGGTTGTTCCGCATCCTGTACATTGCCCAGGTGAAATTTCCAGTTGTCGTTAAAATTATTGCGCCGTTGTGTAAACTGTTGCGCTGTCACTGAAGAAAAACCTGCCAGTAATACCAGCAGGCTACATAACATGACTACATTTTTTGCCATATTAGCTATTTAATAAAATATTGCTGCCTGTTTATTGCACCACCAGCTTTTTTACTGTGGCTCCTTTATTACCCGTTACCTGTAACAAATACAAACCTCTTTTCAGATACCTGTTGATGGTTAATGTACGTATATTTTTTACTGCTGTTGATGTTATCAACTGACCATTTGCCTGAAATAATTTTACCTGCAATACATCTGCCGGAGAAAACCCATTGAATACAACGGAAAAATTACCGGTCACCGATGGATTGGGCATTACCTGTACCATTTTATTATCAGGATCAAGATCTACAGTAGCTGTTACACTGCTTTTTTCTACCAGCATAAAAACAGCAGCCCGCGCAGGTAGGTTCACACGTACATCATTACCAGCCTGAGCAGCATTTGCTTTTATATCAGTGTATGCAGCAGGTCCACCGGCAGTTCCTGCAGGGCCAATATCATTCACCAGTACCTTCCGGGAAAATTCACCATTGTCATTACTACCCGTCAGTGTGTACCAGTAATAGCGATCGCCGGGATAAAAATCCTGGAAGTTAATCTTTACCACCTGTGCCGTATTGCCTTTGTTTACCAGCACCACGCCTGCCTGTCCTGATGTAAATGTTGATGCATAGGCCACCACATCAGTGCTACCCGATACAGTGGCTGCAACCATCTGGTCGCCAAAAAACTTCTGGAAATAATACATATGATAAAATACGGGGCGTGGTGTCCACTTTGCAATACCATCAGGTTCATCGCCCATACTGAACATGCCATGGTCGTTACCATTATCCCATCCATTGGCAAGATCCCAACGGGTTGCTTCGCCATATTTATTACGGATCAACTCTCCCAACACCAGGTCGGCGTGTAAACCATTGATATGTGATACCATTTGTTTTGACCCTACCGCAAAAATATTCCACTCTGTTAAGGCTATTGGTTTTAACTCAACACCTCCAGCCGTAGTAGTTGTTTTCATATAATTCATCATGTTGGTCGTTTCTGTTGCGGCAGAATTTAAAATATTACTTGCAGTAGAATTCTCGTTGTAAGGGGTGTAATAAGAATGTATAATATAGAAGTCCGCATAATTACCCGCTTTGGAAAAATATCCGGAGTTCCAGTTACGGTCTATAGTATTGTATGAATAAGTTGCTTCTGACTGGATCAGTTGTGCCCCGATTTTTATAACGGCACCTGTTTCAGCCGCGGCTTTACGCATGGAATCGGCAAATATTTTAAAATGCTGCCCGTACAATTCTCCTGAAATATATTCCGGTTGACCGTCTTTATTCTTCGTAACATCAATACGATAACCTGCTTCCCATGAACCTGCAGATTCGTTACCGATCTCCCAGAATTTTGTACGCCCGTTATCGTACCGCACCCATTCGGCGGCCATGTGTGCGGCTGCCTGTACAGGGTTATTGCCCGTTCCGTAACGTGCATAAGCATAATTAATGGTGATGATACCTGTACTTCCTGTTTGCTGCAACATACTGTAGTAACTGGCTACAGACATAGTCCAACCGGCGGTATTTTTTCCATACCAGTACCCTGCTTTTGTTTTTGTACCACTGGCATCCATTAATGAATCCGGTGCATCTGCAGGAGGTTGTCCATCAGCGGCATTAAAAAAATAAACATCACTGAGGCTGCCACCCGGAGCCCGGATAAGGTTGGGGGAAAGATTTTTAATATTGTTCAGCAATCCTGTTTCTGTAACCACTTGCGTCATATAAGGATTGCAATTGTTACCAAACAGGTAACGGGAAACTTTGTTGATCACTGTACCCGTATTAACTGTAACCGTAGTTTGCACTGTACCTGATGGCTTGACCACGTCAGTATATACCGGTGCCGTAATATTCTTAGGCTGCCAGTCAGCAAGAAAAAAACCGGCATCCTGTGCCCGTAATTCCGGCACCTGTAATACCAGTGAAATGCATACATAAGTAATTCGATACCTCATGTTACGGAAATGTTTAAATACCTGCAGTTCCTGCTTCCAGCAACGGAAGCAGGAATGATGCAGGTCTGCAAATACCACTTTCAGTAAGCCAAAATCCATCTACTATTGAAAGCTTGCTTGCAAAAAATATGAGATGTTATTGTAATTTAATCACCTTAATATTATCTATAGCCATATCCAGTTCTGCCAGTGGGGTGCCGGTATCATTTACAAACATCATTTTTACCACTTCATCAATATTACCCAGTAATGCATTCAGACTTGCTACACTACTACCGGCACCATTGGTACCATTATTGTCTTTTGCTTTAAACTGGCTCAATGGTATAGTAACTGTATTCCAGCCACTGGTAGTAAAATTTGCCTTTTGTTTCCACGGTTCAAATCTGTACATGTATTGCCAGTTATCATCCGGCATAGGACCAATATACAGGCAACCGGTACTGAGAGGCTGTTTAACATACACATCAAACTTCATTACATAAGCAGCAATGGGATCGTTTAGATTGGCTGCAGGCACCCAATCTGCATGATTGGTGATCACTCCTCTTTTTCCATTATACCAATCCCACGCATTAGCACCAACATCGCTTTGTCTGAGATGCGCATAGCTACCGGTAGCTCCGGGAAAAGCAGTGGCGTCAGATTCAATGGAACATCCCCAGCTGAAGGTGTTGACATTATCAAAATTGCACAACACCCCTGTAGTAAAATCTCCAAAAGGGAATGCTGACGTACCTGTTCCATACCGGTTACTGACAGATATCTTTCCGCCGTTGGTAATGCCTGTAGGTACAGTTACCTGCAAAGTGGTACCCGATGCGTTGGTGACAATGCCGGAGGTTACGGTTTTATTCCCGGGAAAAGTGACCTTATCTATATAAAAGAAATTGTTTCCACTGATGATCACAGTAGCGCCACCCGCTGCATTTTCATGTGACATGGCAGTAATTATTGGTGGTGGTGGCACAATTGGAAAACTATAAGTAACCTCACCATGAGCAGTTACTACCCTTACAGTATTGAGTTTGGTCTGGTCAAGATTGGCAAACGGCATATCTGCTGGTATGGTTACCACCATACTTGCGTCTGAAAACAGTGCTGAATTAAATGGAGAAGGATATCCGTTGAAATATACTTCCCGTGCTGAGGCCAGGTTGGAACCCTGGATCACTACAGTTTGTCCGGGACCAGCAACAGTAAGTGTAGAATCATTGGGAGCAGGGCTGATAGCACGCAGCCTGGTAATGGCAGGTGCGCCTTCATTGTTTTTTTTACAGGCATACAGGCACAGAATGCAAAGCACCAGCCACCCGTACAATCCCGCTTTACGTAAACGATATGTTTGCATGATAATTTGAATTAATGTGATTAATCCTTGATCTTGCTGAAATCAAAAGCTACCGGTTCTTTAGCCAGGTTAGGTGCTTTTACCAGTTCAGCCTCCGGCAATGGCAGATATATTGTCTGGTCTGTTACCGGATAAACAATGGTATTATAGGTTACCGTATACTGACGCGGTGATTCCGTACCTGTATTATGCGTCAATGTATATGCGCCCTTATCTTGCGCATTGATTATACTCTTAGCCTTTGTTGGGTTAAAATAATATAAACGCAACAGGTCGTACCAGTACTTTCCTTCAAATACAGTTTCAATACGCTGTTCCTGGAATATGTCATCAAAAGTAATGGAAGTGGCAGGTGTTACACCAGGCATGGCTCGCTGACGTACCGCGTTGTAATATTTTAATGCTTCCGCATCGGAGGTAGACGGAGAATTGCCCAGGATAGCTTCCGCATAGATCAGGTACACTTCTGCCAGGCGTAACATATAGGTGTTGATGTATTCGCACATTTCACTTCCTTTACCACCGTTATCAGCTACAGAGCCTATGATGTATTTTTTTGTATTGGCAATTTCGTTTGCAGTATAATGGTATCCTCCCAGGTCTTTTCGTATCTCCGGGTAAAAATCATCATTGAACATAAAAGTAGCCTTTCGCCTGTTGGAATCTGCCGGATGATCTATGTAGTATTTGATGAGGTTGGCAGAACAGCCATGTGCAGCGCCCCATCCATCCCAGCTTCCAGTAATATCTCCGTTACGTGCCATGTATGCCTGGAAAGAATTGTTGATACCCCAGGGATCTTTGATAGGCATCCATTGCAGCGAGAATAAGCTTTCCGGATTGTTGTGAGAGCTGTTATGATTGGCGCTCTTAAACAGATCAGCATAATTCTTTTCAATCTGGTTGGGGCTGTTATGACAAACATCTGCCGCCAGTAATTTAGCACTGTCCAGGTCCGATTGTTTGCGTGTGCCAGTGCTGTTCAATCCTGCACGTGTCAGGTACATACGCGCCAGCATACCTTCTGCTGAATATTTTGTAAGTCTTCCATCCTGGAAAGCAGTAGCAGGAAGATTTTTTGCAGCATAGGTCAGATCCATAATAATAAACTGCCATACACTTTCAATAGTGTTCCTGGTGATACTCAGGTCTGCCATCTGCGTTGAATTGTCATAAATAATGGGTACTGCTCCCCAGTTGCTTACCAGGTAGTAATATCCCATTGCACGCATGAACCTGCATTCTGCTATAGCTCCGTTTTTTACACTTTGGTCTACAGCCGTTGCATTGTTCTTGATATTGAGCATGGTCTGGTTACTCTGCGCTATGATCTTGTAAAAGGATTTGTAGGCAGGCAATAATGTATTGACATCTGTAGATGCCACTGCAAATTTGTAAAAAGGGTCCCTGTCGTTGGAGATCATATTACCCCCGCGGGCATCACCAAAAGACAACGCAGCTTTATCGTTATAATCAAACCACACAATGTTGTACAGGGGGGCAGTGCCTGCACGTACCTGTTCTGCTGTCTGGTAAAATACTTCAGCAATCAACTGGTCCTGTGGTGGTCTGTCAAGGAAATCTTTTTTGCAGCCTTCTAACACCGTAAGTGTTATCAATGCAACCAGAATGGTGAAAAACGATTTCATATTAAAAAATTTAATAGTTAATGGTTAAAAATCAGCTACCAGGCTTAATGAATACATTTTGGTAGAAGGGTAACGAGCATCATCTACACCCACCGTCAGTGATCCATAATTGGGTATCATGCCAATTTCAGGATCGTAACCCTTATACTTTGTAAATGTGTGCAGGTTCTGCACGCTGGCGGCCAATCGCAACCCCTTCAATGCATTGGTACGGGAAAGTAATTTTGAAGGCACTGCATACGACAGTGTAATGTTTTTGATACGCAGATAAGAACCATCTTCTATATACCAGTTGCTGGATTTAAAATTACCATTGGGATCATTGGTAGTAATACGTGCTATCTGGTAACCGGGATTGGTAAGTGTTGCAGTCATATCCCCGGGTGTTATGCTGCTGGGTTTTGCAAAATTTGCAACCGACTTGAAATAATTACTATATGGGCTAGTTCCCTGTGGATTTTCATTGAGGTAACGTGTATAGTTATATACATTGTTCCCCTGTACGCCCATTATGAAAATGCTGAGATCAAAGTTTTTGTATGAGAAGGTATTGGTCAACCCATAGGTGAATTTTGGCCAGGGGTTTCCAATTACTACACGATCATTCTGATCTATCTTATTATCAGGCTTACCATCTGGTCCGCTGATATCCCTGAATTTGATATCGCCCACCCATGTTCCCTGGTTAGGATCTACCGTTAGTACCCCATTGGGTGTTTGTACCGCATGATTCTGTATTTCGCTGATATTTTTAAAAAGGCCTTCGGCGATGTAACCTGTTATTAAAGCTGCAGGTTGCCCCACACGCGAAGAACTGATTATTGAACTGGTTCCGTAAGTACTGTTAATGGGTGTATTATTGTTCAGTGCGGTGATCTTATTCCTGTCCACAGAGAAATTAAAGCCTGTTTTCCATGTGAACGGCTTTTCTATATTTACGCTGTTCACTGTTATGCCAAATCCTTTATCTTCCATAGAACCCACGTTGGAAGTAGGGAACCGTATATACCCTGAAGAATACGACATATCACCACCCGTGTAAAAAGGATAATCGTTGGTAGTAAGCAGATCTGTGATCTTCTTTATATAAAAATCAGCCACTACTTCCAGCCTGTTATGAAACATGCGCAGATCAAAACCAATATTTGCAGATCTGTCTGTTTCCCATTTCAGATAGGGGTTAGAAAAATTATTGGACAAATAGCCTGTTCCCCATGCTGTGGGTACGCTGTACAAGGCAGCATAATAACCGGCTGCTGCCGAGTTGCCACTTACACCATATTCCACGCGCAGCTTCAGGTCATTAATTGCTGATACATTTTGCATAAAAGGTTCCTGCGAAACTCTCCATGCGGCGGAGAAGGCCGGAAAGTAGCCCCAGCGGTTTTCCGGGCCAAAGTTGGAAGATCCGTCTGCACGTATTGAAGCCTGCAGAATATATTTGTCGTTGTAAACATAGTTCAGCCTTCCGAAATAGGATTCCCTGGCACTGGTTCCTTTGGAACTTCCGTTGGTGGCAGTCAATGCATCACCACCTCCCAGCTCCTGCAGACTGTTGGTTACAAAATTCTGTCGGGTACCATATAAACCTTCATACCCGTTTTCGGATGCTTCATGAGCCGCCATCAGTGAAATACTGTGCTTGCCGATCTTTGTGTCATACTGAAGTCTTGTCTGTAATCCCCACCAGTAATTATTACCGCTGCGTCTGGTTGAAACAGTAGTGGTATTTTCAAATCCATTGAACTTATAGGAAGGATTGAAGATATAGGCATTGGTATACTGGTAGTAACTGTTAAACTCGTTGTGCAATACCAGGCCCTTCAGCAAAGTAATATCTGCGTACAAACCACCAATAAACGACATCGATTTATTGCGGTTGTCATTAATCTGTGAAAGTGCCACCGGGTTGGAGAACTGGTATTGTGTGGTTGACGGTCCGCCCCAACTGCCATCCGGATTTTTTACCGCTACTGCGGGGTTTTGCTTGATAGCAATATTAAGCAGATCACCATTGGTAGTGTTGACTACTTCTTTTGTCTGGTTGGCGCTCAGGTTTACGCCTACCTTTAACCATTTGCGTATCTGGTTATCGATGTTTGCACGAATAGAATAGCGTGTAAAACCAGATCCTTTCACCACACCTTCCTGCTTAAAATATTCACCGCCCAGGTAAAACGTGGTACGTTCATTACCACCACTCATACCCAGACTATATTTCTGCAACAATGTTTGTCTGAAAAGTTCTTTCTGCCAGTCCGTTCCATCGCCCAATACAGATGGATCAGCAAATTGCGGATCATATGCTGCGGCACCGGCTTTGGCAAATTCATTACGGTAAGTAGCATACTCCCGTAAATTCATCACCGGCACTTTTGCAGGTCTGTCCTGTAAAGTAACCAATGAACCAAGCGATATTTTAGTATCGCCTGCTTTGCCCCGTTTTGTAGTGATCATGATCACTCCATTGGCACCTACTGCACCATATATGGCCGTAGCAGAAGGACCCTGCAGGATATTAACCGTTTCAATATCATCAGGATTAATACCGGCTAATACATTGGAAGAAATATTGGTGGAGGTGTTACTGGTTCCTATACCTCCATTAGGATTGTCTGGTTTTATCTGTACGCCGTCTATTACATACAATGGCTGATTGGAGTAGTTGAGTGAGTTCACACCACGGATCATTACAGAAGGCGCTGCACCCGGTTGTCCGCTGTTGGAGGTTACGTATACATTCGCTGCACGTCCCTGTAATCCCTGCTCCAGTGTGGTGTTGACAGTACGTTTCATATCTTCTGCAGTTACTGTAACCTGCGAGCTACTGAGATCCGTTTTTTTCATACGGCCATACCCTACCACTACCACATCTTCCAGGTCATTATAATTCTTTTCTATCCGTACATTCATTTCACCCGCTCTACCCACTTTCATTTCAACGGTTCCAAATCCAACTGATGAAATCACCAGCACATCACCGGCTTTGGCATCTATGGTAAATTCGCCCCGTTCATTGGTGGTGACATACCTGGTAGTTCCTTTTACAAGAATCGTTGCCCCTGCAATAGATTCATCTGTTTTACCAATCGTCACCTTTCCTTTTACGGTCCTTATTTCCGGTTCGTTTTTTTGTGCTGTACCCGTACTGAACCATCCCAGCATCAGTAACAGCAATAACAGGTTTTTACAGGCGTACAGTATCCGTATGTATTGCACACACGTAGCCCCCGCAACCTGTATGTTCTTTTTTCTCATAAAATGGCATTTGCAGTGTTAGAAAAATAGTTGGTTGTTTAAAAGTTATTGCAGTAAACAGTCCTTTAACCATCATTTTTCATGTGTACAGATCCTGAAGAGACAGTGTTAGTTTCCGGGCATCCTGATCTTTTGTTCTTTTCCTGTGTATTGTATGGTTCGGCTGCCGGTTATATCCGGGTTGAATGGAATTGCTTTATTTTTTGTTACCCATACTACGCGGAATGTTCTTTTTTGCAGCATTCCATTAAAAGTTCCCTGACGCTTACCGATCGTCAACGTTCTGTTTTGTTCATTATAAGTAACAGGGATATTGGTAAAGGCTCCCTGCTCGTACTGATAGTTGGTGTTCTCATCTTCATACAGGGTAAACTGGGCATCTTTGCCCGTGTATACATATAAAGTAATGTTTTCAGCAGGTTTTTCTGTACTGTATTGCAGCTCCGGACCCACAGGCAGTATAGAGCCTTCTTTTACAAATACAGGCATACGCTCTACAGGTGCATCAGCCGTGATATGTTGTCCACCATTTTTGTACTGACCGGTATACAGATCATACCAACCGGTGTTAGCAGGCAGGTATACATCACGATCGCGAGCTTTATACCTGTATACGGGATTTATCAGCAATGAAGGTCCAAGCATATACTGGTCACCTATATTCGTTACAGCATCATCAGCACCAAAATCCATCACCAGCCCACGCATAATGGTGTAGTTGTTGTGATAGGTTTGCCCGGCCATTGAATACAGGTAAGGCATCAGCCGGTAACGCAGTTTATCGTAATACAACATGCTTTTGTAAGCAGGATGATCTTCCGGTGCCACATTGTATATTTCACGATAAGGGAACTGACCATGTACCCTGAACAAAGGACAAAATGCACCAAACTGGTACCAGCGTGTCATTTGTTCACGCCATTCTTCCAGCGTTTCTCCTTTTGCTTTTTCAAATCGCTTTTCCACTGAAAAGCCACCAATATCTACCGTCCAGTAAGGAATGCCTGACATAGAGAAATTAATACCTGCAGGAATCTGATCACGCAGATCATCCCAGCGCGCAGCCACATCACCACTCCAGGCAGCCGCTGCATACCGTTGCGATCCTGCATAGGCCGAACGGGTGAGAATGAACACCCTTTTATCCGGATTGGTTTTGCGTTGTCCTTCGTATACACCACGTGCATTCTGTAATGCAAATGCATTGAAATAACGGGTTGAGTTGCCCAGTGCATTAGGTGTCATTAATTGCTTGCGTTCTTCTGCTGAAAGATTGGAATGGATATCAGGTTCAGTAGAATCAAGCCACCATGCATCGATTCCTTTTTTATACAATTTGGTATTGAGCAATAACCAGAAAGCATCGCGTGCAGCAGGATTCAACGCGTCATAAAAAGTAGAAGTATATCCTTTGCCAATCCAGTCGCGCCGCTGGTCGGCAATATTTCTTTTATACAAAAAGCCTTTGCTGTCAAAATCTTTGTACGCCTGTATGCCTTCATAGAATTTGGGCCATACCGAGATCATGAACTGTGTATTGTACTTTTCGTGCAGCGTTTTGATCATACCATCTGCATCCGGAAAACGTGCCACATCAAATTCCTGGCTACCCCACTGGTCTTCTTTCCAATACGACCAATCTAATACTATATTATCGAGCGGAATTTTTCTTTTTCTGAATTCTTCTACAGTGTTCAGTATTTCATCCTGTGTTTTATACCGCTCACGACTTTGCCATAAACCCATGGCCCATTTGGGTACAATAGGTGCGCGACCGGTGATATTACGATACCCTGCAATCACTTCATCCATATCTGCACCAGCTACAAAATAATAATCCACCTGGTCACCGGCTTCCGATAAAAACGACCATTCATTGGCCGCTTCTCCCTGTAATGGACTCAACCATTTTAATGAGATGAATGATTGATCGCCATCAGGATCCCATTCAATAGTAACAGGGTACTTTTTACCTTTTTCCATAGCCACATTGAACACTGCATAACCGGGATTCCAGGCTTGCCGCCACCTGTCAGCCACCAGTTGTCCGTTGATCCAGATCCTGGCATATCCTGCATAGCGGAACAGGAAACGGTGTTCGCCGGAAAAACCGCTTTCAATGGCACCTTCCCATTTCACCTGTGTTTTTCCCAGCTTTACCTCTGCCGGAAAATCCTTGATGGAATTCAGGTATTCATAAGCAATAGCAGACTCCGGACGTTTTACAAATACTTCAGAGGGGTCCGATTTTTTGTAATAGGTGGCCGTAAGCCAACCAGTACTTCCATCTGCCGCATACAAACGCAATGCCGATAAAGGCTGCATATCACGGCAATCGCCTACTTTGGTAATGGAATAATTATCCCACAGGATGCCATATTTCTTGCTGGATATTAAAAAAGGAATAGCTACTTCTGTATTGTATTGTTCCAGGTTTACCTGGTGGCCCCGGTAATTCATAATACCCTGCTGGTGTTGTCCCAGACCATAATATGCTTCGCCGGGAGCTGCGGTAAATGACTGTTGTAATTTATAAGCAGGATGGCCATCAATAATAACCGGCGTAAATGTTTTACCACCATTACGACTTTCACTCAACAGGGCATTACCGGCTTTATCGGTAAAACTTACCTCGCCAGTCTGTAATGATACAGTGGCATTGATGGCATTGGTATACAAGGTAATGGCATTATCTCCCTCTTTTACATCCCATTTTACTGCCGGTAACTTTACGTCCGCAACCATCAGGCTGGCTACTGTGGCAAAAGAATCGAGCGGAGTGGCGGTAACATGTATTATTTTATCAGTAACTGCCTGCAGTTTTACGAGGCTGGCACCATTGGGTATTCTGTTTTTCAGGCGGACTACAATTCCATTATCCAGCTTGGAATAGTCACCGGGAAGCGGGGTGCCGGCAAGAGTAATAACAAAGCTAAAGATCAAAATGGCAAGCATCCGGAACTTCAATTTCCACATGGCAGTTCTGTTTTTTGGTTGTTCTTATTACCAGTGTTATTGGTACCTGGCAATCGTTCTATTAAAAGTAGAATGGTAGTGGAAAAAGCAGGGGAGTAAATTGTTTATGATTAGGGTACAAAATGTTAACCGCCCTGTTTACAGGGTATTAAATGTTAACAGGGCAATAATTTGATATTGATCTTCAAGTCACTGCAACAGATTATTATGCAACACAAAACTCATTGCATGCAGCAGAAAATGCATAAAAGTCAGCCGCCACATTCCTGAAGAATGCGCTATAACCTTTGAGCTTTTTTGTAGATCAGTGGGATTATTGATCAGTTAATGATGACCACCTGGTCAGATCCGCATGTTGGTTTTAACATACGCCGAAGGCAGTACGTCAAACTCAGCTTTAAAGTAGCGGGCAAAATATTTGGGATTATTGAATCCTACTTCGTAGGCAATTTCGGCAACTGTAAGCTGACTTTTTTCCAGCAATTGTGCAGCCCGTTTCAACCGGATGGACCGGATAAACTCAATGGGGGTTTTACCGGTCAGGGCCAGTAGTTTTTTATATAGGGCTACCCGACTCATACACAAAGTCCTGCTCAGGTCTTCCACCGAAAAATCGGCATTGGAAATATTTTTCTCTACCTCCTGCAAGGCGCGGGCAATGAATTGTTCGTCCGGAGAAGCCAGGCTGATATCTGCCGGCTGCACTGCCACCTGTTTCTGGAATGTTTTGCGAAAACGCGCCTGTTGCAACAGAATATTGCGGATACGAGACAACAGTATCTCAAAGTTGAAAGGTTTGGTGAGGTAATCACTGGCGCCGGTTTCCAATCCCTGCAATTGCTGTTCTTCACCCGTCAAAGCAGTGAGCAAAATAACCGGCACATGAGAAGTACGTTGGTCACTCCGGATCTTTTTGCACAGATCGATCCCGTTCATACCAGGCATGCTGATATCACTCACCACCAGGTCCGGGTGTTGAGCCAATGCTTTTTGCCACCCTTCCTGCCCATTGACTGCTTCATGTACAGTAAACTGATCTTTAAGATTGTCTTTCAGGTAAAAACGGAAGTCTTCATTGTCTTCTACCAGCAACAATACAGGTTTTTTCCCTTCAGTTCTGACAGTTTCTGCAACAATATGTTCCGTATTTTCTTCACTAAACTCATCCACTGCTATTACGTCTTCTTTACTGATCTCTTCTGTATCCAATTGCAGTGCTACTTTTTTTACCGGCAGCATTACGGTAAAGCAGGAGCCTTTTTCTACTTCGCTTTGTACAGTAATACTTCCTTCATGCATTTTCACAAACTCCCTGGTGATTGCCAAGCCTATACCGCTACCCTGGTTTACAAGACTGCCAGGAATATCATGCTGAAAAAAGCGTTCAAAGATCTTTTCCTGTTTCTCCTGCGGAATGCCGATACCGGTATCAGCTACTTTAATGATCAGTATCTTTTGCCAATCTCCCGTTTCCTCTACTGTAACGGATACTTCACCTCCGGATTGGGTAAATTTAAATGCGTTGGATAACAGATTAAACAGAATGCGTTCCAGTTTATCATGGTCAAATGATGTCAGCAATGATTCCTGTTTTGCATGAAAGCGGAAGTGTACATGTTTTTTCTCTGCAATATCTGTAAATGAACCCGATACTTCTTTTATAAAACGTATGATATCCCCCTGTGTGGTATTCAGCCGCAGTTCCTGCACTTCCATTTTACGAAAATCGAGCAATTGATTAACCAGGTGCAACAGGCGTTTTGCATTGCGGTGTATTAACTGGAATTGTTTTTTTTGTTCCGGTTGTGCTGCATTCCTGATGATCTTATCAAGTGGGGTTAAGATCAGCGACAATGGGGTTCTGAACTCATGGCTGACGTTGGTGAAGAATTTTATCTTCATCATATCCAGCTCATGCATGCGTTGCGCTTCCTGCCGCTGCTGTTCTATAGCAAAACGCATCCGCGCACGCTGCAACACCATTCTACGTGCAAACCATAATATACCAGCTATAATTGCCATGTACAACAGGTATGCTACAGGTGTATTCCAGAAAGGAGGCAGAATGGTAATAGCCAGTACAGGGCCGTTTTCATTCCACACACCACTTTCATTGGCAGCTTTCACCCTGAATGTATAATGTCCCGGATCGAGGTTGGTATAGGTTGCACGCCGTATTTTCCCATCGGTAGTAAGCCACTCTTTATTAAATCCTTCCAGAATGTAGGCATACTTGTTCTTTTCTGTATTGGAAAAGTTGAGTGCTGCAAATTCTATAGACAGATCATTCTGATTGTATGCCAGGGTTACAGACTTTGTTTGTGTAATGGATTGTGGTAATACAATTTCCCCGCCTACCTTTTCACCTATTGCCACACTTTTGTTGAACAACTGAAAGTCTGTAAGGGCTACGGTTGCAATAGCCTGACCGGAAGCAATCTTTGCAGGATTGAACATATTAAATCCTTCTGCACCGCCAAAGATCAGCTCTCCGCTTCTTGTTTTGTATGCTGCATTTTCATTGAACTCTGTTCCCTGCAAGCCATCCAGTTCATCATAGTTCCTGCATTTCACTGTTATCAACCCGGAAGCTTTATCGTTTGCCACTGTAATGGTTGATATACCATTTGGTGTACTGATCCAGAGATCTTTATTATCATCTTCCAGCATGGTCAGAATGGTATTTGAGGGCAATCCTGCTTCTGTTCTGAATACCCGGAACTTCCTTGCTGCTTTGTCAAACACATTGAGTCCATCACGCGTACCTACCCAAACCAATCCACGACTGTCCTGTACAATACAGATCACATTGTTGTTACTCAAACTATCCCTTGCATTGGCATTACCGGCATAATGGGTAAACTTTCCCGTACTTGTATTCATCACATCCACACCATCTGAAGTACCGATCCATAGATTACCTTCTTTATCTTCCATGAATGAAGACACATAGGTAGAACGTAAAGAGTTGGGCCTGCCCGGCGGATAATGATAAAAGATATTATTCGGCCTGTCAAAACGATCCATACCACTGCTTAGTGTACCTATCCAGAGATTGTATTTTGAATCTTCCAGTATTTCCCATACCCTGTCATCAGCAAGACTGTTGGTATCTGCTGTATTGTGACGATAATGAATAAACTTATTACCATCAAAACAATCCAGCCCGCCGAAATAAGTGCCTACCCATAATTTCTGGTTATGATCCAGGCAAAGACTTACAATTACATCGTTGGATAAACTACTGGCATCTGCAGTACTATGCTGGTAACGTTTGTAATGATTTTTTTGGCGATTGTAATAAATAAGGCCGCCCCCATTGGTACCGATCCACAGATTCCCTTTTACATCTTCTACAAACCTATTCACATCATTGTACGGCAAACTGTTGCTACTGGAAGGCTGATGCCTGTATAACGGAAACTTGATAATGTTTTCATGATAATAGTTCAGTCCGCGTTTGTAAGTTCCCACCCATATAATACCGCTGTTGTCCTTATAAGATGCCGTGATGCTGTTCTGGCTTAAACTTTTTGCATCGTCGGCGTTATTCAGCAGGTAATGAATGGTATTTTCTTTTTTGTTCAACACATTCACCCCTCCATGATCAGTACACACCCAGATATTATCGCTATTATCCTGCAAAATTCCTACTACCAGGTTGGTATTGAGCTTCAGCGGTCCATTGTCTTTAGACAAATGTTGCCATCTGCTTATTAATGGAGTATAGTGGATCACACCACGGGGATCGCCATTCACATACAACCATAATTCATCCTGGGCATCTACAAACAAACGGTAAGACAACCGTTCATTCCTGTAGTTTCCATTTAATATACTGGTTTGTGTGATCACCCTGCCCGACCGGTCGATGCTGTACATAACGCCATTTGCATGCACCACCCACATATAGCCTTTTGAAGTTAAACCACAGGACACTATTTCCTTTCCTGCTTCCAGCGATTGGTATACCAATACAATTTTCCTCGAAACCGTATCATACCTGTATAGTTGCTGTTGCGCCATGAGAAACCAGTAATTACCGGAGCCATCTTTGCTGATACTGGTAATTGCCGTTACAGGCAATGATAATGACTTCAGGTACTTGTTGGCGTCTCGGTCTATTTTTTCTGTAAAAGGATTATAAATATTAAAACCATTCCGGGTCTCTATCCATAAAAGGTTGCCCGGCCCTTCACTTACGGTGATGATATAATCATCGCTTAAAGTAGCAGAATCGCTGATGCTGTGCCGCAGTATTTTAAATGAATAGCCATCGTAACGGTTCAGACCGCTCATGGTACCAAACCATAAAAAGCCCTTGCTGTCTTTAAAAACACAGTTTACCTGGTTGTTGGATAACCCATGACTGATATTGATATGACTGAATTGAACTGAAGCCGGCTGGGCATGAAGCAGCAGATACCCTGGCAAAAGCAACCATATTAATGCGATCCTGATGTACATATATTACCGTTGGAGCGGGTGGCAATAAATATACTTATTATTAACGAAGAGGACTTCAACATTTCATAATTATACCGGTACCCGCACTTTTACTAAATTTGCATCCCCTTACAGAAACGGAGATCAACGATTATGCGGACAGAAGCACTGAATACCATAAAATTAGCAATCCCTATTATTATCGGCGAACTGGCACAGATGGCATTGCATATTATTGATGCAGCAATGGTTGGTGCCATCAGTTATAAACATCTTGCAGCAGCGGCGCTGGTACTGAATACTGTAAATATTCCCTTTGTACTGGGTATCGGCATGACCATTTCAGTATCGCAGATGGTATCTATGGCCAATGGCCGGCGCGATGGTCAACAGGTATCACATTACCTGTTTAATGGTTTTTGTTTATGTACAGTTATTGCAGTGCTTATTTCACTGCTGCTGGTATATAACAGAAGTATCCTGTTGCACATGGGACAGGATCCTGAAGTGGCACACCTGGCCATGCCTTTTATGCAACTGGTAGGTTTTTCCATTATTCCCATGTTGCTATTCATGACATTAAAACAGTTTACTGATGGCCTGGAGTATACCAAAACCGCCATGCTGTTGTCTATACTGGCAATGCCTTTGAATATATTTCTGAACTGGCTGCTCATTTATGGCCACTGGGGTTTTCCCAGATTGGAGTTGGTGGGTGCGGGATGGGCAACCCTGATCACCCGTACTTTTATTTTCCTGGTATTGGGTGCCATCATTCTTAAACACGGTACTTTCCGCAGATACATGGCGGTGAGCAATAAACAATGGAAGTTTAAATTCAGTACCATTAAAGAGTTGCTGCACATAGGTGTGCCCAGTAGCCTTCAATTAGGCATGGAGGCAGGCGCCTTCGCGGTATCAGGTATCCTGATCGGTACCATCAGTGCGGTGGCACAGGCTGCGCACCAGATTGCACTCAGTTGCGCTTCTTTTACTTTCATGGTATCTATGGGTCTGGCACAGGCAGGTTCTATACGCGTAAGCAATGCCTTTGGCCGTGCAGACTGGAAAAAAATCAATACCATTGGGAAAAGCACGCTGATCACTGCAGTAATGTATGGTATTTTTTGTGCTATAGGTTTTACAGTCTTTCGTCATACGCTGCCCGAGTTTTTCAATAAGAATACCGAAGTGTTACAAATGGCAGGCATGTTATTGCTATTTGCAGCAGTATTCCAGGTATCAGACAGCACGCAGGCCATTGCTGCAGGTTTAATGCGCGGCATCAAGGATGTTAAGATCCCCACTATCCTGATCACCATTGCCTATTGGGTGATCGGGTTACCTGCCGGATACGCCCTGGCGTTCCATTATAAACTGGGACCTGCCGGTATGTGGTTAGGTTTTATTATCGGTCTTACACTGGCATCTGTATTTCTCATCACCCGTTTTCTGAAAATGGTAAAACGGCAACAAAACGCTTAATTTATTTTCGTATATTGCAGGTAGCCATAATTACCACTGCATTCAGATCCTTTCAACAGTACACTGAGATTTCCCGATCCATTGCAATCAATAGTATGCGTTCATGCTACGCATACCTGCAATGCTCTATCTGTTAATCTTATACTTGTGTAGTTGTTATGGATTTTTCAAAGTTGATCAGTAATATACGCGAAACACATGTTGCCCTGCAACAAGACGCAACCAAGGCTATTAACCGTGCGCTTACAATGCGCAACTGGTTAATCGGCTTTTACATTGTTGAATTTGAGCAGAAAGGCGACAAGGCCAGATATGGAGACAGGTTATTAAAAGAACTTGTGCTTGCTATCAGGATCAGAGGCCTTTCCGAAATCAATCTTAAAATCAGCAGACTTTTCTATCTTACCTATCCCCAGATAGCGCAACATATAACAGAACATCTTCATCAACGTAGTAATACCTATATAATTTACCAAACAATACATGAAAAACTATTAAATAATGATAATCAGATACTTAAAATTTGTCAGACGTCTGACAAATTGGTAAACCGCATGTCAATTCCTGCTGAAAAATTGCTGGAAAAGCTTTCCTTCTCTCATATTACAGAATTGCTGTTTGTGCAGGATGATCTGAAACGTGCTTTTTATGAAATGGAATGTATAAAAGGGCACTGGAGTGCGAGAGAATTGAAACGACAGATCAACAAGCTGTACTTGAGCGCAGCGGATTGAGCAGCTATCCTGAAAAATTATCTGCCAGGCTGATGGAAAAAGCAGAACAGTTACAACCGGTCGGTATCATCAAATCTGTTTATACGTTTGAATTGATGGGATTGCCTGCCAAAGCAGCAGTAGAAGAAAACGACCTGGAAACAGCTTTACTTACCCACCTGCAGGATTTCATGCTGGAACTGGGTCATGGTTTTGCCCGGAAGCCCGTCAGAAAAGAATATTGATCGGCGATGAATACTTTTTTATTGACCTGGTTTTCTATCACCGTTTATTAAAATGTCATGTGCTGGTTGAACTGAAGATCGAGGCATTCAACCACAGCAACGCAGGACAGATGAATACCTATCTCAATTATTACAAAAAGGAAGTGATGCAACCAACAGATAATCCTCCTGTTGGCATTCTGCTGGTAACCAATAAAAATGAAACATTGGTTGAGTACGCCACTGCCGGTATGGATCAGCAGCTATTCGTTTCAAAGTATCTTGTAAAGCTACCTACTGTTGAACAACTGGAACATTTTGTTCAGAACGAATGGAAACAACTGTAACTATTCAGAATGTATATGCAAACTAATCTTATTTCAGTAATGTAGCTTCTATACTATATTCCGGTACCAGCTTTACAGCACGTAAGGCAGCCTCTGTTGCAGCTTGTCTGGCAGCATCATCATCAAAATATACTTTTGCGCCCGGGGAAAGGGGTGTTATTTCAAGAATTGTATTACCAGCATTTAAGTTACTGAGCCTGTTCAGCCCTGTTGTCCATATAGCGCCACTGTTAAAATCGTCCGCAATCAGCCGGTGATCCAATCGCAACCTTGCCTTATCGCCCGTATAGTTGATCTGCAGGTATACATTGTTCAATCCAGCCAGATAGTTATCCGGAAAAGTAAGCCTGTAAAGCTTATACTTATCAAAGGAAACTATTACTGAAGAATCCGCACCAACAATTTCAGGTGCCTTATAGCCACCGGCCACTTTTAAATACGAGGGATAGTTATAAGCATCTTTTGTAACCCATGATCCATCGGTACTGAATACAATTTTATCACTATTAAAATATTCCACAATAATTGTAGCGGCAAAAGCGTGGTTGCCCTCTGTATATGGAAAGGCAAGCATCAGCATATTTTCACCATTCTTCACATAGCCTGTAATATCCAGTACATTCAATTTCCCGGCAATGATATCCTGGTTTACCCACAGATTGTTCAATTGTAACCGGGAAGTTGCATCCGCTGAAGAAGCCAGCAACATAGTAGCCGATTTAATATCAGCCGGATTCCGTAAACTGAACTCTTTCACAAAGAAGCGCTGAAACAGTGTTGTTTTGGAAGTAAGCTTTTCTGCAATACCTGTACGTAACCATTGTGCGCCAGCCATCGGGTTTAATAACGAAGTACTTAGCTGCAACTCCTTTTTAGCCATATTGAATGTACCAACTGTAAACAGCCCTTCCTGTTTGTTCGTTGAACCAGCTAATACAGCATCAGTTCCCAATGATTGAATGGAAAACTGATGATTAACCGATGCCATGTGCAATTT
>LGYU01000013.1 GCA_001302245.1 Chitinophagaceae bacterium PMP191F
ACACATCACTCCCCCTGAAATCATCAGTAAGAGCCAATAGAAAATAACGAATACAGGATATCAATTGAGTTCCCTCTATCAATGAAATAGAAAATTTTCTAACGGAAAAAAGGCACCTCATAATTCATATCGGCTTCAACTGCTCTGTTGTGTGAAATAGCCGGCGACCATGTTTGTGCCATAAAAAAACGTTGAACTTCTTTACTCAGCAAAGGATGTGGAGATTTAATGATCTTGAAGTTTTGCAGTTTACCTTCTTTACTAATGGTATATTTTACTTTTACCACCCCAACTATATTAGGTGGCAGGTTTTCAGGCCAGAAAATATTGTCCAGTACATAATCATCAAAGGTCAGATACCTTCCCTGGGCTACCGGAGGTTTCATAATACTACATGAAATGCCGGCAGGACGTCCTTCTTCATCAAAACAACTCAGGTCAACGATCTTATCGTTCACATATTTCTCGATAGTACTGCGGGTACCATTTTCCCGGAAATACTGCCATTCACCCTGCATTATATTTTTTTCATACCTGCCAATGGATTCATGCTGCCCGTTTTTATACCAGGTTTTCCATTCTCCGTGTTTCTGGTTGTTGACATAAGTACCTGAATCGTGTAATTGACCACTTTCGTAAAAAGCTTTCCAGGTACCATATCTGAAATTGATAAGTGTATCTGATGTTATGAGTGAGTTTTTTTTATTGATTATAACGGGCGGAGAGGGGGGCAACTTATCTGGTGAAGGATAGCTGCCAATCGCCATTACCTGGCCGTTCTCGTACCATGAATACCAGGTGCCGGTCATCCGGTTATGATCTACCAGACCTGAGTCACGGGGACTTCCATTGTTATAATAGAATACCCATGTACCATGTCTTTCATTATTTAGAAAGGTACCATTAATCGCTTTTATCCGTTTGGGATGATACAGATCGTATGGCCCATCTTTAATAGTAAGGTTGCGGTCTTTGAAATATATTCTCAGTAAAGTATTGGTATCCGGATATACAGAGTACAATACCCAGTGATCAAAAGATCGTATAGCCATGGCGGGGAATGTCATATTACTTTTACTGGTAAAAGACAGATTTTCATCCAGGTATTTACGTAGGGTGTCACCTTTTTGTGCAACACACAATCCGGAAAGGAACAGGCCAATGAGCAGGAGTATATTTTTTTGCATAGGTAGCTGGTGCTGCTACAAATTACGCAGATAGAGGCAGCGTAAAAATTAAAATATTCAGAAAAGAAATGGAAATAAAACAGAGAAGCCGGACCTGCAGGCCGGCTTCAGACAAATGACAATGTTTTATTATTTACTTACTACCCGGTAAACAGGATAGGTAAGATGTGCCGGCTCGTACCAGGGAGAATTTTTGTAAACAAAATCTAATTGCGCCTGCGCGCTTTTGGCAAATGCTGTATCAGAAGCCCTGCGTTCTTCCAGCCTGGTTTTTACTTCCGGATGTTCTTTAAGGTATTGTGCTGCAACATCCTCAAAATGATAACTACTGAACCCTTCCTTTTGTCCAAGGATACCATCAAAGAAGTTCCAGGCAAAATAAGAATCATCTGCCTGTGGCTCCAGTACTTCCATCAGGAAGCGGTTGGCTACCTGGTTCATGGGAATATAAATATCACCTTTGCGGAATTTAATAGTTTTAGCAGAAGTGCTCACTTTTACATCACTGTTCATGTGGTGCATTTCATAAGGGCGGGGGGATGCTTTATAATCTTCAATACGATACACCTGTACGGTAATAGTTGTATCTCTGCTCAGTGCACGCATCTGTACCTTATTCAGTTTCAGCAGCTCGATTACTTTCCACCATCCTTGCGGAATGATATATGCATCTGGTTTTTGTATGGAAAGTTTCGTGTTGAAGTAGTTGAAATATTTGATCTGTTTGGTAAATGGTTTACTGCGGTCATAGTACAGACGGGGGAGACCAGATACTTCGCTGGGTTTACGTCCGGATTCAAATCCTTTAAAGATAATATCTACCGAGCGATTTTTATCAAGCTCCCAGCTAACCGGAAAATCAGTTTGCTGTAATACCGACTGTTTGGTTTGATTGCGCAGTTTTTTTATGGTTTCACTGTTCTTACTGGTAAAATCAATAAAGCTTTCCATTAAAGCGTAGGTTGATTGTACCCGCAGATCATAGCTTTTTAGCATGTGGGTTTCGGAAACAAATGCAAATGTATGCCACAGGGTAGCATAACCGCTACTGTAACGAGGGCCATCAAAATAGGCTCGCATTCCTGCTTCCGGTACATTGCCGGCAAAATCAACATAAGGAACCAGGTCGTACCCTTTTTGTTTCATCAGCGTATACAGTGCAGGTTCAAATTGTTTGTTCAGGTATTCGCCCATAATACCGCCCAGCTTACTGTACTGTGAGGTCAATAGTGTCATGATGTGCTGATAATCGGCACCATTGCTTACGTGATTGTCCAGAAAAACATCAGGGTCACACAGATGAAAGATTTCATCAAAAGAACGTGCTTCTTTGGAATCACATTTAATAAAGTCACGGTTCAGATCAAGGTTTTGCGAATTGCCCCGGAAACCAAATTCGTCCGGCCCATTCTGATCTACACGATAATCGGCACTGCGGTTTAAACAACCACCAATATTATACACCGGGATAATTGCCAGCACTACATTATCGGGCAGTTTCTTTTTATTGGTCACAATATCTCTTACTAATAGCATACTGGCATCAATACCATCGGGTTCGCCCGGATGAATACCATTGTTGACAAGGATAATGCGTTTATTCTTTTTGCGCAGACTGGCAAAGTCAAAATCTTTGTCATTAGAAACGATCACCAGGTTTAGCGGGAAACCGGCATCACTGGTGCCCATAGCAAGCATTTTTACCTGCGGAAATTTTTCAGCCAGCATTTTCCACCAGGCAATGGCTTCAGCATAGGTAGGTGTTTCTTTTGCATGGGTTTGTTCATATTTGGTAGTAATGGACTGGCTGAAGAGAAAAGAGGGAGCCAGCAGAAACAGCAGTGTTTTGAGATATCTCATGATGACATTGGTTAAGATATAAAAATACAGAAGGCAAACGGGTCTTTGTCCGTTTGCCTTCACCGCTCATAGAAAACTATAAAGGTTAATCTCTTTCCCTGCAGGCTCTGTAGGTATTATTCATCAGGGCGGCAATGGTCATAGGACCTACACCACCCGGAACCGGGGTAATATAGCTGGCATGTGGTGCCACTTCATCAAAACTCACATCGCCTTTAATGGCGTATCCTTTCTTTTTAGTAGCATCGTCCACACGGGTAATACCTACATCAATTACAATAGCACCGGGTTTTACCATATCGCCTTTCACAAAACCGGGTTTGCCCAGTGCTGCTACAATAATATCACCCTGTAAGCAGATCTCTTTCAGGTTACGTGTATGCGAGTGGCAGATAGTAACAGTACAGTTGCCCGGGTTGGAATTACCGCTGAGCAGGATGCTCATAGGACGACCAACAATATTGCTGCGGCCTATTACTACGGCATGTAAACCTTTGGTATCAATTTTATAATGCTTCAGCATCAGCATTATGCCGTGCGGGGTAGCGGGTACAAAAGAAGGAAGCCCCTGCACCAGTCGGCCGATGCTTACAGGATGAAAACCATCAACATCTTTTGAAGGATGAATGGCATTGATTACTTTTTCATCAGAAATATGTTTGGGCAATGGTAGTTGTACCAGTATACCATCAATGTCCATATCATTGTTCAGCTCTTCAATAACATTCAACAGTTTGAATTCGCTGATGGTATCTTCCAGTCGGATCAGGGTAGATTTAAACCCGATCTCTTCACAGGTTTTTACTTTAGAACCAACATAAGTTTCGCTGGCTCCGTTATTTCCAACCAATACAGCCGCAAGATGCGGTACTTTTTTTCCTTCCGTTACCAATTGGGCCACTTTGAGTTTTAATTCCTCTTTGATGGCTTTGGCGGCTAAGTTTCCATCTAAAATTTGCATGGCGCAAAGGTAAAGTGCTGTCAACTGCTTCCAAAGGACAAGCAGAAAAAAAGTGCAATTTTTTTTAATCTAATCAATTGATTACATGTTTTAATAAAAAATAATGTATGAAGTGGTGTTTTTACTGCCTGCTATTCTTTTTTCCTTATTCTTTGCTATCAGCGCAATCTGTGCACTATCCACCCTCAGCTATGTTTACCGGATCTGGTGCCTATAGCCAGGCTTTTTCAGATGCTTTTTCTTTTCTAGGCAATCAGGCGTCGTTGGGCAATATCAGCCAGACAGTGGCAGGTATATATGGTGAAAGAAAGTATATGCTGGAAGAATTGAATTTTACTACTGCTGCAGTTGGCATACCTGTTACCGGCGGTGGTGTTGGACTGGCTGTAAAATATTTCGGCTGGAGCCAGTACAATGAATCGCAGATAGGGGCAGCTTATGGAAAGAACCTTGGAAAGGTGAGTATTGGTGTACAGTTTAATTATACCATGTTGCGTATTGCGGGATATGGAAGTGATGCTGCATTTACAACAGAAGCTGGTACTATATGGCAGATATCAGACCGGGTACAGGCAGGTATACAGGTCATCAATCCGGTGGGAGGAAAGTTCAGGAATAACAAAGAAGAAAAAATTGCCAGTGTATATAAAACTGCAATAGGGTGGGAGACATCTTCCGTTTTATATATCAGCGCAGAAATTGTAAAAGAAGAAAACAGGCCAGCCAACATTTTGGTAAACGCTCAATATCGTTTTGCCGATTGCTTTTTCGCCCGTGCAGGTATCGCTACTGCCATCAATGCTCCTTTTCTGTCGGCAGGATGGAAATGGAAAAATCTGCGTACAGACATCATGGGAAACTATCATCCCCGGCTAGGTATTACACCTGGTTTATCTATCAGTTTTTTCGGTAAAAACATAAAAGGATGAGAAGATGTGCAATAATGCTGTCAGTGCTGCTTATATCAATAGCTGTACCTGCACAGGAGATGACTGAAGTTACAGAACAGCAGTTGGAAAATCTGGCAGAGATCAATGAAACAGAAACGGAAGATGACAGTTACTGGCAGCAACTGGACTACTACAAAAAACATCCTGTTAATCTGAATACAGCATCTGCAGTACAACTGGAAGAGTTGCGTTTATTAACGCCATTACAGATCAGCAATTTTATCAGTTACAGGGATTTACTCGGAAACCTGGTCAATATATACGAAATACAGGCAGTACCAGGATGGGATATTACAACAATAAAAAAGTTACTGCCATTTATTACAGTGGCAGACGAATGGGAGCCTGCCAGGAATTTCGGAAAACGGTTTGCTGGTGGTGAAACCAGCATGCTTTTTCGTACTGCATCATTACTGGAAACACCTGTTGGCTATCAGCGAAAAGAAACGGGGCTTAGCTACTATACGGGAAGTAAGGACAGGTTGTTATTCCGCTGCAGGTACAACTATAAAGATCAGCTACAGTATGGTATATCAGGCAAAAAGGATGCAGGAGAACAGTTTTTCAGGGGAAAACAGCAGAATGGGTTTGATTTTTATTCTATTCATTTTTTTGTACGTAAACTGGGCATCGTCAAAGCGCTGGCATTGGGCGATTATGTAGTGAACATGGGACAGGGTTTGATACAATGGCAAAGCCTGGCTTTCGGAAAAAGTACATTGATAACCGATGTAAAGCGACAGGGGGCTGTATTAAAACCCCATACATCTGCCGGTGAGTTTAATTTTCATCGTGGTGCGGGGGTAACGATTGGAAAGCATAATTGGGAAGCTACTGTATTTGGATCGTTGCGTGTATTCAGTGCAACGCTAACACCGGATAGTACAGAGGAAAAAGGATTATATGTTGCTACATTACTAACTTCCGGCTATCACCGCACACCGTCTGAACTGGCAAGGCGTAATAATCTGCATAGTTTTAATACAGGCGGAAATTTTCGTGTTAAGGGTACTAACTGGCGTGCCGGGTTCAATATGGTGCAATACCATTTTGAATATCCTATGCGTGCTTCAGCAAATTGGTATGACAGGTTTGCCATCAGCGGCAAACGGTGGGGAAACTATAGTGTAGACTACAGCTATACCTTTTCCAATGTGCACATGTTTGGCGAGATAGCTACTGATTGTAAGCATCACCAAGCAGTTGTAGCAGGGCTAATTACCAGTCCTGACCCAAGAGTAGATGTCACAATGGTGTACAGGAATATTAATAAAGCATATCAGTCGTTGTTCAGCAATGCTTTCACTGAGAATAGTATGCCCACAAATGAAAGTGGCCTGTATACCGGCCTGGTGATCCGCCCGTTTGCATATTGGCAGGTAAATGCTTATGCTGATTTCTTCAGTTTCCCCTGGTTAAAATACCGCGTTAATGGACCTTCCAACGGATATGATTACCTGGTACAGCTAACCTGTAACCCGTCAAAGAGGGTGGAAGTATATAGCCGGTACCGTTACCGATCCAAACCACTGAATAGCGATGATGCATTGCAGCCTATCAGGAATGTAACCGCAACAGCCTGGCAATCATGGCGTACCCAACTGGCATTGATGATAAATACACGCTGGCTATTAAGGCATCGGGTAGAGCTTGTTCGTTTTCAGTCGGCCACTGATAATGTACAGCATGGATTTGCTGCGTATGTAGATTGCAATTATAATTCTCCCTTGTTATCGGCCGGAATACGGTTGCATTATTTTGATACAGATGGGTATGATTCAAGAATTTATGCTTTTGAGCAATCTGTAACATACAGTTACCCGGTAGTAGCACTATATAATAAAGGATTCAGGTGCTATGCTAACACCAGGATCAATATATCAAGTGTTATTAGACGTTATATTGGAGAAGGGTATAACGGTAGCGTTACCGTTAGAATGGCACAGTTTTTATATAGCGGCCAAAAGCAGATTGGAAGCGGATTAGATGTGATTGCAGGAAATAGTAAGACAGATTATGTAATACAGATTTTGTTAACCAGACGTTAACGTAAATTAAAAAAATATTAAATATTGTTAATAATAACTTAAAAAAAGCAGCAGTTAAGTAATTATGTATGTCTGAAAAAATGCCTGTTTTAGGCTATGCAATACCGTTGCTAAAACTTTTTCAGGCTTTTTAAGGGAACATTTAAACATAATTACATGAGAAAAATCCTAACACTGCTAACAGTGCTAGCGTTATGCACTGTTATTGCCCGTGCTCAAAACCGCACAGTCACAGGGCAAGTCAAAGATTCAAAGGGGGAACCAATTCCTTTCGCTTCCATCCGGATTAAAAATTCCACAACAGGTGTTTCTGCAGATCAGACCGGTAAGTTCTCTATTGAGACTGCTACGGGTACTGTACTAACGGTTACGGCTGTTGGATATTTAAGCTCGGATGTCAGGGTAAGCACATCTGGTATTTTATCTGTTACATTGGAAGCGCAGGACAACCTGCAGGAAGTAGTGGTAACCACTGCATTGGGTGTAAAAAAACGCCCGAAAGAAATTGGTTATGCCAACACCACTATCAATGCAGAGCAAATTACATCTGGTAAATCGCCTAATCTTGGTCAGGCGCTTTCGGGAAAAGTTGGTGGGTTAACTATTTACAACATTAACAACTCCGTAAACAATGATGTAAGAGTGGTATTAAGGGGATACCGCTCCATCTCCGGAAACAATCAGGCATTGATTGTATTGGATGGCGTACCTGTTCCGCAAAACGCTATTTCATACATCAATCCTGATGACATTGAGAATGTAACAGTATTAAAAGGAGGTCAGGCTGCAACACTCTATGGCACCGATGGTGTAAATGGTGTGTTGATGGTTACTACCAAGAAAGGTGGTAAAAGGCCACAGATCAACTTCTCTCAAACTTTTACAAGAGATGTAGTGTACATTATGCCGAAATTTCAGACAGGCTTTGGATCAGGTTCTGATTATGGCAACGGAACTCCTGGCATTGAAAACTTCCGGCCTTTTGAAAACCAGCAATACGGCGATGGATTTACTGGCGAAACCAGGGATATTGGCCGTGTGCTGGAAGATGGCAGCCACCTGCAGTTACCGTATGCTGCTGTTAAAAATCAAAAAAGAGATGCGTACGATGCAGGATATTCCAGCCAGACAAACCTGTCAGTGGCGGGTTCAGATGAAAGAAGTTCATACTACCTGTCTTTCCAGAATTATAATACAAAGGGTATAGTTCCGGGAGACAAATTCAACAGAACAACTTTCCGTTTTAATGCCTCTAAAACATTTGGAAAATTCAGAGCAGCTTTTGATGGTAGCTATGCTACTGACAGAACACAGCGCACAACCTCCGATTTTTCTTTTTATGTAAATAATACGCCTATCTGGTTCCCGTTAACCGATTATCGTGATTGGCAGACTAATAAATTTGCCAACCCTAACGGTTACTTTAATGATTATTATAATAATCCTTATTTCATGGCAGATAATTATCGCCGTGATTCAAGGAACAATTATTTTAATGGCAACGTTACTTTAGAATTAAAACCACTAAAATGGTTATCGGCCACTTACAGGCTGGGTACGGCTGTTACCAATAACTTCGGTAAAGATTATACCGGTAAATTCCTGTATACAACCTGGGCAAAAAGCAAAGCGTATACTTTTGATCCCGATTACAATGATTACAACGGTATAGATCGTGCTAAAACCGATGTGTTGGGTTCAGTAGCCGATTATTCAAGCTGGGGTAGCCGTATCACTTCTGATCTGATCCTGAAAGCTGATAAGAAGTTTGAGAACTTCTCTGTTTCGGGGTTTGTTGGTACAAGTTTTCTTATCAGGCAAGGTATCAATGACAGGGTAGCAAGTACTTCTATAGTAGTACCTGGTATTTACAGCATTACAAACAGAGCTGGTGATATTAACGGAGCTGCAACTGCTACTTATGCTACCACTTCCAACCAGAGAAAGTTTGGTTATTATGCTGATGCCACATTGGGGTTTAAAGATTTTGTTTTCCTGCACGGATCTGCCAGAAGCGACCAATCTTCTGTATTCTACCAGGCAGGCAGGGCAAAAAGTTTTTATACACTTAATTATTATGGGGTGGACGCCTCATTCATAGTAACTGAAGCAATATCCAGTCTGAAAAATAATCCAGTGCTTGATTTCCTGAAACTGAGGGTTTCTTACAACAGGAATGCCAATGACCCGCTAAGCCCTTATCAGTTGGTGCCTGTTTATAATAATGCTACGGGTTTCCCGTATGGAAACAATGTTGGACTTACCATTGATAACACTTTACCAGATCCGAACCTGAAACCGGAAATTGTTAAGTCTATTGAAGGTGGTTTTGAAGTGGCATTATTTAAGAACAGGCTTAATATTGATTTTGCTATTTATCAGCAAAAGTCAGAAGGTAACGTTATTAACGTAGGTGTATCTCCTGCTTTTGGCTATACCAACTACAGGGTAAATGCCGCTTCAATGACCAACCACGGTCTGGATGTGGATTTGAAGTTCAACGTGATCCGTTCAAAAGATTTCAGTTGGAATCTGAATGCTAACTATACTTATAACACCAATAAGGTTACCAAGCTGTTCCGTGATCTGCCGCGCTTTACCGCCGGTAGCTATGGAACCATTGGCTACGTATATGCTGAGTTAAAAAATCCTTTCCCTTTCCTGAAAGCTTCTGCGTTTCAACGCGATGATCAGGGACGCGTGGTGGTAAGTAAAACAGATGGCTGGGCATTAAAAGATCCGGATCTGAAAGCTTTTGGCAACGTGTTGCCTAAGCATATACTTGGTTTTGGAACCAGTGTTGCTTTCAAAGGTTTTACTGTGTCAGCAAATCTTGAGTTCAGAACAGGTTATAAAGTATACCATGCAATGGGAGATAACCTGGGCTTCACCGGAGCAGGAGCTTTAACTACCAAATATAACCGTGAGCCATTCCTGTGGGAAAATTCATCTATTGATGATGGAACCGGAAAATATATAGCCAATACCAGTGTTAAAGTAAGCGAATACTGGGCATGGTATAAAGGATGGGGCGACGTAGGCAATCCCCGAGGTGCAGGTTCTCCCAATGGTATTGCAGAATTTTATATTCTGAACGGCACCTTCCTGAAGGTTCGTGATATTACAGTTACCTATAATCTTCCCAAATCTATAGTGGGTGGATTGAAAATTGTGAAAGAGCTTTCTGTTACTGCTGTGGGAAGGAACCTGTTTACTTTTATGCCTAAAGAAAACATTTACGCTGATCCTGAGTTCAGTGCTTTTAATTCTGACGCAAACGCTATTGGTATCAACTCTACTTCCAATACTCCATCTGTCAGGTCTTTTGGCATATCACTGAATGCGACGTTTTAATTAAAAAAGAACTCAATTATGAAAAAAATATCAATGTATATAGGAGCAGTGCTTATTATCAGCAGTTGCTCCAAGTCCTGGATAGATGTGAATGATAACCCGAATACACCCAGTATATCCCGTTCAGACTGGCAATTTTCCGGTGCATTGAATACTACAGTGAGCAATACAACCGGACCTGATGGAATTGGTGGTGCATGGGGCGGGTATTTTGGTTTTAGTACCAGTTTTACAGGAGGCTCTCAGGCAAAAACGTACATTTTTTCAAACTCGGATTTTAACTACTGGGATAATCAGTACGATAATCTTTTTGATTATCAGTATGTGGTGAAAAATGGCGATGCTGAGGGATATGGCTATCTGATCGGGCCTGCCAAAATTATGCAGGCATTCATATTTCAGCGCCTGGTAGACATGTATAACAATATACCTTACTCGCAGTTTGGCAATATTAACTACATCACACCAGAGTATGATGATGCCAAAAGTGTGTACGAGAACCTGATAAAGAAAATTGATTCGGCAATAACATCTATCAAGGCGGCTACCTGGCCGGCTTCAGCTCCGGCAGATATTATGTTTGCCGGCGATAAGACCAAGTGGATCAAATTTGGTAATACGCTTAAGTTGCGTATTCTGATCCGCCAGGCGTTTGTCAGTGGCAGAGATGCATATATTACAGGTGAGATCAATAAGATCGTTGCTGAAGGAAGTGGTTTCTTGTCAACAAACGCTCTGGTAAATCCCGGCTATGCCAAACAGCCTAATAAGCTGAACTTTTTCTATTCAACCTTCGGTTACAATGAAAATGACGCGGAAGTAAGCAATCACCAGTTTTACAAAGCCAGCGCATTTCTTGTTAATGAGTTGAAGGCAAAAAATGATTCATTCAGGTTGCAGCGGAAAATTGATGTAAAGCCTGCTTCCATACGCCTGGATAGAACAGTTTCCAGCGATCCTGCTTATCCTTCCCCCATTAACAGAGATACTTTTGCTAATTACATCGGGGTGCCTTTAGGAGCTTCCAGTGGTTTTCTTACTGCTAATTCATCTCCTGTTGGCCCTGTGCAAATAGTGAAAGGTGAAGCCACCAGGCCAATGGTGCTTTTTACGGCTGCAGAAAGTTATTTTTTGCAGGCTGAGGCTGCCCAGCGCTACGGTTTGTTGGGCAGTGCCCAATCTCTTTATGAAGAGGGGGTTCGTCAGTCATTCCAGTTAGATGCCGGTATTGGCACCAGTTCTTCTGCGTTGCCGCAGGCTACTGCCATTGCAAAGGCAAATGCCTACCTGGCCACAGCACAGGATAATGTTACCTGGACAACTTCTACAGATAAACTGCGTGCTATCTATTATCAGAAATGGTTAGCACTGGCATTTTATAACAATTTTGAAGCATGGACGGAATGGAGAAGGACTAAATATCCCGCTGTTCCACATTCTACTTCCTCCGGGGCCAATCCTGTAGAACCCAGGAGATTTTATTATCCCATTACTGAGTATAACACCAACCTTGATAATCTGAATAAACAAGGTGCCATCAATGTGTATACCTCAAGAATATTCTGGGATATACCATAACAGTTATTGCTAATCATATTTATTCACCCGGACAATATATGTCCGGGTGTTTTTTATACGGCGGTTATATTGAAGTCTATTTATCCGGGGCTAAATGCATATAACTATAACAATACGGATAGTGTTGTAAAACTTTCCTTGTGTGCATTCAGGAATCTGTTCTACTTTTATGGTCTAATTATTTGGTTCATGGATAATAATAATGAGCAACCCAATCAATTGAATATAGAGATCTCAGAAGAAGTAGCAGAAGGGATCTATGCCAACCTGGCCATCATTACACATTCGCATGCAGAATTTGTAATTGATTTTGTGAACGTAATGCCCGGCACACCTAAAAGCAAGGTAAAATCGCGCATCATCCTTACTCCGCAGCATGCCAAACGCTTTATGAAAGCGCTCATTGAAAATGTAAATCGTTTTGAGTCACTCAACGGAAAGATCCAGGACCTGGAAGACATGCAGATCCCTATGAATTTTGGTGGCCCTACGGCACAGGCCTGATCTGTTCAGAGCATACCAGTATCGGCAAAACTGAAATAACCGGTAGTGCTTACAATGATATGATCGATTAGTTCTATATCAAGCAGTTTACCTGCTTCCCTCACTTTTGAGGTGAGTGTTTCATCGGCCCTGCTGGGAGAAAGATTGCCCGAAGGATGATTATGACACAGTATTAGTTTAACGGCATTTTCTTCCAGCGCGCGTTTCAGTATTCTTCTGGGGTCGGCTATGGTAGCGGTCATGCCACCTTCGCTCAGTACTTCAAAATGGTTGATGCGGTTTCCTTTATTAAGGTACAATACTCCCAATACTTCATGTGGCAGGTCACTTAGCAATGCTCTCAGGTATTCAGCTACCGATTTGCTGTCTTTTACCACGGGTTTGTCCATTGACAGGGATGCCTGTCTGCGGCGCCCCAGTTCCATGGCGGCCATAATTGTAATGGCCTTTGCTGCTCCTATACCTTTGATTTTTGTCAAATCCTTAAAGCCCAGTTTACCCAACTCGCCCACATTGTTCTTAACAATGTTCAGGATTTCTTTGGCTATATCAACAGCGCTTCTGCTACGGGTGCCGTGATGAAGCAGAATGGCAATGAGTTCAGAATTGCTTAATGCGCTGGGGCTTTTACTAAGTAGCTTTTCCCGGGGTTGGTCGTCCTTTGCCCAGGTTTTAATGGAGTATTTTTGCTCTTGCATACTATTTTGTTATCAGCTACTTTCACAAAACGATAACCAGTGTAATATTTTTATTACAAGTTCGTTAGTACTGTTAAAATAAATCCAATTCTTTTTTGAAACCCAATCTATATCCAATGAAACGTAAAACTACTTTTTCTGCTATCGGTGGCTATCAGCCATTTATGTTCTGTATCGGCATGTACCTGGCCGCACTTTTCTTTTCAATTTTCATTTGCTCTGCTGTTTTTTACGCTATCAATCCTAAAAAAACTGCCAACAGGCAGGCGGATGTTACAGCCCGCAGTACCAGTAACCGGGTGCTGCTGACAGTTGCAAAATAAGATATATGAAATTTCCGGTACCTGTTCTGCCAATAAATTTAGCGGACATCACGAACAGGTACCGGAAATTTTTCTTGTACCGATTAATCCCTAATTCCCTTCCTTCGCTTTATCTTCGCCGCACATTTTGACTGCGGTATGCAAACTTCTGTTAAGTTATTCTCGGGTACAGGTTCTCAATACCTTGCTGAAAAAATAGCCCAACGATTCGGGGCTACGCTCGGAAAAATTACTATTTCACGCTTTAGTGATGGAGAAATTCAACCCGTTTTCCAGGAAAGTATCCGTGGTGACATGGTGTTCCTGATACAGGGTACTTTTGCTCCTGCTGAAAACATTCTGGAGCTATTATTGATGATCGATGCGGCCCGTCGTGCTTCGGCGTACAAAGTAGTGGCAGTCATTCCTTATTACGGGTATGCACGCCAGGACAGGAAGGATAAGCCCCGTGTTGCTATCGGTTCCAAGCTGTTAGCCAATATGTTAGTGGCTGCCGGTGCGGACAGGGTCATTACCATGGACTTGCACGCTCCCCAGATCCAGGGGTATTTTGATATACCGGTAGATCACCTGGACAGTTCGGCCATTTTTATTCCTTATATTGAACAACTTCAGTTAGAAAACCTTACCTTTGCCGCCCCCGATGTGGGAAGTGCCAACAGGATCAGGGAAATTGCTTCCTATTTCAATGCGGAAATGGTGATTTGCGATAAACACCGTAAACGTGCAAATGAAATAGCCAGCATGGTGGTAATCGGAGATGTGACCAATAAGGATATTGTACTGATTGATGACATTTGCGATACCGGCGGAACCCTGGCCAAATCGGCCGGTTTGTTGAAAGAGAAAGGAGCGAGGAGTGTGAGGGCTTTATGTACGCACCCGGTTTTAAGCGGTAATGCTTATGCCAATATAGAAAACAGCGTACTGGAAGAACTGGTAGTGTGTGATACCATTCCTTTAAAACAAAACATTTCAAAGCTTAAGGTGATCAGTGTGGCAGAATTATTTGCTGTAGCAATACGGAACGCATACGAAAACCGCAGCATCACGGGGCTGTTTATTCACAGCCAGATGCGCAACCGATAAAAAAGGAAATTTTTTAATCAAACATAGATAATGAAAACAATTACAATCGAAGGACAACTGAGGACCGAAACCGGGAAAAAAGCCGCCCGCCAACTTCGCTCTCAGGATCTGGTGCCTGGTGTAATTTACGGCGGTACACAGGAAGTAAGCTTTTCAGCACCTGTGCTGGCTTTCAAATCGCTTGTATACACCCCCGACTTCCAGTTAGCAGAAATTAAAGCCGGTGGTAAAACATACACCTGTATCCTGAAAGATATTCAGTTTGACAAAGTAACTGATGAACTGGCGCACGTGGATTTTCTGGAACTGGTAGAAGGCAGACCCGTTATCGCTACTATTCCGCTGAAATTTACCGGTTCAGCTGCAGGTGTAAAAGCCGGCGGTAAGCTGATCACCAAAATGAAAGCGCTGAAGATCAAAACTACTCCTCAATACCTGAGAGAGAACATTGAAGTAGATCTGACGAACCTGGAGTTGAATGAAAACATCCGTGTAGAAGATGTTGTGTTGGACAACTTTGAAATTCTGAACTCTCCGCGTATTCCTATCGCTTCTATCGTGATGACAAGACAGTTGAAACAGGAAGAAGCTGCTGCTCCTGCTGCTAAAGGCGCTGCTGCCAAACCCGCTGCAGCCAAACCTGCTGCAGCTGCGAAAAAATAAGCAATACCTTTTGACTATATAAGCCCGGTTCACCCCGGGCTTTCCCTTTATCCGCACCTCATCAATATCCGCCGATACCAATAGTATTACTTTAGGTATAGCCACATCTGTTGAAATAAAGTCTTTGGGTTATGTCAAAATTCCTGATAGTCGGACTGGGTAATATTGGCCAGGATTATGCAGGAACACGGCATAATATTGGTTTCGATGTAGCCGATGCAATAGTACAGAAACATGCTGGTTCTTACCGGTCAGACAGGTTAGCCGACGTGGCAGAGATTTCCCTGAGAGGTAAGATTTTGACAATTATCAAGCCGACTACCTATATGAACCTGAGCGGAAAAGCTGTGAAGTACTGGATGGACAAACTGAAAATTCCCCTGGAACATGTTTTGATAATTGTAGATGATCTGGCTCTGCCAATTTCAAAGATCAGGCTACGTTCTTCGGGTAGCGGTGCAGGTCATAACGGGCTTGCCAGTATTGAAGAGCTTTTGCAAACGCAGCAATATCCACGGTTACGATTTGGGATCGGTAATAACTTCCCTAAGGGAAGGCAGGTGGACTTTGTATTGGGCCGGTGGTCTGCTGAAGAAGCGCCGCTGATAAAAAAGAAAATAGAGAAGTGTGCAGAAATTATCGAAAGCTGGGTGCTGAGCGGCATAGAAAGAACTATGAATGAGGCGAATAAATTGGAGTTTACACTATGATTTTCTAAATTGAATCTTTATTTTCGCAATAGCAAGCTTTTTGGCAATAAGATTTTGATATTCAATACGCCTATGAGATGTACCCCCAGCCTTTTCAGGCTCATGAAACTTGAAAACAATTATCTCAGTTAAACCCTTTGTTGAGTATGAAAATTTTCTGTGTAGGCCGTAATTATGTGGCACACGCAAAAGAGCTGGGCAACGAGGTTCCGGAAGAACCTGTCATTTTTATGAAGCCCAAGAGCGCTTTATTGCAGGCTCATACACCATTTTATTATCCTGAATTTACCAACGAGCTGCATTACGAGTGTGAACTGGTACTACGGATATCAAAAAACGGAAAGTACATACAGGAACGGTTTGCCAGTAAGTATTATGATGCTGTAACTGTGGGAATTGATTTTACAGCACGTGATATTCAGACCGAACTGAAAGAAAAAGGGCTTCCGTGGGAAAAAGCCAAAGCATGGGACAATTCTGCCGTTATTGGCAAATGGATCCCGTTGCAGAATGTAAAGAACAAAAAGGATATTAACTTCTGTTTATATAAGAACAAAGAGTTGGTACAACAGGGCAACTCAGGATTGATGCTGAATAATTTTGATAAGGTGGTTGCATACATTTCCAACTATTTTTCCGTTAATATAGGCGACCTGGTATTTACAGGTACACCGGCAGGCGTAGGTGAGGTGGTAGTAGGTGATGAACTGGAAGGGTTTATTGAAGACGACAGCCTGTTAAATCTCGAGATCAAGTAACGTTATATAGATCACTACAAGGAAAAAAGCCGTTCCGCGTCTGCGGGATGGCTTTTTTGTTGGGACAAATGCAGGCAATAGTTAAATAATATTTTTTGCATAAAAAACTAACAACTGTTATTGTTATTTTTGTCGCATACTGCTTGCTATGATAGCTAACGATATTTTATTGAAAGCCTACTACCAGATGTGCTGTGCCCGTACCATGGCCGATACTTACGAAGCTAACCGGCAGATCTGTAAGTACGTACATTCAACCTCGCGCGGACATGAAGCCATACAACTGGCTACCGCTTTTCAGCTCACCCCGCATGATTATGTAAGCCCTTATTACCGGGATGAAAGCATGTTGCTGGGGCTTGGATTCTCTCCTTACGAACTAATGTTGCAGTTGCTGGCCAAACGCGACGATATTTTTACAGGAGGCCGCGAATATTATTCTCACCCCAATTACCGGGGCAACGATAAACCTACCATCATTCACCAGAGCAGTGCTACCGGTATGCAGGTCATTCCCTCTACCGGCATTGCGCAGGGCATTCAATACCTGGAAAAGATACAACAGCGCGCAGAAACCGCACAGCATGGCGCAGTGGTAGTATGTTCACTGGGAGATGCGAGCGTAACGGAAGGGGAGGTGAGTGAAGCATTTCAGTTTGCTGCGTTAAAACAACTGCCGGTTATTTACCTGGTACAGGATAATAACTGGGGTATCAGTGTAAGTGCCGAAGAAGCACGAGCAATGGACGCCTGCACTTACGCTTCCGGTTTTCCCGGTATAACAACGGTAAGAATAGACGGAAGCAATTTTGAGGAGAGCTACGATACCATGCGTCGCGTGGTACAATATGTACGTGAATACCGCACACCTTACCTGGTACAGGCAAGGGTACCACTGCTTGGACATCATACCAGCGGTGTGCGCAGGGAATTTTACCGGTCAGCTGAAGATCTTGCCAAACATGCCAAGGATGATCCCGGACCAAAACTGCGCAACCGGTTACTGGAAACGGGCATTACTGAAGCGCAGTTGCTGCAGATAGAACAGGATGCCGCTTCATTGATAGCACAGCATTTTCAACAGGCTGTACAGGCTCCTGAACCCGACGCAGCACGTGTTGCCGAACATGTTTTTGTACCTACACCGGTGGCAAAAGAAACCGGTACCCGCCAGCCGGCCAACGGTGAAAAGGTATTAATGGTAGATGCCGCGCTGTTTGCCATCCGTGAGATTATGAACACTTATCCTGAAGCTATTTTGTATGGTCAGGATGTGGGCAAAAGACTAGGTGGTGTTTTTCGCGAAGCCGCCACGCTGGCCGACCAGTTTGGTGAACACCGTGTGTTCAATACAGCTATCCAGGAAGCATACATCATTGGTTCAACCGTAGGAATGAGTGCAGTAGGAGTGAAGCCGATTGTAGAAGTGCAGTTTGCAGATTATATCTATCCGGGTTTGAACCAACTGGTGACCGAAATTTCCAAATCATGTTACCTGAGTTGTGGCAGGTTTCCGGTACAAACACTGATACGTGTGCCAACAGGTGCTTATGGTGGTGGTGGCCCTTATCACAGCGGTTGTGTTGAATCAACCTTGTTAACCATCAAGGGCATTAAGATCGCTTATCCTTCCAATACTGCAGATATGAAAGGATTGATGAAAGCGGCCTTTCTTGATCCTAACCCGGTAGTGATGCTGGAGCATAAGGGTTTATACTGGAGTAAGGTACCTGGTACAGAAGATGCAAAAACAATTGAGCCTGCAAGCGATTACATATTACCTTTTGGAAAAGGTAACGTTCTAGTGGATGCAGATAGTAACAAAATAGACAATGGCGAAAGCTGTTGCGTCATTACGTATGGTATGGGAGTATACTGGGCCAAAGCTGCAGCACGTAAATTTCCCGGCCAGGTAGAAGTGATTGATCTGCGTACGTTATTCCCGCTTGATGAAGAACTGGTGTTCAGTACTGTAAAAAAGCATGGTAAATGCCTGGTACTTACAGAAGAACAACAAAATAACTCATTTGCAGAAGCACTGGCAGCAAGGATTTCATACAATTGCTTTCAGTGGCTTGATGCACCGGTAGAAGTAATGGGAGCATTGAATGTACCTGCTATACCCATGAATATATTACTGGAAAAAGCTGTATTGCCCGATGCAGAAAAAGTAGCAGGTTTATTACAGCGGTTATTAACCTCTTAATACGATCCTCCCAATAAGTAAAACGTTTGAGCAGCCCATACTGTTACTGTTATACCTGTTCAAACACTGATTGCCCCTGCATTATATTTGGTTACATCTGATAATCGTGAGCGTGTTTTACATTAGCGCGCTCATGATAATTAGGGCTATTGCCCGGGAATAAGGCAAATTTTTACCACCACTTTTTTTCAACACAAACATCCATATTAGATACCGCTTATAAAGTTTTAACAAACGTGTTATAATAAAAAATGTCTTTTTTACGTAGACGTTACGTACTTCAAACCACCCGGTTGCCATGAAAAACAAATTTTTGAAAGGAGCCCACCTTTCCGAAAGGAAAGTTCGGGAACTGGTGAGATTTTATTGTGAGGATCTCACCGCAACACAGATAGCCAACATCACAGGTATTAGCCGCATTACAGTAAATGCGTATTTCAAGATGCTGCGCACGCATGTAGCACGCTTTTGCGAACACAAAAATCCATTCCATTACAACAACGGCACTATTGCATTCCTTCCGCTTGATGGCAGTTTGGCCAAACAGCCAGACAAGGAAGTAAAAAAGGCATTTTATGGTATTTTCAGGCAGGACAATGCCATCTATACCGATAAAATGATGGGCATAGAAGCAGAGTGGTTGTATGATTGGCTGAAAGGTAAAACAGAAGCAGATTACGAGCTGTTGAAGCAACACCGTTTGCATATTTACAATGGTATTGCAGACTTTAATAATGTAAAGCTGTATCGTATTGCTGAGGCTGTACCGGTTCCTGTACGCAGTAAACTACAGAACGATGAAGTAGATGTGTTCTGGGCATTACTGAAATCAAGGCTGGTAAAGTTCCGTGGCCTAAACAGCAGCACATTGTACCTGCATGTAAAAGAAACGGAGTTCCGTTACAACTATCGGGATGAGGATATTTATGAGTTACTCATGGATATTCTTCATAAACAACCGCTGCATTATTCAAAGGTGAGCTAAGCAGGGTAGACGATAAGTGTCGGAACATTGTTTCTCTATTAATTTAGTGGAGTAGTAACCGTGAGGTACAGGCAGGGAATTATTCTTCCATTTATCAGCCATCCATTCCTTTGATATTTTGTACGTTTTTTGTGATAAGCCATTCCGGGTGTAAGTGATCCGAAAGGCTTACTGGCACTGTATTGTGTAGCGATAGCCGGCTTTGCAGAAAGTTATCTTGTGATTAATAAGGCAGGCGTGTTGACTTTTGGTTTAGTTGAAACAATGAAATAACTGTTTTATTTAGTCGGAGTTATTATTGTGTTCATCTGGTCAGAAAAGTGAATGGGCGATTAGAACATCGGAAAAACTAAATATTTCGTACTTCATCTTATCTTGCGCACCATAATATGATATAAATATCTTTGCCAGGCTACAATGTTTAATTAGCTTTGCAATACAGACGAAGAGTGATAGGTGCAGACTGAAAAGATTGAGATAGAAATACCTAGTTCCTGTCAGGTTTTCTGCCCATGCCAACCAAACTAATCCTGCTAGAGTAAACACAGTGCATCTTAAAATAAGATGAAATGCCCTAAAAAGGCCAAAAGAACTGTCCAAAAAATACTGAAAGCAGTATAACAGCGTTTTAAAAAAACGAATTCCGGAGATGTCTTAATACCTATCGCAGCTATTTCTCCGGGCCCCCTGGGCATGGTTGCGGTAATAGAATTTTTCTCATGTGATACGCGGCACCGATTCTTCGGAGCCGCTCTTTTTTTATAGTAGCTTTACTACTTGCCTGCTTGGGCAAACCTGTACAATATTGCAGATATATTAGCCATTACTTTAATGGCTGCGGCAGTATCAGTTAATTGTTTGGATAATAATACCAGCACATATTTACGGCCATCCGGCAGCAATACAATTCCGCTATCGTGCTGTACTCCTGTAATATTTCCCGTTTTATGTGCTACGCTTACATTTTTAGGCAGCATGGCAGGAATGATATCATTGAATTGCTGGTTAAGCAATATGTTGATCATTTGTTTTGAAGCTTGCTTATTGACGATTTCTTCCTTTGCCATTTTTTCAAAAATGATCATGAGATCGTAAGCGGTTGTTGTATTGTTCAATCCTTGCTCATACGCCTTTGTATCTTCCACGCCACGCAATACCTGTATGTCGTTAGCGCCCAGTTGCCGCATGGTTTGCATTACGTTGGGAGCACCTGTTTTTTCAATCAGCATATTGGTGGCCAGGTTGCTGCTTACAATGATCATATCGTAGACCAATGCAGCTATCGTACTTTTTTTACCCAGTTGCCCGTATAATTGTTTTTCGCTATCATCTGTTGCAGATAACTGGTAGGTGCTGCCATCTACAATGCTGCTGAATGTATTTTTTAACTCCAGTGAATCATCCATAGAAAATTTCCCTTCGGCTGCCTGTTTGTATACTTCAATCATAACCGGTGTTTTCATGGTGCTGGCAGCATGAAATACCTCATGTTCATTGATCAGTATTGTTTTGCCGGAAGACAGATCTTTAAAAGCTACTGCAAAGATGCCTTGCTGTTGTTGCAGCAGGTT
Source organism: Chitinophagaceae bacterium PMP191F (assembly GCA_001302245.1). Taxonomy (GTDB): domain Bacteria; phylum Bacteroidota; class Bacteroidia; order Chitinophagales; family Chitinophagaceae; genus PMP191F. The sequence goes on from LGYU01000013.1 coordinate 21,446, forward strand.
GGTTATTTCCTCTTGTATTCCGAGCGGAGAATGGCAGCCCGATAATGAAAGGATCGTCATACAAAACAATAATATGATTTTGCAGGTGTAGCGCATATTGATTCTCCATTAAAATTAATGAACATCTGCAGATAGTATTTAAAGTCCGGTGCTATAGTAACAACCGTTTCAAATGGTCATATTGTATTAATTTATAAATTGTGTGTGGAAAAAAATGCCCTGTATGAGAAAAGATGAACTGGCGTACAATTTGAGGTAGCCGATTTGCTTGAAAATCAATGCTTTTTTATCTTTTTGCTGCTGGCAATATTGACTAAATTGCTGTTACTTAGCTTTCTATGATTCTAATTGTTGACGACAATCCGGAAAACATATTTTCCCTCAAGAAGATACTGGAGCTGAACCAGTTTCGGGTTGATGCAGCTTCGTCTGGTGAAGAAGCGCTGAAAAAGATTCTGAAAAACTCCTATTCACTGATCATTCTGGACGTACAGATGCCGGGCATGGATGGTTTTGAGGTTGCTGAAGCTATTACCGGTTATAGTAAGTCCAAACATATTCCTATTATCTTTCTTTCTGCTGTTAATACTGAAAAGCGTTTTATTACCAAAGGGTATTCATCCGGCGCTATTGATTACATCACCAAACCTTTTGATCCTGATATATTGCTGTTGAAAGTAAAGACCTTTGTGCGTTTACAGGAGCAGGCTGCAGAATTGAAAGCGATCCACAAAACACTGCAGGAAGAAATTGAATACAGAAAACAGGCGGAGAAAGAATTGCAGCAAAGTGTACAGGAATTAAGACTTATACTGGAATCCATTCAGCAGATAGCATTTACCACCGATGCTGCCGGGAATATCGAATTTGTGAATCATCACTGGTACCAATATGCGTTCCGTAAAGAAACATTACCAGAAACGCAACCAGGACAGTTATCGGTTGCTGCCTGTTTGCAACAGGCCATAGATTCCGGTAAGCCGCTGGTATCGGAGATACAGATAAAACCATTGGCTGAAGATGGTTATCGTTTTCACCTGTTGAGCATGACTCCTGTAAAACAGGACGGCAGTATTGTAAAATGGGTAGGTATTTTAACCGATATCCACCAGCAACGCATGGCCAATCACCTGCTTGAGCAACGTGTAATTGAACGTACTCGTGAATTGCAGAATGCCAATCGCGAGCTGGAAGCGAGTAACCACGAGTTACAACAGTTTGCCTATGTAGCCTCACACGATCTGAAAGAGCCATTACGGAAGATACAGGTGTTCAGTAACCTGGTGCGTGACAAATTTTTACAGGATAATAAGGAAGCTGCAGCCTTTATGGACAGGATCATCCGGTCTTCAGAAAGAATGACCAATCTTATTACTGATGTACTCGGGTACTCTGAATTGTCTATTACCGGTGCTTTTGCTGTAACGAACCTCAATGCCATTATTGCTGAAATAATGGTGGACATGGAGTTGCTGATATCTGAAAAGAGGGCTGTGATAAAAGTAGATGATATACCGCAGTTGGAAGTGATTCCTGGGCAAATGCGACAGGTTTTTCAGAACATACTGAGCAACGCATTGAAGTTTTCGAGTAAAGATGGTTTGCCGCAGGTCAACATTACTGCGGAGATGATCAAAGACAGATCAGTTACTGCAGCACCATCGCCAACCGGCGCCTACTGCAGAATCTGCGTTGCCGACAATGGCATCGGGTTTAACGAAGTTTACCTCGACAGGATATTTGCTATTTTTCAGAGGTTGCATTCCAAGGAAGAATATGAAGGAACAGGAATAGGACTGGCGATTGTAAAAAAGATTGTAGAAAACCACAATGGTTTGCTGACTGCTAAAAGTAAGGAAGGTGAAGGCAGTACTTTCATTATCGTATTGCCGGTATGTCAACCGCGCAAATCACAGAATACTTAATCATACAGACAATTTAATATCAATAAATGAAATCGAATTTTAAGCGCAACCTGCTGATTGGATTCGGGTTTTCACTGGTGCTGCTGATGATCAGTTCCGTAGCTTCTTATTTCAGTATAAAGAAGCTTACAGACAATGCCATGCTTGTAGATCATACCAACCAGGTGATCCACCAACTGGAAGAGACCGTTTCAATACTGAAAGATGCAGAAACAGGACAACGTGGCTTTTTGCTGACGGGGCAGGAGGAATTTCTGCAGCCATATAATGGTGCGTATGATAGTGCCATTTCGCATATAAAGCAGTTGAAATCGCTGGTGATAGATAACCCTGATCAGTTAAAAAGTTGTGACCGGCTGAATAACGTAGTGCTGAACAGGCTGAATACCCTGCAGAACGTGATCGTTAAAAAAAGACAGGGACAGCCTATTGAAACCACCGAACTGCGAAAAGGGAAAATGTATATGGATGAAGCCCGCTCCATTGTTACAGAAATGGGCATGCGCGAGCAGCAGTTGTTGCAGATCAGGACAATTGCCATGAACAAATTTGCCGGGTATACACCGATATTGATCGTGGTAGTGGCTATTCTTTCCATTGCTATTACATCTATCTCGTTTTTACGGATCAATAGCGATTTCAGTCATCGTGAACAATTGCAGAAAGACCTGGTTGATAAAGATGAGGACATTACAAGACGTATTACGATCATACAATCACTGGCCGACAAAATATCGGACGGCGATTATGCCATACGTGTTGATGATAAAGGAAAGGACGGCCTGGGGAATGTGGCATTTTCATTGAACAAAATGGCTGCATCGTTAGAGCATTCTTTCAAATTGTTGTCAGATAAAGAATGGTTGCAGACAGGTTTGGCCGGACTGAACGAGAAAATGCTGGGTGAATACAATCTACAGGAATTGGGTAGTAAGATCATTTCATTCATTACCAGGTATACCAATAGCCAGTCTGGCGCTATTTATATGGTTGAAAATAAAAACCTGCGTTTGGTAAGCGGATATGCATTGACACCGGAAAGTGGTAAACGATTAATTTCCTGGGGAGAAGGTATTACAGGACAATGTGTAGTGGAAGGTAAAGAGATCATTGTACAACCTGTACCTGCGGATCAGATGAGTATTGCATTTGCTTCCGGAAATGTAAAACCAGCAGCTGTTATAGCAATACCATTCTTTTATGAATACCTTGCTACAGGTGTAATAGAGCTGGCATCTATTGAACCGTTTACCGAAAATACGCTGGCCTTTCTGAAAATGGCATCGCACAACATCGGTATTGTGGTCAATAGCGTGGAGAACCGCAAAAAACTACAGGAACTGCTGGAAGAAACACAATCGCAGGCTGAAGAGTTGCAGGCGCAGCATGGTGAACTGGAAAATATCAACGAAGAACTGGAAGCGCAGACCCAAAAACTACAGGCTTCGGAAGAAGAACTGAAAGTGCAACAGGAAGAGCTGCAGGAAGCCAACCAGGAACTGGAAGAAAGAGCCAGGTTGCTGGAAGAACGCAATCAGCAGATCTTTGAACGGAATATTGAAATACAGAAAAAGGCCGAAGAGCTGGCATTGAGCACAAGATATAAATCAGAGTTCCTGGCTAATATGTCGCATGAACTGCGTACGCCGTTAAACTCTATTTTATTGCTATCGCGTTTGATGACTGAAAATAATGAACATAACCTGAACGATGAACAGATTGAATACTCCAAAGTTATTTTCAGTTCAGGTCAGGGCTTATTGTTGCTGATTGACGAGATTCTGGACCTTTCCAAGATCGAGGCCGGAAAAATGGAACTGCAATATGCCAATATTCCCATCAGTGAAATGGTGAATGATATGATGGCGCTGTTTCAACCAGTGGCAACTGAGAAAAAAGTAGAGTTCCTTGTAAAAGTATCTTCACAGGTTCCTGCGGTGATTGAAACAGATAAGCTGAGGTTGGAACAGATCATCCGCAACCTGATTTCCAACGCATTGAAGTTTACGGCCAAAGGATATGTACAGTTGAGCATACAGATGGATGAGCATGATGAAAGTATTATTACATTCATTGTAAAAGATACCGGTATCGGTATTTCACATGATAAACAGCAACTGATTTTTGAAGCCTTCCAGCAGGCAGATGGTTCTACCCGACGGAAGTATGGCGGCACAGGATTGGGATTGTCAATCAGTCGCGAGCTGGCGAGGTTGTTAGGAGGTGAGATCAGGTTGAAAAGTGAACCCGGAGAAGGCAGTGAATTTGCTGTATTGATTCCTATATCACAGGCGTATAAAAAGAATATATCACCAGCTCCGGAAGCACCGGTCAGTATTGTACCTGAAGTAATACCACCACGTAAGGATGGGACAAAAAGATATATAGCTTCTGTGATACCCGAAAGTATCCCCGATGATCGTGATAATATTGGTAAGGATGATAAAGTGGTATTGATAGTGGAAGACGATATCAATTTTGCCAAAGCGCTATTGGAATATACACGTCGCAGAGGTTATAAAGGCATTGTAATTGTAAGAGGAGATGAAGCTTTACCAACTACACGTAAATATAAACCTACAGGCGTATTGCTGGATATTGAATTACCGGTGAAAGATGGCTGGGAAGTAATGGACGAATTGAAAAAAGATCCTGCTACCAAGCATATTCCTGTACATATCATGTCCTCGCACGAAGTGAAGTACAAGAGTTTGTCGGAAGGTGCTATTGACTTCATCAATAAACCGGCAGCATTTGAAAAGATGGAAGATATTTTCCGCAAACTGGAGTATGTATTGAATCATAATCCGCGGAAAGTATTGATTGTGGAAGAAAATACACGACACGCTAAGGCCCTGGCTTACTTCCTGGAAACTTTTAGCGTAAATACTGAAATCAGGAATACTGTGAATGATGGCATCAGTGCGCTGCACAATAAGGAAGTGAACTGTGTGATACTGGATATGGGTATACCCGATCAGAAATCTTATGAAACACTGGAAAGGGTTAAAAAAACGTCCGGGCTTGAAAATATTCCCATTATCATTTTTACCGGTAAAAGTCTTTCCAAAGCAGAAGAGGTGCGGATTAAGCAGTATGCTGATTCTATTGTTATTAAAACAGCACATTCCTACCAACGTATTCTGGATGAGGTAACCTTGTTCCTGCATCTGGTAGAAGCAGGGCAGAGTACGGCATCTGGCTCCAAACAATATAAAACACTGGGTGTATTGCACGAGGTACTGAAAGGGAAAACGGTATTGGTAGCTGATGACGATGTTCGTAATATCTATTCACTGAGTCGTGCTTTGGAAAATTTTGAAATGACGGTTATTTCTGCAGTGGACGGTAAAGAAGCATTGAGACAACTGGAAGCACATCCCGAAACAGATATTGTGCTCATGGATATGATGATGCCGGAAATGGATGGATATGAAACTACAAGACGTATCAAGGGTATGCCGCAGTACAGAAATCTGCCGGTGATTGCAGTGACTGCCAAAGCAATGACGGGTGATAGGGAAAAATGTATCAGTGCCGGCGCTTCGGATTATATTACCAAGCCTGTTGATATTGATCAGTTGTTGTCATTGCTGCGTGTATGGCTGTATGATAGTAGCAAATAAATAGTACAATATGATAAATGTATGAGTAACAAAGAAAGAAAAATATTGATTGTAGACGATGATACCCGCAATATCTTTGCACTGAAGGCGGTATTGCGATCGCGCAGTTATACCAGCATTACAGCTACCGATATGCTCGAAGCATTTTCTTTGCTGGCTGCGCACACTGATATAGGGGTTGTGCTGCTGGATATGATGATGCCTGAAATGGATGGCTATGAAGCCATACCCGCTATACGTAAAAATAAAGGATATGATCATATACCGATTGTGGCAGTAACTGCACAGGCTATGATGGGTGACCGTGAAAGATGTTTACAGGCCGGTGCCAATGCTTACATTGCCAAACCTGTGGATGTAGATGAATTAACCCATTTGCTGGATACTTATTTTTGATACCATGCAACAGAGCTACGTTACGAATGAACATATGGAAATGTTGTTGAGCGATGTGCTGGAAGTATATGGATATGACTTTACTGATTATGCACGTGCTTCATTGAAACGAAGGCTCAACAGGATATTCTTATTAGACAGGTTTTCGAGTTTTGCTGAGTTCAGGTACAGGGTGATCAATGATGGGGATTATTTTAAACGTTTTGTGGAAGAAATTACGGTCAATGTTACGGAGATGTTCCGTGATCCTGGTTTTTATAAAGCGTTGCGTGAACAGATATTGCCTGTTCTATCAACACACCCTTTTATCAGGATATGGCATGCGGGCTGTTCTACGGGTGAAGAGGTTTATTCAATGGCTGTTTTGTTGCAGGAAGCTGGTGTATTGCAAAAGTCGCTGATCTATGCTACGGATATTAATCCCGGTGTGCTGGAAAAGCTGCGGAATGGCATTTTCCCGTTATCGGCCATGAAGCTATATTCTGAAAATTACATTGCTTCCGGAGGAAAAAAAGATTTTTCCTCTTATTATACGGCAAAGTATGATCATGCAAAGTTTGATGATAGCCTTAGTCAGCGGATGATCGTTTCTACACACAACCTGGTATCAGATCGTTCTTTCAATGAGTTTCAATTGATTTGTTGCCGCAATGTGCTGATCTATTTTAATAAAACGTTGCAGGATAAAGCGCTGGAGTTGTTTGATGCCAGTCTGGAAAAATTAGGGTTCCTGGCACTTGGAGCTAAAGAGCAACTGAAGTTTTCTACGATATCCAAAAGTTACCGGCAGGAAGGAAAAGAAAAAATATGGCGAAAAGTAGCTTAAAATACAAACTGGTGGTGATCGGCGGCTCTGCCGGTAGCCTGGAGGTGATTTTAAAATTACTTCCTGCACTGGATAAACATACCGGTGTTGCTATTGTAATTGTATTACACAGAAAATCAGCATCCGACTCGGTGCTGGTTGATCTGCTGGCTGCTAAAACCGTTTTACCTGTTTCGGAAGCTGAAGAAAAAGAACCGGTTTTACCTGATCATATCTATATAGCACCTCCTGATTATCATTTATTGTTTGAAGAAGATGAAACGTTTGCACTGGATGTTTCGGAAAAGATCTATTACAGCCGCCCGTCTATAGATGCTGCATTCGACTCGGCAGCAGAAATATATGGAGATACCATGGTGGGGATATTACTATCCGGGGCTAATGCTGATGGCGTAACCGGGCTGGAAAAGATCAGGGTGGCTGGTGGTTTGTGTATAGTGCAGGAACCCACCACTGCCGAAGTATCATATATGCCGCAACAGGCAATTGCCCATGTACAGGTACATAAAATTCTTACCACAGAGCAAATGGCAGCCTGTATCAATAATCTCAACACTGATTTTCCCGGTGATTATCATGATGGTGGATTGAATTTACATTGAGTTAACACGTGCGTAACAATTTGGTATTGCTGTAGCAATAATTTCACGGCAACCAACCACCAACCATTATGTATAACTACTGGAAATCATATTTTCAGGAGAGACCTTTTTTTATATATTCCACTTTTATCATCTTAATACTGATCATTTTTCAGTGTTTTTATTCAAAAGGTGAGTTGTTTATAATGGCCAATGGTTTCCATGCGCCTGTCCTGGATAATTTTTTTGAATGGTATACTTATGTGGGTGATGGTATCTTCTGTATTGCCCTTTGCGTTATTCTTTTCTTTTTTGATAAAAAATTAAGCTACAGGTTGCTGGCCGGATTTCTTATTTCAGGTCTTGTGGCACAGGTATTGAAGAACGCATTCCAGGCACCTCGTCCTAAAACATTTTTTTCAGAAGGAGTGTATACACATTTCATTGAAGGCGTAACACATAGTGGTTATCACAGTTTTCCTTCCGGTCATACTACTACTGCATTTGTAATGATTGCCATGCTGGCATCCTGGCTGCGTAATAAATATTGTACCTTGTTATTACTGATAGCTGCTTTTGGAGTAGCTTATTCTCGTGTGTACCTGGGACAGCATTTTGTTCAGGATGTAGCGGCAGGATCTGTGATAGGTTTACTGACTGCTATTGTTGTAGAGCATTTGCAGAAAATGATCAATATTAACCCTGTTTTCAACAGAAAATATTCATCAAGAATTCATAAACCAGCAGAACCTGTTTACATTGAAACATAGAAGAAATACGATTTTACTGATCCTGCTCGCATCGCTTACAAGGTTAATCCTGGCCCATTCTGTTGAGTTGAGCAATGATGAAGTATATTACCGCCTGTATGCAGATCATCTGCAGTGGAATTATTTTGATCATCCTCCCATGGTAGCGGTTTTTATCCGCCTGTTTACCTGCAACCTGTATTTTGATAATGAACTTTTTATCCGGCTGGGAGCTGTTTGTTCTTCAGCATTATGTACCTGGCTGATGTTTCTTATTGGCAGACAATTGCGCAATGAACGCACCGGATTTATAGCTGCCTGTTTGTACACAGCCTGTTTTTACAGCAGCGTTATTGCAGGGCTTATGATATTGCCGGATTCTTCCCAGCTTATTTTCTGGCTGTTGTCGGTACTAATGATGTTGCATATTATAGAAAAACATCTGCGTAATGAAAAGGTTGTATTTGAATGGTTTGGGCTGGGTGTTTTTTCCGGTTTGTGTATACTCAGTAAAGTACACGGTATTTTTTTATGGTGCGGGTTTGGTGCATTCATATTATTCAGGCAAAGAAGTTTACTGAAGTCCCCCGGCCTGTACTTATCTGCACTATTGTGTATATTGATCATTACTCCATCTTTTTACTGGACATTTCAGCATAAATTTTCAACAGTAGCTTATCATAGCAGCCGTATCAGTTTTTTTCATCATTGGCAACCGGATAGCTTTTTCAGTGCATTGGGCGGTAGTGTATTGTATATGAACCCGCTGGTATATGTATTGCTTATTATCAGCCTGGTAGCAGGCGTAAGAAGAAAACTGGTAATGCATGCACAGGATAAGTGGCTGTTGATTTGGTTGGGCATGCCACTAATAGGAGTAGTATTACTGATGTCGTTATTCAACGATACATTACCACATTGGAGTGGTCCGGGATATGTTACACTCCTTGGACTTACTGCTGTGTATCTCGACAGAAAATACAGCAATACAATACCTGCTTTGTTAAAATGGGCAACCGGTATTACTGCAGCCGGGGCCATACTGGCTGTGTTGGCTGTTTTATACTGGCCAGGTTCACTGGGTTCAACACAATTGCCTGAGTATGGAAAACATGATGTTACGCTGGATATGTGTGGCTGGAGACAATTTCGTGTACAGTTTGCTGAGCTGATGAAGAAAGAATCGGCCGGTAATTTTGCTGCAACCCCACCATACATTTTTGCTGATTACTGGTTTCCGGGAGGGCACCTGGATTTTTATGTAACCTGTCCTGAAAAAGCAATATTAAAAGTGGCCGGCAGCCAGGAAGATATTCATCATTTTGCCTGGCTGAATGAACGACAACCTGCCTTACAAAATGGGGCGGATGCCTGGTACATCAACATATCTAATTTTTACAATTCACCACCTGCTGCTTTAACACAGCATTTTCAGCATGTGGCGTCTCCGGTTGTTATTCCGCAGTACCGTAGCGGAGCTATAGTACGGTATTTTTACATTTATAAATTATGCGGCTATACTGGTGGTATACCGGCAAACGGTATTCTTCAATAGTTGACAGATCTATCTATGACGCAACCTTTTTAGACTGGCAATTTGCATAGCTTATCTCTTTTTCAGCATCATTTGTATTGTGTATTTGTGTGTAGATATGACTGTAATAATATTATCCAGGCTGTTCAGTACAAATACTTTATTGCATAAAAAAAGCATGGCGTCACCAGCCATGCTTTTTTATTATTCAACTCCTATCGGTTATTCAACCAATAGTTTTTTAATATAGGTTTTCTGCCCATGTTGTATGCGCAGGATATACATACCGGATGATAATTTACCCGGATCTACTTCCTGGTTAAACACCCCGATGAACGAACCGTATGACTTCATATATACGGTTTGTCCTATGGTATTCAACACATCAATTGTCAGGTTGTCTTTTGTTTTCATCTCAAACTGCAGGCTGAACTTGCCTTTGGTTGGATTGGGAGATGCAATCAGTCCTATTTCGGTACCATCCACATTCGGAATACCTGTTGATACAAAGTTGATCTGGTTGGATGTTTGGGTACAACCCGATGCATCTGTTACGGAGCAGGTATAAATGCCTGACGATACAGCACTGTAGGTCTGGCTGTATGCTCCCGGAATAGCAGAGTTGTTCAGATTCCACTGGTAAGATGAGCCCGCTGTACTGGTAAGTACATTACCCGATTGGGTAATAACGGGAGCAGTAGGTATGGAAGCAACAATTGGTACACGTGTGCCTGGTCTGTTGTTAAGCTTCACTGCTACATCATACAGGAAGTAATAGAAACCTTTGTAATAGTTGGTAGAATCGGTTGATATTGTGGCACTGTTACCTGTAATGGAGAATACATTCGGGATAGAATACGGATAGTTGTTGGCAGTTGTAACAAGTCCGTTATTTCTGAAAATATTGGCACCGTCCAGGCATTGTACTATAATAACGTGATCGCCTACAGTAGTAACAGGAATACCCAGGTAATATACAGCTCCCGTATCTGCAGAACTATTCAGGTTTACCTGACCGGCCTGTGGGCTGGGCGTAGTAGGATAAACGTCGATGGTAGTGCTGTACAGTGTATAATAAGAATAGCTACCGGTTGCTCCGGAGAAGGAAGCCAGGTCTGCCAGCGTAAATGTTATACGGCCGGGATTGGCAATATACAAACGAGCTGTGCTGATGGTCAGCGGAACACTGTTGTTGATCCTTACAAAGTTACCATTGAACACGTTGTAACCGCCTGTACCCAGACTGCTGAGCAACTTGTTGGCCGGACCTACATGCAGTGGGCCATCATTGGTGCTGAGGTAGTAAGTGTTGTTAGACGGAAGAGTAGTGGTATTGGTATTGTTACCATAAGCCAGTGGCGTAGCACTGGTAGCATCCGGATACCAAACGGCAATATCAGTACCTGTAGTGGTTGCTTTCAGACTTACGGGGTTTGTACCACATTTTACGGCAGTACCTGTAATACCTGCAGCCAGTGAGTTGATGGAAATGGCCGATACCAACTGGTCATTGCTGGGATTCAGGTCACCGGACAGGTTGGTTCTGCTGGTAAAAGTATAAGTGGCGCCGGCTACAGCATTCAGCGGAGCCTGGAATGTATATACGGCAGTACCATACGCTGCAATGGTATTAGGATAAGTAAAGTTCAGTGTGCCCAGGTCAGTAGCGCCATTTTTAATATTCACACTAACAGGAACTCCTGATATGGCAGTGGTACCATAGTTCTTGATGCGAACGGTAACGAACTGTTCGCCGGGATTAGATCCTGAGAGCGGATTGATCAGTTCCAGGATACCTGCATCCCTGGATGGTGTAATGAATTTTACAGAATAATCCTGTGTTTCGCCGTTGCCGTATGAACCGCATGGTGTAACAGAAGATGCGGTGCTTGTCTGCATTACAATGACACGCATACGTGTCAGGTTGCCAAGTGTTACACTAGTAGGCACTGTAATATTACCTGTAAAGGTGGCTGTAGTAGCGTTCAGTACACCACTTACTGCAGCTTCTTCACCGGCATCTGTAAATAAGCCATTGTTATTATAGTCAATGAATACTTTCACAATCTTATCAGCAGCGGGTGAAGCATCGCAATTGCTTACTGAAATGCTTACAGGAACGGTAGCGCCTTGTTGCAGACTATCAATAATGTTGGTAAAATTGGTGTAAGTAGTACAACCGGCAGGATTGTTATTATTCATAGCGCCGATCGTTACATTGTCAATACGTGCTCCTGCGCTGCTGGTAGGTGCTGATGCGCAATAAGCAGTGCCACCCACGCCACTTACAATCAATGAATAAGCCTGTTGGTTTCTATCGAGTGTACCTTTATGACTTACCGTGATGGTGTAGATTTCACCGGCAACAGGATAGGGAATTTCAATTTTCTCTACATTGTCCAGTGTGTTATCTCCGGTGGTAGCTGCTGCAGAGCGATTCGAAGGGTCCAATATCCAGGGCATATAAGTGGTAGCTCCGCGTGCTACACGCACATCCAGGTCGTTCACCAGTTTTTTGGCCGGGTTGTTTAACCTGTTGGTATTATCTACAGTTCCTTTTACATCGGTCCAGCAGATAGTTACCACCAATGGGCCTTTACCAGAGGCAACTACATTCAGAGTATAGGTATTCCCGTTCACCAACGTGTTTTCTTGTATCAGTTTATCAGTATTGTTAGAGGTGATCATGGCTGCTGCTTTCTCCATATTGATCACACCCCATCCGTATTGATAATCCGGACCATTACTGGGACCAGCTTCATCAGCAGTATGAATAATAATTCCTTTTACAGTTGCTGAACGCAGAAAGGAGCTGTGCAGTTTATTGAAATAATCCTGTAATAAGAAAGCTGAACCTGCCGCTGCGGGCGATGACATCGATGTTCCGCTAAGACTACCGTATGCGTTATCAGAAGTGGCAACAGTGCTGAGCACATTGGCACCGTCTGCTACTACATCCGGTTTGATACGGCCATCGTCTGTAGGACCCCAGCTACTGAAGTTGGTCAGTACTGCATCTGCAGGACTTGTATAGCCTCCAGGTATAGGGTTGATGGCGCCTATGGTAAGAATATTTTTGGAAGTACCATAAGTAGAAATAATATCATAACTGTCATTGTTACTGATACCGGCGGGTCTGTTACCGGAAGATACCATGGTGCCGGAAGAGTTAAAACGCCAGTAAGGTTGTCCTACTGCCGGACCGTTTTCGCTACGGTTGTTACCGGCTGCTTTTACTATCAGATAATTAGGGGCATTGTATGCAATAGAGTCCCATGACTGGGCTTCAGATGAGTAAAAACCAAATTTATAATCTTCTGTAGCACCGGCATCTCCCCAGAATTCCCAGCGGCTTTGGTCTGAATTATAACGCCATCCGGCAATACTGGAATAAGAGTGGTTTGATACCAGCAGGTTGGGTGCTTCTGCAAGCATCTCTGGTATGTGATTATTAAAATCGTATGCTATCAGTTGTTGTGCGCCAAATGACATACCTCTTACTACCGGGTTAATACCCGCGGCGATCATTGTGCCTGATACGTGTGTGGCATGATCATCATAACCGGTAGAAGTATTGTCTTTTTGGACTACCCTGCCTGCAAGTTCTACGTGTGTACCGCGAACATTACCGCCATCCCAGATACCTAGTTTTCCTTTCAGCGCAGCGGAAGAGCCACTAAGGCTTAAACCTGTACTACCACCGGGCCATAAAAGATTGGTCTTAATAGTGGCAGCAGATAGAATATTGTTATCGGCTTCTACATAAAGGGGATAACCGGAAGGATCAACATCTACAAGTACGGCTACACGACCGTTAGTACCACGAATGCGCTGTGGCCAGCCTTTTTCTGCTGCAAGTTTCTGGATTCGCTGATTCAGTGCAGCCTGCCTGATGGCAGCTTCCTGCTGTGCTTTTTGTAAAACGGCTGTGTTGGTGTTTACCTGGCTATAGGTTGCTGTGGCTAGAAACACGCCAATAGCTAGGGGCAGAATTTTTTTTCTCATATAGTTTATACGATAATGTTTAAAGTTACAGTTTTAACGTATATTTTCAGAGTTATAAAACTGGAAATCATGAAAAAAGGAGCCCTGATAAGAAATCTTTTCCTTGCAGGCCTGAGCCTGTTGTGCAGTTCATATACGCTTTGTCTTTTTTGTAAAAAACAAGGTATCGAAGGGCACGTGTACCTGGTAACCGGCAACCAGATGCCATCGCCTGATATTCAGCGTCAACCACCAAAAGGTGTTAAAACTACGCTGTATATTTACGAGCTTACCAATCTGCAACAGGTTACCAGGGTAGGACAGTCCGGTTTATACAGGGCTATACATACCAAACTGGTAAAAACAGTTACTACTGATAAAAATGGTTATTTTAAAGTTAAGCTGCCTCCCGGGCGTTACTCCCTTTTCACTAAAGAGGATACGATGTTTTATGCCAATTGGTTTGATGGTGCCAATAATATTGCACCGGCAGAAGTGAGTGCCAAAAAATGGACGAAAGTAGAGGTTAAGATGGACAGTAAGGCCGTTTACTAATGTGAATGGGTAGTTTTCCTGTTATTGTATTTCATCCACCTGTATTATTATTCCACTGAAATTGTCGGAAGCAATACGTTGAAGACATATTTGCTTAACAGATTCTGCCAGGCGTTTGGTGTGTTGGATCTGCATCAGCAGTTTCAGTTCATCTTGCTGTAATATATTATATACGCCATCGGTACAAAGAAAAAAACGATCTCCTATCTTTACCGGTATGCCAGTTGAAATTTGCGGTGTAATATGTTCACCGGCTCCCAGAGATTGTGTCAATACATTACTCTTAGGATGATCCATTGCTTCACTGGCGTTGATAAGCCCCTCTTTCAGCATTTGGGATACCAGGGTATCATCTTTGGTGCATTGTAATAACAGGCCATTGCGCCAATGGTACAGCCTGCTGTCTCCAATATGTGCGTAACCGGCAATCTGCTGCCTGATGAAGATCGCTGTTGCTGTAGTACCCATACCTTCAAGTGCATTGTTTTTACCAGCAGCCTGCTGTATTGTCTGGTGCAGATGCTGCATCATTTGCGTCAGCATCCTTAATACATTGCGCTGACTATAATAAGCCGTAATGTACTCACGTGCGGCTGTGCATGCAATATTACTGGCTACCTCGCCGGCATTTCTGCCACCGATCCCATCTGCAACAATAGCAAATACCGTGTTTTCTTCAGGGTAACAGATCAATGTACTGTCTTCGTTGGAAGTACGTACTGGCCCGGTTTCTGAAAAACTATGCACACTATACTGATAGTTGTTGGCTATCCTTTGTGTCATACCCGTCAATTAAAAGTGTGAATGACCGGTAGTAAGTTAAAAATTAAAAACTGTACTTTATGGTAAAAAGTGAGGGGATCTTTATTAATAAAAATCGTTTGCAGTACAGTGGGTTGGTTATAACAGGGGCGAAAGCAGGCGGGCCACTTTTTCCAGCATATATTTATACATAGGCCGTTCATCCCAGGCTGCCTTATCTACTTGTTCAGCATGCTGAAGATCGTCGTAAAAATGACGGCGAAGTTGTTCCGCCACATCATGATCATAGATCACAGCGTTTACCTCAAAGTTCAGTTCAAAACTTCTGAAATCCATATTGGCAGTACCTACCATGGAGATGAGGCCATCTACTACCATTGTTTTGGCATGGATAAATCCTTTCTGGTATTCATAGATCTCAACCCCGGCATTCAGCATATCCTCGTAATAAGATTTGGCAGCGGTGTTTACCAGCAGCGAATCAGAAATACCTGGCACCAGCAATTTAACAGTAACACCTCCCAGGGCTGCTACAGCCAGCGCATCCATCAGGCTGTCGCCTGGAATAAAGTAGGGAGTAGTGATCAGTATCTCCTTTTGAGAAAGACTGATAGCCTGCATCAGTGAATATAAAATGGTAGGTTTATCAGAATCCGGACCACTGGCAGCGATCTGGGTAATGGTATTGGAATCATGTGGTTCAGCATCGCAGAAAAAATCACGACTGACGTGCAGTTTACTATCAGTACAGAAATTCCAGTCGCACAGGAAAATATATTGCAGATAGTGTGTACCGGGTCCGTCTATACGCAAATGTGTGTCTCGCCAGTAAATGCTGTTCTTTTTATTCCCATTATTAATGTACCGGTCGCTGATGTTGATGCCGCCTACAAAAGAAGTGCAGCCGTCAATTACAATGATCTTGCGGTGATTGCGGTAGTTGATACGATTGGCGGTAATCAGGAAAATGATCTCATAAAAAGCATAGGCTTCTATACCTGCCGCTTTCATGCGCGGGACCAGCTTTTTACGGATGGAACGGCTGCCAAAATCATCGTAAATAAACCGTACAGCCACGCCTTCCTGTGCTTTTTTGATCAAAACCTCTGCTATCTGCATGCCGATAGCATCATTTTCATAAATGTAATACTCAATATGGATGTGTTTTTTAGCCTGCTCAATAGCTTTTAATACTTCTGGAAATTTCTGTTCTCCGTTTACCAATAAGGTTACCTTATTCTTTCCGGTAAGCGGGCTTAAACTATCCTTCAGCAGCAGGCTGATCAATTCTTTACTGACACGGATGGTTGGATTGTCTTCTCGCAGTAGTCTTTCAGTTCTTACGATAATATCTTTTTCCAGCGATTTGAAGGTCTCATCATCTTCTACCAGTTTTTTGTTGTACAATTTTCTTTTCCGGTAGTTAATGCCAAAGGCAAAATAAAAGATCATACCTATAAAAGGAATGAATATGCAAACCATCAGGTAAGCCAGTGTTTTGGTGTTGCTATGCGTATCATATATTACCCGCAGGCAAACAATGATCAGTAAGATGATATAGGCAATTTCGCCGGTTAACACCCAATTCATGCAGCTAATCTAAGAAAGAAGTTTGGCAAATGTTAAAATTATGAATAGTTGGAAGACATTGTTTTACCGGTTGGTATGAACGCTATTGGTGGCAGATGCTTTAAACTTAGTTAATATCTGCAAAGAATTGCTTAACCTATGTTGCTGCAAGATATAGGCTTTATGGTATTTTTGAAAGGGTGGTAGACAGTACCGGATGCAGTCTGCTGTACCAACCTTTATACTTGCACTGTAATATTATAAACAAGAAGCCATGCTACCTGGAAAAAAAGCAATTGCCGGAACTTTATTAACTACCTGCGCTATAGGAATATCAACGGCACAGCAGGCCGATTATCCTATACAGCCCGTTAATTTTACACATGTGCATCTGACCGATAATTTCTGGGCCCCGAAGATTCGTGTAAATGCAGATATTACTATTCCCTACACTTTGCAGCAATGCCGTGATCATGGACGTGTAGATAATTTCCTGGAAGCTGCAGGGATACTTAAAAAGGACAAGCTGACAGATTTCCCTTTTGATGACACTGATATTTATAAAGTGATTGAAGGAGCTTCCTATGCTATGCAGAGCAACCCCAATCACAAACTGGATCTGTATGTTGATACACTGATCAGCTATATAGCTGCTGCCCAGGAACCAGATGGTTACCTGTATACTTTCCGTACCATTAAACCTGCCAAACAACATTCGTGGGTAGGATCCAAAAGATGGGAGAAGGAAGAAGACCTTAGCCATGAACTGTATAACTCCGGGCATCTTTTTGAAGCGGCAGTAGCACATTACCTGGCAACCGGTAAAAAAACATTACTGGATGTGGCAATTAAAAACGCTGATCTGCTGGTGCGCGATTTTGGTTATGGAAAAGAAGAAAAATGGCCCGGTCACCAGGTGGTGGAAATGGGATTGGTAAAACTGTATCGCATTACCGGTAAAAAAGAATACCTGGATCTTGCCAGATTCTTCCTGGATATACGTGGTCCCAAAGGCAGTCTTTACGGGCAGGCAAATAAAAAAGTAATAGACCAGCATGAAGGTGTAGGGCATGCGGTGCGTGCCACATATATGTATGCAGGTATGGCAGATGTATCTGCCCTCACCGGCGATAAGAAATACCTGGCGGCAATAGATGATATCTGGCAGGATGTGGTGTATTCAAAACTATACCTTACAGGCGGTATAGGAGCTACGGGAAACGGAGAAGCCTTTGGCGCTGCTTACCATTTACCCAATATGTCGGCCTATGCTGAAACATGTGCCTCTATAGCCAATGTGTACTGGAACAGCAGGATGTTTTTACTGCATGGTGATGCAAAATATATAGATGTACTGGAAAGAGTATTGTACAATGGCCTGTTATCCGGTGTTTCTCTGAGTGGAGATCGTTTTTTTTATCCCAATCCTCTTGCTTCTATAGGACAACACCAGCGGAGTGCCTGGTTTAGTTGCGCATGTTGCATTTCCAATATGACACGCTTTATGCCATCTGTACCCGGGTATGTATATGCACAAAATGGAAACAATCTTTTTGTAAACCTTTTCATGAGCAATACCGCCAAAATTGCATTGCCCGCAACAACAGTACAGGTAGTACAACAAACTGAATATCCCTGGAAAGGTACTATTGGAATAGAGATTAACCCCCAGAAAACTACTGCATTTACTGTACAGGTAAGGGTGCCCGGATGGGCACAGCAGCAGCCTGTTCCAGGTGATCTGTACCGTTTTGCTGATCATCTGCAGCAGCCGGTCAGTATTACGATAAATGGAAAAGCTGTTGCCTATAAACTACAGAACGGTTATGCCCTATTTAACCGTACCTGGAAAAAAGGCGACAAAATTGTAATGACCTTACCTATGGAGGTACAGAAGGTATTGAGTAATGATAAAGTAAAAGAAGATAAAGGACGTTTCGCTTTACAGCGTGGTCCTTTGGTATACTGCCTGGAAGGACCGGATAATAAGGATAGTATGGTGCAGAATATCGTGGTAGACAAGGCAATAACGGTGAATACAGTTTATAAACCCGAACTGCTGAATGGTATTGTAGTGCTGACCATGAAGGGAAGTGCCACCAGCAGACAGAATAACAGCGACATATTGCTGAAAAGTGAACAACCTGTTACGGCTATACCTTACTATGCCTGGGCTAACCGTGGTCCGTCCGAAATGGAAGTATGGATCCCCTATGAAGAAGCGGTTGCACGTCCCAAACCTGCTGCTACCATTGCATCATTAAGTAAAGTAAGCAGCTCACTCAAAAATGCCAGAATATACAAAGCGCTGAATGATCAGTATGACCCACAAGATTCACGCGATGATGCTATGCCTTACCTGCATTGGTGGCCAAAGAAAAACAGTACAGAATGGGTACAGTACGATTTTGATAAAACTTATACCATTTCAGAATCAAAAGTGTATTGGTTTGATGATGAGCCCTGGGGCGGTTGCCGTATTCCTGCGTCCTGGAAATTGTACTATAAAAAGGGAGAGGAGTGGATACCTGTAACCAATACCACCCCTTACGAAATTGCAAGGAACAGGTACAATGCCGTAAAATTTGAACCGGTTACTACCACTGCATTGAAGCTGGAAGTACAGTTACCTGTTGAAAATTCTGCAGGTATTCATGAATGGATCGTGAAATAAAGACCTGTATTACATACTTGTAAAAAACTCAATCAGCTCCGGTTTTCCGGGGCTTTTTTATTGAACTATATTCAATGTTGCTCAGCCAGCACTGATTGATATAATTGCTATAAACAGGAAAGAATAGTGAAAAATAAATGTTGAATTGACAATTATTTGAAAAAATGGTTAAATTGGTTTTTTGACGGAAGCTGTGGTTGTCCGGTATACCGTTTTAGACTACAGTTTTTTTGTATGAAATAGTGTATTCGTAATGATGCAATGGCGACAATATATCAAAATCTCTAAATCAGACATGACAACGATGAAGCGATGTTTAGTAACTGTGCTGGGTATAGCCTGTTTGGTAACTGCTACAGCGCAGCAGGAAAAAGTATTTACCGTAAAAGCCAACGAGATAAAGGCTGCTATTCAGCCTGCCATGTGGGGTGTTTTTTTTGAAGATATCAACCTGGGTGCTGATGGAGGATTGTATGCCGAGCTGGTAAAGAACCGCTCTTTTGAGTTTTATAAACCACTGATGGGTTGGAGCATTCAACGTAAACAATTCCGTGAAGGTGAGATACTGGTATTGAACCGTACAGAAACTAACAGTACCAATCCGCGCTATATACGGGTGAACGTAAGAGATGCGGTGAACGGCAGCCTGGGACTTACCAATGAAGGATTCAGGGGTATGGGTATTAAAAAGGGATTGCGCTATGATTTTTCAGTAATGTATCGTCAGCCGGTGACAGGTGTTACACTGCGTATGGAGCTGGTAACTCCTAAAGGTGAAGTGATCGGAAGTGGCATGCTTACCCCTTCCGGTACCGGTGATGATTGGAAAAAGCAATCGGCCAGTTTCATTGCCACAGTTACTGAACCTAAAGCAAAACTTAATATCTGGTTTGAAGGAAACGGGGTGATTGACCTGGATATGATCTCACTTTTTCCCGAAGATACCTGGAAAAAAAGACCTGGAGGTATGCGTGCCGACATGGTGCAATTACTGGCAGATATGAAGCCTGGCTTTATTCGTTTTCCCGGTGGTTGTATTGTGGAAGGCTATGATCTTGCAACCCGCTATCAATGGAAAAAAACAATCGGTCCTGTTGAAGAGCGTCACCTGATCATCAATCGCTGGAACACCGAGTTTGCACATCGTCCGGCACCTGATTATTACCAGACTTTCGGACTTGGCTTTTTTGAATATTTCCAACTGGCTGAAGATATAGGTGCAGAACCATTACCCATTCTGAATTGTGGTATGGCCTGTCAGTTCAACAGTGCAGAGCTGGTTCCCATGGAACAACTGGATCCTTATGTACAGGATGCACTGGACCTGGTTGAATTTGCCAATGGCGATGAAAATACCCAATGGGGTAAGGTGCGTGCGCGTATGGGACACCCGGCGCCTTTCAACCTGAAAATGATTGGCATTGGTAATGAGAACTGGGGACCACAATACATTGAGCGGTTAAAAGTTTTTACAAAAGCAATTAAAGATAAATACCCGGCTATAAAAATTGTAAGCAGTTCCGGTACTGATCCTAATGGAGATCGTTTTGATTACCTGAACGGTGAACTGCGCAATATGAAAGCTGATATTATTGATGAACATTATTACCGCAGCCCGGAGTGGTTTCTGATAAACGCCGGTCGTTATGATAATTATGACCGCAACGGACCCAAAGTATTTGCAGGTGAATATGCAGCACACAGCACAGACAAAACATTGAATGGCGATAAAAAGAACAACTGGCAGGCTGCATTGGCAGAAGCTGCTTTTATGACGGGGCTTGAACGCAATGCAGATGTAGTGAACATGGCATCTTACGCACCATTGTTTGCAAATATTGATGGTTGGCAATGGGCACCTGATATGATCTGGGTTGACAATCTGCGTTCGTATGGTACACCTACTTACTATGTACAGAAGCTATATTCACTGAACAAAGGAACTAACACTGTGTCCATACAACTGGATGATAAAAATGTAACCGGCCAGGATGGAGACTATGCCTCTGCCTGTATAGACAAAAATACCAATGAGCTGATTATTAAAATAGTGAACACTTCCGCCAATACTCAACAGTCGGCATTTATGCTGCAGGGCATAAGAAAGACCGCTACTTCTGCCAGTGTTACTGTATTAAAAAGCGATACATCTGCTATCAATAGTTTTGATAATCCTACAGCAGTAAGTCCTGTTGAATCAACTTTGCTGCTGAAAGGGAAAAAACTATCCCTGCAACTGGCTCCTTACTCATTCACAGTGGTAAGAATAAAAATGAATTAGTTTTTGCGTTATAGGTTGTAAGTTATAAGTGGTATGTACTTTGCTGATTGTTACGCATTGCTTTTTACGTATCTTATAATGCTATGCCTGACTTACTACATCATGTCTATAACTTACAATCTGCAGCTTACTTCCTATCTCGTAAATTATATTCCTGATTGCTATCATTCCTTTTGTTACTGGCTGGTAGTTTTACATTGTTTTTTCATTGTCAGATCCGGTATTCTAAAGTAGAAAAAGTAAAGAATAATATTCGGGCTATCCCGGTTTTTTTGATTGCATGACAATTGTTTTTCCGGGGTAAGCCCACCAATATAACCAGACATAAGTTTGAATATATCTGAAGAACCATTAGCCTTATCCTTGGAGTATGAAAAACCCTCTCTATTGCAGAGAGGTGTTTTTTTATATGCTGAAATAGGGTATAGGGGTTATTGACCCGCAATAGTATTGGGGTAGAAAAGTTAAAATCAGGCATTTTAAGACCAGAAACAGGTAGTTCAGGCAGCCTTTTATGGCAGTTTCTGCTTTTTTTCAGAATTTTACGCCCTGTTGTAAAAAATAAACAATCCTAAAAAATAGATCATGAAAAAAATTCTCTTTCTCGCGTTTGCAATGGTCACTGTAATGCTGGTAAACGCACAACCCCCTGATTTACCGGTTACGCCTGGTACTGTATATGGTGCAAAAACATCGTCAGACGGCGCTATAGCAATTGCTACATTACCGGCTGAATTACAGAAGAAAACTGCCGTAGCTACCAAAATGAAAGCCAAAGTATTGGATGTATGTCCTAAAAAAGGATGCTGGATGGAGCTGCAGGTGAACGATAGTACAACTGCATTTGTAAAAATGAAAGACTACGGTTTCTTTGTGCCTACAGCCCTGATAGGTAAAACTGTAGTGATTGATGGTGAAGCTACTTTGAAAACTACTTCTGTGCAGGAATTAAGACACTATGCAGAAGATGCCAAAAAATCAAAAGAAGAGATCAATGCCATTACCAAACCCAAAACAGAATTGCGTGTAATGGCGAATGGTATTGTAGTAGTAGAATAGTAGAAAAGATCTTTTATCTCAGATAATCCTGGCTGGTATTACCAGCCGGGATTTGTTTTTAGGAGATATACATGTTTTGATGCCCGTAGGGGGACTTACTATAGATTGCCATGGAGGCCACGCGCGCCGTAGGTGTGCAATGTTGAATACACGATGAGCTATTAATACAGGTTTACAGTCTAATCATTTTAATCTTTAACGTCTCAATAATCACCTGATTCCACAAAACTTTTTACCATTTACAGAAAACATCTGATGTTTTAATACGATTACCCTACCTTTGTGAAACATCTGATGTTTTAGATGATATGGCAAAAAGGGAAAAATTAGCAGACCAGGTGATCGCAAAGCTGCAGGAACGCATTTCCATGGGCAAATGGAAAAAAGGTGATAAAATACCTGCAGAACCGGAGTTAATGGCACAATTTAAAGTGGGCCGTTCAACCATCCGAGAAGCAATAAAAACACTTGCCAATGCAGGCGTGTTGCATGTGCAACAGGGATCTGGCACGTTTGTGAATGAAACCCGTCAAACATCAGAATCACTGGAACAACGTTTGCGCAGGGCGGCAGAACAGGAGGTGAACCATGTACGTATACTGCTGGAAAAAGAGATTGTTCGCCTGGCAGTTCAGCACCGCACTACAAAAAATATAAGGGAAATAGAGCAGGCGCTTGAACAACGCAGAAAAGCTATAGAATCAAAAAATTATGCTGCTTCTATGGAAGCAGACCTGTTGTTTCACACCCGGCTGGCAGCCGCCAGTCACAACAGTGTGCTGACAGACCTGTATGCCAGTTTTACCCATGTGTTGCGTAACTTTTTTCAACAGCGGGATGCCGGCAATACAGCACAATTTGTACGTTCTCATCCTTTACACGAAAAATTATTGAAAGCAGTTGCAGAACAGCGTGAAGCAGAAGCGATGGCCTGTATTGATGCTTTACTATTAAGATAATTTCTAATTCTTATCAGCATGTCGGTTTTAATTTTCACATTGATTCTTTTTGCAGGGGCTTATTCAGCAGGTCTGATTGGTTCTTTGACCGGGCTGGGTGGAGGAGTGGTGATCATACCGTTGCTAAGCGTGTTCCTGGGCGTGGATATTCATTATGCTATCGGAGCGGCGCTGGTATCGGTTATTGCTACTTCTTCCGGTTCAGCTGCGGCATACGTGCGTGAGGGTATTACCAACATGCGCATTGGGATGTTCCTGGAAATAGCTACCACTATCGGGGCTGTATTTGGCGCATTGCTGGCTACAATAGCACCTACGCATTTTATTGCCATTTTGTTTGGTTGTATCCTGATATTTTCAGCCGTGAACGGTTTGCGTAAAAAAGCCATACATGTATTACCGGAGTCAAGTCCGCTGGCACAAAAACTGAAGTTGTACGGCAGTTATCCTACCGCTGCTGGTGTAGTGCATTATGGAACACGCAATGTAGTGGGAGGTTTTGTAATGATGATCGTGGCAGGTATATTATCAGGATTACTGGGTATAGGGTCCGGTGCATTGAAGGTGATCGCCATGGATAATATTATGCGTATTCCTTTTAAAGTATCTACTACAACCAGCAATTTTATGATGGGTGTTACAGCTACGGCCAGCGCTGTTGTGTATCTGCAACGTGGGTATATTCAACCCGGTATCTGTATGCCGGTAGTAATTGGTGTATTACTGGGCGCATTAACCGGTTCACGCATACTGATCCGTTCTTCACCTGAAAAACTCAAAGTATTTTTTGCCATTGTCATCACTTTACTGGCATTGCAAATGATCTATAATGGAGCCACCGGAAAAATATAATGCAGCCGGCGTATCAACGTATTGTTCAGCTTATCAACAATTGTAATGGAACAGCAGAAACAAGTAATAAAAGACAAAGATCTTCAATATATTATCGGTAACCTGTTGCGCTGGGGCGTATGGACCTCTATGGGCGTGGCAATTATAGGTGGCATGATCTACCTGTACAGACACGGACATGAAACGGTCTATTATCCCAGGTTTGAGGAACAGGATCATAGTATGCTTTTTATCCTGAAAGATGTATTTACCGGTATTTCCAACGGAAAAGGAAGATCCCTGATTATGCTGGGAATTATCCTGTTGTTTGCAACTCCCATTATGCGTGTAATTTTTTCACTGATTGGTTTTGTATTGGAAAAAGACAGGTTGTATGTAGTGATCACGCTGATAGTGCTCATGATCATTTTTGTCAGTGTGCGTGGAGGCCTGGGATAGCGCTGAAGTTTTTGTTGCATCAAAAATAAACCGCCTCCGGCATCATTGCCGGAGGCGGTGTTGTATACATGATAATGATCACTGTTTAGCTTCTGCTTTTTCCAGCATTATTAAACGTCTTTTCTTTGTTTTCAGCAGTGATGGGGATGTTGCTGCACCTAATGCAAAACTGAAGTCTGATGCATAGATATCAGAGTTGGCAATAGTAGCATTGCTGTGACAGGAAAAACAGGTGGTATTCTGTACATAGGTTTCCATCGTAGTGTTGGCTACGGTGGTACCGGGCAAGCTCAGGTATCCTGTGTTGAGCGGTATGCGCAGGCTGGTTTGGTTATTGGGCCTGTTTTGCGACCATATCACATTTACCAGTTGATAGTATTGCCATACAGATCCCGGAAAGTATTCTGCAATACAACTTTGTACTGCGCTGTTTACTGCATTGGCTGCAGCATCCTGCGGATTGATACGTGTTACCTGTATTGGCTTTGGTCCGGGGCCATCCGGTACCAGGTAATAAGATGGTGATATGTTGGGTGTGCAGGTATCACATGCCGGGTTATAGAAGTTATACTGACAGTTGGAACATGCACTACCGGCAACCGGAGCATTATCTATCTGTTCAAAAGTGGCCCATACCCAGCTTTGTTGTGATTCTGTTTTGTGAAGGATATGTAATCCCACCAGCGCCAGTATCACCTGCCGGTATTGCCCGGTATTAAGATCCTGCACCATTGCTTTGGTGAGCTTGTAGCGTTTCCACTTTGGATTACGTATATCTTTTACTTCCATCCAGGCGGCTTTCAGCTCCAGTACACCTACCGTGCTGGTATTGGCAATGCCAAAAGGCATATTGATACGTGTACCTTTCTGAACATACGCCAACTGGTTATTGGCATTGTAAAATTTATTCTGCACCACGTAATTGTACAGCTCACGGTTCAGGCGTATTTCGTACCAGACATTGGTGCCATTTTGTGCGCCCAACCAGTTGGGGCCATGACGTGGAGCTGCCTGTCCGCCACCACTGCTGTCTATAACAGTAGAATCAAAACGGGTCAGGAATTCATCACTCACTTTACTGTCTGCACGCAGTACCGGTAAACTGGTAAATGTTTTTGTACCATTCAGCATTACCAGTTCTCTGGCAGCAGTTAAAGTGCTCCATGAAGGTGGGGGAGTGCCGCCCGGCGGAAACAACTGATCTTTGGTAATATAAGTTTCCCATTGTACGGGATGCAGGGTATCATACGGTGTTCCAAAAAATCCCTTTTCAGCATCACACCAGTTCAGGGCAATAAATTCCCACCAGGCAAACGCATTAATGTCCAGTTGACTGAACGCACCGGAAATATATCGTCCGCCAACGTCAGGTGGTACCTGCGATGCAAAAGGAATGGTATCAATACCGTTTATAATACAATATTTTGTTGCAGTAGTAGCTGTTCTGAACCGGTTTACACTGAATGAACCCAGGTAAACAAGTAACAAAAGACCGGTTGCTAAAAACAGCAACCGGCTTTTGAACAGGCGTGGCCTGTAATGCATATTTGTAGTATTTAAAGTGAGTATTGAGGTTATTTAATGTGCAGCATAGATGGCATTATAGGTCCGTTGCCTGTTTCCCTGGCATCTTTTATCCTGATCCCATGCAGGCCCTGCACCGCATTATTATTCACTTCCAGCGTTACTATTAAGGCTACAGAAGATGAAGGATAGCTGTTGCCCGGCACCGCATAAGTAATATTTTTGATCAACCCTGTTACTTTGACTGTGATCTGCGGATCATCAAATGTTACGGTAGGCCATGTAGATGGGTCGGCAGGATTCAGAAAACTGATATCTACAGCAGGCTGGTAAGTGATGATGAATCTGTAACCTCTGCCCCTGATGGCTGTTGGCGCAACATACGTACTATTGCTCAGCAGGTTCATGTTGAAATTGACCGGGTTGGCAATAGCTGTGGTATACATGGCATTGAATATATCGTAATGGAACAGTTGCAATGGTTGCGCATGTAAACCTGTGGTGGCTGGAGTGGAACAGGCAAGCGGCGTTTGCTGCTGACCTGGTATTGCCTGGGCCAGTATCACCATATTGAATGTTTGTATGATCTGTGAAGCCCACTGCAATGGCTTACCGTTAACCAGCATTTTACTCAGTGGCGGCATATTAGCCGGAGCCTGTATAGTAACGTGCAAGTTCAGGTTAAAATTCTGTCCGCCAACATTTACAGTTTCTCCACCACGTGATACTACAAAATAGGGGGAGATATCGTTTACACCAGGTATAGAGAATGTGCTGTTGAGGTTGGGCAACTGAATATATAAACCCGGAGGATTGAACAGTGTAACTGCATTGCCATTGGCCCCATACCTGTACACACCTGCACCAATGTTGGGATCGCTGTTGCGACCGTACTGTCCGTATTGTGCACTGCACACCAGGGTTTGTATATCACCGGGAGGAATTTTACCCCCGTTGTTGGGATAATTGCGTGGTACCGTGGCAGCAGCTGCAAGCCCTATCTCTGTTTGCAGTGTATTAGGTGTGCTTGTAAGGTGCATAGCGCCACCACCCGTAGCTGTAGTTGCAGGTCCACTGTTCCATTTATTCAAAGGATTATAGGCAGGTCTTCCGGTACCGGGATCAATCACTGGTTCTTTCAGCCCGCCGGGATGATGCAGTTGAAGGTCTTCTAACTGGATATTTTTGTTGCCCAACGTGCTGCGGTACAACTCTAAAACTCTTTCAGGACTAACAAGCCAGAGACTGTTCCAGTATTCTGGGTTTTCACAGGTAATATCTATGCGGGTAATACTGTTTCCTGTGTCGCGCGTAACAGACCATTCGCAGTATTCATCCTGCCAGCCACGCGGACCATAAGGGCCATACGGTATCATAGATGCAGGGTTGCCTGCACAACCACAGGAACTGCCGGAAGGGAAGTATTTACTGTCGAACGCTGTACAGGGCGTTGCTGTAATGTTGGGAAAAGTGTGTTTTACATTATTCACAGTATAGTAGCCGGTATCGGCCAGTTCCTGCATTTGCTGTTCCGATAAAGGAGTAGTGGAGTTGGGTCCGTAATAGGTCTGGAACCGGCCGGGAAAAGGTGACCACGTAATAAAAGTGCCAGTAGGAGTAGAGGGAGGCATTGTAAACGCCGGATTGTAATAGTTAGGTGGTGCAGGCGTATTAAGATTGTTCCAGGTATTGCCTGCTTTTGCCTGTTCCGAAAAACCTGACAGGTTTTGATTCCACAGTTGCAACAATTGTTTGTAAGCGTCGGAATTTCCGGGAAAATCATTGATGTTTCCGGGAGGAAGAAACTGAAATGAAGCTGGCTGCTGGGCGGCAGTAGTCGTGTCGGTTTGCCCTTTGGTGATGGAAGACATAACAACGTAATTTATTGGTTAAATAAATAAAACCGCAGCTGTGTTACAATAACAGTAAAGGCATAGGAGTGCCTGTAAACAGAACGGTCATTGACGAAATAGTCCGGGTGGTTAAGGGGATGTTGCTATGACAGTGTGAAGTAAGTGATTCAATTCAGCACAAAAAAATAAAAAAAGCGTTTATGCGTCAGGTGTATAATTTATAACTAAACAGCAGGAATGTAAATGCAGATACCTGGCAGTAACAGGAAAGTAATTGAGGAAGGATTACGATTTGCAAAAAGGTTATTGCTTTTACAGTAAGTTGGATTTGTAAGCTATCGGCAATAGCTTGGGTTTATTTATGAAATGAAAAATTTCATTTAGTATTGAAAATTAAGAAGAAGGTGTATCTGCCGGTTAAGGTGAACACCTCCTTTCGTTTTTATTGTTCAGTGATCTTTCCGGTAGCTGTAGTTTTATAAGTATAAGTTTGTGCAGAGGTGGCTATACTACAGAAGGTTGCAGAAATTTTTCCGTTATTAACTGTAACATATAGAGTTCCTGTAGAAGGCCAGTTAGAGTTTTGAGTTATAAATCGTACACGAACATTGCCCCATAGCCATGTACCACTTAATGGTTGAATACTATAAACACCTGCTGAAGGTTTTGTGGTGCCGGGAAATTCTATTTCAATGTTGTTTGATGTTATAAAATAAGAACCTCCTGAAATAAAACTGCTGACAGCAGTAAAGTTCAATGTCGATACACCTGCTAATACAGCAGTATTATTGGCAGGTGTACAAGGTGCTGCGGTAACATTTACAATTACTGAATTAGTAGAAAACTCTTTTGTGCAACCATCATAGGTATTTACACGAAGATAATATTTGCCCGCATTGGCCGCCTGCGCCCGCTCAATTCTGGGTTCTGCTTCGTTAGATGAAAAATCGTTAGGGCCCCACCAATAATAGTTACCAATATTATTTCGTGAAGATATTTTCAGGTAAATAGTCTCTCCGGCTTCAATTTTTGAGGTAGCAGTAACGGTAATATCTATACATTGACTGCTTTTTTTCGAGCACCCGGTTATGGCAATAGTCAAAAATGGAAAAAAAGTAATATACGCTCTAAATGAAGAAATGCTAAGTTTCATTATCGGTTTATTTTAGGGATGTGCGAAGATATAATAATAGTAATAAGTAATTAAGAATATGCCTGATGTGCTTACTATAGCGTATAAAAGTGTTGTGAGACCGATATATCAGCGGAGCTGACTTAATTCAGCGACTGTTTATTACATATGCAACTAATGGGTTTCGAAGATGTTTTTCAATGCAAAAAAATTGTGCCAGGCAGATATAAAAATTGAACACTACCCACTTGCCCGGATCAGGTTTATGATCGTTTGCAGCTTTACGTGAAAATGTGTTTTTTTTTAAGAGTTTTTGCTTAAAAAGATATGATGTGCCGAATAAATGAAATGTGTAAATGTGTAATATTGTGCTAATATCTTTTTAAAACCTATATGCAAAAAATACGCCTATGCAAAACCCAATTACCTTTTTGTATAATTGTTTCTATTCTTTTTCTGCAAAATCTGTTTCACAGCATTTACTGACAGTTATAGCTATTACCTGCCTGCTGTCTTTTCCGGTACTGCAATCAAAAGCTCAACCTGTTATTACAATTGCCGATGGGTTTCCGGTTGGCTCACAGGCTACGGCAGCAGCTTATGGGAACGGGGCCTATGTGGTAGTAGGGAATAATGGTTATATAGTACGATCTACAGATGGTGTACATTGGAGTATCAAACAATCTGCGGCAAGTTTTCTGAATGTTAGCTACAATAGTGTAACGTATGGCAATTCATTATTTGTT
Organism: Chitinophagaceae bacterium PMP191F; assembly: GCA_001302245.1. Taxonomy (GTDB): domain Bacteria; phylum Bacteroidota; class Bacteroidia; order Chitinophagales; family Chitinophagaceae; genus PMP191F. Next base: position 51,471 of record LGYU01000013.1, read on the forward strand.
GCGGTTACTGGTGATGGAAAAATTGTAACTTCTCCAGATGGTATTACCTGGACGCAGCGTACTTCCGGCACTACCAATGCTTTACTGGACATTACGTATGGTGGCGGCAAGTTTATAGCCGCCGGAAGCGCGGGTACAGTTTTGTCTTCCACCGATGGTATCACCTGGACCAGTATTACTACAGGCGGAGCTGCCAGTGATCAGTTCATTAATATTATATATACAGGCTCTCAGTATGTAATTGGTTCACGCGATGGCGCCACTGGCGGAGCTGCTGTATTCTATTCCACAACAGGAGCTACCGGTACCTGGACAAAGGTCACGGTTTCTTCCAACGGCATTGATGCCTTGAATCGTCTTGTGTATGTGAACAGCCGCTTCTATATTTTTACTCCTGGCACTGCAGGGGGAGCCAGAGTTTATACTGCTACAAATGTTACGAGCTGGTCTCAGGTAACCAATACGCGTATTACAGGTACCACGCAGCTTTTTGATGCCTTTTATGATGGGACTACCAGTTATTTTTTCGGCACTACTCCTGAATATTCTTATGGTTCAGTGATCACATCTACGGATTTAACAAATTTTACGTTACAACCCCGCACTACTTCTATTACAGCCACCAAAGCTGCATACCGTAATGGGCTGTATTTCCAGTTTGGCAATGAAGGTATTGCCACCGCCACCAACGGAAGCAACTGGAGTATTCCCGGAGGTGTTTACCTGGGTATTACCAGCAATGGGGGCCAGTATGTGGCAGTAGGACAGATTACCACTTCCGATGCGGGGATCTTTACTTCTGCAGATGGAACTAACTGGGTCAGCAGGTCTTATTACGGAAAGCCTTTGAATGGTGTTGTGTATGGTAATGGTAAATACGTGGCTGTTGGAAACATTGATGTAAATACTTTCAGCACATTTGCAACATCTGTTGATGGAGTGGTCTGGGTTCCGGGTAATACAGGTATTGGGGACAACCTGAGAAGTGTTGCTTATGGTAATAATAAGTACGTGGCTGTAGGGCTTAATGGAAGGATCATTTATTCTGCTGATGGCCTTAGCTGGAGCAGCGCAGAAAATGTTACAGGCTATAACTACTATAGTGTTGCTTATCTCAACAATCGTTTTATTGCTGTGGGAGGTAGTACTGCTGTAGGAGGAGCAGCAAAAGTAAAATATTCATCAGATGGTGTTACCTGGACAGATGCAAGCCCATCGATAACGGGCCAGTTTCATAGTATTGCCTATAATGGTAGCAAATTTGTACTGGTAGGACGTGATAATACAAGTGGCTCACAGAAATTTATTACTGTCACAACAAGTGATATTACAAACACTACAGCATATTCTGCAACAGTAACTGTAACATCTGCCGATGGAGATATTGGTACCCTGGGTTTTGGCGGTATTGCTTATGGAAACGGGTATTTTATGGCGATAGCAAATCTGAAAGTGTCTCCTTTTACGGCTTACATTTTGACATCTACTGATGGTGCTACCTGGACTGTAACCAATGCTGGTAGCGTCAGCAGGTTGAGGGGTATTACATACAAAGGTTCCAACGTTTTTAAAGTGGTAGGATTGGCCAATACTATTATGAATGCAAATATCGGTACGGCATTACCGCTTACACTGCTGCAGTTTACGGGCAAACTGGTGAATAACAAAACACAGTTGAACTGGAATACATCCAGTGAAATGAATACGCTGCGGTTTGATATTGAAACTTCTGCTGATGGCGTTACATTCCATAAGATTGGTGAAGTAGCTGCTGCAGAAAAAAGCAGTACTATCAAAAACTACGTATTTACACATGCCAATCCTGTTGCAGGTAATAATTTTTACCGCCTTAAAATGATTGATATTGATCAGCAGTTTACCTATAGCAATATTGTAAAAATACAGGTAACTGAAAATGAACGTTCCATTGCCTTGTATCCGAATCCTTTGCAGGGTAATATGATCACTATCAATGCAGCGCAGGGTGTAACATTGCCTTTGAATTATGTTATTTACGACGTGAACGGGAAGAAAGTACTGGAAGGCCGCTTACTGAAAAGAAGCCAGGAAGTACAGGTACCTTCACTATTGCGCGGAACCTATTCTGTATCTTTCAGTAATGGCACTTCGCTCAAATTGCTTAAGCAATAATTGAATTACATCTTTTCTTTATAGAGCAGCCCCGGGAATTTTTCGGGGCTGTTTTTTTAGGCCGTGTATTCTGTGCCCCGTTTAATATCCTTTATTACACAGAGTTATGCAAATGCTATTTGGGAGAAAAAGATTATTTTATAAGTAAATAAACGTTTACTTATATTTGTGCTCTAATCCTGATATGAGACCAAAAAATTTAGAAAAAGAACAGGCCATCCGTTCTGCCGCATTGCAGATCATCCAGGAAGAAGGATTGGAGAACCTGAGCATGCAGAAACTGGCTAAGGTGGCCAATATATCGCCCCGTACTATTTATATCAAGTACCGTGATAAAGATGATCTGTTGATCAAACTGTTCATTGACGAGGTGCTGGGTGCTTATGAAGCTGCTGTGCTGGAAAACTTTGATGAAAAGATGGCGTTTGAAGAAGGCGTAAAAACCATTTGGCTGAATACTTTTCATTATTTAAAAAACAACAGACAGGCATTTGCGCTGATGCAATATGGCAAATCATCACCATTACTGAATAAAGGTTTCCATGAAAGGAATATCAATGAAGGTGATTTTTTTGCGCCCATTCACCGTTTCCTGCAGTTGCATATTAAGAAAGGTTCTATTAGAAATTTTCCACATGCTGTACTACGGGCATTGTTGTTTGCGCCGGTGTTTGAATTGGTGAAAGAATACTTTGACCACAAAGAACGTCCTGTACAGATCATTACTGAGAAAGTGATTGTGAAATGTAGTGAAGCGGTGGTAAAAGGAATGCTGAAATAAACTGATAACCATTAAAAAGAAAGAGATGAAAATTATTGCCAACAAAAAAATAGCAATAGCAGGCGGCGGGCCCGGAGGTTTATCACTTGCCAGACTTTTACAGGTCAAGGGAGCAGATGTAAAGGTGTATGAAAGAGATGTGAGCAGAGATGTACGTGTACAGGGAGCCACACTTGATCTGCACGAAGAATCAGGACTGAAGGCTTTGCAGGAAGCAGGGCTGATGGATGCATTCAGGAAAAATTATCGTCCCGGTGCAGACAAAATACGTATCGTTGACAAACATGCAAATATCTTGCTGGATGATCATGAAGATGTGGCGTATGAAATATCCCGTCCGGAAATTGACCGTGGTCCATTGAGAAAGATCCTGCTGGAATCATTGCAACCAGGTACAGTAGTATGGAACAGTCACCTGGTGGGGCTGCAAAAGAAAGACGACGGATGGCAGCTTGAATTTCAGAACGGTACTACTGCTATAGCGGATATTGTGATTGCTGCAGATGGCGCCAACTCTAAAATACGTCCATATATAACGCCCATTAAACCTTTTTATTCAGGTGTTACTATTGTAGAAGGAGCCGTGTACAATTCGTCTACTGCCGTACCGGAATTACACCAGTTGCTGAATGGGGGTAAGATCTTCGCAATGGGGGATGAAAAAACACTGATCGTAAGTTCAAAAGGCGACGGTAGCCTGGTATTTTATACTGGTTGTAAAACGGATGAATCCTGGTCGTGCAATAATGGAATTGATTTTAACAATGCACAGGAGGTGCTTGCATGGTTTCAACAGGAATTTGCAGGGTGGAATAGTGTATGGTCACAGTTGTTTGAAAAAGCATCACTGCCTTTTATTCCCCGTCCGCAATATTGCATGCCGCTGGATCAGTATTGGAATGCTTTGCCTGATATGACCATGCTGGGTGATGCTGCACACCTGATGCCTCCGTATGCGGGTGAAGGCGTGAACATGGCGATGCTGGATGCATTGGAATTAAGCACCTGTTTAATAAGCGATGATTTTAATACAGTGCACGATGCTATTGCTTTTTACGAAAAAGAGATGCGTGCAAGGGCATCGGCAATAGCCGGAATGACAATGGAACAAACTGCTTCTTTGCATTCACCGGATGCGATCAAAAATATGCTGGCAATGTTTAATCCGTAATATGGATAGGCTACCAGGAGGTGATGCCTTTATTGATAATGACCTTTAATTCTTTTACACCTTCCTGTGGAGGACCAAAACGTAGCGTGGCAACAGCACCTTTCAGGAAGGCTGTTTTTTCCAGTGTGGGTTTTACTGTTGCAAATAATTGTTGTGCATCGGGGCCATACATATACAGCGTTCCATCACTACTATCCGGGCTTATATCATATCCGTCATATTCACCCGTAGCAGTGTCTGCAAGCAGGTCCCGCAATTCTTCATCAAGTTCATCCAGCGGATCAAGGTTTTCAAAACCATATAAAAATTTAACGATCACTGCATGCTCAGGACTGGCAGGTTCAGCAGGTGCCGTTGTTTTTTCGGGATTCTTTTTACCGAACAGCTTATCAAACAATTTCATGGTGGTGTAGATTGAGAAATATTGTAAAAAGCATGGCAGGCAAGCCACATGCTATACATACAAGTTATTAAAAAATAACGTCAATGCAACAATGTTTTTTGTAATGTAAGAAGGGTATTTATGGTGTGAGTGATACGGAGATGTTGAATATCCTCCTTTTGTGAGATCTTTTCTGTGTGTGCGGCAGCCGGGGATCTTTATCAGTATTATTCCGTACAGTGGCCGTTGTAACCGCTTTGTTTAAAGATATCTTCATATTTTGTCCTGTTCAACAGATTCCTGATGGCTTTTTTCTTATCTGTCTGCCGGTTATAATAAGCTTCACAGATCCTGTTGCCTATAAAATAGCCCAGATCGGCAGGCCGGTTCTTACTACCGGAACCATTGAACAGCCATGCTGTAATATCGCTGCCATACATTTGTGTTTCAAACTCCTTCCACAACGTACATTCATTGGCTATGCCATAAGCATAGGTAACTTCATTAATATTGGTGTGCAGGAATAATGCCGGTAAAAAATCTGCTATGCCTTCCTGCATGGCCGCCGCTATCAGGGTATTGCCACGTTTTCCGCTCTGCTGGCAATGTATACTTTCATGCGCAATCAATGCAGCAACGCTTCCCAACCCTGTTTTGAGAACTGTTTGTATCCAACCCTGAAATTCAGAACAATCCATTGAAGGATCTGAAAGTGCAATTTCTGCACCCAACAGGATCGTGTTCTTTTTAATGGTACCACCGCCCCTGAAACAGCCAATGGCAAATGAGACATCCGGAACTTTGAATCCCGGTATGGCATCTTTCAGAATATTCAATGTGCTGTCTATGGCCCTTATTTCAACGGTTATATTGCTGGTCCTGATCCTTAATGCGGAAAAGAAACGCGGGTATTTCCTGATGGTACGCAAGTATTCGTGGGCTGTATATTTCCTTATCTTTATAAAATCCTTGCCGTTCCTGCTCATATTATCCAGGTAAACCTGCTGGATCACAGCAATGCTATCGTCAGTGGATGCAGCATGAGCCAGGCTATCATACATCTTCCAGAACAGATCAATATCACTTGTTTCGGTACGGCTATTGCCTGATGGCAATCCTTTGGCCGATGCCGTAAAAATGCAAAGTATAAAACTGAAGATAACTATACCTTTTAAATACATAGCTGGGTTTTAAGGGTGATCCGGAACATATTCAACCGGATACAACGTGGAACGTATGTAAACAGTAATTGTTACAATGCGGTGCAGATTTTGGTTGGGTAAGCAGTGCATTGCTTATTATTTTTTCAGTTCCTGTAAGAACTGGGTGGGTGTTTTACCAAACTCTTTTTTGAAGGCTTTGGTAAAATAAGATTGTGTCTGAATACCTACGCGATACATCACTTCTGTTAAAGGAACATCTTCATGTGTCATAATTTCTACCGCTTTGCGCAGACGGATGGTGCGTACAAATTCACCGATCGATTGCCCGGTGATACTTTTGATCTTCTCGTATAAACGTGTACGGCTCATTCCTGCTTTACTACAGATATAATCTACATCCATATCCGGGTTGGTGAGCTGTGCATCTATTAATTGCAGCAGCTCATCCATGAATGTTTTGTCCTTTGCTGAATGTACCAGGTCTTTAGCTGCTGCATGCTGGTCGCGGAAATAACGTTCTTTTAACTTTCTGCGTTGTTCAAAAATATTGCGGATGGTCAGTTGCAGCAGGTCAATGCTGATGGGTTTGGCAAAATAGAAATCAGCACCGGAACTGACGCCTTCCATCCGTGCAGCCGGGGCGTCCCTGGCCGTCAGCATCAGGAATGGAATATGGCTGGTATCAATATCTTCCTTTACCTGTTTGCAAAAATCTATACCATTCATACGTGGCATCATTACATCGCTGATGATCAGATCGGGAAATTCTTCCCTGGCCTTTTCCAACCCTGTATGGCCATCAGCAGCTTCTGATACATGGTATGCAGGTTGCAGGCTGTCTTTAATAAATTGCCGTAGTTCGTCATTATCATCTGCCAGCAGAATATGGTATTTACCGGGTGTACGTTCTGCAGACTGGTTATTATCTTCAGGGTTGTTGGGAGATTGTTCGTATCTGTAATGAATACTTTCTAACCGCATGCCGGCTTCTTCACTGCTTTGGATCCATTTTTCAGCAGGTGTATAGTCGTTGCGGTGTACGGGCAAGCCTATAACGATCTGAGTACCTTTATTCCGTTCGCTGTACACGTAAATGTTGCCTTTGTGCAATGTGGTAAGGCTTTTTACAAATGCCAGCCCGATACCAGAACCCAGGTGAGATTCGCTGATCTTGTAATAACGTTCAAAAAGATGGCGTATTGATTCGCGGGAAATGCCAATGCCATTATCAGCTACACAGATATAAATGTATTGTTTGCCTTTGTATGTATGCGGCAATTGTAAACCGTTGACAAATAAAGGTGTGAATGCATCGCGGTTGGTAAAAAGTTGTATAGCAATATTACCTCCGTCGGCAGTGTATTTGAAAGCGTTGCTTACCAGGTTCAGTATAATTTTTTCAAGCACTTGCCGGTCGAACCATGTTTCGGGAAGATCACGCGGTACATCTACTGTAAAGCTGATCTTTTTCTGTGCAGCCAGTTCACGAAATTCATCTGATAATTCCTGCAGGAACAGGCAGAGATTGCCTGGCATTACTTTCAGTTCCAATACGCCGGTCTCTACTTTCCGGAAATCCATCAGTTCATTAATCAGGCCAGACATGCGGTTGATATTGCGATGCATGATCCTGTAGAGCTCACCCGGCGAACTGCCTTGTTTCTGCAATTTTTCCAGCGCACCCAGTATCAGTGATAATGGCGTACGGAACTCATGCGAGATATTGGTAAAGAATTGTAGTTGTTCCTGGTGCATCTCTTCACGTTTCTGTATTTCCAGTCTGCGGATATGCAATTTTTGCCTGAACCGGTAGAAGGCTAAAATGCCAGTGAGGGCTGCCAGGATGGCCAATGACCTGAACCACCATGTATTCCAGAAAGGTGGCTTGATAACCAGTTGGATAGTTGTACCCTGTTCATTCCATATACCATCATTGTTGGCAGCTTTTACATGGAAAGTATAAGTTCCGGGATCAAGATTGGTATAAGATGCTTTGCGTTCGGTACCTACATAGTTCCAGTCATTATCCAGGCCATCCAGTTTATAAGCATACTGGTTATTTTCGGCAGCAGTGTAGTTCAATGCTGCAAATCCCAGCGAAAAAGAAGACTGTGCATGTGACAGGGTAATGGTTTGTGCTGTGCTGATGTCCTGTTGCAGCGGTGTATCTTTACCTGGAATAACCTTCTGGTTGAATAGCTGAAAGTCTGTAAGATATACCGGTGGAATAAAATTGTTGGTAACGATATTGCCCGGGAAAAATGAATTGAAACCATTGATACCGCCAAAGAACATTTCACCCGAACGGGTTTTAAGATAGGCATTGGCTTCAAATTCCAGCCCCTGTAAACCATCTGCTGTATTGAATTTTTTAAAATACCGTGTTTCAGGATTGAAACAGGTAAGTCCGTTGGAAGTAGCTACCCAGAAATTCCCTTTTTCATCTTCTGTAATGCCTTTGATAAATTCTGATTCAAAACCAGCAGCAGAGGTGTAACGTGAGAACTTTTTTTGTTGCGGATTAAACAGGTAAAGTCCTGCCTGTCCCACCCACAGACGGCCTTTGCTATCGCAGAACAATACTCGCAAATCCGGCATTTTATCATCTGTATGAAAATAATGTGTTATCCGTTGCGTGGCAGGATCATAACAGTTCAGCCCGCCATCATCGGTACCTATCCACAGGCTGCCGGTAGCGTCTTCTGCCAGGGAAATAATATTATTGCCATACAGGGCTGTTTGTTGCTGCGGATCGCTGTTGAGCCGTGTGAATTGCCTGCTGGTGCGGTCAAAACGATTCAAGCCGCCGTAATAAGTAGCAACCCACAAGTTGTGCTGTTTGTCTTCATACACTCTTTGTACATAGTTTGAACTGATGCTGCGCGGATCTGCAGGGTTGTGTACAAACCGTGTAAATTGACCGGTTTTGCGATTGAGCAGGTTGAGGCCGCCTCCCCAGGTAGCTATCCATAAATTTCCATCACTGTCTTCACTTACATGCAATACTTCGTTGGAGCTGATGCCGGACGGGTTATATGGGTTGTAGGTGTAATGTGTAAAACTGTTGGTTTGCCTGTTAAAACAGTTCAATCCTCCTCCATCGGTACCGATCCAGATATTTCCTTTACTGTCTTCACAAAAACTTCTTACATCATTATAGCTGAGACTGCCTGTTGCTGCTTCCTGGCGGTACAGTGCAAATTTTCCGGTACCCGGTGTATACAGGTTGATACCGCCGCGATGGGTACCGATCCATAGGTTACCTTGTTTATCTTCCAGTAATGCAGAAACGGTACGTTGTGAAAGACTGGAAGGATCATCGGCTTCTTTTTTATAATGAAAAAAAGTGCCACGGCTGGCATCAAACAATTCTAGCCCGCCGTTCACTGTGCCGACCCAGGTATTGCCCTTGCGATCTGTGATGATACTTCTTACCTGGTTACTGCCCAGGCTCCATACATCTTTTTCACGATGCTGGTATTGTACAATGGTTTGCCGTGTAGGATTGAGTACAAAAATGCCATCATCTTCGGTGCCGATCCAGATATTGCCGTTTTTATCTTCCTGCAACACACGTATTATTTTATTTTCAACTGTTTTACCTGTGCCCCCAATATTATAATACTGTAACACCTGTTTACTGTTCCTGTCAAACAGGTTGAGTCCGTTGGCCGTACCGATCCAGAAACGTCCGTGAATGTCTTCCAGCAGGCACTGTATATTATCGTGACTCAGGCTTTTGCCGTTACCCGCCTGGTGACGGAAATGCTCAAAGCTATTGGTGGCAGGTATAAAAAGGTTGAGCCCGCCTTCTGCTGTTGCTACCCACAGCCTGCCTGCGGCATCTTCATATAAGGAAGTAATGACGTTGTTACTGATAGTTTGTGTATTGGCCGGGTTGTGCTGATAGCGGGTAAAGCGGTTGGAGGAAATATCCAGCCGGTTCAGCCCGTTGGTGGTAGCTACCCAGATATAATGTTGTGTATCCTCATATATATAGCGGATATAATTATCACTGATACTGTTGGTATCGACGGCATTGTAATGATACACAGTCATCTGGTAACCATCAAACCTGTTCAGTCCATCACGGGTACCAAACCACATAAAGCCACGGCTGTCCTGGAAAATGTGTTCAATGGTGCTGTTGGATAGCCCCTGCTCGTTGGTAATGTGTTTAAAACGCAATGTGGGTGCCTGTGCTAAAATGCGAAAAGAAGTAGTAAGCAGCAGGACCAATAGTATGTTCCTGAAAGTATGTTTTGGTGTGAAGATGAAAAAATGACATTTCATGTGGCGCTATCTTTCAGCATTAGGATCGTTGACATAAATGTAAACCAATTTACAGGTAAACCGGCTGTTTTGAACGTTAAACGGATAAATAGAACTAAAGAAATGAACAATAGAACAAGGGTTGGAGAAGGTCTGTAAGTAATTTGCCTGTCTAACGATTGGGATACATGTTTGCCATTGTGACAGTATATTATATGGTATGCATTGTTCCATTCAGGTAGCAAATCCTCAAAACAAAAACTGCTTAAACAATGCAAGTGAAAAAACGATTGCGCAGGTTTGCCATGTGCGCGATAGCCGTTTGCTGCTGCAGCCTGTCGCTATTTGCCCAGCAAATTATCAAAGGAACTTTACGCAACGCTTCTGGTCAGCCGCTTTCCGGCGCTACTATTTCCGTAAAAAATTCAGAGAGATCAGCCGTGTCCAGTGCAGGCGGCGAATTTTCTATCAATGCATCGGTGGGTGATATTCTGTTGATCAGTTTTGTAGGCTATAAAGCACAGGAAGTTACTGTTACGGGTACTGCGCCGGTATCAGTTACTTTACAGGAAGAGGCTTCCAGTATGAATGAAGTGGTGGTGATCGGTTATGGAACCACTACCCGCCGCGATATCAGTACATCAGTTGCCAAAGTAGATCCGAAAAAAATTCCGGGTGCTGCCAACAACAGCATTCCCGAATTATTGTTTGGCCGTGCTGCCGGTTTGCAGGTAAATCAGCAAAGCGCACAGCCTGGTGGTAATATTAATATATCCATTCGTGGCAAAGGCACTCCTTTAATAGTAGTAGATGGTGTGGTATATCCCAACAGCGGACTGGAACCTGGTAACGGTTCTGTGGAAGTGCAGGGTGTGAACAGGGGTATGCTGGCAGGATTGAACCCTGGTGATATTGAATCAGTGGAGTTTTTGAAAGATGCCAGTGCTGCTATTTATGGTGTGGCGGCTTCCAACGGTGTAATGCTGATCACTACCAAAAAAGGAAAGGCCGGTAAAATGATGGTGACCTACGACGGTAATGAATCATTCATTAAGAATATGGGCTACCTGAAACCCCTGAATGCTACTGATTACATGACCTATTATAACCAGCTGAGTAAAGACAAATACCTGGCTGATAAAAATATGGCACCTTTTGGCAGTGTGGCTGTAGACCTTTCCGGTTTTACTCCCAAATTTACCGATGCACAGATCCAATCGGCAGGTGCAGGTACTGACTGGCTGGGACAGGTGTTGAGATCGGGCAGAATAGACAATCATGCTGTTGCCCTGAATGGAGGAAGTGATAAGGTGGTGTATTATTTTTCGGGTAGCTACTTTAACCAGGAAGGTACTTTAAAAGGTTCCGGTCTTACCAGGTATACAGGCCGTTTGAATGTGTCTTTTGAAATGAATAAATTCCTGAAGCTGAATGCCAGCATCAATGCCAACAGAAACAATTATTCCAATCCGCAGGCAGGATGGCAAACAGGAGGTTCCGGTACGCAGGGCTTCAATGCATTGCAGGCTGCACTGGCATATCCTTCTTATCTACCGGTGCGTGATAATAATGGTAACTATACATTGTTTGGCTTTACAGGTAACCCGGTGTCGCTACTGGATATCAGTGACAGAACAAATTTTAACGGTATGCTCAGCAACATCTCGCTGGACTTTACCATTCTTCCGAAAATACTGACCGGTAAAATTTCTTACGGATACAATTCTGAATATGCTGTCCGTGATTTCTATATCCCGAAAACAGTATACTGGGGACAATTGTACCGTGCTACCGGTAATATAGCTGAAGACAGGAGGCAGAATCAGACCATGGAAGCAACCCTGTCGTTCAAAAAATCATTCGGTGATTTTGTAAAATTGGATGCGGTAGCAGGTGTAGGGCAGTACATTGATAATTATACCGGCGTAAGTGTGGAAGCATTCGGTATGCTGGATGCTATCAATACCGCCAATATTGCTTCAGCTACTTCTTTCGGAACACCCACATCTTACCGTGGACAGGATAAATACCGTTCTTTCTTTGCGCGTGCCAATTTTGATTTTTTCGATCGCTATGTGGTGGCATTAAGTGTACGTCGTGATGGTGCAGATAAATTTTTCCCGGATAATAAATACCAGTATTTCCCATCTGCATCTGTAGCCTGGAAGGTCAGCAATGAATCATTTTTACGTGATATTGATGTGATCTCCTTGCTGAAACTGCGTAGCAGCTATGGTGTAACGGGTGAAAGACCGGGTACTGCTGCGTATGGTGGCTATGCTGCTGATAATACATCAGCCACTTTCAACAGCGGTTCAACAATATATATCCCTTATCAGGTGATCCGTTTTGACAATCCCGGTTTAAAATGGCCGGTTACCAATACACTGGATGTAGGTTTTGATTTCGGTTTCTTTAAAGACAGGATCACCGGTTCATTCGACTGGTTTACCGAAGATAAAACACGTTTGCTGAGCAATGCCACTACACCACAGTTGTCCATCATTTCCACTTCGCCTATTAACGGTGGCCGTCAGCGCAGAACAGGATATGAGTTTACCTTGAATACAGATAATATCCGTTCAAAGGATTTTACCTGGAGTACCAATATTAACGTTACCCATTTCAAAGCATGGTGGCAGGAACGTTTTCCCAATGATCCGCCACCGCCTTATGCCGGTGTAAAAGATCCTTTCGGAACCATTTATGTATATAAGACCAACGGCATTTTACAACCGGGACAAACCGCGCCAGCATGGCAACCTGCTACCGGTGGTGCCAGCAGACCAGGCGCTCCCATTTTTGTTGATCAGAACGGGGATAAGAAACTGGACAATAAAGATGTGGTACAATACAACGGCAACCCTAATATCATACTGGGTGTAGGCAACACCTTCCGTTATAAAAATATTGATCTCGGTATTTTCCTGTACGGACAATTTGGTGCGTGGGGTAATGATTATACCACATTGTGGGGCGATCCGTTAAGCCTGTTGTCAAACAACCAGAGCGGCACCGATCGGATCAAGGATGCGTGGAGTACCAGCAATCCTACCGGTACATTACCAGGTGTGGCATTTAATGAAAGTGCATTGGGTATATCGCCCGGCATTGATATCCGGTTAATGAGAAGAGATTTTCTGCGTTGCCGAAACATTACACTAGGTTATACATTTAACAATGCCTCTCTGAGTAAATATGTGAAAAGTCTGCGTGTATATGCAGATGTACAGAATGCATTTATCATTACCAGTTTCAAAACAATTGATCCTGAAATACAGGCTGCTTCCATTAAAGGAGGCCCGGCACCTTACCCAATGGCCAGAACTTATTCACTGGGTGTAAAAGCATCCTTCTAACGACAAAGCTTACGAACATGAAAAAGATATTGTATTTCATTATTGCCGTATTGTTGCTGACAGGTAGCAGTTGTAACAAGAATTTTGATCCGAATTTATCAGGTCTTTTATCTCCATCCACGTTTCCCAAAACGCCTGAAGAATTTGAACTGTATGCATTAACTACCTATAAACCTTTTGGTGCCAAATGGGGATATAATGATGTGGCTTACCAGAACATGTTCTTCAGTTATGAATATGGTCACCTGGTAATGTTTGATATGACCACTGACCAGTTTGCACCGTTTCCGGAATGGGGTGGTTTCTGGGAGAATTTTAGCAAAGGTGATTTTACCTTTCTCATTACACAGGGAAAGCAGAGTCATTTTGAAAAAGTGCGATATATCACACGTATGACGCAGATCATTGCCGACCTGGAAAAATCAACAGTGTTGACTGATGCCAAAAAGAAACAACTGATCGCTGAAGTACGCATGGGAAGAGGCTGGGCAATGTTTTACCTGTTGCACATGTATGGACCATTACCGGTAATATTAGATCCTGCCAAGATTAATACTGCTGCAGAAAGCGATCTTACCCGTCCGGCACGTGCTGATTATGTTACTGCCATTGCAAGCGATCTGCGTTTTGCAGCAGACAACCTGGAAAAAAGTCCTGCAGAATACGGACGTTTTAATAAAGGACTTGCATTGGGTGTACTGATGCGGTTGTACCTGAACGAAAAAGATTTTACCAAAGCGGAATCGGTAGGTCGCGAGATCATTCCGTTAGGATATTCACTGGTTACAGACTACGCCAGTCTTTTTCGTGAAGCCACTGAAAAGAACAGTGAAACCATCTGGGCAGTAACCTGCGATAAAGCTGCTACCGGGGATAATCTGAAAGGTAATTTCAATATCTGGGGGCGTTACTGCTATCCTGCTGATATGAAGGGTATCAGTATGCCCAGCGGATGGGCCAGTCCGGCAGGTGCATTCACGCCTACATGGGCTTTCTATGATTCTTTTGATCCAGCCGATAAAAGAAGAGAGCTGATGATTCCTGCGTATACCACCATTGGCGGACAGTCAAAAACACGTGCCAATATGCGTGGACCTGTATTACGAAAATATCCTGATGAGTCAGGTGGTGCTGATTTCCAGGGAAATGATATCCCGTTGTTGCGTTATGCCGATGTGTTGCTGATGCTGGCAGAATCTATCAACCAGAACAGCGGACCTACTTCAGAAGCAATAGGATTTGTCAATGAAGTGCGTCAGAAACACGGACATATCGGTAACCTGTCTGCTACTGATATTGCCAGTAAGACAGCACTCAATGATGCGATCTTCCGTGAAAGGGGCTGGGAAATGTATTTTGAAGGCGTTCGAAAAATGGACCTGATCCGTTTTGGCAAATGGCAATCGGCCTTGAATGCTGCTGGCAAAACCCCTGATCCCAATAAAGTTTTATTCCCTGTACCGCAATACGCACTGGATGTAAGTAGTGGAAAACTGAAACAGACAGATGGGTATTAAGGAATCAGGAGATTAGAGATGTCAAATGTTAAAGTGAAGGGTATAAAGGACAAGCTAAAAGGCTGTAAACAGGGGGTTAACGCAAAACCAGAAATCCATCATTGGTCCTTTTTGCTTTGCTTTTTTATATGAATTCCTGAGCGCATGAACCGTGAAGGCACAGGACAATACGCATTTACACAACGTTTATCTTGTATCTTTCTTTTTTGCGCGAAATCTATTATCATGAAAGTATTCAAAATCGTATTGCTGTCATTGTTGTTGATAGGCTGGTATATCACCGGACAGGCACAAAAGAAAAGTACCAACCTGGTATACATAGATAAAAAGGGTGTACTTCGTTATACAAAAAACAATACCGAAGCTGCTTTTTTTGGTGTGAACTATACTGTACCGTTTGCATACGCTTACCGCGCGCACAAAGCATTGGGTATTGATCCTGAGCAGGCCATCCGGCAGGATGTATACCACATGGCCCGGTTGGGTTTTAATGCCTTTCGCGTGCATGTATGGGATACGGAAATATCCGATGCTGCAGGTAACCTGTTGCAGAATGAACACCTGCGTTTATTTGATTTTCTGCTGGCCGAGCTGAAAAAAAGAAATATAAAAATCATTATTACACCGATTGCTTTCTGGGGAAATGGTTATCCTGAACAAGATGAGAAAACGCCGGGCTTTTCTGCTGTATATGGAAAAGGAAGAGTTACCATCAACGATACGGCCATTCGTGCGCAGGAAAATTATCTGCAACAGTTTTTTAAACATATAAACCCCTATACCAAACTCTCTTACCGCGATGACCCGGATGTGATTGCCACTGAGGTGAACAATGAACCCAGCCATAGTGCAGATAAACAGGCGGTTACTGCATACATCAATCGGATGATCGTTGCTATTAAGAATACAGGTTGGACAAAACCTGTTTATTACAATATCAGTCAGAATCCTACACTGGCAGATGCAGTAGCAGCCTCTGCGGCAGATGGTTTCAGTTTTCAATGGTATCCCACCAACCTGGTGGCCAATCACCGTTTGCAGGGAAATTACATGCCGCATGTAGATCAGTATTTTATTCCGTTTGGTGATACCATTTTGGCATTCCGCAACAAAGCCAGGATGGTGTATGAATTTGATGCGGCCGATATTTTTCAATCGTACATGTATCCTGCAATGGCTCGTAGTTTCAGACAGGCAGGGTTTCAATGGGCCACACAGTTTGCCTATGACCCCATGGCGATGGCCTATGCCAATACCGAATACCAGACGCATTATGTAAATCTTGCCTATACACCTTCAAAGGCCATCAGCCTGATGATAGCTGGAGAGGTATTCCGCAATATACCGTTACAGAAAAATTATAGTGCTTATCCTGCTGATAGTGTATTTAATGTTTTCCGCGTGAGTTACCGGCAGGAACTGAGTGAAATGAACACTGCGCAGAAATTTTATTATAGCAATCATACTACTACCATGCCGGTGAACAATGCGCAGTTGCAGCATATTGCCGGTGTAGGCAACTCCCCGGTAGTGCAATATGCAGGAACCGGTGCTTATTTCCTGGATAAGGTTGACAACAGCATATGGCGATTGGAAGTAATGCCGGATGCTATTGCTATACGAGACCCTTTTGAAAAAGCCTCTCCCGCAAAAGAAGTAACCGTCATTACCTGGCAAACGGCTACTATGCAGATCGATCTTGCTGATTTAGGGAACAACTTTGCCATTAAAGGAATAAATACCGGTAATGGATATGCTGTAAATACAACGAACGGAGCTTTTGCGGTTGCGCCTGGTACCTATTTATTAAGTACCAAACCCGTAAATGATATTACTGGTATCAGTACTGGTAGTGTATTGGGGTTGACAGAGTTTGAAGCACCCAAACCAGATAGGGAAACTATTGTTCTGGCGCATCGGGCTGCAACGGAAGTATCGGCTGGAAAACCGTTTACCATTACAGCGTTGCTAACCGGCGTTGATTCCAGTGCGGTAGTAGCATTGCAGATGAACAGGGCCGGTGAAGGGTGGAACCGTGCAGGAAATATTACGATGACCAGTATTAACAATTACACTTATAGTGCAACGGTGCCTGTGGAGTTGGTTACTCCCGGTTTGTTGCAATATCGTATTGTGGTAAAATATAAAAATGATTATACCACCTGGCCCGGTGGATACAAGGGTAATCCTTATGCCTGGGATTATTATCATAATGATCAGTGGCAGACAAGGGTAGCACATGAAAAAGGTAAGCTGTTACTTTTTAATGCCGGGATAAATAATGATGTGGTGCAATATCCTTTTTCACGTATGACGGGCAGCCGTTTGCTGACATCCGCCGATCCGGGGCAAATGATCTTTCGCTTAACAGCACGCTCACTGGCGGGGCAGGATGTAATGGGATGGCAGCATGTATTTACCGCTGCATTGCAATACCGCACTACCGAATTGTCATCATTTGATACGCTGGTGATCCGCGCACGCGCCACACAGCCGCAACAGGCGATTGTGAAACTGGTGCTGGTAACAAAAGACGGTTATGCTTTTGCTACGCCGGTGTTACTGCAAACTGAATTTTCAGATATCGCTATTCCACTGAATACGATGATGCCGGATTCCTGTTTGTTGCTGCCACGTCCTTATCCTGGTTTTCAACCCTTATGGTTTAAAGCTGCCGGGCAGCAGGCATTTCAATTGGCTGATGCTGAAAAGCTACAACTGATCGCACAACCGGGCACAGTACCGGTATCTGCAGAACAACCTTTTTCGCTGGATGTAGAGAAGGTATGGTTACAAAAGAAATAATGGTACCCGTTTCTTTACCTTATTGATAACATGCTGAATTAATATTTATGACGAGAAAAATGAGTGATTGCTTTTTATGGATTGTTTTGCTGGTGTTAATGGTTCACCAGGTACAGGCGCAGCGCAAAAAGATCAATTTTGATGACAACTGGAAATTTCATTTTGGTCATGCTGCTGATGCTGTGAAAGATTTCAACTTCAGCATTGCCAACATTTTTGCCAAGTCTGGTAAAGCGGACAAGACCGCTATTGAAATAAAATTTAAAGACAGCAGTTGGCGTACGCTGAACCTGCCGCACGACTGGGCAGTGGAATTACCTTTTGTACAGGTGGCGAATGATGATGTGCTGGCACATGGATATAAACCGGTAGGCGGCCTGTTTCCTGAAACCAGTATTGGCTGGTACCGTAAACATTTTACAGTATCGAAATCAGATTCAGGACAACGGTTTGTTATTGGCTTTGATGGCATTTTCCGCGATGCACGTATCTGGGTCAATGGGTTTTACCTGGGGCGTAATGAAAGTGGTTATGTAGGAGTGTCGTACGATATAACAGATTATCTCAATTATGGTAAAGACAACGTGATCGCCGTGCGTGTAGATGCCACGCAGTATGAAGGCTGGTTTTATGAAGGTGCAGGCATTTATCGTCATGTATGGTTGCACCAGTACAACAATACGCATATTGTGAACGATGGCTTATTTGTATATACTGATGTAAAGGGAACCAGTGCTACAGTAGGTATAGAAACCATAATTTCCAATAATAACCTGGCAGTTTCAGGCGGCATTGTTTACAGCTATATTACGGATCGTAGTGGAAAAAAACTGGCACAAACCACAGAGCAGCCTTTTTCACTGGCGGTGAATGGTGTGCAAACGGTTAAGTTGAAAACCACTGTTAATAATGTCAGGTTATGGTCGCTGGAAGATCCGTACCTGTACCGTGTGGTATCTGTTATTAAATCGGGTAATAAAGTACTGGATACTGTGCAGCAACGTTTTGGTATCCGAACCATTGCTATTTCTGCTACAGAAGGTTTGTTGCTGAATGGTAAACATGTGAAGATACTGGGTACCAACAATCACCAGGATCATGCGGGTGTGGGCAGCGCATTGCCGGATTACCTGCAATATTATCGTATAGGACTGTTGAAAGAAATGGGATGCAATGCCTATCGCTGCAGCCACAATGCACCCACACCAGAGCTGCTGGATGTGTGTGACAGCCTGGGTATGCTGGTGCTGGATGAACAACGTTTGCTGAACAGCAGCCCTGAATATATCAGCCAGTTTGAAAGACTGATCCGTCGTGATCGTAATCATCCTTCTGTATTCATGTGGTCTATAGGTAATGAGGAAGGATATATCCAGACAAACAGTACAGGCAAACGTATTGCACAAACACTGATAGCCAAACAACAGGAGCTTGATCCTGCACGTACCAGTGTGTATGCGGCAGATCTTGCCAATGTATTTAAAGGAGTGAATGAAGTGATACCGGTGCGTGGTTTTAATTATCGTCAGTTTGGCGTGGAAGCATATCATAAAGATCATCCCAATCAACCGGTGCTGGGAACAGAAATGGGAAGCACTGTTACCACGCGGGGCATTTATGAAAAAGACAGTATCAGGTCCTACGTACCTGATCAGGATATTACAGCACCCTGGTGGGCCAGCAAAGCAGAAGAGTGGTGGCCGTTAGCTGCCAACAATGCTTACTGGATGGGCGGATTCATATGGACAGGTTTTGATTATCGTGGTGAACCAACACCTTATGCATGGCCCAATATCAGTTCGCATTTTGGTGTAATGGATATATGTGGCTTTCCCAAGAACATTTATTACTACTATCAATCATGGTGGACAGATAAAGATGTGTTACACATTTCTCCGCACTGGAACTGGAAAGGCAAAGAAGGGCAACCGGTAGATGTATGGGTAAATACCAATGCGGATGCGGTAGAGCTTTTTGTAAATGGAAAAAGCTTTGGCAAAAAAGAGATGCCCCGTAACAGTCATTTAAAATGGAGCGTGCCGTATGAACCGGGAAAGGTAGAAGCTGTTGCCTGGAAAAAAGGAAAAAAGCTGACAGCATCTGTGGAAACAACTGGTGAGGCATGGCAACTGGTGATAACCCCTTCTCAGAAAATAATTAAAGCAGATGGGATGGATGTATCAGTCGTAAATATCAGCGTGGTAGACAAAGAAGGCAAAGTGGTGCCGGATGTAAATCAACTGGTGAAATTTACGCTTACCGGCGATGCTGCTATTATTGGTGTGGGAAATGGCGACCCCAGCAGTCATGAAGCAGACAAAGTTTCAGATAATAACTGGCAGCGTAAATTGTTCAATGGCTATTGCCAGGTAATTATTCAGGCTGGTAAGCAGGCTGGCAATATACAACTACTGGCAAAAGCTGAAAATATACAGGCTGCTGTAGTGGATATTGATTGCAAATAATATTGATAATTCAGTAAAGCTGGATGGTTTGATTGTTTGGGGTTCAACATAACAATCAAGCCATTCAGCCATTTAGTCATCAAGGTGTCTTACTTTACCGACAACAAAAAATCATACAACGTAATATCGCCGGTAAGATTCAGCTTTTTACGCAACCTGTACCGGCTGATCTCCACACCCCGTACGGAGATGTTCATCAGCTGTGCAATTTCTTTAGAAGTAAGGTTCATACGCAGGTAGGCGCATAACTTCAGGTCTGTATTGGTGAGTTGTGGAAATTTATTCTTCAACAGGTCCAGGAAGTTATTGTGCACCTGGTCAAAGTGAGTGGCAAAATGTTCCCAGTCCTCCTCGTTGTTCTCAGCTTCATCCAGCAGGCGCAATACTCTTTTAAAATTGGCTGCCTGGGCCGGTGAATCTATCTTTTTTACAGATTGTAGTAATTCTTCTTTTATACGCGACAATACTTTTCCTCTTTCAACAAGGTGCATGGTAGCACTGGCCAACTCTTTGTTTTTAAACTGTACTTCTGTTTCCAGTTTTTCATTCTGCAGCTTGATCAGTTCTTTTTCGTTGCGGTCTATTTCCAGTTGGTGCAGATAGCGAAGTTTTTCCTGTTCTTTCTGGTGTTTCAGTTTCTGGTCAATAAACTTTTCTTTCTGTTTACGCATCATGAACAGGATAAAACCTACCAGCAATAACACATAGATACAAATAGCAGGAATGCTCTGGTACCAGGGCGGCAGTATTTCAAAAGCATATTTTACCGGGGCTGATTCTGTGCTCAGGTTGTTGCGGGCCTTTACAATGAAAGTATAATGTCCCGGTGGCAGGTTGGTGTATTCTTTTTCTGTTTTCTGGGTCCATTCAGACCATGTTTTGTCAAACCCCTGGAGCTGGAAACTGTATTCAATATTGTTCTCCTGCTCGTATGAAGTGGAAGCAAACTCAAAATGGAAATTGTTGTACCTGTGCGACAGGCGGATAATATTCTTATCACTCTGTTCGGGTAGTATTTTATCTGCATTGGCAAAATAACCGCCAAATACCAGGCTGTCTTTTTTATCGCCGGTAGCTTTTACCTCACCGATCAATACAGTTAGGGCATGACCAGATTTAATGTATTTTTTATAGTTGATATGATAGATACCTTTCTCGGCACCGACAAAAACATTCTCTGCATTGTAGGGATAAATGCTTTCAAACCCGCCCACTATTTTGCCATTCAGTTCAGAAAAATAGATAATGGAATATGGCTTGTCATTAGTCGGTTTCTGAAAATCAATGATGCCAACCCGCTTGTTATTTACAAACCAGATATTGCCACTGTTATCTTCGGTAACGAATTTGATGGGGATGGCGTTCAGTATATTAAACAGGGAAGGAGATGGTCTGAACTTGTCATTGGTTTCATCGTATTCATATAATCCCGCATCGGTGGCTACGATCATGCGGCTTTTGATGCGGAATACAAAATTATTAAGGTCAGAAGGTAGCCCTTCTTTTTGTCCGTACAGTTTAGAATCCACCACACTGTCGCCTTTGATGGTAACCTTATATACGCCGCGATAAGGATGCGAACACCAGATCACATTGTCATTATCCAGGGCAATAAAACGCAATGATTCAAATAAACCCAGCAAATGCCTGGCGTTGGTAAATTTTGTACCGGAAAAATGCATCAGGCGAAGGCCGTTGTAAGATCCCAGCAATACAGAAGGACTGGGGTTGATAGATGACAGCGGTACATATTGCCAGGAGCCAACATCTTTCAGGATCGGCTTAGCTACATCGCCTTCCACCTCAAAAGTACCTTCGTGATGTCCCATCAGCAGTTGTTCATTGACCTCAGAAAGATTCCATACCTGTCCTTTGGTACCGGTAACAAACGAAAAGCTGCTTTTGGTAAAACTGAGATCGTGTTCTTCATTGTTCAGTGGTGCGCAATACAATCCGCCGGAAGTGCCTACATACAAACGGTTGTTAAAAATGCGGATGGCGTACGAGGAGAAAAGATTCTTTTTGTCGGGATAGATATGTTTTACGGCAGTATTATACCGCACCAGGTCAATACCATTGTCCAGCCCCAGCCACAGGTTGCGGTTGTTGTCTGAAAAGATCTTCAGCACGTTGTTGTTCTGCAGTCCTTCCTGTACTGAAAATACCTGTATGATCCTGCCCCGGGCATCAAGAAGATAACAGCCTTCGGACGTAGTGCCGATGGCAAGCTGATCATCCTGCAGCGCAATGGCACTGTAAATACGGCTGCTGAAAAAAACAGCATCGGCTTCGGTGGGCTTTGCTATCAGTTTCTGATTGTGCAGGTAAAAAATGCCGTTTTTAAGTGTAGTGACTAATAAGGTATCATTCCGTTCGTAAAGAATAGAGGTCACCAGCATGTTCTTATCGGCAAAATCCTTGCAGGCAGTTTCCCAGCTATTGCTGCCGGTGTTGAATTTCAGCAATCCCCCACGCATTTCCTGTGCATACAAACCATGTTCGGTTTTGCATAAAAAACGCCATTCTTCCGGTGCATTATAGGTACGTATGGTACCATCCTTTAGCTGGAAGATCTTATTGAATGCCCTGAAAAAAACACTCCCGTTGTACATTACAATATTCCAGATGTCGGCAAACTGCCGCTCCTTTTGCGGAATTAAAGGCTTTAACGAAGTGTACTTAAGCTGTCCATGTTCATCCGGGAAAAAATAGCCCAATTCATCCTGCGCACCTATATAAATCCTTCCATCCTTATCGATCAGAACAGACCGCATACGGGTGCCATTAGGGATAGGGTACAGTTTCCAGTACTTCCCGTTAAAGGTGAGCAACCCATCATTATTGGCGCAATACGCCATTCCTTTTTCATCCATCTGGATGTCCCAGGTCTGGCTACCGCCATTGAATTGTTGTTTGGTATAATTAATAATCTCCGGAAAACCGATGGTATTCTGGGCTTTTAAAAGCAGGGGGAAGCAGGCAATAAGGCAAAGCAATAGTGTTCTCATGATAGCTAGGCAAAATCGGTAAATAAATATAGCAAAACTTCCATGATGTAGTATTGATGTAGTTGAATTTTATTGATTATCAACTGATTACTTTTAATTGATGAGGTATTGATGTGCCCGTAAACTTTCAATTGCAGTAGTTTAAAATGAAATTTGTTAACATATTTAACGATTCGCGGAAAATTTCCTGTAAGCCAAAATCCACTTTTAACTAACTACCAAAAAATTGCTTGTGTATGAAAAAAAAGTACGTCCTCAGCGTCCTTCTCTTTCTCCTATGTGCCGCTGTATGGGCCCAGCAAACAAGGGTCAACAGCGAACTCCGTGTAAGCGGTAAGGTTTTAGACAAACTTTCCAACCAACCTCTCCCCGCAGTTACTGTTTCTATTAAAGGCACCACTTTAGCCACTGTTACAGATGCTACCGGCAACTTTACTATTAATGTAAAGCAGGCAGGCGCCGTTCTGGTTTTCACTTTTGCCGGCATGCAGCAGCAGGAATATGTCGTAACCAAAGCTGGTGATCCCATTGCCATTTACCTGTCCGACAAAAATGCGAATATGGATGAGGTTGTAGTGGTTGGCTATGGTACACAAAAGAAAAGTGTATTGACCGGTGCCATCACCAGTGTTAAAGCCTCTGACCTGGAAAACATGCCTATTATGCGTGTGGAACAGGCATTACAGGGACGCACTTCCGGTCTTACTATTGCAGCCAGTTCAGGACAACCCGGTTCCAGTTCTACCGTACGTGTGCGTGGTACTACTTCTATCAACGGTGGCGCCAGCGATCCGCTGTATGTAGTAGATGGAATGATCGTAGACGTAGGCGGTATTGACTACCTGAACCAGAATGACATTGAGTCTATTGAAGTATTGAAAGATGCTGCTTCGGCAGCTATTTATGGTGCCCGTGCTTCTGCCGGTGTAATATTGATCACCACCAAAAAAGGCAAATCGGGCAATCTGCAGCTTAATTACAACGGCTACTATGGTACGCAGGCCCCGGCACACAGGCTGAAGCTGTTAAATGCCACACAGTATGCCACACTGCGTAACGAAGCTTCTGTAGCAGGTGGCGGCGATGTCGTTTACAGCAATCCGCAGGCATTGGGCAAGGGTACCGACTGGCAGGATGCTATTTTTAACAATGATGCCCGTATGCAGAACCACGAACTGAGCCTGAGTGGTGGCAACGACAAGTCTACTTACTATGCATCTTTTGGTTACTATACACAGGATGGTATAGTGGCCACAGACATTTCCAAATACAAAAGGTTCAACATACGGTTGAACTCAACCCACAAGATCAAAAAATGGTTAACCTTCGGCAACAACGTTGGTTATTCCTATATCAAAAGTCAGGGATTGGGTAATACCAACGGCGAATTTGGTGGTCCGTTGTCCTCAGCCATCAACCTGGACCCTATTACTCCTATTGTGATTACCGATCCATCAGTAGCCAATGCACCACCTTACAGCACCAAACAGGTAGTAAGAGACGGGAAGGGCAATCCTTATGGCATTTCTACTACAGTAGAGCAGGAGATGAGCAACCCGCTTGCTTATATCAAAGTGCATGAAGGCAACTATGGCTGGTCTGATAATATAGTAGGCAACGCCTATCTTGAAGTAGAGCCTATCAAAGGATTAAAGATCCGTTCCAATGTAGGCGGTAAACTTTCTTTCTGGGGCAGTGAATCATTCAACCCTGTAGTATACCTGAATGCTGTAAGCTCCACTACCAATAATAGTTTTTACCGTGAAACACACAGGGGTATTAACTGGACATGGGAAAATACAGCATCTTACTCACGTACTTTCGGCAGTCACAACATTACAGCATTGGTTGGTACTGGTGCCTATGTTGAAAATAATGCCCGTGCTACCGGTGTTACTTACTTCAATCTGCCGGTCAATACGTTCAAAGAAGCATCAATGAACTACAGCACTGCACAGGCTAATAAAGATGCCTGGGGTAGTGAAGGAGTGTTGCACAAAGTAAGCTCACTGTATGGTCGTTTAACCTACGACTTCCGCGAGAAATACCTGTTCACCGGTATTATACGTCGTGATGGTTCTTCCCGTTTCGGTAATAATAATAAATATGGTTACTTCCCGTCCGGTTCAGTAGGTTGGGTTATATCTCGGGAAGATTTCTTTCCTGCAGGTAAAGATGTATCCTTCCTGAAACTCCGTGCTTCATACGGTATTACAGGTAATGATAATATCGGCGACTTCCAGTATGTATCTACCATTGGCGGCGGACGCAACTATACTTTCGGTTATGACAACTACTTAATTGGTTACAGTCCCAACGGACCGGCTAACCCCGATCTGAAATGGGAACAGACCAGCCAGCTGAATATTGGCGTGGACGCGGTTCTATTCCGCGACCTCTCTGTTACACTGGACTGGTATAAAAAGAAAACCACCGGCATTCTGCAGGTGATTACTATTCCTGCCTATGTGGGTACCGGTAATCCTTCCGGCAACGTAGCAGATATGGAAAATACCGGTGTGGAACTGGAATTGGGATATAATAAAAAAGTTGGTGAAGTAAACCTGAATGTAAAAGGTAATGTATCATATCTGCGCAACAGGGTTACATATCTTGGCCAGGGTAAAGAATACCTGTCTGGCGGAGCTACTGTACAGAATACAGCTTATCCGCTTACACGTGTACAGGTTGATCATCCTATTGGTGCTTTCTACGGTTTCCAGACACTGGGCATCTTCCAGACACAACAGGAAATCGATGCTTACGTGGGTAAGAACGGAACAAAAATTCAGCCCGATGCCAAACCCGGCGACTTTAAATGGGCCGACAGAAATGGCAGTGGTGGCATTGATGAAGCAGACCGTACTTTCATTGGCGATCCTACACCTACCTGGACATACGGGTTCACCATCAACGTGAACTGGAAACATTTTGATCTGCTGGTATTCTCACAAGGCGTTGCCGGTAATGATATATATAATGGTCTGCGCCGTTTGGATATTGCCAATGCCAACTGGACAACAGCAGCGCTGAACCGCTGGACTGGCCCGGGTTCATCTAATAATTTCCCCCGCTTAACAACAGATGACAAGAACGGAAACTTTAAAAATCCATCTCCGTTCTACCTGTCAAGCGGTGCTTATTTCAGGATTAAAACATTACAGATCGGTTACACGTTGCCAGCTTCTGTCAGTGGTAAAGCCGGCTTATCAAGAGCACGTATTTACCTGAGCAGCGGTAACCTGGTAACCTTTACCAAATACACCGGCTTCGATCCTGAGATCGGTGGCAGCAGCTACGGTATAGATCGTGGTATCTATCCGCAGGCACGTTCATTTATGGTGGGCTTAAATCTTGGTCTGTAATTTTTAAAAACTATTTACCATGAAACGTATCTCTTTTAAACATATAATGATCCTGGTACTTGCAGGGTACACGTTTGGAGGTTGTAATAAAAGCTTCCTGGATGTAGATCCGAAAGGTCTTAGTCTTGAATCAAATTATTATTCCAATCCATCAGAGGCTATGGCGGCAGTAATTGCAGCGTATGATCCTCTGGGCATGGAAGCCGCCGGAACCTATGCCAACAAACTGGGGCCGTTGAATGCGGCTTCTGATGACTGTTATGCAGGTGGCGGTTCCAACAGTGATATGAATACCTGGCAGGCATGGAACAACTATTCACTGGATCCAGCCATTGGTCCTCAAATGGAATTCTGGACACGCAATTTTACCGGTGTATCACGCGCCAATGTGGTACTGGCCAAAATTCCCGGTGTACCTGGTTTAAGCGATGCGCTGAAAACAAGGTATATAGCAGAAGCAAAATTCCTGCGTGCCTATTATTATTTTGATCTGTTACGTTTGTTCAAGAACATTCCGTTGTTCACTGCACCGCTGGCTACTGAGCAGATCTACAGCCAGAAACAGGCAGACCCTGCAAAGGTTTACGAGCAGATAGAAGCAGATCTTAAAGATGCTATCAATGGATTGCCCAATACTGTACCTGCTGCCTCAGAAGGTGGCCGTGCTACAGCCGGTGCAGCCAAAGCACTGTTGGGAAAAGTGATCATTTACCAGAACAATACCGGCCGTATGCTGGAAGCAGCTAACCTGCTGGAAGATGTGAATAAGGTGGGAAATGTATATGGTTATTCATTGCAGCCACACTTTGCTGATATTTTCAGTCCGGATAACAAATTCAACAGCGAGTCCATTTTTGAAATAGTACACACGTCAGTTGCCAACAGCAGCTGGGGTGGTTGGCCGAATTTTGAAGGAAACGTGTTTACACAAATGATCGGGGCAAGGGGCTATTCTGGCCCTACTTACCAGTCTGGTTGGGGTTTTGA
The DNA here is from genome assembly GCA_001302245.1 of Chitinophagaceae bacterium PMP191F. Taxonomy (GTDB): domain Bacteria; phylum Bacteroidota; class Bacteroidia; order Chitinophagales; family Chitinophagaceae; genus PMP191F. The sequence continues at coordinate 78,897 of LGYU01000013.1, forward strand.
TGTAATAACTCTTGACCTGGTGAATGTAATGAAGAACGATCCGCGTTATCCGGCTACCATTGTCAACATGGACAGTTTGCAGACCGCTGGTGTTTGCAGCTACTCACCCAGTTACCAGAACACAGGTTACTTTATACAGAAGTTTGCGCCGCTTACCAAATGGCGTAGCACCGGTGGTGGTAATGCGGAGTTGAACTATCCCAACGATGTGATTGAGATACGACTGGCAGATACTTACCTGCTGGAAGCTGAGGCGCTAGTACGTGGCAATGGTGATCTTACCAAGGCTGCATACTATCTCAATGCTGTACGTGGCCGGGTAGGGTTGACCGGTGTAGCTGCTACGCTTGATAACATTTATAACGAGCGTCGGCTGGAACTGGCAACAGAAGGTCACCGCTGGTTTGACCTGGTGCGTACCGGAAAAGCCGCTACAGTACTGGCGTCAAAAGGATTTAAACCCAATAAACATGAACTGCTGCCCATACCACTGGCGGAGCTGACCAATACACAATTGGTACAGAACCCCGGCTATGTACAGTAATTGTTGCATAAAGCTAATCCCGGGGGTTGAAAGATAGCAGGCAGCCCCTGCCAAAGAATATACCTCCGGGGTTGATTGTAACATTATTCCGGTTTTTTTAATTAACTGGTTTATCCCTAAATACTTTTATCATGAAACCTTGTATCAATCGTACATTATTATATATGTGGGCCTCAGCGGGCCTGTTGCTGGCCGGTTGTGCCAAAGAATCAGTGAATGAAAATCTTGGCAGTCTGCCTGCTACTGCTTTCACAGCTACCCCATTGGCAAGTAATCCCAACCAGGTAGTATTTAAAAGTACCACTTCCGGTGCTTTTGAATGGAGATGGGATTTTGGCGGCGCTGGTAAATCATTTAAGGAAACCGACACTTTCCTGTTTATGAGTAAAGGTGATTACAATATTGTATTGAAAGCTTTTAACAGGGCAGGGTATACTGCTATCACCCAAAAAGTAACCATTGCTGCTGATTTTGCGGGTATCAATGTTTTAAAAGGAGAAGATATGACCGCTGCCAGTACAGCACAATGGACGGTGCAAAGCACGGGTTCTACATTAACAACTACTGCCTGGAATACTGACGGTTTGAAATTCTCTAACGGAACGGGTTCAGCACAAACCAATGTGGCTGTATGGCAGGCTGCAACTGTTAAAAAAGGCAAGAATTATAAATTTTCAGCCAATGTAAAGGGATCCGGTGCCACCAACACCTGGTTTGAAGTGTACCTGGGTACTACCAAACCTACAGCAGGTGCTGATTATTCCGATAACAAATTCATTGCACTCAATACATGGTCTGGTTGCGGAGCAGCAGCCTTCAATGGTAACCTGGCTACTATTGGTTGTGATGGTAGCGGTAAAGATAAAGCCGGTGCAGTAACGTTTACCAGCGATGGTACCATTTACGTGGTGCTGAAAGTGGGAAGCTGGGATGGCAACCTTGGGGCAAGCGGCATTACCGTTTCCAACGTGCGTTTGGCAGAACTACCATAATGACAGGGATCAAATAAATACAAATGAGTAATTAGCCGGTGCTCCGTACAACCACATGTACCGGGGCATTGAGGGGCCGGTAAGCGGTTGTGTCAGGAGCCCGGCAATTATATTATTCCATTCAACAGATGAATATGAAAAAGTACTTAGCAACAGCCGGTGTAATAACGGTGATCGTTTTTGCCTGTTCTTCCAAAAAAGATGACGGATCGGTGATCACGCCTCCGCAGGGTGTGGTAGATAAAGGCTGGGCCTTTGAAACAACACCTACCTGGGCCGATGAATTTGATTATACAGGAGCGCCCAATACTTCTAAATGGGATTATGACATTGGTGGCAGCGGATGGGGCAATAACGAACTGGAATACTATACCAACAGTGTTAACAATGCCAGCGTAGCCAATGGTGTGCTGACCATCACTGCCCGTAAAGAATCAATGGGTGGAAGAAACTATACATCTGCCAGGATGGTAACCCGTAACAAAGAAGATTTTTTATACGGACGTGTGGAAGTAAAAGCAAAACTGCCTGCAGGCAAAGGAACCTGGCCGGCTATATGGATGCTGCCTACAGACCGTGCTTATGGTGACTGGCCCAATTCCGGTGAGTTTGACATTATGGAGCATGTAGGCTATGATCCGAATAATATCCACGTGAGTGCGCATACACAGAAGTACAATTTCAAAATAGGTAACCAGAAAACTGCTACCACTATTGTGCCTACTGCTTTGACCGATTTTCACCTGTATCGTGTAGACTGGACTCCCTATGCATTGAGAGGGTATATAGATGATAAACTGATACTGACGTATGTAAATGAAGGTACAGGTTCTGCTGCTTATCCTTTTGACAAGCGTTTTCACCTGCTGCTGAACCTGGCAATTGGTGGTGACTGGGGTGGACAACAGGGCGTAGATGATTCTATTTTCCCCGTGTCGATGATAGTGGATTATGTGAGGGTATATAAGATGATTGATAAATAGCTGGGAGCATTTCTGTGATATTGTTATTCCGGGATTTCGGGATGTGATCCATAATGGTATAGCCTGTTACTAAAGTATTCCATGGTTAAGATCAATCCTCCAATCTCATAATCTATAAATCATCAATTAAAGAGGTATCATGTATTTCAAAAAACTGGTAGTATCAGCTTTGGCATTAATGTGCACACAGTGCACGCAGGCGCAGGGATTTTTAAGGGCCGATGGAAAAAAAATAGTAGATGGTCAGAACAAAGAAGTACTGTTACGTGGCATAGGATTGGGAGGCTGGATGTTGCAGGAACCTTATATGTTACAATTGGGCGGCGTAGCCAACGCTCAACACCAGTTTAAACAAAAAATTGAAGCACTGATCGGCAAAGAGAAAACAGCCGTTTTTTATGATGCATGGCTGGCCAATCATTGTACCAGGACAGATATTGATTCACTGGCTGCATGGGGATTCAACAGCGTGCGCCTGCCTTTGCATTACAACCTGTTTACTTTACCTGTGGATGAAGAACCCGTACCCGGAAAACAAACCTGGCTGAAAAAAGGATTTCAGCTTACAGACAGTTTACTGAGCTGGTGCGCAGCCAATCACCTGTACCTGATACTGGATCTGCATGCTGCTCCGGGGGGACAGGGAAATGACCTTCCGATTTCAGACCGTGATAAAGCAAAACCTTCGCTGTGGGAAAGCACTGCCAATCGCGAAAAGACCATCGCCTTATGGAAACAACTTGCCACCCGTTATGCCAATGAACCGTGGATAGGGGGTTACGACTTACTAAATGAAACCAACTGGGGATTTACCAATGCAAACGATAAAAACGGTTGCGCTGAAAAAATGAACGAGCCCCTGAAAAAATTATTAACAGATATCACAACTGCTATACGCACTGTTGATAAAAAGCACATGTTGTTTATTGAAGGCAACTGCTGGGCCAACAACTACAGTGGCATGTTTCCGCTGTGGGATAAGAACATGGTAGTAAGTTTTCATAAATACTGGAATGAGAACAACAAAAACTCTATCGTGGGATTTCTGAATATACGTGAACAACAGAATGTACCCATATGGATGGGAGAGTCCGGTGAAAACTCCAACGCATGGTTTACAGAGGCCATTACCCTGCTGGAATCGAATGATATTGGATGGGCCTGGTGGCCGTTGAAAAAACTGGGAGGCAACAATCCCCTTCAGGTAAAATCATCACCCGGTTACCGGCAGCTACTGGATTACTGGACTGGCAAAGGTCCGAAGCCAACAGCAGAGGAGGCTTATGCAAGCCTGATGCAACTGGCAAATGATACAAAAGCAGAACGTGCTATTTATCACAAAGACGTGGTGGATGCCATGTTCCGGCAAGTACGTTCAGCAGATGTTTTACCATTTAAAACACATAACATCAACAGCAACGGAATTGTATATGCAGTGGATTATGACTTGGGCAGGAGTGGTGTTGCGTATGAAGACAAAGACGCAGCAAACTATCGTGTATCTACTGGTAAAAGTGTTGAATGGAACAAAGGACATAGTTACCGTAACGATGGAGTGGATATTGAATCATGCACTGATTCGCTTACCAATGGTTTTAATGTTGGCTGGATAGAAGATGGCGAATGGTTGCAATACACTATTCATGTAAATGAAGCCGGAACATACGACCTGAATTTACGTACGGCTGCTGTAAACAATAGTGGTAAGGTAAAGCTGGAAGTGAATGGTAAATCTGTAAAAGAAACAGTGTTATTGCCAGATACCGGCAGCTACCGTCAATGGGTTACCACCAGCATTGCAGCGGTACCATTACAGAAAGGAGTGAATACCATACGTGTACAGGCAGTAACTGGTGGATTCAGTTTTAATTATATGCAGTGGGAAAAGAAAGATGGTGTGGCAGGAAAATAAAATGCATGCAAGACAGAAGATACAAAAATTATAAATAATAAAAGCGCTGATGGAGTACCGGGGATTTCATTAGCACATTGGTAAATTGATTATGATACAAACCTTCAAGAAACTGGCTTTGGCCCCTGTTGTAATGTTCGTAGTACAGGTACAGGCGCAGCAACAGGATGCAGCTATCCGCGCTAAGATCGACCAACTGGTAAAGCAATTAACACTGGAAGAAAAAGTGCGTATGATCCATGCCAGTTCGTCTTTTACATCGGGTGGGGTACCGCGACTGGGTATACCGGAACTGGTTACTTCTGATGGCCCGCATGGCGTGCGGTTGGAGCATGGCCGCGATTGGGTAGCCGATACGAATGTATATGATTCTGCTACCTACCTGCCTACAAGCATTTGCCTGGCTGCTACCTGGAATCCGCAACTGGGATATGCATTTGGTGCTGTATTGGGCAGCGAAGCCAGTTTTCGTGGAAAAGATGTAATACTGGGCCCTGCTATCAATATCATACGAACTCCGCTGAATGGAAGAAATTTTGAATACCAGAGTGAAGATCCCTATCTCATTTCAAAAATGGCTGTAGGTTATATTAAAGGTGTACAGGCACAGGGCATTTCTGCCTGTGTAAAACACTTTGCAGCCAACAACCAGGAAGTTAACCGTACTAGCATTGATGTACAGATGAGTGAAAGGGCATTGCGCGAACTGTATCTGCCAGGCTTCAAAGCAGCAGTAAAAGAAGGGGATGTAAATACCATCATGGGGTCTTACAATAAATTCCGGGGCCAGTGGGCAACACAGAACAGTTATCTGCTGAACGATATCCTTAAAAAAGAATGGGGTTTCAAAGGATTTGTAATGAGCGACTGGAATGCAGTGCACAGCACCATGCAGGCATTGTGGAATGGCTGTGATCTTGAAATGGGTACAGACCTCGGTATGTTGCCCGATCCTGATTATGGTAAATTCTTTATGGGAGATACTTTGGTAACACTTGTACGAAACGGACAGGCACCTGAATACCTGATTGATGATAAAGTGCGCAGGATCTTATATGTGATGTACAAGACCAATATGATTGATGGTAAACGCACAAAAGGATCATTCAATACAAAAGAACACCAGCAAACTGCTCAGAAAGTAGCTGAAGAAGGAATTGTGTTGCTGAAAAATGAGCAGGGCCTATTGCCGCTGCAGGCTGGTGCTGTTAAAAATATTGCAGTGATCGGTTACAATGCAGACAGAAAACAATCATTGGGTGGTGGCAGCTCACAGGTAAAAGCTTTTTATGAGATCACCCCGTTGAAAGGATTACAGCAACTGGCGGGTGGCAATGTCAATATCACTTACAGTAAAGGATACAATATTGAACGTGGCGCAAAAGCAGATGCCACATTGATCAAAGAAGCTGCTGAAGCTGCTGCAAGGGCAGATATTGCCATTGTGGTAGGTGGCTGGACACATGGATATGATTATTCTGTTTGGAAGGACAATGCATACGATGCAGAAGATACTGATAAACCAGATATGTTTATGCCTTTTGGACAGGATGAACTGATCAGTGCTGTATTAGCTGCCAATCCCAAAACTATTATTGTACTGATGGGTGGCGGCGCTATAGATATGTCGCAGTGGATTGATAAAACCCCGGCAGTATTGCAGGCATGGTATCCCGGTATGGAAGGTGGCAGCGCATTGGCGCGTATCCTTTTTGGCCAGGTAAATCCTTCAGGTAAATTACCGGTATCATTTCCTAAAAAACTGGAAGATGTTCCTGCGCATAAACTGGGACAATATCCCGGCAGTAAAGGACTGGTGTATTACAACGACGACATTTATGTAGGGTACCGTTATTATGACACCTATAAAGTAAATCCACAGTTCGCTTTTGGCCATGGATTGTCATACACTACTTTTTCTTACAGCAATATCAGCGTACGGCCCAAAGGGAAAAGTACTGTAGTGACCTTTACTGTTAAAAATACTGGTAAGGTGGCCGGAGCAGAAGTAGCACAGGTATATGTAAAACAGGAAAAGTCTGCTTTGCCAAGACCTGAAAAAGAACTGAAAGGATTTGAAAAAGTATACCTGCAACCCGGACAGCAAAAAGTAATCACAGTTACACTGAACAATGATGCATTCAGTTATTACAATGATGTAAAAAATGAATGGGTAACCGAAGCTGGCATATTTGACATACTGGTAGGTGGTTCATCAAGGGATATCAAATTGCAGGATAAAGTAAAATTGTAAACAGGTGTAATGATGCACCCGGAACGAATAATCCGTAATAAGAAATTACTATGGTACGAAACGTCTGCCGTATATTATTGGTAACAGCTATTGCTGTTGGTTGCAGTATAGGTTGTGGAAAAAAGGGCAATGATTCAAACATTCCTACGCCCAATCCGCCAGACCCGCCGGTTAATCCGCCTGCTACCGGTCCTTCTGATGTTGCCTACTGGCTAACCACAGGTGATCAGGCAAACTTGTTGAAAAAACTGAATGTTGTTTTATCTTTTGGCACCACCAGTAATTCATATCAGAATATTACGGTAGACAGTACACAGCAATACCAAACTATTGATGGTTTTGGTTATACCCTTACCGGCGGCAGTGCAGACCTGATCAATGGTCTGTCTGTTTCCGTAAAACAATCACTGATCAAAGAGCTGTTTGGCAGTGACAGTTCAGATATTGGTGTAAGCTACCTGCGTGTAAGTATCGGTGCTTCAGACCTGAGCGCTTCCGTATTTTCTTACGATGATATACCGTCAGGACAAACAGATATGAACCTGGACCAGTTTACGCTGGGAATAGATACTGTGAACCTGGTGCCGGTATTGAAGCAGATACTGGCCATCAATCCTTCCATAAAAATATTGGGAAGCCCATGGTCACCGCCGTTGTGGATGAAGACCAATAATAGTTCCATAGGAGGAAATCTTAAAACGAACTGTTACGGTGTATATGCACAATACTTTGTAAAGTATATACAGGCTATGAAAGTACGTGGTGTTCCTATTGATGCCATCACTATACAGAATGAGCCGTTGTATGGCGGAAACAACCCCAGCATGGAAATGTCTGCACTTCAGCAAACAGACTTTATTAAGAATTACCTGGGGCCGGCATTTCAGACTGCTGGTATCACCACCAAGATTGTAGTATATGATCACAACTGTGATCAACCCGGTTACCCGATGCAGGTGTTGAGCGATGCAGGTGCATACAAATATGTAAATGGTTCAGCATTTCACCTGTATGGCGGCGATATCAGTGCTTTGAGCAATGTACATAACCTGTATCCTGATAAAGCACTTTATTTCACAGAACAGTATACAGCTTCAACGAGTACGTTCTCTGCCGATCTGCAATGGCACATGAAGAATGTGATCATCGGATCGATGCGTAACTGGAGCAGGAATGCCCTGGAATGGAATCTGGCAAACAACCCGGCTTTCGGGCCACATACCAATGGAGGTTGTACCACTTGTAAAGGAGCTATTACCATTGGTGCAGGTATAACACGCAATGTGGGTTATTACATTGTGGCACATGCGTCCAAATTTGTACCGGCAGGCTCAGTGCGTATTGCCAGCAATATCAGCGGCAATTTGTACAGTGCAGCCTTTCTGACACCAGGCGGTAAAAAAGTACTGATCGTAGTAAATGATAGCAGCACCCCTCAGCAGTTTAACATACAGTTCAAAAACAAATGGGTAACCACTTCATTAGACGGCGGCGCCGCAGGAACTTTTGTATGGTAGTTAACTGAATGGCTTTAATTGTAATAGAGTTACCGGCATTGGTAACATGGAAATGTGCATGATAGTTAGGTGTCGTTGTTTGTAGCAGTGTGTTACAGAACTTCCAACGAAAGCATAACTATATGGAAATTATTTTAACCTGTTTCCCGGCGGGATGGGACTGCTGTGTACTGAGGAACGCAGCCCCGGCCGGGAGATCTCCACCCCATGCTTCCTGCGCAATGATCTGTTCTCTAAAAACAATGATCTGAATGCGCTTCCGCAAGGCAACTCTCCGCTGAATTAATATCAATTACCATAAACCTTCTTTTATGAGAGTTATTTCTATTGTAAAAAGAACATCCGGATTACTTTGTATACTGTTGCTGCTTGCAGGCCATCAATCATATGCCCAGCTTTGGTGGGGCGATGAATTCAATGGCACATCCCTAAATACCGGCGATTGGAATATTGACCAGGGCGGTGGTGGATTTGGCAACAATGAATTGCAGTACTACCGTTCCAACAACGTGGTAGTAGGTAACAATTGTCTGCAACTGATTGCCAAAAGAGAAAACTTTGGTGGTAATGCCTATACTTCAGGTAAGATCACCTCATTCGGAAAACGTCATTGGGGTAGCGGCTGGATTGAAGGCCGTATGTCTATACCAATGGGACAGGGCCTGTGGCCTGCTTTCTGGATGCTGGGTGTAAACATTGGTTCTGTAGGCTGGCCTGCCTGCGGTGAAATAGATATCATGGAGCATATCAACAACGAAGCAGGCGTGCATGGCACCATTCACTGGGATGCGAACGGACATGTTTCCTATGGTGGATATGGTGCCACTTCACCTTCGGGCTGGCACAATTACCAGATCAACTGGAACAACTTTGGCATTAAGTGGTATATTGATGGTGTACAATACTGGTCTGCCAATACCACCAACAACATTAACAGCACAGAAGAATTTCACCGCGACTTTTTTATCATTTTAAATCTTGCTGTGGGTGGCAACTGGCCGGGAAGTCCCAACGGTTCCACTCCATTCCCTTCCACATTGTGGGTAGATTATGTTCGCGTGTATCAGCCTTCTGCTGCAGCACGTGAGGCCAATCCTGAAGAAAGAAAAAGAGAACCAGGCATTGAAGTGAAAGAAGAAAATAACGATGAAAATGCTATTAATGTATTTCCGAATCCCGCTGTGCGTCAGCAGGCACTTACTGTAAAAGTAGATAAGTATGATGCTGCTGCACTGGTAAATGTAGCGCTGATAGATATGTCAGGAAAGGTTATCAATGTACAAACTGATAACAAGGCTGTATTTACTGTACCTGTAAAGCAAGTGGCTACAGGAACTTATTTCCTGAAAGTTACCAATGGTACTAACAGCTATGTGAAAAAAGTATTACTGCAATAAGAAATCATTTCACAGGCCACGGTATTGCCCGCAACAATGCCGTGGCCATTCATTTTTCATGCACAGGTTAATACTGTTTGCAGGGAACAGGTAACCGCATTAATCCGGATATTATGCGTCTGATCATTTACACATCATATTTTTTTTTAGCAATCAGTTGTGCACAGCCGGCAGAGCAAGAACTATCTGCCGTGGCTGCAGAAAAAAAGAATATACCTCCTTTTACTGCCGAATGGCAACAGAAAAAGATCGGGGATATTGCTTTATTGTCAAAGAATGATACTATCAATTATGCCCTGGGTTCTGCATGGGCACACAATATGGCAAGGATAGGCATGCATAAAATTGCAGCCTGTTTTTACCTGGGGGTATTTGACCAGTTTGCACAGAATACTTCCTTTATACAGGTATCACAGGCCAGTGAGCGATTGGACAGAGAGCTGATGACGATGAATAAAGAATTATTCCCGTCATTGAGTGAAGAACAGGTATTGGGAAATATCACTGTACAAACGGTTTATGATACCCTTAGTTATGAACTGGGTTATGTATGGTCAGCCGGTGCCAGGAGATATGGTATTGAAAAAGTAACACCTGCATTATTACTGGGACTTACCCGCGGCTTGAAGGGAGACACTTCTTTATTCACTTATAGTGCGGCAGACAAATACCTGCGTGAGTTTGTAGAAGAAAAACGGGTAATGTTAAATGTTGCTGCAAAATACGAGAATGAACAATGGCTGAAGAACAATGGCACCTTGCCCAACGTGGTAACACTGGCAAGCGGGCTGCAATATAAAGTACTGCAAAAGGGAAGTGGTAAAAATATCACCGCTACAGATGTTGTATCCTGCAACTACACTGCCCGCCTGATCAACAACACGGTTTTTGAAAGTTCGGAAAATGGGACCCCGCTGCGGTTGTATCCACGTAGTGTGGTAAAAGGCTGGACAGAAGCATTGATGCACATGAAAGAAGGTGATAAATGGCAGTTGTATATTCCTTACCAGCTTGGCTATGGTTTTGATGGCATTCCCGGCAAAGTGCCGCCTTTTTCCACTTTAATCTACGAGGTAGAAATAGTAAAGGTAGGAACCTGATAATCTACCTTGTCATATTGTATTGACTGTAGAATATTTTCAACAGTTAGTAAATCCTTTTTGTTTTACTTAACAGTTATGTTCAACAAAATTGCGTGATTGGGTCGATAAGATTGACAATTTTTCTGTTTATCGACGAAATAACACAAATTGATACTGGTATCTTTTTTGGCTTATAATGGTATACCATTAAGAAATAAGACAGGTATTATTGTTAACCCCAAAATGTAGTAGTATGCGAAAGTTGTACATGACCGTTCTGCAGGTATTTTTAATAGCAGGTATATCGCACGCACAGGTAAACAAAGCCACCATGATGATTGAAGAGCAGTCCAGACCTGCATTAACAGTAAGTTTTAAACAGGATGATGATCTTGTAAAAGATGTTCTGGAGAGCGAAGCAAAAAAGAACAGCAGCAGGCTGCGCAAAAGTAAAGGCGTATTATATGCAAAAGACATTAAGTTGCAGGAACTTGGCGGAAAGGAAATGACTGTTTATTATACTCTCAACGGTACCGGCAGAAAGAAAAAAAGGATCACTACCGTAACCATGGCGCTGCAACGTCCAGACGGTACTTTTCTTGATAGCAGTGATGTGGAATTGAGTACCAGAGCTAATATATATCTTGGAAGCCTGGAGCAACGGGTAATGCTGTATGATAAAGACATGCAGATTGCAGAGATGCAGAAAGAACTGAAAAAACTGAATGCATCCCTCAAAGACTCCCGGAAAGATCATCAGAAATCAACAGAAAAAAAGATGAAACAGATCAGTGATCTTGAATCAAGGTTGAATACTTTGATGAACAATTGATTACTGATAGCTGCTATTAAAATGCATCCCTGTACGGTAATCAGTTTACAGTGCAGGGATTTTTTGTTTGGCCGGGCAGTGTAATAAAATGTTAAAGTGCACTATACGTTTCACGGTTATGGGTAAATTTAAGTCTACCTAAAAAAATACCAGGACTATATGCGTTTTAACAAAATGAACAACCTAACGGGCTGGACTGTATGTATTATAGCCTGTAGTGTGTACCTGCTTACAATGGAAAGAACTGCGAGTTTTTGGGATTGCGGAGAATTTATAGCATGCTGTTTTAAGTTGCAGATACCACATCCGCCCGGCGCACCGCTCTTTATTATGTTAGGCCGTTTTTTTATTCTCCTTTTTGGTAATGATCCTGGCAGGGCAGCACTGGCAGTAAATACCATGAGTGCATTAGCCAGCGGCTTCACCATCCTTTTCTTATTCTGGAGCATTACCCACTTTGCACGTAAGATAGTTCAACAACAAAACGCAGTATTGACCGGTACACAAATGTTCTCGATCATGAGTTGTGGTGTGATTGGTGCACTGGCGTATACTTTTTCAGATTCATTCTGGTTCAGTGCTGTGGAAGGTGAAGTATATGCATTGTCTTCTTTGTTCACATCCGTTGTATTCTGGGCTGTGCTGAAGTGGGAGCAGAATGCAGAACAGCCACGCAGTAATATCTGGATCGTGTTTATCTTTTTCCTGATAGGACTTTCATTAGGTGTGCATCTGCTGAATGTACTTACCATACCGGCCATTGTAATGGTATATTATTTCAAAAAATTCAAGGTCACTACTAAAAATACTATACTTGCACTGATGGTAGCCTGCGTGGTTACACTGTTTGTACAGAAGTTTGTAGTGCAATCTGTAATAAAGATTGCCGGTAGCTTTGATGTATATTTTAATACCAGTCTTGGATTGCCGGTATTTTCGGGTTTTGCTTTTTTCTTTTTTCTGGTAGCTGTTGGCCTTACATTGCTGATACGGTATGCAGGCAAAAAGAAGTATGCACAACTTAAAACGTTTGCGTGGTGTGGTGTATTCCTGTTGTTTGGATACTCCACGTATCTCACTACAATGATACGTTCCAATGCCAATCCCGGTGTAGACATGTACAATGTAGACAATCCTGTTAGCCTGGCAGGATACCTGGGGCGTGAGCAGTACAACGACTGGCCCATTGTATACGGACCTGATTTTACAGACAGGCCATCTTATGTTGATAAAGGTATTTCCTATACAATGGCTGATGGCAAATACGTAGAGGCTGGAAAGAGACGTGGTGAGGACTGGGCCAATACGCCATCTGCACACTTCTTCCCGCGTATGTGGAACAGCAATAACGACCGGCAGCAATTAGATTGCTATCATCGTTTCACAGGGCTGGAGGAAGGCGAATCACCCACAATGGCAGATAATATTAAATACTTTGCCAACTACCAGGCAGGCTGGATGTACTGGCGGTATTTTATGTGGAACTTTGCCGGCAAACAAAATGATCTGCAGGGTTTTGGAAATGCCCGTGATAGTAACTGGGTAAGCGGTATTTCTTTTATTGACAATATGCTGTATGGTCCGCAGAACCAGATGCCTGATAGTATTCACCAGGATAATAAAGGATACAACAAATTGTACATGCTGCCGCTGGCGCTTGGTGTTATCGGATTGTTGTTCCAGTTTAAGCGTAACAGAAAAGATTTTCTTGTCAATACATTGTTGTTCCTGGCAACCGGCATTGCTGTTGTTGTTTTCCTGAACCAGTCGGGATTTGAGCCGCGTGAACGCGACTATGCATACGTTGGCTCGTTCTATGCATTTGCAATCTGGATTGGTTTGGGTGTATTGCCGGTAATGGCATTCTTACAGAAAAGAATCAAACCTGCTATGGCAGCATATACCGCCGTGGCATTGAGCCTTGCAGTACCGGCGGTAATGTGTTACCAGGAATGGGATGATCACGACAGAAGTGGGAAAACACTGGCTCGTGATGCTGCACGCAGTTACCTGGAAAGCTGTCCGCGCAATGCAGTATTGTTTACCGCAGAAGACAATGATACCTATGCCTTGTGGTATGCACAGGAAGTAGAAGGCATACGGCCTGATGTGCGTGTAATGGTCAATACGATTTTTGCAGCAGACTGGTGTATTAACCAGTTCCGTTACAAGATCAATGAAAGTGCGCCGATAGATGTACTCTTTACACCAGAGCAGATCCGTGGCGACAAACGCGAAGTAGTATATGTTGATGATAAAATGCCCGGTTTTACAGCAGGTACTGAACCTGACCTGTACAGTGTACTGAAGAATGTAGTGGGCAGTGATGATCCACGCTATACACGTGAAACCAATGATGGAGATATTATCAACATGTTACCCGGACGTACATTCAGTGTACCGGTAGATACTGCCAAAGTGCGTAGCAAAGGTTGGGCACAACCCGGCGATACTATTGTCAATACGTTGAAAGTAGATCTGACCGGTAAAAACTACCTGGTAAGAAACGACCTGGTAATGCTGGCCATTGTGGCTGCCAATAAATGGGAAAGACCGATATGCTTTACTTCCCCCGCTGTAGCAGAAGGCCTGGGATTGGGTAAATATGTTCGCCAGGAAGGACTGATCTACCAGCTTTCACCGGTTACCGGCAGCAGGGTAAATACGGCAAAGTCTTACGACTATATAATGAACAGGTTTGCTTTTGAAAGTAAGAACGGAACGTATTACGATGAGGAAAACCGCCGTCGTCTGAATAATATCCGTCTTGCGTATGCGGAAGTAGCGCAGGCACTGGCAGAAGAAGGCCGTTTGGAGCAAGCACGTAATGTATTGCAGCGGTATGATAAAATGGTCAATGAAAAAGATTTCAGGTATGGAACCACCAGCAATCGTGGCAACCAGCACAATGCTATTTCATTACAGTTCTTACAGGCCTGTTATGCTGCCAATGATGCCCCACTGGCCAGAAAGGTATCAGATTCCATTAAAAAAGACCTGCAGCAACAATTACGGTATTATCATGCACTGGGACAAACTACCATGACTGATGAACAACTGGCTACCGCTGCATATGCCTTATTGCAGGGACGTTACGCGGAATTGTCTGACAAACAGGTTTCGTTTGCATACGATATTGTATCCTCGTTCCAGATGTTGCGCCAGTTGCAGGACTGGGAACAGCAAACCCGTAAGGGATAGCGGTATAGTCATGAACAGTTTCCGGGATATTTATAAACAATAGCAGGTGGTTCATCCACCTGCTATTGTTTATAACAGAATTTAATTGCTGCTGATGGATCGATCCTTTACTTTTGATCCATTAAAATGAAGCCCGGAACAGGGTATTTATCCAATAAACTACAGGCGAATGTTTAATAAAGAAGTATACTCCGCAAGAAGACAGCAACTGAAGAGGCTGGTAGGAACAGGCATCATCCTGTTACCAGGCAATGGTGAAAGCAGTATGAATTATAAAGACAACTGGTACCATTTCAGACAGGATAGTACCTTTTTGTATTATACCGGTATTGATCGTGCAGATCTGTTCCTGGTAATTGATATTGACAACAATACTGAAATACTATTTGGTGATGAACTGACCATTGATGACATTGTATGGACAGGGCCAAAAATCTCTATACACGAACAGGCTGCGCAAACCGGTATTGATAAAGTATTACCGCTGGCCTCACTGGCAGCAACAGTAAAAGACCGTAATGCTGTACATTTTTTATCACCTTACCGTAAAGATACCGCATTACAGATCAGTGAGATTACCGGTTTGCCGGTTGCTTTGCTGAAAGAGAAAGCTTCTGTAACACTGATCCGTGCTGTTATGAGCCAGCGGTCAATAAAAACAGCAGAAGAAGTAGCTGAGATCAATAAAGCAGTAGATATTACTGCCGATATGCACCTGGCTGCTATGCGTAATGCACGTGCAGGTGTAACAGAATCATACGTGGCTGGATTTGTACATGCACAGGCCATCAGCGCCGGTGGTAACCTGTCGTTTCCTACTATATTAACAGTAAATGGCCAGGTATTGCACAATCACTATGGATTGACTGTGTTGGAAGAAGGGCAGATGGTGCTGTGTGATGCGGGTGGTGAAACCAGTAATCACTACGCTGGTGATATGACCCGTACTTTCCCGGTAGGAAAACAATTCAGTGCTTTGCAGAAAGAAGTCTACAATATTGTACTGGATGCACAACAGGCTGCTATCAAAGCATTGAAACCGGGTGTATTGTTTAAAGATGTTCACCTGCTGGCCTGCGAACGTCTTACCATCGGTTTGCAGCAACTGGGATTGATGAAGGGGGATGTAAAAGAAGCGGTGGCAGCCGGTGCTCATACATTATTCTTCCAGTGTGGCCTGGGGCACATGATGGGACTGGACGTACACGATATGGAAAACCTGGGAGAAGAATACATTGGTTATACCGATGAACTGAAAAAGAGCAAGGAGTTTGGTTTAAAATCGCTTCGCCTGGGACGCGCACTGGAACCCGGTTTTGTAGTAACTGTAGAACCGGGTTTATATTTTATTCCGGAACTGATGGATCGCTGGGCTGCTGAAAAAAAACACGAACAGTTTATCAACTACGGAAAAGTATTTGCATATAAAAATTTCGGAGGCATTCGTATTGAGGATGATTATCTCATCACCGCAAATGGCTCCAGCCTGTTGGGAAGTGACAAATTACCGCGTATTGCTGAAGAGGTGGAAGCGGTGCGAGCCCATAGTCTTGGATAATGTGCAATTTTGAAAATATGCAAATGTGCGAATGAAAAGCCTGTTGATTAAGGCTAGTGAATGACTGACCAGGCGGGCATTCAGCATTTTGCGTTCGATCTAATAACAAAAAAGGCACAAGAGGAATATCCTGCTTGTGCCTTTTTGCTTTTAACCTTATCTGACTGAAAGAAAACCGACGAGCCTTAACCTATTCTACTTATCCTTTTTATTTTTCTGTTTTCATGACTTTTCTTTCCCTATTTCCATCCACCACCCAGTGAGCGGTATAGTTCAAGCATAGCGCTCAGTTGCTGACGTTGTATATCGGCCAGTGTAATGGATGCCTGTAGTGAATTGCCCTGCGCAGTGATCACTTCCAGGTAATCGGCCATACCGCTTTTAAACAACATTTCTGCATTACTGATAGCCGTCTGCAACGTATGTGTACGTGCTTCTGCAACCTCATGCTGTTCTTTCAGCTTATCCAGTTTTATTAAGGCATTGCTCACTTCACCCACCGCATTCAGTACAGACTGACGGAAGCTGATCACAGCAGCATCACGTTGAATGTTGGCTACTTCTTTTTGTGTTTTCAATTGTCTGCGCTGGAAAAGGGGTTGAGCAATAGCTCCGGCCGCAGTACCAAACAGTGAAGCCGGTAGTATGAACCATTTACTGGCTTTGAAGGCATTCAATCCGCCGGTTGCAGTAATGTTCAGGCTGGGATACATGCTGGCCTCTGCAACACCCACTTGTGCGTTGGCTGCTACCAGTGCCATTTCACGTTCTCTTACATCCGGTCTTTTGCTCAGCAGATCGGCCGGTAAGCCAGTGGGCAGTTCCTGCCATACAGAAGTGTTCTGCAACTGCGTGGTACGAACGATCCTGCCAGGGAGATCACCCAGTAAAATACTCAATGAATTTTCCTGGATGGCTACCTGTTGTTCCAGTTGAGGTACCAGCAATGCAGTGTTCTGCCGTTGTGCGGTTGCCTGCTGTACGGCCAGTTCTGTTACCAGGCCTGCCTGTTTCTGCAGTTGGATCATATTTACAATAGTATCACTCAGCAACAGGTTTTTGTGAGCAATAACCAGTTGTTCATCCAGCATCAACAGGTTATAATAGCTGTTGGCGATGTTTGCAACCAGCGCGGTCTGTACAGTTCTTGCTGCTTCGTACGATTGCAGGTAGCCTGCTGTAGTTACTTCCCGTTGTCTGCGGAGTTTACCCCATACATCAATTTCCCAGGAAAGTCCTACGTTGGCAGAGTAATCTTCAATATGCCTTGATCCCAGGAAGTTTTCGAGGCTCAATCCGTTTAAACTGTTCTTAGACGGTGTGTTGGTGGATGCTGCGATCTGCGCCTGCAATGAAGGCAGCCAGTTTACTTTTGCCTGTTTTACATACGCCTGTGCTTCTTCAATGCGTTTGATAGCCAGTTGCTGATCATAATTGCTTTGCAATGAATGTTCGATCAGGCGTTGTAAAGTAGTGTCAGTAAAAAATTGTTTCCAGTTCATACCGGCTATGCTGGTATCAGAAGGAGCGGTGTTGCCGAATTGCTGCGGCAATACAACCTGCGGTCTGCTGTAGTCACGGCCCATGCGGCAGCCTGCTGCCAGCATTACAATGAACAGGGTGATATAGATCCGATGCTTATACATGATATCTTTTAATTTGAATGATAATGCTGCTCGTTGAATGTTTAACCTGCTATTACTGTTTCAGATGTATGAGTGGCTGTAGGTTGGATAGTATTCTTATGCCTGCTTATTTTTTCATGCAGGTACTGGAATATTACAAACAACACGGGTACAATGAATACACCCAGTATTACCCCTGTAAGCATACCGCCCACGGCACCTGTACCAATAGAGCGGTTACCCAATGCCGATGCACCGGTTGCCCATAACAGCGGCAGTAACCCTACAATGAATGCAAAGGAGGTCATCAGGATAGGACGTAACCTTAGCTGTGAAGCTTCCAGTACAGATTCTACCAGTCCCATACCCAGGCGACGGCGTTGTACTGCATACTCTACGATCAGGATGGCGTTTTTTGCCAGCAGACCTACCAGCATGATCAAACCTACCTGTACATAAATGTTGTTTTCAATGCCTGCCCAGCCGATAAATGCAAATACACCCAGTATACCGGTAGGTACTGATAATATCACCGCAAAAGGCAGTACATAGCTTTCGTATTGTGCTGCCAGCAGGAAGAATACAAACAATACGCTCAGCAGGAAGATGAAAGTGGTCTGGTTACCCGTACTGATCTCTTCTCTTGTCATGCCGGTAAACTCATAATGATAACCACGCGGCAATACCTTTTTTGCTGTTTCTTCAATAGCCCTGATGGCGTCACCGGTACTGTAACCAGGTTTGGGGGTACCATTGATGGTTACGGCATTGAACAGGTTGTTGCGGGTTACTGTTTCCGGACCATATACACGTTTAATACTTACCAGTGTATTGGCAGAAACCATTTCGCCGGTAGCATTTTTTACATAAATGTTGTTCAGTGATTCGGGGTTGCTGCGGTAAGGCGCATCAGCCTGTGCCATTACACGGTAGTATTTACCAAAACGGTTAAAGTCTGATACAAAGCTGCTGCCATAATACACCTGTAGTGTTTGTAACAGATCGCTTACAGATACACCCAACTGTTTTGTTTTGGCATTGTCGATCTCCAGCATGTATTGCGGGTTGCCGGCAGCAAAAGTGGTAAAGGCATACGCTATCTCTTTACGTTGCATTAACGCACCGATAAATGCATAGGTCGTATTACCCAGTTGTTCCAGCGATCCGTTGTTACGGTCCTGCAGCATGAACTCAAAACCACTCACATTACCAAAACCCTGAATGGTAGGGAAGGTAAAGAAGAAGGTATTGGCATCTTTTACCTGGCTAACCTTTTGGATCAGACTATTGGAGATCTGCTGCGCATCTTTTACAGCGCCTCTTTCATTGTATGGTTTTAACCGTATAAAACCGGCACCATAGGGAGCTGCATTGGCATTGGAAATGAAGTTCAGGCCATCTACTGTGTATCTTTTATCAGCAGAGGTTTCTTTCTTCACAATCTCATCGATCTGTTCCATAGCGCGGTGCGTTCTGTCCAGTGAACTACCGGGAGGCGTATTCACCGCATACAGAATAAAGCCCTGGTCTTCTGTTGGAATAAAGCCTGTTGGGGTTTGCCGTACCAGTAAAAACGCAACAGCAGAGATCAGCGCCAGACCTGAAATAGCCACCCATTTACGGCGTAACAGGAATTGAATGCTGGTTTTATATTTATTGGTCATTACCGTAAAACCGGTATTGAATGCTTCAAAGAAACGTTTGCCGAATCCTTTTTTGCGCGCATGTCCGTTTTCTTCGTGACTGTGCTCATTTTTCAGGAACAACGCACACAAAGCCGGGCTTAACGTAAGCGCGTTCAGCGCAGAGATCAAAATGGAAATGGTGAGCGTAAATGCAAACTGGCGATAGAATACACCGGCAGGACCCTGCATAAAACCTACAGGGACAAACACGGCAATCATTACCAGCGTGATAGAAACGATGGCTCCTGAAATTTCACTCATGGACTGAATGGTGGCTGCACGTGCAGGCATGCGTGTCTGTTCCATTTTGGAATGCACAGCTTCCACCACTACAATGGCATCATCCACCACCACGCCAATGGCCAGTACCAGCGCAAACAACGTAAGCAGGTTGATGGTAAAACCAAACAATTGCATAAAGAAGAAGGTACCGATAATGGCAACAGGAACAGCAATGGCCGGGATAAGCGTTGAACGCAGATCCTGCAGGAAGATGTATACTACCACAAATACCAGCAAAAATGCAATGATGAGTGTTTCACGTACCTGGTGTATAGATGCATCCAGGAACTCTTTGGAGTTGTACATGATATGTGCTTCAACACCCTTTGGCAGGTCGGCTGAGAATACTTTCAACTGCCGTTCTGCTTCTGTAAGGATATCGTTGGCATTGGAACCTGCGGTCTGGTACACGGCCACGCCTGATGTGGGATGTCCGTTCAGCATACCGCTGGATGAGTAGTTATAAGAACCAAACTCAACCCTTGCCACATCTTTTAAACGAATGAATGAACCATCAGGATTGGCTTTGATGATGATCTCTTCATAGTCTTCATTCTTGTTTAGTTTACCTTTGTATTTCAACACATATTCAAAAGACTCGCGGCTGCTTTCACCGAAACGTCCGGGTGCAGCTTCCAGGCTCTGGTCTTTAATAGCATTGGTCACTTCCTGTGGTGAAAGTTTGTATGCGGCCAGGCGATCAGGCTTTAACCAGATACGCATGGAGTAATCCTTGGTACCAAAAGGCTGTGCCTGGCCTACACCGGGAATACGCTGCAATTGCGGCACCAGGTTGATCTTGATATAATTCAGCAGAAATGTTTCGTCGTACGAACTGTCTTTACTGGTCAGTGCAACGAACATGATAATACTGTTCTGCTGTTTTTGGGTGGAAATACCTGCCTGTATTACTTCCTGTGGTATCTGACTGGTAGCCTTTGATACACGGTTCTGTACGTTTACAGCAGCAATATCGGGATTTGTACCTTGTTTAAAATATACAGTCAGTGTCATACTGCCGTCGTTACTGGAGTTGGAGGTCATATAGGTCATGTTCTCCACACCGTTCACGGCTTCCTCTATAGGAGTGGCTACGGAACGTGCTACCACTTCAGCGTTGGCGCCTGGATAGTTGGCCGTTACCATTACACTGGGTGGCGCAATATCAGGAAACAATGTGATGGGTAGCGATGTCAGCGACAAACCGCCCAGCAACAGCAATATGATGGAGATAACCGTAGATAGTACCGGTCGTTCTATAAACTTTTTTAACATGAGAGCATTTGTTTTATTCTGATAAGTAGAACCTTTTATGTTTTTTCTGAAGCAAAACATTCCATGCAACAGATCTTTGCCTGTTGTTCCGTAATGTATTACGACAACTGTTATGCGGGAATGCTACCCGTTGCTGATCATTGATTAACTGGTTGCATTTGCATGTGAGCAGAGGTTTACATAGGTCTTGATTTCAATAAACTGTCTGCAGATACCGGTTGGGGATTGATGACCATACCATTGCGCAGGTTGTTGATCCCTGTCAGCACGATTTTTTCACCGGGTACTACGCCATTGCTTATAAAATAGTAGTTGGTGGTTTTGCCTGCAATAGTAATAGGTTTACTGATCACCTTATTGCTATCGGCAACGGCAAATACAAATACTTTATCCTGTATTTCAAAAGTGGCTTCCTGCGGAACGATCAAGGCTGATTGCAATGCCTGCGATATTCTTATTTTACCGGTGTTGCCGCTTCTCAGCATACCGCCTGTATTGGGAAACGTAGCACGGAAACTGATAGAACCCATGGTTTTGTCAAACTGTCCTTCTACAGTTTCAATGCGTCCTTTGGCAGGATATATAGTATTGTTGGCCAGTACCAGTTCCGGTGCAGGCAGGTGACGCAGTTTCTCCTGAATGGTAGCACCGGGAAACTGTTGTTTGAACTGTTCAAAATCCACTTCGCTCATAGAGAAGTAAGCATATACATCGCTTACATCAGATACGGTGGTAAGTGGTAATACCTCACTTCTGCCAACCAGGCTGCCTGTTTTATAAGGTATGCGGTCTACATAACCACTTACCGGTGCTGTGATCAATGTATAACCTGCATTGATCTGTGCATTGTGTACTAATGCTTCTGTTTGTGCTACAGTGGCTTTGGCTGCTGCTAATACAGACTGTGCTGTTTGCAACTGGATAGGAGATACTACGTTGTTGTTCACCAGCGGAGCAAGCCTGTCTACTTCCAGTTGTGCCTTTTGCTGGTTGGCAATAGCCGCCTGCAAACTGGCTTTGGCATTGCTGAGCTGTTCGTTGTACGTGCGGTCATTGATCTTGAATAAAGGCTGGCCTGCTTTTACATAGGCGCCTTCATCTACAAAGATCTTATCAAGATAGCCATCTACCTGTGCGCGTATTTCAATATTCAGTTTGCCTTCTACTGAGGCTGTGTATTCGCGATAAGTGGTAGCCGGGGCTTCGGCTATTGATAATACGGGCAGCGATACTGCCGGTGCAGCTATTTCCTGTCCTGCATTGGCAGAAGCGTTACCGCAGCTGTATATCAATACAGACATGGCTGCTGTCAGTACCATTAATGCAATCCTGTTTTTGCCTGGTGCGTTATGATAAAACATGTGTGTTGTGTTTTTCTGTGTTACAATAAATAATAAAAAGATTTTTCGCTGGCATTGATCGTTCAAGGCAGACAATAGACTGCCTGTTACAGCATTATCTGCTGTATGTAAATACCGGGGGAGATATTTGCCTGTGGCAACGGTATGTTATCCTGACTTTGTAAGCCCTGGCATTGCATACAAGGCTGTTGCTGATAAAGGGTGTTCAGACTATAAACAAAAAATGAATAGCAGGCAGAAGGATTGTTTGCTTTTCATGTCGTCATTAATTTCTGTCTATAGCTCAGCAAGCATTTTTAATGCACATTGATGCGTCAATGCCTGACTTCCAAAGGGGGAACGTAGAAAAAAAAGTGTTTCATAATTAGTACATAAAGGTAGTACGTATTATTGTGTTGTACATTTACTTTATTACGGCATTAATTGTACTTTTCGCGGATTGTTTTCTGGAATGATGCCGGTGTTCTGCCTGTATGTTTTTTGAAAAAACGGTTGAAATACGCGTCGTCCTCAAAGTTCAGGTGGCCGGCTATTTCCTTTACAGAGTGTTGTCCCCAGAATAATAAACGCTTGGCCTCTACTATTCTTTTTTCATCAATAATCTGTTTGGCTGTGCGGCCTGTAACGTTTTTGATGAGGTCGTTTAGGTGGCCGGGAGTAATGTACAGCATATCTGCATATTGCGATACCTGTGTTCTGTTCAGAAAATGTTCGTCTGTAAGATCCTTAAATTGTCTTACAGTTTTGTTCTGTGTGCCATCCATCTGTACAATCCTGGTTTCGCAGGTAGTTAACCTGGCAGATGCAATGATGAATGCATTCAGCAGGTTGCGTATCACCAGGTCACGCTGCAACTGTCCCTGTTTAAATTCATTCAGCAGCAGGTTAGCATAGGTTTGCAGTTCCTGCAAACGCGCATTGTCCTGTACTGGTATGATCACCTGGCCAAACATACAGTCCCAGCAGGAAAGGATACCTTGCGACTCATTCAGCAAAAAATCTTTGTTGAACGAGATCTGAACCATTTTATGATAAGTATTGCTGGTACGCTGGTGCACCTGTTCGGGCGATAGGAATAATAACGCAGGAGCCTTGGCCTTATATTCTTTAAAATCAGTAAAGCAGGCTACTTCGCCTTCCAGCAGCAGGCTTATCTTGTAGCTGCTATTGCGGTGCGGAATCATCATGTCAGGCGGTACCTGTGCCGTTGCAAACTGTTTGATATGAAAATCAGTGTCTGGAACGCACTGTTTCATATCCAGCACTGGTATCAAAGTAGTATTTTTCATTATTCTCAATTTGATAAGGATAAGCAGTTATGATAAAAAAAACGTATTCAATGTTTAACAATCAATGCAATACGTATAAAGTACTCGTTGTATGTTAAGTGAATACTATAACAAGCGGAGCTGGTAAAAGTTAAAAAGACACGAATTTTTTATATAAACTACCGGCAGAATGGCTAACACATTGACCGAAAACAATTTCCTGCATCTTAAAATGTATATTGCCAGTGCTGGTATGCCCCAGATAACATATTATAAATATTTATGAAAGCACGCATTTTACTGGCAATAGTCAGTGGTTTGGCAATGGCTACAGCTTCGGCTCAACAACAATCTGCCGACACAATGGTTGCACCGGCTGCAGTTTTACCCGGTGTTTTTGCAGATCCGCACATTGCTGTTTTTGGCAAAACCTATTATATCTATCCCACTACAGATGGAACGGAAGGCTGGAAATCTACCTACTTTACCTGCTGGTCGTCTAAAGACCTGGTGAACTGGAAAAATGAAGGTACTATCCTTGATCTGCCAAAAGATATCATTTGGGCAAAGGAAAGGGCCTGGGCACCTGCCATTGCGCAGAAAAATGGTAAATATTATTTCTATTATTCGGCCAATACCAATATTGGTGTGGCTGTTGCCGGGAAACCTGTTGGTCCTTTTAAAGACCCATTGGGAAAACCGCTGGTTGTCAAAGGTGCATTAAAGGGACAAATGATAGACCCAATGGTGTTTGTAGATGATGATGGTGCTGCGTACCTGTATTTTGGACAGGGAAACTGTAATATGGTAAAGCTGAACGATGACATGATCTCTTTCGATTCGGCCAGTATGAAGGTCATTCATCCGCAGGGATATAACGAAGGACCGTTCGTATTTAAACGCAATGGAAAATATTATCTCATGTGGTCTGAGTACGATACGCGTGATCCGCGGTATTCTGTTGCATATGCCACATCCGATTCGCCTTTGGGGCCGTTCACCAAAGCTGCCGGCAATCCAATACTGAAGGGTAGGGGTGTAGTGAAAGGTGCCGGTCATCACTCTGTAGTAAAAGTGCCGGGCAAAGATGAATGGTACATAGTATACCATCGTTTCAGAATACCGGATGGCAATGGTTACAACCGTGAAACCTGTATCTCACCCATGCGGTTTGACAAGGACGGGAACATCCTGACAGTGGATGTATTTGAGCCTGCTGATAAGCATAAATAGAGTAAGTAAATGTGAAAAAAGTACTGATTCTGCAACCTCTTCATTCGTATTTTCGTTGTCTCCAAATACTTAAAATACCATTGTATGCCATTTTATGAGAACAAGCGTCGCAGGTTTTTAAAAACAGCCATCACTGGTGGACTTGTTACTGCTACAGGTCCGGGATTACTGGCTATGCCGGTTAGCAGCCATAACAATGCTTCTAAAATAAAATTCAATAAAGGTGATGTAGTGCTTTTTCAGGGCGATTCTATTACAGACGCCGGTCGTAAGCGTGATAACCTGAATGTAAATAACGGGCAGGCGTTTGGTTCAGGATATGCCATGCTGGCTGCTGCTTATTTGCTGAATAAGTTTAGCGATAAAGAACTGCAGTTGTACAACCGTGGCATCAGTGGCAATAAAGTATATCAACTGGCAGAACGCTGGGACGAGGATTGCATTAAACTGAAACCATCTGTACTGAGCATCCTGATCGGTGTGAATGACTTCTGGCACAAGCTGAATGGTAAATATGCCGGAACTGTTGACGTATACCGTAATGACTTTAAAGCATTGCTGGAACGTACAAAACAACAACTGCCGGATGTAAAACTGATCATTGGTGAGCCATTTGCAGTACCAGGTGTAAAAGCAGTGGATGATAAATGGTATCCGGAGTTTCCGGAATATCAGAAAGCTGCCCGCGAAATGGCCGATAGCTTTGGTGCCGTGTGGATCCCTTATCAGCATGTATTTGATAAAGCACAGAAAAAGGCTCCCGGCAAATACTGGACCGATGATGGCGTGCATCCGAATATTGCCGGCATACAACTGATGGCTACCGCATGGCTGGAAGCAGTAGGAGTGTAAGCACAATACAAATGTGGACACTTAAAATTATGTAATGCTGTACCTGTGTAATCACCAGGTAATTCAATTATCCATTTATCAACATAGCAATAATTATGAGATCAGTTTTTGTAGTGCTGTTGCTGGCCGTTTGTTCATGGAGTTTTGCACAACAACAGTCGTACCTGTTGCAGTTTAAGACCTCGGAGGAGCTACGGAATTTTTTAAGCTATAGCCCAAAACGCATTCCATTGATCAGTGCGCATCGTGGCGGACCAGAAAAAGGCTATCCTGAAAATGCAGTGGAAACCTTTCAGCACAGTATCGGGTTTCAGCCGTTGATTATTGAGTGTGATATTGCATTGAGTAAAGATTCTGCGCTGGTGATGATGCACGACGACCGGCTTGATCGTACCACTACCGGTACCGGGCCGATACAGGATTACACATTGGATGAATTGAAAAAGCTACAACTGAAAGACAATGACGGTAATGTAACCAGCTTTCGAATTCCCACACTTGATGAAGTGCTGCAATGGGGAAAAGGAAAAGTGATCTTTACACTAGATGTAAAACGTGGTGTTCCTTTTGAAAAAGTGATCGCGGCAGTGCGTCGTAATCAGGCAGAAAGCTGTTCGGTGATCATTACGTACAATGCCAACCAGGCGGCAGAGGTACATAAACTGGCAGAAGACCTGATGATCTCTGCATCCATCCGTGGCAAAGAAGACCTGGAACGTTTAAACAGTTATGGTGTGCCTGATAACAGGCTGATCGCTTTTGTGGGTGTGAGTGAACCGGATGCTTCGGTATACCAATTATTGCATGAACATAAAATTCAGTGCATTCTGGGTACCATGGGCAACCTTGACCGCATGGCCATAGCGCGTGGAGATAAAGTATACTATGATTTTGTAAGTCATGGTGCTGATGTATTGTCATCTGACAGGCCTAAAGAAGCTGGTCAGTCATTGAAGCAATATATCACAGATCACAAACTGACCTCTCCACACCTGCTGGTGAAGTAATGTATTGACTATAAGATTGCCAAAAAACAGGAAAGTCTTCCGTTATTGCAGCTGCAAAACAGAAGGCTTTCCTTTATTAATGAATTACCGTGTTACAATATATTGAACTCACCACCCAGTTGCATCTTGGGCTGCGCTACACTGCGTGGGGTAAGCGGTGCAAATACAGCCCAGCACAATCCCAATAACAGGTTGGTATATTTCTGCACGTCTTTTTTCAGTGAAAAACCGGATGGCTCCTGGAGATTGCAGGTTGCCAGCGGACTGGTAATATCTTTTTCATAAATCACCAGTTCGGGTAATGAACTGCCCTGCTGTGTAATAGCATAGTTATAACGGCGTCCGTCAATATCAATAGCCCCGATGTGGTTGTTCCAGGTATCTTTCTGGAGTTTGCCGATATTAACGCCATATTCATTTTTCAGCACGGCCTGTTTGTTCCTGAAACCTGTACGTTCAATAAACAACAATCTTTGTTTAGCTGTATCGCTGATGCGTACAGACTGCTGTGAAGGATTGTATTTAATGACAGCTTTGATCTCTCCGTCCTGAACGAGGTGGTACTCCTGTAAGGTTTTAGCAGGTTTGCTAATTAATGTCCATTTCATAACTAATGATTTAAATGAAGCAGGCAGGGGCAATCCAAAGGTTGATACAACCATGCATTAATGCAAGTTTTGATATGCACATCATTTGCACATAACTATCCACAGAATGGTAGTACGATCAGGTGGAGTAACTTTGCTAATACTTTGGCAAACATAGGTTTATAATGAGACAGAACAGCATTAAGTTTGTGTTACGAAATTGTTACCTCGCTTGCCGCGTCGCCTATTTTTCGTATTATGTTTACCCTCTTTTTACTGCATAATTACTGTTTTTCTATTTGTATTTCGTATGCTGGTAAAAGTTAGTTTTTGTGCAAAAACTGCAGCAGCAGGCGGTATTGTATTCCATTTTCGGGTTCACTAACCTATATGATAGATACCAGTGTACACCTGAGTACGGAAAAGACAAAAATTGCTCAATATTTAACTAAAATTGTCTCAAATGGCTTTTTTATTTTCATAAAACGGTAATTTTGGTTTATATGAAAGCCATCCAGTTTACTGTTCCTATCAGTGAAAAAGGTACCGTGGTGGTACATGAAGATGTGCTGCCTCATTTTTACAACCATTTTCACCGTCATGCCGAAGCACAGGTGTCACTGATACTAAAAGGTGAAGGAACGCTGATTGCCGGTAACTACACGCAGCCGGTAAAACCAGGTGATGTATATATTCTCGGGGCCAATCAGCCGCATGTTTTTAAATCTGCCCCGCAATACTTTCACAATGAGTCGGAGAACAATGTACATGCGATCCATATTTTTTTTGATTTTGAAAAAACATTGTCCGGTCTTATTAACCTGCCCGAACTGGATGCCATCAGAAAATTTCTTGGTCATACATCAGGTGGTCTGCAGTTGCCGGATATGTACAGGCACAGCGCAGAACAACTGATCAAAAAGGTTAATGAAAATACCGGTCTGGCAAGATTGATGGAATTTGTAAAGCTGCTGCAGTTCTTTGCAATGGAGGTAAAAGACTGGAAACTGCTGAATACCGGTTTTTCAAAACACAGCTTTTCCGATTCAGAAGGCATGCGCATGAATGATATTTACCAGTATACCATTGAGCATTACACCGAAAACTTCTCACTGGATAAAATTGCACGTGTAGCACACATTACTCCGCATGCTTTCTGCAAATACTTCAAAAAACATACCCGCAAAACCTACATGAGCTTTTTAAACGAGGTACGTATCAACGAAGCCTGTAAAAAGATCATCAACGGTAATTTTGACTCCATTGCATCTGTAGGATACGCCACAGGGTTCAATAATGCCATTACCTTCAACCGTGTATTCAGACGGGTTACCGGCATGTCGCCAAGTGAATACATTAAGAATTATAAGAGATAAGGCTGGAAGCTGTTGCGGACAGATGGCTTGATGGTTATATGGTTTGATTGTTGTAGCAGATGTTCATATAACATCTGGAGATAATGTAAAATCAGACGTGTGAAATATGGTTTTCCAAAACCTGGTTCCTGATAACTAATTTCTGATACTTTGTGCCCCTTTGTGTCTTCGGGCCTTTGTGGAAGAAAAACGGGGACGGCAAAAGCCATCCCCTTACTTGTGATGAATGAATAGATCCGACTTACAACCTACTTTTATATTTTTTTGATGGAACCAGAACCGGAAACGCTGGAATTGATAACCGGTGATCCTTTGTACAGGATAGAGCCGCTTCCGGAGATAGAGGCATCCAGGTTTTGTGTTGCATATAATTTGATGGAACCAGATCCACTGATCTCAGCCCTGACATTTTTAGATTCCAGTTCCTGTATATTGATATAGCCGCTGCCGCTGATGCGGGTTTGTGTATTGTTGCTGGTACCGCTATTGATGATGATATTTCCTGAACCGCTGATGGTGACTTCTGTATTATTGGCAACTAGCTGATTGATCTGCACATTACCAGACCCATCTACCGACAATTTTACGAAAGAGGGATGCATCGGCATCGTTGCATAGAGGTTTCCCGAGCCACGGGTTTCCAGGTAATTGATCTCCGGTGCGCTGACATAGATATTGATCACATCATGTCTGCCAATATTGGTATTGTGATGTCTGAACCTGATCTCTAAATTATTTCCATTCACCACCGTTTCAATTTCGTCAAGAATGTTCTGCTGCGCTCTTAATTCCAGCTTGCGGTTGGCTTCCTCTGTATAATACAGGTTAGCCGGTATTTTTAAAATAATGCCTGTAAAGGATTGTACTGCCCTGTTTTCATTGACCATTGGTCCTTCCCCCACAATTTTTCTGCAGGAGGCAAAAAGGAAAGAAAGAATGCATAAAGCAAAAATGGTGGTTGATGCCGGTTGTTTTTTCATGGCTATACTTTATTGGTGCGAATACACCGGTTTAAAATTCAATTTTGTAGTTGATAATAGGTAAAATGCCTATCTGGTATTCTGCATACACAGATGATGTAAGCGGATCGAAATAGTTATCGTAAATATTTTTGCGGTTGGTTACATTCTGTATATCCAGCGACAGTGTACTGGTCATTGCACGCATGTTCCATTTAATGCTGCCACGCAGGTCTGCACGGAAATAAGCCGGGTTCTTTAACGAGAAGGCCTGTTTTTCATAATAAATGGTATAACCCTTAGCTTTTGATTCCTCTACATTGATAGGAGTGGTGCGATATCCACCGGCATAGGTTATTTTGATGTTGAAATCGAACGACCTTTTTTGCGAGGGCTGTACAAATTCTTTACCTGCAATAAAAGTCCCGATGTAGTTGCCATTATAACGGGTATTGCGTTCTACCTGGTCAAGTGCTTTGTACTTAGCCTGGTAGAAAGAACTGGTGAACATGTAATAGAAGTTGTCGTGCAGATATTTTTCCAGTGAAATTTCTATTCCATAGTTCCTGCCGGTTCCTTTGTTCACCAGTTTCTCGGTAATAAATCCCCCTTCAATATTGACTGTAGAGAAGGTTTTATTAATATCGTTTTCAACAGGTACGTTGGTAAGATGCTGATAGTATACTTCTGTTTTCAGCCGCAGGTGCGGGTTCAGCGTTTTACTGTACGACAATACAAAGTGATGCGCTTTGGTAAGTCCTAGGTTTTTATTGAAATAATCTGTATGGCCGCCTGCCTGTTGTTTGGCAAAGTAAATACCCATAGACTGCATCTGGCTGTGCAGGCCATAACCGAATGACAGTGAATTGCGGCGATCAATATCCCATTTTACCGAAGCACGTGGTTCCAGGGATGCGGTATTGTTATGCGTCAGCAACAGGTAATGAAGTCCTGTATTGAACGACAGATTATTGGTTGCACGATGCTGCCATTGACTGTATAACTGTATCGTCTGTGTATTTCCGGATGTATTGATGGTTTCCAGTACAGGAGCACCCGGGTTTTCACGGGAAAGCATGTAATAGTTGAAATGTATAAAGGTGATATTAGCGCCCGCCCTTAATATATTCCGGGTATTGAATTTGTGATTCAGTACAGCCGCAATATTGATCTTGCTGGTCTTATCTTTTCCCCTGAAGGTTTCTGAATTGCTTTGATCCTCTTCACGATAGTGCTGATCACTTGAATTGCTGACATAAGAATAGGCTACTGATGAACGCAGGCTGGTATTATTGCTCAGTACCAGCATATTGGTAGCGCCGGCAGCACCCGTGTTCGCTTTAAACGTAGTGCTATAACGATCGTTGTCATGTTCCCATTTGGTAGAATCGTCATCTATTTTTTTGGTAAAATCACTCAATCCCGCAAATCCGAACAAAGTGAAATAGCTGCCTTTATTGCCGGTAGGCAGATAAATATTGTAAGACAGATCCTGGAAATCTGTACTGCCGCCGGTGAACTTCATGCCCAGCTTTTGCAGTAAACCCAATGTTGAATAACGGTAATTAACCAGGTAAGAACCTTTATAGAATTTCATTAAAGGTCCTTCTGCAGCCAGGTTCAGTCCCAGGATGCCTGCTTGTGCAGTATATTCTCTTTTCTCATTATTACCACGACGTAACTTCAGATCAAATACACCACTCAGTGCATTGCCGTATTCTGCAGCAAAAGCGCCGGTAATAAAATCAGAGTTGGATAACAGTTGTGTACTTAAGATGGAAATGCCACCACCGCTGCTGCCCGGAGCTGCAAAGTGATTGGGGTTTGGAATATCCACGCCTTCCATACGCCACAGTAAACCATTGGGTGCATTACCACGGATCACGATATTGTTATTGCCATCAAAAGAAGAGTTAACTCCTGCAAAAGCTGTTACCATACGTAAAGGATCATTTACTGCTGCTGCATAACGTTGTGTCTCTTCCACGGTAAAAGCACGCGTACTTACTACGCTCATATCATTCAGGGGGCGGTTTCTTTTGCTGTTGGCCGTTACCACCACTGCTTTTTCTGCTTTGATATCTGCTTCCATCGGAATGGTGAGCACAACTTCTTTACCGTTGTTAACATCAATGTTGTCGAGTACTACTTCTTTAAAACCGATGTGTGTTACTTTAATGCTGTGTTTACCGGTAGCTATATTGGTGAAACGGAAGTTGCCAGATATGTCAGATACAACTGCTGCGTTATCAAGTGTTATGGTAGCACCTGCAATGGGTGTTTGTAATAAATGATCTATTATATTCCCTCTTACTGTCTGCGACATTTGCGCCTGCACGTTAAATCTGAGTACGGTCAGCAGTGTGAGTAATAAAAAGGATCGGTTTATTGTTGAACGCATACGCAATGATTTGTAATGTGACAACTAAAGAAGCTTTTCCCCCTATTGAGGATTTTATTTTTTACAAAAGTTGAAGAAAGCCTGAGAATGAGTGTATAAAGCATAACATGAATACGCATACACTAGAATATATTCACGCCTGCATTCCAGCCAAACCAGCCATGTACGTCTTTATCCCATAGCTTGAAAGGATGATAATTGCCGGTAGCAGGTGCCAGTTTATAATTGCCAATAGGAAGATGTTGATTGGAATAGTATACATTAAAAGCTGGGCCGCCAAAAACAGCAAAGTGCCGTGTGATCTTATAATTAAAAAGCAGGCTGGCACGATTAAGAAAATTAGTAAAATCCCAGTTACCCTGGTATATGTATTGTGAACTCATCTCCGGGTTGAACGAAATGCGATTGCCCAATGAAATTTCTGTACCTATTCCATAACCAAATGAATAAGATTTTCTTTTATTATCTGCGTTAGCGCCAACCAGCAATATATTATACAGTTTACTACTGCCGGTTTTTATTGCAACATTCACATGCTGCAGTTCATTGGAGTATACTGAAATTTTGTGATACCCTTTCCGTACAATATTGATCAGGCCAATGCTATAACCATCTGAAGAATCTGCAATATTGATCAATCCTACCTGTATTCCTTTTAGTATTCGTGTATAGTTCAGTATGCCTGATACCTGTACACCTTCAGCGGTCCCTTTTGTAATATTAGCTATGCCTGCCACCTGTGTACCATGTACTTTTTTGCTTGCTATATTAAAAATGCCCGCAACCTGCGCACCTTTAACGCTGTCAGCAACCTGGTTATAGATACCTGCTATCTGTGCGCCTGTAACCTGTTTGCGTACAGCATTAAAAATACCACTGGCTTGTACTCCCTGTACATAACCACCGGTTACATTAAATATACCTGCCACCTGTACACGCTGTACATTCTTTGTATTGACATTGAATATTCCGCCAATCTCTACCTTGTTTACGCCTCCGTTACTGCCACCGATTATATTGAAAGAAAAGTCGTTGGTAACCTGCTGATGATTTTTGCTGTAAATACCCAGACCCGGTACAAAAGATATCTGTAAGCGGGCGATACTGTCCTGTTGTGCTGCTGCATGAAGCGATACGCATATTATCATGATCGCTAACAATGGGTGTTTCATTCAATTGCTTTTTTATGTGACAACTGACGAAAGATTTACCCCTATGGAAGCAAGCGTGAAATATAAAGTGTGAAGTAGGTTTTGTTGATAAGTTAACCGGGGACTAGGAATTGGTTGTTAAGTGGTGGCTATTGGTTAAATGCAATTGCCGGTTCACGAACACAAAACTCCAAACCCGGAACAGTTAGAATAAACTAAACCCAATATTCCAGCCAAACCAACCGACAGCATTATCTTCTTTACTGATGGTGAGTGGATGGATGTTTTTGGGTGGGAAGAATGCTGCATAGCCGGCCACTGCGGTTTTCTGGTCCGATTGATAGATACTGAAAGAAGGGCCTGCAAAGACAGAAAAATATTTACCCAAGTTAATATGCAGATGTGCTGTGAAGCGTGTCATGATATTGCCATAATCCCAGCTTCCAAGATAAATATATTGTGAAGTGATCTCCGGATTGAGCGTAATGCGTTTGCTGAAAGTTATTTCATGCCCCATACCATAGCCTAAGGAATATATCTTCTCATCTTTTTTGGGCGTACTGCTGAGTAACAGGATGCTGTATAATTTTTTATTACCGGTTTTAAAGGCAGCATTCAGATCCAGTACTTCGGAAGTATAAAAATCAAATTTGTGATATCCTTTAAATACAAGATTGACCAGGCCAATACTATAACCTTCAGAAGTATCACAAACATTGATCAGACCGATCTGTACGCCTTTCAAACGTTTGGTATAATTGAATATACCCGACACCTGCGCTCCCTCAATATCTGCTTTAGCAACATTCAGGATGCCCGATATCTGGGCACCGAATACATACCTGCGTGAAAAATTGGAGATGCCTGCCAGTTGTAATCCGCGTACGCTGTCTGTAGTATGATTATATACACCTGCTATCTGCCAGCCGGTAAATTCTCCCTGTACATAGTTGTTAACGCCGGCAATCTGCGCACCCGTAACATTATCAAACACAGTATTATTGATACCACCTATCTGTGCACCATCTACTTTACCTCCTGTAACATTAAACAGGCCTGCAATCTGTGCCAGCCGTACATCTTTTTTATTGATGTTGAACAAACCTGCCAGCTCAAATGCTTTTGTGCCACCGGTATAGCCACCCAGGATATTGAAAGATAATTTATTACTTACCTGCGGAGTCAGTTTCCCCTGTGTGCTGATACCCGGCAATAGCGATATCTGGAAAGGCCGGTCTGCAAAAAATCTTTTCAGGTTGATACTTTGTATTTTCTGTTTGGCAGACAACAGGAATTTACCGGCAGCGGTTTTTTCTACTTGCGGTCCGTGAATAGCCACCAGTTCAGGAACAGAAAAAGAATCCTTTGCAGGAATGGTGATCACTTCGGGCCGTTCAAAATCCACCGGGCTGATGGTTTCAGTGGCAGCAGCGGTTTCTTCCGGTATAATAGCTATAATGATCTGCTGATTAAAACGTGGTTGTACGGTAATAGTAGTATCCGAAAAAGAAGCCTTGCTGGCGGTAAGCGAAGCGGTTTTAAACCTGCTTTTCAGTTTGATCTCGAAGTATCCCTGGTCATCGGTGAGTGTGGAGATCAATCGATCTTTTTCATACACACTTACTTCAGACATTTTTTCACCGGTCATAGCATTCATTACAAAACCGGTAACCGTGTACAATTTTTCTTCACTGGGGGTGGTATTGGAGATAACGCTACTCTGTACCACAGCCCTGCGCAGAATAATGTAATTATTGTTTTCAAGATAAGTATACTTGTTCTTCAACAGTTGATCCAGTATCTGCCGGATGGTTCTATCGCTTGCAGTACAGCTTACAATACTGTCGCGGGGAATGATATTCGTGTTATAAGAAAAATAGAAATTGCCTTTATTGCTCAATAGTTCCAGTACCCGGGCAAGGCGCTGTGAAGAAATGTCAACGGAAACCCTGCGGTCAAGAACACTCTGCGCCTGAATGGCAGTACAACTGATAATAACGAAGAGCACCGGTCCACATAAACGGATCAGCAAAACAATATTCTTCATGGCGTGCCGAAAAACATGGTTTAATGGTTATTGCAATACAATGTTGTCACCTTCATGCACCACTGTAATGCCGAAAGTACTACTAATAACAGAAAGAATATTGTCCAATGACTCATTTTCAAAAGTAGAAGTGAGTGGAAGGTTGCTTAATGATGGTTTTGCTATGATAATGTTTACATGATGAACCTCTTTCAGTATGCTTACCAGTTTCCAGAGTGGTGTACCATCGCATACAAACTTATGACTGCGATAATAGTTGTAAAGCTGGTCGGTAGTGTTTTCTTTTGTCAGTGGAGCATTGTTACCTGCAACAATTATCTTTTCTCCTTTGTGCAGGGTTACAGTTTCATTGTTGCGGGTTACCTGTACAATACCGCTTTCCACAACTACTTCCACGCTGCTGTCGCGGTTCTTCACGTTGAAAGCCGTACCTACCACACGGATAGCCACATTACCGGTATGAATAATGAAAGGTCTTTTTTTATCGGGAGTTACAGCAAAAAAGGCTTCTCCTTGTAACTGTATATTTCTTTCTCTGGCTGAAAATGTTTTGGGATAACTGATACTGGTTTGCTGGTTGGAGATAACTACCGAACCATCCGGAAGGGTATCTGTACGTACCTGTTTGTAAGCCTGTAAAGTAACCGTTTCTGCAGTGACAGATGTATTGTGACGTTGCAACAGGTTGAACGATAACCAGGCTGTACCTGCGGTAACTACCAGCATAATGGCAATACGCAACCAGCGCACAGTGATGGGTACAACAGGAGCACTTGGTGGTTTTATTGCAGGCGTGGC
Organism: Chitinophagaceae bacterium PMP191F; assembly: GCA_001302245.1. Taxonomy (GTDB): domain Bacteria; phylum Bacteroidota; class Bacteroidia; order Chitinophagales; family Chitinophagaceae; genus PMP191F. The sequence continues at coordinate 115,076 of LGYU01000013.1, forward strand.
AGTTTTTTGTTTAAAACGTTGCCAGGCTTCTTCTTCATCTACGGTACTTTTTGCTGCCAGTTGCAGGCTTTCTTCCCAGATGATCTGAAAGTGTTCAAAATGTGTACGGTTTTCAGGGCTGGCTGCAATCCATGCCCTCACCTGAACGTTTTCATCATCGGTGGTTTCGCCGGTCAGATACTTTACCAGCAGTTCATCATTTATATTGTAAAAGTCAGGCTTCAAGTGCAGTTGGTTTTAGTTGTGGAATAGCATTGCTATAATGATCGGTAAAAACTCCACCAGCTTACTGCGCAATACTTTCAACGCTTTACCCATGTGGTTTTCTACGGTTTTTACTGATATATGTAACTGACTGGCAATTTCCTGGTACTTCAGCCCTTCAAAACGGCTGAGTTGAAAAACGGTACGGCATTGCTCCGGCAATTCATTCATTGCTTTGCGAAGCCGTTCTTCCAGTTCTTTTGCCTGTATTTTTCTGGAACCCTGTTCTGAAGAGTTGTTGGTACGCATAACGTGTGCTTGGTAAGTTGCTTTTACTTTCCGGTGTTTGAGATGGTTAAGACTCTCATTATATACCGCTCTGTATAAATAAGCTTTTACCGAAGATTCAATAGCCAGGCGCTCCTTTCTTTCCCAGATCTTATAAAAAACCTGTTGAACGGTTTCTTCCGCCAGGGCGTCATCTTTCAGTATGGTATAGGCATAAGCATGCAATCCCCTGAAATGGGTTTTGAAAGCCTGTTCAAACACCTGGTCATAGCTTACAGACAATGGTTCAGTCAGTTGTACGTCGGTCAGTTCCACAAATTTTTTCTTTGATAGCCTGCCAAAATTACTATCGATAAAGGCATTTGCTCTATATGACACCTTAAAGAAAAGTTTCCCCTACGTGAAAGTGAATTTTTTTCAGATAAAATGTAAATTCTTTCAAATGCTGGTTAAACATTGGTTTGGCAACGTTTTTCGGTTAGGGAAAACTTATCATGAAGGGTTCGGACCACCAGTTGTTTACGGCCGGTGATAAATACCGGCACCTTCCTGCTGGGCTATATCGTAAGCTGCTTTTACACCCGCAGCAAACTTTTTGTATTCAGCCTTTGAAAGGTGTTGTGTGGTTATTTGGTTTTTGTCAGGGGTTTTACCTTCCTCGCCATACAACAGTTCATCACTGTTAAGAGGACGGGAGACCATGAGTTTGTGTACACAACCTTTTTTTAACAGTTGCAGGTTGAGTGTATCCTGTTTATCCATGATCCAGCAATAAGTTACAGTGATAGTGCGCGTATCAATATCACGCAGCTTATATAAATTATAGGAAACAGAAGTAACTGGTACTGCAATAGCGGCAGGATGTGCTTTGAACCACTCCTGTATAATACTATCGGAATAGTGATTCTGTAACTTCCGGATTGCTACTTCAATACTTCTGCCGATGAGGGAATAGTAATGAGATGAATCTTTGGGATCGTTGGTAACAAAGTGTTCAAAATGCAGGGTAGAAGCCGGAAAAGGTTTTGATTGAGGTCCGGAACATCCATAAATGCCGGTGATAAGCAATACAAACACTACAAAGGATTTCATGCGGAGATGATGGGGTACAGTGATAGGGGTAGCGGTTAAAGATAATTTATAACTGTTATGCAGATATTAAATCATTGTGCCGGCATTACCGGAGTTGTTCTAACAGGGAGGTAGCCTGTTGCTGATATTTTTTACTACCTGTATTGCCGGTAAGCGTGGTAAGTAATGGCTTAGCCTGTGCGGGCTGCTGTAGTTTCAGCCAGGTAAGTGCCAGGTACCATGTAATATCATTCTGTAATACGGGTACATTTTTTTTCAAGGCGTATGCTTTTTGCAGGTAAACACGTGCACTGTCCGGCTGTTGCAATGATAACTGGCAAAGACCGTTGTAAAAATGAGCATATACCTGCAGTTGTTTTTCATCCTGTGGAGCGTTTCCGCGTATTTCGCTGATACTTTGCAACTCATGCAATGCGTTTATATAATCCTTCTTTTTGTACAATGCTGCTACCTGCTGTAATTCTATCGGTGTAATGTCTGCAGGTGTATAAGGGTTATAGAATTGCTCGTATGCCAGTTGGGTTTTATCAGGAACAGGTGGGGGCTGTATTTGTTTTTCAGGGGTATCAACTTTATGAATGTCTTTTACAATAATGGGCGATGATTTTTTTTGTGACAACAGGTACCAGGTAACACCGCCAATAATGATGATAACAGCCGCAGCCACCCACCAGAATTTCCTGCGCATGGGAATGATGGATGCAGTGTGTTCATCTGCGTTGCGACGAATGCTTTCCAGTTGCTGTTTATATTGAAGATAGTTCTCGTCTTCCTTCGCTTCCCGCACCAGTTCCGGAATATCTTTCCAGTGATCCTCCGGGCTGTTCAGCAAACGGCCAAATTCAAATTGCTCCTGTAGTTCAGGATCGGCTGCCACTTCCAGCAGAAAAGCCTGCCGTTCGCTTTCTGTCATAGTACCTGCAAACCAGGCGCTTATTTTACGATATTGATCTTCTGTTAAAGCCATAGATCAGTTCCGGAGTATTTGTTTTTTAAAAGTGCTATCAGATCTTTCAGACATCTGGACAGGTCCACACTTACATAATGCGGCGTTGTTTTTTTAGCCGCTGCAATGGTATCAATACTTTCCTGGTTCAGCCAGTAAGCAGTAAGAATATCGGTACAACCTTTACGCAATTCAAGAATGCTTTTTTTGATGATATTGATCCTGGCTATATGGGTCTGTTCTTTTTCTCGCGCCGGTTGGTCCTGTTCAGATGCTTCGGGTACAGATGTGGTATCAGCATAGCGGCTGCGCTTTTCACGGATAGTGATAAAGTTATTCAGACAGCACCTGTACAGGTAAGTAGAGATCTTGCCTAGTCCCGGTTGCATCCGTCCTGCCTCAATGGCCCTGAACACCGCAATCAACCCTTCCTGGTAGGCATCCTGTGCATCCTGCAGATTTTCTTTGGTAAGCGGCAATGAAGGAACATGATCATATAAAAGTTTCCTCATAAACCCCCTGTGTGTAACATACAAACATTCCCAGGCTGCATTTTTCTGTGCCTTGTCCTTGCCGGTCAAAGCTCTGTAATAATCCAGATCATTTGTGAAAGCGCTGCAATTAACCATTATTGTTTGCCGGTAGTTTCGGTTTAGGGCTATCAAGATAGGCATTAACAGTTAAAGTACAAGTGATCAGTTACTGCATGCTGTAAAACTGCAATACCCCTGCAGTCATTAATGACCACAAGGGTATGCAGGCTATATCCTGGCTGGCGGTTTACATATTATGAATAGTTTACCTGTTCGCTCTTTCATACCGGCTGATAATTACCCGGACGTGCTGGCCTTTTTTTGCCTTTGAAAAATTTCTGCAAAGGTTTTACCAGCAATCCACGTATAGCGCTTACGGAAATGTTGTACCAGGTAACAGGCACAATGGTCATTACACCGGACTGTTGTTGAAAATCAGGATTCAGGTTCAGATAGAATAATACGTTTTTATCAGTGCTGGTAAAAATGCGTTGTTTATCCTTATCGCTCAGGTGTACCTGGAAATGGATTTTCAGCACAAACGGCCTGATCACTTTTTTGGTCATACCATAGAACTGTAACAGCTTGTCGCGCAGATCATGAATATGTTGCGGTACCGGTACGCCTGCTTTGGGGTATACTTTGTGCGTATACCGGCAGATCATAGAATACAGGATGGGGTTGGCCATATAACCGGTGATATACATTTTTTCTGTAGGGTGCATCAGGCGGTAACGGATGTAGTGCCAGCAAAGTTTCCAACTGGGCAGGCTGCCGCCACGGTAGCCTGGGCGTATACCGGCTGCTCCGCGACAGATGGTATATATTTTTCCATTGAGCGTGTGTTTGTAAAAGGTAACACAGATAAATCCTGCCACCTTATTGCCATCGTGCAGAAAAGTAATATCCATACGATGTGGTTTATGACGGAAATAAAAGAACCTGAATTCACGGTAGCTCAGATCGGGGTTCAGTGTGGCCGCGAAAATTGCATACAATTCATGCAGTGTAGTATTGGGTTCGTCGAAGTTCGACAAAGCAACATGCCTTAACGTAAGCATAATAAATACGTTTTAGAAGGTTAAATCATGTAGCATTTGCTAAAGCGAAACTTCCGGAAGTAAGGATCAGCAGATACTGTTTCGTATAGTGATTGTGTAGTAACAGCAAAATGTCATCAGGAAAAATGAAGTTTTTTTCAATTTTTTTAATTGACTGTGTTACAGTATGCAATACTTATAATCGCAGGAACAATTGTATCTTCCGCTACCCAATTGGCCTGTTTATGCATAGACATTTTATCTGCTGGGTTTTTATGGTATGTGTTGTGTTGATGTACGGAAGGGTACAGGCACAATCGGCCATGGATATTTACCAGAGGGCAGACAGTGCCGCCATGGCGGGCAGGTTCTTGGATGCCATGACGCTGATACCGCAGGCAGTGGAAAAAGCGCGGAAAGACTCTGGTAGTAACAGCCTGTATTATGCAACTCTTGCAGACAATGCTGCTGTTTTTTATATCAGTTCCATGATGGCAGATATGGGATTGTCTATGAGCACAACAGCCGGGAAGATCATTCTGCAGCAGAAAGGAAAATACTGTATAGAATATGCCGGAACATTGGTCAACCGTGGCAACGCCTATATCGTAAAAGGTGATTATACAAAAGCTGCCATTGAATTTTTTGAAGCAGGCAATATCCTGGATTCATTATGTGCTGATACTACAGAACTGTATACATGGATGCTGAGCGGCAAAGCAATTATTAATCAATACAACGGAAATAGTAATATCTCCATTCGTTTACTGCAACAGGCGGCAGATATTTACAGGAAACATTGTTCAGATAAATTATATGGCTATGCTACAGTGTTGAACAACCTGGGCGAAGCATATATAAACGCAGGTTTATATAGTAAGGCTGAAACAATATTGAAAGAAGCCGGGGAGGCATTTGAAAAACAGCAGAATATTCATATTTATTATGGAACCTATATCAACAATGTTGCTACGCTAAACATGTATATGGATAAACTGCAGGATGCTGAGCGACTTTATAAAAAAGCGCTTTCCAACCTGGATAAAAATGATGTTACAGGCGGGGAAGCTTATATCGCAGTACTGAACAACACCGGTTTTTTATACCTGGGGCAAAAATGTTATGAGGAGGCAGATTCTGTTTTCAACCTGGCCCTTGCACGTTTGAGAAAAGCAGGCAGCGGAAAAACTATCATGGCTGTAAGAACACTGAATAATCTGGCGCTGGTATACCAGCAAAAAGCACAGTGGAACAAAGCCGATTCTGTATTAAACCTGGCAATGACCTATGCGCGGCCATTAACAGCCGGAAAGGGACAGGATTATACAACGTTGCAATTGAACCAGGCTGTTATATGGGCCGGTGCAGGTAAAACAGGTGATGCTGTAATGACTTTGGCAAAAGCCAATGATGCATTGTTGTATTACTGGCGCAATAATTTTCCGGGGATGTCGGAAAAGGAAAAGCTGGAAATGTCGTACATCATAGCACAGGGCATACAGTTGTTGCCATCTTTATTGCATGGTGGCTATATAAAAGCAACTCCGGAAATATGTAAACAATTATACAGGGAGCAGCTTGGTTACAGGGGAGTTGTATTACTGGAACAGCGGGAATTACAACATGCGGTCAGCCGGCAGAATGACGCCGAAGTAACTGCCATCTATAATAAAGGAGTGCGGGCGCGGCAGTTGCTGGCCGGAGAAACAGCACAGCTTTTCAGATCAAAAAAATTGACAGACAGTTTAGAGCGTACTATCGAGCAAACAGAAAAAGAACTTTCCTGGCGGCTCTCTTCCTTTCACAGGTATGCTGATCAGCTTTCACCCGATCCGGCTTTGATTGGTAAAGTATTGAAGCCCGGTGAAGCTGCCATTGAATTTTTTCAGTACCAGTATTTTAACAATGAATGGAAAGACAGTATTTTTTATGCTGCCCTGGTACTGACACATGGTGATACTGTGCCCGCATTTGTTCCGTTGGCTGAAGACAGGGGGCTAAGACAATTATTGGGCCTTTCCGGAAATATCAATAGCAAAAGTTTGTTGCTGGCGCAACTATATCCCGATCTGTCACTGGTAACAGATGTACGCAAAACGAGAGGTTATAAATTGTACAATCTTATATGGAAACCATTGCTGCCTTATCTGCAACAGGTAAAAACGGTGTATATCACTTTATCCGGTATATTACATGGGCTAGCCTTCGATGCTTTACCACTAAATGGCAAAAAACAACTGGCGGATGTGTATTCTATACGGTATATGTCGGGTACGCGAATGTTGCTGGATATGCATGAAGATACTCCTGTACAAACAGCGTCATTGTGGGGCGATGTACAGTTCAGTAAAAACACATCGCAGGTATGGCGACAACTGCCACATACTCGTGCTGAGGTAAGTGCCATTGCCGGAATATTGAGAAGCATGCATTTTAAAGTCGATACGTTTATCGCGGCAAATGCTACCAAACCCCAATTCCTGAAAGCTATGAAAAATAAGCCAGGTATTCTGCATATTGCCACGCATGGTTATTATACGCCACCCGGTATTACAGGAAAACAATTGATTGAAACAATGTTGACAGGACAAATGCCGGCTGAAAGGGATGCCATGCTTCGTTGCGGGCTTGTATTGAGTAATATAACACAATCAGTTGGTGTGCAGCATGATGATGAAGTAGATAACAATCTTCTTACTGCTTATGAAATAGCAACTGCCGATCTCAGCAATACTTCGCTGGTAGTATTGAGCGCCTGTGAAACAGCGCTGGGAGATATTCATAATAGCGATGGCGTTTTTGGGTTACAGCGTGCATTCAAAATGGCCGGTGTACAGCATATTATTATGAGCCTGTGGTCTGTGCCAGACAAGCCCACTGCCGACCTGATGACCACGTTCTATCGCAATCTTTCAGCAGGCAGATCGGTACAAAATGCATTTGCGCTGGCACAACAATATATGCGAAAAAAATACCCGCCTTATTACTGGGCGGGCTTTGTACTGGTACAGTAGGGTTGTTATATTGCCGTTCAATATTCTTACTCGCAGGTTACTCCCGGTGTTTTTTCTGCTCTTTTCAGATCTTCGCCACAAAGCTCCTGTGCCGGTCCTTTTAGGCCCATTACTTCTGCTGCACATTTCTTACATTTTGGTCCGCAGGAAGCAACAATAAAAGTAGCAATAAATAAACCTGCAGTGATCAGTTTTTTCATACAGTTTTTTTTTAATGAATAGTGATTGGTGCTGATAAAAGTGTTTATGCGAAATATTAGCGACTTGTATTGTTATCAATTTTGTTCAGCGTGGCATTGATGCGGAAAAGCACAATGATCAGTTCGCACAGCAAACGCCAGGAAATATTGCCAAAAATGATAATGCCCAACCCGGCCCAGAAACCACCTGGAAGGATACTGCCATAGCTGCTTCTGCTGAACATGGTAGCCAATCCTGCCAGTGTGATTAAAACGGCGATCACTACATACCAGATCTGCATCAGGGGCAAGGTGATCATCAGTTTGAAGGTCAGGTAATCTTTCAGGTTGAACTCCTTTGTTACAGGACGCATCTGCGAAATGTTAGTTGTCGGTTCCATAAAGTGTTTTGTGTCTGGTTAATAATAGTTGTGAAACAGTTATATTAATCTATACCAAAAGTATAGGCGTCAATGCTGTTGGCACCGTTGGCAGGTTTACCTGTAAAAAAGTATTCGCCTTTGTCCAGCTTTTTGCCGGGTGTTATCTGGAAAATACCTTCCTGAAGTTTAGAGATGTTTATGGAGATCACATCCTCGCCGGTGGTTACGCCGGTAAATGTTCCTACTTTCATATTGGCTACTTCACGCCTGTTCTTGCCGGTTTTCAATTTGTACAGTACCAGCTCCGGTAAAGCACTGCTGCCTGTATTGATGATGAATGAACAGGTTTCACTCTGTGGTATACGGATGTTCGATTTATCGCCATCCACATGCCATACAGAACTGCCGCTGAACATTCCCTGTTTGGTGCGTAAACCAGCCACAGCTTTTTCCAGTGGCTGTGCTGCGCTGGAAGATTTGTTGAAAAAGTACACATGATTCATCAGTTCTGCAGCAGCATATACATTTTTACTGATGACAGTCTGCGCCTTGGTTTCTGTAGTGGTTTGTTTAGCAGGTTCAGTTGGAGCAGTAGTAACTGTTTTGCCATTGGTTTTATCCATCATGACTTTGATGATGCCTGCAGTAACGCCTTCTTTTTTCAGGTTTACAAGTCCGTCTGTTGAAATATCGAAATGGCAGGTGGAACTGGCTATTTTAGAAACGATCAGTTCTTCATCCAGCCCTGCTTTACTGAGATCGACCACGCTTTTATTGGTCAGCACTTCCATTTTGGCTGCAGCGGTTTTGCTGGTAGTGGTTTTGGTTTGTCCCTGTACCGTTGTAATAGCAATGCAACACAAAAACAAGGTACACATGGTCGGAATACGCATATCATTTGATTTAGAATATAAAGAATTAAGGTTGAGTAAACTATTTTCTTTTATAGGTGCCAACGGCTGTATAAGCTACGCCGTTAAACAGGTCAGCCATTGAAAGCACCATCTGTTTATCGTCCAGGTGCACGATAGTGTATTGATTGATTCCTACCACAAGTGTCTTTTCGTCGGTCGAAAGATACCAGGGCGCTTGTTCAATCTGCATGTCTGTAGATCTACATTTGCTGACACCTTCATTGCGTTCAAAAATGCCAGTGTTGAGGAAAGTATAGAAATCATCTTTAGAACAGTCGGGCATATACTTGTACTCGTCTGCATCTTTTACGCCATCATTGTTATAATCAATAACGGCAGGAGTGGAAACACTGGCGGTCAGCGTCCAACTGCCCAGTATTTTCTCATAAGTGGTTTTTGAATTATCACTGCTTTTTTTACAGGCCATGGCAAAAAATAAAATAGCCGGCAATACCAAACGGTTCAGGGTGTAGAAATTCTTCATAATATATAATAACTGGTTTATGTTGTTCTGGGCCTCAGCTTTGCAACGGACAAATTGGAATTGTGAAGTATGAAATCTTTCCTGGGAAATTGGTGTTGTAAAAGTGAAGTATCTGCAGCAATGAATATGTCCCCCGCCGGGGGACAAAGAAGAAAATTCAGAAGACAAGGTTTTACAGCAATCCCTCTTTTTTCAGGAATTGTGCAGCCTCAATAGTATTGGGAAGTTCTTTTTCTGTTTTGTGGAAAAAGTCGCGGGCCTTGGTCAGAAAACGTTTGTAGTAAGTGTCGATAGTGTGCACAGAACAATTAAACTCCTGAGCCATCTGTGCTTGTGTTATGCCAGGCTTATATACCAGCATACGCGCAATCTGCAATTCTTTCACCGAAAAGATCTTCATTTCCAGGAAATATTCCAGTGATTGCAGCATGATCTCCTGTTGCTTTTTCAACTCCAGGTCTCCAAAAGCATTGAACATCCTGGGTGCTGAAGCCTCACCGTTGTAATTGCCAATGATAGTAAACTCATCCATATAGGCCAGCAAACGGTTCTTTTTATCATACTGGAAAATAGAAGATGTTTTTTTCACCAGCAGGTAATGACCATTGCGGTGTTTTACTCCGATGTTGGAAGAAAAACGCTGCACCATGAACTGCAGCTCGTATTTGCCACTGCATAGCAACTGGTACATTTGCTGTACCAGCAGTAGTAATGGTTTTTTACTGCCGGGATGTACAATCTGATCCCAGTATTGCTTCAGCGTAAATTCTTTTTCAGAATATCCCAGCCATTTCTGTATGCCATGCGCATGATACATTTCAAAATCCAGCATATTCACCACAAAGAAAAAACGTTCGCCGCCTAGTGTCTGTTTCAGTAAGGAAATTTCTTTCTGTTGTGCTTCTTCTGTAACAACAGGCTGAATGAGATTATGGTCTTCTTCAAAAAGCCGCAGCATGTTTTCCTGCAGCTTATCAAAATCAATGGAAAAATCCTTGGGGGATATAGTAGGGTTTAATGGTCTATTTAACATACAATCAATTAGTTGTACCTGTTTAAAGATACCAAAAAAAGAGGTGAACGGAAATGGTGTTTTCACCTTTTTGAATATATGTTTTATATATGTTAAAACTATTGATAACCATATTTTTATGATGGTTTCTGGTTTGTGCATTCAGGTAGACTGTTGTTGATATCTTACTTCTTCGGCGGGCTATTTTGGTATTATTCTTGCGACATATAAGGCCATGAAAATGTGCGACTGATACAGATTGTTAAAAAGATCCTGCTGCACAATAAAGCTGGTAGTAATGTTGTTTTCCTGCTACAGGCATATAGGTTGCAAACATTTCTTCGTTTGTTGATCATTGTTGTATGCTGATTTCTGTTTCTCATTTTCTACCAAACCCCCATAGCCCATACTGTTCATCAACTGTTAGTACTGATATGAGGATAATTGTACGTAAAACTTTCTGATGATGTTGATATGGATCGTTTCCCTGTACGAATTCAGGCAATTTCTGCGTATTGTCTGGTGGATAGCTATTCCGGTTACTGTGATTGCTGTGATCATTACGGTGATCATGCATTACCGGCGTAAAAAGAATAATACACCTGTTCCAGAAATGGCGATGCCGGAAAGCGGGCTATTGCCATCACCTGCAGGTGATACAGGTCCTTTGCCCGATTGGCTGGCAAGTTCCAATCCTGATAACTCTTCGTTGTTAAAGAAATATGAGCGTGAGGTAAGACGCTATAGGGAAGATTACGCCCGGCTGGAGCAGGATTTTAATGAACTGGAAGGCAAGTACAGTGATCTGCTCAACAAGGCATATCGTTCAGAAAAACAAGGTGATGACAAACTGGTAAAATTATTGCAAAGCCAGGTACAGGAGTATCGCCAGAAAATTGATCAGTTGCAACAGCAGAAAATGGTAGCGCTGGCAGGTACTGATGGCGGTGAAGAAATAACAGTGCTACAGTCTACCATTGAAAATATGCAAAACGTCCTGCATTTACAGGAAACGCAACAGGCCGAAGCGGTACAGGAGATCAGCAGACTGGAAAGCCTGTTGAAAAATATGGAACGTGCTGTTGATACGGCCCGGGATGAAAACAAACAACTGAACGTTAATTTCACCCGCCAGGTAGAAGAACTGGGGCGGCAGCACCAGGCTGAAAAAGATAGCTTGAACGGGCAGTTGAAGCAGGCACACCAGGCCTTTGAACAGGTACTTACCGGTCAGCAGGTTGATTACAATCCGAGAATACAGGAATTACAACTTTTACTGCAGCAGGTAACAGATGAAAAAACAGCATTACAGCAGCAGTTAGCCGAACAGTCCTTTCTGCAGGACATGATGCAGGAGAATAAACTACAGGTCAGCTTTCTGCAAAATCAACTGGAACAACGGATAAAAAGTTATCACCAGTTGGAACTGAAAGCCGGAGAAGCGACCATGCAGCTAGGTGAATTGCAGACAACAATCAGTAAGCTGGAACAGGAAACACAAAACCTGCGAGAAACATTGCAACAGAAACAACAACAGCTTGCAGAAACGCAACAGGCACTGGAGTACAGCAGCCAGGAAATACAACAACAACATGTTTTGATGAATACCAGTGTGGAACAGGTTACTACATTGAAAAAAGAATTGCAAAACCTGCAACAGCAACAACAGGCTTTACAGGCTGAAACAGATAACGGGCAGACTGCCATTCAGCAACTACAGGAAACATTGACGCAGGAGCAACAACGTTCACGCCAGATGGAAGATAAACTGGCTATCAACACCCGTTTACTGGAACGTATTTACCAGGAACTGGCTGCATCGTTTGATGCTGCTTCTGCCGAGGGCAGGGAATTGCAGGCTTCTGTACAACAGGAGAGGAGTGTTCATGAACATATTATTGCCATTGCATAAGAAAAATAAGGCCTATTTGTATTGGTGGGGATGGAAGGTGATACAAATCTTACATCCCTTTTTATTACCTGGAAAAGAACGAACAATAAACCTTTGAAATTATTTGTGTAATCATCAGCATAATTGCATCTTATTGCAAACCCCTCTTTATGCCAAAGCTGATTTTTTTAATTGCTTTTTTATGTAGCAGTATTGCACTCGTTGCCCAGCAAGATGTAAAACAATTGATCGAAGAAGGAGTTGCATTGCATGATAAACAGGATTTTGAAGGTGCTATAAAGAAATACGATGAGGTGTTGGCTATTGACAAAAACAATTATCTGGCACAGTATGAAAAGTCGCTTACGCTGATGTATATGAAACGGTACGACGAATGTATTGCGTTGTGCAAGTGGTTGCTGGAAAAAGATCCAAAAAATGAACTCACCCCGTCGATATATGTAAGTTATGGCAGCGTAACAGATGATAAAGGAGATGCCAAAGGCGCAGTTAAGATCTTTGATAAAGGCATTAAACAGTTTCCCAACAACTATTTACTTTATTACAACAAAGGACTTACACTTAACAGTATGGGTGAAACGGAAGCAGCCCTGGAAACACTGCAGAAAGGTGTACAATGCAAACCACTGCATGCATCTGCGCACAATGCCATGGCTGCAATAGCCTTGCAGCAGAACAAGATCAAAGCGCTGCTGCCCACTATTGTTTTCCTGGCTATTGAGCCGGAAGGAAGCCGCGCAGCAGCGAACCTGAAAAGAATGGATGCCATTTTGAATAGCAATGTGCAGAAAAAGGATGATAAAAATGTGGTGATCAGCCTGTCGCCGGCAGTGCTGGACAATAAAAACAAAAAGAATGAGGTATACCATTCGGTGGAACTGATGATGAGTTTGACCAGTGCAATGGACTATAATGAAAAACACAAAAATGAAACACCTGCTGCCCGTTTGAACCGCAAACTGGACATGGTGATTGCCAGCCTGGTCAGGGCAGATAAGGAAAAAGACTTCTTTGTTGCATTTTATGGTCCATTTTTATCAGAAATGAAAAGCAAAGGCCTGCTGGAAACCTATTGCCACCTGGCATATGCTTCTGCTGCTGATGAAACCAACCACCAGTGGCTGAAAGAGCATACTCCTGATGTGGATATGTTTTACCAGTGGCTGAGAATATACCAATGGCCGCAATAGGCCCGGGAATCCACAGGTTCCCCACATGGCAACAGCCGGTAACCGGTTTTCCGTAACTTGCGGCCATGCAACAATACCTGGATTTACTGCAGCATATTCTGGATAATGGTGTGCAAAAGCACGATCGTACCGGCACCGGTACCATCAGTTGCTTTGGATACCAGATGCGTTTTGACCTGCAAAAAGGTTTTCCATTGGTAACCACCAAAAAAGTGCATTTGAAAAGTATTATCTACGAATTGCTCTGGTTTCTGAAAGGAGAAACCAATATTGCCTATTTGAAAGAGCATGGCGTAAGTATATGGGACGAATGGGCGGATAAAGATGGCGAATTGGGACCAGTATACGGCAAACAATGGCGTAGCTGGAAAGGTGCTGATGGACAGCTTATTGACCAGGTGACGGATCTGATCAAACAGATAAAATCCAATCCTGATAGTCGCAGGTTGATCATCAGTGCGTGGAATGTGGCCGATCTGCCTGAAATGGCATTGATGCCCTGTCATACCATGTTCCAGTTTTACGTGGCACAGGGCAGGTTATCCTGCCAGTTGTACCAGCGTAGTGCGGATGTATTTCTGGGAGTTCCTTTCAATATTGCTTCTTACGCGTTGCTCACACTGATGATAGCACAGGTGTGCGATCTGCAGCCCGGCGAATTTATCCATAGTTTTGGCGACGTACATATCTACAACAACCACCTGGAGCAGGTGAAACTGCAATTGAGCAGAACACCTTACCCCGCTCCGGTCATGAAACTCAATCCAGCCATCAAAGACATTTTTGCTTTTACGTACAACGATTTCACATTGGAAAATTACCAAAGCCATCCGGGTATTAAAGCTCCTGTAGCGGTTTAGGCGGATAAGGCGAATGAGAAATTGGGAATTTGGAATGGGGGAAATAGTTAAGCACTTTTAAAGAATGTCGCATATTGAATGTTGAATTTTTGATTTTAAATACATCAATATGGGACAAGACGATATTAAATATGATTTGGACGATCAGTTGGTGGCATTCGCCTGTGTTATTTTAGATGTATGCACCCTGTTGCCAGGTAGTCGGGCTGGAAATAACCTGGAATACCAATTATCAACAAGCGGCACGGCTTCTGCATTGATCTATGGGTGAAGTGCAATCAGCAGAATCACGGGCTGATTTTCTGCACAAGATGGGTCTGGTACTAAAAGAATTAATAAGTTATGCTATAGGTTACCGATGCGCATTTGGCAAGATGCATTATTGGAAGTAAGTTGTGTACCAAGAATACTTCATTATTTATTATTTGACATTCATGATTATAAGTATTATAGTAGCTGCTTCGGAAAACAACGTGATCGGTAAGGACAACCAATTGTTGTGGAAATTGCCCAATGATATGAAGTTTTTCAAAAATACTACCTGGGGAATGCCAGTGGTGATGGGAAGAAAAACCTTTGAATCGCTGGATTGTGATTTTCTTGCCGGACGTTTCAATGTAGTGATCACCCGGCATCCCGGAGAGATCAAAGAAAACCTGCCACATCTGCAGTTGGCCTCCTCACTGACAGAGGCTATTGAAAAAGCAAAGACCACAGAGTGTAAGGAAATATTCATCATCGGTGGCGGACAGATTTATGCTGAAGCCATGTCTATAACAGACAAGATCTACATGACGCGTGTACATACCATGATAGACGGCGATACCAGTTTTCCCGTGATCGATGAAAAAATATGGCAGCGTACATCGGTACAGGATTTCGCCGCCGATGATAAACATGCGTATGCGTATAGCTTTGAGGTTTGGCAGCGCAGGAAATAAATGCTGAACTCCGAATGTCCAATGCTCAATGTTGAATGCAGTTGCTGTAATTACTTTTATTGATCATTCGATTTTCGACATTCATTATTCAATATTTTTATATTCATGTTCTCTCACTGGCAATTAGCCCGTCAATACCTGCAATATTATTACAGTGCTGCCAATGGCAAAGGTCATGGAGTGCATTCTCCCTTTGTTTACAATTTTATCAGGCAGGTGTTGAATGATAACAGGCAGTTCTATGCTTACTATTACATTGAGCAACTCCGCACACAACTGTTACAGAACGAAACAGTGCTGGAAGTGGAAGATATGGGGGCCGGATCTGTTGTCAGTAAAACCCGGCAGCGATCTGTTGCCAGTATAGCACAACATGCGGCCAAACCCAAAAAATGGGCACAGTTACTATTCCGTATTGTACATTATTATCAGCCGCAGCATATTCTTGAACTAGGTTCTTCGCTGGGTGTTTCTACAGCTTATATGAGTCTTGCCAATCCGCATGCGCGGCTCATAACAGGTGAGGGGAGTAAAGAGATTGCCATGCAGGCAAGAAAGAATTTTGGTTCCCTCTTCCTGGAAAATATAGAACTGGTGGAAGGTAATTTTGATGATACCTTACCGGAAATGATCCGGCGACTTACTACTGTAGACCTGGCGTTTATAGATGGTAACCATCGTTACGAACCAACCATGCGATATTTTGAACTGTTATTGCCCGCTATGAGCGCTGCCTCTGTCATGATCTTTGATGATATACACTGGAGTGAAGAGATGCAGCGGGCATGGACTGACATTCAGCAACACCCTGCAGTGATGCTAACCGTAGATCTATTCTTTTTCGGTCTTGTATTTTTCCGCGAAGACTTTAAGATAAAACAGCATTTCCTGGTGCGGTATTGACTGGGAATGTAATGGTTGAATTGTTTGACCTATAACAATCAAACAATTCAGCAATCAAACCATCTAAGGCTTCCGCATCTATTATAAATTCACAATCAGCACGGGTATATTCAATTCATGCCGAACAGAATTGATGGTTTCACCATACAACCAGTCTTTTACACCACTATGTCCGTGAGCACCGATTACCAGCATATCAGCTTTTTCTTCTTTGATGATACGCACAATCTCTTTCGACCGGTCATGAAACCCTAGACGGGCCGTGGCTGTAAGTCCTTTTTCATACAGTTGCTGTACATAGAATTGTAAGCGATCTTCATCGGTGCGCGTTTCAAAATCATCACTGTGCTGTTTCAGCATGCGGGCTGAGGCGCTTTCCACAATATGGATCAGTACGTATGAGGCACCGGGTTTTCCTTGTCCGATGGCGTGCGCCAGCATGGTTGCATCGTGTTCCCCAAAATCAAGTGCTACTGCAATTTTAGTGAATGCAGGTACCTGTAGTTGTTGTAAGCTGGTAGCATCTGCATTGGGATGCATCTGAATGGAAGAAGGTTTTTTCAGTCGCTGGAAGAAAGGAAAAATAATCACGTATCCCAGCAGGAACAAAAAGCCTGCGCTGCCAACCATAATGACCGTCTTCCAGAACAGATTGTGCGAATGTGCAAAAAAGTCGTCGGCTTCATTGATCACCATACGGATGTTGAGATAGATCAGCACCACGGCAATGAGCCATGAAAGGATCTGCACCCATAGCCGGATGCTGAAATTGCCCATGGTCTTTTTATCACTTACAAAATGGATCAGCGGAATAACAGCAAAACCCAGTTGCATGCTCAGGATCACCTGGCTGAAGATCAGCAGGCTGTCCACTTCGTTCTCACCGAAAGTATAGATCACAATAATGGCGGGAATAATGGCCAGCAAACGCGTAATAAGCCTGCGAATCCAGGGATTGATACGTAGCCGCAGATAGCCTTCCATCACGATCTGTCCCGCCAGCGTACCGGTAACGGTAGAACTTTGTCCGGCGGCGATCAGGGCAATGGCAAACAGGGTGGGAGCAATGGTAGAACCGGGAATGCCTTTCAGCAGGCGGTGCGCATCTTTGATCTCAGCCACTTCTGTACCCGTTTTAAAAAATGCAGTGGCAGCCAGCACCAGTATCGCTGCATTGACTAGGAAGGCAAGATTGAGTGCAATGGCAGAATCGGCAAAACTCCATTTAAGAGCCTGTTTAATACCCTGGTCAGAGCGGGTTACTTTACGGGTTTGAACCAGTGCCGAATGCAGGTACAGATTGTGTGGCATTACTGTGGCGCCGATAATACTGATACCGATATACAAAGCCTCTTCGTTGGCAAAAGAAGGCACAAAGCCTTTGGCCACTTCACCCAGGTCGGGTGGTACGATCAGCATTTCGATGAGAAAAGAAAACCCAACTACGGCAACAAGCCCAATGATAAAGGCTTCCATTTTGCGGATGCCAAGACGTTGCAGGAACAACAATAGAAAAGTATCAAGAACGGTGATGGACACGCCCCAGATGAGGGGTAAACCGGTAAGCAGTTGAATACCGATAGCCATACCCAGTACTTCGGCCAGATCGGTGGCTGCAATAGCAATTTCAGCCAGTATATACAGCACAAAATTAACCGGTGCAGGATAAGTTTCACGATTGGCTTGTGCCAGGTCACGACCACGTACAATACCCAGTCGTGCGGCAAGACTTTGCAGTACCAGTGCCATTAGGTTACTCATCAGCAGCACCCAAATGAGTGAATAACCAAACTTACTGCCGCCGGCAAGATCAGTGGCCCAGTTACCGGGGTCCATATATCCAACGCTTACCAGGTATGCAGGGCCAAAAAATGCCAGTATGCGTCTCCAGCCAACTGCCTTGCTATTGATATCTACCGATGAATGTACTTCGCTAAGTGAATTATCGTGATGTGTTCTATTCGTCATACTTCACAAATACGTTTTTAGCTACGTGCTCGCTGATGGTAACGGGCCCCAGGTTTTTAATTTTCAGTTCCAGTGAATTATCAAAGGCAAATCGTTTTTTAACTTCCAGTTTGGTGCTCAGGGCAATGTTCTTATGACTAAGCAGCTCCAGCATTTCGGGCGATTGATCGCCAATACTGCTCACTTCGGCCATTTTGTTCAGGGGCAGTTGCAACAGGTCCACCTGGCGTGTCAGCACCCATTTACCCTGTGCATCGGGAATAGGGTCGCCGTGCGGATCTGTTTTTGGAAAACCTAAAAACTCGTCCAGCCGGTCAATCAGTTTTTTACTGCTGATATGTTCCAGTTCTTCGGCAATTTCATGTACCTCATCCCAGCCGAAATTCAGTTTCTCCACCAGGAAAAACTCCCACAACCTGTGTTTGCGGATGATCTGCAACGCCACTTTTCTACCTTCCTGGCTCAGCTTAAAGCCTTTGTATTTTTCATACAACAATAGCTTTTGCGCCTTCAGCTTTTTCAGCATGTCGGTAACAGAAGCGGGACGGGTCTGTAATTCGTTGGCAAGATCGTTGGTGGTAACAGTATTATCTTTCTCCTGTAGGTGAAAGATGGCTTTGAGGTAATTTTCTTTACTGCTGGAATAAATGGCCATAAGTAAAAACAATGGTATTGAACAACACATATCAGTGTATAACAGCCTTCCTGTGTTGCCGGATCACCGGTTTATTTCGATGATCTAAAATTTAATTTAGACAAATCTAAAAAATCATTCGCAATCGTCCAAACTAAGTTTCCCTGTATGGGGGTGAATGATTATTTTTAACGCGCTAACACCCGCCAGGTTTTATGAAAAGATACCTTTTATTGTTGCTTCCGGTAGTTATGATGCTGTCTGTGGCCTGCAAGGGAAAGAAAACCTCCATGAAAGATGACGAGAAAGTGGATGTGTCCGACTTTATCGGTTTTTTCCCGGAAATTCCCCTGCCGCTGAAGCTGGCAGATACCAGTTTAAAGAGGCAGAATGATTCAGCCCTGATCGGATACCGCATTTTTACCCAGTTTATTCCAGATAGCGTACTGAATAAGGATTTTGGAAAAGGTATTCACCCCAGGTTATATGCAATAGGCAAAACGGCTGAAAAAGGCAAAGAGACCTACCTCTTCTTCAAAGCAATTACGGGCTCCAAACGCATCGCGTATATGGCATGTTTCAATAATGATAATAAATTTCTGAAGGCCATGCCGCTGGTAACTTCAGGAACAGATGCACATACCAGTGCCTATGGTATGTTGGACAACAGGTTCCAGGTAACCACCTATCGTGAAAAGAAAACCACTGACGGGCTCAGTTTCAAAAAAAATGTTTTCATCTACAATAGTGCAGCCAATGAGTTCACACTCATCTTTACCGAACCAAATGAAGAAATGGTAAAGAATGTGATCAATCCAATTGATACATTGTCACGCAAAGGAAAATTTTCCGGTGACTATGTACAGGATAAAAACAACTTTGTTGCTGTTCGCGACGGAAAAA
The DNA here is from genome assembly GCA_001302245.1 of Chitinophagaceae bacterium PMP191F. Classification (GTDB taxonomy): domain Bacteria; phylum Bacteroidota; class Bacteroidia; order Chitinophagales; family Chitinophagaceae; genus PMP191F. The sequence continues at coordinate 134,476 of LGYU01000013.1, forward strand.
ATGCTTCACAGATCTTATTCTTTATCCATTTTGAAAAAGACGATGATTGTAACGGAGAGTTGAAAGGAAGCGCACGTTTTATTTCGCCCACAGTGGCACAATATGTGCAAAGTGGTAATCCTTGTATAGTGGAGTTGTCATTCAGTGGCAATAAGGTAAGTCTTCGTGAAAAAGGCGGCTGCGGATCTTACCGTGGCATCAAATGCTTTTTTGACGGTGCCTTTACAAAGAAAAAAGAACCTAAACCCAAACAGGCGCATCCAAAAAAATAACCCTGCACAATAATCTGGCTTTCTGCATGTTTATTGCATGTGGTTGCCTGCAATTGGACCCATTTGGGGATGATTGTACTACGTATTTTGGATTTTAACCATTAACTTGCGACCTGTTGTGTAAAAAGTACACAATATAAATTGTTATACAACGGCAACCTGTTTGTCAAAAAAACAGCCAGTAATTATGAGTTTTTCCAATTTCAAAGTGCCTTATACGATAGATGAACAATATGGTAAAAGCGTGGCTTATTTCTCCATGGAATTTGCAGTACACCAGCCATTAAAAATATATAGCGGCGGCCTGGGGTTTTTGTCGGGTTCGCATTTGCGCAGTGCTTACGAACTGCGGCAGAATATGATCGGCATAGGTATTCTGTGGAAATACGGGTATTACGACCAGGCCCGTAACCAGGATCAGACCCTGCAGGTAACCTGGCTTGAAAAAATGTATAGTTTCCTGGAAGATACCGGCATTAAATTCCAGCTTACCATACACGACCATCCGGTTTGGGTAAAAGTATGGTACCTGAACCCGGAGACCTTTAATACAGCTCCGCTGTTTTTGCTGAGTACCGATCTTCCGGAAAATGATTATGTTTCACAAACCATAACACACCGCCTGTATGATGCCAATGTGGCTACCAAGGTAGCGCAGTTCATTCTGCTGGGTGTAGGTGGCGCTAAACTGGTAGATGAGCTGGGATTCAATCCCGATGTTTACCACCTGAACGAAGCACATGGTGTATCTTCTGTTTTTTACCTGTATAAAAAATTCGGTAATGCAGAAGCGATAAAGAAAAGACTGGTATTCACTACCCATACTCCCGAGGAAGCAGGTAATGAAAAACATGATATCAACCTGTGTCATAAAATGAGCTACTTCTGCGGATTGAGCATTGATGAAGTGCGCAAGCTGACGGGTATACAGGATGATCAGTTCAATCACTCGCTGGTAGCGTTGCGTTTTGCACGACTGGCCAATGGGGTATCGCAACTGCATGGCGAAGTATCGCGCCACATGTGGGCAAAGTATGATAATATCTGTCCCATCATTTCTATTACCAATGCGCAGAACTGGCGTTACTGGGCCGATAAACAATTGTATCGTGCTTATGAAGAAGGCAATGATACCTGGTGGGATGATCGGAAAAAATATCTTAAAAAAAGAGCTTTTGGTCTTGTGGCCGACCAGACGGGAAAAATATTTGACCCGAATGTACTGACAATAGTGTGGGCACGCCGGTTTGCCGGTTATAAAAGAGCTGAACTGATTACCCGCGATAAAGAGCGTTTTGAAAGACTGCTCAATAATCCCACTTACCCGGTACAGATCATCTGGGCTGGTAAACCATATCCCATGGATTACCCGGCTATCAATGATTTTAATTACCTGGTCAATACCAGCCGCAATTACAAAAATGTAGCCGTACTGACAGGTTATGAACTATTCCTGTCAAAACGTTTAAAACAGATAGCAGATATTTGGTTGAATAACCCGCGCGTACCACGCGAAGCGTCCGGTACCAGTGGTATGACCGCTGCTATGAACGGTGCAGTGAACTTTTCGACCGACGATGGCTGGATCCCGGAGTTTATGAATCATGGTAACAATGGTTTTGTGGTTCCCAAAGCCGATTACCAGCACATGACGGTGGAAGAACAGGATCAGTACGACTTGGATAAAGTATACGATATACTGGAAAATGAAATACTGCCTTTGTATTACGCACAGTACGACACTTGGCGCCAGATAGCTAAAAACGGTATGCGTGATGTACGTTTCCGTTTTGAATCGGGCAGAATGGCACAGGAATATTACGAGCTGCTTTACAAATCATAACTACTTTTACATCCCCTGTTGCACAACAGGGGATTTTTTTGTCTTTTACTTATCGTGTATGCATAATAGTTATAAAATGCAGCCCCGGCTTTTTTACGGCATACCTGCTTACTGATACCTTTAAAAAAATAGTTGCAGCGACTATTATTCACGAACCAAACACTGAAAAAGACCATGCTGAAGGGCCTGGACATAACACATGGCCGCACGCTAAGCCGTGAAGAGCTCAGGAACCTGGATGGAGGTACACTGGTTTCTGCATGCTACGGGTCATGTTATCCGCCTGTACTGGTAAATCCGCCGCTTGTTCTCGATCCATTTGATCCGAATAATCCTCCGCCGGATCCTCCCGGACCTATTTATATGTACGATCTTCCCAAGATCATCTGCCACCAAGGGTGCAGATGTGTGGCAGACAAATGCGTACCATAATCATTAAAAAATCAGTAAAATAGCTGCAAGACCTGTAAATTTTTTACGGGTCTTTTTTCTTTTTGTGTAATCCGGCTCGGCACTGCATCAGGATGGTAGCATTCATTCTAAATATTAGCATTATGAGAATAACAATGATTGTATTGGCAGGATTACTGGCAGTTTTGCATGTAAAGGCAGCCGATGATAAACAGACTGTAAAATCAGTATTAAGATCTGCAGTGGTGTACCGCGCCGGCGCCGAGCTGGTGCATACCACCAGGGTTACATTCCGGCAGGGGAGTAATGAAATCACTGTGGAAGGATTAAGTAACAAGGTAGATGTAAACAGTATCCGTATTGGGAGTGATGCCGCATTAACCATTATGTCGGTTGAGTATGCAACAGATTTTCTGAAACCCGTACAGAAGGCGGCGGGTGTAAAAAAACTGGAAGATTCGCTGGAAGTAGTGAATAAGGAACTGGATAAAGTACAGGTAGTGATGAAAACCAACCAGGAATTGCTGGAATTGCTGAAAGCCAATAAACAGATCGGTGGTACCCAAACCGGTTTAAGTGTGGCTGAGCTGACTAAAATGATGGATTATTATCGTTCCAAAACACTGGAACTGCAGCAGGAAAATACTGCACTGCGTGAAAAAGAAGCAAAACTTACAGAAGCCAGTTCAAAACTGGGCAGACAGATCAGGGAGGAAGAACAGAAAAATACCAAAACGATCGGTAAACTGAACCTGCAGGTATTGTGTCCCATGGAAGGAACCTATAATCTCACGATCTCTTACATCACACCGGCTGCTTACTGGATCCCGGCCTATGATGTGCGGGTAGAAAACATTACAAAACCGGCCATTTTATCATACAAAGCCAAACTGGTGCAAACCACCGGCGTTGACTGGCAACAGATCAAACTTTCGCTGGCAACAGCCATTCCCAACCAGAATAATAATGCGCCTGTAATACGCACATGGTTTCTGTCATATATTAATCCATTGGCTACAGAATTACAGGGAAGAGTATCTGGTCTTGCAGCAAAACAGCCGTCATTAGACGAAGTAGTAGTAACAGGATACAGCGTTAGAGTACGTGGAACAAATACACTGGACGACGAAAAAGAAAGAGCACCGCTGTATGTTGTAAACGGCGCAATTGTAACAGAAAATGAATTTAGAAAAATAGATCCACAGGCCATTAAAGCAACCGAAGTGCTGAAAGATAATGCTGCCTTGGCATTGTATGGCAGCAGGGCCAGCAACGGTGCTGTAGTGGTTACTTTAAAAGATGAGTTGAGTGATTACGTAGCGGTGAATGATAATGAACTAAATGTAACTTTTGATATTGACCTGCCTTATGATGTACCGGGTAATGGCAAAGAGCAACAGGTAAAGCTGAGGGAATATACGGTACCTGCACAGTACAGGTATTTCGCAGCACCGTCACTGGATAAAGATGCTTACCTGCTGGCCAATCTGAAAGACTGGGTGCAACTGAATTTATTACCGGGTGATGCAAACATTATTGTAGAAAGTACTTACATTGGTAAAACACAGATTGATCCCCATTCAACCAACGATACATTACAGATGACATTAGGCAAGGATAAGCGCGTGGTGATCACCCGTCAGAAACTGGTTGATTATAGCAGTGTAAAATTCCTGGGTAGTAATAAAAAACAAACCTTTACATATGAAATTACTGTTAAGAACAACAAGAAAGAAAAGATAGAGCTGGAGCTGAAAGATCAATATCCTGTTTCCGGTAATAAAGACATTGAGGTGGAGCTGTTGCAAAGTGATGGAGCCTCGGTAAACAATGAAACCGGTATCCTTACGTGGAAAACAGAACTGGCAGCGGGTGAAAGCAAAAAGTACCGTATCAGTTACAGTGCTAAATATCCAAAAGACAGGGTGGTGAATCTGAATTAGTTTGAGCAATATTGTTGAATCAGTGGTAAGTGAGCTATCGGCCACGGGTTTTTCAAATAAAAAATCCCGGAGATGATCATCTCCGGGATTTGTATTTCGTACTTCTTTCTTTGTACTTATTTCTTCACAATTTCGATCAGTTCAACATCAAATACCAGGGTAGAACCCGGTTTGATATCTTCGCCAGCCTGGTTATCGCCATAGGCCAGATCTGAAGGAATAAACAAACGCCATTTGCTACCGGTAGGCATCAGTTGTAATGCTTCTGTCCAGCCGCGGATCACATTTTTTAAACCCAGTACAATAGGTTCGCCACGTTTAATGGAGCTATCGAAAACATAACCATCCAGCAGTTTACCTTCGTAGTGTACTTTAACCTCATCATCAGCAGTAGGTTTAGGACCAGTTCCTTCTTTCAGTATAGTATACTGCAAACCGCTGGGTAAGGTTACCACGTCGGGTTTTTTCTTGTTCTCTGCCAGGAATGCTTCACCGGCTTTTTTGTTGCCAGCTGCTTTTTCGCTGCGGATAGCCTGCATATAAGCCATTACCGCATTATTGGCCTGCATTTCGTCCAGTGCGGGTTTGCCTTTTTGAACGTCGTTCAATGCTTTTATTATCAATTGGTTATTAACATTCGTTACGCCCTGTGATTTGTAAAAGTTGGCCAGGCTGAGTCCTACGGCATAGCTGAAAGAATCCAGTTGATTCTTCATAACAGGTGCATTCACAGCCGGTTTTGCAGCTGCAGATTTAGACGCGGCAGGTTTAGCTGCGGTGGCCGGTTTTTTGGCCTGGGCCATTACTCCTGCACTCAGGAAGCCACAGATGGCGATCAGAACTATTTTTTTCATTCAGAAAATTTTATGGCCGCAAAAATAAAGGAATGTATTGACTTTAGGGCATTATAGCCCGTCCAGTTGCTGTAGCAGGGCCGCCGCTTCTTTGTTGTCGGGTTGCAAACCCAGTGCTACACGACAGCAGTTTGCCGCACCCCGTTTATCGCCCGTTTTAAAACAGGCTGTTGCCAGCGTGGTCCATGCCACGGGGTCACCTGGGTATAGCTGGGTATTGATGCAGTAGGTAAGCATGGCGTGGGCCGTATCTTTTGATTGCATCAGCAGGTTGCCATACGAGTGTAATTCACCACGGGCAATTACCAACGGTTTTAGCGTTGCTGCAATGGCTTGTGTGTCTTTTGCAAGCTTTTCAAGTGGTGTGGTACTGTACAGTTTTCCCAATGTAGCTGTGCCCGCGTAATGTGGCTGGTAGCTTTCTTTTCCTGCAATGGCCAGTAAATCTTTTTCCCAGGAAGCAACCGGTGATTCAATAACCCGTCCTATTTCATGTTTACCATCATATACCAACAGGTCGGGTACACGGAAAATATTCAGTCCTTTTTCTTCATGACCCGGGCTTTGCTTATAGGCAGTATCGGCATTGTTCAGGTTGATCAGTTCTATCTGTGATGCTGGTATGCCGCAATAATCCAGCAGTTTGTAAATGCGTGGTACTTCCCTGCGGCTATCACCACACCAGGTGCCCATAAAAATGACAAAGCGTTTATGTTGCAGTAAAGGTTTCAGTCGTTGTGCCGCTACAGTGTCAACGGTATAATCAGCATAGTTTTTATCAAACCAACTGTCAAATGGTGCCTGCTGCAAACGTTCGCGTGTGCTTTTACCCAGTAAAATAACATTGCCTTGCCCATTGGTAACGGTCTGGTTGTATAATGCATTGTTTTGCGCTACTGCATGTGTGCTGCATAGAGTGAACAGTATAGAGAAAAATATAGTAGCGGCGATATAAATTGATTTCATGTTTGTCAGTATATAATAATGAGTAAATAACCATATGCGCTGTCAGCTATATGCATGCAGGTATACATGCCATAGCTGTGCTGTACAGCTACATGGAATGATTGAACAGACAGATCATTTATATTGAGCTATTGCAACACGATAGATTTATACAACATGGTAGTTTCATATTGTACTATCTGTGTTGAACAACATAGGTTCAATACACGATCATAAAACGGTATGTGCTATGTACAACAAGTGTACAGGTAATGTATACAGGCATTCCATTACACCAGGTGCAATCATGCATGGCATACAATGCCGATACGTCAAATAATGGGGAAAAGATTATGCGCAGGGCGGATGAAAGATAGCTGCAACGGGCGCTGCGGGTATAAAACAGGTATAAGAGGGATAATGAGCAACGGTCATCACTGCAACCGGTGGAGTGCAGGCAGCGGTAGCTGAAGCGCAATAGGTTTCTTCAGTTTTTTCTTTGGAAAAATGCACGGCCGCATCATGGCTGTTGCTGTGTGCACTGGTGGAAACATAGTTCTTTTCGCAATCGCAGGACGCAGTACTGCTGGTGGTATTTACTATGCGGCAATGCCAATAGCTTACTATTCTGCCATATTGCAGAACAAAAAAAGCAACAAAACATATAACGGCAGTCAGTGTGCGCATAAATGATGCAGAACGCTTGCTACATGAAAATTAATAATAATAAAGGATATCGTTCTACTTTTGCCGGAAATTTATTTCAATGACATCTTATATAAAACCTCTTGAAATACGCTGGTCTGACCTTGATCCCAACGTTCACCTGCGTCATTCCGTATACTATGATTACGGAGCCTTTTGCCGTATTTCTTTTCTTGAAGAGCAGGGATTAACATCGGCTTATATGGCAGAACACCAGTTTGGCCCCATATTGTTCAGGGAAGAATGTGTATTCCGTAAAGAGATCAGGCTGGGAGATGTACTTTCTATTGACCTGAAATTGCTGCGTGCCAAAACAGATCAATCACGCTGGAGCATTCAGCATCATATTTATAAAAATGAAAATATTGTGGCGGCGGTTATTACGGTAGATGGTGCATGGATCAACCTGGAAAAGCGTAAACTGGCCGTACCTCCTGAAAATGTGTTACATGTGTTCAATAACATGCCACGGGCAGAAGGTTTTGAATGGTTAAATAAGTGAGTATTAACAACTTTTTATAATATCCGGCGTTATTACAACGTTATTTTACCGTCTAAATGATAAAATTTCAGTGCACTATGAAGAAATTATTATTACCCTTATTTTTATTCACTGCAGTAGCAGGTTTTGGTCAGAGTTCTTTATTAAAAAAAGCCGGTGGTTTGCTGGATAAAGGCAAAAGTGGTTCACTGAGTAATGATGATATTGTTGCCGGTTTAAAAGAAGCATTGAGTGTAGGTGCGCAGAACAGTGCCTCTAAACTGTCTGCTGTTGATGGCTTTTTTGGCAATGCCATGATCAAGGTACTGATGCCGGAAGAAGCCAAGAAAGTGGAATCTGCATTGCGCAGCGCAGGTATGGGTAAACTGGTAGATGATGCTATTTTATCAATGAACAGGGCTGCTGAAGATGCTTCAAAATCTGCTGCACCCATTTTTGTGGATGCTGTAAAAAATATGAGCTTTAGTGATGCCCTGGGTATTCTGAAAGGCAGTGATACTGCTGCTACCAGTTATCTGAAAGGAAAAACACTGAGTCCGCTTACTGAGGCATTTCGCCCCACCATTGAAGGCGCATTACAGAAAACAGATGCTACCAAATACTGGAAAACATTGTTTGATACCTATAACAAACTACCAACTACTTTTAAAAAAATCAATCCTGACCTGACTGCATATGTAACTGACAGGGCGCTCAGTGGTTTGTTCTTCCAGGTAGCACAGGAAGAGCAGAAGATCCGCAAAGATCCTGCTGCACGTGTTACCGATGTATTGAAAAAGGTGTTCGGCAGCTAATTATTACACTGTTACTGAACTGATATTATTAAAAGGTCTGTTGTGCTGTTGCATAACGGACCTTTTTCTTTTCTTGTGCATATTGTTTTATTTTTTAATGCCTTCAGTACTTCTTTTATCTTTACGTTCTCCCCACTGAAAGTAGATTCCCTTATGATCAACAGAACACTGACGCTTTACAAAAATGCGTATAGCGGTCTTACGCCTTCTACATGGTGGCTGTCGTTTGTAATGCTCATTAACAGAAGCGGTACCATGGTATTGCCCTTTATGACCATTTATCTTACCAGTCCGTCCATGGGCTACAGTATTGGCAAAGCAGGTATTGTAATGGCATTGTTTGGTTTAGGTGCTGTAGCAGGTGCTTACCTGGGTGGTAAGCTTACCGACAGTATTGGTTTTTATCCTGTTCAGTTAATGACACTGGCAGGTGGTGGAGTACTGTTTATGATACTGGGGCAGATGCAGGCCTTTCCGCTGATCTGCATCTTTACATTTTTGCTGAGTTTTGTCAACGAAGCATTCAGGCCGGCCAACGCTACTGCAATTGTAGCCTATAGCAAAGAAGAGAACCGCACGCGTTCGTATGCCATGCACCGGCTTTCCATTAACCTGGGTTGGGCCGTTGGTAATGCCATTGGGGGAATACTGGCTTCCATTAATTATCATTTATTATTCTGGGTAGATGGCATTACCAATATTTTTGCTGCCATTCTGATGTGGTATGTGTTGCATCCTTCCAAAAATCCTGCAAAACATGGGATGGCAAAACCGGCAACAGTCGATCCTGCACAATCGGCCTACCGTGATAAAATGTATATATGGTTTATTATACTGACCACTGTATTTGCCTGTTGCTTTTTCCAGTTGTTTACCAACCTGACAGCTTTTTACCGTAACCAAATACACTTTTCTGAACGTTTTATCGGTTTGCTGGGAGCAGTAAACGGGTTGATGATTGCTGTCATTGAAATGGTACTGGTATTTAAACTGGAGAAAAAAAGAAAACCAGTCTATTACATTTTACGAGGCATCTTTTTATGTGGTATTTCCTATCTGCTGCTCAATATTTTTCCCATCACACCATTACTGGCATTGCTAATGATCGTGATAATGACCATGGGTGAAATTCTGTCCATGCCATTTATGAATACTTTCTGGGTATCACGTACTGCTACTCATAACCGGGGACAATATGCTGCTCTGTACACCATTGCATGGTCGGCAGCACAAACCTTAGGACCATTACTGGCAGCGCAGGTAGCACAGTATGCCGGTTTTTCTGCATTGTGGTGGGGTATTACTGCCGTTTGTTTGTTGTGTAGCGCCGGTTTTTACAGGTTGTACAAAATGGAAGGATAGCTTTCTTATCAGATTTTCAGTATTGAACTGTTTTACTGCCATCCTGCTATTCCGTACTTTTGGCGCTATGGTTCCAGAGAAATTTGAGATGTTCCGCAACCGGTTGACCAAAGTATACCGGCATGTCAGCAAGCTGGCTCGTAAACAGGGCATTACCTGTTACCGGGTATATGATCATGATCTGCCGGAATTTCCGCTTTGTATTGAGATCTATGAAGACAAACTGTACTTGGCCGAATACAAACGGCATCATGGCATGGAAGATGAGCAGCATGAACAGTGGTTGGAAGAGTGCATCAATACCATTACTGAAATACTGGAAGTGCCGGTTGATAATATCTATATCAAACAACGGCAGCGTAAACCCGGACGTTTAGGGCAATATCAGCGTGTGGCAGAAGAAGCTGAGTTCTTTACGGTGCATGAAAGCGGACTTTCTTTTAAGGTAAATCTTTCTGATTACCTGGACACCGGTCTGTTCCTGGATCATCGTATTACGCGGGGTATGGTGCGCGAACAGGTGCTGGGTAAAAGAGTGCTGAACCTGTTCTGTTATACCGGTTCATTTTCTGTATATGCCGCAGCAGGCGGTGCCGCTTCTGTAACATCTGTGGATCTTTCCAAAACCTACCTGCAGTGGGCCGAAGATAATATGAAGCTGAACGATCTGCCCGTTGGCCCACAACAACATTATGTAATACATGCAGACGTAAAACAATACCTCGATACACTACAGCCCGGCTCATTTGACCTGGTAATTATGGATCCGCCTACATTCAGTAACAGTAAACGCATGAAGGATTTCCTGGACATACAACGCGATCATGCTGAGTTACTGAACAAAACGCTGAAGGCGGTAGTACCCGGCGGCATTATTTATTTCAGTACCAATTACCGCCGGTTTATACTGGAACAGGATAAAATTGAAGCTTCTGACATCCGGGATATTACCAAAGCCACCACGCCATTCGATTTCCAGGGAAAATTGTTCAGGTGGTGTTATAAGATCACGAAATAGATGAAACCATTATCAAGGATTTTACATCCTAAGAAACAATGGTAAAATAAAAATGTGCGAATCTAAGACGCTGCGGCGCTTACATTCGCACATTTGCTATCTGCACATGATTTCTTACGGAACTGTAACGGTTTTTTTCTGGTAGGTCTGGGCACTGAAATATCCCAGCACACCTCCGCTGATATTGCTTACAGGGTTGGCAGGTGTTACATTGCTGTCGCCGGTAGCACTCTGGTCTAGACTGAACCAGTATTTGTACACATTGTCATCTATACACAGCATTTCCACTGAAACCACATCGCCGCTTTTGATCTTCTTTTTGTCTTTATCATCGTCGTTGTTACGCACCCACAGCGGAATATCTATTGACCTTCCATCGCTCAGTTCATCATTGCGTACAAAAATGGTTTTTTCTTTTGCACCGTTTACGTATTGTATAAAACGATAGTTATTGCCTTTTCCGGCAGGGTCTTTATACTTTACGTTAACCACTTTCCTTGTATCTCCAAAAAGCGCTTCTTCAGTAATATAAACACTATCCAGTGGAACGGGTTGCGGCATTACACTGGTTGAAGTGTAGGTTTTACCATTGATCACCACTTTCAATGTATAGCTGGATCCGGGAACACCCTGCAATGAAGCTGAAATGTAGGTGCCGGAAGAGCTTTCTGTAAGTGTGGTAACATTGTTGTTCTGGTCTGTAATGGTTACCTGTGCACCACTGATACCGGGAAAGTCATTGTTCTCGCTAAAGTCCTTTGTCTGGCTGATCAATACTTTGGCGGAACCAGCCTGGTTGTTAAGCGTGCCTTCAATCACGTATTGTTTGTCGGTATTGTTCAGGTTCACTGAGATCACCTTCTCACATGAGGTGAGTGTGAATATGGCTAGTATTGCTGCTAATAATGATATATTTTTCATTCGCACTAGAATTTAAAGTTGTAAGAAACAGAAGGGATCATTTTGAACAATGCTACACGAACAGCCTCTGTACGTGATGGATCGTTCTTCGCTTCACGGAAAGTAATGGTGTATGCATTTTCACGTCCGTATGCATTGAAAAGGCTGAAGGCCAGTTCTGATGAAAACTTCTTCTTCTGTTTCAGCAGCAGGGTGGCACCCAGGTCAAGCCTGTGATAGTTGGGCATACGATAACCGTTACGTTCTGTATAGTAGAACACTACCTGGTCGTCTACACGATATTTTCCGCTGGGGAAAGTCACCGCATCACCTGTGTAGAATATCCAGTTAGCAGATAATGTCCATTTTTTATTCAGCTTATACATGGCCACAATAGCAACATCGTGTGTACGGTCTTGCCTTGCATTATACCAGTTATTGTTGTTGATACCGTCTATCTTTCTTTCTGTTTTTGACAGTGTATAACTTACCCAACCGGTAAACCTGCCTGCTTTCTTTTTGAACAACCATTCAATACCGTATGCACGACCTTTACCGTACAACAGTTGTGTTTCAATGGCATCATTACCATACACATTGGCACCATCACGATAATCGATCTGGTTCTGCATGGTTTTATAGTAGGCTTCTACTGTAAGCTCGTACTGGTTATTTGCAAGGTTTTTGTAATAACCGATAGCAACCTGGTCAGATATTTCGGGTTTGATGATATTGGTGCTGGCTACCCATTTATCTGTAGGCGTGCTGGTGGTTGAATTGGAGATCAGGTGCAGGTTCTGCACATTACGCACGTATGATGCTTTGATCGATGCACTGTTGTTTAGCTGGTAACTGGCAGCCAGACGTGGTTCCAGGTTGAAATATGTTTTTACAAAATCACCGGATTTGTAATGCATGGTATCAATGATCTTACCATCAGCATTGATATTGTAGAAATCTCCTCCGCCCAGTACACTGAATGCTGTAGCACGCAGACCGTAGGAGAAATTCAGATCGTCAGTAGCTTTCCAGTTGTTGCTTACCCATGCTGAATTTTCCCATGAATATCTTCTTTGCAGAAACTGGTCGTTGATGCTGGACGATTCAGAACTGGTGATCTCGCCGGGACGTATGGTATGGTAAATAGAGTTAACGCCCATACGGATGGTGTTACGGGAATTGAGATACCATTGAAACTCCTGTTTCAGGTTCCAGTCGCGTATCTGCGAAAAGATATTGAAGTTATTGGCGCCTATGTTTACAAAGATCTTATAGTCATAGTTACTGAAGATCAGTGAGGTGTTGGAGAATAGTTTGCTATTGAACACGTGGTTCCAGCGCAGTGTGCCTGTACCGTTACCCCAGTTGATGCCAAACCTGTTCTGGTACTTCATATAGTCGCGGCCAAAATAACCTGAAACATACAACCGGTCTTTTTTACCCAGTTTGTAGTTCATTTTAGCATTCAGGTCATAGAAATATAAGCGGCTGTTTTTTACGGCTGTATCATGAGACAGTTTTAAGAACATATCTGCATAGGTTCTTCTGCCGGAAACAATGAACGAGGAAACGTCTTTCTGTATAGGACCCTCTACGTTTAGTTTGGCAGAAATAAGTCCAACGCCACCGCTTACACTATAATCCTGGTTGTTACCATCGTTCATTTTAATATCCAGTACGGAAGAAAGACGGCCACCATATTGTGCAGGCATACCGCCTTTGTATACGGCAATGTCTTTAATAGCATCAGAGTTGAAGGTAGAAAAAAAGCCAAGCAGGTGAGAGGCGTTGTATACCGGTGCTTCATCCAGCAATATCAGGTTCTGGTCTGCTGCACCACCGCGTACAAAGAAACCGCTGTTGCCTTCACCGGCCGATTTGATACCTGGCAGCAACTGGATGGTTTTCAATACATCTCTTTCACCCAGCAGCATGGGAATATTTTTTGTTTCCTGGATGGTGAGTTTTTCAAGACCCATCTGCGGACTGCTGAGACTGCGACCGCGGGCAGCAGCTGTTACTGTTACTTCTTCCAGGCTGGTGCTTTCCTGTTCCAATGCAATGTTCAGTTTTACGTCTTTATCCAGGATTACTTCCAATGTTTTACGGGCAAGACCTACCGCGCTTATCTCCAGTACATAGTTGCCTTTGGGCAATGTAAGTGAGAAAAAGCCATACTCGTTACTGGTGGTTCCTGTGCGCTGGTTTGATACTTTAATAGTGGCACCTATAAGGCTTTCACCGGTTTTTTGTGCAGTGATATTACCACTGATTACATGTTTTTCCTGTGCCTGAGCAGTTGCAAATGCAAACCATGTTAAGCTGCAGAGCAATAACAATGGCTTACCAATGCGTACAAAAGCCTGTTTTGTTCGTTGATAAATGATCATGATTATTTACGTGTTGTATTGAATCGGGAATAGATGATACTTGCAACTTATATTTACCTGGTTGCATACAGATAGTTCTGTTGGTTAAACATTGAATAATGTGGTTTTTGTCATGGCTGTTATGTATTTAAATAGTAAACGGATGCGGATAGGCACTATGTCTGTTTAACATAGCGATTGTTTGTCGGATGATCTATTAAAACATTACAAGTATCTGGTTGCAATAATCGGTATGGCTGTGGCAATCCGGGTGGCGAAGGAACGTGTTTTTAAAATTATTATTGCATATTAAATTGTTATAAAAATCTGAAAAATCACTATCGGGCAAATCTATTCTGACGTGCCAAAGTATGACAAATATCTGCTGTAAACGTTGCATTTTATACAAGGATGCCTTTAAGGCATACAAAATATACACTGAGACAGGACAAAACCATATAGAAGTTGTGGAGAAATGCTGATAGCGGGTTGTATAAAAAAAAGAGGCTGTTTCTCTGCAGAAACAGCCTCTTCGGAGTATAAATAAACAAATACTTATCTTGTTGGTATCTCGAGCGTTAAATCTCTTTTCAACATGTCGTTGCGATTGGCCATATCCCACGCTGTATAGAATACCAGTTTGGCTCTTTTGGCCATAATATCGTAATTGATCTTATCAGGCGTATCAGAGGGTTTGTGATAGTCCTTATGGATGCCATCAAAATAGAAAATGATGGGCACTCCTTTACGGGCAAAGTTGTAGTGGTCGCTGCGGAAATAGATACGTTCTTTATCGTTCGGATCATTGAACTTGTAATCCAGTTCCAGTTTGGTGTACTTTTTATTGGTTGTTTCGCTGATAGGTTTCAGATCGGTGCTCAGCTTATCATCACCTACCACATATACGTAATTGGTAGAATCACCATGGTTACGGTTGGGGTCAATACGTCCGATCATGTCAATATTCAGGTCAACAGTGGTTTTATCCAGCGGGTATACAGGATGTTCGCTGTAATATTGTGAACCCCACAATCCTTTTTCTTCACCGGATACTGTCATGAATACAATGCTTCTGCGGGGACCTTTACCGGCAGCTTTGGCCTTTACAAATGCTTCTGCAATTTCAATTACGCTAACAGTGCCGGAACCATCGTCATCAGCACCATAGTATACTACCGTATCTCTTTTACCCAGGTGATCGTAGTGTGCCGTGATGAATACGTATTCATCTTTTTTATCTGTTCCTTCCAGTAATCCCAGTACGTTGCTGCTGTGCAGTTGCAATACTGTTTTTTTAATATCCAGCATTACTTCTGCTGTATATGATTTGGCAACGGCTGTTCCGTTTTTGCTGGCTTCAGCAGCAGTTGTATAATCTGCTCCCATAATAGCCTGTGCTATCTGCGATGAAATGGTGAATGTATTAGGATAAATGGTTTTCTTAAATCCATTCATAGTAGGGTTGCCCTTGGTAGCTACAGCCCTGCGCGGAAAATTATCGCCTACCATTAATACGGCTACTGCTCCGTTTTTCTGTGCAGCTTCCTGGATGGAGTAGGGATTGAACATCCGTTGTCTGCCTGCCTGTGGTGCAGGTGCGGTGCCGGGGAATACCAGTACAATTTTGCCCTGTACGTTTACATTTTTATAGTCATTGCGACTGGAATCGCTGATACCTCCGCCTACAAAAACTACTTCGCTGCCAAATAAAGTGGCAGAATAACTGGCGGCAAGACTTACCACAAAATCTTTGTTCAGTTCAAATGTCTGACCATTTACCTGCAGGGAAGCGCCTGTCAGTGAATCCTGGTAAACGGGATATTGCAGTTGGTAGCTGCCTTTGTTGCCGGGCAACAGACCCATTGCTTTGAATTGATTTTCAATGTAAGCTGCTGCTTTACGTTGTCCTTCGGTAGCGGTTTCGCGACCTTCCATTTCCTTACTGGCAACAATGTACAGATGCCTTTTCAGATCCTCTTCTGTAATCGTGTTGGCAAATGGCTGTGGATTAGCAACCTTCTGCGCCAACGCAGTGGCTGATGGTGCTAATGCCAGGGCCAGGAGTAACTTTCTCATGATAGAATTTTGTTTATGCTTTCAAAAATAGGGTAGTTATAGTGGTTGTAGCTGCCATCTGTGTAAAAGTCCGGAGAATGAAGTCTGAAGTCAGGCAAGTCCGGAATACGGGAAGTCGGAAAGTCCGGAAGCAATAACGTTCGCAAAGCCGCAAAATAGCAACAGGCTTAAAAGTTAATAAGGATTCGCGCGCTGCTGATGCTAATACCTGGCACCTTTCTTCGTGTTTTTGTGGTTCTAAAAAAGCGCGGATGAAGATATAAAGTGCGGTGAGCAAATACAGCAGCAATCAATCACGATTGACGCCTCACGTTGCACCTTTCACGCTTTACGTCTTCTAAAACCCGAAACTTCAAACATGATATCCGCTTATGCTTCCATCTCACTCAGTTCCAGCCAACGCAGCTCTTTTTCATCCAGCGCGTTGGTGATCTCTGTAATGCGGGTGGTTAGTTGTTGTAGTTCTTCAAAAGGCAGATTGCTGCTGTTCAGTTTTGCGTGAATGTTTTCTTTTTCTTCGCCCAGGCTTTTGATCTCTTTTTCCAGCAGTTCAAATTCACGTTTTTCCTTGTACGACATCCGCTTTTTTTCTATGGCAACAGCGGCTGCAACAGGTTTTTCTGCTACAACAGGTTTAGCGTTTTTACTTTCTGCTTTTTCTTCTTCGTCTTTCTGCCATATCCTGTATTGGGTATAGTTGCCCGGAAAATCGCGCACTTCACCCTGTCCTTCAAATACAAACAGGTGGTCTACCAGCCTGTCCATGAAATAACGGTCGTGCGATACAATAAGCAGACAACCCTGGAAGTCGCTCAGGAAGTTCTCTAATACTGCCAGTGTAGGCAGATCCAGATCGTTGGTAGGTTCGTCCAGTATCAGGAAGTTGGGATTGCGAAAAAGTACAGACAGCAATAGCAGCCTGCGTTTTTCACCACCGCTTAATTTAGAGATATAAGTGTATTGTTGTTCAGGAGGAAACAGGAACAATTGTAAAAACTGGGCGGCACTCAACGAGCCTCCGCCTGCCAGCGGAAAACTTTCTGCTATGTTTTTTACATATTCAATTACGCGCATGTCTTCTTTCCAGGAAAGACCTTGCTGTGAGTAATTGCCAAAAATAATGGTTTCGCCAATATTGATCTTCCCGCTGTCTGGTTGCTCCAATCCCTGCAGAATATTGATAAAAGTTGATTTTCCCACGCCATTCTTGCCTACCACGCCTGCACGTTCTCCCTTTTTGAACGTATAGTCGAAGCCTTTCAATAATATTTTTTCTCCGTAGGATTTATACACTTTTTTCATTTCCACTACCTTGCCGCCAAGCCTGCTCATTTTCATCTGCAGTTGCAATTGCTCATCTTCTATTTTCTGTTTGGCTTTGGATTCAATGGCGTAGAAATTATCCTGCCTGCTTTTACTTTTGGTAGTTCTGGCTTTGGGCTGCTTACGCATCCATTCCAGTTCTTTGCGGTAGGTGTTCCTTGCCTTGTCAATACTGGCTGTATCACTTTCTATGCGTGCAGCTTTCTTTTCAAGGTAATTTTCATAATCGCCTTTATAAACATACATAGTACTGTTGTCCAGTTCCCATATTTCTTCAGAAACATTGTCCAGGAAGTAGCGATCATGGGTTACCAGCAGCAGGGTAATATGTTGTTGATTGAGATAATATTCCAGCCATTCCACCATTTCCACATCAAGATGGTTGGTAGGTTCGTCCATGATCAGCAGAACATGTTTGTGCCCAAAACCGATATCAATAAGTGTTTTAGCCAGCGCAATACGTTTACGTTGTCCGCCTGAAAGGGTATTGACAGGTTGTTGGAGTTGATGAATATTCAGTTTGCTGAGGATCTGTTTTACATTGCTGTCAAAATCCCAGGCACCCATATCGTCCATTTTTACAATGGCAGCGCCCAGTTCTTCGGGATTGCCCGATTCGCTGGCAGCTTCATATTCCTTAATAGCTTTGATAACAGGGTGATTGTGCTGGAAAATATTATCCAGTACGGAAAGATCTTCTTTGAAGCCCGGTTCCTGTTCAAACAGGGTAACGGTTACGTCTTTATTGATCCACACGGTGCCTTTGTCGGCTGTTTCTTTACCGGCCAGTATTTTTAGCAGGGTAGATTTGCCGCTTCCGTTGCGGGCTATGAGGGCAATTTTATCACCCTCTTCAATATGGAACGAAATACCATCGAACAAAGGCTTAATGCCATAAGATTTTCCCAATCCTTCAACTGAAACGTAATGCATGGCGCAAAGATAGGTGAGCAGTTGTGAATCGTAAAATGAACCGTTTGCTTTGAGTATATAGTGAAGATTTTAACAGTTTAAGTGCTTATATAAACATCATTCAACCGGAAATTTTTTGTCGTTGGGTGTTTCGCCCACCGGAATATGATGAAAAGCATTTTAACTGTCCGCGTGCACTGGCAACATTAATATAGCGCGGGAATTATGTATATACTTATCAGTAACTTTTTTTTTCATTAACAGGTTATTCATGTACGAATCAATAGTTTTGCCGCATCATTTATCTATTTTGCCTGTAATAACCTTATGAGAATACCTTTACCTCCGTCTGTGAAACTGGCTTTGGTGTTTCTGCTGTTTGGTGTCTGTTGGGTACTATTTTCAGATGCTATTGCTTTATGGTTTACGCGCGATAATTTTCAGTTGTACAGCTCTGTGCAGCATTATAAAGGTCTTTTGCTGGTAATTATATTTTCAGTATTTGTTTATCTCATTTGCCGTTCCCTGTATCGTAAACAGGAAGATGCGCTTCTGCGCTACCGTTTGCTGAGCATGGCTACCCGTGATGCGATCTGGGATTTTAACCTGGTTACCAAAGAATGTTATACCAACCAGATGGCCAAAGATCTGTTCGGTTATCCTGATAGCGATATGAAGGACAATTATTCCTGGTGGACCAGCAACCTGCATCCTGAAGATAAAGCACGCGTGGTGGAATGTATGGACAATGCTATCAGAAATGGCGGCACTGTATGGCAGGACGAATACCGCTTCCGTTGTTATGACGGGCATTATAAGCTGATCTTTGACAGGGGATTCATTATGCGCACACCGGAAGGAAACCCTTACAGGTTACTAGGTGCTATGCAGGATGTTACAGAGCAACGGCGTTTGCAGCAACAACTGACAGAAAAAGAGATCCGCCACCAGCATGAAATGGCGGTAAGCATTTTACAGGCAGAAGAAGATGAACGTAAAAAACTTGCTGCAGAACTGCATGATAATATCAACCAATTGCTGGGAGTAGTGAAGCTATACCTGCTGCATGCACGTAAAAATCCGGCCATGAGCGAAGAACTGCTGGTAAAGGGTTCTGATTACATTGCCCAGGTCATTGAAGAGATCCGTCGTTTATCGCGTTCGTTGCAGCCGCCGGCACTGGCAAGCCAGAGTTTGCTGGATTGCATACGTACGGTCATTGCATCTATACAGGAAGTAAAACAGATCCGTATTGAACTGGAAGCAGGGCAATTTGATGAACAACTGATACCCGAAGGTAAAAAACTGATGATGTACCGTATTATCCAGGAGCAACTGAACAATGTACTGAAACATTCAGATGCTGATTTTGTGATCATCAGTATTGCTTACAATGGCAAGGCAGTGTACCTGTCTATCCGCGATAATGGTGTTGGATTTGATACCAGTAAATACACAACCGGCATTGGCTTCAGTAATATCCGCAATCGTATTGAAGTATTTAACGGCAACATGCAGATCAGCTCTGCGCCGGGCGAAGGATGTACGCTGGCCGTAGAGTTTGCCGTATAATGTTGTAGGTAATAAGTTGTAAGTTATAAGTAAGGAGTCATTTCCTGTATTTCAAACCTATAACTTACTACCTGGCACTTATAACCAGCTTTACTCACTGAAATACACCTTCACAATCTTTCCATTCTCAATTTTGTAGATGGCGATGGCTTCGACCGGTTTATTGTCAAAGCCGGTTACACGTTCATGATCAATTACGGTATTGCCCTGTACAATGCGGTTCACCAACTGGCAATGGAGGTTTTTGATGTTGGTAAATACAGTGCCATACTGCTTGCGCATGTTTTCCTTACCATTCATCAGCAGTTTGCCGGAGTTCAGATCGTATAACTGCACGGAATCGCTGTAGGGAGCCAGAAAAGCTTCCAGGTTCCTGTTGTTATAGGCATTCAGTTGTTGCTGGGCCAGTATTTCCGGTGTTACGGGTAATAACTGAGCTGGCTTTATGGGTACGCCGCGATGGATAACGGTGTTGAGATTGGCAGGAATATTAATGTCCTGTGTAGGATCTTTTTCCAGCAGCAACAGGTCGGCTATTTTACCCTTTTCAATGCTGCCGTAGTCCTTATCCTTGCCAAAGCCTTTTGCGGCATTGATAGTGGCTGACAGTATAATTTCCCAGTTGGAAAGTCCGGCTTGCTGCATGGCCAGTAATTCATCGTGAAAAGAGGCGGCATGCTGGGTGCCGATATTACCGGCATCGGTACCTGATACAATGCGGATGCCTGCCTGTTGTGCCAGTTTAAGATTGATAGCCATCGTAGTATCTTCTTTGGCAGGTATTATGAACCGCTCGCGCATTTTTTTATAATCAAAAGGTGGCTTGCTGAGATGCTGGAGATCTGTCAGGCTACCCAGCATAAAGGGATCTGAGTAAGTAAAATCATGCGCGCTGAAATCGAACTGCTGTGTAAAAGTGCGGTTATAGTTCTGCGCCACTACCAGCGTGGGGATATAGGTAATGGCTTTGCTTTTCAGCAATTGCAACATTTCGGGCGTTAGCTGTTTGTCTTCCACGCTGTGTACCAGTATGTCTGCACCTGCTTCTACGGCCAGCCGGGCGGTTTCAAATTCTGTAGCGTGTACAGCCACTTTCAGGCCATTGCTATGACTTTCATCGATAGTAGCCTGTACAATGGGAAGTGTGCTGCTGGCCGGTTGTCCGGGCAGTACGATATACCATATTTTAATAAAATCCGGTTTATAAGGCAATTGTTTTTTTACCAGGTCGCGGGCTTCCTGGGGTGTTGTCACTTTTACGATCGGAGGATCTTTTTTGTCCAGGTTCATGGGCAGGTAAGTGGAGATCAGCGGGCCTGTTACAAAAGCTGTAGGCGCCATTGCCGAACTGTTCACTTTATCGCGGATGGCAAAATTAGACATGGGGCCGCCTACATCAATCACTGTGGTGATGCCGCAGGCAAGATAGCGTGCCATCAACTGGTCCAGGTGGTCTTTGATCCACTGCTGATCTTTTTCATAAGGGTAAACACTGTTCAGGTTCACTGCGTCGGGGCGTGTATACAATCCGCCGCTCTGGAAAAAATGTATGTGTGCATCTGTCATGCCGGGCATGGCATATTTCCCCGTAGCATCTATTATGGTAGCGTTGGCCGGGATCTTTACTTTTTTAAAAGGACCGGTTGCGGTAATGCGGTTACTGTCTATCAGAATGGTTTGATCAGGGTCTATTTTGCCGGTGATCACGTTTACAATACCGGTATGGGTAATGGCAACAGGAGTGTTGGGCTGGCTGGTGGCAGTAGTTTGTGCCTGGTGCTGCAGGGGTCCATACAGCAAAACAGCCGTCAGCAGGTATTTTATCATGCTATGAAGTTAATAAAGCTGTCACACAGGCGCAATAAAAAAAACGCTGCAACCAGGTTGCAGCGGCGGATAAGATGAGTCGATTACTGTATGAGTTTTGCTATATGCTGAGATTGTGCTATTTATTTTTTAGCCAGTTTCATAGCTTCATCCGGGGTAGCAGGAGCAGGCACACGGTTCTGAACCGGCGGCAACGCTTTCAGATACGTAAATAAAGCTTTCAGGTCTTCGTCTTCCATTTTACCAATTCCCTGCCAGGGCATTGGAGGAAGAATAGGACGGCCGCCATCCTGCCCCAGGTGTTTACCGGTGCGCATTGCGTTTACAAAGTTTTCTTCTGTCCAGGCGCCGATACCGGTTGCAGAGTCGGGAGTAAGATTAGCTGAATAAGTAATACCCCACGGACCCGCAAAGGTTGTACCATCAGCTCCGAATGAAATCCAGTAACCGGGTTTCAGGGTAGTAGCATCAAAAGGCGGTAACTGCATTTGTCCGGGGTGACCCGATAACAGGTGTGCAGAGTCAATAACAGGGCCCTGCGGTGTAAGGTTTTTGGGAGAGTGGCAGTCATTACAACCACCTACTGTTACCAGGTATTTGCCACGGCTGATCAGTTCACCCTGTGACAGTTCTTTTTTCTGTGCAACGGGTTCAGGCTTACTTTCTGCGCTTGTACATCCAGTTTGTAAACAGGCAGCGGTTATTACCAGGCCACATATAGTGGCGCCCAGTATCCATTTTGTTTGCATAATATACAGTGTTTATAGTTCAGTAAAGAATAAGGCCCATCCCACGGTGATATGTAGCACGCTGCAGGTGGTTATTTTTTTATATAACGGGGCAAATGTAGCTGCGGGAAGTAATTGCCGCTAACTGAATAAGCACGAACTGTTGTAAACGCTGTATGAATCCGTAGTTAATATTGCTGAAGTGAAGCGGGTCAGGAGTTGATAACATTGGTAATGCGGAGATTCCTGTTGCGGAGGTCAATACCACCTTCCAGGATGGACTTCAGGTTGGCCAGGTAAAAGGTCCAGCCGGCGCTACAGTCCAGGTAAATGCTCATCCGTTGCGTATCATCTTCCAGGCTGATCTCCTGCGTCAGCTCGCAAATAGTTTCCTGCTCTTCTTCTTTTACCAGTACTGTAACCATGCAATTGCCGCTGAACATAAACCGGAAACTATCTTTGCCATTGGCTGTAATGACCTGTCTTTCTTCACGGGCATTGTCGTCGTACCCGTGCCATAGCCACAAAAAGGAATCACCTGCCTGCACGGGTTCGTTGCGCTGACGTTCATTACCGCGGCTATCAGTAAAACCTGCAAACCGTAAAAACCATGATTCCAGTGCGTTTTGTGAGGTCCAGGCGTCGTATACTGCCTGTACAGAAGCCTTTACAGGAATGCGTTTGGTGAATTTCTGCCAGTTATTCATGGTAAATGTTTTTATTGTTCAGACAATTGAGCAACGTGCTGCGGCATGATGACTACTTTGCTATAGCATACATCAGCCAGCAGATAAAAGCAGTGAGCACCACTACTACAATCCATTTGTACCTGTCCCATTGCTCGCGTTGCTTTTTGCGCTGCAATGCTGTGGCAATGGATTCTTTTATTTCTTTATCGTTAGCGTCAATGCGCAGAAAAAGTTCGTTCAGCGGCAACTGGTAACGCAGCGGCAGGGGAGTGGTGGCGTGCAACAGGTTACGGATCACAGAGCGCTTCAGCGTAGTATCGGCCTGTTGCTGCAATATGCCAATGGTAGTATCGGTAAGCAGTTGGCGGATATGCCCGCTGATCAGGTCGTAGTTCACCCGGAATATACTGATGGAATCAATGTAATCTTTGATCAGGCGGCTTTCTGCCAATATTTCAACCGGTGTTAATGACCTTTGCACAAATGATTGACCTGCACTGCGGATATACCAGCGTTGGTAATGGTATTCCTCGCGGCGCTTTACATCGGAAAGTATTTCGTAAGCCTCCTGTATTTCAGTGAACCGTGCCGTAGACTGGTAATTGCCGTTGTTCTTATCAGGATGGTATTGCAGCGCAAGTTTACGGAAGGCTTTTTTGATCTCCTGTTGTGTGGCCGAAGGTGGAATGCCCAGCGTTGTATAGTAGTCTTTTACCAGCATGTTCCGGAAGAACAAAATTACGGCCTGTGGCACGAAGTCAGAAATCTGATATCAATAAGTGAGGGGAGGGTGGGATTCCCGATTTAACTTTTTACTTTTTACCGGAACAAGTATCTAAGCAGTAAGGGCTTTCCGTGCCGATACGGACAGCTTACAGTTGTGGAAAAACTACCGGTGGATACCGGTAACCGAGGCACAACAAAATGTTATTATGTACGTTTACAGATAAGTTTTTTATTGTTGTTCTATTACCTTTGCGCACGTTATGAAAACCTACTTTACCCCTTTAGCCCGGCAGCTTGCCGTAGTGATGACCGTATCTTTTAGTTATCTGCTGACCAGTTGTGAATTACCAACTGATGCAAAAGCTGCCTCTTCAACACCGGTAATACCTGTTGCAAGTGCTGTTGCTGCAAACGGTGGTACAGATCCCGTTAAACCTGCCGATGCTGCTACCATCCTGGCGCGTAAAGAGGTTCCCATTCTGTGTTATCATCATATCCGCGACTGGAAAGCCACGGATTCCAAAACTTCCAGGGATTATATCGTTCCTGTTGCCAACTTCCGCAGCCAGATCAAAATGCTGGCCGACAGCGGTTATCATACTATTACTCCCGACCAGTTATATGCCTATCTTACTACCGGGGCAGCATTGCCTTCTAAACCTGTATTAATCACTTTTGATGATACAGATCTGGATCAGTATACAACCGCAGCGCCGGAGTTGAAAAAATACGGATTCAAGGCTACCTATTTTATTATGACCGTTTCCCTGGGACGTCCCAATTACATGAGCAAAGAGCAGGTAAAGGAATTATCCGATGCCGGTAATACCATCGGCTCACACACATGGGACCACCATAATGTGAAACAATACCAGGGACAGGATTGGATAACCCAGATCGAAAAACCTACCAAACAACTGGAAGCCATTACCGGCAAACCCATCCGTTATTTTGCTTATCCTTTTGGTTTGTGGAATCCTGAAGCCATTCCCCAGTTAAAACAACGTGGTATGATCGCAGCATTCCAGTTGTATGCCAAACGCGATCAGCAGGATCCGCTGTATACCATCCGCCGTATCATTGTTCCGGGTTCGTGGAATGGTGCTAATCTCAGCAACAGCATACGCCGCAATTTTGGTGGCTAGTAAAGTAGTAAGTAATAAATTATAGGTTTGTTGTTGCTATTTATTATTGGCCTGATGACCAATGCCTGCTGTGCAATGCTCCGCAGGTTACTGCATTCACCTACAACCTGCAACCTGTAAGTCTTTTATTTAAAACCACATCCCACATTCACACATATTCCCTCTTTTTAATACGCTTCATGTAAAGAATCTTTCATTCTATTGCCCCTGAATTGCTGTTTATGACGTTTGGGCTTGTGACAGTTCGGGGCTTGCCTACATTTGCCCACTGCCATCAGCAGTGTATTTGTAAGTAAAAGGTAAAAGCGTCTGATAACATGAAGGTATTAGTAGTAGAGGAGGAGCAAAGGATTGCTATAAAGCTGGAAAAAGCTCTGCAAAGTATTGACAACTCCATCCGTATCGTAGTAGTAAGCCCGGAAATTTTTGCATCTGCCGACTGGCTGCAGCAACATGGGATGCCTGATATTGTACTGATCCGCAAAGAGGTAGTACGTCTTAAACGGATCGTACAGATCACTCCGTCTGATATCAATGCCATTGTGATTGTGCGCGATGAAACGAACCTCTTTACCTTTCATGCTTTCCGCATTACGCACCTGGAGCATTTACTGCCACCGGCGTTTTTTGAAAAAACGGAAAGCAATGATGTTACTTTCCTTATGCCTGGTGTACATCCTGTTGTGGCACCCGTTTACAGAACCCGTTTCCTGGTAAAGCAGGGGCAGAAATTCACTTCTGTTGAAACGCAATCCATCGCTTACTTTTTTTCCGAGGGACGTTTTATTTTCTTTAAAACCTACGATAACCAGAAATACCTGGTGGAGTATACATTGGAAGAACTGGATACTATGCTGGATCCTGTTGATTTTTTCCGTATTAACCGCTCGCATGTCATTGCCTTTAAAAGTGTGGAGCAGATCCATCCGTATTTTGGCAATCGCCTGAAATTATTTCTGAATCCATTGATGGAAAAAGATGTGATCGTAAGCCGTGAAAAAGTAAATGATTTTAAAGAATGGCTGGGCGAGTGATCCTGTATTTGCAATCCACTACAGTATAATGCTGTTTATCACCATCTGTTATAAGCTTTAACCACCTATTTTTCAGCTCGCGCTGTTATTCATGCAGTTCATGCATGTTCGCTTGAACGTAGCGGAATTTGCTGCTACATTAGTTGCGTAATCAATAACCTGATTCACTTAGTACATGGTTTTTTGCAGAAGATGCTGTGTTGGTATATCAGGGTATACAGAGTCAGCACACATGCGCACAGCATCTTCGCAGAAACCATCTGCTGAATCTTATTCCATCATCCTGTTAAACCAACCCCTGAATCATGTTAAGGTATTCAGTTGTATTACTATTGTGCGCGCTCATTTTTGGCCCGCACCATCTGTACAGCCAATGTATTACTGCCCCGCCGGCAGATGCCTGTACAGGTACAGAGCCGGCATTGACAGACTACAGCGTTTTATCTGCTGGTATCAAACGATGGTACTACGCGGCTCCGGCAGTTTTTAATCAATTGACCATACAGGGAGGAAAGCTGATCGTGTGCGGTGATCTTACTATCGATCGGCTGCGCATGGATTCGGGAACCATTGTGGTGCGCCCCGGCGCAAAACTGCTGATCCGTGGCGGAATGAGTGGTTCGCTGATCTTTGAAGGCAACACCGCTGTCTATAATTATGGTACGATGCAGATCACCTGCAACCTTACCTTAAATGGCACTTATGCCAGTGCTGCCAGGCCCAATATTGTGGTCAATGCCACACCCTCTGCATTCTTCAGCCTGGCAAGCCAGTATTTTGTGATCAATAATCCCTATTCCTTTTTTGTTAATAAAGGAGTATCAGAGTTTCATGGAATCATTACCGACAATGGTAGTATAGCTGGTAGTGTGTGCCTGGGAAACGGCAGCGCCACCAACATGACGGTATTAATAAATAAAATAAAGAAAAGCTATGTAGTGCCATCTGGTGCAGCCTGTGTACAGGTACGCCAGTTCTCGCAGTTTTATGATACACTCACGGCATCACCCGGTTTAAATATATGCCTGGGTGCAGGACATAGTTCCGATGCCAGTTGCACACCGTTTGGCTGTAAACCAAATGCATGGGGAACAGCACAGTTGTTTACCAATTGTAATTCCTGTGCAGATATTACCCTGTTACCATTCCGTTTTGTATCATTTGGTGTACAGTCCAACCCAACAGGAAACCTGCTGCAATGGAATGTGGCAACACAGGATCCTGATGTACATTTTATAGCAGAGCGGTCTGCAAATGGAACGCATTTCAGCACAGTTTGTGAAAAACAATTGCAACCCGCTGTCAGCAATTATACCTGTACCGATTTGCCGGTTGCAGAAACCATTTACTACCGTATACGTGGTATCAACCAGGCAACAGGTGCTGTATATACCAGCAATATTGTGAAGGTACAGCAACCGGTAACAAAAAATGCTGTGGTTATAACCCCCAACCCTTTCCAACATACCGTGCGTATATCATGGCAAATTGGCTACAGGCCGGTTTCAATGTTCATGATGGACGCAACAGGTAATAAGGTATATACAACCAAAACAACGCCCGGTAACGATGCCGGTATGGTGCTGCAATTGCCCGAAGGGTTGCCCGTAGGAAATTACTGGTTGAAACTGGTTTACCAGGACGGCACTTCTGTGGTGAAGCGTATAGTAAAACTTTAATATGTAAAAAGCTGCGGGTGCGTCACTAAACTTCTGTAAAAGGAAGTGCAACGATACCTTTTCGTTCATTGTCATGATGTTGGAATTAAACAGGAATTAATAAATCCATCTAACCTGTTAGAGGCATTAAACTTGTATAAATTTGAACTTCAATACAAAAAAGACGATGACAATGAGGCTTAAAAGTTTTCTGGCATTGGGTGCTGTTGCGTGTGTAACAGGTGTGGGTTGTATGAAAGCTGTAGATACAGGGCCGCAATCGCCGGTATCTTATGTATACCTGATGCATGTGGCGCCACGGGCTCCTGCAGTAGAGATCTATTTTGACGGTGCAAAGGTGTCTGACCCCATACAGCCAGGCGCCATTTCTACTTCTTACTCTGCCATTGCAGCAGGGAATTTTGGTGTGGCCTTTAAAAAGGCGGGTGGTGATAGCCTGGTGGCTGAGATCCCTTCACTCAATTATGATTCTGCGGGTGTTTATACCCTTTTATTGTATAATAACCAGGCAGGAGAAGGAAAAGCGGTGCGTATAAAGGATAATCTTTCCAATATAACACTGGATAAAGCGTATTACAGGTTTTTCCACATGGTACCCAACCTGGGCAAGGTTGATCTGTATATTGACGGATCATTACAGCAGGAAGAGAGACGGCCGGCAGATAATATAGATTCAGGCGACTTTTTCAATCAGTTTTTGCCTTACACTTACGGGTACCATACCATACAGGTAAAAGCCAGCGGGAAAGACTCATTAATCGCCCAGGCTATTGATGTATCTATGGTGCAGGGCAATGCATATACCATTGTATTGAAAGGACTGGTTAATGGTAATGGGGCTTCAGTCCCCAGCATTACCGTGGCACGCGCCATTTATTAAAATGTGTTGTTGGTACGCAACAACAGCATTACACGATAAGAAAGTAAAACAGGTTAGTCGCTAACCTGTTTTTTATTTTAATACCTGCTGAAGTAATTGCTTTTTTTGAAAAAATTACAGGTTGTTAATAGTGATATTCGGTCTTTTTTTTGGTACCTTTAGGCTACAGAAAAAAGGCAGTTGCTATTTCACATCCGGCCCCTTTTACTTCGCAGAGGGGAAGATTTCAAACCTGGAAGTTCTGGCCCCATACGATTGCTTCACCGTTTCGCTTGTCATTGGAATAATTACACAAGGCTAAAACTGTACTACGATTTGCTGGTCTGTTTAAACGATTTGTTGCGTAAGCAATAAGTTATTTCTTTCACTTTTTAAAACCATGATGTATGAACGAAGCACCGGTAGCCAATATGAATGCGCAGACAACTCCGCACCTCATTGTTGCTAAAAAGCCAGCTAAGAGCGCCACGATCAAAAAGCTGAAAACACCCCCACAGCCAGATGAAGAAACCGTAGCAAGGTTAAACAAGCTTGCCAAAGAATATCCCTATTGTGTAAATAACAGGCAAAAAGAAAACGATGTTTTATAACATTAGATCGTATCCTTTCTGTTGTTGATATTTTAAAATTTGGCAACTGGTTTCGTGAGAGAATATTGAGCGTACATTGGTTTATGTACGCTTTTGTATTGTACCTGCTGCAACAGCAGGTATTTTTTTAGCCATATGTTAATGCCCGGGAAATGATAAAAAATCCGTTATGTTTGCTGTAACCATCGATACTGTTGATTATGAAAAGGATCTCTGTATGTTTGTTGCTGGCCCTGGCCGCTTGTGCTGCCCCTAAAAAAGCAACTACTATAGCTTCAGCACCCGGAATGATTGTGCCCGGGAAACTTTTTACCTCGCTTTTTCAACAACGCGCTGCAGAATACCGCGCCTTGTGTTTCCAGGCATACAACCTGGCCCGTTTGCAGATCGACCAGTTGCCTTCATCAGATAGACCCAGGGCTATTGTAACAGATATTGACGAAACCGTATTGGACAACAGTCCGTATGCTGTGCATCAGGGTTTGCAGGGAAAAGATTATGAAGCAGCTTCCTGGCGCGAATGGACCGGCAAAGCAGCCTGCGATACTGTGCCTGGCGCACCTTCATTCTTTAAATATGCAGCTTCCAAAGGCATCGAGATCTTTTATATTACTAACCGCGATGAACAGGAACGTGCAGGAACATTGAAAAATTTGCAACTGTATAATTTACCTGATGCAGACAATGCACACCTGTTACTGAAACAAAATACTTCCGATAAAGAAGCCCGTCGTCAACAGGTAGCAGCAAAACATGACATTGTAATGCTGGTGGGCGACAACCTGGGCGATCATTTTTCCCTGTACAAAAAGAATTACCAGGAACGGTTGGCTGTTACTGATCAGTTGGCAGCACAGTTCGGCCGCCGGTTTATTGTACTGCCCAACCCGGTATACGGCGATTGGGAAGGTGCCTTACTACCTGCCAATACCACACTTACACCCGCCCAGAAAGATTCAGTAATGAAGAGTTGGTTGAAAGGATATTAGAGTGGCAGGTTATAGGTTGTAAGTTATAAGTAAAAGACAGTTAGGATACTTATACCTGGTTATGGCTATGAAATCAGCTTTTAATCATCAATCCTGAGTTAAAGAACTTATAACCCATAACTTATCACTTACAATAAAAAAGTCCCGCAATGACTGCAGGACTTCAGAAATTTCAGCAACAGTATAAGCAGTTATTCTCCGGAACTGCCATTGTTATTATTGTTACTGTTGTCGTTGTTGTTGTTATTACTATTGTTATCGTTGCTGTAAGGCTTTGTACTTCTTGAACGTTTGTAGTAGTAATCCTTTTTAGCCTGGATTACGGCTTTGTCGCGTTCTGTTTTCAGTTCACGTACTTTCTGACGTTTTTCTTTGCGTGACAAAGATTCATCCATTTTAACAGATTTGATCCTGTCAGAATAATCTACCTTAATATCCTGTATATCAAGATCAAGTCTTGAAGGTCTGGAATTGTAATTGTTGTAGGCGTAGGGATACGGGTAACCCCATGGCGAATAAAAGCCAAATGGAGAATAGAAAGGGGAATAGTAACCAAATCCTGCACCGACTCCAACTACCACACGGGGAGACCTGCTATAGTGAAAACCACCACCGCCACGTGCAATTTTCTGAGCAGAAGCTCCAAAAGCCAGTCCAATCGAAAACAATACTATCAGCAGCTTTTTCATAATTAAACTATTTGATTATTAGACGTCAAATTTGGGGCAAAAGTTAAATGCCACAACAGGTTATAACGTTTCGATAACAATACTGTCAGGCTGTGTGGAATGCTCATTTTCATTGATTTGGAGGAAGTCTTTCGGAAGCTGAAAAATGCTGGCTTTGCGTTGGTCTATATTACATTCAGAATGGTCTGTTAATAAGTGGCAATTATCGTTGAAATGCTGGCAATTGCCAATAATGCATAGTATTTTAGTGATATAACCATGAACCAAAACAAATGCTATGAGACTACTGATCCTGCTTATGCTACTGCTGCCAGTTGCAATGTATGCGCAACGCTACCCGCAACCTCACCCACCCACTACAAAGAAAAAGGTTGATTCTATTGATTACTACGATGAACGCATGCGGAGCATGGAAAAATTTGCAGATTCAATAAGAACGCAATTGCTGGACTCTGTACGCCAGACAACGGCATATAAAGAGCTGCAGGCAAAAAGAAATACATTAATACAGCGTTCGGACAGGTATTTTTCTTTTAACTTTTTTGGCGAGGCAGCGGGTGCTGATTTTGATAAGCTGAACAGCACACTGGTACCCAAAGGATTTTCAAAAATGTCCAATGGAATATTTCGTTTAGGAATAGGGGTTACCTATAAAGAAAAAGCCCTCCTGTTTGATATCGGCTATGTTATCGGCGGATTTTCCGAAGTAGCTAAACGAGGTGATGATAGGGTAAAGGCCTCTTTTTCAAGTTTTTTACAGGTAGATGTGGGATATGACTTTTTTAAATCACCCGGTTTTAACCTGTATCCTTATGCTGGATTGGCTTTACGCATGTCGAAGCTGCAATACTCAACGTCTTCGCAAACCAATAATACTTACACCGATATAACAGATATTGTAGATAATAACCGCAGTGTTTCTGATAATATTTACCGCCTGGGTTACCAGGCAGGGATAGGTTTTGAAATCTCTTTGTTAAAGGATGCAGGAAAAAATAACGGGGAGATGCTTTTTGTTAAATTAGGTACCAATGGCATTGTAGGAAAAGAAAGATATAAGATGCAGGGTGTGTCTTATGATCCCGGTATCAGGTACGGTAAATGGATAGTAACGGTAGGTTGTAAGATTTTCGGCAGGCATTAAAAATTGTGTGTCTGTGTATGCTTTCTGTCCTGCATTTCACTTCGGGAACTATATTTTTTATAAAGGCCGGTACCAATAACATTGTGAGCAGCACCGCTTACGATATTGAAGGAGTAAGTTATAATCCGCATATCAGGCATGGCGCATGGATGATCAGCACCGGATTGAAATTCTTTGGAAGGAA
Source organism: Chitinophagaceae bacterium PMP191F (assembly GCA_001302245.1). Classification (GTDB taxonomy): domain Bacteria; phylum Bacteroidota; class Bacteroidia; order Chitinophagales; family Chitinophagaceae; genus PMP191F. The sequence goes on from LGYU01000013.1 coordinate 166,581, forward strand.
GTGATCAGTTAACCAGGTACAAAAAGAGGGCACTTCATTACGACGCCCTCTTTTGACTTTTAAACCCCGAAAAATGGATCCTGTTTATCTTACAACTGCATTGGCTGAAATACTGTTGCCATTTGATAACCTGATACGGATTACATATATACCCTGTATTTGTGGCATGCGGATATTCATTTGTGGTGTAACCGGCTGAATGGTTTGCAATGCCACACCTTGCATATCGGATACCGTTAATACAGCACCCTGTAATGCAGTTGCAGGGTAGTTGAGTTTAACGGTAATTATCTGTTTGCCCGATGAAGGGTTTGGATACAAGCTAATCAGGTTTACTCTTGCATTTGGTGTAACTGTTACAGGGCAGGTTTGTAAAGTAGTGCCTGCAGTAGTTTTTACTTCAGCGTAATATATACCGTTAAGATCTCCATTCTCATAATAATATTGCGCAGTGGCGCCATTTACAGGTGTCCCGTTTTTATACCATTGCCAGGCTGTGTATTGGTTACTGCTGTTATCAAAGAACAATGCATCATTCCAGTGTTGTGTTATAATGCCGGATGGCAGTTTGGAGATCAACTCCCGGGTAATCTGGGGGGCAGCATTGTAATTGTTGTTACCCGGTTGTGTAGCAGTAATTGTAACTGTGCCCGGACCAACTATGGTGAGCACATTATTATTGATGATAGCAATTGCAGTGTTGGAAGATGTGAATGTAACTGGCAAGCCACTGCTGGCGGTTGCCGTGAGCTGTATAGTTATATTACCATCACAGCCCGGGGTCAATACCTGGTTCCAGGTGATCTGTTGTGCTGCTTTACTGATCGTGAACAATGCAGGTACAAAAGTAATAGCATAGTTGCTGTTGGCAAGATTGCCTTGCTGAATGGAATAAGTGCCGGCATTTTCTCCCACCACTCTTGAAAGTGCACCGGATAAAACATCACCACTGACCAGGGCGGGGGTCAGGGTATAGGTCAGTACGGGGTCTGCCTGTCCATATATTTTAGACAAAGCAGTTGCTGTTACTGTAACTGGTTTAGCAGCTACGGTCAGAAACTGCTGTACACTTACAGCCAGGTAATCGGCATTGCCGGCTTGTGAGGCTGTTATGGTTGCTGTGCCTGCCCCTGTGATATGGATATTGTTTCCTGCAATAGTAGCTACATTGGTATTGCTGCTGGTATAACTGATTGCCAGACCAGAACTGACAGAAGCCCCCGGCGCAAAATCAGCATCGCCATAAGTTTTGTTTGAAAACGTACTGAATGAAATGGTCTGTGCAACCTGGGTTTTTACCAGTACGCCGGCTGTAGACGGGATACCACTGATTGCGAGTTGTGCACTGCAGCCGGCAGCATTTTGAATACTGCCTCCATTCAACTGAATACTGTTAGTTATGTTGATGCCATCCGGGTCCTGGTCACCGGACACAAGGGTGTAACGGAATGTCAATGTAGTGCTGCCACTGCCAGACCAATAAGTAGCGGACACCGGTCCGGTATTGAGGGTAATGGGAATTGAAGGATTACCGGTAACATTCACCACCTCACTAAAGGTAGTTGTAATATCAAGATGATTGCCTGTGCTATAGATACCGTTGGCGGGAACAGTAACTGCAGTGCTGGTAATAGCAGGAGGCTCTGTGATAGCAATGGAGCTACTGCGGCCGCATCCATTGGCATCTGTAATAAGACAACTATAGATACCAGGCGTCAACCCGGAAGCTGTAGCTGCTGTTCCTCCTGATGGTGCCCAGATATAGGTGTAAGGTGGTGTACCTCCGGAAGGTATTACTGTTGCGCTGCCAGTGGCTGAGCCGATGCAGTTTACATTGTTTTGTGAAGTGGCAACGGTAAGAAGTGGTGGGTCATTAAGTGTAAATGAACGGCTACCCGTACAACCTTTGCTGTCAGTATAAGTACAGGTATAGGTACCTGCTGAAAGCCCCGCTGCAGTAGCTGCTGTTCCACCTGATGGCGCCCAGGTGTAAGTATAGGGGGGAGTACCGCCCGATAACGTAATAGTAGCTGTACCATTTGCGCCCCCGTTGCAACTGGGGTCAGTTTTTAGGCCGGAAGTGTAAGTAAGTGCCGGTGGTTCGGTAATGGTAAAGCTGGTTGATCCTGATTGGCCGCAGGAATTGGTAACCGTGCATACCCAGGTACCTGCAGGAATTCCTGAAATAGCAGGAGTTCCATTGCCAGCAGGGTTGCCGGGTGTCCAGTTATAAGCAAATCCTGAGCCTCCGGAAGCGCTTACTGTTGCTGTTCCGTTTGCTTCTCCGTTACAACTTACATTGGTAGATGATACTGTGGTTACTGTTACGGCGGGGCAACTGCCGGGCTGCCATGTCATCGCATCCAGGCACACATATTCAAAATTGCCTGTAGTAGTAACTACAAATTCATCTATACTGATACCTGAGTTGTTAGCGCCGCCATAGGTAGATAAATCGATCAGTGTATAGCCATTGTAGCTGGTTGTGCTGGTTGTAAATCCCGAAGATTGGGTTACTGTAAATTTTGTAACGCCTGCCTGTTTACCGGTTATGGTACAGGTGCCGCTAACGTTTAAATTCAGATTTACAGTAGATAAAAACAGCCACATTCTTTTGAGTTGAAATACTGTACCTCCTGCTGCAGAAATAGTAAACTGTACTCCGCCGGAACCTGTAGAGGCAGAATAGGAGTTATCGATGTACCTGTTATCGGCAGCCGTTCCGTTCCATCCCGTACCCGGAAAATTAGCTTGTATATCGAAAGTTCCCCCTGACTGGCTGGTGATATTAAAAACCTGGCCGTTATCTGTAAAGCTGGTAGAGCCATGCGATTCGGTTTCAAACGTTTCCGTTGATGTTTGGGCTGCCAGTAAACACGATGCCAGAAGTAAACAAAATGTAAAAAGTATTTTCATGAGGATGTATATTAATCCGTTTATCAATCAGTTTATCTGTATCGTATTATCTGCCGGTAAACGAATAACTGATGCGGATACCATAGCTTAATAAACGAATATTGCCGGTGACAGCCGGTACTGAAAAAATACCGTTCGCTTTACTGTTTGCCAGTGTTGCGTAGTTGTAAGAGATCAGTGAAGAAATATCCTGCTCCTGTTTAATGTTGTTGAGGCCATATTCAATAAAAGCCCCTGCATATAGTACACGTGTATTGCCTGTTCTGAATCTGGCACCGGTTTCTGCTACAAGTGAAACAGATGGATTGAAGCTGTAATGACCTGACCCTTTCCAGTTGACCTGACTGCCAAATCCATGTGCCGGCAGGTCAGTAATTTCCAGGTTAAGGTTGGGATAGTATCCGGTAGCTGTCAACTCATCAGCCTGTACAGCATAGGTGGCACTTACCGGAATAGATATCTTCAATCCACCCTTTGCATACCACTGCGTATTTTTAGCCGATGGTGTATGAAATTGTACCAGCAGGGGAATATTCAGTGCATATAACTTTTGTTGTTCCTGGTATCCTTTGGTTTGCACCCGGTGTTCAAATCCTTCCCCGTCTGTATCCGTTATGTTGCTGGTAAATACTTCGCCGTTTGTAAGGCTGGCCTTTGTATGATAATAACCTAATTCCATACCGGTGCTCAGTCCCCATTTGTTATTGATAAACCAGGTATATCCAAACGCGGCCCGGAAACCTGGTTGCAGTATGCTGCTTCCCTGGTTCATAGCATATTTCAATCCACTGATACCGGCTCCGGCTGAAAAGCTGAATTCCGGCGATTGTGCTGATGTCTGTTGAATAGCAAACAGCATCAGCATACTGCAGCATACAATGCCTGGTAATCGGACCATACTATTGTGTTTTTTATTACAACCCCACCTGCACATCGAATTTTACAGTAGCTCTGCACTCGAGGGTTTTGGTAATGGCACGTCGGGTAGTGCCGGAAAGTGTATAATTGAAAGCCGTTGCTGAAAAATACTCTTTCAGTTCAAGACTGCTGTTCACAGGCAGATCTAATACTGAGGTATTGGCGTCGGGATTGTTGCTTAATGATGCCAGCGTAACCTTAGTTGGTTTGTTGTTAGAAGAAAAATCCATTTTACAATCTGATAAAACGCCAAAATGATCCTGTATATCACTGTTCAGCACAGTAATGCGTACTGAAGTGATCCTGACCGATCTGATGTTGGACACGCCAAATTGTGTATTATTGGCTTTAATAACGCTGTCAACATTCAGGTTGGTAATAAAGTCTGACAGGGTTTGTGTGCCTGCCTGTTGCGGGGCAATGGTAAAACTTACATCGGCCGTTTGCATGGGTACATTTACTTTAACGGCATCTTTCAGTTTTTCGCAGGAAGCGAAGAATAAAACAACTGTAAACAGAAAGGATACTTTCAGTGGTAATACATTTTTCATTGTTCGGATTTTATTTTCTTAGAAACCGGATTCATTGACCTGGCTGATGCGTTGAGCAAAATAGAACCACACCAGTAGCATGATGCAGATCATAATAATGATGCCGCATGCATACACCAACCAGGTTTTTCTTTTGGAATTAGGCATGAGATACAAACCTATCCGGAATGCGGTTTTTTGTCAAAAAAGTAAGCGGACAATAACGGATTCAAGGGCGGACAAAAGCGGACAAGCCTGTAAGGGGAGAATTTTTATATTTATTTTGATCTGACAGACAGTGTGTTGTAAATATATTCCTCTACTGTGACTGGGTCGGGCAGATTCAGGCGTTTTTTCAAACGGCGTTTGCTGCGCATTACACTCTCTTTGCCGATGCCGAGGGTATTGGCTATCTGTTGGGTATTTAACCGCAGGTAAATGAGGGCAGCCAGGCGTTCTTCGGCAGGTGTAACCTGTTCCACCTGTTTGCGTAGTGTAAGTAGAAACTCAGGATATGCTTTGGCAAATTCCAGTTTGAATTTTTCCCATTCTTCATCTGTGAACAGGGTGTACTGACTGAGGCTTTCCGCAACTTCTTCCGGCGCCTGGTACGTTGTGTTACCTATTTGCTGCTGCAGTGTTTCGATCAGTTTGTTCTTTTCAATAATATGTTTAGTAAAACCGTCGATCTGTTCGCGGGCGTTTTTTACTTCCTGTTCGGCAATCTGTCGTTTGCGTTGTGAAAGATGTAATCTGAATTTCTGTTTTAAACGATACCGGTTGTACAGGAGCAATGCAATAAAACTCAGAATAACAATTCCTGCCAGGATGATATTACGGGTAGCGCGCATATTGCCGAGGGCTGTCTGCGTTTTATTCAGCGAATACTGAAGATTGTCAAACGCCATGCGTGCATTCATGGTGCTTAGCCGGCTTTTGTTGAGGTTGGCCGTCTGCGAATCTTTCAGCAGGTGATAGCGGTCATAATAAAAAAGAGCGCTATCTACCGGACCTGTAAGCCGGAAAATATCAGCTATTCCCTTCATGGCAATCAACCGGTTGTCTGCTGATTGTGTGCGTTCGGCCCAATCAAGCGCTTCTCTCCATTGGGCCTGTGCGCTTCTGAAGTTGTGTTGCATAAAGTAAACAGTACCCAATGCATTCCGGGCCATGGCAATATTGTGTGGACTCCGGAACATGATACTTTTCTGCAAATGCTCCTGTATCAGTGGAATTGCTGCTGCATATTGGTGCTGCAGCGCCAGCGTGTACCCGATGTTGCCTTTGGCGATGCCTGTCCACAATTGTTTCCAGGCAGTATCGATTTGTACGCCGGGCAACGAATCGAGCAACAGGTGGTAGTACCAGGCGGTACTGTCATATTGCCCCAGTTTTTTATAGGCAGCGCCCAGTATATCCAATTGAAAAATATAAACCTGCGGATCCCAGTGTTCCCTGTCTGCCTCCCGCGATTGCAGGCATGCCAGTCCATAGACAATGCTTTGCCGGTAATCCTGTACCAGGTACAGGGCCCTGCTTACATCAAAAAAGCGGTCTTGTACATAGGCAAAATTTGTAAAACCAAGTCTGCGCTGTATATCGATAGCCTTAAGATGGTATAAAGAATTATTTTCTTCGGTCGACATGCCTGCATACAAACTGTAGATCTCTGCTGTCAGGTATTCGTCTTCCAGGTCATGAGCAATTCTGATCGCTTTTTGCAACAGTGGAATGTAGGGAGTTCTGTCATACCCAAACTCACGCACGCCCAGTGATTGATACAGTATGGTACGGGCTTCAATTCTTTTATCCGGATGCTCTTTTAAGTAGCTATACAGCAGTGTAACGGTCCTGTGGTATTGGGAAGTATCTTTTTGCGCACGCATGCTATCGTAAAACACCTGGGCACGAAGACATTGCCGGGAGTCAGCAATTTTCCATGCATCTATCATAGGTTTGACAGACGCATCCTGTGCAACGGCGTGAACACAGGATAATAACAGTAGCAGGGTGAGCGAAAGAAAAAATTTCATAGGTAATACAGATCTTACCGGAAATGATCATTCAAAAATATAGAAAACAAGTTATGCGTATTCATTTTAAATTAATACAGGTTGCAATAGCTGCAAAGTAATACAGCTTAAGAATGTATTAAAATAAAACAGGGGATTAGGCTGCTGTTGGGCTGAGTAGCTGGCGAGAAAGTAGTCACAGGAGAAGAACTGTGATACTTTAAGCCCTGTATACGCCCTGAGGATGTACTAATATAAGATCGGGAATATGCGGGGGCTTCTTATCAGGTTCAATATTGTTGAATCATGCGGCCGGTGAAGACGCCGGTTATAGAAATTGTCACGATCCAACATATTTGCGGGATATCGCGCACCAGGATCAGAAAATGTTTAATTCAATGACATTGTTATTAAGGTTAATTAAAGTGTCCTCTGTCGTTCATGGAATTCTTGATAAGCTTCCATTTTTCCTGCGTTTTTACCACTGTTATATCCGGGGCGATATATTTAAATCTACAGCTTTGCATTGATGTTGTCAACTCCCTGGTATATGATAAATACTTATAACGAAAAGCCCCGCATTGCGGGGCTTTTCGTTATAAACGGTCATTATAGACAATTCAATATTCACAACTGACCACGCTGCACTATCCCTCCAGTTCGGCATAGCTGCTCACCGGTTCGCAGGTACAGATCAGGTTCCTGTCGCCATGCGTATTGTTTACGCGTGCTACAGAAGGCCAGAACTTGTTTTCGCGAACGTATGGCAGCGGATAGGCTGCTTCCTCACGGGTATATCCATGTGCCCACGTTGAACTGCAGACAACAAACTGTGTATGTGGTGCATTTTTCAGTGCATTATCTTTTTTATCGGCTTTGCCCTCTTCAATAGCACGGATCTCTTCACGAATGTTCAGCAGCGCATCACAAAAACGATCCAGCTCAGCTTTGTCTTCACTTTCTGTAGGCTCAATCATAATTGTACCGGGCACAGGGAAACTCATGGTAGGAGCGTGGAAGCCATAATCCATCAGGCGTTTGGCAATATCTTCCGCTTCAATGTCTGCACTTTTTTTGAAAGGACGCAGGTCTACAATAAACTCGTGTGCACACTCACCGTTGTGGTTGGTATACAGGATATCGTATTGTGCTTCCAGTCTAGCACGCATATAGTTTGCGTTCAGGATAGCGTATTCGGTAGCTTTTTTCACCCCTTCAGCACCCAGCATACGAATGTAACCATAGCTGATGAGCAGGATAGACGCAGAGCCATAGGGAGCTGCGCTTACTGCACCATTGGTGTTGAGTGAAGCATGACCGGGCAAAAATTCAGCCAGGTGTTCTTTCACACAAATAGGACCCATACCAGGGCCGCCGCCGCCGTGAGGAATGGCAAATGTTTTGTGCAGGTTCAGGTGACAAACATCTGCACCAATTAAACCAGGAGCTGTTAAACCTACCTGTGCATTCATGTTGGCTCCATCCATATATACCTGTCCGCCGTGCTGGTGAATGATATCAGTGATCTCTTTCACTGTTTCTTCATACACACCATAAGTACTGGGGTAGGTGATCATTACACCGGCCAGGTTGGCGGCGTATTGTTCTGCTTTTGCTTTCAGATCGGCTACATCAATGTAACCATTGTCCAGTGCTTTTACCACCACCACTTTCATACCGGCCATTACTGCGCTGGCAGGGTTAGTGCCATGTGCGGAAATAGGGATCAGCATTACATTGCGGTGATGATCGCCACGGCTTGCATGATAAGCGCGGATCACCAGCAAACCGGCGTATTCACCCTGTGCACCACTGTTAGGCTGCAGGCTGCAGGCATCAAATGCAGTGATCTCGCAAAGGTATTGTGAAAGTTCTTTTACGATCTGCAGGTAGCCTTCTGTCTGGTCCTTAGGTGCAAAAGGATGTATTTTACTCCAGTGTGCCCATGATAAAGGCATCATTTCGCTGGCTGCATTCAGTTTCATGGTGCAGGAGCCCAGCGAAATCATTGATGTATTTAACGAAAGATCTTTGTTTTCCAGTTGTTTGATGTAACGCATCATCTGCGTTTCACTGTGGTGGGTATTGAATACCGGGTGTGTCAGGAATGTGGATGTACGTACCAGTGCAGAAGGAATGCTGTCAATAGTAGCATCTTCGCTGATCTCAAAACCAGCTACGCTGTGTTCGTTTTCCTGGTCCAGTACCAGCAGTATATCCAGTACTTCAGAAAGACCGGTTGTTTCATCCAGTGAAATACCGATGGTATTGTTATCGTAGTAACGGAAATTAATATCTGCAGCTTCTGCTTTTACACGGATAGCAGCTGCATCTGCTACTTTGATCACTACGGTATCAAAGAACGATTTACTAACGATCTCGTATTCTTCTGCTTCCAGTTCCTGTGCCAGTGCATTGGTAAGGATCGCAATACGTTTAGCAATATTTTTCAATCCATCAGGTCCGTGGAATACTGCATACATAGCAGCCATATTGGCCAGCAATGCCTGTGCAGTACAGATATTTGAAGTGGCTTTTTCGCGTTTGATGTGCTGCTCTCTGGTCTGCAATGCCATGCGTAAAGCACGGTTGCCCTGTGCATCGATACTTACACCGATGATACGGCCGGGAATGCTGCGTTTGAAATCGTCTTTGGCTGCAAAGAATGCGGCGTGCGGGCCACCAAAGCCCAGAGGAACACCCAGGCGTTGTGCAGAACCACAGGCTACATCAGCACCCAGTTCACCGGGAGGTGTTAACAGGGTCAGGGCCAGCAGATCAGTGGTCATTACCACATAGGCACCTGTATTGTGTACTTTATCAATAAAGCTGCGGTAATCTTCTACAGAACCTTTGTCGTTCGGATACTGTACCAATGCCCCGAAATAGTTTTCATCAATAGTTACCTGGCGGTAATCGCCAAACACCACCTCAATACCTACCGGAACCGCACGGGTTACAATCACATCTTTGGTTTGCGGAAAAGTATCGTTGTCAACAAAGAATTTCGGGCGTACAATATGCTCGTGATCCTTGTTCAGGGTATTGAAGAACATGGTCATGGCTTCAGCAGCAGCAGTTGCCTCATCCAGCAGTGATGCATTGGTAAGGGGCAATGCTGTCAGGTCTGCCACCATGGTCTGGAAATTCAGCAGACTTTCCAAACGGCCCTGGGAGATCTCGGCCTGGTAAGGTGTATACTGGGTATACCAACCTGGATTTTCAAAAATATTACGCAGAATAACACTGGGCGTAATGGTATCATAATAGCCCTGACCAATATAGCTTTTCAGCACTTTATTTTTCAGAGACACCTCTTTGATGTGATGCAGGTAATCATGCTCACTCATTGACGCCGGGATGTTCAATGCCGCGTTCATACGGATCGAAGCGGGAACAGTTTTGTTAACCAACGCTTCCACACCGGGTTCGCCAATGGTAGTCAACATTTTTTTTGTCTCTTTAGCATCGGGACCAATGTGACGGTGAATGAATTCAGCGCTTTGCTGTTCGAATAGATTCATACTGCTATTGTGATTGTAATTTATTGAGAATCAATTTATTTCTCATTTGCAAGGTGGTTCCGGTCAGGTTACCCGGTATACCGGTTGTAAAAAGATGTGCAAAGTTAGGAGTAAAAAACCAGACTAACAGTTGTTTGGTGAAGAGAGCGAAAAAGCTGTGGATTTCCTGTGCGAATCGGCTGATAGGAGGAGGGGTAGAGCCTGAAATGAGGAGTTTAAATGTCAAATATGAAATGTTGAAGTGAAAGCCGGAAGAAAGGTGCTCGCAAAGGCGCGGAGGCGCAAAGCTAAGAATGTTGATTTTAAATGTTAAAATATAGAAGTGAGAGAACGTTTGCTGCGGGCGGGCTGCTAAAAAGCTGACGGGTAATACCGGCCTGAAACTTATACTCCTGTTAAGGCTTTCTCCCTGTTTTGCTGCGTCTTTGTTCGGATATAAAGCGTACCAACTAAGGGTTTGTACACCGGAAAAACCAGCAAAAGCGGGAGGAAATCCGGAAGAAATAGGCTTGTAAAGTCATGAAAGCTGCAAGGTTGAGCCCGTTGAATATTAAATATTTAAGCGGAAAAGCCGGCGTAGTCTCTCGAAGCGCATGTACCCTGCGGTGAAAAGCAAAAAGGCCAGAATCAGTAGTCCGAAAGAAAGGAGAACGACCGGAAGCCTGAAAGAAAATACCTGTGCAACTGGCTCCTCCGGGCGGGCGCAATACGAAGTTTTAAGTACGTTTTCATGATTATTGCTAACACCTAACAGCTAATACCTGATAGAGATATTGCGTCATTGCAAAACTTAGCGGTCTTTGCGTGAAACAGGCTGTGGGTAAATGAAGGGCCGAAAGACCGGAAGCCAGGTACCCACTCACTATTGACCAATCACCATTCACAAACCTGAAACCCGTAACCCGTTCCGGCACCTACTTCAGCAACCCCTTGATCTCATTCAGTTTAAGCAATGCTTCTACAGGTGTAAGACGATTGATATCAATGTTTTCGAGCAGTTTGCGAATGTCCTGGAAGGTTTCAGTATGGGCATCAAAGATGGACAACTGCATTTTCTGCATGGGTATCTGTTTTACCTGCTGATCCAGTTTTTTACGGGTGTCTTCTGTGTCCGGAGTATTGTCAACATTCTTTTCTTCCAGGTGATGCAGTATTTCGTTGGCGCGTTGGATCAATCCCGGGGGCATGCCTGCCATTTTTGCCACATGGATACCAAAGCTGTGTGTGCTGCCACCGGGAGCCAGTTTGCGCAGGAAGATGATCTTATTACCTACTTCCTTATTGGTAACATGGTAGTTGCGGATGCGGGGCATCTTGTTCTCCAGTTCGTTCAGCTCATGATAGTGTGTGGCAAACAGCGTTTTGGGCGCCTGTGGTGCCTGGTGCAGGTATTCTGCAATACTCCAGGCTATGGAAATACCATCGTAGGTAGAGGTACCGCGACCTATTTCATCGAGCAGGATAAGGCTGCCTGGTGTAATATTGTTGATAATGCTGGCGGTTTCGTTCATCTCTACCATGAAAGTAGATTCGCCACCGCTCAGGTTGTCGGAGGCACCCACACGGGTGAAGATCTTATCTGTAACAGGTATCAGTGCAGCATCAGCCGGAACAAAACTACCCATGTGCGCCATGAGCGTGATCAGGGCTGTTTGTCGCAGGATAGCACTTTTACCACTCATGTTGGGACCGGTAAGAATAATGATCTGTTGTTCCGAAGGATCGAGCAGGATATCGTTGGAAATATATGGTTCGCCTACGGGCAGATTTCTTTCAATAACCGGGTGGCGACTGGCTTTCAGGTTCAGCATATTGCCATCGTGCAGTTCCGGTTTTTTGTAATTGTACTGTAAGGCGTTGCCGGCAAAACAGATCAGGCAATCCACAATGGCCAGTACATGACCATTGGCTTGCATAGGTGCAATATAGTTTTGCAGTTCCTGCAGCAATGCTTCAAACAGGGTCATTTCAATGGCCAGTATCTTTTCTTCTGCACCGGTGATCTTTTCTTCGTATTCCTTTAGTTCCGGAGTGATATACCTTTCTGCATTGGCAAGTGTTTGCTTGCGTATCCAGTTTTCGGGTACTTTGCTTTTATGAGAATTGGTGACTTCAAGATAGTAACCAAATACGTTGTTGAAACCAATTTTCAGGGAAGATATGCCGGTTGTTTCAGCTTCTTTCTGTTGCAGTGAAACAAGATATTCTTTACCACTGGTAGATATTTTCCGCAGATCATCCAGTTCTGCATGAATGCCTTCCTGGATTACACCGCCTTTGGCTACCTGTATGGGTGGATTTTCAACAATCTCTTTACATATTCTTTCTGCAATAGCATCACAGGGGTCAAGTGTGGTGGCCAGTTTCTGCAGGTAAGGATCAGTGGCGCCTGCACACAGTTGTTTAATGAAAGCAATATGTTGTAACCCTCGTGCGATCTGCATCACTTCGCGCGGGTTGATCTTTTTCAAAGGGATTTTACTTACCAGTCGTTCCACATCCCCACATTGTTTGATGTGATGCATCACCTGGTTACGCAGGTCCACTTCTTTGATCAGGAATTCAACCAGGTCAAGTCGTTCCTGTATACGTTGCTTATCTTTCAATGGCAGCACTACCCAGCGTTTCAGCAGGCGGGCCCCCATGGCAGATACGGTATTGTCCAGTACTTTATGTAAGGTATTGCCCTGTTCGGAAGAAGAGCCGATCAGCTCCAGGTTACGGATGGTAAAACGGTCCATCCACAGGTAATCTTCCCGATCAATGCGTTGGAGGGAAGTAATGTGCTGCAGGTTGGGATGCTCTGTATCTTTCAGGTAATGTAATATTGCTCCGGCTGCAATAATGCCATTGGTTAGTCCTTCAACACCAAATCCTTTCAGTGAATGTGTCTGGAAATGTTTTAACAGGCTTTCTGTAGCGTATGCTTCATCAAAGATCCAGCTCTCCATGGTGTAAGTGTAGAACTTTGCACCAAAGTTTTCTTTAAAGTGTTTCTGAAAGCTGCGTTGAAAGATAACTTCAGCAGGCCTCAGTGTTTGTAACAATTTGTCAATATAATCCTGTTGTCCTTCGGCCAGAAAGAATTCGCCGGTGGAAATATCAAGAAAGGCAATGCCTGCATTATTGTCTGTAAAATGAATGCCCGCCAGGAAGTTGTTGCTGTTGTGTTCCAGCATTTTTTCGTTGGTGGCTACGCCCGGTGTTACCAGTTCTGTAACGCCTCTTTTCACAATACCCTTGGCTGTTTTGGGATCTTCCAACTGATCGCAGATGGCCACACGGTGACCGGCTTTTACCAGTTTGTGCAGGTAAGTATCCAGTGCATGGTGGGGGAACCCGGCCAGTTCCGACGCGGAGGGATCACCGTTGTTGCGTTTGGTTAAAGTAATGCCCAGCACCTGTGATGTAACAATGGCATCCTGTCCGAATGTTTCATAAAAATCGCCTACACGAAACAGCAGGATGGCATCAGGATATCTTTGTTTCACTGCCCGGTGTTGCTGCATTAAAGGTGTTTCTGCACTTGCTTTAGCCATGGCGGCAAATATAGGAAATACCATGTGCTGATGTACCAATTTACCAATGAGGTAATGGGGGGAATGGTTTATGTGGGAATTGTGTGGAAATTTTAATTAGCAGATGTACAGATATACCAATGTGCAAATGGAATAACAGCGGAATGTGTTTTAATTTGAAAATTTGAGAATTTGAAGATTTGAAAATGGAATACAGTTGTGAGCTTTGGGCTATATGCCAGACGGAAACACCTGGTATTATGAGAAAGACAGAAATTAAAGTACCTGAAACCCGTAACCTGAAACCAATAACAGCCTTTGGCCTATCTTCGCGGCATGCGTAAATTAAGCATGGACGAGTTGAACCGGAAAACAGTGGACGAATTCCGGGAGGCAGAAAAAACGCCTGTAGTGGTGGTGCTGGACAATATCCGCAGTATGCACAATGTAGGAAGTGTGTTCCGTACATCTGACGCTTTTTTACTGGAAAGTATGTACCTGTGTGGCTATACTCCACAACCCCCTCATCGCGATATACATAAAACGGCACTGGGTGCTACGGAAACAGTACACTGGCAGTACTTTGCAACTACCAGCGGGGCTGTACAGCAGTTGCGTTCAGAAGGGTATCATATTTTCGCTATTGAACAGGCTGAAAACAGTGTTGCCTTAAACAGTTTCCCGGCAAAACAATATGCAAAAGTGGCTGTTATATTTGGCAATGAAGTGAGCGGTGTGGATGCAGAAGTGATCGGTATGAGCGATGGTTGTATTGAAATTCCCCAACTGGGAATGAAACACTCCCTCAATATCTCTGTTGCCGCAGGAATTGTGTTGTGGGAGCTGTTTAAACAACTAAGAACAGTGTAGTATGACTGAGTTACCCCGTGAAGAAGCGATCCATACCGGTATTCCGGACGATTTCCGGCATTTGCTGGAGCAGAATGCTTATGATAAGGTGCTTCAGCTTGTGCTGGGCTACTTTATAGATAAGGGAGAACGCGTGATTTCTTTGAAAGACGGGATCCTGCTGGTACAGGACGATGAGAAAAAGGAACTGAAATACGGGTTGGATAACCTGGTGAGAATAGTGGCCGCAACTTCTTTGGCAGACTGGGAATCTGTGATCTATTCTTATTTTAACAAGGTTAACTTTGCTGAAAATGCATACCGGTTCTTTTTTAAGGATTTTGAGCATGCGCGTATGCATATCAAAGCACTTATTAAACCGGAAGCCATTCTTGGATATGAGTTTGCGCGCGATTTGGTGAACAGAAGGGATTTTCCCGGAACCTGTACTGTGCTGGTTTTTGATTACAATGGTCAGTTCAGGTTCTTAAGCAGTGATGATGTAAAAGAATGGCAACAGGAAGAAGCGGTATTGTTTGAAGAGGCTTTGTGTAATATTGCACAGGAAGAAGTAACAGTGCATAAAATGGAAGTAGAGAATGGAATAGAGATCTATACGTTTTTTAGTGGCGATTTTTCGGCTGTGAAAATGATAGAGCTGGAACGCAATGCAGATTTTGCACACGGTACTTATGGTGCAGTGGTAACCATCCCAACAAAAGGCGCTGCGTTTGTATCGCCCGTGGTGAATCAGCAGGTAATGAAACAGGTGGAGATACTGGCACCATTGGCAACACAGTTTTTTGAACAGAATCCCGGTAATATTACTCCGGATATTTTCTGGTATTACCGCGGGCAGATACAGGAATTTATTAAAAAGCCTGCAGCCAATGGATTTACATCCATCGCCATGCCGGCAGGGCTGGTACAATTACTGGCATCAACACAATAACATGGGAACAGTTAAGAATTATTTATCGCTTATTAAGTTTTCGCATACCATCTTCGCTATGCCCTTTGCGATGATTGGTTTTTTTCTCGGGATGGCAGGTATAGAGGTTACTTATTCTGCAGTACCCGGTTGGCATACTGTTATGTTTGATAATTCAGTGTTGTATAGCAATGTAACGGGGGAGGGAAACGTGCTACTGGGAATTAAGTATTTTGCCGTTAAGCTTATACTGGTTATTCTTTGTATGGTATTTGCCCGTAGTGCTGCAATGGCCTTTAACCGCTGGCTGGATGCCAGGTTTGATGCATTGAACCCCCGTACGTCCATCCGTGAAATTCCTGCCGGTATTTTAAAAGCAGATAAGGTACTGACCTTTGTAATTGTGAACTGCCTGTTGTTCGTAACCTGTACCTGGTTCATTAACCGGCTTTGTTTTTTATTGTCGCCTGTAGCTTTATTTGTAATTCTTTTCTATAGCTATACCAAACGTTTTACGCCTTTGTGCCACCTGGTACTGGGAGTGGGTTTGTCACTGGCACCCATAGGTGCTTATCTTGCGGTTACAGGAGCGTTTGCCGTATTGCCGGTACTGTTCTCTTTTGCAGTTGTATTCTGGGTAAGCGGTTTTGATATTATCTACGCTTTGCAGGATGAAGAGTTTGATAAAAGTCAGCAACTGTATTCCATGCCTTCCTGGCTGGGTAAGGCAAAAGCGCTGCGTGTTTCTGAATTATTGCATGTGCTGAGTGCAGCCTGTGTAGTTATTGCCGGTATTTACGGCGGTTTTCATTGGTTATACTGGGCGGGTGTTGCAGTGTTTGCGGGTATGCTTATTTATCAGCATTCTATTGTAAAACCCGGTGACCTGCGTCGTGTAAATCTTGCTTTTATGACTGCCAATGGTATTGCATCTGTGGTATTTGCAGTGTTTGTGATTGCTGATATCTTTATGCAATGACCTACCAGGCTATAGAACAAGCGCTGAGGCTTTTGTTAACCGCGCAGAAGAAGAGGAGCAGAGTCTTCGCAGTAGGGATCCGGATAACTCTTTCTCCTGTTCTCCACGGTCAGGCAAACTAGCTGTATTAATTATTTCAGCGCAAATACTACATTGATCTCAAACTTCAGGGTGATCTTTTTAAAGTCGATCACTGATTCTTCTGCCTTATCATACGAATAATTGAGCGCCATATTGGAATTCATTACTCTTTGCTGGTAAACAGGCATTACCTGTATTTCCTGTGGTTCGGTAATGGTGATGGCTTCTCCTGCTTTTTCGTCGATGGCGGCAGCCAGGGCAACCGCTTTTTCTTTGGCAGCTTTAATAGCCTGTAGCTTCAGTTGCTGACGGTATTCCTGTATTTTGCTGTGTGATGTACGGTCGATACGGAAATTCTGTGTGGCATCATCATCCAGCTTTTCTACCAGCTCATCAATTTTTTTGCTGTTGCTGAATTTGATCTGGTATGAGATAGAAGCATACATCTCTTCTTTCTTTTTCTTTTTGCTGAGCCATGGATTGCCATTATAACCTTCGTATGATGCAATGGTGATCACAGAATCGGGTAAACCAATATTGCGGCAGTTTTCAAGGAATGCAGCCTTGATTTTGTCAATACTGATCTTACCGGAACCTTTTTTATCATATTCTTTCAGGTCTACAATTACATAAATTTCATCCGGTATTAAAGATAGCTGTGCGCTGCCGGTAACTGTAATGGTTTTGGGAAAAGGATTGTTAACCACCTGCGCATTGATGCGTGCAGTGTTTAATAATAACATGCCAGTGGCCACAATCAGTGCCATTATCACGGTTCTTACTGTTAATGATCCGTTCATATTCTTTTGCGATGTTTGGGTAAATGCTTTCATACAATATGCTTTTTTACATGGATGAGCAATAAATATGGATTACATAAAGCGGAAATAGTAACGCATGGTAATTAACATTTCCTTAATTTCGGCGGATATTTTTTTGAAAAGAAGTAATTGATGAGTTCGTTCCGTGAACGATTGAAAAAAATCAGCCTGGTACGTAAGCTGGTATACATGGTGGTAGGCGCTGTATCTTACCCCGGGCTTGCTATAATCAACAAGCTGAAGATCTCAGGTACTGAGCACCTGGAGAATCTTCCTAAGGGAAACGTATTGTTTGTCAGTAATCACCAGACTTACTTTGCAGACGTAATTACCTTTCTGCATATTTTCTGTGCCGTTAAATGGCGCAAAAAGAACAGGCTGGGTATTCCTTATTACCTGTTGAATCCTTTCACCAGAGTGTTCTATGTGGCAGCAGAAGAAACCATGAATGGCAGTTGGGTAAGCCGTTTGTTTACATTGGCCGGGGCACTTACCGTTAAAAGAACATGGCGCCCCGAAGGTGCTGAAGTACGTAAAGGACTGGATCCTTCCGACACACGTAAAATAGCCCGCGCATTGAACGAGAACTGGGTGATCACCTTTCCGCAGGGTACCACCAAACCTTTTGCACCCGGGCGCAAGGGTACTGCCTATATTATCAAACTGAGCAAGCCTATTGTGATACCGGTGGTGATCAGTGGTTTCTGGCGTGCCTTCAATAAAAAAGGATTGAAACTGAAAAAGAAAGGCACACAGCTTTCAGTAACCTTCAAAGCACCTTTAGAACTTGATTACGATGCTTCCCCCGAAGCGATCATGGAAAAAGTGATGGATGCCATTGAACAAAGCAAGCCATATATGATGAAGGGCGCACATCATTGGAAAACACCGGTGTGATTTAAAAAGTTAAAAATGGAATACAGCTCTGGTCCTGCATTACAGCAGCGATCCTGACCTGAAACATTTCCTCCTTATCACTTTCCACCTTAAACCTTCAGCTTAATTTTTAAAAAACAATGCTTTCAGTTCTGTAGCATCATCCGGTTTCATTTTACCGCCCAGGATGAGGCGTATCTGTCTTCTGCGCAGTGCGCCATCAAACAGGATCTTTTCTTCGTCGGAGATAGGAATAGTAGGAGGTACCGGGCTGGATTTTCCATCGGGGTCCAGTGCCACGAATGTATAGTAGGCTTCGTTGCTTTTGTATTTATACTGACGGATAGCATCTTCACCCCACACTCTCATATGTACTTCCATAGAAGAAGTGAATGCACGGGATACTTTTGCCTCAATATGTACTACATTTCCCAGTTTAATGGGATTTTCAAATGAAATATTGTCTACAGAAGCTGTTACTACAGGGGCATTACAATGTTTCATGGCTGCCAGCGCCGCTGCGATGTCCATCCAATACATCAATCGGCCTCCCATCAGGTTACCAAATGTATTGGTATCGTTGGGAAGTACCAGTTCTGTCATCACCACAAAAGACTCGGACGGATTTCTTGCCTGCTGGCCCATATGCTGAATTTTGCGCAAAGATAGGGGAGAAGTTTCGGGTTTGGAGTTCCGGGGTTCCGAAGACGTGAAACGTGAGGCGTCAGTCGTGCGTGGGTTCCTGCTGTATTTGCTCACCGCCCGAAGTTCACAGCATTTCATACCTTCTTCCGGGCTTTTTTTGAGCCACAAAGATACGGAGGCCAAAGGAGCACGAAGAAAGGTGCTGGCTTTTAAGTATTAGCAGCGAGGTAATCCTTATTAACTTTTCAACCTGTTTCTACTTCGCCTCTTGGCGAGCGTTATGGCTTACGGATTATACTCTCGTACTCTCCAGTGTTTGCAGAAAATTATCGTCTGCATCTGCACCAATGCCCGGAGCATCGGGTACTTCCAGGAAAAATCCCCTGTACTGAACGCCTCCGGTTACAGGATCGGTTTTGTGTCCCAGCATACAGGTGTCCATATCATAAAACTGCACATTGGAATGTGCCAGTGCAAAATGTGCAAAAGCAGTTAATGCCACGCGACTTTCCAGCATACCCCCCATCATACAGGGAATATGGTGTTGTTCGCAAACAGCGTTGATCCTGGTGGCTTCATGAATGCCGCCTGACTTGGCAAATTTGATATTTACATAGTCGCAGGCACCGGCTTTGATGATCCGTTCTGCATCATGATGATCAAAAACGCTTTCGTCGGCCATGATCTTAATGGGAGAGGCTTTTTTGAGCGCTGGTAATTTATCATCGTTCCAGTGACGCATCGGTTGTTCGCAGAACTGCACATTAAGCGGTCCCATAGCGGTCAGCGCGTACAATGCATCTTCGTAGCTCCAGCCCTGGTTGGCATCAATGCGCAATTTAATATCCGGTCCTACCGCTTCGCGGATCAGGCGTACACGTTCCACATCCTCAGTTGCTTTTTTACCCAGTTTTATTTTGATGATGCGCACACCCCTGGCAATAAACTCTTTTGCCGTGACAGCCATATTGGCCGGTGAGTCAATACCAATGGTAAGATCAGTTTCCAGTTCTTTGGGTGCGCCACCCAGCAAGGCATACAACGGTTTATGGGCTGCTTTGGCCGCCAGGTCGTATAATGCCATGTCAAAGGCACTTTTAATAGTGGCATTAAAAGCGGTGAAACTGTGTAATTCCTGCAAACGTTCTTCGATGGCGGATGCATCTTTATTTTTCCAGATGGCAGCAAAATCTTTGGCCATGGCATAGCAGGTAGCCTGTGTTTCGCCCACGATCATTGGAAAGGCCGAACATTCGCCTACACCATACAAGCCACTGTCAGTATGCACGCGGATGAAAATATTCTGCGCAAAGTGCATGGTACCGGTGGCAATGGTAAACGGGTACATGGGAATGCTGAACTGCCAGATGTCGGTGTGTAGAATTTTCATATCACAAAATATTATCCGGGCGGTAAAAGTGCGGAAGTTACTTATTTTGGTTATTCTGCATGCAAAATTACAAGTGGTTCCCACAAAGTCAGTAAAAGTTTCTATCTTACTTCCGATTCAATTATCCAACAGGCAATTACCTGCAAATCTTCAGCGTTTATGACGATCGGCGTACTCAAAGAACCATCCTTCGAAACAAGAGTTTCTCTCTTACCGGAATCAGTTGCCACACTCACAAAAAAAGGAATCACAGTAACTGTGGAACAGGGCGCTGGTGCAAAGGCTTTCAGCACAGACGAAGAATATACCAAAGCAGGCGCAGTAGTAACTACTCGTCAGCAGGTATTGACCGGTTCCGAAGTGCTGTTGTCTATTCATGCACCGGAAGAATCCCTGGGTGGCAAAATACTGGTAGGTGTATTCCAGCCATTGTTCAACCTGGGCCAGATGCAGCAATGGGCACAACAGGGCGTTACTGTTTTTAGCCTGGATATGCTGCCGCGCACTACGCGTGCGCAGAGTATGGATGTGTTGAGCTCACAGGCAAATATTGCAGGATACAAAGCGGTATTGCTGGCTGCATCATCATACGCCAGGTATTTCCCCATGTTTATGACGGCTGCCGGAAGTATTGCGCCTGCAAAAGTACTGATACTGGGGGCCGGTGTGGCAGGATTACAGGCTATTGCTACTGCACGCAGATTGGGTGCTGTAGTGGAAGTATTTGATACACGTCCTGCGGTGAAAGAGGAAGTGATGAGCCTGGGTGCCAAATTCATTGAAGTGGAAGGTGCTGCCGATGCGTCCAAAGCAGGAGGCTATGCTGTGGAGCAAAGTGAGGAGTTTGCCCAAAAACAAAAAGCAAAGATCGCAGAAAGCATTGCCAAAGCTGATATTGTGATCACTACTGCACAGATCCCCGGCAAAAAAGCGCCTGTGCTGATCACCACCGATATGCTCAACAGCATGCGTAAAGGTGCTGTGGTAATTGATCTTGCCGCTGCAACAGGTGGTAATACAGAGCAGACAAAAAATAATGAAACCGTTCAGTTTAACGGGGTAGCTATTATAGGCAATTCGTCTTTATCATCATCCATGCCGGCCGATGCCAGTAAACTATATGGTAAAAACGTGCTGAACTTTTTACAATTGCTGGTCAACAAAGAAAATCAATTATACCTGAACTGGGACGATGACCTGGTGAAAGGCTCCTGTATTACACACGATGGAGCAGTGGTTCATGAAAGGGTGAAGGGGTAGGGCTGAAAGTTTAAGGTGTAAAGTTTAAAGTGTAAGGTTGAAGGTGCTGTGGTGCAGAGATGCTTCATTCGGGATGTGTGATACAATGTGTTGCGGATAATGACGTAACCAACACATTCAGTGACCACCTTAAACATTTTGCTTTTCACTTTCAACGGTCTTTACCTGTAACATAAACATACAACTTATAGCATATTATGGAAACAGCATTAAACTGGATCGCAGCCAATCAGCAAATGATCTATATCGTTATCCTGATGATCTTTGTGGGAATTGAGGTGATAGGTCATGTGCCGGGTGTATTGCATACTCCGCTGATGAGTGGTGCCAATGCCATTCATGGTGTGGTGATCATTGGTGCCATTATTGTAATGGGAAAAGCTGAGAGTGGCAATTACGTAGCGTTGATACTGGGCTTTCTGGCCGTTGTGTTGGGTACAGTGAATGTGGTAGGAGGGTTTGTGGTGACCGACAGAATGCTGGAAATGTTCAAGAAGAAAAAGTGATAAAAGTCCGAAGCTTAAATTCCGAATCCGAAGGGAAAACAATCCGTACACTTTTCAACGGCGGCTAAATGAAAAACCGGTTTTTATGCAGCAAGGCAAAGTGTATGATCTGTTGGTATGTGCAGAGAGATTTTCTTTAAGTACCAGAGATTTTTGTTTAAAGCTAAAGCGTGATATTATCAATAGTGAATATATTGTTTAATTAATGAGGTCAGCAGGATCTATGGCGGAAAATTATATAGCAGCGGGTAAAAAAGATTTAAGATTCCGGATTAAGGTGTGTAGAAAGGAAGCAAAAGAATCAAAGCTGTGGTTAAATCATGTTTTGACATACGGTGAACGAGAACTGGAAAAGGAGAGATTGGTACTAATACAGGAAGCTCTTGAACTGGAATTGATCTTTGGCGCTATTTTGAAAAAGTTGTTACAGAAAAATGTTGCAGATAATCAGTAAGGTCTGTTGCAGCTTTCGGATTTCAAATTTTTATTTTTCGGTTTTAATA
Source organism: Chitinophagaceae bacterium PMP191F (assembly GCA_001302245.1). Lineage (GTDB taxonomy): Bacteria > Bacteroidota > Bacteroidia > Chitinophagales > Chitinophagaceae > PMP191F. The sequence goes on from LGYU01000013.1 coordinate 188,840, forward strand.
ACTCATTATGGAATTTAGCATACTTACTCTTTGCTACCTGGTTGGATCTGTTACATTCATCATCGGATTGAAAATGTTGTCGAACCCGGCAACAGCACGTCGTGGCAACCTGCTGGCTGCCGCTGGTATGGCTATCGCCATTATTGGTACTATTTTTCTGTATGAAGACGGTGGTAAAAAGCTGGGCAATTACGGCTGGATCTTTGCCGGCATCATTGTAGGGACTGTTATTGGTACACTGGCTGCCAAAAAAGTACAAATGACGGCAATGCCGGAAATGGTAAGTATGTTCAACGGAATGGGTGGTGCCTGTGCGGCACTGATCTCTGCGGTTGAATTCGATTATTTATACCAGGCGTTTAAAACAATGGATGCACAGCCGCTGAGCGAGTTTGTATCCTTCGGTCATTATCTTACTATCATTGCCGGTGCTATTATTGGGTCGGTATCTTTTGCAGGTAGTATTATAGCATGGGGAAAGCTGAGTGGGAAGATCAAAGATTTTTCATTCAAAGGTCAGCATATTGTAAACCTGTTGTTGTTATTCCTGGTACTGGCTACTGCTGCTTATGCGCATCACTCTGCTTCTTCAGCAGCCAATATTCCTTTCTTTATTACCATCGCATTATCGCTGGTATATGGTGTAATGTTTGTAATGCCTATTGGCGGTGCAGATATGCCGGTGGTGATATCATTGCTTAACTCTTTTACCGGTGTGGCTGCTGCGTGCGGCGGCTTTTTATACGATAATAAAGTAATGCTTACAGGTGGTATACTGGTAGGTGCGGCAGGTACATTGCTTACCATACTGATGTGTAAAGCAATGAACCGTTCGCTGAAAAATGTACTGATCGGTTCGTTTGGTGGTAATGCTGCAGGTGGTGGAGCTAAAGGTGGTCCGCAGGGGGCTTATAAAGAAATTTCTCTAAGCGATACCGCTGTGATTATGACCTATGCCCACAAAGTGATGATTGTACCCGGCTATGGTTTGGCGGTAGCACAGGCACAGCATGCCTGTCATGAACTGGAAAAACTGCTTACCGAAAAAGGTGTGGATGTAAAATATGCCATTCACCCGGTAGCGGGCCGTATGCCCGGACATATGAATGTGTTGCTGGCCGAGGCTGATGTGAGCTATGATAAGCTGGAAGAAATGGAACAGGCCAATGATGAGTTTTCAACTACGGATGTGGTTCTGATATTAGGTGCCAATGACGTGGTGAATCCTGCTGCCAAAACAGATCCTTCTTCTCCCATTTACGGTATGCCGATACTGGATGTGGAACTTGCCAAAAATGTAATTGTTAATAAACGCAGTATGAAACCCGGGTATGCGGGTATTGAAAATGAACTGTTCTTCCGCCCTAAAACCTCTATGTTGTTTGGCGATGCAAAAAAAGTATTACAGGAGTTGATCACAGAGATCAAAAACCTGTAGCAGTATTAAAAGCAATGCGGGAGCGTTTATTTTTGGCATAATTCGCTAAATGCGTTCTATTTTTACATGTGCAATCAGCAAAATTACCAGAAGCATTATTAGATAGTCTGCAAGGTGTTACAGGATTTGATCGTGATGCCTTTGTACGCGTGCATGAAAGCGACATGCAGATCACTTCTGTGCGGATGAACCCGGCAAAGAGCGAATGGTCAGTAGTGAGTGGTCAGTGGGCGGCAGCTAACGGGGCAAATACTCACCTCTCACCATCCACCACCCATATTCCCTGGTGTGCCAACGGCTATTACCTTTCGAAACGTCCTTTTTTTACGTTTGATCCATTGTTTCACGCAGGTGTGTATTATGTGCAGGAAGCATCGAGCATGTTCCTGGAGCAGGCATTGCGGCAAACCACAGATCTGTCGCAGCCATTGCGTGTACTGGATCTTTGTGCTGCCCCGGGCGGTAAATCAACCTTACTGCAATCGCTGATCAATGAAAACAGTTTGCTGGTAAGCAATGAAGTGATCAAAAGCAGGGCTGGCATACTGGAGGAGAACCTCACCAAATGGGGTTCGCTGAATGCGGTGGTCACCAATAATGATCCCAAAGATCTGGCAGCATTACAACATTTTTTTGATGTTATTGTAGTAGATGCGCCTTGTTCCGGATCAGGTTTATTCCGTCGTGATCCTGATGCCATACAGGAATGGAGTGAGCATAACGTACAACTGTGTTACCAGCGGCAACAACGGATACTGGCAGATATTTACCCGGCTTTAAAACCAGGTGGTGTGTTGATCTATTCAACCTGTTCGTATTCAAAAGAAGAGGATGAAACAATTGCAGACTGGCTGATAGAGGAACAGGATGCTAGCGGTATACGGCTGAACATTGATGCTGCATGGGGCATTGTGGAAGCAAAGTCTGAAAAACACAACGCATACGGATATCGTTTTTTCCCGGATAAAGTAAAGGGAGAAGGCTTTTTTTTAGCCTGTTTCCGGAAATCGGCAGATGATGTGCAGGCGAGAAAACCTGCAAAAAGATCCCGGTTGCAAAAAACAAGCAAGGCTGAAGATGCCATAATCCGTCCCTGGTTGAAAAATGATGCCGCGGTACAGTTGTGGAAACAGGGAGACCTGATCATTGCCTTTCCGCAGGTATTGGAACAGGAATTGTTGATGATTGCTGATGTTGCATATATCCGTAAAGCAGGAGTGCTGATAGGTAAAATAGCGGGGAAGGAGCTGGTGCCGGATCATGCGCTGGCTGTGAGCACTATTGTAAGCGGGGAAATTGTTGCGATATCGTTAAAAAAAGAGGAAGCGCTGCAATATTTGCGTAAGGAAGAAGTTATCATAGCATCTCCCCGAAAAGGCTGGGCCTTGATCCAATATCAGCAGGTAAACCTGGGCTGGGTAAAGTTGCTGGGCAACAGGATCAATAACTATTACCCCTCTGGCTGGCGGATATTGAAAAGCGCAAACAATTAAAATATTTCCACATCTTTGCAAGGTTACGAAATCGCTATCTATGTTGAAAATCAAGGTATTTCTGATCGTTGGAATGGTAATGATGCAACTGGCTGGCCTGGCACAGGACAATCTGCAGGTTCAGGGTGTAACGCCACGGTTGTACATAATGCATACGGTAGTTGCCAAAGAAACCTGGTACAGCGTTGGGCGCCTGTTTAACCAGGTGCCCAAAGACATTGCTACGTTTAACAATACTGTTATGGAAAAGCCGCTGGTAATTGGCCAGTCGCTGAAAGTTCCTTTAACGGACGCCAATTTTTCGCAGGACGGAAATAAAGCAGCCGATGAGGTATTTGTTCCTATATACCATGTTGTACAGGAAAAAGAATGGATGTACAGGGTAGGGCAGAATTACAATAAAATTTCAGTGGAGACACTGGAAAAATGGAACAACATTAAGAACGATCAGTTGCGGGTTGGGATGAAACTGACCGTGGGCTATCTTAAAGTAAAACCCGGACAATCTGCACTGGCTGCAAAAGGAACCAATAAGATCGTTCCGGCCACTCCACAGGCGCCTGTTTCTGCAATAGCGGGTACTACCCCCTCCGAGCAGCAGCCTCCTGTAAAGAAAGAAGAAGAGAAAAAAGAAGTGGCTGTAACGCAACCACCGGTTAATAATCCTGTAAAGGAAACCACTACCACCCTGGTAAAAGAAGAGCCGAAAACAGCTGCTCCGGCAACTACTACTGAAACACCTGTAAATACAGCGCCTGTTAATTATAAAGGCGGATATTTTAAAACCATGTATTCTGATGCCGGTAAAAACACTACAGGTAATGCCGGTATTTTCAGAAGTACCAGCGGGTGGAAAGATGGTAAATACTATGCCCTGATGAATAATGTGGCTGTAGGCACCATTGTAAAAGTAACATTCCCTTCTACCAACAAAAGTGTATACGCCAAAGTACTGGGACAACTGCCTGATATGAAAGAAAGCATAGGACTTACTATCCGCATTAATGATGCCGCCGCCTCAGAACTGGGAGCAGAGAATGGCAAGTTTTACGTGGATGTGAAGTATTAGGGGTAGGTTATAAGCATTAGGTTATAGGTGGTGGAGTTCGTTTATATAATTGATGCGTAAATAAACAAAAGTTTTTATAATGAAAAAGCACAGCGTCGCTGTGCTTTTTCTATTTGTGGCTGATAACCTGGCTTACTATTTATCAGCCATTAAAATGCTTCATGAATTAACTTAACACTTACAACCTATAGCTTTAAAACTCCGCAGGCTTCATCTTGGGTGTTAAAAAATGGATCAGTAACCAGGCCAGCAGGAACGAAAATCCACAAATGATAAAGATGACGTTATAACCAGCCACAATGTTACCGCTGTTCTTATAGAAATCCAGTATGTACCCGATAAACGGAGGAAACAATACGCCACCCAATGCACCGGCCATGCCGCCAATACCAATTACAGAACTGACTGCTTTTTTGGGCAGCATATCTGATACAATAGTATAAATATTAGCACTCCATGCCGCATTGCCAAGTATTGACAGGCTGATGAGCCATACTACTGTCCACATATCAGTAGTGTAGCGCGCACCAATGATGGGCAATACACATAGCGCGGAGATAAGCAATGTTATCTTACGTGATTTATATACCAGCCAGCCTCTTTTAATGAGCCAGGACGAAAGAAAACCGCCACCAATAGCACCTACTGTAGCAGCTGAATATACGATTATCAGCGGCAGATTGGGCTTTTTAAGATCAAGATGGAAGGTGCTGCTGAAATAGGAGGGTAGCCAGAAGAAAAAGAAATACCACACAGGGTCTGTAAAGAATTTACCTACAATAAATGCCCAGGTTTGTTTCAGGCTAAACAGCTTGAACCAGTTTACTTTGGTGTCTTTATTTTCGGTGGTGGCTTCATTATCACTGTGTATATATTCAAACTCAGCCTGTGATAATTTTTTCTGTTTTGCAGGCACTTCATAAAATATACGCCATGCCACCAGCCAGATGAAACCCAATGCACCGGTAATGATAAATGCTTCCTGCCAGCCATACCACCCTAAAATTGCCGGAACCAGGATGGGGGCTACACAGGCACCGATATTGGAACCGGAATCAAGAATGCCTGCTGCCAGTGCTCTTTCTTTTTTCGGAAACCATTCAGATACGGTTTTGATAGCAGCGGGAAAATTGCCCGATTCACCGGCTGCCAGTGATGCACGTACCACACCAAATCCAAAGGTACTTTTTACAGCCGCATGCAGCATTGCAGCAATACTCCAGATGGTAATGGAGATCGTATATCCTTTTTTTGTTCCGATCTTATCAATGAACCTGCCGAATATTACCAGGCCAATAGCGTAAGTGGCGGTAAATGCCATTACAATATGGCTGTAATCAGTTTCTGTCCAGTTAAATTCTTTTTCCAGTACGGGTTTCAGTAATCCCATAACCTGCCGGTCAATGTAATTGATGGTGGTAGCGAAAAATAGCAGCACGCAAACAAACCACCTGTAGTTCCCGATTTTCTGTTGATCCATAGTAGTATGAATTAATGAATGGAGTTGCAATCGTGTTTTGAAATATAGTAATTGTTCTGTTAGTTCTGCACGGCCGGGTTAACTGTTGCTGCAATTCTTTCTTCTTTTACACCCAGCCAGCTGTAATACAGCAGGTATAAATACACAGGGATCAATACCAGGTAAGCATATTGATTATTGATATATTTTGCCAGTCCGCCATAGATCGGTGGCAATAATGCACCTCCCAGTATACCCATGATCAGGATGGCAGAACCTCTGTTGAGTAAATTGCCTTTTAATCCTTTCAGCGCCTGGGGCCAGATGGCAGGCCATAGCAACGCATTGAAAAAGCCAAGTAAGGCAAGTGCTATAATAGAAGCAATACCCGGTAATATCACAATAAAGATGGTGGTAATAAAGGCCAGTACATTGGAAAACCAGAATGCCCGTTGCTGCGATATGATCCTGGGAATGGCAACCACGCCAAATAGGTAGCCGCACATCATGCAGGCCATTGTCCACGAGGTAAGATTTTTGGCAACACTCAGTTTCATTCCGTGATACAGCCCATAATTGCCGATTGAATCTCCGGCCAGTACTTCTGTTCCTACTGCACAGAAGATGGCAAGAAAGCCAAGCTCAAATTGTTTGGTAACCTTGCGTGAGCTGCTTTGTTTACCTGAATCAGGAGTGGCCGAAGGTTCTGTTTGTATATCCGGCAGGTGGGCAAAACGTATACTGTAAGCAATTAATAACAACAATGCAGCGATCAGGCAATACGGCACGATCACCGCATGTGACAATTCGTTCAGTCGTACTACTTTTTGTTCATAAGGCAAACGTTCCAGTTCGCTCAGCAGTGTATCTGAATTTTTCAGAATAATACTGCCCATGATCAACGGTGCAAGAATACCGGCTGTTTTATTACAGATGCCCATAATGCTCATACGACGGGCGGCGCTTTCAGCAGGTCCCAGTAAAGTAATGTAAGGGTTTACCGCGGTTTGCAATAGCGTTAAACCTATGCCGGTAATGAACAGGCCCAATAAAAATAAAGGGTAGAAACGCATGTAGGCAGCGGGAATAAACACAATGCAACCCAGCGCCATTATTGCAAGACCTGCACTCATCCCTTTTACCATGCCCGTTTTTTGCAGAATGGAACTGGAGGGTATAGCCATAATGGTGTAGGAAATATAAAAAGCAGAAGTTACCAGGTATGCCTGCCATTCTTCCAGTTCGCACGCAATACGCAGGTAGGGAATAAGTGTGCCGTTGATCCAGGTTACAAATCCGAAAATGAAAAAGAACGCGCCGATGAGTACGATCTTTTTGCCATAGCGGTTGGATTGTTCCTGTAATGCGGTTGTTGGGGTTGTCATAAGGGTCAGGCTTTGAAATGTTGAATAGCATTGTTAACACTGCCATATTGCAGTAATAATGATCTGGCTTCATCATAATTGCTGATACCTGTTTTTTCCATCAGCATTTTGGTTCCCCTATCTACCAGTTTGTCATTGCTGATCTGCATATGTACCATGCGGTTGTCATATACGCGGCCAATGCGGATCATTACACCGGTAGAGATCATATTCAGGATCATTTTCTGGGCAGAGCCGCTTTTCATGCGTGTACTGCCTGTAACAAACTCTGGGCCTACAATTACTTCAACAGGATAATCGGCCTGTGCTGCCACCGGAGACCCCTGGTTGCATACAATACAGCCCGTAATAATACCCTGCTGTCTGCAATGTGCCAGAGCGCCTACTACATAAGGTGTGGTACCACTGGCGGCAATGCCGATCACTACATCTTTATTGCTCACATTGTACTGTTGCAGATCCAGCCACCCCTGTTCCGGATCATCTTCAGCATCTTCAATACCAAAACGCAATGCTGCGTCGCCTCCGGCTATCAGCCCGGTTACCAGGTCGGCCGGAACTCCGTAAGTGGGAGGACATTCACTGGCGTCCAGTACACCCAGTCGTCCGCTGGTACCTGCGCCAATGTAGAATAATCTTCCGCCTTGTTGTATCTTCTGCACAATAACATCTGCCAGTTGTTCTACCTGTGGCAATATTTTCTGCACTGCATGTGGTACCGTTTTATCTTCTTCGTTAATGTGATGCAGTATAGCAGCCATCGACATTTCCTCCAGATGACGGTAAGGGGATGGCATTTCTGTTATTTTTGTAAAGCTCATTTTCTACTGTGGTAGTTAATTTGAGAATAAAGCAGCAGCTTTCAATACAGGATGGTTTAATGGTTGTATTGTTTGATTGTTGTGTTAGCTGGTAATGAACCACTGCATTTCAACCATTCGCACATTTACCAATTGTCATATATGCACATTAAACGCCATATCTTCTTTTCAGCAGTTTACGTATGTATGCATTCACCTCCCATTGGTCTGCTATCGGTTGCCTGGTATAGGGCAGGGATGGCATATAGGGTAAAGGGCCAAACTCCGGTGCTATGGTCAGTAATTTTCTGCCGGCTTTTCGCTGTATTTCAACAATTTTATCCCAGCACTGTAAATGAAATTGTAATGCTTCTTCCCATTCCTTGGCCCGTGGATCGGTAACCTGTGGGCCTTGTGTATGACCCACGCGTGCATGAATGTGTACGGTTTTTGCCAGTGCTGCTTCCACGGCTTCCTGCTGATCCTGTAAAAAACTTTCTGCTACGGCAAACCAGTGTGAAATATCCAGCGTTAGCCACAGGTTGGGCAGTTTTTCAAGAAATCTGTGTGTTACATGTGCTGCAAAACTGAATTTACCACGATGTGTTTCATGAAATACCGGCACACCGGTAACTGTGCCGATGTGTTCGGCAACAGTAATAAGTTGTGTATTCTGGTTGAATGAAAAAAAGTCTTTTCCTGTCTGCGAGTTGATGAATAATGGTTTAACAGAAGCCATTGTCCGGAGGCGCTGTTCGTATTGCTGCAGGTGAAGATCAAAGTTGGCGGTAGTTGTTTCCCAGTGCTGGAGAATCAGCTGCAGGCCGTACTTTGCCATGCCATTCAGCAGCAGGTCTTTTTCACGATCATTATCCGGCATACCGGCTTCCACACCATCATAACCTGCATCTTTCACTTTTCTTAGAAAAGCATCCCAGGACAAATGATCTTGTCCCCAACGTGGACAGAAAAACAGTAGTTGCATACTTTGTAATTTGGCCATCAGTTTACAATTGGCAAGCTGTAACTACTTATTTACAACGTTGATGAATGTATGTGGAGATCAGATAGCAGCGGGTAGAATTGTCCCTGCATCTTTTCTCCTTTGGCAATACCCGGTGTTTTGGGCAACAGCTCTCCATTATCGGCATTGGACACAGTTCCATCTGCAAATACATTCAGTACAAATGCCCGGCGTGAATGGGGTGACCTGTTGGCATAGGAACCATGCACCATTAAAGGATGATGAAAGGTACCATATCCTTTCTTCAATTCAATGGGTACGGGTTTAAATTGTGCTTTTTGTTCGTCGGTAAGATAGTCCATCAGCCCTTCCATATTGCCTGCCAGCTCAGGCTTGTCCAGTAAGCCCCAGCGGTGACTATAAGGTACATAATACAGGCAGCCGTTTTCAGTCGTTGCATCATCCAGGCCTGTCCAGCAGGTAAGGTGCTGCATGGGTATGGTACGTGTCCAGTATGAATAATCCTGATGCCAGGCCACTACACCTCCATGAAGGGCTGGTTTACAAAATAACTGATCGTGCCAGAAACGTACCGGCTGATCGTTCAGCAACTGGCTGGCTGCCATTACAAACGCAGGGTTCCACAATATGTCGTGAAAACCGGGTGTAATACGCCATGCACCCAATGCGTGAAATAATACTGCATTGGGATCTGATGATTCGTTGGAATAGAACTGGTAAAAAAGATCATTACCGGGATGCGCAGGATCTGTAATGGCAGACAACTCTTCGTGCAGTCTTTCTATCTGCCATTCATGCAGCAGCCTGATATTGCTTACATATCCATACTCTTTAAAAAACTCCACCTGTTCTTTCGTCAACCGGTATTGATCCCATTCTGCTGTTGTTGCCGGCCAGCGGAACAGGTCTGATACCAGTTGATGATATGCCGAAAGATCTTTTACTGTTGTTTCCATCTTCACATGGATTTATGAAGTAATAATAGCGGTTTCAACTTGCGCTGCACTGTCTTTGTCAAGGAACAATATGGCATGTGCATGTGTGCGCAGGATAGTGGATGGATATTTTTCACTGATAGTATCGGTCAGTGTATGAAATACAGCAGCAGCTTTGTTTTTACCCGGCACCATACAATAAAGATATTTGGCCCTGAACAATGCGGGAATGGTTAATGTAAATGCATGGGTAGGTACCCGGTCAGGGTGATCAAAACAGCCGTCATTTACCTGTTGCTGTTTGCAGGCTTCATCAAGATCAACAGTTTTAACAAGGTACGGATCATTAAAATCTGCTACATGCGGGTCATTGAAAGCGAGGTGGGTATTTTCACCAATGCCCATGAATACGATATCGGCAGGGTTTTGTTCCAGTAATGAAGCGTATCTGCGGCCTTCTGCTGTAGTATCAGTTGCCTGTCCGTTGAGATAGTAAACGTGTTTGAAAGGTGCTTTGCCGAATATTTTTTCTTTGAGAAAAATACCGAATAATTGTGGCGCATCCTGTTGCAGACCAAGATATTCATCCATATGAAAGGCATTGATGCGTTGCCATTCAATATTTTCCTGAAGTAAAGCCTGCAGAAACTCGTTTTGTGAAGGAGCTGCCGCAAAAATAATGTTCAATGTTTCCTGTCTGCTTAAAAGATCATTTATCTGTGCTGCCGCTTCTTTTGCCGCAGCCACACCCATTTGTAACCTGTTTTCATAAATCCTGACGTTTAAACTGTCTACTGTTGTTTCTTTCATTACTTTTTGTTTTGCTTTTTATCAGAGTCTGTTGTCCGTTTATATTTTATTATTTGGTTGGATTCTTTCGGATCTTATTGCTTCGTCAGGATTGTTGAGTTAACAGAGTTGGTCAGGTAAGTCCGGAAGCGTGTATTGTTGCTTCCGGACCTGCTGACTTGCTGACTACATTCTGAATTTTACACCGGCACGGCCCCAGTATGAATAGAGCTGTTTTTCGTACAGTCTTTCTTTGGTGCCGAAATAATCTCTGCGGGGTGCGTTGTTAAGGTTTACTGCTTCTACATAAATAGTAAAGTGTTTGCCGATCTTGTAAGAGGCATTGGCATCCACCTGCATTCTTGAATCCCTGATTACGTCTGTTGCATCATTCGCACCCAGGTAAAGGGTAAATGCATCGTTGTAGTTAACATTACCCTGTATAGTGAATCCTTTGTAGGCAAATGACAATGTACCGTTGGCGGTATGCAATGCCTGGCCAGGCAGCCTGATACCTTTACGCAACTGTGCATCTGCTTTTGAATTGGCATAAGTATAGTTTACAAAAACAGACAACCCTTTTAATACACCTGGTAAGAAGGTCAGGTTGTTCTGTACGTTTAATTCAATACCATACACTTTTGCTGCATCACCGTTCAGTGTTCTGTACAATAACCAGCCTGTGTATGCACCAGCACCGTCAAATTCGTTGCCGGTAATGGTAGTTACACTGTTATACTGGAAGTCCTGTATATTTTTGTAAAATGCACCGGCTGAAATGATACCCAGGTTTTTCAGGTATTTTTCATACATCACGTCTACGTTGGTAGAGAAAGCCGGTTTCAGATCGGGGTTGCCATTGGTTACAGTCTGGTTCAGGATGCTTACAATACGTCCGGGAACCAGGTCTGGAAAGTTAGGACGTGAATAACCAAAGGTCAGCGCGGCCCTTACCAATGATGTTTTATCCAGGTCATATTTGAACTGCAGGTTGGGCAGGAACTTGGTATAGGTATTTTTGGATTGGGTAGCAGTAGTGCTTACCCAAAGTCCGTTGGCATCCTGCTGAATGATATTACCATCATAAGTTACCTGTGTTCTTTCAACGCGCAAGCCACCCAGTACCATCAATTTGTTGAACTGGATACGGTTCATGGCATAGGCTGAGGTCACTTCTTCTACCGCATCATAAAAATAAGAGTCGATGCTGTTGCGGATAGTGCTTGCATCGCGTGTAAATGCAGTTGTTTTGTTGTCGTTGAAGAAGCTGCTGGTTTTACCCAGGTCAGCACCCAGACCAAAATCAAGATGTCCGTCCATGAAGTCAGAAGAAACTTCTGCAGGGCCAACAAAGTTGGTCAGTTTGCCGGCAGCAGATGCACCGGAATACGTATAGAATCCGTAGGTGTCAGGACGGTAACGGGTGTTGTGCATGCGTTTTACTTTCACACCTGCTTTGAACAATGATGAGTTGTTGCCGATCATGTAAGGGATGGTAGCGTTGAGGCGACCTACAAAGTTTTTTCCTTTCAGGATATAGTTGTTATTCTCAATAGAAGTGAAGTTGTACAATGTTGTGTTGTTCTTCCAGTCGGTACCGGTTGCTTCCAGGTCGTCTGTGTACAGGTTTGAATTGGTCAGTGCAATGTTGCCGGTAGAGAACTGGTAGTTGGCAGCTACACTTTCAAACTCTGAAGTGGTATAGAACACACCACCATCCAGTTTTACTTTTCCGATAGTGGTTTCGCCCTGCAGGTTCATGTTGATGTTGTGACTTTTCTCATCAGAGCTGGTTACTTCATTGTAGCCACGTCCGCGTGAAGTGTAATATGAACCGTCTGCCTGTTTTACCAGGTAGCTGTTGGCCTGCATTCTTACTCTTTTACGGTAGCGCAGTGATTCATCTTCCAGTCCATTGTACATGATGTTGCCAATAATAGAGGTATTGGGACCAAAATTGTAATCCAGTGTAGCTGACAGACCCTTACGGGTACGTGTGTTATCGTAATACACATAACGGAAATCAGTAGGGAAGTAGATGGCGCCTTTACCGTCGCCAAAATCCTTGGTTTGCCAGTTCTGTGCATTCACATCATCATATCCATTTTTTGTTCTGTAATAACTGCCTGTAAGTATTACACCCAGGCGACCATTCTGATTTTTTTCGTTGGCAAAAAAACGTTGTCCGTAGCTTACGTTGCCAATGCCGCTGATATTATCACGCATGTGGTTGTAACCAATACCTGCATCGGCAGAAAAACGGGCTTTAAGACTTGCTGCTACCGGTGTTTTCATATTCACCACACCTGCTACTGCATCACCATCCAGATCAGGTGTAAGTGTTTTTATCACTTCCATGGTAGACAGTACGTTTACAGAGATCATGTCCAGTTGTGCGTTACGGTCTCCCCCTTCCTGTACGCCCATGATCTGTTCACCATTTACGTTAATGTTGGTGAAGTTGGCCGGTGTGCCTCTTAACTGGATGGTAGAACCCTCACCCCTGTTGCGGTTGATGGTAACACCGGGTAAACGTTGTAATGACTCTGCCACGTTCAGGTCCGGAAAACGGCCCATCAGATCGGCAGAGATCACCTGTTTGATGTTGTCAGCGATCCTTTGCTGGTTCAATGCTCTTTGCTGCCCTTCACGTGCTGCTGTAACAATAACACTCTGTAAGCCTTTTCTGTCGGGCTCCAGTGTAAAGTTCAGCGTTGAGGTCTGGTTGGCTGTTACATTAACCTTTGCCTCTGTGGTCTGGAAGCCCATGTAGGTTACTTCCAGTGTGTAGCTGCCTGGTTTCAGGTTCAGAAACTGGTAGTTACCTGCCTGGTTGGTGGCTACGCTGTTGGTGGTGCTTTTAATCCTTACTGAAGCGCCGGTAAGTGCGTTGCCATCTTTGTCTGCAACATGCCCTATAATGTGGCCCGGGTTTTCAAAAGGGGAATAAGGTTTTGCATGGCTATACATCCATGAAACGGAGAACAATACTACTAGTAGTCTCCTGAAGAGTTTGTGAAGCGGCGTACGTTTCATAATGAGCATGTTTGGGAGTTATGGAATGATGATGATTGCATGTTTTGGTTATCCTGTCCTCTCTTTGTCAATCGTTAGAACGCAGTATTACCCGCGCTGGCATTATTTGAATTTATATTGCAGGTAATCGGCCAGAAAGCGTACTCCGAACGAAGTACTGATGTCGCGGTTTACCAGCCATATTTTTTTATTCTTGCCGCGTGCCCTTGTTTCCAGCACTGCACCGCGCAGATTTACATCGGGGTGATTATCGGCATACCTGTTTTTTAATAGCCATTGCGCTGATTTTTCTATATAAGGCACAAATTCATCGTAACCCGCTTTTACCAGTCGCATCCATACAATGCCGGCAAATGCTACTGCCGATCCGCAGATGGAACTTCTGTCGGGTTCTTTACCATTGATGAAGTTTTCGTAATAGATGGTGCCGTCTTTCTGCATAGCCTTTGCATAGGTGCGTGCAGTTTTTGCTGCCGCTTCCAGGTACTTGCGATCTTTGGTCATATCGTATGCTTCCAGTAAAGATTCTGCATACCATAAGTTGAAACGGGGATGGAATGATCCGATGCTGTCGAAGTTGGGCATAAACTGCATCCACAATCCTTCAGGTCCCTGTTTTTCTATCAGGCTGTTGCACAGGTTCAGAAAAGCGCTTTTGAATTTTTCTTCTCCTGAAAATTCATAGGCATCTTTAAATAACCAGCCTTCTGTATTGGGACGCGATACATCGTTCAGCGTCTGATCTTTTTTATTCCAGAAAGGGCTATTCTCCTTGGCTACTTCACCCGTTTTGATATCTACCACATCATAGCATACGCCTTCTTTGGCGTAATACATATTCTTTTCCATCCATGCGGCGGCAGAAGTGGCTACAGCAGCATACTTTTTGTCCTTTGTTACCCTTGTTAATTCATAAATACCAGGTGTACCATCTGAAATAGTAGCAAAAATGATGTTCTCACCTCCTATAAAATCGCCGTGTGTAGCTTTGACCATACCTTTCAGTGCAGCAGGGTCTTTTTCGGTAGCCTTCATGCTGATCCAGTAGTTGCCACCACGGATGGCTGCATCAAGATATTTTTTATTATTGGTAACCTTATAGGCAGCCAGCAGACTATATACGGCCTGGCCGGTGTGCCAGGGCACTTCATAGTCGTACCATTTTCCTTCGGTGAGGTTGTAATCGCAACGCGATTTTCCTTCTTTGTCAAGTATCACGTCGCTTACATAGCGTGCGCAACCGTTGAGGGCAGAAAGCACTTCTTCCTTTTTAACCTGTGCATGGCTGTGCTGTACAAGTGTGCAGGCAGACAGGCCACTGATAACATATGGCAATAGCTTATTCCGGATCATGATTCTTTTTTTCAGCGTTCAGATAATATTTGTATTTGTGATTGGTAACTGCTACCTGTTCGTCGAGACGGAAACTAAAGGTCCATGCAGCCTGATTGCGCGGTAGTTTGATCAATACCTGGTTGTTACCATTGCGCAGTGGCAGGGCAATGGCGCTTTCCTGTCCGGGCTGCATGTTGTACAACAGTTGTTTACCGTTGCAGAATACCTGTGCGCCATTATTACTGGTAATGTATGCGTTGATGGTGGCAGCACTATCGGTAGTAATGGTACAATATGCATAGGCGGCTACGGTATTATTGGTATGATACCATGCATCCAGGTTGGTAATACCTCCGTTGGGCGAAGGATATTTCATCCAGCGGAAAGTAGTATCTCTATAGGAAGCGATGTCTCCCGGTTTGGGTGGCGTATTACTTTCTTTAGCGGCGGAATACAGGAAGTCTGGCACTTCTCCCGGTTGATTTACAGGTAGCGGACCGCATAACAGCCAATACTGGAAAAACGATCGGGTGCTTGCACCCAGCGCCAGGCGTATAGATGCTGCGGGTAATAATGCCTGCTGTTGCTGCAATCGTATTATTGCCTGTTGAAAATTAGTGGCTACGGATTGCAGGTCTTTTATTTTCTGTTCATAAGGTTGCAGGGACATATCCAGCCAGTACAACTGGTTTTCCTGCAACCATGTAGCACGGAAGGTGTTTTTTAACGCTGTGTATCTTTTGGTCAGTTCTGTAATATCGTTGATAGCGCTTTGTAAGGTGGAAATTACTTTGGCTGCATCTGTTTTTTGCAGTATTTCTGCCTGCTGGTAAGTCTGTGCTATCACCGGCAGTTGTATCCGTGTATCCATCAGCAACCTGTACAGGTTAATGCCCAATGCCAACGTGCTGATGTCGCTGGTGTTGAAACGTGGTTTGGCTGCCAGGATAGAACGTCCTGCAGCATCCAGCAGGGGGAGTGTTTTTTCAATACCGGTATTTACCAGTAATAACTGCTGTTGTGAATCGGGTAAGATCTTCTGGTACCAGATATTGTCATTCAGATCGTAAGTAACCGGTATTTCACGCAATTGCATCAGCTTTTGCAGTGCGGCTACATACTGTCCGTTGGCGGTGCCATATGCGCAGATCTCATAACGTTTATTGAAAGAAGGTTCGCTTAGTGAATCGGTATTCCAGCTTTTTTCAGCTGCTTTGTATACACCATACCAGTCGCCGGAAAATAATGCAGCACCTCCATCGTCCCACACTGTAGTATATACGCCCATAGCACCCTGCTGTTTACCGGCATGGGTAAAACCGTTAATGTTTCCGGAAGCCATTGTCATATCGGGAAAAAGACGGTAGGAGTTGAGCACACCGGGACACACCATGTAACGCAGTCCGCGTTGCACAAAGGGTTTTATCCATGCATCATACGATGCCTGGTTGCCATATTCCCAGGTAAGATAAATAATATCTTTGGGCAACATGTCCAGAATTGAATCGTGCTGCAGGGCAATATCACCCCACATCATCATGGTTTTTTTGTGTTGTTTCACCACGTTGTACAGAAATTTCAGATGATCTGCATAAAACCTGGCTTTTCCCACACTATCTACATAGGCTTTGGATCTTCCCTTGCCCAGATCGAAGGTTTCGTCACAATTTACATTGAAGAAAGGAGCTGAAAAAGCATCGCACAGTTCTCCGATCACATTTTCTAAAAATTTTTTAGCGTTTGTATCAGAGGGTAAGATCATCGTATTGGTTGCACCCATTGATTTGTACTTCGGAAGTGACAATATTTTGTCAAAATGTCCGAAAGATTGAAAACTACCGATCAACTGCATGTGAAATTGTGACGCATAGGCAGAAAGTTCTTTAATGTCAGCAATGGTAAATTTACCATTCTCCGGTGCAAAATCGGGGTAGGAGAGCGGCTGCACCACATGTTCGATATAAAAAGAGAGGTAATTGATCTTTAATTCTGCCAGTCGTTCAATTTGTTTTTTTACATAGGCTACTGTAGAGATCGGTCCGCGGCTTATATCGTCATACATTACGCGATAATCGAAAGAAGGCCAGTCCGCAATCAGTATTTCCCGGTTGTAATTGCCCCTCAGCAATTGTTTCAGCGTTTGCAGACCATAGAATAACCCGGTTTCCGTATTGGCTGCCAGCATACGTTGTTTACCTTGTAGTATCAGTACATAACCTTCCTTGCCAATTTTGTCTATCCAGGGTTTAGCCAGTTGCGCAACAACCTGGTCGAACTGCCTGTTGTTACCCAACAGGCCAAGTTGCGTCGCAATAGCGGTACGGGGAGTAGAATCTACTATTGCGTATGTAGCTTTGAAGTTCTTCCAGTGTTGCTGCAACCGGTCTTCAGACGCCTTGCCTATTCCTGTAAATTCCAGTCTGGTACTCAAATGCAATAACTGATTGCCGGTTTCGGTATGTTGTGGCAAGGGAAGTACAGGAATATCCTGCGCCTGTAAGTGGCAGGCCGATAATAACGTTAATAAAAGTATGGTCTGGAACCTATGCATTCGGGTGATATTGTTTTACCGGGTTTTAATAGCCGGTGTATAATTATTGGTTGTTACAATATTTACGGATTGTGCATCTTTACGTATAAAAGATTTTGCCGGATAATGGTGTATGGTATTGGTGATAAAACCATTGCTGCTGTTGTTCAAACTGATTACAGCAGTAGTATTTTTATCGGATTGTACATTCAGCCCCGAAAAAGAGAACTGTTTTACAGATGATAATACTACCGGAAAACGCTGTTCATTACCATTATACCGTAATGAAATACCTGATACGTGCAACCCGTTTACGTGACGCACATATAGTCCATAAGACGGCAGCTTTCCGAACATGGTGGCTTCGGGATATTCATTTTCCAGTTCTTCTACTTTTATATCCATGTCTTTAGCAGTACCGCCGCCTTTGGTTGTAATTGCAATATTGGAAAGCGTTACATCCTTTACCTGGGCATAGCTTACACCGGTTATAGAACTGGATGTGATACCTGCATTGATGGCAGTAATATTACTCAATTGTATATTCCGTATAATGCCGGGTGCAGGCGTAGCTGCGGTATCTGTATGTTTGCGGGCACGATTGCCCAGGCGTATGAACAAAGGAACTTCAGGACCATCCATGGCAATATTGCTGATAGCAACATTTTCCATAATGCCGCCATCCACCACTTCCAGTGAAATGCCGCTGGTACCTGCCGGTAAACCATAAATGGTGGCCAGCTGTGAGGATGGTTTGATAACACAATTGGAAATAGTGATATTCCTGAACCCACCAGTGGATTCTGTACCCATTTTGATGGCGTTGCAATGACTGCTGAGTACACAATTGGTAATGCTTACATTTTCTGTGATCAATCTGGAAGTACTTTTCAGCGTAACCCCATCGTCGTCCGATTCACCATTTACATTGGATACAATGACATTTTTACAACCATCAATATCAATCATGTCATTGTTCTTGTTAGAATGGTTCCAGATACTGATGCCGTCGATCAGCAGGTTTTCGCACCCCAGGTAATGCTGCATCCAGAAAGCAGAGTTGCGCAGGTGCACACCTTTGATGGTAATATTTTTAGAACCGGCAAACCACAACAGGTAAGGACGGTTTTTGTAACGCTCAGGTTTTTTATTGGTCTTTATAACGAAGCTGGCGCCTTGTCCGTCAATAGTGCCATTGCCTTCAATGGAAACGTATTCTGCATTTTTGCAGAATATCAGTGCCTGTTTGGCCCATTCTTCACCAAAGAAGGGAATACCGGAACTCAGGTGCGGATATTTGCTGACATCAGTTTGTCCCAGCAGCGTAGCTTTTTCAGTAAGATGCAGGGTAACATGACTTTTCAGATATAAAGTGCCGGACAAAAAGATACCGGAAGGAAAATAAACTTTCCCCCCGGTCACTGCACATTGATCAATGGCTTGCTGGATGGATGTGGTATTATCAGTCATCCCATCGCCTTTAGCGCCAAAAGCGGTTACATCATACACCTGCGCATGCGCTACGCACGTGAAACATGTAAACAACGCTGCGAATAGCCTGTGCTTCGCTATTCTTTTGAAACTGAACCTTAACCTCATTCGTTTAGTTTAGCAGGTAACTGTTTATTTTTTCTTCAAGCCATGCCGCTGTTTGCCGGTATGCCTGTTGAATATCTTCTATGCCGGTTTCAGCGCCGCCTACATCAATGGCCAGTTTACCTGTAAACCCCGACTGTTGCAAGGCGCTGAAAAAATTGTTCCAATTGATCTTACCCTGTCCGGGTATACTGTGTTCCACACGTTCGCCGCTATTGTCTGAAATATGTATATAAGAAATTTTATGTATCAGTCTCAGCACACTCAACTCCAGGTGATCTTTCATAAAAAACTGGTTTGCTGTGTCTAAGTTAAACATCAGGTTGTCACAGTCAACACCATCCGAAAAATTTATAAAAGAATCTGTACCGGTGATCAGGCTTCCTTCGCAGGGATGCATGTGGTATTGCAACTGAAATCCTGCTGCTATATTACACGCAGTGCGGAAAGTTTGCACCAGGTTGGTATAATAACTGTCCCAGTTAAAATGGGGTGACAATACAAGATCGTGCGATGAATAATGGCGCATTACAGGCATATTGGCCGGGAACTGCAGGGGAAGCAGGGGACCATTATCCAGCACACCCTGTGCGCCCAATGCATGTGCCAGTTCGCATCCTTTTTCAAACAATTCCAACGCACGGCTGCGTTTGTCAGCGTCGGTGGAACTGAGCTGTGGCAATACAATACAAAAAACGGGAACAGTACATTGATGTGTTGCCAGTTTATCGGCAATCTGCAAGCGGTGTTGAGATAGGTAGCTGATATTTTTTTCGCCTATGCCTTCCAGTTCTATTGATGTGAAACCCAGGCTGGCCATTTCATCAATATGCTGTAGCGTATGTTGCGCATCAGGTGGATAACCATGTTGCGTAATGGTAAACAGATAAGCACAGGTAATGCGGTCGCTGTATAAGCGGTGCGCACCGGTGTGCACATACGTTGACTGGTTGATATGTGACGGTATCAATGGCATAAAATCGATAGATAGAACGCTGTTTTTTGCGTAGTGCAGGGCACTTCAGCTAAACAGTGAATAACAATATTTCACCACCCTGGTATCAATATTATTGTATATAAAAAATCAAGGATAAAGTTTGCGTGATGAGTGTTTCAGGTGCTATCAGGTAACACGAAGTCCTGTCTTAATATTTGTACGGGTACGTACCCGGCATTAATTAAAAATAAAATCGTGATCTATCTCCCGGTCTTTTTACTTCGTTGTGAATAAGGCTAGCTGGTTATAGATGTGCTTTAGCCTTAGGCTCAATTCCGGATCACAATCTTACACTGTTTTTCTTTGTACCGAACATCTGGTTGTTCGTTATCGGGTACGTACACGAATTTAAATAAAAAAGTGTAACCACCAAATATTGCGGGTGATTTTTTTGTAAAACTTGACAATGATTAAGTTGTTATTGGGAGTTAAATGCACACAAGAAAACCTGGCTGAATATATTATGCTCTACGGGGCGGAGTGCTGTATTTACTAATATATGTTCCTAATAGACAATAAAGATAACAGCGTGTTGTTGTGACAATTTGATGCTTAATATGGTTGGAAAATACTTATAAAAGTTGTCATCCTTACGGTCTGTTCTATATTACACCCTACGGGGTGGATTACGATACGATGTGAGGGATTATGCATTCCCAGGTCCGTAGGCATACATGCCGGTAGCCCGATATAAGGAAAGAAAACCTGCACCGTAGATGCGGAATATATACCATATTAATTATATGGAGATATGCATGTCCTAATTCCGGTAAAACAGGTAGTTCTCTTTGGTGATGATATCAATTGGCATCAGGTAGGTCTCTTCAACGGTGCCTGTTTTCACCAGGTGGTTGAACAATGTCATGATACCACGATATCCTTGTTCCTGCGGTTTTTCACAGATGAGAAAATCAATAGTGCCTTTTTTCAGGTAGTTTAAATTTTCACCCAGGTAATCGTATCCCAGTAATACCACCTTTTTTTGCATATTTTCTTTTTCAAGAAAGCGTGCTACCAATGGTACCCTCGAATTGGAAACAAAAACAGCCTTAATATTACTATTGGCCTGCATTATTTCTGTCAGCTTACCAGACACTGTATCGTAATCAGTTTGGGTAGTGTTCAGTTGTAAGATAGAAGTATCGGGTGCGTGTTCATTAAAATAAGCCCGTACCCCTTCAACCTTGCGCAGAATGTGGTGGTTGTGATCAATGTCTCTGGCAATATTCACGATCAGTATCTGTTCATTATCGCGAATGCAATAGTGCAACAATTGTGCAGCAAGATACCCGCTGTGAAACAATTCCGGACCAATATAGCAAAGCCGCTCATAACCGGGCATGTCAGAGTTGAAAATCACGTATGGAATACCGTTATTCTTACAGGCATTGATGAAAGGAACGGCAGCTTCTAAAAAGGTGGGTGTAAACAGCACACCTTCGGGTTTATCATGTAAGATCAGGTTGGCCTGATCGGTGAACGATTGCTGATCGTTCTGATCAAAAAAATAACGATCAACCTTCACGTTGTATTGTTTCAGCTCGTTGGCTGCGGTATCAATACCGGTCAGCGGGGCTTGCCAGAACTCAGTTTCCTCTGAAATAGCAGGGATCAGTATCGCCAGCCGCATAGGGCCTTTGTGTGCCAGGGCCAGGCGTTTTGCCAGCAGGTTTGGCTGGTAATCTAGCTCACGGATAATGGCATTAATCTTTTCTTTTGTCTTTTCAGAAACACCGGGACGATTGTGTATCACCCTGTCTACGGTTGCAATAGATACGTTTGCTCTTCTTGCTATTTCCTTAACTCCGGCAGTTGTGTTGTCGTTATTTTTCATATCTCGGGTCACTCAATATACACTAAATCTTAAGAAATAAACAACTCTTTGTTAAAACACCTGATCTAACGTGGTATCAAAAACGATAACCGCGTAAAAAATCTTCGATCGTCATTTTCTTTTTGCCTTCCAGTTGCAGTTCCAGTACATGTATATAGCCATCTGTGGCTGCAAATTTCAGATATGTTTTTTTATCTGTAAGGTATTCGCCCGGTAAAATACTGATTGTTGCTGATTCTTTTGCTGAACGATAGATCTTCAGGGTTTTATCATCCATAGTAGTAAAGGCACCGGGGTAGGGGGAAAGACCCCTGATGAGATTATGAATATCATTTACCGGACGTGTCCAGTCTATTTTACAATCATCAGTAAAGATCTTGGGAGCAGCTTTCAGTGTATCGCTATTTGGTTGCGGCGTTTCGGTAACAGATCCATTGGCCAGTGCTGCCACTGTTTTTACCAGCACCTGTGCGCCGATCTCTTTCATACGGTCGTGCACTTCACCGGCAGTATCATTGTCTCCAACCGGGAAACTTTCCTGTAACAGGATGCCTCCGGTATCTATTTCATGCTGCAATTTAAAAGTAGTTACGCCTGTTTCCTTTTCACCATTCATAATTGCGCGGTTGATAGGAGCGGCACCGCGGTATTGAGGCAATAAAGAGCCATGCAGGTTGATGGTTCCCAACGGGGGCATATTCCAAACCTGTTCTGGCAACATCCGGAAGGCTACCACTACCTGCAGATCGGCTTTAAGTGCACGCAATTCTTCCAGGAAGGCAGGATTTTTCAGTTTTTCAGGCTGAAGCACATGCAACCCCTTTTCAACAGCATATTTTTTTACAGCACTTTGCGAAGGCTTCATGCCACGTCCTGCGGGCTTATCGGGTGCAGTAACCACGCCTGCAATAGTATACCCGGCCTGTACCAGTGCATCCAGTGATGCCACTGCAAATTCAGGCGTTCCCATAAATACAATTCTTATATTATTAGTATTGCTCATTGTTAGTCATTTATACATAACAGGGTTAAAATATCCGTTCTTTGTATTCAACAGATCAGAAGTCTTTATACAACAGGTATTTTTTCCTGATCTTTTTAAAGTTGTTCAGTGCCGGTTCCCAACTTTTTCGTATGTCTGTTTCCGGTACTCCCTTTTTGATCTGTTGCATCAATACATCATTGCCAGCCAGTTTATTAAAGAAATTGTTTTTCAGGAAAAATGAATCCTTTTGCGGAAATAGCTTGTAAGCATTGATGATCCATTTCAGTTGTATTTTATTATCAATCTGTTTTAAAACTTCCTGTGGTGTGCCGCTTACATCCCAGCCATAGCAAAGCTGGTCTTTTAGTTTTGGTGCAGTAGCACCGGGTTTACTGCGTGGCGTGAATGCAGCCAGGTTGTTGGGCAATGTGGGGTGACCAAATAGCTGGAAGGGCTTATCTGTGCCACGTCCTTCGCTGAGTACAGTACCTTCAAAAAAACAGGTGGATGCATACCAGTATATGGACTGTATATCGGGAAGATTGGGCGAGGGCTTCACGGGCAATACATATTTGCTGCTGTGTGTATAATTGGCACAGGGAATTACAGTCAGTTTAAATTGGGGTACACGTTCCTGGTGATACAATTCGCGGGCAGGATCACTCAACCATTCTTCACCCAATAACATTTTAGCATATTCACCTATCGTCATACCATATACGATCGGAACAGGTTGCATGCCAACAAATGATTTAAAGGCAGGATCCAGTACAGGGCCATCTACATAGAACCCGTTGGGATTGGGGCGATCCAGGATAATAAGCGGTTTATTGTTTTCAACGGCCGATTCCATGTATTCCTGCAGTGAAGAAATGTATGTATAGAACCGGGTCCCTACATCCTGTATATCGAACAACATAATGTCAACTTCTTTCAGATCGGCAGCAGAAGGCTTGCGTTTACTGCCGTACAGCGATACTACCGGGATACCGGTGCCGGCGTCAGTATAGTTTCCTACTTTTTCACCTGCATCAGCTGTACCACGGAAACCATGTTCAGGGCCAAAGATCACTTTGATGGTAATACCCAGGCGTTGCAGTGTATCTACCAGGTTGGTATTGCCAACAACGGAGGTCTGGTTGGCAAAGATGGCCACACGTTTTCCCTTCAGGGCCGGCAGGTACAGGCGTGTTTGTGCAGCCCCGGGTAAAACTGTTTGAGAACCACCCTGGCAAAAGGCTGTTGCTAACAGCAATAAAAGACTGGCAAACAGCAGAGATTTTTTTTTCATATTGGTTGACTTTCAAGTGCTAAAAGGCTGTAACAGAAGGCAAATTACCTGAAAAAACTTTTATTGGCGGCAATGAATTATTCCTGTTACTTTGTTCCGGAAACCTGTCTTTATTTCTTGTCCTTTCTGGTTAATATTGTTCTGCTACTAAAGCCCCGGTTAACTAAATAACCGCGCAGATGATTAGAAATTGAAGTGATGATTTCCGATTATTTTATTCATTTTTAAATAGTTTGTCATGCAACAAGTAAAAAGCGGTGATACTGTAAAAGTTCATTATCATGGCCGCTTAACGGACGGAACCACTTTTGACTCTTCTGAAGGTCGTGAACCGTTACAGTTTGAAGTAGGGGCAGGAATGGTGATCGCCGGTTTTGACAATGGCGTAACCGGGATGGGTGTAGGTGAAAAGAAAACCATTCATATTCCTGTACACGAAGCATACGGTCCTAAAGATGAGAATATGATCGTTGAGTTTCCGATCTCTAACTTCCCTGCAGATCTGAAACCTGAAGTTGGTATGCAGTTGAACATGACCAATGGTGGCGGACAGGTTATTCCTGTAACTATTACCGAAATAGGTGCTGAGAGTGTAACACTCGATGCTAATCATCCCCTGGCTGGTCAGGACCTGGTATTTGATATTGAAGTGGTGGATATCAACAGTCCTTCCCGTATCATTATGCCTTAACACACATACAGTAGTAAATTTTTTTCGATACTATCGTAAAATCCCGGTTGCAAGGCCGGGATTTTGTTTTTACATTGGCTCCAAATTCAATTCCCTATGCAAAACATGAGAACCAGTTTCATGTGCCTGTTTTTCCTGTGTCTGTTTTCTATGCTCCGTGCACAGGACACTACTACGCTTACTAATAATGCGCTGCGGTTTGCAGATAGTTTAATGAAAGCCAGTTATGTTGAAGACTGGAATACATACAGCGCTTTAACCAATTATTCGGCTATTAAATATTACGGGGGTCCTGAATCATTTAAGGAACATGCTAAAATGGTATATTATCGTATTGAGCGCAAGGAGGATGAGAAACGGGAAAAATTGCGCATGGTACAACTAATGAATGATGGAACGGACCAATGGCAATGCGTTATTGAAAAAGAGCGTAATACCTATGTTGATAGCCGCAAAGTAAAACTCATTGCATATATCATCGGCCAGTCAATGGACAATGGCGAAAACTGGAAGTTTGTAGACATAGCCCATAACTCAACGGAGAATATCATTTTTATAATGCCGGCATTGTTCTCTAAAATTGCCGTACCCCCAGGGAAAATGTTGTATGAAGATGAAATGCTGGCAGCACAGCAGCAACAGGCTGCTCCGGCTCCTAAACCCAAAACAAAAACCAACACCACCGGAAAGAAGAAATAATTTTACTTAGTTATCCTGATGCACAAAGCCGGAGTTTCAACTCCGGCTTTGTTGTTTTGAACACGTCTTATTTAGTAATATCATTGCCGGTATACGGGAATGGTTCTTTTGCGGTAAATAAAATACAGTACCAGCAGGGTAATAACGGAAACAATGGTATCGGCCACTGATCCTTCAAAACCAAAAACGCCGCCGGTAAATAATGGGGTGCCGATTAGCTTAAGTTGTAATATACTTTGTAACTCAACACCGCTTACATCATAACCCAATACAGGACCCTGGAAAAAATTCCAGCTAAAATGGAACAGGATGGCAAACCACAGGTTGCGTGTGTAAATATACCCGATGCCCAGTACCATACCTCCCAGGAAAAGGTTGACAAAGGCCAGTGCCGTAAGGCCTGCATTGCCGGAATGAATAGCTGCAAATAATACCGATGAGATCAGCAATGCTACCCATGGCCGCAATGATTGCAACAGGTTATTCAGAATATATCCTCTGAACACCAGTTCTTCACCAATAGCAACCATCATCATTAATACAATAGCTGATAAAAAGTCTGCAATGCTGAATGTAATGGCGGTCCAATGAAGTATATTAAACAAGTAAAGCAGCAAACATCCTGCCCCCAGCATAACCGGGGCCAATAGTAAACCGGTTACTGCATTGCCCGTTTGCCATTGCAATCCCAGGCTTTTAACAGAACGGGCGTCTATAAAGAGCCTGAAAAAAACAACCAAACTCACCGATACCAGTGTATTGATAGTTACTACAAGAAAGGGCGACACGCCTGTAACCATAAACATGGCTACCACCAGCAGTATGTTGAGGTAAGCAATGCAAAATATTGTTACCCGCACCCATCCTTTTGTAATCATTGGAGTTCTGTTAGCGCGTAATGCCATAGAAATTATATCTTGCCAAAAATACAGCTTACATGTTGCACAATTACAGTTTTACGGTAAAGGAAAGATTTCTGCGGTATGTACAGATAGATACGCAAAGCGATCCTGCGGCGACAACGTTCCCGTCTACAGGCAAACAAAAAGACCTGGGGCAGTTGCTGGTGCATGAGTTGCAGCAATTGGGCATTGCTGATGCTCACCTGGATGAACATGGCTATGTGTATGCTACCATTGCTGCTAATACTGTAAAACAAGTACCGGTGATCTGTTTTTGCGCGCATATGGATACGGCGCCGGACTGTACGGGTACCGGTGTAAAACCCATTGTGCACAGCAATTATGACGGTGGCGATATTGTGTTGCCCGATGATACCACCCAGGTTATTTCACCCATAGAACATCCTTATCTGCTGAAAAAGAAAGGTGATGATATTATAACAGCATCCGGTACCACTTTGCTTGGAGCCGATGATAAAGCAGGTGTAGCGGTGATCATGGATATGGCACATTACCTGGTAGCACATCCTGATGTAAAACATGGAACTATCAAAATACTGTTTACACCCGACGAAGAAATTGGTCGTGGTGTAGATAAAGTAGATCTGGCAAAACTGGGGGCTGATTTTGCTTACACACTGGATGGGGGTGAACTGGGATCGTATGAAGATGAAACCTTTTCGGCCGATAGTGTTACTATTACTTTTCATGGCATCAGCGCACACCCGGGGTATGCAAAAGATAAAATGGTCAATGCACTGAAAGTAGCCGCCAACTTCCTGGATTCATTGCCCAAAGATGAACTGGCTCCCGAAGCCACTGAAGGGCGGTATGGGTTTGTACATCCTGTACAGATGGAAGGTATTACTGAAAAAGCAAGTATGCAGTTCATCATCCGCGATTTTGTAACCCGTAAACTGGAGGCTTACGAAAATTACCTGCGTGATATACTGGATGAAACCCTGAAACGGTTTCCGGGTGCCAAAGCCGATTTTGTGGTGAAGGAGCAATACCGCAATATGAAAGAAATATTGGATCTGCATCCACAGGTATCAGCCTACGCAAAAGAAGCGATTGAACGCGCAGGTGTTGAAGTAATTGAAATGAGCGCACGTGGTGGTACAGATGGTTCAAGATTGTCGTTTATGGGATTGCCCTGCCCCAATATATTCACCGGGGAAATGGCTTTTCATGGTAAACATGAATATGTAAGCGTACAGGACATGGAGAAAAGTGTAACCTCTATAGTACACCTGGCGCAGATCTGGGAGGAAAAGAGCGCTGATTAATAGATTGAAGTAGGTTTTACAGACAGCTTTTCCTGCTTTAACACATCTGTTGCAATAACAATTGTATACTAACCGTTTGCTCTGTCCATGCGTTATCTTCCTGTATATCTTTTATTGCTGGCAGGTTTGCACTGTTCTGCACAGAACCTTGTGGTGAATGGTGGTTTTGAAGATGAAAATATCTGTACAGAATATCAAAAGAATTGTGCGCCCGAAGGCTGGCTGGCCACCTCATTATGGGCCAATTATTATTTTGACCAGGGACCAGCCAACAGTGGTACACATTTTATAGGACTGACAGCAGGTAACCTTAGCAAACCAGCGCTGCGCAATTTTATCCGAACGCCGTTGCTTTGCGGATTACGTGCAGGGGCGCAGTACAGGCTTTCTTTTTTTATACGCTCGCAAAACAAAGTACTGGACAGTATAGGAATTTACTTTTCACCGGATGACTACCTGTATGATAAAAGATATTTTAAAGACATCAATCCGCAGCTATGGTCTCCTGATCGCATCAATCCACAACAGTTGAACGTTAATAGCTGGCAAAAAATGGAATTTGTGTATACTGCCAGGGGCGACGAAGCCTTTATGACCATTGGCAATTTTAAACGTATTGATTATACCGGCATTTCTAAAACTGAATTCCGGAACGATTATTATTTTTTCCTGGATGATGTATGGCTGGTACCTGCAGATCCGCATGAGCAACTGTGTGCCTGTGCAGACAGTATGAGAACTGCTATTTACAGCGATGATGCCCGGCATCAGTACCTGGAAAGAAAGATTTACTACATGCGTAAACAACCGTCGGCAAAAGTAGTGCTGGCACGTACGCGGTTAAAACTGCCACCGGTACAGCGGGTTGATACCCTGATCATTCCTGATATCTTTTTTGCCACTGCCCGCTATGAACTGACATCCAAAAGCTTTATGGTATTGGATAGCTTTGCCCGCAAACTGGCTAACTATCATATAGACTCCGTTATCATAGAAGGACACACAGATAGCGTGGGCAAGCTGATCTATAACCAGGAGCTTTCGCAGAACAGGGCTATATCTGTAAAGAATTACCTTTCAAAAGCGGTTCCGCTGCAAGAAGCTTTTTTCACCACCAGGGGCTTTGCTTACCTGAGGCCGGTTGCCACCAACCGCACACCAGCAGGCCGCCAGCAGAATAGAAGGGTAGAGATCTTTGTGTATCGTAAGGAAGTTGATTGAGAAAGGCACAAGGTTTAAGGTACAAGGAGGTCTGAAATCTGAGATCAGAAGTCAGAAAGAATGAACAGATAGCTTGATGGTTATGTGGTTTGATTGTTATAGCCGATAACTATAGAGCCATCTGACAATTCAACAGTTTTCTTGTAAGATTGATGCAATCTGAAAATTGCTCACTGAAATACGAAATATTCAATTCATCAGGAAAACACGAATATCAGAACCGTAACGAAACATCCCAAACCCGCAACTATTCTACATTTTCCTGGCAGTAATATCCTTAATGATCAGTTCCGCATGTTCCCGCGAGTTTTCAATGAACCAGGTATGTGTATCCATGCCACCGCACACCACACCGGCAAGATAAATGCCTGGCATGTTAGTTTCCATAGTAGTGGAATTATAGGTTGGTTGCAGTTTTTCATCACTGGATAACTGAATGCCGGCCTGGCGTAAGAAATCAAAATTGGGTTGATAGCCAGTCATGGCAATAACATAATCATTGGGAATTGTGATCATTCCATCGGGAGTCTGGATATCCACTTCATGCGGACGAATGGCTTTTAACGTGGCATGAAAATATGCTTTTACACTGCCTTCTTTAATACGATTTTCCATATCCGGTCTTACCCAGTATTTCACACGCTTGCCAATTTCACCACTGCGGATCACCATGGTTACATCGGCTCCTTTGCGGTAAGTTTCCAGTGCTGCATCCACTGCTGAATTGTTGGCGCCTATCACCACCACTTTATGCATGGCATAAAAATGCGGGTCTTTATAATAATGCACCACTTTGGGCAGGTCTTCGCCAGGTATGCCTAGCTTTACCGGTATATCATAAAAACCAATGGCAATAATGATATTGCGGCCTTTATATTGATTTAAAGCGGTAGAAACAGTATAACCATCATTGCCAGGCTGAATACTTTCTGCTTTTTGCCCCAGTTGAATGTTAAGGTGCTGTGAAGTAGCTACACGTCTGTAATATTCCAGCGCTTCGGGCCGGGTAGGTTTGATATTATTGGATACAAAGGGAATACCACCGATCTCCAGTTTTTCAGAAGTGGAGAAAAAGGTCATGTTCGAGGGATAGTTGTATAGGGAATTGACCAGGCATCCTTTCTCCAGGATACAGTAGCTCAATCCTGCTTTTTGCGCTTCCAGTCCACAGGCCAGTCCTATAGGGCCGCCACCGATAATAATGATATCGTATACGGTTGTTGTTGCTGTTGTCATGATACATAAAGGTAAGCCGATGTGATGAAATGATTCCCGTATGAGAAGCGGAAAAAATGTATTTTCAATGTCAAATAATCATTGTTATGGCCTTACTTTCTACATACTGGTGGGTAATCATTGTTATCCTGCTCATTTTTGCAGGATTAAAAACCATTAACCAGGGTACCATTGGTGTGGTAACCGTATTTGGTAAATATCAACGTGTGCTTTCTCCGGGATTGCGATTGCTGATCCCGTTCATTGAACAGATTTACAAAAAGATCAGTATCCAGAACCGTTCTGTTGAAATGGAATTCCAGGCGGTAACGGCAGATCAGGCCAATGTATATTTCAAAAGCATGTTGCTGTATGCTGTACAGAATGCAGAAGAAGAGACCATTAAAAAAGTAGCATTCAAATTTGTGAGTGAGCGTGATCTGATGCAGGCGCTTACAAGAACTATTGAAGGAACTATCCGCTCTTTTGTTGCCACCAAACGGCAGGCGGAAATTCTTGCTCTGCGTAAAGAGATCGTAGAATATGTAAAAGAACAGATCGATCACTTGTTGGAAGACTGGGGTTATCACCTGCTGGATCTACAGATCAACGATATTACATTCGATAAGGCCATTATGGATTCTATGAGCAGGGTAGTGGCCAGCAACAACCTCAAAGCTGCTGCTGAAAATGAGGGTCAGGCTTTATTGATCACCAAAACCAAATCGGCTGAAGCAGAAGGTAACGCCATCAAAATTGCTGCGGAAGCTGAGCGGCAGGCAGCGCAATTGCGTGGTCAGGGTGTGGCTTTGTTTCGTGAAGAAGTGGCAAAGGGTATGAGCCAGGCTGCAGAGCAAATGAAGCAGGCTAACCTTGATACCAATGTGATCCTGTTCAGCATGTGGACTGAAGCGATTAAAAACTTTGCAGAAGCCGGTAAAGGCAATGTGATCTTTCTGGATGGCAGCAGCGAAGGTATGCAGCGCACCATGAAACAGATCATTGCCATGATGGAAATGAAGAAGTAATGAAAGTCCGGAAAACTGGAAGTTAAAAAGACAGTGAGCCACGAGCTTCGTGCCACAAGCAACACAAGCTCCGGAGAGGTGAAATGCAGAAAACCTGACCGCAGAGAAAGTGAGAAGCGGAGGTTGCGCAGAAGTCCTTCATCGTAGTCTCTTGTGGCTCATGTTCTCTGAGGTGAAAAGGAAACCCAGGATCAGAAGTCTGAAAGAAATACGAAGTTTTAGGTACGTTCTCGTCATTATTGCTAACACCTAAAAGCTAACAGCTAATACTTCACGAACCCAAAACCTCAAACGTTAAACCCTTAACTAGGGGTACGATCATAACAAAGTTTTAAGAAATATTATCCGCTTACGGGCGTTTTAGGCACACATTTGTTTACATTTACACCATTAAAATTCAATGAATGAATTGGTTTTTTTTGCAGGTTACTAACCCGGCTACCTCAGTGGCAGACTCGCTTAAAAATGTAATGGCTAATAATACTCCTGCGGAGCATTCTATGAATGTGATGCAGTTGCTGATGAATGGTGGTCCGCTGATGATACCACTGGGGCTGTTGCTGGTAATCGCCGTGTTCTTCTTTTTTGAACGTTTGATCGCTATCCGCAAGGCCAGCAATATCGATCCTAACTTCATGAATATTATTCGCGATAATATCTTCAGCAATAATATTTCAGCTGCCCGTTCCATGGCAAAAAATACGCCCAATCCGGTGGCACGCATGATCGATAAAGGTCTGCAACGCATTGGTAAACCTATTGATGCCATTGAAAAAAGCATGGAAAATGTAGGTAAACTGGAGATCTATAAAATGGAACGTAACCTGCCGGTATTATCGCTGGTATATGGTATTGCGCCTATGTTCGGGTTCCTGGGAACCATCTTTGGTATGCTGCAATTGTTCTACAACATTAATACATCAGGTGAATTTACCCCTGCCAACATTGCGGGTGGTATCTATACCAAAATGATCACTTCAGCTTCCGGTCTCATCATCGGGTTGCTGGCATATGTAGGCTATAACTTCCTGAATGCACAGATCGATAAAACTGTGAACAAGATGGAATCAGCCAGTGCAGAGTTTATTGACATTCTGCAGGAACCTACACGCTAATAATCCTGATGACAGTATCCAAACTGAACCTATATAACTTTCGATAATGAATTTGAGAAGAAGATTAAAAGGCCACCAGGAACTACATGCGGGAGCGCTGAATGATATCCTGTTCATTCTGCTGTTCTTCTTCCTGATCGTTTCCACACTGGCCAATCCTAACGTTATCAAGTTATCGCAGCCAAAGGCCAAAAGTGATACCAAGGCTAAGCAAACTGTTATTGTAAACGTGAAGCCTAGCGGCGAATACATTATCAATGGTAAATCGGTAACTATTGCTGATATGAAGAACATCATTCAGCCATATGTAACGAAAGATTCCACACAGGCAACTATTGCCATCAATGCAGATAAGACAGTGCCGCTGGATGATGTGGTGGCTGTAATGCGTATAGCCCGCGAATTGGGTGCACGTGCAACCCTGCTGGTGGATAACAGAACGCCTTAAGATATACTTGAAGATAGCGGAAAACCGCTGCTGATCAATGGTTTGATGGTTTTAGGGCTGGTGATACCGGCAATAAAGCAATCAAACCATTTTTATTTGCGCTTTCACCATTCTTGCCTTTCCCTGCATATCTTTTCTGAGTTCAACCTGTGTAAATCCCTTGCCGGTAAAAAGATCACAAACGGCAGTACCCAGGTCTTCGTGTATTTCAACAAATATTGTAGCTGCTGCATGCAGATGCCGTATTGCAAAATCTGCTATATGCCTGTAAAACAGCAGTGCATCATGATCGGGTACAAACAATGCCAGGTGAGGTTCATATTCCAGCACATTGCTGTGCATAGTTGTTTTGTTCTGCACTGGTATGTAAGGCGGATTGCTTACCAGTATATCAGCTTTAGGCAACTGAGACCATAATACGGGTTGTAAAAAGTCAAGTTGTATAAAACTAATAGCTGCCTGTTGGGTTGCAGCATTGCGTTGTGCCACGCCTAAAGCGCCTTCGCTTACATCACAGGCAAATACCTGTGCACGGGGTAATTTTTTTTTCAATGCTACAGGAATACAGCCGCTGCCTGTACCAATATCCAGTATCTGTATTTCAGATTTCAGGTCTTTGACTTCCTGTAATATCCATGCTACCAGTTCTTCCGTTTCAGGACGGGGAATCAATACATTTTTGTCTACGTACAACGGCATGCCATAAAACCATGCTTCCTGTAGCACATACTGAACAGGTTCATGTTGTTGTAACCTGGTAGTATATTCCTGCAATGTGGTGGTGATTGGATCTGCAAGCTGGTGATCTTTATTCATTACACGATCGATCTTTTTCCAGCCGGTAACATGTTCCAGCACCCAATCGGTAATAGTAGCGGCCTCGCGTTCTTCGTAAACCGTCTGCAAAGCTGTTTTTAATTGTATTTGTGCTTCCTTCAGGGTCATTAGGGGGTAAAGGTACAGGGTTTATGGTATAAGGTTTTAGGTACATGGTAGAGGATTGAAAGGTTGGAATGGGATCAGGGGGAGTCTGGAATTTGTTTTATTGAATGAATGACATGCAGCATATTGATTGATACGGTTGGTGAGTCACTGGTTGTTTGTAAACATCACCTGTTGCTGCTGTTCACACCTGCATTCAGTATATTTGCCGCCTGTATTGATTTTTCTGTTTGAATATTCAAAAAACATATATGTATCGTTGCCTGGAGCTGGCTAAACTGGCTGCAGGCTTTACTGCTCCCAACCCAATGGTTGGAGCTGTACTGGTATATCAGGACCGGATCATTGGTGAAGGGTATCACCGGCAGTACGGTGAACCGCATGCGGAAGTGAATTGTATCCGCTCCGTACAGGAAGCAGACAAGCATCTGATCCCGGCGTCTACTATATATGTTTCTCTGGAGCCCTGTGCACATTTTGGCAAAACGCCGCCCTGTGCAGACCTGATCATTGCCAATAATATTCAGCATGTGGTGATCGGTTGCCGTGACCCGTTTGTTAAGGTGGATGGCAAGGGTATAGAAAAGCTGGAAGCAGCAGGCGTGAAGGTTACGCTGGGTGTGTTGCAACAGGAAGCGCTGGCGTTGAACAAACGGTTTATTACGTTTCATACACACCATCGGCCGTATATTATTCTGAAATGGGCCCAGACCGCCGATGGCAGGATCGGGAACTTGGATTACAGTCGTTTGTTGATCAGCAATGAGCACACCAATCGCCTGGTACACAAATGGCGCAGTGAAGAAGCCGCTATTATGGTGGGTACCAATACGGCGTTGTTTGATGACCCGGCCCTTACCACAAGATTGTGGAAGGGACATAATCCTGTGCGACTGGTGGTAGACATGGATCTGCGTTTGCCAGCCTCCTTGCAATTGTTCAACAGGCAGGTTAAAACGGTTGTGTTCAACGCATTGCAGCATAAAGAAGAAGAAAATCTGCTGTATTACCAGGTTACGCGTGATGTGAGTATTGTACACCAGGTAACGCATGCGCTGTACCAGTTGAAGATCCAGAGTGTACTGGTGGAAGGGGGAGCACAACTGCTGCAATCGTTTATTGATGAAGGATTGTGGGATGAATGTCGTATTATTACAAATCCAGGGCTTTTTGCACATACAGGTATCCCTGCGCCGGTTTTAACAAAGGGTGTGTTACAACAGCAGCAACAGCTTGCGGGTGATACGATCCATTATTTTGTGAATCCAGCCATCAGGTAATTTTTAGCTGTACTAAGCGATTAACTTATAATTATAAAGAAACCGGAATGTCAACGTCTGTCGGGGAAATGCGTCTTATGAGTGAACAGGATTTTTTTAATACTATAGAAAAAAGCGGTGTAGCTGAATTTCGCGATAAGGGCAGCCAGTTTATTGCCTATGCGTTCCCGGTAACTTCTATAGATGAGTTTAAGAAAAAGCTCGAAGTAGTAAAAAAAGAGCATCCTAAAGCCACTCATCATTGTTTTGCATACCGTATTGGCACTGATAACAATACTTTCCGTGTCAGTGATGACGGTGAGCCTTCCGGAACTGCTGGTCGCCCGATACTGGGGCAAATAGACAGTAAACAACTAACCGATACACTGATCATTGTAGTACGTTATTTTGGCGGAACGCTGCTGGGTGTTCCGGGTTTGATCAATGCCTACAAAACAGCCGCGTCACTGGTATTGCAGGTAACGCCTGCCGTACAGAAACCCATCGAGGAAGCTTACTCTCTTCAATTTGATTATACTGCCATGAATGATGTGATGATGGTGGTAAAACAACTCAACTGTACCGTTATTCAGCAGGATATGACCCTGTTCTGTCATCTTGTGTTAGGCATTCCCAAAGGCCGTTTGCAGGAAGCATTGTACCGTTTTAAAGATATCAGGAACGTGGAAGTGAAGAAGGAAAAGCAGAAATAGGAAGCAGGAAGTATGAAGTCGGAAATCTGAAGTCTGAGGAATTGCTGTTTATGAATTATTTGATATTTTGATAAAGGCCAATACCTTCCAACCTTTTTAAATAATGAGACTTGCGATCAGGATAGTCAGATACCAGTACCCGGACAAACTGCCTTCATTTTCCGTGAATGATATTCTGACGCTGAAGGTATGGATTGTTGAACGTTGTATTGCTGCGAAGCCCGCCTGCCATGAGGCCAGGGATATAGAAACTGAAACAAAGTTTACCGGCCAATAGTAAGTCAGAGATCTGCAATAACCTAGTAATATAAAACAAACGGCAGCCCTTCAAATGGCTGCCGTTTTTGATTGTTGTATCTGTTGTATTTCCCAGGATGTTAAAAATCAATTGTAACAGATGCTTTGGCAAAACGCCCCAGTATAGGACGTGCATAATAGATAGCACCCGGTGCAGTGGTGATTCTTGGATTGCCCTCCGTTAAACCAATGGTATTGGTAAGGTTGGTGGCATCTACTGCAAAACGAACCTGTTTGATGACATAGGCTATGCCTGCATTCAATACATTGAAAGCCGGTAATGCAAACTGGTTGGCATTGTCTGAATACTTTTTACCAAAATGATCCAGTTCAGCGTATACTGATAAGCCTTTGGTTATTTTCCACGATGGCCGGATATTACCATAAAAAGCAGGTATACGACGCACCTTATTGTTGTTGTAATCGAAACCATTGCCTTTAAAATCCTTGAAAACAGGATCCTGCAAGGTGGCAGATACACTCAATGAAAAAGGTCCTGCATTTACTTCACCTTCCAGTTCAATACCCATATTATCGGCTTTGGCAAACTTGTTTTCCGAAGTACCATTGGCCAGGATATCTGTAAAGGCAATATTATCCAGCTTCATGTAAAACAGGTTTGCAAAGAATGCATATTGTTTTGCCTGGTATTTATAACCCAGTTCAAACTGGTTTACATACGTAGGTTTGATCACACTGAGGTTACGGGCATTGTCATAAAACGCTTCTTCAATTGGAGAACGGAAACCATTGCTGTACCTGAAGTAAGCTGCCATGTTGCTGGTAAATTTGTAATTCACTGCACCACTTACAGAAAGACGGTTTACTTTATATTTCCAGTAGTAATAAGGTCCTTCGGTTGTAGTGATGGAGTTATCGGCTGTAGTGGTGGAAAAATTATAATTGAAACTGCTGTTGTTGTCCAGGTTCTGTGAAAAGAACTGGGAATTACCCTGATAACCGCTGTACCTGTCCATGTCATAACGTATACCTACATCAAAGGTCAGTTTGTCAGAGGCAGAGATCTCAGCATTGGCGAATACAGCATTCACATCACCTTTGGTTTGTGCCTGGCGTGTTAACCATGAAATATCTGTTACGCCATTGTAAGTGCGTGAGTAATTGTTAGCAGTAGGCGCCAGTGATTTATCTACCAGGTTCAGCAATTGCGGATTGTCTGATACTTCCAGCAACAGGTTACTCCAGTTCCATTGCTGGTTGGAGGTCCAGTTGGAGTAATAATGCCCCAGCGACAGGCTCAGGTTCTTTACCTTATATTCAAAACGCAGGTTGTTGGCGAAATTCTGCATCTGTTTGTCTATTGCCCAGTAACCAACCTTGGCAACCAGTGCCGGATTGGCTGCAGCGCCGGTAGCAACATATGAATAACCGGGATTAACTACCGGGAAACTGGCTCCTGAAGCGGTTTTATAATTGGCTGCAAAATCTGCTGCTGTCTGTGGTTCGTCTCCCGGGAAGATAGCGGTATAATCAAGTTTAATAGTAGTAATGCGCATACTGTTGGTTACTGAAAAGTTGCTGCCGAGATCGGTTTTAAACTCACTGCCAATGGCAGTAACATTGGGATGCACACCATTTTCAAGATTGCGGCGATAATAGCCACCACCATATTGTGGTACCTCCAGTTGACTGAAATTACGCGAAGTTAGTGTGCCGGTATTGGGATTGAACCCGCTGATGCCTTTGGGATGATCTTTATCTGTTAATGGAATGGGTAACAGGAACAGGTTTTTGTCAGACAGCTTTTTGAAGTAAAGTTTTACATAGCCTTTATCTAAATTATATTTCAGGTTTATTTTGAGCTGTCCGCCGTCGTTGGCCTTAAAGCCGGGGTTGCGGATACCATTATCCACACGGTAAAAACCGCCAATATTAAAGAACAGTTTATCCTGTATCAGTGCACCACCTACATTCAGATCGGCCCTGAACAAACCTGAAGTACCACCGGTAAGACGTGCAGTACCTGCTGTTTGGTTACCACCTGTTTTACTGATAAAGTTGATGATACCGCCGGGTGCATTGGAGGCAAAGATGGAACCGGAACCACCACGAAGCGCTTCCATGCGAGAGATGGTTTCATCTACACGCAACCAGTTATCGGCATTCGCAAATTGCAATGCACCGTCTTCAAATACAGGCATACCATCTTCCTGGATCTGTACATACTCGTATGCACCTGCAGAGGGAATACCGCGTGCAAACAGGTTGTTGCCTACTTCACCACCTGAAGTTTCAACCAAAAAACCCGGTACATGTTGTAACAGGTCGGCAGCACTGGATGGTGCCAGGTCTTGTATCTTTTTACTGTTGTAACTGGTAATGGCAACACTTGATGCAATTTTCCGGCGCGGATTCACTGTACCAGTCACCACAATATCCTGCAGGTTCAATACATCTTCGGTAAGCACTGCATCGGCAATGGCAATACCATCACTTACGGCTACAGTTACTTCTTTTGACTGGTGGCCAACATAAGAAAATTGCAGCGTATAGGTACCAGGCTGTACTTTTCTGAATTCGTAGTTACCCGAAGCATCGGTAAGTGTCATGGTTTCCGGACCGGTAAGTTTTACCGTTACCCCGGATAGCGGTTCCCCTCTTTTATTTTTTACAGTTCCCCTGATACCACCATCAAACACTGCATTGACGGTTATTAAAGGTGTGTTGGCTGCAGCAGTTGTTCCACCGGAAGTTTCTATGCTATACAACAGGATATTGTCGTCAATGGTGCGGTAACCGATCTGTAATGGTCCCAGTATTTCCTGTAAAAAAAGACTGAGCTTTTTCTGGGTTACAGAGCAGGATATTTTTCGGTCGGCCTGTATTGATTTTGAGCTATATACAAAGCGTGCACCGGTTTGTTGCTGAAGAAAGCCGATTATCTTTTTCAATTCAGTCTGCTGCGCCTGTATGGTAACGGGTTTGTTGAGATATTCCTGTGCACTGGTTGTATTGGCATACAACGTTGCGGCAGATACAAGTGTAATGGCAATCTGTACAATCGTTATTTTCATTGCGATGAGGATTAAAGCAATGAATTGCTTTTTTTTCATAATTTCATATGATTTTTGTTCGTTAAATAATAGCCTTATTTGCGCAAAAATTCCGGCCGGTCATGTAGCAGCATTACCGGCTTTTTTATTGCATGTGTTCTATGTGACAATCTTTTTTACGTAGGAGGATAGCAGTTATACATATATCTTGTTTGTTTGGTTTAATGATCAATGCAATTAATTACATCCCTTGCCCCGTACCAGTATCCTGGTGCCTTTTATTTCATAGGTAGCTTTTACAGACTGACATACCAGATCCAGTTTGTTGTACAGCGGTTGACCACTGATATCGCCGGTAAAAGGACAGTTATCAAGATTTTCATTTTCTTCAACGATCTCAATACCATATTGCGCGCCGATAGCAGCCAGCACTTGTCGTAGTGGAGTATCTTCAAACAACATGTTTTGTTTTTCCGGTACTGCACCGGGTACAGCAGGTAATGGTTCGGGCTTTTCTACCAGTGAAGATTCAAAACGGTTTTTACGTTCATCATATACAACCTGCTGGTTAGGCGTTAATATCACGCCATTTTTATTGTTACCATCTGGTTGCTGCCCTGTCACTTCCACACGACCTGTACGTACGGCTACTTCCATCAAGCCTTCTTCCTTACCGGGTTTTATCATAAAGCTGGTACCCAGCACATGGGTGGTCATATTATGATTGTACACATAAAAAGGTTGTTGCGGATTTTTATGTACTTCAAAAAATCCCTGTCCGTTTAAATACACTTCGCGACGGGCCGCATCAAAATGAAGCGGATATCGTACAGATGCACCGGGATATAGGGAAATCTTACTATGATCTTCCAGCGTAATGGTGATGATCTGTTGCGTGTTGTTTACCTGCTCGTGCATGGTTTGTGCTGCAGGTATTGCCGCATACCATACGGCAGGTTGCCGGTGTGTAAACCAATATACAGCTGGT
The DNA here is from genome assembly GCA_001302245.1 of Chitinophagaceae bacterium PMP191F. Taxonomy (GTDB): domain Bacteria; phylum Bacteroidota; class Bacteroidia; order Chitinophagales; family Chitinophagaceae; genus PMP191F. The sequence goes on from LGYU01000013.1 coordinate 228,618, forward strand.
ACCATCAGCATGCCAATGATGGCTGCAGCTACTGCTATTTTTCTGTAACTGATACGGCGTACAGGTGTTATTGTGGTAGCATCCTGTATCTTCTCCCACAGGGAATCTTCCAATGTGTTCAGCTCTGTGTTGTCTATAGCGGGCAGGTCAGCATCATCCAGCAGTTCATACCATTGATCTACCAGTGCTTTTTCTGATTCGGTACTTTTTCCTGCGATATACCGCTGTAAGAGTGTGTGAAATTCCTGCCGGGTCATGAAGACATTTTTAGTATGGTGGATAAGTATAAGTCGGCAGTAGCAGTACTATCCCTAAAGGAAAGGATAACTTTTTTTGAAAAAAAGAAAGATGGCTGTAAACGCGATGTAAATCAATAGTTTTTAGCAGAATAGCAGTACGTAGAAAAATAACAGCACCATAAAGTCTTTTAGCTGCATACGCATCATTTTAAGTGATTGCGTAATGTGATATTCCACTGCTTTTTCAGAAATGTTCATCTGCTTGGCAATCTGTTTTATGGGATAATGTTCAAGCCTGCTGAGCCGGAAGATCTCACCGGTTTTTTCAGGAAGCATGGCAATGGCCTGTTGCATGGCGGTGTGAAGATCCATCAGGTTGATGGGTGAAAAAGCATCGGCTGTATTTTCATGCTGCAGGGAAGGATGACGCAACAGTTTTTCTTTGGCCAGTTGCGCTTCGATGGTACTGATCACCTGGTAACGGAGTGCAGTGCGGAGATAATGTTCTGGTTCACGGATCTCTGTAGTGAGACGCTTTTCCCAGATGCCGGTAAAGATATTCTGAACTACTTCTTCTGCCAGCTCCTTTGAGCGGAGTTTGTGATAGGCTGCAACATACAATAATTTCCAATACCGTTCATACAAAGCTCTGAAAGCTTTCTGGTCAGACGACTTTAAAAGCGCTGCCAACTTATGATCAGTCAGTAATTGGTAATTCATATTCAACAGCAATCGTATGTGAAAATACTAAAAAGCTGTGGATTTTGGGAATAGGAGTACAGTGTACTCAGTATCATGATGATCTCCGTACTGGATTTCACCATCGTAAACCAGGCTTATTTGTTTGAAGATTATTGAAACCTGCTGCTTATAACCAGTTCTTTGCTGCCTGCCGTGTATTGATAAAATCCTTCTCCGCTTTTTACGCCAAGAAATCCTGCGGTAACCATATTGGTCAGCAGGGGACAGGGAGCGTATTTAGGATTACCAAATCCATCATGCAGTACATTCAGAATGGAGTAACAAACATCCAGGCCAATGAAGTCGGCCAGTTGCAATGGTCCCATGGGATGCGCCATACCCAGTTTCATCACTGTGTCAATTTCAGTTACACCGGCCACACCTTCATACAGGCTGTAAATAGCCTCATTGATCATGGGCATCAGGATACGGTTGGCAATAAAACCGGGATAATCGTTCACCACGCAGGGAATTTTGCCTAGTTGTTTGCTGAGCTCAGCAATGGTATTAGAAACTTCTTTATTGGTCGCATAACCGTTAATGATCTCAACCAGTTTCATCACTGGTACAGGATTCATAAAGTGCATGCCGATCACCTGCTGAGGTCTTTTGGTAACGGCAGCTATTTTTGTAATGGAAATAGAAGAGGTGTTGGTGGCCAGGATGGCATTTGCGGGAGCGGCCTCATCTATCTGGCGGAAGATTTTCAGTTTCAGATCGGTGTTTTCTGTCGCAGCTTCCACTACCAGATCAGCCTGTTGCACACCGGCGCTTAGATCAGTAAAAGTTGTAATGTTTGTGAGAGCTGCTTTTTTCTGCTCTTCCGTAGCAGTTCCTTTGCCTATTTGTCTGTCGAAATTTTTACCAATGGTCTGCAGGGCTTTCTCGAGCTGGGCGGCATTTACATCTACCAGCTTTACGGTAAAACCACTCTGGGCAAACACGTGAGCAATGCCATTTCCCATAGTACCGGCACCAATAACAGTAACTTTCTTCAGATTCATATAGCAGTTTTTTAAATCGTGAGTGGTCAAACGTGAAATGGAAAGCGTCAAAAAGGAATGGTTGAATTGCTTGATAGCTCTATGGCTATCGATTATAACAATCAAACCATATAACCATCAGGCTATTGTCGCATTAATTAATTTTTGTTCTTAAAATCACCTCGTTTCCAGGCCTTTATAAATTCGGACCAGGCGAAAGGATTAAAGATGTTCTGCGGGGGAGCCTGACCATAGTAATATGCTTTCTGGGCATTATTGCGCAGCATCATATTGGTGTTTTCACCACCATCACGGGGAAGTGTGCGTGCCAGGGCACGACGTTTGGACTCATCAGTATTTTTGCGTGCAATTTCCAGGTCATCGTCAGGAATGTCTGCTTTCACAAAGTCGCGTTCAAATTGTTCGCGCGTAGGACGCGGTTTGATGATGGTGGCAGGAAGATATACGGTATCTGTTACTAAAAGCTGAATAAGACTGAACTGGCTGCCGTCCAGGTCGCGGGGAATTTCGGCAGTTTTAGGTTTGTAACCAACAGACGAAAATTCGATGATATCGCCTTTCATAACCACGATAGAAAATACACCCTGTTCGTTGGTATAGGTACCCCTTTTCTGGCCTTTGATCTCAACGGATACAGAGGGGATTCCTTTCAGGCTGTCGGCGGTCATTACCACACCAAACAATTGTACCACAGAATCTTTTAGTTTTTCAAACTGGGCATTTGCTGCAAACGGAAGCCCCACAGCGAGCAACGTAACAATGAGTAAATATTTTTTCATGCGCATCAAATATACAGAGTATGAATAAAATACTTTCAACAAAATACCCCTGTTAATGGTTAATTTTGCAGTGGACGGATTCTTTTTAACAAAACTATTAGAGGAATGACTTCAGAGCAAGTTTTAGATGCATTACGCAATGTTCAGGAACCAGATCTGGGACAGGATATTGTTACGCTCAACATGGTGAAAGATATTGTGATAGACGGTAATGCAGTTTCATTTACTGTTGTGCTTACAACGCCTGCATGTCCTATGAAGGATATGATCCGTTCAGCCTGTACCAATGCCGTGCGTTTACTGATCAGCAAGGAAGCAAAAGTAACGGTAAATTTTACTGCCAATACCAGCAGCAATCGTAAAGATGCCGGCGATGTAGTAATGCCACGTGTTAAAAATATTATTGCTGTAGTGAGTGGTAAAGGTGGTGTGGGTAAAAGCACCATATCTGCCAACCTGGCACTGGCTTTTGCGCGTGGAGGTGCCAAAGTAGGGCTGATGGACGCTGATATTTATGGTCCCAGTGTTCCTATTATGTTTGGGGTACGCGGTGAACGTCCAATGATGATGAATGCAGGCAATGGCGAAAAAGGAATGATCGTTCCGCTGGAGCGTTTTGGTATCAAATTAATGAGCATCGGTTTGCTGGTAGATGAGAAAAATGCCGTGGTATGGCGCGGTCCGATGGCCAGCAGCGCCATCCGCCAGTTTGCTACCGATGTATATTGGGATGAACTGGATTACCTGGTAATAGATATGCCACCCGGCACTGGTGATATTCACTTAACCCTGCTGCAAACAGTTCCCGTAACAGGTGTAGTAGTGGTGACCACACCGCAGGAAGTAGCGCTGGCTGACGCTAAAAAAGCCATCGCAATGTTTGGACAGGCGCAGATCAAAGTGCCCATCATCGGCCTGGTAGAAAACATGAGCTATTTTACACCAGCTGAATTACCCGATAATAAATATTACATCTTCGGAAAAGATGGTGGTAAAAAACTGGCAGAAGAATATGATCTGCCTTTCCTGGGCCAGATACCACTGGTACAAAGCATCCGTGAAGGCGGTGATTCCGGTATTCCTGTAATGGTGAGCGATGATCATATAACGCGTGCTGCTATGGAAGAATTTGCCGGTAATACAGCCCGCAGCATTGCCATGCGCAACGCTAAAGTGGCTCCGTCGAAAGTAGTGGAAATGATGGCGTAAACTGTTGAAGGTTGTGAGTTTCTGGTTTGAAGTTAAAGCTCCCGACATTATACATTATATAAAAAAACTGCCGGTTGTACAACCGGCAGTTTTTTATTGGGATTGGTCAGTAAGATAGTTGTTTTAATTATTTCCTGAGGTCCGTTTCAGATCCACTCATTGCAGGTTTTTCAGGTCTGTCAGTTTATTCTTTCCATATGTACTCAGCAACCGGATGATCTTGTAAAGCGATAATGCCAGTAAAATACCACCGGCCAGTCCACTCAATATACCCGCTGTAATGGCGGTAACGCTGTTTACCTGCAAATGGAACAGCCGGGCAATAAGCCAGAAACTGCTGCCGCCGGCAATGATGCCGCCGATACTGCATCCCAGTAGTAACAATGTTTTGAAACCTGCGGCAAAAGAACGTCTGTAAATACCTATAATAATAGCGGTGGATATAATACCTGCTGTTGACATGGCAACAATTGCCAGTAATACAATCGATACCAGGATAGTACCTGTTACCACTGCTCCCAATGTAAACGACAGCACACAAATGGCAAAAATCAGCAGGAATAGATTGAACTCGTCATCCGGTTCAGGTATAGTGACGGTTGGTCTGACTGCATGTAAGGTTGCTGCTGTAGTATCTGTTGCTTTTTGAACAGTGTCGGGCGTTTGTGCTGATGCGGTAGTAATTCCGGTAAATAACAACAATATCGGAATAACTGCAGTAAGCAGGTATGATTTCATAGTGAGTAATATCGGTCTAAACTACGATAATAACGGTTTAGTTGAAAGCGACTGCAAGTCTTTAAGGAATATTTATCTTCGTAACATGTATAGTCTACCTTATTACAAAGAAAAAGATCCTGCGGTAGTAACCGGTTTTATGCATCAGCATCCGTTTGCTATGCTTGCGGGAAGTGATGGGGAAGGACGCCCGGTGGTAACACAGATACCTTTATTGATCAAAGAACAGAATGGCTGTATTGTATTGCGCGGGCATATTATGCGACAGACAGATCACCACAAAGCATTTATGCAGAACCCCCAGGCACTGGTAGTATTTACTGGTCCGCATGCCTATGTTAGCGCCAGTTGGTATACCAATCCGCAACAAGGCTCTACCTGGAATTATATGTCTGTGCACGCAAGAGGAAATGTACGTTTCCTGGAAGACGATGCATTGCTGGAAATACTGCGCGAAACCACCGCTTTGTTTGAGAACAATTATGAATCTCCATCACTGATGGAAAAACTACCTGTTGAATATGTACAACGGTTGGTAAAAGCCATTGTTGCCATTGAAATTGAAGTGCAGGATATTGATACGGTTTTCAAACTCAGCCAGAACCGTGACAAAGAAAGTTATCATAATATCATTGCACAATTACAGCATGGAAATGAAGATGCCAGGCAGATTGCTGTAGAAATGGAACAGCGGGCTGCTGGCATGAAATGGGAATAGCCTGTTGTATATAATCAGTATTGTTTAACACACGATCTATGAACACATCTCTTACCGGCAAAACAGCAGTGGTTTGTGGCAGTACACAGGGCATAGGACTGGCAACGGCCATTGCACTTGCAAAACTGGGTGCTACCTGTATATTGCTGGCCCGCAATGAAGAAATATTGAAAACAGCCCTGGCGCAATTGCCTGTTGCAGCAGCACAGCAGCACCGATATGTAGTGGCAGATTTTGCGCATCCGGAACAGGTACAAACAGCCATACAGCAGGTGGTGCAGCAAACCGAAATACATATTCTTATCAATAATACCGGCGGCCCCAAAGCAGGCCCTGTTACGGAAGCTACACAGCAGGCATTCCTCGATGCGTTTAACCAGCACCTGGTATGCAATCACCTGCTGACACAAGCAGTGATCCCTTCCATGAAAGATGCAGGTTATGGTCGTATAGTAAATGTTATTTCCACCTCTGTAAAAATTCCTTTACCCAATCTCGGTGTATCCAATACCATTCGTGGTGCTGTGGCTTCGTGGGCTAAAACGATGGCCAATGAGTTGGGGCAGTTCAATATAACGGTGAACAATGTATTGCCTGGTTTTATCAATACCCAAAGACTGCATAGTCTTGTGCAGGGCAATGCGCAGGCGAAACAGGTTGAGAATACAGTGATTGAAAAGGAAATGAAAGAAAGTGTACCGATGAAAAGATTTGGTGAAGCAGAAGAGATTGCAGCGGTGGCTGCTTTCCTGGCATCACCTGCCGCCTCGTATGTAAATGGGGTAAGTATTCCGGTAGATGGCGGAAGAACGGGGAGTTTGTAATTTTAAAATAGCGAACCTATAGTATGCAATTTGAAAACAGCTTGTCATTTGCACGTGGTTTAGATACCATAGACCCATTGAAAGATTTCAGGAAACAATTCATAATTCCTGTACACGATGGAAAAGAACAGATATATTTCCTGGGCAACTCACTGGGATTACAGCCTGTGCGTACACAATCTTATCTGCAGGAAATATTGAACGGGTGGGGTAAATATGGTGTAGAAGGTTTTTTTATGGGTGAGAACCCATGGATACATTATCACGATACGCTCACAAAAACATTAAGTACGGTAGTAGGTGCATTGCCGCACGAAATAGTAGTGATGAACCAGTTAACCGTCAATCTTCACCTGATGATGGTAAGCTTTTATCGTCCGTCGGGTAAAAGAAAAAAAATTATCTGTGAGGCAAAAGCTTTTCCCAGCGACCAGTATATGTTTGAAACACAGATCAAACATCATGGACTGGACCCGCAGGAAGTACTGATAGAAGTAGCGCCACGTGCAGGTGAACATCACATTCGACAGGAAGACATTCGACAGGCAATACAACAGCACCAGGATGAACTGACGTTGGTACTATGGGGCGGCATTAATTATTATACAGGGCAGTTATTCGATATGCAGGCCATTACACAGGCTGCACATGCAGCAGGCGCAGTAGTGGGTTTTGATCTGGCGCACGCCGCCGGTAATGTGCCGCTGCAATTGCATAACTGGGATGTTGACTTTGCATGCTGGTGCAGTTACAAATATCTCAATTCTGGCCCCGGTACGGTAGGCGGAGCGTATATTCATGAACGTTACCATGGTAAAACCGATATGCCGCGATTTGCCGGTTGGTGGGGATATGAAAAAGAAACCCGTTTCCTGATGCAACAGGGCTTTAAACCTGTGCAATCAGCCGAAGGCTGGCAATTGAGCACACCGGCATTGTTGCTACAGGCATCACACAAAGCAGCCCTGGATATTATTGAAGAAGCAGAATGGGGGCAGATCCAGGAAAAAAGAAAATTGCTGAACGCATGGCTGTGGTTTCTGCTGGATGATCTGCAAACACAGGTTGCCGGCAATATTGAAATAATTACACCGCGTGCAGAACGCGAAAAAGGTTGCCAGGTTTCCATACACATGCTGAAAAACGGTAAAGCGGTATTTGATGCATTGAGCAAAGCTGGTATTATGGTAGACTGGCGCGAACCAAATGTGATCAGGCTGGCACCGGTACCTTTGTACAATACTTTTGAGGAAGTATGGCAATTCAACAATATCTTGCGGCAAATTCTGCAACAACAAGCATAACTGTAGTATCATGACACGTCAGCAATTGGTTGAACAGATAAGGTTAAAAAAGTCATATCTCTGCGTAGGGCTGGATACAGATATTACTAAAATCCCAAAGCACCTTCTGCAGGAACCTGATCCTGTTTTTGCTTTCAATAAAGCCATTATTGACGCTACCAAAGATTACTGTGTTAGCTATAAGATCAATACCGCTTTTTACGAATCCATGGGGCTGAAAGGCTGGCAGTCAATGGAAAAAACGGTACAACATATCCCTGGTACACACTTCACCATTGCAGATGCCAAGCGTGGTGATATCGGTAATACTTCGGCCCAGTATGCAAAAGCATTTTTTGAGGCACTGCCTTTTGATTCCATCACGGTCGCTCCTTACATGGGGGCCGATAGCGTACAACCTTTCCTGGATTATGTCGGTAAATGGACTATACTGCTGGGACTAACATCTAACAGTGGTGCTGCTGATTTTGAACTGCAGTCCGCCGGCGGGGGACTGTTGTATGAAAAAGTATTGACCACTGCTGCACAATGGGGCACTCCGGATAACCTGATGTTTGTGGTGGGCGCTACCAAAAGTGACTGGTTTACAAAGATCCGTCAGTTAACACCAGATCATTTTTACCTGGTGCCGGGTGTAGGTGCACAGGGTGGTAGCCTGGATGAGATTTCCAGGAAAGCCATGAATAAAGATGTAGGAATACTGGTCAACGTAAGCCGCGCCATCATCTTTGCTTCATCCGGTGAAGATTTTGCTGCAAAAGCAGGCGAAGCGGCAAAAGCTTATCAGCAGCAAATGGAACAATACCTGAAGTAGGGAGGAAAGGCACAAGGTTCCAGGAAAGCCAGGAAGAAAATGCGAAGTATTAAGTATGCCTTCCTGATTACTGCTAATACCTAAAAGCCAACACCTTTTTTTAGTGTGCCTTTGTGGTTCTAAAAACGGGCGCAAGATGCAAGCTGATGTAACTGAACTGCAAATTACCAACTGCTAACTTCATTGCGTCTTTGCTATTCTTTCCTGTCTTTGCGTGAAACAGATTATGAGCTTTGAGCTAAGGGCAAAATATAATGCAATTCCAACCATCCAGCAATCCAATCATCTGCCTCTCTACTTGATGAACGGCACCATCTGCTCTGCATTTATCACGTATTTTGAATGCTATTTAAAACTACTGTAATGAAAAAGCTCCTTTTTGCTACAGTGTGTTTATCAATAGCTTCATTAACTGCTATTTCCCAGAACACACCTGTAGCCAAAGCCAATTATCAGTTGGCAGCCCGCTTTTCGCCTAAAAAACTAGATAAGATGGTATTCAGTACCTCAGTAGATCCGCACTGGCTGAAAAAGTCGGAGCGGTTCTGGTATGTGTATGAAACCAGTGAAGGAAAAAAATGGTATATCGTAGATCCTGCCAAGGCTTCTAAGCAGATCATGTTTGACAACGCAGCCATGGCAGAAAAATTGAGTCTGCTGGTAAAAGATCCCTTTGATGCACAACATCTTGGTATTGAGAACCTGAAATTTGTAAAAGACGAGAACATCATTCAGTTTGAAGTAAGAAGCACTGAAGAAGTAGAAAAGAAAGATACTACAGCCAAAAAAGGTAGTCCAGCTGCCAAAGAAAAAGAAAAGAAAACCTTTTACCTGGAATACAACCTGCAAACCGGTGAGCTGACAGAGCTGAAAGATTTTAAAAAGCCAAAACCCCGTCCGGCATGGGCTTCTATAGCACCCAACAAACAGTGGGTTGTTTTTTCACGCAACTACAATCTGTACTGGATGGATAGCACTAACTACAACAAAGCAGTACAGAACGAAGACGACAGTACTATTGTAGAACACCAGTTTACAACAGATGGTGTTGAATACTACAGCTATGGTGGCGGTGGTGGTAATGAAACCAACGTTGACAAAGAAAAAAACAAGAACAAACGTAAGTCAGTGTACCTTTTATGGTCACCCGATTCCAGATGGTTTACCCTTACACGTACCGACTCACGCAAGGTGAAAGATCTGTGGGTGATCAACAATATTGCAGAGCCGCGCCCTACACTGGAAACCTATAAATACCAGATGCCGGGCGAAGCAGAAGCGCCGATCGACGAATTCCTGTTGTTTGACTTTACCAATAAAACCAAAAGGATCATCAATGCCAACCAGTACAAGAACCAGACGATCTCTTTCTGGAGCAAACCTGTACTGGAAAAAGAACGCGATGATGATTTCCGTGCGGCTATCTGGCTGGGAACAAATGATAAATTCTATTTCACCCGTACCAGCCGCGATCTGAAACGCATAGATGTTTGCCTGGTAGATGTTGCTACAGCCGGTGTAAAAGTGCTGATTGAAGAAAAACTGAACACCTATGTGGAAATCCGCAGGCTGGCATTGATAAACGAAGGAAAAGAACTGGTGCATTGGAGTGAACGCAATGGCTGGGCACATTTTTATCTGTATGATGAAAATGGCAAGCTGAAAAATGCTATTACCACCGGTGCTTTCCATTGTGAAGATGTGGTAGGCATTGATGAAAAAGCCCGCATATTGTATTTTACAGGCAATGGCCGCGAAAACAATGAGGATCCATATTACCTGCATTTATACCGTGTAAATCTTGACGGCAGCGGTATGAAATTGCTGAATCCTGGTGATTATGACAATCCTAATCCCGGTATGAATGATGCCTGCCAGTTTATTGTAAATAATTTCTCCCGTGTAAACACAGTTCCTAAATCAATCCTGTACGATAATACTGGCAGAAAGATCATGGACCTGGAAACGGCCGATCTCAGTCGCCTGTTTGAAGCCGGTTACAAATTCCCGCAGCCATTTAAAGTAAAGGCTGATGATGGAATTACTGATCTGTATGGTGTGATGTATAAGCCTTATGATTTTGATTCTACCAAAAAGTATCCCATCATTGAATATGTATATCCCGGCCCGCAAACAGAAGCTGTAAATAAATCATTCAGCCGTGGAGCTGACAGAACAGATCGCCTGGCACAGTTTGGTTTCATTGTAATTACTGTGGGCAACCGGGGTGGCAACCCCGCGCGTTCTAAATGGTATCATAACTATGGCTATGGTAATCTGCGCGATTATGGTCTGGCTGATAAAAAAGCTGCAGCAGAACAACTGGCTGACCGCTATTCATTCATTGATATCAGTCGTGTAGGTATTCATGGTCACAGCGGTGGTGGTTTTATGTCAACTGCTGCTATGCTGGTATATCCTGACTTCTTTAAAGTGGCTGTATCTTCTTCTGGTAACCACGAGAATAATATTTACAATCGTTGGTGGAGTGAAAAACACCATGGTGTAAAAGAGAATATAAATGATAAAGGCGACACCAGTTTTCTGTACAGCATTGAAAAAAACTCTGATCTTGCCAAAAACCTGAAAGGACATCTGATGCTGACCACAGGAGATATTGATAATAATGTACATCCTGCCAATACCATCCGTATGGCCAATGCATTCATAAAAGCCAACAAACGGTTTGACTTTGTGATACTACCTGGTCAGCGTCATGCTTATGGAGAAATGTCTGAATATTTCTTCTGGACACTGGGCGACTACTATTCCAAATACTTGCTGGGTGATTTCTCGCAACCTGTAGATATTATGGAAATGAACAGGGAAATAGAACAGACCGGTAATAAAGCAAGAAGGTAAACACTGATTTCGCTCTGATTATGTTAAATGATCAGCATAGATTATCAATAAAAATCCCGCTGGTATTATGCCAGCGGGATTTTTATTGGCCCTAATACTTTCTCTTATAAAAACGGGATCACCTCATTGCTGAAGCTTTCCCGTTTGTAGAGAGTCTTTCGACTCTGCTGACTGCAAACAAGTGGAGTAGATATCTGTAATATTATTGGTATTGAGTGGTGGTTATTAATGTACAACTGATCGCTCTCCACAGATTCTGCTCACTGCTTTTGCTTAGATGCTTTTTTCTTTCTTTTTGCTTTTAGTGTTATTTTCCAGCGAAAGGTTGTTGCCGATGGTTACCTGCGTAAATTCTGATTTTACTTTGATCTTTGCTGAACCATTGCCATTGGTAGCTGTATAGATATGATCAAATACAGGTCCCGGATCTTCTTTTTCTTTGGTAAATTTGATGCCGCCCCTGTTCTTCAGTTCTGCATAGCTTGTTTTTACGTTGAAGCTGGCATTGATGTTGTCGGCAACATTCATTTGCACATCACCGTATTCACATTTCAGATCAAGATTTTTAATATCATTGTCCACACCCACTTTTATCTGGCAATAACCGGAGTATACCTGTACATTGCCGGATATGTTCCTGATAGACGCACTACCATATTCCAGGTTCACTTTGCCATTGTTGATGCCACCGAGGCTGGCAGAACCATAGGTTGCCGTGATCGATTTTACGTTTGATAGTACACCGGTTGTCAGCGAGCCATATTCGTGCGAGATCTCAATAGGTCCTTTGAAATCCGCAATATTGGTACTGCCAAACTGCATGTTTACATACAATGGGTTAGGGGAGGGCATATATACCACATAACTGATGACCCTGTTCTCACTGGAACGTGATCCGTTATTCCTTCTTCTGCTCACATCACCGATCTGGGTTCTAAAATAAACACCGTTGCTGTTCTTACCATCTTCAATAGAGATAGCGTTCAGCACACTGCGTGCATATTGCTCATCATCAGAACTAACCGAAATCGTTACTTCAGCTTTGACCTCATTTTTATCCCAGGTATGAATGGTCAGTTCGCCGTACTGGTGATTGATAGACACTTTTTCATTGCTGCCCAGGCTGTACGATTTGCTGTACGTTTTTTTCAGCTCAATCATGGGGCCTTCTTCGGTGGCCATAGCCTCGCCGGATATAGCCAGCACTGCTATTACAAAGATTGCTTTATATGCTTTTCGTATTGCTTTCATGGTCATTATTTTTTACCTCTTTTACATTTTGAATAACCTGTAGCTGACGATTGAGAAGTTCAGTCTGCAGTCTGAGATTCATGATCATAGCTTCCAGTAATTGTTCGCGATTGGGATTATCGGGCAACTCTTTTTTCAGAGAGTTGTAAGAGCTATCCAGTTTATTGATATCTGTCACAAACTGCTGATACAGTTCAGGGTGATCTTTACTCATGTTCTCCAGTTCCTGTTGTTTCAGTTCGATCAGCCTGGTAAAGTGATATACTTCTTCAGCCTGTTGCGGGTTGATCTCTTTGATCAGTTTACGGGTACTGGAATCTTCAGGTGCATTTGTTTGTGCCGTCATTTCTGGTTTGGGAGATTTGCTGGTAGCAATATGAAATACTCCGATACCAGCCAGTATTACAACAGCAGCAGCCACACTCCATTTGAGATATTTCATGGCTATAACTTTCCCTTTTTCTGCAGGTGGTTGCAACTGTTGCTCCAGCTTTTTCCAGATCTGTTCACTGGGTTCTGCATTATCAAATGCATCGCGGTTATCACGCATAAATTGTTCAAAACGACTCATGCTAATCCTCCTTGTTTCAATAGGTTTAATAATTTTTGTTTGGCACGTACATATTGCGTACGCACAGTGTTGTGTGAAATACCAAGTATACCTGCAATCTCTTCCTGGTCATACCCTTCCAGCAGGTACAGGCTTACTACGGCACGGTAACCATCGGGCAACCGCGATATAGCGTTTTTCACGGCTTCTACTTTGTATTGCAGCGCTTCTTCATCCGGGCTCTCCTCTTCCGGAAAATCATGTTTGCCATTTTCTTCCAGTTCTACCAGTGCCATTTTACGCTTACGCAATACGTTGATTGATTTGTTCACTACGATCTTTTTCAGCCATGCGCCGAAAGTAGACCGGTAGTTAAAATCGTTTAAAGAACGGAAGGCATCCAGGAAAGCTTCCTGCATAACATCTTCCGCGTCTGCGGGATTGTTCACAATCCGAAGGCTGGTGTTGTACATCGCCTTCACATATTGCCGGTAGAGGAGTTCATAACTGGGGCTATGCCCTTGTTTACACCGTTCTACCAATTCATCCCGGACTAAGTTTGCAGTCAGCTCCAAAATGATTGTTTTTAATGTTGTTCAATATAAGAGACCCGTCTTACAACCGCATGTTGCATGCCGGCAGAATTTTTTTTAATATAATTGAACCTTTGAGTGTTATGAAGCCATATCCGTCCATTTATCTGGCGTCTTCCCCGCTTCTTTTTCTTACATTAGCAGCACATTTTTCATAAACCTCGTTATTATGGCTGCCCGCACCGATTTGTTTGTCAGTCCCGATTATTTTGCCCTCGATGAATTGCTGACCGAAGAACAGCGACTGGTTCGTGAATCTGTCCGCAATTATGTAAAAAAAGAAATCTCACCCGTTATTGAAGATTATGCCCAGAAAGCCGAATTTCCACAACACATTGTAAAACAATTAGGTGAGTTGGGATGTTTTGGTCCTACCATCCCTGTCGAATATGGCGGTGGCGGGCTGGATTATATCAGTTACGGCCTGATGATGCAGGAACTGGAAAGGGGTGACAGCGGGGTGCGTTCCACCGCTTCCGTACAGGGATCACTGGTGATGTTCCCCATTTACGAGTACGGCAGCGAAGCGCAGCGTAAAAAATACCTGCCCAAACTGGCCAGCGGTGAATGGCTGGGATGTTTTGGATTAACGGAGCCCGATCATGGTTCAAATCCTGTCGGTATGCTTACCAATATCAAAGATGCCGGTGATCATGTGATATTGAATGGTGCCAAAATGTGGATCAGCAATGCGCCGTTTTCGCAGGTGGCTGTGGTATGGGCTAAAGATGAGCAGGGTGATATACGTGGCGTGATTGTAGAACGTGGTATGGAAGGATTTTCCACGCCCACCACGCATGGAAAATGGAGCCTGCGGGCTTCTGCTACCGGCGAACTGGTATTTGACAATGTAAAAGTGCCCAAAGAAAATATCCTGCCCAATGCAAAAGGACTGAAAGGGCCATTAGGATGTCTTACCAAAGCACGGTATGGCATTGCCTGGGGTGCTGTAGGTGCGGCCATGGATTGTTATGATACGGCATTGCGCTATTCACAGGAACGTGTACAGTTTGACAGACCGATAGGAGGTTTCCAGTTGCAACAGAAAAAACTGGCTGAAATGATCACCGAGATCACCAAGGCACAGCTACTGAACTGGCGCCTGGGTGTGCTGATGAACGAAAAAAAGGTCACTCCCCAACAGGTAAGTATGGCCAAACGCAACGGGTGTGAAATAGCGGCCAATATTGCACGCGATGCACGCCAGATGCTGGGTGGTATGGGTATTACCGGCGAATATTCAGTAATGCGCCACATGATGAACCTGGAAAGTGTAATTACTTACGAAGGCACGCATGACATACATTTGCTGATCACCGGAATGGATGTAACTGGATTTAATGCTTTTAAGTAACCCGAAGCCGGAACTCTGAAATACGAGGTCTAAAGGTGCTGATTTAGTAGAATACTTTATTCAACTAAATGATGGAGAATTATCAGGACGGTTTTTGATCTTGAGATATTCAGAATCTCCTATGGTTTTGCTATGGAGATTTTTTGGTTGACGAGAGATTTTCCGAAAGAAGAAAAATATTCGCTTACGGACCAGGTGATACATGCTTCAAGATTTGTTGTTGTTAATGTTGAGGAAGGATGGGGCAAAAAGAAATATGAAAATAAATTTAAAAGGCATCAGGTATATTCTATTTGATCTTTGGAAGAAATAAAAATATGGTTATTATTTGCAAAAGATTGTGGGTATATCAATGCAGAGCATATAGCCGGTGTTGCCTGAAGTATGATGAAATAGGGGCAAAGCTTTACAGGTTGTTTGAAACCTGGAAGACTTATTAATGCAAGGACTTTATTTCAGACAATATTATTGGGCCGCAGTACCGCAAATTTTTCAGGGTGCTGATCTCAGACTTCTGATTTCAGACCTCATACATTATGCATTATGAGAATTTTCTTAATAGGCTTCATGGGGTCGGGCAAAACGCACTGGGGTAAACAACTGGCCCACAGGCTGCAATTGCCATTTTATGACCTGGATGAAGTGATTGTGCAACAGGAAGACCGTTCGGTGACAGAGATATTTGCCGATTGTGGGGAAGAATATTTCCGTTTGTTGGAAAAACAGACACTGGAAAAACTGGTAGACAGCAATGTATCCATGGTATTGTCATGCGGCGGTGGTACGCCCTGTTTTTTCAATAACATTGAATACATGAAAAAGTACGGCACAGTAGTTTGGCTCAATACACAGGTAGATGTATTGCTGACGCGTTTGCTGCGCGAAAAACCACAGCGTCCGCTGATAAAGGATATTACAGACGATGATCTGCGTATCTATATTATCCGCAAGCTCAATGAAAGAAGAATGTACTACGAACAGGCAGATGTTATCTTTGATAAAGAAGATGGCATTTCAATGAACGAATTTATTCAAACTGTACTCCATGCATAAAGGATTTTTAAGAGCTGCAGCCTTCCTGGGCGCGTTGGCTGTAATATTGGGTGCTTTTGGCGCACATGGGTTAAAAAAATATGTTGGCCCCGATGTGATCACTACTTTTGAAACAGGCGTACGTTACCAGTTCTATCATGTATTTGCATTGCTGGCCATTGGTATCCTTTCAGAAAAATTTTCCAATAAATTACTGATATACGCGGGAAAGTGTTGTATTACAGGTATCATATTATTCTCCGGTTCGCTGTACCTGATGACGGTTTTCAATGCCACTAATATTGTAGGCATCCGCGGAATAGGTATTGTAACGCCCATCGGTGGCGTATTCTTCATTGCCGCATGGTTACTGCTATTGGCTGGAATTTCGAAGAAAGCCAATACCTAACTGCTAATGCCTGTTATTCATTCTTTCTCAAACTTCATAACACTACGGTTTAAGCAACTGATGGAAAGGTTACCTGTTGAGTCAATTTTGTAGTTAGTCGCCAGGGTAATATTGTACAGAAACTGTTTATCCCAGTCGGCAAGAGCTCCTGGGCCGTTCAAAGAAGATACAATGGATAGCCAGGGAACGCTGAATGATTGAAGCGCATTGATGGTAAAATCTCCGTAGGCTGAAGACTGGGTGAGCGTGGCACTCATTTTACCACTGGTGGAATTCAGAAACGCGATCTTCACATTGATATCACGCTGCAGACCTGCCGGCCTGGTAATAGTTGTTGTATCATTTTTGATGGAAATCATTTTCCAGTTGCCTGACAGTTTACTATCGACAGGAGGGTCGGTCGTTTCCTTTTTACAGGAAAAACCGATGGCGGCTACAAACATCAACAAGGTAAAATAACGCTTCATTGCCCGGGATTCAGCAATAAAAAGTTAGGTTTTGCTCAGTTAGATAGGTGCTTCATAGGTAAGTATGGTACTGCCATTGCTTTCAATAACAAAAGTGCCGCCAATGCTTTCCATTCTGCGGCGCATATTGCTAAGTCCATTGCCAAAACGGCGAAGCTTTTCAGTATCAATACCTACACCATTATCGGTAATACGGATGATCAGCAGGTTGTCCTGTGCAGCAATATCAATCAGTATCTGGCTGGCCTGTGAATGTTTTAATGCATTGTTCAGACCTTCCTTAACACTCAGAAAGATGTTGCGTCTTTTTTCGCCACTCATATCAACCTGTGGCACCACGGTTGGTACACGTACCGTACATTCAATATGGGTACTGTCGAAATACTCCACGGCATGTGCACGGATATAAGCAACCAGGCTTTCCAGCGTGTCATTAGAGCTTTTCATGGTCCAGATAATGGTGTTCATTTTACCCAGCAGATCATTGGCAGAGTTGGAAATCTTTTCCAGTTCAGGAAAATGCGTATCCTTCATCTTGGTTTTAACGATCTCACTCATCAGCCGTATGGCGGTCATACCGGAGCCCAGTTCGTCATGCATATCTGCTGAAATACGATTGCGTTCTTCCTGCTGTGCTTTAATAACTGCCATTTGTTTATCAAACTCCTTACGTTCATTTTCCAGTTTCAGCCTTTCCCTTTCTTTTACCCTTTCAATAATATCACGACGGTTTTTGTAGGCAAGCCCCTGCAGAAAACAGATCATTTCCAGTACAAGTCCTATTTCGTAATAAAACAATCCACGGTTAAAAATAGACGCCTGCTCTTTGGCAAAATGCCATTTAAACTGGATCACACCCAGCGAAAGGATAGAAAAGAATACCAGTGCGGTATTGCCGGCAGCCAGGTAGTATAATAGGGTATCCTTGTTCTTGAAACTGTACACAATGAAAATAACACCGATCACGAAGAATACAAGTTTGATGACAAGGTTCTCCATGATGTTCAGAATGACATACTTGTCAGTCATGAAATAAATGGCAGAGAAAATAAAACACAATACAAACAGTAGCCACCTTGCAATATTGAGACATTTATTCAGGAAGGGGTGTGTTTCAGGTGTATTGATAAACAGGCGTACAAAGAACAGGTAAAAGAATACGCTGCCGCACATGATCATGAAGTCAAGATACTCCTCGTAAAAATATTTGAATTCACCTGCTTCTGATACGTTAAACGATTTCAGGAATAACAGCACGGTGGTACAAAAAGCATACAGCGCGTAATAAACAAACTCATTGTTACGGTTCTGCACATACACAGCCAGAGAGTAAAAGATCATCAGCAGAAGAATGCCTGTTACTACGTAGGTAAAAATATCCAGCAAACGATCTTTTTCGCGGAATGTTTGTAGCCATTGCCGCAGGTAATCGTGCTCAATAAGACGGGGTACAAAAATGTTTACGTTGGTACGTACAAAATTGAAGCGGCAATAAAACACCGATTGCTCATGTGGCTGCAGGCGTATAACGCGGGCCAGTTCAAAAAGACTGGTTTTTGTAATACTGTCGGGAAGCAGGTAAAAAGAATCCGGTTTATTGGCAGGAGCTTTATACAGGCGGATATTTTTGGTATAAATACCCGGAACAAAAAAGAGCTTTTTGACGGAATCAGAATTGTTAGCCAGAGTAAATTTCAGAAAATTGTCCTGCTCGATCAATCTGCCCAGCGATTGCTGACTCACCTTACCTTTTTCATAATGTAGCGCAGGCAACTGTGTGTCCTGCACCGTGCCTTTGGGGGTACTGATAAACCAGCACTGGCTGCCGATAGGGTCGTGAAAACGGATACGTGATACATCTATTACCGTTGAATCCTGTTGCGCGGTAACGCACATGGTCATCAGCAACAGCAATAACAGGCAGATGCAGCCCCGGAATATATCCGGTTGCCGGCAGGCTGTTGGAGCATGCTGCAGGTAGTTATCCTTATAGGAGCAGGTTAGCAATGGTAAAATCACGTTGGTTAAAAGACCTCGTAAAATACAACTTTTACCGTACCCTGGGGTGTCTGGCATCGTAAATACCACTAACAGGTTACTTTTCAACCTGTACCCTCAGAAATGGCTTGTATTTTGCTCCTGTCTTATTTAAGCAATTGTTGCAGAAAGGTTTTGTGCAACTGCTTATCTTTGAATTATGGCCAATCGCTTAAAATCAGCCAAAAGCAAACCGGCTGATAATGATAAACTCAAGCCTGAGAAAGAAGCACAGGTGACGATGAAAGAACTGGTGAAAGATGAACGTACCATTAAGATAACTGGTGCGCTGGCTTTGTTATTCAGTTTGTTTCTCTTTATTGCATTTGCCTCTTACCTGTTTACCTGGAAGGAAGACCAGGACAAGGTATTCAGGGGGGCTTCCATTTTACTACCTTCTGCCAACGTTAAAACCGTAAACCTGCTGGGTAATATCGGGGCTTACCTGTCGCACCAGTTCTTTTACAATGGTTTTGGATTGGCATCTTTCTTTTTCTGCACCCTGTTTTTTGTAATAGGGGTTAATTTCCTTTTTGGTAAAAAAGTGTTCTCCGTATGGCGCAACGTGCGCTATGTGCTGGTAGGACTGGTGTTTTTCAGTGTGGCCTTTGCCTTTGTGGCTGGCAGCAGTAAATTTTCCTGGGGTGGCGCTGTTGGTAACCTGATCAGTAACTGGCTGGTTCAGATGCTGGGCTTTATTGGTACAGCTGCATTGTTGCTGGTAGGCGGACTGGCATACGTTATCTGGCGTTTCAACCCCGTGTTTAAAATGCCTTCGCTGCCTGCTAAAAAAGTCAAAGAAGAACCGGAGGCAGAACCAGAAGTTGTGATTACGGAGCCTGAATTGACAGAAGAGGAAAATACCGGTAAAAAGAAGGGTAAGAAAAATGCATTGAAAAATGGTACCGGTCCGATGGTGGTGGCGCCTGTGGTACAAGAGCCGGAAACGGATGAGCCCATAGAATTTACCGTAGTAGAAAAAGAAGACGTTGTAACCGCTCCTGCCATGGAAGCAGGAGAGGCATTAGAACCAGAGGAAGCACCTTTTGATGAAGATCTGCCTGTACAGGAGATCGTACCACCGGTAATACCTGTAAAAGCCGGTAAAAATAAAATGACTTTACCGGAATTGGAACTGCAGATCAAATCCACACCGCCCGAGCAGGATAGTGAAGAAAACTTCGATGAAACTGCGGATGAAGAAACGCCGGCCCAGCCAAAAGCAGAAATGGAGCCTTACGAACCAACACTTGACCTGCGCGATTATAAATATCCTTCACTCGATCTGCTGGAACAACACGGTAGCGAGCGTATCATACAGGATGCCGCTGAACTGGAAAATAACAAGAACCAGATCATCAACACCCTGAAGAATTACGACATTGATATCCAGAAGATATTTGCTACAGTGGGTCCTACAGTAACGCTGTACGAAATTGTACCGGCGGCAGGCGTGCGTATTTCACGTATCAAAAACCTGGAAGATGATATCGCGCTGAGTCTTGCTGCATTGGGTATCCGTATTATTGCCCCCATTCCAGGTAAAGGAACCATTGGTATTGAAGTGCCGAATGTGAAGAAAACGGTGGTGAGTATGAGAACCCTGCTTTCTTCTGAAAAATTCCAGAATAACAGCTTCAGTCTGCCTGTAGCCATTGGAAAAAAGATCGACAATGAGAACTTCATTGTAGACCTGGCAACCATGCCCCACCTGCTGATGGCGGGTGCTACCGGTCAGGGTAAATCAGTTGGTCTGAACGCCATTCTGGTATCGTTGCTGTACAAAAAACATCCGTCGCAGTTGAAACTGGTACTGGTGGATCCGAAAAAGGTCGAGCTGAGTCTATACCGTACAATTGAAAAGCATTTCCTGGCCAAATTACCGGGTGAGGAAGAAGCGATCATTACCGATACCAAAAAGGTGGTGCATACCCTCAATGCCCTGTGTATTGAAATGGACAACCGTTACGATCTGCTGAAAGAAGCAGGTGCCCGTAACATCAAAGAATACAACGAAAAATTCATCAAACGCCGTCTGAACCCGCAGAAAGGGCACCAATTCCTGCCGTTCATTGTACTGGTAATAGATGAGTTTGCCGACCTGATCATGACTGCCGGTAAAGAGGTGGAAATGCCTATTGCGCGTTTGGCGCAGCTGGCGCGTGCCATTGGTATTCACCTTATCATTGCCACGCAGCGTCCTTCTGTAAATATCATTACCGGTACTATTAAAGCCAACTTCCCGGCCAGGATAGCATTCAAAGTATCATCCAAAATTGACTCACGTACCATCCTCGACACCGGTGGTGCCGAACAGTTGATTGGTAAAGGTGATATGCTGATCTCTTACAATGGTGAGCTGACGCGTTTACAATGTGCGTTTGTAGACACACCCGAGGTAGAGGGGGTTTGTGACTGTATTGGAGACCAGCGCGGGTATCCGCAGGCATTCCTGTTGCCAGAATATGTGGACGAAAAAGAAATGGAAGGCAAGGATTTTGATTTATCTGATCGGGACTCCTTGTTTGAGGATGCGGCACGCCTGATTGTTCAGAACCAGATAGGTTCAACCTCGTTGCTTCAACGCAGGATGAAACTGGGCTATAACAGGGCGGGAAGGCTGATGGATCAGCTGGAAGCTGCCGGTGTGGTAGGCCCCAGCCAGGGCAGTAAGGCAAGAGATGTATTGATCAAAACTGAGATGGACCTGGAGCAGCATCTGAGTATGCTTGGATAAAAAATTGTTAAAACTACCCTCCGGTACCGCATTTTCATACATGATTTGACGTCTGACTAATTGCCGCAGATACGATATCTTTGCGGCCTTTAATTGTGTTCAGATAAACCAACTAAAAAAAGATGCGAAGAATTTTATTTTTATTCATTGCAATCGCGGTTGCAGCGACAGCCACATTTGCACAGGGAAGTTTAGGACAGAACGATCCGGAAGCCAAAAAGATACTGGACGCTGTAAGCACAAAATTCAAATCTTACAAAGGAGTACAGGCTACATTTACATTGTTGAATAAGGATGCCAGTGGTAAAACACTGGGGGTTAAAAAAGGTACGGTTTCTATGAAAGGTGCCAAATACCGTGTTACCATTACCGGACAGGAAATTTACTGTGATGGCAATACCGTTTGGACCTACGACAAGTCGTCCAACGAAGTAACTGTTACCAAAGTAGATCCTGCGGCCACTACCATTACCCCGCAGAAATTGTTTACCAATTTTTACGATAAGGATTTTCTGTACAAACTGAATGGCGATAAAAAAGTGAACAACAAAACTGTACAGGAAATAGAAATGACACCGGTTGATAAAACCAGGCAGTTTCATAAAGTGTACATTCTTGTAGATAAAGCTAGCCAGTCTATTTACAGTTCAAAAGTGCTGGACAAAACCGGCAATATATTCGAGTATACTGTAAACAATATGAATACCAAAGCGCCTTTAACAGATGCTTATTTTGTATTCGACAAAAGCAAATATCCCGGTGTGGAAGTGGTGGATCTGCAGTAAGGGCAGATGTGCAGATAAGACAATTTGAAAGTGAAATACAATTTTTCACTTTTCACAATACCAGCGCAGTAACAGTTACCTGTTCTGCGCTTTTTATTTTTATGGCAAAGGCTAATACCTAAAAAGCTAACACCTTACTATATTACTCTTCATTTCCCCAACGGAACGTCTTTACATTCAATCCTGCAAGGTCCAGTACACGATCTACTACCGTGGCAGCCACTTCTTCAATAGTTTTGGGTTTGCTGTAAAACGAGGGCGTAGCAGGGCAAATAATACCGCCTGCCAGTGTAACGGTTTCCATATTGCGGATGTGCACCAGGTTGTAAGGTGTATCGCGCACCATGCAGATCAGGCGGCGACGCTCTTTCAGCACCACATCGGCAGCGCGTGTAATGAGGTCTGACGAAACACCCGTAGCAATTCTGCCCAGCGTGCCCATGGAGCAGGGGGCAATGATCATAGTGTTGAATTGTCCTGAACCAGAAGCAAATGGCGCATTAAAATCTTTGGTAGAGTAGAAGGGGAGATCGTATTGGTTATAATCCTCATTATCCAGTTCGGTTTGCCATACCTGGCGGGCATTGTCCGACATTACAATGGCCAGCGTATGCCATTGATCTTTTATTTTTAATAGTTTGTCGATCAGTAGTTTAGGGTAAATAGAACCGCTTGCTCCTGTGATCGCCAGCACAATTTTATGCATGATATTTGAGTTATGGATGATGAAACCGGTATCTGTAAAACTTTACGCTTTTTACGTATATATACTAAACCGGGATAGCACGGTTTAAATTACTTTCGATCAGCTTTAATAACCAACAAAATTACGCATGCAAATCTTGAAACCTTGTCTTTTATTAACGTGGGTGGTTATTTTTTCATGCGCACAACGTCCTGCAGCAAATAAAGGTACCCGGTGGATGACATTGCAGCAGGTTGCAGATAGTTTGCAGCAACAACCAAAGCCTGTATTGATAGACCTGTATACCGATTGGTGCGGATGGTGTAAGGTGATGGATAAAAAAACATACAGCAACAAAAAAGTAGCAGATTATTTACAACAGAAGTTTTACACCGTAAAAGTAAATGCAGAAGCACGACAGGATATTGACTGGAATGGCAGGCATTATACTTTTAATGAAGCGTACAATACACACAATTTTGCACTATATCTTACCCGGGGCCGACTTTCATATCCTACCACTGTAATTATACCTGTAAACGGTGAGCCGGAAGCTATACCTGGTTATATGTCGCCTGCCGAACTGGAGTTAATTGTTAAATACTTTGGTGAAGGCAATTATGGCAAACGCACTTTTGAGGAATTCCGCAGGGACTTCAAAACAAAATGGTGATCAGATAACTTGTTAAAGACGTATTAAAAAAATCAACAACGTTTGTTGATTACGCAAACGTTTGCGCTTTGTACTATACTTAAAATGTTTATCTTATGATTGACCATCGTCAATTTTAGTACAAAATGGGTAAAAAAAAATCTCAATTGCAACCATTGTTTCAACGTTATCATCTTATATTTGAATTTTCATAGGATAAGGTTTAATGGTTAATGGTATTTGATTAGTGCAGCCTCCCCCTCCGGGAGGCTCTTTTTTTGTCCTTACTACTTCCAAACACTTACTGCCATCAACTACTTTTCATTGTCAACATGGCATTGGTGTATGGTTATTAATAATCGGCGCCAAAAACCAGGACACAGATTTTTTTCACTGGTAAACAGATTAAAAAAAATCCCGGTCGCAACCGACCGGGAAATATAATGTGTTCCTGTATGCAGCATGCATGTTATGCTTCTGCCATATCAGGTATTGCTTCTACTTTGTAATCGCCTGCATCGAGCTTTTTCTTGGTAGCTTCAAATGCTTCCAGCGTAGCCTGGATATCAGCGTCGGTATGTGTAGCTGTAGGAATAAGCCTGTAGATAATATTGCCTTTCGGAATAACAGGGTATACCACAATAGAGCAGAAGATACCGTAGTTTTCACGCAGATCCATTACCATGGCTGTAGCTTCTTCCACACCACCTTTCATGTATACGGGTGTAACTACAGAATCGGTATTGCCGATATCAAATCCTTTTTCTTTCAGACCACTTTGCAGTTTCAATGCATTGGACCACAATTTGTCTTTGAGCTCAGGACGTGTGCGCAGTAGTTCAAGACGTTTCAGGTTGCCAATTACCAGTGGCATAGGCAAGCTTTTTGCAAAAATCTGGCTACGGATGTTGTAGCGGATATAATCAATAATAGCACGCGGACCGGCAACAAATGCACCGATAGAGGCCATTGATTTAGCGAAAGTGGAGAAATAAAGATCAATCTGGTCCTGCACACCCTGCTCTTCACCGGCACCGGCACCGGTTTTACCCAGTGTACCAAAGCCATGCGCATCATCTACCAGCATGCGGAATGAATATTTATCTTTCAGCGCTGCAATTTCTTTCAGTTTACCCTGATCACCGGCCATACCAAATACGCCTTCGGTAATTACCAGGATACCACCGGCCTTTTGTTTTTCGATCAGCGCAGAGGCGCGTTGCAATTGTTTTTCCAGGTCTTCAATATCGTTGTGCTTGTATACATAACGATGGCCTGTATGCAGTCTTAATCCATCAATAATGCAGGCGTGGCTTTCTGCGTCGTACACAATAACATCATGACGACCGCACAATACGTCAATAATACTTACCATGCCCTGGTATCCGAAGTTCAGCAATATTGCGTCTTCTTTGGATTCAAATTCGGCCAGTTGACTTTCCAGCAGTTCATGGTGGTTGCTGTTACCACTCATCATACGTGCACCCATTGGCATGGCCAGGCCAAAACGGGCTGCTCCGTCAGCATCAGCTTTACGAACTTCAGGGTGATTGGCTAAACCTAAATAGTTGTTGAGACTCCACACAATCATTTCCTTACCGCGAAACTTCATGCGGCTGCCAATTTCACCCTCCAGCTTGGGAAAGGCGAAATAGCCGTGGGCCCGCTCGCGGTGTTGCCCGATGGGGCCATAATTTTTGAGTAATCTTTCAAAAATGTCTGCCATATTAATATGGATTTGTTAAAGGGATGTACAAATACCGAAGCCGCAAAGTTAACATTTTTAGGCCAACAGGCCGCGCAGCTTATTATCACACCTTTTGCAGGACTGCTGCACAGCAGGTATAGACCAGCAGTATGATAAAAGGTATCAATGCGTTGCCTAGTTATTTTGTTACAAATATGTTATTGGCACGATTGAAAAAAGTGTTGCAGTGGTTTAGTTATAATACTTTTCAGACAGGTTATTTCTGTTCATCCTTTTTTAATATTACTTCCATCGTCATTCATTTATTTTTGTCTTAAAACACCCCATAATGCGTTTATCTTCTCTCATTTTTGGTTTTGTCTTTACGGGTTTTGCAAGCCAGGCACAGGTTAAAACTACTGCTGCGCCTGCTAATAATGCCGATCGTCCCAAACTGGTAGTAGGTATAGTTGTAGACCAGATGCGTTGGGATTACCTGTACCGCTATTATGATCGCTACGCTGCTACCGGCGGATTTAAACGTTTTTTGAACCAGGGTTTTACCTGCGAGAATACGTTGATACCTTATACACCTACTATTACAGCCTGCGGACATACCTGTATTTTTACCGGTAGCGTTCCTGCTATTCATGGTATTACCGGTAATAACTGGTGGGATAATGATATGATGCGTACGGTATATTGTACAGAAGACAAAACTGTAAATGGTGTAGGCGCTCAGAGCGATGACGGACAGATGAGTCCTAAAAATATGCTGGTTACTACCGTTTGTGATGAATTGCGACTGGCAACCAATTTCAGAAGTAAAGTTGTTGGTATTGCCATTAAAGACCGTGGAGGTATTCTGCCTGCTGGTCATTCAGCTAATGCTGCTTACTGGTACGATGGTAAAAGCGGCAACTGGATCACTTCTACCTATTATATGAATGAATTGCCGGAGTGGGTACAGAAATATAATGCCAGCAAGCCTGTAGACAAATATTATGAACAGGGCTGGAATACTTTGTATCCTATCAATACTTATGTACAAAGTACAACAGATGAAAAACCCTATGAAGGCAAATCATTTGGTGCCGATCAGAAAGGGTTTCCTTATGATCTGAAAAGATTTATCGGCAAAAACTATGGTGCTATCAGTTCTACTCCTTATGGCAACTCTATGACAGCCGAAATGGCCAAAGCTGCCATTACCAACGAGCAACTGGGTGCAGATAATATCACCGATTTTCTTACTGTGAGTTTTTCTTCACCGGATTATATTGGTCATGCATTTGGTCCCAACTCCATTGAGCAGGAAGATGATTTTCTACGCCTGGATAAGGAACTGGGCGATTTCTTCAATTTCCTCGATACCAAAGTAGGTAAAGGACAATACCTGGTGTTCCTGTCTGCCGATCATGGTGCGGCACATGTACCGGGTTTTATGAAAGAAAACAAACTGCCTGCCGGTTTGATCAGCAACAGTGGCATGACGCAGGAGTTGCGTAAGCTATTGCAGGAAAAATATGGTTCAGACAAGCTGATCGCATCCAACAACAACTACCAGATCTTTTTGAATCATCCTGTTATTGATTCACTGAAACTGGACGAAGCCGATATTAAAAAGACCATTATTAATACACTTAGCAAAAAAGAAGGCGTTGCCCGTGTATTTGCCATCAGCGATATGATGACAGTGCCTTTGAATGCCAAAGAGCGCGACATGTTTGTAAATGGCTATTATCCCCGCCGCAGTGGTGATATCCAGGTGGTATTCCAGCCCGGATGGATTGATGGGGGCGCAACAGGTACCACACATGGTCTGTGGAACCCGTATGACGCGCATATACCGTTATTATTCTACGGATGGCGCGTTAAAACCGGCAAAACTACCCGTGAAACCTATATGACTGATATTGCGGCTACTGTAGCAGCTATGCTGCACATCCAGATGCCCAATGGTTGTGTAGGTAAAGTGATAGAAGAAGTAATACAGTAGTATCTTGATAAGATGTTAGCGTCCCCGGTCTCTATAAAAGACCGGGGATTTTTTATGGTATTTGGGTATATTGAGATATTACACATCTTTTTACGGTAATTTATCCAACTACTATCATACTAATATTCCAGTCGCCAATACATTTGTACGTAGTAAAACAATTAACTGTCATGAACAAACTATTCATTTCTTTTTCCCGGATGCTGTTGTTGCTGTTGATGCTGAGTATAGCCGATTATTCAATGGCACAACTAAAGCCGGATGAAAAACTTCCCTTCGATCCTGCCGTTAAAATTGGCAAACTTGAGAACGGCCTGACGTTTTATATACGTCAGAACAAAAAGCCTGAACAAAAGGTAGAGTTGCGCCTGGTATTAAATGCCGGTGCTATCTGTGAGGATGATGATCAGCAGGGGTTGGCGCATATGTGTGAGCACATGGCATTCAATGGTACCACCCATTTCAAAAAAAATGAGATTGTTTCTTTTTTGCAGGACATTGGTGTAGGCTTTGGTAATGACCTGAATGCATATACCGGTTTTGATGAAACTGTATACATTCTGCCTATTCCCACAGATAAACCCGGTAATATTGAAAAAGGTTTCCAGGTGCTGGAAGACTGGGCGCACAATGTAACCTACAATAATGATGATATTGATGATGAGCGCGCTATTATCCTGGAAGAAAGCCGTCTTGGAAAAGGAGCAGGTGACCGCATGTTCAAAAAGATCTATCCTAAATTATTTGAAGGTTCCAAATATGCCAAACGTTTGCCTATAGGACAGGACAGCATCATCAAAAATTTTAAACACGATGCCATCCGCCGGTTCTATAAAGACTGGTACCGTCCTAACCTGATGGCTGTAATTGTGGTGGGTGATATAGACCCAGCACAGGCTGAAACACTGATCAGGAAACATTTTACAGGCTTAACAAATCCTGCCAATGAGCGTCCGCGTGTATATGCAGATGTACCTGCATACGCCAGCAGTGAGGCGATGGTAGTAACAGATAAAGAGGCTACCGGCTATTCTGTATCCATTAATTACTCTGCCTATAAAAAAGCACCATCTGTAACCATTGGCGATTACCGCGATGATCTGGTGCAACAGATGTTCAATTCTCTGCTGAACCAGCGTTTGCAAGAGCTGACCCAGAAAGAGAATCCTCCGTTCCTGGGCAGTGGCGTGGATTTCGATTCTTATGCAAGAGGTTATAATTCATTCAATGGCTCTGCTTCTGCAGGTACGGGCGATCTTAACAAAGCGCTTCATGCCATGACAGAAGAAATAGAACGCGTAAAACGATATGGATTTACTGCTGCTGAACTGGAGCGTTCTAAAAAGTCACTCCAGGCACGTTATGAGCGTTTGTACAATAACCGCGATAAAACAGAATCCGGCAATTATGTAAATGAATATGTGAACCATTTTTTGCAACAGGAAGCTGCACCCGGTATTGCCAAAGAATATGAATATGTACAGGCCCTGTTGCCTGGTATTACTGTAGAAGAAGTAAATGCTGTGGCAAATAAATTTAAGAACGAGCAGAAAAGATTTGTCTATGCAACTGGCCCCGAACCCAAGGCTGATGAAAAATTACCCGCAGGTCAGGACCTGCTGGCTGCAATTTCTGCTATTGAGAAAAGCGATGTAAAGCCTTATGAAGAAAAGGCGATTGCCACAACACTGCTGGCCTCAGAGCCCAAAGCTGGTAAAATTGTGTCAAAAACAAAAAATGCCACATTGGGAACCACAGAACTGAAACTGAGCAATGGTATTACAGTAACACTGAAATCTACTGATTTTAAAAACGACCAGATCATAATGGGCGCTACACGTCCTGGTGGTAAAAACGCCTATGGCCTGGCTGATAAATACAATGCTGAATATGCCGCTGCAGTAGTAGGCGTAATGGGAGTGGGGGAGTTTGCTCCAACCGAATTGCGAAAAGCACTGGCGGGTAAAAGTGTGAGTGTATCACCTACGTTTACTGGCATTGCAGACGGAGTGCGAGGCAATTCAAGTGTAAAAGACCTGGAAACCATGTTCCAGTTGAATTACCTGTACTTTACCGCACCTCGTAAAGATACTGCCCTGTTCCGCTCTTTTGTACAACGTAGCAAATTGCAGTACGCTGCTATCAGT
This sequence comes from Chitinophagaceae bacterium PMP191F, assembly GCA_001302245.1. Lineage (GTDB taxonomy): Bacteria > Bacteroidota > Bacteroidia > Chitinophagales > Chitinophagaceae > PMP191F. The sequence continues at coordinate 258,235 of LGYU01000013.1, forward strand.
TCCAATCCGCAGGCTGCTTTTATTGATACCATGTACAAAACATTGTACAACAATAATCCGCTGGCGCCGGTAGCTGTGCCCAACAGCGCCAACTTTGATAAGATCAATCTCGATCGTTCGCTGGCTATTTATAAAGAACACTTTGGTGATGCCAGCGGAATGAATTTCGTTTTTGTAGGTAGCTTCAAGGAAGAGCAGATACTGCCGCTAATTGAAAAATATATTGCCAGTCTTCCTGCTACAGGTAAAAAGTTTGTGTTTACTGATAATAAAGTACGTCCTGTAAGTGGTAATCAGCAACTGACAGTGAATAAAGGTAAAGAAGAGAAAAGCCTGATCCTGGCATTCTATACCGGTGAAATGCCTTACAGTGAGGAGATGGCATTAAAAACACAGGCGCTGAGCGAAGTATTGAACATCCGTATTATTGAAGAATTGCGTGAAAAGGTACAGGGCATTTATGGTGGCGGCACTTTTGCCGGACTGGAAAAATATCCTTACGCCAATTACAACTTTGTGTTACAATTACCCTGCGGTCCTGAAAAAGTAGACACCTTGCTGAAAGCTGTGAAAAAGGAGTTCAGCGACATTGCTAAAAAAGGTACTGATACTTCTTACCTGAACAAGGTGAAGAAACAATGGATAGAACAATATAAAACTACCATTAAAGAAAACGGAACCTGGCTTACACAGTTGCTGGAATTAAAACAGCAGGGTGGTAATCCTGATCGTTTCCTGAACTACGAAAAGTATGTAAATGCTTTAACGCCAAAAGATGTTCAGGAAGCAGCTAAACTGATACTGGACGGCAAGAACAGTTTCTATGCTGTACAGATGCCGGAGAACTATACTCCCAAAACCAGCGGTAATACAGCAGCTGGTGTGGGTAACCGAAGTGTGAGTGTGAAGCAGACCATTGCATTGGAAAAACCAGATTTTAAAGTAGATCTGTACGATAATGGCGACATTGATGGCGATATTGTTACTGTATACTTTAACGGAGAAGTGGTGGCTGCAAAGCAGAAACTTACAGACAAAGCCATTACACTGCTGCTGAAAGCAGTACCCGGTAAAAGTAATGAGCTGGTAATGTTTGCTGAGAATCTGGGTACAGTACCTCCCAATACAGCGCTGATGAAGGTTACAGCCGGAACCAAAACGTACGAAGTGCGTATGGAATCTGATACGAAACAGAGTGCAGCGGTACATTTTACATTGCAATAAAAAACTTCTTTGTTGTATATCACCCGGCACCGTATGGTGCCGGGTTTTTATTTTTCGGCTATCACTAAAATACCAGGCAGTACAGTATACCGTGTACGTAACAGTATTTTTACCATGTAAAAGTCGCAGTAATTCATTGTACAAACGATGATGAACGTTACCGGAAAATTTTTTATTCTTCTGGTTTGATAGACTATAAGTGGCTTAGTCGTTTTAGCAATTAAAATGCATAAAAAATTACCAATCCACTATAAAAAAACACAAAAAAATTTTTGCTATTTTGTTTTTCACACTAACTTACAGGCGCAAACGGATTAGCAATATCTCCCCCAGTGTTCTTTTAGTTATTCAACAGTAACCTTTTCCCGAAAGGGGTGGTGAAAAATGTAAGGCAGTTTCAGAAGCTACATAATACTGTTGTAATAGTCTAAGTAAATGTTTCTCTCATACTAAGGATGTGAAAAAAGATTGAGGTAACGTACACGAGCGTTAATCTTCAATATAATTCCTCTACATGTATTGACATGTATATGTTATACATATAGATATAAAAATATCCCGGAGGGGTCGAAGCAGTTTTAACACCGGCTTACAGTAACGGGTAAAACACGCACTCAAAAAGAATTACACGGCTGAGTTGCCTAAACTCTTACCCGTTTAAGTGTTTGTTTCGCTGGTTTAGGGGTTGCTAGATCACACAGTCGGCTGAAAAGCCGGCTGTTTTTTTATGTATTATCCTTTCATGGTTACATACAATTACGTGTACGCTTACGGTAATACTTTTATCAGTTTAAAACCAGAGTAAGAGTATTGATGGAGTACTTCAAAACGAATATTATTCTGTTGCAGATACGTAGTAAGCAATGAAGGCTCATAAGCCATAATGTACTGGTCTTTTTTGAACAGGGCATTCAGGTTGCTATCCGGCGCATTGAGTTGTGATTCACGATAAAGTGTGAACGGAATAGTAATGGGGTCTATAGCTGTTATCTTGTAATAATTCAGGTAAATACCATCAAACCTTTCGTGCATGATGAATGCGGGTGCGTTGATCTTTTTTAGGTCATTATAACAGCGATACATATCTTCTGTACGACGCCATTCTACACAGGTATAAATATTGGCATTGCGTATACAATGAACAATCATCACTGCGCCAGTCGTTAAGCAGAATATAGTAGTTATGATCCTGCCTGTTTTTAGAGGCACTCTGATCATACCCAATGCAAAGATCACTGCTGCAATGGCCGGCACATACCATTGTACAGCAGTTCTTACATACAGGTATGGGCTGTTGAACAGTATATTAAAAAGATAATTGCCGGCAATGATAGTGATCAGTATCAGTGCTGCGCCAAGCAATGGAGATGGGATTTTGTACCTGATGGCATGTATAACGCCGTATGCAGAAGCAGCTATTACCGCAATAAAAGTGCAGTAGCCTATAATACCGGGCGTAAATACATCTGTAGTATAATATAACGAGCGATGTACCACAGACTCGAATACCGATGCTATAAGATTACTACCCCCGTATTCCAGTGTACGGGAGTAATATTTCATAAAAAGCAGATCGGCAAACGACAGCATGATCAGCAACAGGAATAATGCTGCTGTCAATAGTATTTTTCTTTGTTTAAAGACGTATGTGCGTGGGTAGAAGTAGAAAACACAGGCTGCAAAAGCCATCAGCGCAGCAATAGCACCGTATACATATGTAAGATTGGAGGCAATGGACAGGGCTGCCATGATCAGCACATACAACCAGGTTCTGAAAGAAAATGTTGCACTGCTATAAGCCTTTACAAGGTATACCAGCATCCATGTCTGAAAGGTCATGGCAAGACCGTAGCCACGGGCCAGTGCAAAAAAATCGAGAATATAAGGATTGAATACCACCAGGCAGTAACCGGCAAAAACGAGCAGATTGTTCCTGCTGTATTGCATCAGCCTGTAAATACCGTGCGCAAAAAAAGGAAAGGCCAGCATGGAGTGAAGCCGCATCCAGCCCGGACTATCACCAAAAATGCTTTGCAGAATAAGCATGAAAAAACTGTTCAGCCAGTGTGTATTGGCCGAACCGGGCATAGCCCTGAAATAATGTGCTTTTACCAGGTTGAACGAATAGGTCTCATCATACGCAATACCCATTGTGAAACCATGCCAGAATATAAATATCCCCAGACACGCTACTGAAATGACGTGGAACAGTAATAGCGGATTGAAAAGGGGGCTTTTATTGAGCATGTATGCTGTTTTGTGTTTGTTCAATGGAAGGCGTGGTGCCCAGCCTGACGAGTTTTAAAGGCGTACCGGGATATGTTTTAAGAATGGTGTAGGGTATCTGCCATGCCTTCATGCATTGCAGGGTATGGTCGAGATATATGATAGAATAATCGGCTGTCAGTAATTCATTGCGCAGCAATGTGTCACAGGCAATAGCGCCACTCTTCTCATGAAGAATGGAAGGCAGATAGTGTTGGAAACGTTCTTCTGTTAACTGGTAATAATTCCTGTATGGTCCATTGAACACAATACTGAATTGTGGATTTTTTGCACCGGTAGCATACAGATCGTATAATGGCTGTTTTGTCTTTTTCTGGTGAAACCATTCATGACACAGGTATTTATCGGCTGTATCAGTAAGGTGAAAGAGCAGTAACAGTACAATAGCACTACCAACTGCCAGATTGTACAGGTTGATCTTTACAGAGGGCGTCCACAACCCGGTAGTATAAAAGATGATGAACAAACCTGGCACCAGCCATTGCAAAGCTGTACGCACCATCAGGTAGGGTGTCCCCATTGAAAGATGGAAACAGATATTCAGTAAAAAGATGCCAGCTACCGGAACGCACAATAACAGACCTATGGTGATCTTTTTATTGCGGATAGCCTGAGTAATGTGATACAGGCAAACGATACAAAGCAATACAAATGAACCGTACGTCAGTATATCCAGCAAACCCTCATGTGAAAAATACAAACTGCCTTTCCACACAGAACCGACCAGTGAATACAGGAAATCTGTATCGCCGCCAAATTCAAGGTCTTTGCCCCGTATACGGATAAACAACAGGTCGGCAATAGCAAAACATATCTGGAAAACAAACAGCAGGCTGATAGTGCGTATCTGTCGGTTATTAAAAAATGATTTGAAAGATGCTTTTTGCAGTGTAAAAATGAAAAAAGCGGCTGCTATACCCAGCACCATATACAGGTACGAGAGGTTGGCCGCAAGTGCAAGTGCCGAAAGCAAAGCGATGCACAGCCATAAGCGGTAGGAGAAATGTTGTTGTACAGCACTACAGAACAGCAAAAACCCCCAGGCCTGGAATGTCATGGCCATACCATAACCACGGGCTAGTGCAAAAAAATCCAGTACATACGGGTTCAGTACCAGCAGACAATAAAAAAGTAGCTGGGCAGGAATATTCCTGATCAGCAATCCTAACCTGTAAATCGCGTATGTAAAAAAGGGAAATGCCAGTACGGAGTGTAAACGCAGGCTTAACGGATGATCGCCCAGGGTAATGCTCCACAATTTCATTAATATGCTGTTGAGCCAATGGGTGTTGGCGGTACCCGGCATACCCCTGTAACGGTGTATTTTGATCAGTATAAAGGAATACGCTTCATCATTGGTAATATCCATATTGAACGCATGCTGCCACACGAAGATCCAGACACCAATGGTGGAAAACAGGAACAGCCAGGTAAGCGGTTGTCGGAAAGCACTGTTAATTGCTGTCCGGTCAAGTGATAAATTCAAATGGATAGTTTTTCAATACCGCTCAAAAATAACAAAGAGCTTCTTAATGCAGAAGCTCTTTGTGTGCCGGTATAGCATACAGTGCCATACAGGTGCATATTATGCAACAGTGATGTCCTTATCCAGGTATACATCCTGTGTGGTATTCAATAATTCCACGCCTTCTTTAAACGGACGCTGGAAGGCTTTGCGGCCGAGGATCAGGCCCATACCACCCGCGCGTTTGTTGATAACGGCAGTATATACCGCATCTGCCAGGTCACTGGCACCTTTACTTTCACCACCGCTGTTGATCAGGCCTACACGTCCGCTGTAGCAGTTCAATACCTGGTAGCGGCAAAGATCAATAGGATGATCGGTAGTTAATTTTTCGTATACCAGGGGAGAGGTTTTTCCGTGTTTGGTAGCAAGATAGCCGCCGTTGTTGGTGGGTAATTTTTGTTTGATAATATCTGCCTGCAGGGTTACACCGAGGTGGTTAGCCTGGCCGGTTAAATCGGCTGATGTATGATAATCCACTCCATCTACTTTAAAACCGTTATTACGGGTGTAGCACCACAGGATGGTGGCCATGCCCAGCTCGTGTGCATATTCAAACGCCTCTGCCACTTCTTTCAACTGGCGGGTACTTTCGGCAGAACCCCAATAAATAGTAGCACCTACAGCAACAGCGCCCATATTCCATGCGCTTTTTACAGTACCAAACATGGTCTGGTCAAAACGGTTGGGCAGACTGAGAAATTCATTGTGATTGATCTTTACCACAAAAGGAATGCGGTGTGCATATTTGCGGCTCATAATACCCAGTACACCAAATGTAGATGCAACTGCATTACAGCCACCTTCAATAGCCAGTTTTACAATGTTTTCAGGATCGAAATAAATGGGGTTGGGTGCAAATGCAGAACCACCGCTGTGTTCAATACCCTGGTCAACAGGAAAAATGCTGCAAAAACCGGTATTGGCCAAACGGCCGTGCGACAATAATGTTTGAATACTGCGCAAAACCTGGTTGCTACGGTTACTGTTTACCCAGATCTCTTCAACATGAGAAGGAGAGGGGAGTGTGATGGTAGACTTGTCAACTGTTTTACATTGGTGTTCTAACAGAAAAGCGGCCTTATCGCCGAGCAGATCCAGCAATTTTTTTGATGGCATATGGTCGTATTTTATATTAAGTCCGGAAGTCTGGGGTAAGAAGTCTTATGTAAGACTTCTATGGGCGCAAAGATATGGGTTAGCAGGTAGCAAACGGTCAAAAAAACTAACAGGTGTTAATATCGGTGGTAGGTGATTATACCGGCTTTAATAAAAAAAATCCTGCCGCTACCGGCAGGATCTCTTTATTTTTTATGCGTTTCTGTTGATACAATTCAGATCTTCAAAAGCTATTTCCAGGCGTTTTGCGAAAGCTTCTTCGCCCTTGCGCAACCATACGCGCGGATCGTAGTACTTTTTATTGGGTTTATCAGCACCTTCAGGGTTGCCTAACTGACCCTGCAGATACGCTTCGTTTTTGCCATAATAGCCCAGGATACCTTCCCAGAAAGCCCATTGCAGATCGGTATCAATGTTCATTTTGATAGCGCCGTAGCTGATGGCCTCACGGATCTGGTGTTGCGGAGAACCACTGCCGCCGTGGAATACGAAGTATACCGGTTTGGGACCTGTTTTCAGTTCCTGCTCAATATATACCTGGCTGTTTTTCAGTATTTCAGGGCGCAATTCTACGTTACCGGGGCTGTATACACCATGTACATTACCAAAAGCAGCAGCTACACTGAACAGGCGGCCTACTTTGTTCAGTTCCTGGTAAGCATAGGCAACATGCTGTGGTTGTGTATAGAGTTTGTCGTTCTCAACGCCGCTGTTGTCTACACCATCTTCTTCACCACCGGTTACACCCAGCTCAATTTCAATACCCATGCCCAGGGGCTGCATGCGTTTGAAAAATTCAACAGAAGTATGGATATTTTCTTCAATAGGTTCTTCAGACAGGTCCAGCATGTGCGAGCTGAATAAGGGCTGTCCTTTTTCTTTGTAGAACTGCTCACCGGCGTCAATTAAACCGCTTACCCAGGGTAGCCATTTTTTAGCTGCGTGGTCTGTATGCAGCACTACCGGTACGCCGTAATATTTAGCTACATTATGAATATGCAAAGCACCGGAAACACCCCCGGAGATGTTGCCCTGGAGCTGGTCATTGGGCATGCCTTTTCCAGCTATAAACTGGGCACCGCCATTGGAAAACTGTATAATAACAGGAGAGTTTACTTTGGCAGCAGTTTCCAGGGTGGCATTAATAGTGTTGGTACCAATGGTGTTTACCGCAGGTAGGGCAAACTGGTTGTCTTTCGCGTCTTTATACAGTGCTTCTAACTCATCACCAAACAGTACCCCGGGTTTGTACTTTTTCATAACGGAAGTGCTTTTTTTAGATTTAATTAAAAAATATTTATACTCGTTGAAATTTATTTATCAGTTTGTATATTTTTTTAACGAGGCGCTAAGATACAGTTAGTTTATAATCCGCAAAACGGAAAAAACGACTGCTATCAATTATTCCTGGATTAATGAAGATGACCTATCCGCCTGTTGGGGTGAATATTTTCAATATGGAAGAAGCATCGTGCAGCGAACACCTGCCGGGGATGGCAGGATGGTGCAGGACAAATGTAAGATTTTTTTGAGTTAATGGCCTGAATAGTCAGTAGTGAATTGTGAATGGTTCCAAAAGGTTCTCAGGATGAGTGGTGAGTGGAATTTGAAAATGAGTTGCTGATGACTGGATGGTTTGATTGTTTAATGGTTTGGTGTTGCCGGGTATTCGGCTTACTGCTCAAAGCTCACAGTTGGCCGGCTTTTCAGACTTCAGGCCCCGTACTTCGGTCTTCCAGACTTTCTCAATCCTCAAACCTTCCCAAATTTTTCTGGATCAGTGCCAGGTTCTTTTGCAGGGTTTGTTTCAGTTGGCGTTTTACAACCTGTCCCATGGAGCTGCATTTATAAAAGGCGGGGTTCTGGAAATAATCACCCAGCTCGGTTTTGAGTTCCTGTAGTTTTGCGGGAGTGGAAATATTGTCTTTGGCCATAATATTCAATAGTTCCATCAGTCTGAAGCGTGATGAAGCAACGCGAAATGCCATCATGGTACGTTCTTCCGTTTGGTATTGCTGAATACTGTCTTTATTCAGGTGTTTAATACAAAGCTGTACCAGTTCGTTATTTTCTTTGAAAAACTGTGGCAGATACATGCTTTTACGCCCTTCGTACGATTGCTGATCAAAGTCAATGGCGCGGATGCGGTATTGATAATCTTCGATATCCGGTGTTATGTTGAAAACAAAATTGTAGGAGCGCATATCGCCCAGCAGACGTACAAAACAACGTTCGTTGAACTTTACAAATTCCTTGGCCAGCCTGATCTTGTTGATAGAAGGATCGTGCAATTGTGTTTTAATGAAAACATCACCAGGTATACCGGGAATATGTTCCTCTACCAGTGTATTGCCATTGGTGAGGAATGTAATGCGGTTGGGAGACAACAGGTGTTCCAGTTCAAGACCATAAACGCGGGAGGCATCGGCAATTTTGATGTAATAATGATCATAATTGTCGTTGAACTTATTAATGATGCGGATACGGAAAGGTTGTGAATTGCCAAAACTGCAGAAATCAATACGTGCCACATCCAGGTGTTTGGTAAAGGTAAGATCGCCTTCAGTGCGCAGGATAGCATACATTTTCACCAGTCCTTCGCGGATGAATTCCCAGTCGCGCATGTCGTATGATACCTGTTCCCACAGCGTATCATTACCCGCTTTATCTTTCAGCGGAATAGAGTAGGTGATGTTCAGCAGATCATTGTAAGATACCGGCAATTTCACTTCACGCCCATGATTTTTCAAATAGCCACGCAAAGTATCCTGTACGGGATACATCGGTTTTTTACGCGAAGGCTTATTCGGGTCCTGCGATTGCTGCAGCATCGTAATACTCATGCCTCAATTTAAAGACAATTCAGCAATTGCAGGTCCGGGAGTATGGTGATTTCTGTAATCTGCCGGGAGCATTAGTTACAACAGGTTATGTAGCAATGAAGAAAAATACAGCGGAGCCTGTTGCAGCCTGCTGCCATACCAACTGAAATATTCGCCGTTCACCAGCAGGATCTTTGTATCCGGCAGCAGTTGTTGCAGGGCATCGGCATGCTGTTGTTTGAAAGGATAAGGCTCGGAAGAAAGCAGTAACAGCTCACAGCGGGATTGCTGCAATTGTTCAATGGTAATAGCCGGATAGCGGGTAGTGTTGCCAAAAAGATTGTGAAGACCACACCGGTTCAGCATATCATGAATAAAAGTATCACCTCCCACCGTCATCCAGGGATCTTTCCAGATCAGGTAGGCTGTACGAAGTGCATTGCCGGGTTGTTGCAATGATTGAAATGCCTGGGTAGCAGTGTGGATGATCTCAGCAGCACGGGCATCAGTACCGGTCAGGGCGCCTACTGCCTGGATCATATTCAGTGCCTGAGGAAGTGTATTGACATCACTTACCCATACAGGGTAATGCCGGGCCAATGCTTCTACCTGTTCACGTACATTTTCTTCTTTGTTGGCAAGTATAAGATCGGGCTGTAACTGATCAATCATCTCCATGCGGATGTTTTTGGTACCGCCGATCCTGGTTTTACTCCGAAACCATTGTTCGGGATGCACGCAGAATTTGGTGATGCCTGCAACAGCATGATCCAAGCCCAATGCAGCCAGTAATTCAGTTTGTGACGGAACAAGCGAAATGATCCGGCCCGGAAGGACGTTCACCTCAATGGTTCTGTTAAGCTGGTCTGTAAAAAAAGGCATCCGGGCGTTGATTTATACGCTGCAAGTTACAATGTGGCCCGTAAGGAATAAGAATAAGGAAAAATCAATGTGGGGAAGAATACCGCTGCTACCCCCTGCTAAATCAAAAGAGCACTTAGCAGGAGGGTATTGGAGTTAAAGCAGACGGTTCTTAACACACAGGAATTGGAAAACCTTGGTTTTTTTCGGACGTTGGATTTTTAAAAACGGTTAATCTAGGATACGTTACGGTTCTTCACACGGACATTGAATAATGGTTGATGGTTTCGTTCTTTGGATAATGGATCGTGATACCGGATTTTAAAAATGAAGTTGATTGATACTGGATTTTTTGGATTTTCTGGATATTGGACACGGTTTTGGTCTTTACCGGATATTGGAATGATTGATTTCGTTATCAATCAACTTCAATACAAAAGTATATCCACAGCCAAATGTTAACAAGAGCAGAAACTCTCGATTTAAATTGTTCGGTATTTACTTGCCGTATAGTAGGTTTTCAGTGGATTTGCTGGTAATACTTCTGTAAAAGAATGGTATAATTACGATATTCCGCTTTAGAGGTGCGTAACCGGTATTGACATATAGTGTTTTAATGTTATAATATGCCTGTTGAAAAAGCGGATTTCCACATGTGTGGAAGCGGTAAAAAACGTAGAATAACTGCATCAGGGTATCCTTTTTGGCATAGGTTTTTTGCCCGTTAGCGGTCACCGGGGCCGATAACAGTGCAGCGCTGCCATATTTTACTCACAGTATGGTAAATGCCATCGATGCGAAGAAATACTACAGTGTTGTATAAACCGGCAGAGGCTGTTGCAGTATTTACCTGCAACCAGTATTATTTACCAGTAATACAAGGCTGAGATTGCTGCCGGTGTAGAATGTACCACCTGTTACGCCACCCACATTGGATACACAACCTCCGTCATAGGTGTAAGTGCTGTTCCAGAAATCGAGCGTGGTGCAACTGCCGCTGATGACACTTACAATTACTTTGGCAGCCACAAAGGTCTGGGTATCGGTAACAGATGAACCGGCAGTAGCTGTACGTGAAGTACCACCCTGAAAATTATTGGAGGCATCATAATACGAAAGACCAATGGTAACGGTGTTGCTGGTAGAGTTTTGAATGTTAATGCTGGTATGTGGAGGCTTTGCGGTGGCACTACCCGGTGTACGATAAGTAAGAGTAACGAAGGCCGTGAGGAAAATAGTCAGTAACAGCAGTATAGCTGCAGCAGAAAGAATCTTTTTCATACAAATAAGGTTAAGTGATCTGTAATTAGTACTGATTAAAAGATAGTTCTTTTTGCTGCAATAAAATGTTAACGGAGATGAATGAACGCTTACATACAAGTGAACCTGTAGACGGGCAGGTACGAAAAAAGAGCGTGGATACAATACTGTGGTCCACGCTCTGGCTATAAAAAATGCAGTTTTTAGCTTCCCAGTGCCTGAATCACATCGTATTTGGTGAGAATATGGTAATTACCGGCTTCGTCTTTACTCAATACAGCACCGTTGTCTTTATTGATCAGGGTGCGCAGTTTTTCAATTGGGGTGTTAAATTCCACTACCGGAAAAGATGATTCCATTACACTGCTAACGGTGGCGGTGCGGATATCCGGATCAGAGAACACTTTCTGGAACAAACCGCTTTCGCTGATAGCACCAATAGGGCTATTGTCCCTTACCACGGGAATGTGTTCAATATCGTAACGTTTCATCAGTTCCACTGCCTCTGCCACTGTATGATCGGGAGTAATGGAAACAAGTTTTTTACCGGCCCCACGACCGTTCACGATGTCTTTGAATGTTTTTACATCCAGGAATCCACGTTCCATCATCCACTGGTCGTTGTATATTTTGGCCACATAACGGCTGCCGTGATCGTGGAAGATACACACTACCACGTCGTCTTTCTTCAGACGGTCTTTCAGTTGCATCAGCCCCTGTAAACAACTACCCGCGCTGTAACCGCAGAACAGGCCTTCTTCTTTGGCAATGCGACGTGCCATGATAGCACCGTCTTTGTCTGTAACTTGTTCAAAATGATCAATAACGCTCATATCATAGTTCTCAGGAACAAAGTCTTCACCAAAGCCTTCGGAAATATACGGATGCACTTCGTTCATGTCTATTTCACCTGTACGGAAGTATTTGGTAAGGAGTGAACCGTATACGTCAATGGCCCATACCTGTATATCGGGATTTTTCTCTTTCAGGTACATGGCTGTGCCGGTAACAGTACCGCCGGTACCGGCAGTACATACCAGGTGTGTGATCTTTCCGTCGGTTTGTTTCCACAATTCAGGTCCTGTGGTTTCGTAATGGGCCAGCCTGTTAGCCAGGTTATCGTACTGGTTGCAGTGAAAAGAGTTGGGAATTTCCCTTGCCAGGCGGCGTGCTACAGAATAATAGGAGCGTGGGTCATCGGGATCAACGTTAGTGGGACATACAATTACCTCGGCGCCTACGGCTTTCAGGATATCCATTTTCTCTTTGGATTGTTTGTCAGTAGTGGTAAAGATACATTTGTAACCTTTTACGCAGGCTGCCAGCGCCAGTCCCATACCGGTATTACCACTGGTACATTCGATAATGGTGCCGCCGGGTTTGATCTTTCCTTCCTGTTCAGCTACCTCCAGCATTTTCAGCGCCATGCGGTCTTTGATAGAATTACCGGGATTAAAGTAATCTACTTTAGCCAGGATAGTACCGGGCAGATCGCGGGTAATTTTATTCAGCTTAATCAATGGTGTATTACCAATCGTTTCGAGTATGTTGTTCTTTATATCCATAAGTGATCGTTTCAACCGTCCAAAGGTAGTATTTTGGCCGCTGTCGGCACAGAAAGGAAATCCGGAGACTGTAATGCACCCGTATCAGGCAACACAGATCGATCATTTACTACTGGATACCGTTCAATGAAAAAGCCGGTGAGATATTGTGTGTTTATTGAGACAAGCAGCCTTCCAGGCATATGAAAAATCAGCAGTACAGCATTGATTTATTCACCACTCACCATACTGTTTTGTTTGTGTTAATTTTTTGTTCCTGTATATTCGATCGTTTGTCATGGCATGTTTCCGCTCCAAATATTTATACTGAAAGTTGAAGCAGTTATGCTTTACAGCTATTACCTTTATCGTTTTCTGAAACTATATACATAAATTAAAGTACGGAATGGCATTACTGGAAAAGCACCTGGAGGTAAAACGTTCTACAATTCCCGGGGCAGGCAAAGGTTTGTTTACCAAAAAAGAAATTGCAAAAGGAACACACATTGTTGAGTACAAAGGTAAAGTGACCACCTGGAAAGAAGCGGATCACCGCGATGGTAAAAATGGTTATATCTACTATGTAAAACGCAATCATGTTATTGATGCATCCAACGATCCCAAAGCGTTGGCCCGTTATGCAAATGATGCCCGTGGTCTGCAGAAAGTAAAAGGAAAACTGAACAATGCAGAGTATCTGGAAGAAGGTGTACGCACTTTTATAGTGGCTACCACTACTATTCCGGCGGGTAGTGAAATACTGGTGGGATATGGCAAAGAGTATTGGGATGCGATCAAGTTCAATATAAAGCTGGAAGAAAAAGAAGCACGTGATGCAGCTAAAAAGGCAAAGAGTGCAACGAAAAAGAATGGTACTAAAGTAAAAGTGAAAACTGCTTCTGCTTCAGTAACCAAAAAAGGCACCGCCAAAAAGAAGAAGGCTAAAAAGAAATAATTATATTTGATATTTATCAATAACGCTGTTGCTTACATGTAACAGCGTTATTTTTTTGATTATACCTGTGGTCATGCGTAATAGCATTTTAACCTCAATTTGCATTTTAGCGAACTATTCCCTGCAGGCAGTATTAAAATAAAAATCAGAACTTCATAGACGTAGAAAAGCATTGCAGATATCAGAAAGCATGAAGAAAGTTTATTTTATCAGTGGTCTTGCAGCGGATCGCCGGGTGTTTAAACATATCCGGTTACCGGAAGGGTATGAAGCAGTTCATCTTGATTGGATTGATCCTGAACGTGGAGAAAGCCTGGCTTGTTATGCCATGCGTCTTGCCGGTTCCATTGAACGTGATCAACCATTTATACTGGTAGGACTTTCTATGGGAGGAATGATTGCAACAGAAATTGCAAGGGAATTAAAACCTTCCGCACTGATACTGCTATCCAGTGTACCGTTGTCGGGACATTTGCCTGGTTACTTCAGGGTTGCGGCAGCCTTGCGGTTGCATAAGATTGTTCCTATAAAACTGGTGAAGGCCTCGGCTAAAATGAAACGGTTATTTACCGTAGAAACCAGCGAAGACAAGAAAATGCTGCGACAGATTATCCAGGAAAGTGACGACCGTTTTATCCGCTGGGCCATGGGGGCTATTTTAAAATGGCGCAATACGGAATTGCCTGCAGTCTATACGCATATACATGGTACGCGCGATGAAGTATTGCCGGTACGTTATACACAACCCACACATATTATTCAGAAAGCCGGTCATTTGTTGGTAATGACCAATGCCCGCGAAGTAAACCGCATTATTGCTGAAGCCTTGCAGAAGGTAGCTGTGTAACAGATAATAGATCAATGTCGTTTAATTAAACTGTTTTTGCCACCAGGGCACAAAGACAGTAAGTGACACAGATGCTTTTTCTTTATACATACTTTGAGTTCAGGAGCTTTCGTTGCAGGCTAAAAAGGTGCCTGCTTTTTTGCAGGATTTATCGTACGTTTTTACCTGCCGGTTTCATGATATTTTTACCGGGTTGCAACCTTCTTGGCTGCCATATTGTGTGTGCTGTTTTTTGTTTAAAAAACAAACTTTTTTCTTCCTTGCCATCGCTTACATTTGCTGCCCTGAAACCGGGCATCTGTTGATTGAAATATAATGTTAAATGTCTGAAAATCAGGAATGTATATAATCAAAAGATCATGATGGACATTAAGTATATCCAGAAAGCAGCTGAAAAACTATCGTTAACTGTAAAACAGATTACGAATATTCACCAATTGCAAAGTGAAGGTGGTACCATTCCGTTCATTGCCCGTTATCGTAAAGAAGCAACCGGCAACCTGGATGAAGTGGCTATCGGCAATGTGGTAGAAGAGATCAGATATTTTACCGAGCTGGATAAGCGTAAAGAAACGGTGCTCAAAACCATTGAAGGACTGGGCAAACTAACGCCTGAGCTGAAGCAACGTATTGAAGATTGTTTTGATGCTACCGAACTGGAGGATATTTACCTGCCTTATAAACCCAAGCGTAAAACAAGAGCTACCCAGGCCATCGAGAAAGGGCTGGAGCCGCTGGCCAAACTTATTTTTGAGCAGAATGCCGAAAACCCGGAATCTGAAGCCGGTAAATATATTAACGAGCAGGTAAAAGACACGAAAGAAGCCTTGCAGGGAGCCCGCGATATCATTGCAGAATGGGTTAGCGAAAATGAACAGGCAAGAAACAAAGTACGCCAGTTGTTCACGAAAGATTCTGTGCTGTACTCCAAAGTACTGACCAGCAAAAAAGAAGATGCTGACGCCCAGAAGTACCGTGATTATTTTGAATTCAGCGAGCCATTATCACAATGTCCTTCACACCGCCTGATGGCGATCCGTCGTGGTGAAAAAGAAGGATTCCTGATCATGGATATTAATATTGACAAACAGGCTGCACTGGATGAACTGGACAGGATTTTTCTCAAAGCATCCAATCCCAACGCCGGTGAAGTGAAAAAAGCACTGGATGATTCTTTTGACCGTTTGCTGAAACCATCTATCGAAAACGAATTCCGTTTGTCCAGCAAAAATGGTGCAGATGAAGAGGCTATCAATGTATTTACAGAAAACCTCCGTCAGTTGTTACTGGCTTCACCGCTGGGTTCTAAAAGAGTGCTTGCACTGGACCCGGGTTTCCGTACTGGTTGTAAAGTGGTTTGCCTGGATGCGCAAGGCAACCTGATCCACAATACCACCATCTATCCGCATCCGCCACAAAATGAATGGCAAAAAAGCGTTGAAGAACTGAAAGCGCTGGTCAATAAATTTGATATTGAAGCAATTGGTGTTGGAAATGGTACTGCCGGTCGTGAAACTGAGCAACTGGCCCGTAGTATTGATTTCGGACGCCATGTAAGCGTGTTCCAGGTAAATGAAAGTGGCGCTTCAATCTATTCTGCCTCTGAAGTGGCGCGTGAAGAATTTCCTGATCACGATGTAACAGTACGTGGAGCTATCAGCATTGGTCGTCGTTTGCTGGATCCGCTGAGTGAGCTGGTAAAGATCGATCCCAAATCCATTGGTGTAGGACAGTATCAGCATGATGTAAACCAGACCCGCTTAAAAGAAGCTTTGGACAGGGTAGTGGAAAGTGCAGTGAACTATGTTGGCGTGGACGTAAATACTGCTTCCAAGCATTTGCTTACTTATGTTTCAGGGTTAAGCAATACGCTGGCAAAAAATATTGTGGAATACCGTGCTAAAAATGGTGCTTTCAAAACGCGTGATGAATTGAAGAAAGTATCTATGATGGGCCCCAAATCGTTTGAACAATGCGCTGGCTTCTTACGTATTCCCGGTGCTGTAAATCCATTGGATAATTCTTCTGTACACCCGGAAAGTTATCACGTGGTAGAAAAAATGGCGAAAGACCTGCAGGCTTCTACCGAAGAACTCATCAAACAGGCTGAGTTGCGTAAAAAAATCAATAAAAAACAATACATCACTGAAAGTGTTGGTGAATACACTATTGATGATATTCTGAAAGAACTGGAAAAACCCGGTCGTGACCCGCGTGCCCAGATCGAAGAGTTTCATTTTGATGATACCATTCGTTCTATAGAAGATGTAAAACCAGGTATGACAGTTCCGGGAGTGGTAACCAACATTACTAATTTTGGTGCTTTTGTTGACATTGGTGTAAAGCAGGACGGACTGGTACATATTTCACAGCTTAGTAATACCTATGTATCCGACCCCAACCAGGTAGTAAAACTGCAGCAGAAAGTAATGGTAACTGTTACAGAAGTAGATGTAGCAAGGAAACGTATTGCACTTACCATGAAGGACCAGAGTAAACCTGCTGCGGGTGAAAAACGTAACCAGGGTGGAGAACGCAGACCTGCTGCCGGCGGTGGTAAACCACAGGCTGCTAAAAAGGCCGAACCATTGAACCCTTTCCAGGCAAAACTGATGGAATTGAAGAAGAAGTTTAATGACTAGAGTAGTGAGTGATCAGTTGTGAATAATCAATTTGCAATATTATTCAGAATAGTTATTGGGGAGAACCGGTTACCAGCCGGTTCTCTTTTTTTATAAAGTGGTCATCGTTGCTCTTTAATAGCCACTAACACAAAGTCCCTCCGGGAAACCGGAAGGACATACCGGACCATCTGCCCCGTGGCAGTATAGCGCATTGAATACTTTTATGTAAAATATAGTGTACAGAGGGTTCGGGTCGTTGTATGGCGTTAAGAATTTACACTTTGAATGTTTGTTTTTTCTTCCGGGTCAGGTACATATCCAGCAACATCAGTCCCAGTATTACGTTTACACACAGAAATACATTCATGGAAGTAGAACTCATCAGCTTACTCAATTCAAATTTCTCAACATTGACTGCAATATTATTGGTATTGCTGTTTCCCA
Organism: Chitinophagaceae bacterium PMP191F; assembly: GCA_001302245.1. Classification (GTDB taxonomy): domain Bacteria; phylum Bacteroidota; class Bacteroidia; order Chitinophagales; family Chitinophagaceae; genus PMP191F. The sequence continues at coordinate 275,746 of LGYU01000013.1, forward strand.
ACGACCAGTTAAATTGTCCAAAGATATAGATCAGGAAACCTGCTATAGAGAGAATGAAAAATGCGCCGATTGCATTAATGATCTTTTTATTGATATATGATTTGGCCGCCGGGGCAATATGATGTTTGCCGATCTCTTCCATTACATTGCGTGTAAACCGCATGGAAGGCTGATCAAGTTCCAGGCTGTTCTGCATTAACTGGTGAACATCCAGCAACTCATGATATTTCTCTTTCCACTCGCGGTGGCTTTCAATCAATTGTTCTATGAAAGATTTCTCCTCCGCACTGCATGTGCCGTCGATATACTCCCACAGACGTTCTTCCATATTTTGTTGTGTGTTCATACCTATATAGTTTCAAGTTACAGGTTTCTGGTTATCCCTGTTACGGGTTACCGGATACAGGTTGCCAGTGTTGCAAACGCATAGTTACCTTATCAGCTTTTAAACTTATCACCTTCACTTTGCGTCTTTATGATCCGTATTCGCTTTGATCTTCAAATTTGCACATTTACAAATCAGTTCTTCAGATCCCTCACTTCCTGTGCAAAATGTGTTTCCATTTTTTCTTTCAGTCTTTGTCTTGCACGGTGCAATTTTACTTTTGCCGTATTGGGTTCTATACCAAGTACCCTGCCGATCTCTTCCAGGCTTTGTTCGCCTTTATAAAACAATGTGATCAATTGTGCATCATCGGGACTAAGCAATGCAATGGCTTTGTTCACCATGTCCTGCCGCGATTTGATTTCCACCTGGTTGGCATTGAAACCTGAATCGTGATTTTCTGCCACTGCAAATACTTTTTCATTGTCCAGAGAGTGTGTATTCAGTCTCTTTTTGCGTAAAAAGGTAATGCAGGTAGTATTGACGATGGTATACAGCCAGGTGCTGAATTTAGAATCGCCCCTGAAATCGGCCAGGCTGCGATATGCTTTTACAAACACATCCTGTGCTATTTCCTCAGCGTCTTCGCGGCTGGAAGTATAGCGCAGTGTGATGGTGAAAACGAAGTTCTGGTAACGTTTCACCAATTCAGCATAAAGTGTCTGCTCACCACGCAGTACGCTGTTAATAATCTCATTATCATTCGGTCCGGTATGCATTACGAGTACTAAGACTACAGTAGAAAGGAACAGGTTACACTTTCAAGATACATATTTTGACTGCAAGCAGTAAATTGACGGTTCAGTGAGGTGCTGAATGTTTGTTTCAGCGTATTAATTGCGTGCCCTGGATTTGCTTTGTTGGATAGAAGGAAATTGATGGATTTTCTCAAATGTAAAGATTATCAGCATCTTATGGTGATTTTGAACAATATTATTGAATTAAGTCAGTTCACATCGCGGCCACATACATACATACTTGTTTTTTCCAGGCGCCGGTAGTGCTTTACAGGAGCTCCTGCAGGAACTGAATGCCGCAACCAAATGGCTTTGTATCAGGCTGGTAACTTCTTCGGGACTTAGCTGGGATTTCTTTTAGCACAGATAGCCCAAAACCCTTAGTTTATACGCTTTAATACGCAGGAAAGACGCAGGAAGGTGGCAGGAAAGTGGCCACATTTGTCCTGCTGAGTAATGAAAGCAGGCTTTTTATAACGCCGGTCATAGACCGGATGCATATTAAAAGATATTGAGTCAGACCTACACCAGTAAAAACCATCCATATCAGCAACATAACCCATCAGACTATCCAGCAATCAAATAGCAAATGATTGATTATTAATGAGTAATGTGAACTGGTCTGTAAAATTCCTATTTCCTGTAACCTGCCATCAGCAGGTGTAGTCTTAGTTACTGTAACAGGTACTGAAAAAAGTTTTTTAAAAGCTGTAACCCGGGATCAACTTCAGTAGTCTGATACAGCAAACGGATAATAATATTCATCATCAATAAAAATAATTACAATGGGACCTGATCAATTAGTATTCCTCTGGTTAATATTAGCTACGCTTGGTATTGCCGCAATGGTGTTCGGTTTAAGATATTTCCGCAATAAGGAAAACATGGCCATGATTGAAAAAGGAATGGACCCCAAACTGAACAGACGCAGACCGGCTCCTTTCTTAAACCTTAAATGGGGCCTGCTGCTGGTAGGTGCGGGTATAGGATTGTTCATCGCCTATTTGCTGGAAGCATATGTGTTGTACAAAGGAGAAACAGAGGCCGTGTATTTTGCGCTGCTGGCAATAGGTGGCGGTCTTGGTTTGATTGGCTCTTACCGCATCGAAAAAAGAGAGCTGCTGGATAAAGAACAGGACTAATAATATTACCGAGGAAAGTATAGCCATACAACAAAAGGCAGGATTGTTTTAAACAATCCTGCCTTTTTTATTGTGTTGTAACCAGTTGCTGGTTTCAGGTGCTGAAACTCTTGTGCTTCTGATTAATAGGGCGCTTCTTTTTCAGCGTGAAATGTGGGTTGTCAGGGTGAGTCCTGACTGAATGAATTCGTTCAGGCGGATGTGAATAATTGCTGCTGTATTTGCCCGTAGCACAAAGCCTGTGGCTGTTTTATACAATCAAACAATAGAACCATCAGGCCATCTCCTTCATCTTTCCTGACCTCCGGACTACTATTTCTTCACTTCTTCCAGCGCTTTCTGCACCATCGGGTCGTATGAATTGTTCACTTCGTAGTAACCTTCCATTCGCCACATCTGGCGTGCCAGCCATGTTTTAATACGTTGTTCTACTTCCGATTTATCGCGGGCAGTGATGTTCTGTAATTTAAGGCCGTTCTGTTGTGCAAAACTTACCAGGCTGTTCCAGGCTGCTTCTGTATTGTTGAAATGCTGACTAAAGTCGGCCGGGTCTTTAAACTGTTTGAAGTAGGTAACGTTCTGCAGGTAATACATGTAAATAAATTGTCCGAATACCTGGTTGTCGAACAATGGATAAATGGCCGGTGAAAATGTAGTGGTATCCAGCGGAACAAATATGTCCGGGGTAATACCTCCGCCACCGTACACGGTTCTGCCACCTTTGGTTTTAAAGGCAGGGCCTTTATGATTTACCACAGAGTCGCCTTTAATCACTTCGCCGTTCTGAAAACGACCAGCCAGCTCTTCATTATAGGCATCACGGCCTTTATCATAAGGTTTCTGAATATTTCTGCCGATAGGGGTATAGTAGCGTGCTACGGTTAAACGCAGTGCAGCTCCATCGCTCAGGTTAAATTGTTCCTGTACCAGTCCTTTGCCAAATGTTCTGCGACCTACTATGGTAGCACGATCCCAGTCTTGCAGGGCGCCGGCTACAATTTCGCTGGCAGAGGCAGAGCCTTCATCAACCAGTAAAACCAGTTTGCCTTTTTCAAACAATCCCGGGCGTCTGCAGCGGTATTCTATTTTGGGCTGTTTATTGCCTTGTGTATATACGATCAGTTTTTCATCGTCCAGGAACTCGTCTATCACATCGGCTGCTTCATTAAGAATGCCTCCGCCATTGCCACGCAGATCCAGTACCAGGCGTTTCATGCCTTTTTTCTGCAGTGATTGCAATGATTCCAGGAACTCTTTGTAGGTGGTGCCGGCAAATTTGTTGAGGTGCATGAACCCGATGCTGTCGTTGATCATATAACCGGCATCAAGCGAGTTTAAAGGAATGGTACCACGGGTAATGGTGGTTTGTATGGTTTGGTTGCCTCTTAAAACCGTTACAGCTACCTTGCTGCCACCGGGGCCGCGCAACAGCTTTTTGATCTTATCGGCATTGATGCCTTTACCGGTCACTACAGAATCGTCTACTTTTAAGAATTTATCACCTACCTGCAGACCAGCTTTTTCGCTGGGGCCGCCTGCCAGTACATTGATGGCGTTTACAGTATCTTTAATAAGGAAAAACTCCACGCCAATACCTTCAAAGTTACCTTGAAGTCCTTCATTCACTTCGGCCAGGCTGGAAGCGGGTATAAAAACAGAGTGAGGGTCCAGGTGTGCCAGCATGGCCTGGATGGCATCGTCTGAAAGACTATCCAGGTTTACCTTGTCAACATATTTATTCTGAACGAGATCCATCGCTTCCTGGATAGAAGAACGACTGGAAGTTTGAAAAAGTCCCTGGGAAAAGGGGATGTTTTTGCGAAGGCCCGATCCGATCCACATGCCAAAGATCAATACTATCGAAAAGAGCAGGGGAAGCCATACCTGTAATTTTTTCATCAGAAGGGTCTCTTAAGTTAAATCTTCAAATTTAGGGGCGAAGTTCATAATTAATTTTCAAATCCAAACTTTACCTTCGTTAAATGGTTGCTGTGGGGTAAGAATGAATGATTTAAACAGAAAATTTATGGCTGTATTACTGGCCGACAGCGGTGCTACCAAATGCGAATGGTGTCTGGTAGATAAGAATAAACGCAAAAAGACCATATTTACACAGGGCATCAGTCCTTACTTTCTGAACGCTGCCCAGATTGAACATCTTATACGTACTGAGCTGTTACCGAAAATCGGTAAAACTTCCGTAGATGCCGTATACTATTATGGTACCGGTTGCTCTACCAAAGAGAATATTGCTATCGTTAAAAAGGCTATATCGCAGGTATTTGCCCGTATTAAAATACAGGTTACAGACGATGTGCTGGGGGCAGCCCGCGCTTTGTGTGGCAACAAAAAAGGACTGGCCTGTATACTGGGCACTGGTAGCAGCGTTTGCTTTTACAACGGCAAAAAGATCGTTACCAGCACCCCTGGTCTGGGATATGTGCTGGGTGATGAAGGCAGCGGAGCTTACCTGGGCAAAAAGGTATTGCAATACTACCTGTACAAGACCTTTGATGAGGATCTGCATTACAGGTTTGAAGACAAATACAAAACCTCCCGGGCTGAAATACTGGAAAATATTTATAAAAAGCCTTTGCCTAACCGTTACCTGGCCTCTTTTGCCCTGTTCCTGGCTGAAAACCGGGATCATTATATGATAGAAAATATTATAGAGGATGGGCTGAATGACTTTTTCTTTACTCATCTTTGCAAATACACGGAAAGCTGGAAAATGCCCATCTCGTTTGTAGGCGGCATATCCTATGCGTTTAAAGATGTGATTAAGGACCTATGTCATTCGTACGAATTTGAACTGGGGAAGATATTGAAGAACCCGATGGAAGGATTGATTAAATACCATGTTCATTAGCAGATAATTATAGTATAACCAACCAGAAAAACAGAAAGTATAGTGTACATGTCAGCATTTAAGAAAGTTACAGAGCAGCAGAGCAATTACCGGCACCTTGAGAATATGAGCACAGGAGAGATTCTTGCCAACATCAACAAGGAAGATAAAGAAGTGCCCCTGGCAGTGGAAAGAGCTATTCCTCAAATTGAGAAGCTGGTAGGAGCTATTACCGATAAGATGCTTGCGGGCGGACGACTTTTTTATATCGGGGCAGGTACCAGCGGCAGGTTGGGTATACTGGATGCCAGCGAAATTCCGCCTACTTATGGTTTGCCTTATGGCCTGGTGATCGGCATCATTGCCGGTGGCGAAATAGCCATTCAACGACCGGTAGAACAGGCCGAAGATAGTTGGGAACAGGGATGGATAGACCTTACACAACACAATATTGATGATAAAGATGTGGTAATTGGTATTGCTGCCAGTGGCACCACACCTTATGTAATAGGTGCTTTGCAGGAAGCCCGTAAACGTAATATTATAACCGGATGTATTACCTGCAATGCCGGCTCTCCGCTGGCGCTTACTGCCGAATTTCCTATTGAGGTAGTTGTAGGCCCTGAATTTGTGACCGGCAGTACCCGTATGAAAAGCGGCACTGCACAAAAGCTGGTGCTCAACATGATCTCTACTGCCGTTATGATCCAGATTGGCCGCGTGGAAGATAATAAGATGGTGAACATGCAGCTCACCAACAGTAAGCTGGTTGACCGTGGTACCAAAATGGTGATGGAAAATACCGGCATTAAAGATTATGAACATGCCAAAAAACTGTTGCTGCAATACGGCAGTGTAAAAAAAGCCGTTGACTCACTGGGTAAATAACCTGTACTTTATATAGCTTATAAATAATGAATCATTGCTGCCTGATCAGGTAGTGATCATACCTGTTCTGTAATGATGCCATAGGGTAACTTCCTCTCACAGCTACATAATTTCATAACACAGCCTGTAACTGCATTTCATTGCTGCCTTGTGAAAATGTAGTAACTTATAGCTGTTCCGGAAACTATTAAACCACCGCTTATGAAACACAAAATGCTACCTGCTCTTGCAGTTTTTTGTGCCGCACTGCCCGTTATGGCACAACATTCTTCCACTGCGTATATCATTACCGGCAACACAAAAGGTTCTTTTAACTGGGCCAATGTAAAATTGGTTGACCTGGGTACGGGCGAAGTGTTGCAATCTGTATACAATACTACAGACCCGGTTACCACTGTCTGCAATGCCCGCACAGGTAAAGCCATTACAATAGCCAGTGAAAAAGGCGTAGAGGATGCTACCAGATTGCCTTTTGCCGGCTTATCTGCTGCCTGTGCCTATGATGCCACGCACAAGCGGTTATACTATACACCTCTTTACCTGAACGAACTTCGCTATATAGACCTTTCAAAAGAAACCCCTCAGATCTGTTATTTTGAAGGAGAAGCATTCAGCAGTAATGCTGACAGGAACAACGATGCCAATCATTTTACCCGTATGGTAATGGGCGGTGATGGCAATGGTTATGCATTGAGCAATGACGGTAATCATTTTGTACGGTTTACCACCGGGCGTAAAGCGGTCATTACCGACCTGGGAGCCTTGCAGGATGATGCTTTCAACGATACCTTTTCCATTCATAAACGCAGTACAGGATGGGGCGGCGATATGGTGGCCGATGTATATGGCAACCTGTATGTAATAACTGCTTTTCACAGTGTATTCAAAGTTGATCCTGCTAAACGCATAGCTACATTCATTACCAAAATAGAAGGATTACCGGAAAGTTTTACTACCAATGGTGCTGTGATCAACGACGATGGGAAACTGGTAGTGGGCAGCGCCAATGTTACCGATGGTTATTATGAAATAGATATGTATACCTGGAAAATAACCGGTTTGAAGGGTGGCAGCAACGTGTTCAATCCTTCTGATATGGCCAATGGTAACCTTGCTTTTCAGAAAGATACAAAAACAATACCTGTTGCAGGTGTTATTGCTGCCGATGATAAGGATGGCAGGATCAGTCTGTATCCCAATCCTGTTTCCACGGGTGTTTTTCGTGTAAACCTGCCCGGTAAAATAACCGGTTTGCTAGCCATACAGGTAACGGATATTACTGGTAAACTACTACATCAGCAGATGGTAAATGCCACTGGTTATACACAAGTGGCAGAAGTACGGATGACACAGCGCCCTGTGCAGGGTGTGTATATGGTTAAAGTGTTAAATAATAGCAAAAAGGCTGTATTTACCGACAAGCTGGTGGTGGAATAAAACAATAAAAAAGATTTGGAAACCGCATAATGGAGATTGTAAATTGTATCGCGGATAGCCGGAGTCTGGTTATCCGCGATATTTTTTTAACCGGGTATAATAGTTGATGGCTATTCCGGTAAATCTTTTCAGGATATGCACGATATAGAACCTTTTTATAATTGGCGGCATTTATACATCAGTGAGCAGGATGAGCGCTCTCCCTTTTATGGCAGGGTGTACTCTGAGTTTGAGTTCTCGCAAACCATTTACAATTACTATATCCATCCCCAATGGGATGAATTTGGTTCCCGTACGCTATACCTGAAAGTGCTGCTGGCCGATTACGAAGAGAAATATGTTATTATTGAGCTGATCGGTGAATGGAATGATGCTATTGAAAATGATATCATGCAGTTGAAACGGGAAGTGGCAGACAGCTTCTTCCGGGATGGTATTACCAAGTATATACTCATAGCAGAGAACGTACTTAATTTTCATAGCGGTGATAAGGATTATTACCAGGAGTGGTTTGAAGAAGTGACCGATGAAGAAGGGTGGGTTGTGATACTGGATATGCCCGAACAGACCCAGCATGACTTCAAACGGGCCAAACTGAACCGCTACATAGAACTGATGCAGATAGACAACTGGCGTACCTATAAACCCTTCCATCTTTTTAAGAAAATTGATGAACAGTTGAGCAGGCGATTGAGCTAGGGGAGGGTGAGCGGAATTTGACAATATATTGGCTAATTGTTAAATGGTTCGATTGTTTGATGGTTGGGTTGCCTGTATTACCGCTCGTAGCTCACAGCCTTTTCAGACCTCAGACTTCTGCCTTCATATATAACCAGCAACCTGTATTAGCATCGGACGTTTCACTTACCTAAAACTTTCAACCTGCACTTATAACCTCCTAACAACTGTTAGTAAAGTCTATCAGCCAGCAGGCTATAGGACAAAAAAGTATCCTTTTTAAATGCTTTGTTTACAGAAAATTAACGGTTGAAAAAAGGTATGCAGGGGTGCCTGTAATGCAGGTCTGTAAAGGGTTTTGTATGATATGAACAGGTTTGGCTGTCGTAATTGATCCAAAAAAAAGTTTTGATAATCCGTATTAGTTACTACTTTTGATTTCATGATTATCGCTAAGGCATACCGATTTACTTACTTTTATTTTTACTTCTACTTTAGTAAGAAGCCGGGCATGCTTTTGTTGATGTCGAAATAAGCAAACTAATCAATCAACATAAGAGTCCCGGCCGAAAAGCCGGGACTTTTTTTTTATCTGTATGGCACAAAAAGTTTCGATACAAGGATACGAAGGCAGTTTTCACCAGGTAGCGGCACAACAGTTTTTTGGTAAGGATGTAGAAGTGATACCCTGTGCTACTTTTCGTGAGGTAGTGAAAATAGCCGGTAACAAAAAGGAAAGCGATGGAGGCGTAATGGCCATTGAAAATTCCATAGCCGGCAGCATTTTACCCAATTACAACCTGTTGCAGAAAAGTAACCTGCGTATTGTTGGGGAACTGTACCTGCAGATAAAACAGAACCTGCTGGTGAATCCCGGTGTACAACTGGAAGATATACGCGAAGTACATTCGCACCACATGGCTATTCAGCAATGCCTGGAATATCTTGATAAATACGACTGGAAGCTGGTGGAAACTGAAGACACTGCATTGAGCGCTAAACATATTCACCAGCACCGCAGTAAACATATTGCTGCTATTGCCAGCAAACTGGCTGCTGATCTGTTTGAGCTGGATACGATTGCACCGAACATCCACACCATGAAAAACAATTACACCAGGTTCCTGGTAGTGCAGCGTGAAGATGCTGCTGAACCGGTGACCGGTGCCGATAAAGCATCTGTAAATTTTCATACAGATCATTCCCGTGGTAGTCTTGCCAAAGTGCTTACAAGAATTGCGGAAGGCGGTATCAACCTGAGCAAACTGCAAAGCTTCCCCATTCCCGGGAGCGATTGGAAATACAGCTTTCATGCAGATATGGAATTTGATTCTATTGAACAATTCAATACAGTGATAGAAAGTATCCGCCCCGTAACTGCTGAGCTGAAAATATATGGGGTGTATAAAAAAGGGAAGACTGTTTGATTAGTGAATTTGAAAATGAGATAATTTGAAAATGAAAAGCTGCTGTATTTGCGTTCGGTGTTGAGCTATTCGCATTGAACGTGCAGCAATACTTACAACTTATAACGCTTAACAATATACAACCCGCTCATGGTTACGTCGAAACGACTGGAAGGCATAGGAGAATATTATTTCTCGCAAAAACTGAGAGAGATCGATACGCTGAATAAAGAAGGCAAACAGATCATCAATCTTGGTATCGGTAGTCCTGATCTGCCGCCACATCCTGAAGTGATCAAAACCTTGCAGGATGAAAGTGCCAAATTCAACGTGCATGCTTATCAGAACTATAAAGGCTCTCCGGTATTGCGCAGTGCCATGAGTGATTGGTATAAGAAGTGGTATGCAGTAGAACTGAATGCTGATACGGAAATCTTACCGCTTATTGGTAGTAAAGAAGGGATCATGCATATCTGTATGACCTACCTGGATGCAGGTGATAAAGTACTGGTGCCCAATCCCGGCTATCCTACATATCGCAGTGCAGTTAAATTGGCCGGTGGTGAATGCGTGGATTATGAACTGACAGAAGCCAATAACTGGGAACCTGATTTTGATGCGCTGGATGCGGTAGCAGCAGAAGGTGGTATTAAGCTGATGTGGATCAACTATCCTTCCATGCCTACGGGACATTTGCCAACAACTTCTTTATTTGAAAAGATAGTAGCGTTTGGTAAAAGACACAATATCCTGATCTGTCACGATAACCCGTATTCATTTATTCTGAATGATAAGCCCGCGAGCCTGTTGTCAGTACCCGGTGCAAAGGATATTGCAGTGGAACTGAACTCGCTGAGTAAATCGCAGAATATGGCGGGCTGGCGTGTTGGTATGTTAAGCGGCGCTAAAGAACGCATTGACGAAATACTGCGTTTTAAAAGCAATATGGATAGTGGCATGTTCCTGCCGGTACAACTGGCTGCAGCCAAAGCACTGGCATTGCCGCAGAGCTGGTATGATGAAGTGAATGCTGTTTACAGGAAAAGAAGAGAGAAGGTATTTGAATTGCTGGATTTACTGGAATGTGTATACGATAAAAAGCAGGCAGGCATGTTTGTATGGGCAAAGATCCCGGCAACGTATACAGATGGTTTTGCGCTGAGCGATGAAGTGTTGTACAATGCCAATGTGTTTATAACCCCCGGCGGCATTTTTGGTAATGCCGGCGATGGTTACATCCGCGTAAGTCTCTGCAGCCCAGAAGAAAAATTGCAGGAAAGTATTACAAGAATCAAAGCATTATTCCTGACCGTAAAAGATAAATAGTTACATGTTTAATACTGTTACGATAGTTGGTGTGGGGCTGATCAGTGGTTCATTCAGCCTGGCATTAAAGGAAAAGGGACTGGCAAAAAAAGTGATCGGTGTAAGCCGTTCGGCTGCCAGTCAGCAAAAGGCACTGGAACTGGGTTTAATAGATGAGGCCCTGCCGCTGGCAGAAGCGGTACAGCAAAGTGATCTCATTTATGTGGCCATTCCTGTTGATGCTACCATCCCGGTAATGAAACAGGTAATGGACCTTGTAACCGACAAACAGATTGTAGCCGATGCGGGTTCAACCAAATATGCATTGTGTGCAGCACTGGCAGATCATCCGATGCGTTCGCGGTTTATTGCCACACACCCGATGTGGGGTACAGAGTACAGCGGTCCGGAAGCAGCCGTGCGGGATGCGTTTGCAGGACGTGCCTGTGTGATCTGTGAAAAAGAAAAGACCGATGAGGATGTAGTGAATAAAATTGAACAGGTATACAAACAGTTAGGCATGCATATCATTTACATGGATGCCAGCAGCCATGATGTACATGCGGCCTATGTGAGTCATATTTCGCACATCACTTCCTTTGCACTGGCCAATACGGTACTGGAAAAAGAAAAAGAGGAAGATGCCATTTTTGAACTGGCCGGTGGTGGTTTTGAAAGTACGGTGCGGTTGGCCAAAAGTAACCCGGCTATGTGGGTTCCGATCTTTATGCAGAACCGTGAAAATGTGCTGGATGTACTGAACGAGCACATCAGTCAGTTGCGCAAGTTCAAAGCATGTCTTGAAAAAGAGAACTATGAATACCTGCTGGAGCTGATTGAAAATGCGAATAAGATCAGGCGGATCATTAAATAGTTATCAGTTTAGGTTTTAAGTTATAAGTATCTGAATACGTGGTTGTGGGAGGTATTTCGGGAGGTAAAGAGAGGGGGATTTTGTGAGCAAAAAACGGGGTAAAGGAACCTGTAACCTATCACTTAAAACTTACAACTGTAGAAATATTAAAAATAATTATCCTAAGTTCTTTACATACAGGCAATTACTATATGTGCCGTTTGGCGGATTGATTAGGCGGAGGGCAGTATTATCAGTACCTTTGCGCCAAATTTTTCCGAATATGACAACATTTGACGCGTTGGGTTTGGACGAGAGGTTGGTACAGGCTACTGATGCTTTAGGATTTAAGAACCCGACACCTATACAGGAAAAAGCGATTCCTGTTTTATTAAGCGGCACAAAAGACCTGGTAGGGCTTGCCCAGACAGGCACCGGTAAAACCGCAGCTTTTGGTTTACCCTTGTTGCAGGTGATAGATGCGGCACAAAAACATCCGCAGGCATTGGTGGTATGTCCCACACGAGAGTTATGCGTGCAAATTGTGAATGAACTGGAGCTGTTTAAAAAATTCATGCCGGGTGTGTATGTGGCTGCTGTTTACGGCGGTACGTCCATCGGGCAGCAGATCCGCGACCTGCGCAGAGGTGTGCAGATTGTGGTGGCAACACCGGGTCGTCTGATTGACCTGATCGAGCGTAAGGCGATCAACCTGGAACAGATCGGGTACGTGGTACTTGATGAAGCAGATGAAATGCTGAACATGGGTTTCCAGGAAGATATCGAGTTTATTCTGCAGAATACGCCTAACCGTGAAAGCACCTGGTTATTCAGTGCAACCATGCCACCGGAAATACGCCGCGTGAGCAAACGTTACATGAAAGAGCCGCTGGAGATCACTGTAGGACAAGTGAATTCTGCAAACAAGAACATTGACCACCAGTATTTCGTTACCAGTGCGCAACACCGTTATGCTGCTTTGAAAAGGTTGATTGATTTTAACCCGGGCATTTATGGTATCATCTTTACCCGTACCAAAGCAGATGCACAGGAGATTGCCGAAAAACTGACACGCGAAGGTTATGATATTGATGCGTTGCACGGCGATCTGACACAGGTACAGCGCGATAAGGTAATGGGTGAGTTCCGTGAAAAAACATTACAGCTCTTAATAGCAACGGATGTGGCAGCACGTGGAATTGATGTACAGGGTATTACCCATGTTATCAATTACGAACTGCCCGATGATGTGGAAGTGTACACGCACCGCAGTGGTCGTACAGGACGTGCAGGAAATACCGGCGTTTGTATGTCAATTGTACACATGCGTGAACTGGGCCGCCTGAAACAGATACAGAATATTGTAAAGGCTCCCTTCCACAAGCTGGAAATACCTTCCGGTAAAGATGTATGCCGCAAACAATTCTATCACTTTATGGATAGACTGTTGCAGCAGGATATCAGCCATGGCGATTATGAAACTTATGTACCCATGCTGGAAGAGAAGTTTGCAGACATCAGCAAGGAAGATATCCTGAAACGTGTAGCTGCATCAGAGTTTAACCGCTTCCTGAAGTATTATGAAAATGCGGAAGATTTGAATGCACGTGATCAGCGCCGCGAAAGAGGCGAAAGACCACAGGTGGAAAGAGGAGCTTACGGCGACAGAGGTCAACGCAGAGATGGCAGGGATACAAAAGGCCGGAATTTTGGTGGCGGTGGAGATTATGCGCGCCTGTTTGTAAATCTTGGTACTAAAGATGGATTTTATAAAGCCAGCTTTTTACAATTCATTCTCGATATGAGCGATCTGCGTAAAGAAGTGTTGGGCAGGATCGATATGAAAGAAATGAACAGTTGGATTGAAATAGATAAAAGTGCAGCCCGGCAGATGATTGCGGCCATTGATGGTAAAAACTACAAAGGCCGTCGCATCAGGATGAATGATGCCGATAGCAGAAGGTAGATAACAGGTTGACAGGTTGACAAGTTGAAATTGGTCACCTCAGTCTGTTTCTCCTTGTCAACTGAATAAACTTGTTAACTCATCAACCAAAAAATATATGCAAGCAACGCAAACATCCATGAAGGAAACTGTGCAACAGGTTTGGAATAAACGACCTATCATTATCAGCGGGCCATGTAGTGCTGAAACAGAAGAGCAGGTGCTGGAAACAGCTATTCGCCTGGCAAAGACCGGTAAAGTAGATATGTTACGTGCCGGTATCTGGAAACCCCGCACAAGGCCCGGCAGTTTTGAAGGTATCGGAGCTAAAGGTTTGCCCTGGCTGCAGGCTGCCAAAAAAGCAACCGGTTTACCGGTTGCCGTGGAAGTAGCCACCGGCAAACAGGTAGAAGATGCACTGACTTTTGAAGTAGATGTATTGTGGATTGGTGCGCGTACCACTGTAAACCCCTTCAGTGTACAGGAAGTAGCAGACGCATTACGCGGTGCAAATGTACCTGTACTGATCAAAAACCCCATCAACCCCGACCTGGAGTTGTGGACAGGTGCAGTAGAGCGTGTAGCTAAAGCCGGCATCAACCAGATCGGTCTGATACACCGTGGTTTTAGCTCATACGGCAATACTGAATTCAGAAATGCACCCATGTGGCACCTTGCCATTGAAATGAAACGCCGTAATCCTGAATTGCCCATTATCAATGATCCTTCACATATTTGTGGTCGTCGTGATATATTGATGGACGTGGCCCAGAAAGCTATTGATCTCGATTTCGACGGACTGATGATAGAAAGTCATATTGATCCTGATAAAGCGTGGAGCGATGCCAAACAACAGGTAACGCCTGAACGCCTGGGTGAAATGATTGGGGAAATAGTATGGCGTAAAGAAGACGTGAACTCTGAAGAGTATCATGCAGCGCTGGAAAAACTGCGTCAGCAGATCAACCATCTGGATGATGAACTGATGCAGATCCTTGGTCAGCGTATGAAAGTAGCCGAGAAGATCGGTGAATACAAGAAAAACAATAACATTACCATCCTGCAGACCAACCGCTGGAACGAGATTTTAGAAAGAGCTGCCCTTAAAGGAGAAAAACTGGGATTGAGCAAAGAGTTCATTACCCGTTATTTCGATGCAGTGCACATGGAAAGTATCAACCACCAGAACAAAATCATGAACTCATAAAAAGCAGCAGCTACCGGTTATGGCATTGCCATGACCGGTATGACTGTTCACTACAGGCATTTTACCCCATGCAACTGATCAACGGTCATACCAAAGTTTATCTTTTTGTACATGCCATCTGGGCAGTAAAAGACCGTGAGCCGTTGCTGACAAAGCCCATCCGTACTATCCTGTTTTCACACCTGCAGAAAAATGCTGAAGAAAAAGGTATCCGCGTACTGGCTGTAGACGGAGTGGATGACCATATCCATTGCCTGATACAAATGCTGCCTGCGCAGAACCTGGTGCAGGTAATTAACAGCCTTAAAACCGAAGGTGCCGGCTGGATCAATGAAAGCCGTTTTATAAAACGCTTTTTTGAATGGCAGGAAGGATTTGCAGCATATTCTGTAAGTCCAAGTGGTGTAAAACAGGTAATGGATTACCTGCCCAAACAGGAAGAATATCATAAAACAAAAACGCTGGAAAGCGAGCTGGACGTGTTTGATAAAATTCAGTTCTGATCCTCTCCGTGAAATGGTACTATGAGAAGTAAAACCTATCAATTTTCATCCGGTACTGTACAGTATTATTTTGATGGTGACCTTGCTTACCTGGATAAGCTGGTTGACCGCGAAAGTGCCGTACTGATCACCGACGAGAATATATTCAAAGCACATAAGAAAAAGCTGAAAGGCTGGAATACCATTGTGCTGAAGCCTGGTGAAGAATTTAAAGTACAGGCTACCGTAAATGCTATTATAGAACAGTTGATCGAATACAAAGCTGACAGAACTACCTGCCTGGTGGGTATTGGTGGTGGCGTAATTACCGATCTTACAGGGTATGTAGCGGCTATCTATATGCGCGGCGTGCGTTGCGGTTTTGTTCCTAC
This sequence comes from Chitinophagaceae bacterium PMP191F, assembly GCA_001302245.1. Taxonomy (GTDB): domain Bacteria; phylum Bacteroidota; class Bacteroidia; order Chitinophagales; family Chitinophagaceae; genus PMP191F. The sequence goes on from LGYU01000013.1 coordinate 291,451, forward strand.
TACTGTGCTGGCCATGGTAGATGCATCTATTGGTGGTAAGAACGGTATTGATGTAGGCGTCTACAAAAACCTGGTGGGTACCATCCGTCAGCCTTCATTTCTGTTATATGATTACAGTTTACTGAAATCGTTACCCAAACAGGAATGGATCAATGGTTTTGCTGAAATTATTAAGCATAGCTGTATTAAAGATGCTCCTCTGTTCAGGGAGTTGGAAAAGAATAAACTGAGCTATTACCAGAAAAATAAACCCGCGCTCAGTAAACTGATACAACGCAATGCAGGTATTAAATCTGCAGTGGTGGAACAGGATGAATTTGAGAAAGGCGAGCGCAGGTTATTGAATTTTGGGCATACGCTGGGACATGCTATTGAAAACATGTACGAATTGTCGCACGGGCAGGCTATTTCCATTGGTATGGCCGCCGCCTGTACAATTTCGCAGCAGTTCACCGGTTTTAAAGAATCACAGCGGGTAATTAATGTATTGGAGCAATACGGTTTGCCCACGCTGGCAGATTTTGACAAACGCAAGGCTTTTAAAGTGCTGACGATGGATAAGAAGCGTGAGAAAAAAGCCATGAATTATATTTTGCTGGATAAGATCGGGAAGGGCGTGGTGCGTTCTATTCCGCTGGAGGAATTAGAACAATTGATAAAAGGTCTTTAACTGAATATTGAAAATTGAGCGTTGAATGTTGAACATCCTGTCAGAAAGAGTTAGTAATGATCAGTATTCTGTTTTCAATGACCGGCGTTCAGTGATTCTCATTAACAACGAAAAAAATGATTGTAACAGTTCAACCATCCACTATACAGGGCGTTATTCAATCCCCGGCTTCTAAAAGCTCTATGCAGCGTGCCTGCGCAGTAGCCTTACTGGCAAATGGTACCAGTATTATCCGTAATCCGGGTCACTCGAATGATGATCTTGCGGCACGAAGCGTTATTACAGCATTGGGGGCAACTATCACTGAGCAGGCTAATGGTTCTTTGTCTATAAATGGTAACGGTGTAAAACCAGCGCAGAATACTGTGAATTGTGGTGAAAGTGGTTTGGGTATACGTATGCTGGCGCCTATTATTGCTGTGGCGGATAAGGCCATTACTATTGAAGGCAGGGGCAGTTTGCTGAACCGTCCTATGGATTTCTTTGATGAAGTACTGCCTCGGCTGGGCATTGTTGTTACTTCCAATAATGGCAAATTGCCGCTGACAGTAAAGGGCCCCTTGAAACCTGCTGATATTGAAATTGATGGTTCTCTCAGCTCACAGTTCCTGACCGGTCTGCTGATTGCTTATGCGGCTGCAGGCGCACAGGGAGTTTCCATCAAAGTGAATAATCTTACCAGCAAACCATATATAGATCTTACGCTGACAGTAATGAAACATTTTGGCGTGGAGGTGGAAAACCACAATTATGAGGTATTTCATTTCCCGGTAAAAACACAACAGTTTAAAGCTGCTACCTATACGGTGGAAGGTGACTGGAGCGGTGCTGCATTTTTGCTGGTAACAGGGGCTGTGGCCGGCGATATTACTGTAAAAGGACTGGATGTATTTTCAACACAGGCCGATAAAGCTATTCTGCAGGCAATAATGAGCAGCGGTGCCAGGGTATCCGTACAGCCAGAGCAGATTGAAATAGGACCTGTACAGCAATTAAAACCTTTCCAGTTTGATGCTACAGAATGTCCGGACCTGTTTCCACCGTTGGTAGCGTTGGCTTCTTATTGTGATGGTATGACGGTGATACAGGGAGCCAAAAGGCTTACCCATAAGGAAAGTAACCGTGCACTGACCCTGCAGGAAGAGTTTGGTAAAATGGGTATTAAGATCGATCTGCAGGATGACCTCATGATTGTTCATGGTGGTACAGGTGTGCATGGTGCTACTGTACATTCACATCATGATCATCGTATTGCAATGGCTTGTGCGGTAGCTGCACTGAAAGCTACGGGTGCTACTATTATTGAAGAAGCAGAGGCTATCAATAAGTCGTACCCTGATTTTTATGATCATATCCGGTTACTGGGTGCTGAAATAGAAGCAGGCCAGAAGTCAGAAGCATAGGCTCTGAAGCCGGGAAAAGCATTGATCATTTAACATCGTTGAATGAAGTAGCTGGTAAGACACCAGCCGGAATCAGAAATACTTATTTAATGACATTGATTGACCATTCACTATTTCGCTAACATTCAAATCAGATAAAATTGAACGCTTTCGGTCGTATATTCAAGGTTGCTATCTTCGGCGAGTCGCACGGTGCCAGTGTTGGTATCAATATTGATGGTTGTCCTGCCGGCCTGCCATTGACCGTGGAAGATTTTCTTGTTGATATAGAAAGAAGAAAAGGAGGTACACAGAAAGGTACTACTCCACGAAAAGAAGACGATCTGCCCATATTTAAAAGCGGGCTGTTCAATGATAAAACCACCGGTGCCCCGATCACCATTCTGTTTGAGAATAATAATACACGTTCCGGCGATTATGAAAAACTGCGTGCAGTACCTCGTCCGGGACATGCTGATTTTGTAGCACACCGCAAATATGGTGGCTTTGAGGATTACCGTGGTGGAGGGCATTTCAGTGGTCGTCTTACAGTATGCCTTGTAGCTGCTGGTGTGATAGCCAAAAAGTTAATGCCCGATGTAAAGGTTACTGCTTCCATTTTGCAGATAGGTGGTGAAACTGACCTGGAAAAAGGATTGCAGAAAGCTATTGATGCCAAAGATTCTATCGGCGGTATTGTAGAATGCCGGGTAAGTGGTTTGCCGCTGGGATTGGGAGAACCGTTCTTTGATTCGGTAGAATCGTTGCTGAGCCATGCGGTGTTTGCCATTCCTGCAGTACGTGGTATTGAATTCGGAACCGGTTTTGCTGCTGCATCCATGTTTGGCAGCGAACACAATGATGCTATTGAAGATATGACCGGTAAAACTGCCACCAACCATGCCGGTGGAGTAGTAGGAGGTATTACCAATGGCAATGAACTGGTGTTTCGTATTGCTATAAAACCCACTTCTTCCACACCGAAAGAACAACAAACCCTGAACTGGGAAACAGGCTCTAAAGAAAGTTTTTCAGTAAAGGGCCGTCATGATCTTTGTATTGCCTTGCGGGTGCCGGTAGTGCTGGAAGCTGTAACAGCAATGGTGCTGGCCGACCTGTTGTTGCTGGAGCAAAAAATGCCCCGCGTTATTTCATGATCCCTTTAAAAAAAAGAATACTATGCCTGTAATATATCATATCACTACTGCTGAAGAATGGAACCATGCAAAAAGCACGGGTTCGTATGAAGCTGCGTCGCTGAAGGAAGAAGGATTTATTCATTGTTCTGAAGACCGCCAGGTGGCAGGAGTACTGGAACGCTATTTTGCAGGGAAAAACAACCTTGTAAAATTGTCTGTTGATACTGCCAGGCTGGATGGCAAACTGATCTATGAGTGGTCACCTTCGATTGCTGATACATTTCCGCATGTATACGGTCCTATCAATGTGGATGCGGTGATTGCGGTAGAAGCGATATAGGTTTCGGCTTTGAAGTGTAAGGTTTAAGATGCTGTTGTTTCGGAATGGTGAAGTGAATGTTGCATCCTGCTAACACCTGATTGTTTAAATCTAACCTGATCCCCATTTCCCAATTATCAAAACCATGCACAACTATATCATCAATGCTTCTATCCAGATCGTTCCTATTGTACAGGACAGACATCCTTACGAATGGGTGGATGAGGCTATTGCATTAATACAGCAATCAGGCATTAAACACGAGACAGGTCCTTTTGCCACTGTGCTGGAGGGCGATTACAATGCTGTGATGAAAGTGATCCACGACGTGAATGAACTGCTGTACAGCAGGGGATGTGCAGAGTGGATCAGCAATGTGCAGATACAAATCCGCAGCGGGGGAGACATGACCGCCGACGAGAAAACAGAGAAATTCAGGTAGTATTTATTGAGGCAGTGATGTAAAGATCCTGTGATTTTGCTTAAAATCCCTCAATCTTTCCCTTCGCTTTCCAGTTTGCTAAACGGAATATCCAGTACCTCATAATTCCGGTCATTCTTCCAGTAATAATGCCACCATTCTGTTTCTAATGCAGTAAAACCATATTTTTGCATCGTTTCTTTCAGCAACAGCCTGTTTTGCAATACAGGCTGAGGTAACCGGGTAAAACTGTGGTGTGCTGAATCTGTAAAATTGTCAAACCCGGTGCCCATATCCAATTCCCTGCCGGTTTGACGATTAATAATGGTAAGGTCAACCGCCAGTCCACGGTTATGTCCAGAACCTTTGGATGGATTGGCAACGTAACGTTCATCTTTTACCAATTCCCAGAAACTGACAGTGACAGAATAAGGTCTGTACGCATCAAATATTTTCAATTCATATCCATTCCTGTGTAACTCCTGTTGTACCCGGAGCAGGGCCTGTGCTGCCGGTGCGCGCAGAAAAGTGTGGTGTGTAAGGGGAGGGTACATGCGCCGGTGCATGAAGTTGCTGGCAGAGGCATAGCGCAGATCCAGTACAATACCGGGCAGAAATGCGTGCAGGGGGATCATTTTTTTTGCAGAATCTGCTTCAACCGATTGCCGGAAAGCGGGTAACTGATCTATCACCTGTACGCCATAGGCACTGGTGGTAAATGACTGGCCCAGGCACATACAGTTGATTAAAAAAAAGCAACAGCCGGTAACGAAAATGTGGCGGTGAAGTGGTATTTTGTATATCATTGCAACCGGTTTACAACAGGAAAACGTCTTTTACTGAAGGTACAAAACTTTTATACTGAATTATTTACAGTTTACGCATGAACAATCACAGGTTTACCGGTAGGAGATATGTCTTTTTGTTGTTAACAATGGTATACGTGGCGTGCAACAATGAAAATAAGCCCAAAGAGCAGGACATTGTTGAGCAACCCGCAGCATTTGAAGTACGGGTGAGCGACAACCTCAAATCTACACTGGGTTTTATCCTGGACAATAAAGGCCGTTTGAACGACTCTGTAATTCTTCAGCGGGATGCGCTTGTAAACCTTTTCTACACTAATAATGAATTTAAACCGTTGTGGTGTGATAAAGAGAACTGGCTGCCGGCAGGCAATGCCTTGCTTTCTTTTATTGAAAATGCCAAAGAATACGGTTTGTTCCCTTCCGATTACCATTATAAACCATTGAACAGCATCCGGAATGCCTTTGTTACGGATTCCGTAGCCCGTAAAAATGCGGCGTTATGGGCCCGTGCAGACCTGATGATGACCGATGCGTTTGTACAACTGGCCCGCCACCTGAAACAGGGGCGTTTACCCTATGACAGTGTTACCCTGCGTACAGACAGTATACTGGGCGACGATTTTTACCGTGGGGTATGGGACCGTGTACAGCAGTCGGGCAGTGTTACTTCTACCCTGCGCCAACTGGAACCGCATGAAAAGGCTTACGATTCACTGAAAACAGGTCTTAAGTTCTTCCTGGATTCTGTAGGTACTTTTAAACGCTATACTTATTTACCATTTCCTTTTAAAGACTCGGTTGAATTCTTTAAACTATTGCAGAAAAGACTGTTTGAAAGTGATCTTGTAACCTCGCCTTCCGAACCAATAGACACGGCTACCTGGCGCCAGGTGCTGCGTGGATTCCAGGAACGCGAAGGACTGAAGGTAACAGGCCGCATTAACGAGAATACCATACTCAAACTGAACAATACTGACTGGGAAAAATTCAAACGCATTGCTATTACGCTGGACAGGTATAAACTGCTGCCGGATTCAATGCCTGAAACGTATGTATGGGTAAATATCCCGGCATTTATGCTGCGGGTGTACAATAGTGATACGGTAGTGCTGGAATCGCGTGTAATTGTTGGACAGCCAAGAACAAGAACACCTTTGCTTACTTCGCAGATATCCAATTTCATTACCTATCCGCAGTGGACGGTACCTACCAGTATCATTTTCAAGGAAATGCTGCCACAGATCAAGCATAATATTGCTTACCTGACCAAACAGAACCTGATGGTGGTGGATAATAATGACAGCATTATTGATCCGGCGAGAATTGACTGGACCAAAATGAACAAAAATCATTTTCCGTATAAATTAAGACAAAGGCAAGGAGACGATAATTCACTGGGCGTACTGAAATTCAATTTTCCCAACAAATACAGTGTATATCTGCATGATACCAATGCAAGATGGTTGTTCAGCAAAAGCGGTCGTGCTTTGAGTCATGGATGTGTTCGTGTAAAGGAATTTGAAAAGCTGGCAGATTTTCTGGTGCGTAATGATACGATCCGTTATCATCCTGATACATTGCATAACTGGATCAGGCGGGAAGAGAAACATGTGGTTTCGGGGTTTCAGCGTACACCTATCTTTATCCGCTATTTTACGTGTGAAGGAAAGAATGGTGGTGTAAAGTTCTATGATGATATATATGGTGAGGATAAGATATTGCAGGAAAGATATTTTGCAGATAAACCTGTTCAATAATAACCCGTCATAAAAAAAGTCCTATCTATGAAAAAATGGATCTTCCTGATCACCCTTGCCGTAGGCTTGCCCGTTGTTGTTGCTGCACAACAGCATAAGGATAGTATTCCTCTGAACCGGAAAAGAAACGTAGCCAGGGTTCAGTATGGGGTAGCCAGTTTTTACCACAACAAATTTGAAGGTCGCAGAACGACCAACGGAGAGATCTTCACCCAGAAAAAATTAACGGCTGCCAGTAACAAATACCCGCTCAACTGTTGGGTAAAAGTGACCAATATGCGCAATAAAAAAAGCGTGATACTGCGCATAACGGATCGGATGCATTATAAAAACCCCCGCCTGATAGATCTTAGCAGGGCGGCTGCTAAAAAACTGGCATACACCGGCCATGGTCTTACACGGGTGCGTGTAGAATACCTGGGTAAAAAGAAACCACCGGAAACCACCACCACTACCAATAAATAATTTTTAGTATTTAAATGGGACCTGTTACTTTTGTCCGGTCATCAAACTAACAGGTCTATGAAGAAAATAGCGGGCTTTTTGCTGGCTGCTTTGCTTCTACATACGATTGCTTTTTGCCAGAAGAACGATGATTATATACAGGACCCAACACTGGGCATTCAGTTCTTTTTCCATGATTTCAAAACGGCTTCGCTGATCCGTGCTACATCCCTGCACACGGTATTAAAAAATAAACAATTCGGAAGAATAAAAGAAATGTCACCCGGACTGGCACTGAACTATATTCAGGGCCTGTCCAGGCATTTTGATGTATCCTCTACTGTAGGGGGTGCTTTTCTCGATTATCCGGATAAATACGGCAATACCACCGGTAAAGACGGATTTCTGCTGGAAGGCGATGTTTCACTTCGTGCTAAATTATTTTCCAACAGGTACTGGATCTCGCCTTATGCACAAACAGGTATAGGTGCATCCATGTATTCAGGCGCTTTTGGTGCATTGATACCTGTAGGAGTAGGTGCGCAGGTAAATTTTTACGATGAAGCATTTCTGCTGATCAATGCACAATACCGTATTCCTGTAACCGAAGGCGTCAGTCATCATTTCTTTTATAGTGTAGGTCTTGCTGGCACCATTGGTGGCCGTAGTAAAACTCCTGCCAGGCCATTGCCACCGCCACCATTACCTATGCCATTACCACCGGTAGATCGTGATGGTGATGGAGTTCCCGATAGCCTGGATGCCTGCCCGGACGTAAAAGGGCTGGCAAGATTTAAAGGTTGCCCGGATACAGATGGTGATGATATTCCTGATAAAGATGATAAATGCCCGTTGGTGGCAGGTGTAGCCCGTTACCAGGGCTGTCCTATACCTGACCGCGATGGTGATGGTATTAACGACGAAGAAGATAAATGCCCGGATGTAAAAGGTGTGGCGCGTTACCAGGGTTGCCCCGTTCCTGACCGTGATAAAGACGGTGTAAATGATGAAGAAGATAAATGTCCAGACCTGCCCGGACCTGCTTCTAATAACGGATGCCCGGTGATCAGGGAAGATCTAAGAAAAAGGATAGAGGTTGCCGCAAGTAATATCTTTTTTGTAACCGGTAGCAGTAAACTACTTGCCAGATCAAATAAATCACTGGATGAAGTGGCAAAACTGATGACCGAAGATGCCAACCTGAAACTGGATATTGAAGGACATACCGATAATATAGGTAAACCTGCTTCTAACCAAACGTTGAGTGAAAACAGGGCAAAAGCTGTATACGATTACCTGCAGAAAAAAGGTGTGGCTGTAGTGCGTTTAAGAGCTGCCGGTTATGGACAGGATCGCTCGGTTGCTGATAACAAAACTGTTGCCGGCCGTACAAAGAACAGAAGGGTAGAGCTGAAGTTGCATTACGATTAAGTTGACAAGTTTACTGATCGATAAGTTATAAGAAAAAAGCCCATCTGCAACAGATGGGCTTTTTTTATGGAAAGATTTCCCTGTCAACGTTTAATATATCCACCGGACTATAAAACCCCTTTTGTAGAAGGCAGGTAATTAGACAAAGGATCACGTTTCACAGCCATACGGATGGCCTTGGCAAATGCTTTAAAAATAGCTTCTATTTTATGATGTTCATTGTCACCATGGCATTCGATGTTCAGGTTACATTTAGCACCATCAGAGAATGATTTGAAGAAATGGAAAAACATTTCTGTTGGCATTTCCCCGATCCTTTCTCTTTTGAAAGAAGCATTCCATACAATCCAGTTACGGCCACCAAAATCGATCAATACTTTTGCGTCTGCTTCATCCATGGGCAACGCAAAGCCATAACGTTCCATACCACGTTTATCGGCCAGTGCCTGTGCAAAGGCTTCACCCAGTGCAATACCGGTATCTTCAATAGTGTGATGTTCATCCACATGCAGATCACCATTGGTACGGATAGTAAGATCCATTTTTCCATGACGGGCAATCTGTTCCAGCATGTGATCAAAGAAACCAAGACCTGTAAAAATACCTGCCTTACCACGACCATCAATATTCAGTTCGATCTTGATCTGTGTTTCGTTGGTATTGCGTTCGTGTATTACATGGCGCAGTCCCAGGCGCAGGTACTCGTAAATAGCGCTCCAATCGGAGGTTTCCAGAGCAATAACCTGTTGCAGCTCTGCCATTTTATCTTTGATCTCTGCTGCACCCAGGCCGGCTTCGTTGTTGAGCCAGATAGCTTTACAGCCAAGATTTTTTGCCAGTTGTACATCGGTAATACGGTCGCCGATGACATAAGAATTTTCAATATCGTATTCGTCATTAAAGTATTGCGTAAGCATTCCGGTGCCGGGCTTGCGTGTAGGAGCATTGTCGGCAGGAAACGTTTTGTCAATATGCACGGCACTGAAATGGATGCCTTCACCTTTCAGGCTTTTCATTACCAGGTTGTGCAGCGGCCAGAAAGTATCTTCCGGAAAAGCAGCTGTACCCAGGCCGTCCTGGTTGGTCACCATTACCAGCTCGTAATCGAATTCATGGGCAATACGCCTCATGTATTCAAACATGCCGGGATAGAAGGTCAGCTTATCAAATGAATCCAGCTGATAGGTGGGGGGCGCTTCATTGATCAGTGTACCGTCGCGATCAATAAACAAAACTCGTTTCATTGTATTGTTGTTAGCTTTTATTGTAGGGTAAATGTTCAATAAGCGGTATTCAATGCTCAATGAGCAATTCGTTTGTATGCCATGACTGATGTTTCACCAGTCACATTTACTAATTATGTGTTTCCGAATTGTTGCAAAACCTGCAACAGGTTTTCATTTTCCATAGAGGTACCCACGGTAATACGCAGGCAACCCAGGCACAATATTACATTACTCCTGTCTCGCACCACAATGCCATTTTCCAGTAAATATTCATATATCTTTTTAGCTTCTGTAACCTGCACCAGCAAAAAGTTGGCATCTGAAGGATATATTTTCTGTACAAATGATAATTTCTGTAAACCTTCAGCCAATGTCTGTCTTTGTGCAACGATTTCCCGGATCATGTCATTTACCTGTTCTACTTCTTCCAGTGCCTGTAAGGTCAGATCCTGCGATGCCTGGTTAATGTTGTACGGAGGTTTGATCTTGTTCATTACACCTACAATAGCTTCCGAAGAAAATGCAATTCCCACGCGTAATGCTGCCAGTCCCCATGCTTTTGACAGGGTTTGTAAGATCACCAGGTTGGGGTAGTCCTGCAGTTCCTGTGTAAAGGAACGGAAACGTGAAAAGTTGATATAGGCTTCGTCTATTACCACAATTCCTGAATAGTTATTCAATATTACTTCAATGTCTTCGCGACTCAGTGAATTGCCGGTGGGATTATTGGGTGAGCACAGGAATATGGCTTTCGTATTGTCATCAATCGCTTCTTCAATAGCGGGCAGATCTAACTGGAAAGCAGCGGTAAGTGGTACTTTTTTAATAGCCACATTGTTGATATTGGCGCTTACCTCGTACATGCCATATGTGGGCGGACAAATAATGATATTGTCTGTAGCAGGTTCACAGAATGCGCGGATCACAATATCAATACATTCGTCACTGCCATTGCCTAAGAAAATATTTTCTGCCGGAACGCCTTTTACTTCGCTCAGTTTTTGCTTTACTTTTTGTTGTAAAGGATCAGGGTAGCGATTGTACCAGCGTGTAGTGGGAGATCCCAGGCTGTTTTCATTGGCATCGAGAAAAATACGTGCTTCACCGGTAAACTCATCTCTTGCTGAAGAGTACGGAACCAGTTTTTTTATATTCTCACGTATCAGATCATCTAAGTTGAATTGCATGTTTTTTGTTTGTAATAGTAAGTGGTGAATGGTCAATGGTGAGTGGCCGTTATTATTTGCAGGATGTTTTGTTTTAAAACTTATGACTCATTCAACCTGATTTTTACCGCATTGGCATGAGCCTGTAACCCCTCTGCTTCGGCCATTGTAATCACCATGTTACCGATATTTTTTAAACCTTTTTCACTCAATTGCTGGAAAGTGATCTTTTTTACAAAGCTGTCAACACTTACACCACTATAAGCTGTGGCAAAACCATTGGTGGGTAATGTATGGTTGGTACCGCTGGCATAATCACCGGCACTTTCCGGAGAATGATGGCCCAGGAATACGGAACCGGCGTTGATCACCTGTTCTGCCAGTTCTGCGGCCTGGTTGCTGGCAATAATAAGATGTTCCGGGGCATAGGTATTTAACAGTTCAAACGCTTCGGTAGTATTTTTTACCACAATGAAACGACTGTTCTCCAATGCTTTTGCTGCAATATCTTTTCGTGGTAAAGAAGCCAGTTGTAATGCAACCTGCTGGCGACAGGCTTCTACCAACTGTTCTGTATCGGTAACCAATACTACCTGGCTGTCAGGACCGTGTTCGGCCTGGCTCAGCAGGTCGGCAGCAATAAAAGCAGGATTGGCAGAGCTATCGGCAAATACAGCCACTTCACTGGGACCAGCCGGCATGTCAATAGCCACGCCCTGTTGTTGTACCAGTTGTTTGGCACAGGTTACATATTGATTGCCCGGACCGAATATTTTGAATACCTGTGGAATGCTTTCCGTACCGTAAGCCATGGCTGCAATAGCCTGCACACCGCCTACACGGAACACTTTGGTAATACCCACTGCTTTGGCTGCAAACAAAATTGCAGGATGCAGGTTGCCCGATGCATCGGGGGGAGAACACAATATGATCTCTTTACATCCTGCCAGTTTAGCGGGTACACCCAACATTAATATAGTGGAGAACAACGGAGCAGATCCGCCGGGTATATACAATCCCACTTTTTCAATGCCCACATTTTTACGCCAGCACAATACTTCCGGCATTGTTTCTACAGGTGCCTGTTCTGTTAATTGCTGTTTGTGAAAAGTTTCAATATTCACTTTGGCGGAGAGGATGGCAGCTTTCAGTTTTACATCCAGCACCTGTTGCGCCTGCAGAAATGCAGACTCCGGTACCAGCAGCTCATCGATGGTTGCTTTGTCGAACTGTTTTGTAAATGCTTTTACTGCGGCATCTCCGTTTGCCTTTACTTCCTGCAATACATTATTTACAGTAGCTTCCAGCGCAGAGGCATCTGCCAACGGGCGTTGTAAGATCGTTTTCCATTCGCGCTGTTCCGGATACTTGTATACATTCATGCTGTAAATATTTTGATCGGTTTCCTGAATCGTGTTTCTACATCACCATTTTTTCAATTGGTACCACCAATATACCCTGTGCACCTGCCATTTTCAGTTGTTCAATGATATCCCAGAAAGTATCTTCGCTCAGTACGCTATGTACGCTGCTCCAGCCGCTTTCAGCCAGTGGCAGTACCGTAGGGCTTTTCATACCGGGCAACAATGCTATAATTTCAGGCAGTTTTTCGTTGGGGGCATTCAGCAAAACGTATTTATTGCGTTTTGCCTTTTTTACTGAACGTATGCGGAACAACAATCTTTCCAGTAATTGCTGTTGCTCAGTGTTCAGTTTGCTGTTCTTTATCAGTACGGCCTGCGATTGCAGGATGTTAGCTACTTCTTTTAAACCGTTCATGAACAGGGTAGAACCGCTGCTTACAAGATCGGCTACTACATCGGCCAGGCCAATGCCGGGTGCAATTTCTACAGATCCGCTGATCTCGTGTATCTCTGCTTTTACGTTGTTGGAGCGCAGAAATTCATTGACCAGGAAGGGGTAGCTGGTAGCAATGCGCTTGCCTTCCAGTGTTTCCGGTCCATTGTAAGAATCGCTGCGTGGAATGGCAATAGACAGGCGGCATTTGCCAAATCCCAGTTTTTCAACTACTTCTGCCTGTTTATTTTTTTCAAACAATACGTTTTCGCCCACTACACCTACATCAGCCACGCCATCTTCCACATATTGCGGAATATCGTCATCGCGCAGAAAAAATACTTCCAGCGGAAAATTATCAGCTTCTGTTTTAAGCCGGTCTTTTACGTTGCGCAGGTCAATACCGCATTCTTTCAGCAACTGCACTGAATCTTCATACAGGCGACCTGATTTCTGGATGGCAATACGGAGCTTAGTCTGGACTATTGTCTGAACCATGATTTATAATGATTTTAAAGATTTGGAGGAATAGTGCTTGTCTGATATTTTATTATTTCCAATTTGTTTGAATGTAAGGCTTTGCGTTGCATAGCCAATGATCTTTTGGGTGATATTCCTGTATTTTAAATCAGCCATTATAGTATTATTTGGTTTCCGGATCATTCATTTCCTTTTAATCCCCCAAAATCCTGGTAATAAAAAAGGCTTACCCTCCGGTAAGCCTCTATAATATGCTGGCACTCTATACATAGCACCATCGGCCTACCTGCTGGGGTAAGTATGATGATGATGGATATGAGCGAATAAATTCATAATTGCGGGGCAAAAATACTATTTACATCTGTCTGGCAAAAAAAATATTTTGATCAAAAAGGGTTTCCGCTGGTCACTTTTATTTGTTGCCGCCGCGCGGTATATCTTTAATTTGAACGTCTTATATATTCTTTAGAGGATTACACCCTTTAGTGAACCACTATTTGCCGACAGCAAGACCCCTGTCTGGTAAATGCCTTACAATAAACTCATAAAAAAACCAGATTCATCATGAGAAAGCTATCGCTGCTTGTTTTCATTTTTTCCCTGTCCTTTGCCCAGGCCCAGGATGACGGTTATAAACTGCCTCCCAAAGAGATTGCCGACCTGTTGCTGGCCAAATCGACTCCTGGCGTAAGTATTGACAAAAAGGCCGAATGGATGTTATTGATCGAAAGGAACAGCTATCCTTCTGTAGAAGAGCTGGCACAACCCGAATACCGTATTGCGGGCCTGCGTATTAATCCCAACAACTATTCGCCCAGTCGTCAGAACTTTATCAATAACTTCTCTTTAAAGAATATTAAAACCGGCAAACAGTTCCAGATCACCGGTTTACCTGCTGCTATGCTGGCAGCAACATTCAGTTGGAGTCCCGATGAGAAAAAGATCGCATTTACCAATACTACCAACCAGCAGGTTGATCTGTATGTAATTGACGTGGCTACCCAGAAAGCGGTAAAAGTGAGCAAGCAACCTGTGAATGTATTGCTGGGCAGTGCATTTATATGGGTTGATAACAATACCCTTTTGTATAAAGCAGCTTTGAAACCTGCTTCTGCGGCACCTGCCAGGTCATTGATGCCCAAAGGCCCTGCCATCCAGGAAAACCTGGGCAAAGCGGCTCCCAGTCGTACTTACCAGGATCTTATCAAATCGCCTTACGATGAGCAGTTGTTTGAGTTTTATGCTACCACGCAACTGGTAAAAAATGTAAATGGTGTTGAAACCAAGATCGGTACACCGGAAATTTACAGTAGCGTAAGCCTGTCTCCTGATAAAAAATACATGATGGTGCGCACTATCCGTAAGCCATTCTCTTACCTGGTGCCTGCCAGCGGTTTCTTTTCTACACTTACTGTAACTGACATCAATGGTAAAGTAGTGAAAGAACTGGCTAAACTGCCTTCTTCTGAAACATCACCTTCAGGTTTTGACAACGTACAGAATGCTCCCCGTTCATTCGACTGGCGCGATGATGAGCCTGCTACCATTACCTGGGCTGAACCCCTGGACAGCGGTTTGATCAAAAACAAAATGGATTATCACGATGTGGTATATTCATTGTCTGCTCCATTTACCGCTGCTCCCAAAGAATTGTTTAAAACACAACTGCGTTTCCGTAACATCAGCTGGGGTAATGAAACTCTGGCACTGGTGAGTGAAGGCCTTACCGGCAAACAAACTGCACGTATGAGCCGTTACAATCCTTCTACCGGACAACTGGAAGTGTTACTGGAAAGAAATACCACTGATGCTTACAACAGTCCTGGTATGCCGGTTTCGGCCCGCAACAAATATGGCCGCAACGTAATACAGGTAATTGATAATGGTACCAAACTGCTGATGAACAATACTACCGGCAGTTCTCCAAAAGGTGACCTGCCGTTCCTGGCAAAGTTTGACCTGGCCACTAAAAAATCAGAGATCATCTGGCGTTGCCAGGAAGGTACTTATGAATCAGTAACAGAAGTACTGGATGCTGATAAACTGATCGTATTGACGCGTCGTGAGTCGCAGAAAGAAGTACCGAATTATTATGTAAAAAACCTGCTGCTGAAAACAGCCGATCAGCCTATTACCAGCTTTAGCAATCCTTATCCGCAACTGGAGGGCATTTCCAAACAGAAAATATCTTACAAACGTGCAGATGGCGTTGACCTGACCGGCGATCTGTATCTGCCCAAAGGATATGATGCTAAAAAAGATGGTCCTTTGCCCGTGATCATGTGGGCATATCCCCGTGAATTCAACTCTGCTGCTGATGCTGCACAGGTACGTGGTTCACAGGATCGTTTTACCAACATCAGTTGGGGTTCTCCCATTTTCTGGGTAACACAGGGATACGCGGTGTTCGATAACGCCGAAATGCCCATTGTTGCAGCCGGAACTGATAAAAAGCCGAATGACAATTTTATAGACCAGTTGAAATGGAATGCAGAAGCTGCTATTAACAAACTGTCTGAAATGGGAGTAGGTGACAGAAACCGTGTTGCAGTAGGTGGCCATAGCTATGGTGCATTCATGACTGCTAACCTGCTGGCACATACCAACCTGTTCAAAGCCGGTATTGCCCGTAGTGGTGCTTACAACAGAACCCTGACTCCGTTCGGATTCCAGAACGAAGACCGTACTTACTGGCAGGCGCCTGATCTGTACTACCAGATGAGTCCGTTCAGCTATGCTGATAAAATTAAAACTCCGTTACTGCTGATCCATGGTGATGCAGATGACAACCCTGGTACATTCCCCATCCAGAGTGAGCGTTTGTTCAATGCCGTTAAAGGTGCAGGTGGTACAGTGCGTTTTGTATCACTGCCTTTTGAAGCACACGGATACCGCGGTAAAGAAAACCTGCTGCAGGTATTGTATGAGCAGAATGCATGGCTGGATAAATATGTAAAGAATGCCGGTAAAAACACTACCACCGGTACTACAGAGAAAAAAGGCTTCTAAAAAAGCTTTTGGAAATAATAAATGGCCACCTGCAGAACAGGTGGCCATTTTGTTTTACAGGTATTCAACAATCAGCTTTTGTACAAAATATAGGTGACTTGCCGGGTACTATTGCCCGAAACAACGCAGCAATCATGAAACCTGCTGTAACCGGCAACCTGTAACCAACATTCTCCGAACCCCTTACCTTTGTTCTCTATGCTAAAAACATTTTCCATTATTGTAACCGGCAAGGTACAGGGTGTATATTACCGGCAAAGTACCCGGGAAAAAGCAGTGGAGCTTGGACTGACAGGTATTGTGCAAAACCGGCCGGATGGCAGTGTGCACATTATAGCTACAGGAACAGGTGAACAACTGAATCAACTGGTGGCCTGGTGCAGACAGGGGCCCGCACGGGCTGTGGTAACCGGGGTACAGGTGGAAGTAAAAGAGCCACATGGCTTTGACGGATTTTCGGTACTGCGCTGAAGAAAATACTATTTTTTGCATTAACTTGATTGCTCTATTCATTGTACCTAATTCATTTTAACATGCAACGATTTCTGCTGATCGCTTCCTGTGTGATAGCCCCTGTGGTAGTGGCCGCACAGCAACCCGTACGTGAAGGTGACCCCAAACTAACAGAGATATGGCAACCCGAACCTACTGTTGTAAAGCCGGGTAAAACGGCTGCGGATGCACCTGCTGATGCCATTGTACTTTTTGATGGAAAATCAGCTGCAGCATGGCTGGGTAAAGACAATGCTGCAGCAAAATGGAAAATAGAGGATGGCGCCATGACCGTTGTAAAAGGTGCTGGTGATATTCATACAAAAGAAAGTTTTGGTGATTGCCAGTTGCATATAGAGTGGCGTACACCGGCTGAAGTAAAAGGTGATGGACAGGGGCGTGGCAACAGCGGTATTTTCCTGATGGGACGCTATGAATTGCAGGTATTGGATTCTTACAACAACAGAACCTATTCAAACGGACAGGCCGGTAGTATTTATAAACAATTGCCTCCGCTGGTGAATGCCAGCCGCGGTCCCGGAGAATGGCAGGTATACGATGTGATCTTTACTGCTCCGCGTTTTTATGAGAACGGAACAGTACAATCGCAGGCCCGCATTACTGTTATTCACAATGGAGTAGTGGTACAAAACAATGCTGCTATCTGGGGCAGCACACAATACATTGGTATTGCCACTTACGAAAAGCATGCTGAAAAAGAATCCATCATTTTACAGGATCATGGAAATCCTGTAAGCTACCGGAATATCTGGATCAGGCCGTTGTAGGTGCATTGGCAGCAAACTGCTGCATATACCGTGCATTATTGATGGCCGACATTTCCATTGTATTGTTGAAATAAAGAAATACCCGCTTCAATTCCGGCGTGGCTGTAATGTCATTGCCGATATGTTGCAGAAATTGTGTGGTATATGCTGACCGGTAGAGTTCTTCTATGCCGTGGAAACGATAATAGGCGGTAATGCTGGTTGCAATAAAGCTATCTGGTAATTTGGGATAACTCATGCCACAGAACACCACCTGTTGTTGGCGCAATGCATTCAGTACAGTTTCATTCCACCAGCTCTGGTGTCGAAATTCTATTACATTGGTAAAAGACGGATCCACATGCAGCAGGATCCTGTTCAGCAGATCAGGTGAATAAACGATACTACCGGGCAACTGAAATAATACACAACCCAGTTTATGTTGCAACCCTGCCTTTACAGTAGCATAAAAATCATTCAGTGAAGACTGTGTGTCATGGAATTGCTTATAATGTGTGATCAGTCGTGGAACCTTTACAGAAAACAAAAAGTTATCCGGACTGGCAGCATACCATTTTTGCAGAAAAGACAGTTGGGGAAAACGGTAAAAAGTAACGTTCAGCTCCAGGGTGTTGAACTGGCTGCAATAATATTCCAGCCATTTTCGCTGTGGTAATCCTTTGGGATAGAATACCTCCTTCCATGCAGGATAATGAAAACCCGAACAACCGATAAACCACTGTGCCTGTTTTGCTTTCATAGCAGATATGTTGACTGCAAACATTTAATAAAAAATGTATGCCATCAGCATAGCTATAGCTGTGTAGTACTTATTGTTTCAGTAAATTATCTATCAGCGCATTAAAATTTTTCTTGTATTCCTCATGATGCGCGCCTGTACCGGGACCCTGAAAACCATTGTCGGTCTTTTTCACCTTACCGTCTTTACCAATAAAAATGGTAGTGGGGTAGGTTCTGATAGGAGTGATCTCCGGCAATGTTTTTTCTGTTCTTGCAGCATCAGAAACTTTCACCCCGGTGATCAGCATCGGATATTGCACATTGTAATGTTGCTGAAACTTGCGCAGGCTTTTTTGTGAGCGATGAAAATCATCTGAATACTCGTATGCCAGTGCTATTACTTCTATACCGCGCTGTTTATTGTGGTTGTAAAAGTTGCTCAGGAAAGCAGTTTCATCCATACAGTTGGGGCACCATGAACCCATAAGCTGTATAATGACCACTTTGTTTTTAAAACGTGCGTCTGATATGCTTACCATATTGCTGTCAAGATCAGGAAAACGGAAATGCAAACGATCCTGCCCGGGACGCAGATAAACTGCTGAGATGGTATCAGAATAGGAAGCTTTGGCATTGGCCTCAGCTACCCAGGTTTCAGTAGATGCAGGACCGGAAAACACACGGCCACCGCTGATCTTTTTATTATTGTCTGCGCGTGCAATGAAAGTAAATGCATGTATACCATCAAAGGCAGACATGAATAGTGAATCACCGCTTACCACTCCTTCCAGGAAACGGTAATCGCCGGTGGGTGTAAGAAAGGTACCGGTAAGCTGGCGGCCTTTCTGTACAAACTCAGCTACGGCAATGCTGCTATTCCCTTTTTTATCAGTAAAAGTAGTAGCCCAGCGGCCGGTAATATTGTGTTTTGCGGGTTGTACATGTTGCGGAAAACGTGCAGCCTGGTTATGAACAATTGTTACCGGCAATGTAACATCATTGGCAGAGGTGCCCCTGGTCCAGAAACCACGCAGGGTACCGTCTTTTTCATAATGCAATCTGAAAGAAGATTCAAATACCGGCATGGCTGCCAGTAAAGTATCTTTTTCCCAACGTATATCTGTTAAAGGAATACGTTCGGTGGCATTGCGGATAAACCAGGTTGGCTTATTGCCCGTATAGGTTACTTCAAAATTAAAATCAATGGTATTGCCATCTGCACGTTGCAGGGAGGCTCTCCACCAGCCTTTGGGAATAACAGTTTGGGCTGATACAGCAGAAACTATACCGGTAAAAGCTGCGAATAAAAGGACAAATTTTTTCATATCATTTGTTACAACAATGTAAACTATTACAAGTTTGCAACAAAATGCTAAACCTTTATGATAACCGGCTGAAAAATGATTTAATCTACTTTTTTGGTAGAGAATGATCAAAAATTCTTCAGGTTCGTCAGCATATCACTGGTCATTTTGTCCAGGTCATATTCGTGTTTCCAGCCCCAGTCCTTACGTGCCACGGCATCATCAATGCTTTGCGGCCAGCTATCGGCAATAGCTTGCCTGTAATCGGGTTGATAATCAATATTAAATGATGGAATATGTTGTTGAATGGATGCGGCGATCTCTTTGGGTGAAAAACTCATGGCCGACAGGTTGTAAGAAGTACGTACATGAATCTGTTCGGCAGGTGCTTCCATCAGCTCGATGGTGGCGCGGATGGCATCCGGCATATACATCATAGGCAGGTAAGTATCTTCTTTCAGAAAGCAGGTATACTTTTGTTCTTCCAGTGCTTCATGATAGATCTCCACAGCATAATCTGTAGTACCACCACCCGGTGCGGATTTATAGCTGATAAGACCGGGATAACGCAGACTGCGTACATCCACATTATAACGCTGGTGATAATAGTTGCACCAGAATTCGCCGGCATATTTACTGATACCGTATACTGTAGTGGGTTCTATAATAGTTTGTTGCGGGCAGTTCTGTTTGGGAGAAGTAGGGCCAAACACAGCAATGCTGCTGGGCCAGTATACTTTATGGAGTTTTTCTTCGCGTGCAATATCCAGCACATTTAGCAGGCTCTGCATGTTAAGGCTCCATGCAAGGTTGGGATTTTTTTCGCCGGTAGCAGAAAGAATAGCAGCCAGCAGGTAGATCTGGGTAATGTTCTGGCGGATCACCTGCACATGCAGCATCTCCTTGTTCATTACATCCAGTGAAACATAAGGCCCGCTGCCTTTCAGCAGTTCATTCTCTTCACGAAGGTCGGAGGCAATTACATTGGCATTGCCGTATATTTTGCGTAAGGCCAGCGTCAGTTCTACTCCAATCTGGCCGGAGGCGCCTATAACGAGGATTTTTTCTTTTACCATAATAGCACAGCAATTAAATTGTCGCAAAGAAAGAAAAAATCAGGTATAGAAATCTATTATTTAAAGAAAAGCAGGCAATTGTTTTGATAACAACCCATTCGTTTAACAAACCGGCTGATTGTTTGAATATTTCTTAGAAAAAATCCTAAATATCATAGTGATTGAATAAATGCCGCCAGGCTCTCTTCACCCTGCAAGTTTATTTTCTTTTTCAGGCGGTAACGGGATACACGCAGGCTGTCCTGTGAAATGCCCAGCAAAGTGGCGATATCTGCTGAACTGAAATTCATTTTGATAAGGGCTACCAGGCGCAGATCGTTTACTGTAAGATCTGCGCACTGCAGTTTCAGTTTGTCAAAAAAATCCTGGTGAACCTGTTCAAAGGTACTGTTAAACTCAGTCCAGTACTGATTGCGGTTAGCATCGTGGTTGATCTGTTGTAACAGTTGCTGCAGTTGTTTCTTCTGATCACGTTTATCGTCTTTTACCATTTCTTCCAGTTTGTTCTTTAGGGAATCCAGTAACTGGTTCTTCTGTATCACATGCAATGTATGGGTACTTAACTCCCTGCTACGGGTTTCCAGTTCATGTTTCAACTGCTGTTCTTCCAGTTGTTTATTTTTTAATTCAGAAGCGATCAGTTCGTGCCGGGCGGTAAAGATCTGTCGTTCCTGTTCACCGAGTGCGCGTTCATTCCTCATCTTTAAACGCTGGCGGTTGAATACTACCAGGCCAAGAATGACCAGCAAAACAATAATGATAATAGCGGCACTGGTGAGCAGCAGTGTGTTTTTACGTTCGTCTTTCAGTTTTTCAATTTCCTGGTTCTTTTTCTCTACTTCATTCAAAGCCTGTAAAAAAGCAGTGCGACTATTGTTTTCATGTGTGTAAATGGCCAGTAAATATTCGCGGCTTAGTTCCTGGTAATGATAGGCGCTATCGTTCTGTTGTAACAGGTTGAAGGTTTTGGCAATATCACGATACGCGGCTGCTATCTGGTATTGCTCATTGATCTGCATGGCCAGATGCAGTGCTTTACGGGTTTGCTCCATAGCTTCGCGATAGCGGCCGGTTTTACGATAGATATCGCCCAGGTTATTGACACATTCAATGCGGTCAACCTGGTTGCCCGCCGCTTCATACATATTTACAGCCTGCCTGAAATAGTGAAAAGCAGAATCATATTGCTCTCTGTCCTCATAAATACTTCCGATGTTGGAATAAATGCGGGCAATGCCTTCCTGGTTGTTGATGTTGTGGTAATGCTGTAATGACAAATGCTGAAAATAAAAAGCACTGTCGTATAAGTGCTCTTTTTCGTACAGGTGACCAATATTGCCATATGTTTTGGCCAGTCCAGATTCGGCATTTAACTGCTGGTAGATATTCAATGCCTCATCATATTGCCTGCGCGATTGTTCGGGCTGTTTGTTATAATAATATAGCAGGCCAATATCGTTCAGGTTGTTGGCTACCAGTTCGCGGTCCTGTTTTTGTCTGAATAGTCTGTCGGCACCCAGGTGGTAATCCAGCGATTGTGCAAAATAACCCTGGTGATAAAAGATCTGCCCCATTTTCTGTAAACAGATCCCGGCAGAAATATCATCTTTTGCATCGGTGTAACGCGTATACAGGTCTTTCAGAACAATGTATGCAGAATCTGGCTGACGCCGTAGTAACTCTTCAGCCTGTTGTAACGTAAGGGCAGGAGTTGCATGCAGCTGTAAAGCAGTAAAAAAAGGCCATAAACACAATACTATTGCCTGTATGTAACGGCAAAAAGAGGAATAAAAAGCTATTTGCTGCATAGGTTGTTTCAGTTCATGAACCGTTAACAGTACAAAGGAAACTGTTGTATGTTACCGGAAGGTTAAGAGCCGGTGGGTCGGGATATTTTATATGTCAGATAATTCATTACGTTTGCACTATGAAATTTTTAGACGAACTGTTCAGCAACCAGCAATACGATAAGAACAACTTTTTCCTGATTGCCGGTCCCTGTGTGGTGGAAAGTGAAGACCTGATCATGGAAGTGTGTGATAAAGTGTCTGCTATCTGTAAAAACCTGGGTATCCCGTACGTGTTCAAATCTTCTTACCGCAAGGCGAACCGTACCAGCGATGCTTCTTTTACCGGGGTAGGTGATGAAGCTGCCCTGAAGTTGTTGAAAAAAGTAGGCGAAAAGTATCATCTGCCCGTTACGTCTGATGTACATGCACATGATGAAACAGAGCTGGCTGCAAAGTATATTGATATTCTGCAGATCCCTGCTTTTCTGTGCCGCCAGACAGACCTGCTGGTTGCTGCTGCTAAAACCGGCAAGATCGTGAACGTAAAGAAGGGACAGTTCCTTAGCGGTCCGTCTATGAAATTTGCCGCCGATAAGATCCGCCATGCCGGTAACGATAAAGTGATCCTGACAGAAAGAGGTACTACATTTGGTTACCAGGACCTGGTAGTGGATTACCGCAATATTCCCTGGATGAAAGAACATGGTACACCGGTGGTGATGGATTGCACACATAGTCTGCAACAGCCTAACCAGACTTCCGGTGTTACCGGTGGAAATCCGCAACTGATCAGCACTATTGCCAAAGCTGCTATTGCTACAGGCGCTGATGGTTTATTTATTGAAACACATCCCAATCCTGCAGTGGCAAAAAGTGATGGCGCCAACATGCTGAAACTGGATCTGCTGGAAGGTTTGTTGAACCAACTGGTGAAACTGAGAAAAGCGGTTGTATAAGATTGCTTGATGGTTATATTGTTTGATTGTTAGAGGTTGCTACTCGTAGGGGTAGAGAATTATATCAGGTCTCTTCATTGTCAAATCAATATTATGGAATGAGGAAGTAGCATCTTGACAGGCTATTTGCATATCAGTAATCCATCTATTCGTTTCAACTTCACATAAAAGAAAAAGCTCCCGGTGAGGGAGCCTTAACAATGTTTTCAAAAGGTGTTGACTGAGTATTTCATCAGTACTGAATATGTAATGATCGAATAACCTATCACAGGGATATTGGATCAAAAACGGGACCCTTTCTTTAATCCAAACACACATATTTGTGTTACCGCTGCAAAACTATACCCTAATCAGTCAGCAACGTAGCTGTTGTAGGTTAAACAGTAGCTGCAAAGTATCTTATATTCTTTTAATGCTGCATTCTTACGTCGCTTTATAAAAAGATTAACATTTGTTGTACAGCATTGCATGCTTTTTACAATATAAAAACACACGGTGAAGTAATAGTTACGGTTGTGTATTTGATATTTGGTAAACTATTGCCTTCGATCAATGGGAAGATAAAAGCTGACTGGGTAATACTCCGAATTCTTTTTTGAAGGCAATGGTAAAGTTGCTGAGATTAGCATATCCCAGTTCCATTGCTACTTCTTTTACTGAAAATTTACCGGTCAGCAGTTTATCCTGGGCTGCCTGCATGCGTGCTTTCTGGTAATATTCATAAATAGGAAAGCCATACATGGTTTTAAAATCTTTTTTCAGCTTTGATTCGCTGATTGCGGTCATACGTGCCAGTTCCTGTATGGAAGGGGGAGATTGGTAAATATCTTTCGTGAGAATAGATTCCACCTGCATTACACGGTTAATATCTTCAGACGACAATGGAATGCGAAATGCAGGATTATGCATTTTATCGTACAGATGTGTGAAAAAGCGTTCTATCATCAGCATGATGCGGTTCTGGATAACGGCCAGCCGTAGTGGATTTTCTTCGTCTGTTTCCATTACGGTACGCATCCATTGTTTGTACTTGCTGTCCAGCGGTTCAATATTGATGTTTTCTGCTTTCAGTGAAATGTAGGTAGAAAGCACATTTTCAACGGTATTGATATCCAGGTAACGGGCCAGCCAGTTTTTATTGAACAAAACCTGTATGCCTTTAAAAGTTCCGCCTGCTGAACCAAAGTACGACCAGTCGGAAAAAGAACTGGTAAGATAAGCCACTGATTTGGTGGTATTGCCTTCTTTCAGTTTCTCATCATCGATCGTTACTACCAGAGAGTCGCGTATGGTAAGTTCGTCAAAACGAAGGGTATAAAATTCTTCACCCGGTGCTTTCCGGCGTCTGATAAGCCAGTCCTGGTGAAAAGTGCAGTTCAGGATATTGGCCTGAAGACCATTGGGTAATTGTATAAAGCTATAGTGTCCTGTAGCTATTTCGGGAGGAAAGATCAGTTGGTTATTGTGCACCCGTGCCTGTATGCGTTCCGCAACATCATGCATCAGCCGCTTGTAGTCCATATAAGAATAATCAATGCGAAACACCAGGTTGTATGCTTTTCGGGTGATAAAAGAAAAACCATGTTATAGTGATATAACATTAAATATTCTAATAAGTTTATAGGGTAAGGAATTATTGGTATTTGACAGGATTACGGCGGAACGACAGAATATAGCGTTTCATGTTGAGCCAGAACGCTATAATGAAATAAATAATGAGTGGTGAGCCCATGGTCAGAAAAGAAATATACACAAACCATGTACGGATGCGCGAGGTAGCGATACCCATTTTTTCTCCAATGGCAGAGCATACCCCAAAAGCCTGCCATTCAATAAAATTCCTGAACCGATTCATAATACTAATTTATAAATTTTTGCACTAAACCTATAATAATTAGCACTTTTCAAAAACCTTTTTATTAGGTACCTTTGCAGTGCTTTTTTATACCGTTTGCTCACCTTTAAACGAAAAATCATGGTTTTTGACCTGGATCTGATTAAAAAAGTTTACGCTGAGATGCCGGAAAAGGTAGCGGCAGCCCGTAAACTGGTTGGCCGGCCCCTGACCCTTGCTGAAAAAATATTATACGCTCACTTGTTTGAACCTGCCAAAAAGGCGTACGAGCGCGGAAAAGATTATGTGGATTTTGCTCCGGACCGTGTTGCAATGCAGGATGCTACTGCCCAGATGGCATTATTGCAGTTTATGACCTGTGGTCGTTCTAAAGTGGCCGTTCCCTCTACCGTACACTGCGATCACCTGATCCAGGCTAAAGTAGGCGCCAAAGAAGATTTACAGGTTGCTGTGGATGTAAACAAAGAAGTATACGATTTCTTAGCCTCTATCTCTAATAAATATGGTATCGGTTTCTGGAAAGCCGGCGCTGGTATCATTCACCAGGTAGTTCTGGAAAATTATGCTTTCCCCGGCGGATTAATGATTGGTACAGATTCTCATACCCCTAATGCAGGTGGTTTGGGTATGCTGGCCATTGGTGTAGGTGGTGCTGATGCGGTGGACGTAATGGCCGGATTGGCGTGGGAACTGAAAATGCCCAAACTGATCGGTGTAAAACTGACCGGTAAACTGAGCGGATGGGCCTCTTCCAAAGACGTAATTCTGAAAGTGGCAGGTATTCTTACCGTAAAAGGTGGTACCGGCGCTATTGTTGAATATTTTGGCGAAGGTGCTGACAGCCTGAGTGCTACCGGTAAAGGTACCATCTGTAACATGGGTGCTGAGATCGGCGCAACCTGCTCTGTGTTTGCATACGACGAAAAAATGTCTGCTTACCTGAAAGCAACCAGCCGTGAAGAAGTAGCTGCTGCTGCTGACAGCATCCGCGACTATCTGCGCCCTGATGCAGAAGTATACGCTGACCCTGCTGCATACTACGATCAGCTGATCGAGATCAACCTGAATGAACTGGAGCCGCATGTAAACGGTCCGTTCACTCCGGATCTGGCATGGCCTATCTCTAAATTTGCAGAAGCTGTAAAAGCCAACAACTGGCCCGAAAAACTGGAAGTGGCGCTGATCGGTTCCTGCACCAACTCTTCTTACGAAGACATCAGCCGTTCCGCTTCTCTGGCAAAACAGGCTATTGATAAAAAATTGAAGACCAAGGCTGAATTTACCATCACGCCCGGTTCTGAACTGGTACGCTATACTATCGAGAAAGACGGGTTTCTGAAAACCTTCGATCAGATCGGTGGCGTAGTACTGGCAAATGCCTGCGGTCCCTGTATCGGTCAATGGGCACGTCATATTGATGATCCCAACCGTAAAAATTCTATCATCACTTCATTCAACCGCAACTTTGCAAAACGTAACGACGGCTTGGCAAGCACACACGCTTTCGTAGCTTCTCCGGAGATCGTTACAGCCTTTGCTATTGCCGGTGATCTTACCTTCAACCCGTTGACAGACAAACTGAAAAACGAAGAAGGTAAAGACGTAATGCTGGATGAACCAACTGGTGTTGAACTGCCTCCAAAAGGATTTTCAGTAGATGATCCGGGTTACCAGGCTCCTGCCAAAGATGGTAGCGGTGTGGAAGTAATTGTAAAATCAGATTCACAACGTTTACAGTTGCTGGAACCATTTACAGCATGGGAAGGTACAGATCTGAAAGGACTGAAACTGCTTATTAAAGCAAAAGGGAAATGTACTACTGATCACATTTCTATGGCCGGTCCGTGGTTGAAATTCCGTGGTCACCTGGATAACATCAGCAACAACATGCTGATCGGTGCTGTAAACTTCTTCAATGAAAAAACAGATTCTGTAAAAAACCAGCTTACCGGCCAATATGGTGCAGTACCTGCTACACAGCGTGCTTACAAAGCTGCTGGTGTTGGTAGCGTAGTGGTAGGTGATGAGAACTACGGTGAAGGATCCAGCCGCGAGCACGCAGCTATGGAGCCCCGTCACCTGGGTGTACGTGCCATCATTGTACGCAGCTTTGCCCGTATTCACGAAACCAACCTGAAAAAACAGGGTATGCTGGCGCTGACCTTTGCCAATAAAGAAGATTACGATAAAGTACAGGAAGATGATGCTATTGACATCAACGGCCTTACTGAGTTCGCTCCCGGCTCAACTATCACTGCAGTATTGAATCATGCAGATGGTTCAAAAGACAGCATTGTACTGAACCATACGTACAATGAGCAGCAGATTGAATGGTTTAAAGCAGGTGGCGCGCTGAACGTGATCCGCGCAGAGTTTGCTAAAAAATAACCAGTTTAATACTGAATAGTAAAGAGGTTGTCTTCAAATGTGAGACAACCTCTTTTTTTATGCTGCGTATAAAAACAGATTGCATGAAATTATCTTTCATATTGCCGGTTTAAATAAAAAGAGGCTGTTTCATATGTCGAAACAGCCTCTTAGGCTTTTGGTATACTCTCTTCACTATGCTGGTGTGATCATCCGTTTTTCTTAGTGCAACAGCTTATTTAATCCTTACTGCAATACCCGCCTGAATCTGGTTTGATGTCCATTTATAACGATCATCAACATTATTGATATTGGTAAGTCCTTTGTTGTACCGTGCGTAGAACGATACCGTGTTCAGATTGATCCGTACACCGCCTACCGCACTTAGTTCATAATTTTTAAAAGCATCTCTGTCGCCACGCAAGAGGTCTTCGTTAGAATAGATTAGTGCGCTGTACTGTGGACCAGCCACAATGCTGATAACCGGTGTAATATTGTAATGCACCAGTACCGGAACTGCTATGTATAACAGTTTGGCTTTCTCACTGGCATCGGTACGGCCATCGGTATTGTAATATTTAAGAAAATCCTCATTCTTGCTTACATTGGTTTGCGAAAGCAATACTTCCGGCTGAATGCTCCATTTTTTGTTGAATGTCTTCTCTACAAAAACGCCTCCCTGTACACCCGGATATATCTTGGCACGCATACCGTTGCCATCAATACCGGATAATGTAAGTGCGGCCTTTAATCCGTAATGCCATGTTTGTGCGTGTGCAATAGCGGTAACAGCAAAGAACAGAATTGTCAGGGTAAGTAAATGTTTCATGGTTTTTGTGTTCATGAGTTTATAGCTTTATAAAAAACAATAGCTTGTAGCAGATGATTTCAAAACTACCTGTTACAGCATGATAGAAAGTCTTAAAGTCTACTAAACGGCATTATTACTCGACGAATGAAAATACTTTGTGATCATCGGTAGTTGTACAAAAAAATATACGGGAGGAAATGCACTGTTGAATAAGGTGGAAGAATACTATTTCTTCAATAACAGGAAAATAACAATTAGTATAGCGGGAACTATAATATGTATCATCCGGTGACCAAGATTGATGGTAAACCCTGCGAACCTGGCTCTTTTAGGAACAATGATTCTGTTGTCTTCAACATTGTAATAGAAGACACCCCATTTATAATTGTTACTGTTGTCAACAGGATTGAACATGCTATTAATTTACGAAAATAAACGGGGTATTACAACTGCTTACCCTCTTTTGCCCAGTTCGATCACTTCGCAATCTTTCATGTTACTACCTTCAATGGTGAACCGTATAAGCGTACGTACTTTATGCCAGCCCTGGTTGCCGGCCGCACCGGGGTTCATGTGAAGACATTGTAATTTGTCGTCGTATATCACTTTTAGTATGTGAGAATGCCCGCAGATAAACAATTTCGGGGAAGCTGCAGTAAGCTCCTTTTTTACGGCGGGATTGTATCTGGGCGGATAACCACCAATATGGATCATAAATACTTCCACATCTTCGCAATACCAGCGTAGCTTTTCCGGGTAAACCTGCCTGATATCATTACCATCTATATTGCCATACACGCCTTTTAATGGTTTGAATGCCTGTAGCCGGTTGGCTAATTCCAGCGTACCAAAATCACCCGCATGCCATATTTCATCGCATTGCTCAAAATGTTTAAAAACAGCTTCGTCCAGGTAGCTGTGTGTATCTGATATTAAACCGATCCTTTTCACAAATAAAACAGGTTATTTATAAAAACATTTTTTAATTCATATAGCAGACCTAATCTATTAATCCGTCCTGCTGCAAACGTTCAATCAATATCCGAACGCCAGGTACCTGCTGCAACTGTAACGCATAATCTGCTGCGCCAAAATATTCCACGGCGCCGATCTCTGCCGATGGGTTAGGTGTTTCGGGCAATTCATACATATAGCAATCCTGCTCCATGATCAGCCCGTTTTCACCAAAAGCAGGAGCTGTAATATGCATGTATATTGACAGGTTGTTGGGCAATGATACATTCAGTTCTTCCTTTATTTCACGCTGTAATGCCTGTAAAGAGGTTTCGCCGGGATCTACTTTACCGCCTGGCAGGTAAAAAGCCTGTTTATTATTGCTGTATGCCAGCAGCACCTTCCTGTTTTTAACAACTATTAACCCGGCAGTATGTAATTGCATAAGCGATTATTAAATCGACACCGTAAATTACTATTTCCTACCTTTATGAAGAACGAAGTCTGAAGTATGAAGTCAGAAATCCGAAGTTTTTTCATCATACATCCGACCTCCGATTTCAAATTAACATTGCATGCCATTCTTTCGCAATTTTACTTACTGGATTGATAAGAGAAGATGGAAATACTATTTTCTCATGCTGTCATTAGCCGCTGCGTCGTTGTAGTGAGTGGTAAGTCGTCAGTAATCTTGAATCTGCTATCCTCGGTTTTACTTATAACTTACTACTTATACGTACAAACTGTATTTACATTCATGCATTCTCAATTTATCCAATTTTCAAATTAACCTTGCTATGCCGCACTATCATAAACTCGGAAATATTCCGCACAAACGCCATACACAGTTCCGTAAACCGGATGGCTCATTATATGCTGAACAGCTGTTTTCTACAGAAGGTTTTTCCAATGATTACTCCTTATTGTATCATACGCATCCGCCTACAGATATCATCAGCACAGACGAGCCCTATGATGTAATGCCCAGGGTAGCGGAAGAAAAGATGTTGAAACACCGTAGCCTGGAAGGGTTTAAGATAAAACCGGAAAAGGATTTTCTGCAAAGTCGCAAACCGGTACTGGTCAATAACGACTGTCACATTGTACTGGCTGCCCCGCAGGAATCAATGACCGGGTATTTTTATAAAAATGCCGATGCCGATGAGATCATTTTTGTACATGAAGGCAGTGGTATTTTGCATACCATGTATGGTGACCTAGCATTTGGATATGGAGATTACCTGGTTATTCCACGTGGTACTATTTACCAGGTATCTTTTAGTGACAGTAATAACCGCCTGTTCATCGTTGAATCTTTCAGCCCGGTTCGTTATCCCAAACGTTACCTCAGTAAATATGGTCAGTTGCTGGAACATTCGCCTTATTGTGAAAGAGATATCCGTACGCCTGAAGCTCTGAAAACTTTTGATGAGAAGGGCGATTTCCTGATCAAGACCAAAAAGAAAGGAAGAATGTATGGCATTCATTACGGTCACCACCCTTTCGATGTAATTGGCTGGGATGGTTGTTGCTACCCGTTTGCTTTCAGTATACATGATTTCGAACCTATTACAGGACGTGTACATCAGCCACCACCCGTTCACCAGACCTTTGAAGGCAATAACTATGTGGTTTGCTCTTTCTGTCCGCGTTTGTTCGATTATCATCCGCAGGCAGTTCCGGCACCTTATAATCACAGCAACATTGATAGCGACGAAGTATTGTATTATGTAGATGGTGATTTTATGAGTCGTAAAAATGTAACCCGTGGCATGATTACTCTGCACCCTGGTGGAATACCGCATGGCCCTCATCCTGGTGCCGTTGAAAAAAGCCTGGGCGCTAAAGAAACCAAAGAACTGGCAGTAATGGTAGATACCTTTCATCCGTTGCAACTAACGGTAGATGCACTGGAAATTGAAAATGCTGGTTATACCATGAGTTGGGCGGAATAATGACAATAAAATCGTATATTTCGTTTAAATGTGTTAAAAAGGCTGCTTAGTGCAGCCTTTTTCGTTTTCATTGAAATAGACCTGCAGAAATACCAGTTATATAACATCTTTGCAGTGTTAAGTGAAAAGAACTCCGGGAAACAGGCATCTCATCTTTACAATTTCAGGGCTCACGAAATATATATTGCTATGAACAGATCCATGAAAAGGATAGCTGTTACGCTATTGTTTGCAGGAACAGCGTGCATTGTATGGGCGCAGGACAACACATTGCTTACATTGGAACAAACCTATCAATGGGCACAGCAGAATTATCCCATGATAAGACAGAAAGATCTTGTAAAACAAACTGCTGCCTATACTATTTCCAATCTGAACAAAGGATTTCTGCCACAACTTACGGTATCGGGTAAGGCAACATACCAGTCGGATGTTACCAGTGTTCCCATCACTATACCGGGCATCAATATACAGCAACCTTCAAAAGATCAATACCAGTTACTGGCAGATGTAAGCCAGTTGGTATATGATGGTGGCACCACTGCTGCACAACGTAATGTGCAACAGGTAAATGCTTTGGTGGAAGAGCAAAAGGCAGAAGTGGAATTGTATAAAGTAAAAGAGCGTATCAACCAACTGTATCTCGGTATTCTGCTGTTAGATGAGCAATTGAAACAGGTGGAACTGGTAAAAAATGATATACGGCTTGGATTGCAGCGGATCACTGCACAGGTAAACAATGGCACAGCATTCAGATCAAGCCAGCTGACACTGGAAGCTGAACTGCTGCAGAATGAACAACGCACCATTGAATTAAGATCAGGACGCAAAGCGTATGTAGATGTACTGGCATTGTTTATAAACCGCCCGTTGAGTGAAAATGTACGGCTGGTAATACCTGTATCCGGTATTGCTGTGCAAGATCGTGAAGTAATACGACCTGAATTAAAATTATTCAATTACCAGGACAGCCTGTTCAACAGCCAGCAAAGTCTTGTCAGTGCAAAGAACAGACCTAAAGTGAGCCTCTTTGCGCAAGGCGGTTACGGAAGACCGGGGTTGAATATGCTGAAAAATGAATTTGATTTTTTCTATATCGGAGGTGTACGTTTCAACTGGGCACTGGGTAGTTTATATACAGCTAAAAAGGAAAGACAGTTACTGGAAGTGAATCAGAAAATGGTTGCAGTACAGAAAGATGTGTTTATGCTGAATACCAATACACAATTGAAACAGCAGGAAGAGGATATGGGCAAACTGCGGCAATTGATGGAAGTGGATGAACGTATCATTGCTATCCGGGCAAAAGTAAAAGACGCATCTAATGCACAACTGGAAAATGGCGTTATTACAGCCAATGATTTTCTGAAAGAAGTAAATGCAGAAAACCAGGCACGTCTTAGCCTGATAGCACACCAGGTACAATTGATGCAGGCGCAGATCAATTACCAGACGCTGACAGGTAAACAATAAACTTATTGATAATTCCCTGTGGGAAAACGACAAATAACAAAACTATGAGAAGGTTTTTTCCATTGATGCTGATAATAGCCGGTTGCTGGGCAGCCTGCAACAGCAAAGGCAATACGTATGATGCTTCCGGCACCTTTGAAGTTGACGAGGTGATCGTTTCTTCCGAACTGGCCGGTAAAATATTGTCCTTTAATCTGCAGGAAGGCGATAAACTGGCAAAAGATTCTGTAATCGGGGCTATTGATGCCATCAACCTGTCATTGCAAAAAGAACAGGTAGAGGCAAGTATTGAAGCGTTGAAAGAAAAGACCAGTGATCTGTCTCCGCAGGTAAAGTTGTTACAGGATCAACTGACCGTACAGCAATCGCAACTGGATAATCAGTTGTACGAAAGAAAAAGAATAGAGAACCTGTTGAAACAGGATGCTGCTACGGGCAAACAGCTGGATGATATCAATGCACAGATAGATGTGATCAAAAAGCAAATGGCAGTTACACTACAACAGATCAGTGTACAGCGCAGCAATATAGGTACCCAGAACCGCAGTGTATTAAGCGAAGGGAAACCTTTACAAAAAAGAGTGGCGCAACTGGATGACCAGATCAAGCGGGCTGAAATAGTCAATCCTTTAAACGGTACTGTTATTACCAAGTATGCAGAGGCCGGTGAAGTAACTGCTCCCGGAAAAGCATTGTATAAAATTGCTGATCTGTCTGTAATGACGCTGCGTGCTTACATTACCGGTAACCAGTTATCACTGGTAAAACTGAATCAGCCTGTTACTGTGCTGATAGACAGCGGTGCACATCAGTATCGACAGTATACCGGTAATATTTCATGGATATCAGATAAAGCTGAGTTTACGCCTAAGACCATCCAGACAAAGGAAGAGCGTGCCAACCTGGTATACGCCATCAAGATCCGGGTAAAGAACGACGGTTATATCAAAATAGGTATGTATGGCGAAGTTCAATTTAAATAAACATGTATGAATGCAGTGGTTGTACAGAATGTTGTAAAACGCTACGGCAAAAAGAAGGAGATTATCGAAGCGTTGAAAGGTGTGTCGTTTGAAGTGCAGCAGGGTACCTTGTTTGGTATCATCGGTCCTGATGGGGCCGGCAAAACATCCCTGTTCCGCATACTCACCACATTGCTGTTATCCGATGGGGGCAATGCTACTGTGCATGGTCTGGATGTGGTGAAGGATTTTAAACAGATCCGCAGCCGTGTAGGATACATGCCCGGCCGATTCTCATTATACCAGGATCTGACGGTGGCTGAAAACATGGATTTTTTTGCTACCATTTTCAATACTTCTATTGAAGAGAATTATGACATGGTGAAAGATATTTATTCACAGATAGAGCCTTTTAAAGACAGGAAGGCGGGCAAACTATCCGGTGGTATGAAACAGAAACTGGCATTGAGCTGTGCATTGATCCACCGGCCATCGGTATTGTTCCTGGATGAACCTACTACCGGTGTAGATGCGGTATCGCGTAAGGAGTTCTGGGAGATGCTGAAACGGCTTAAAGCACAGGGTATTACAATACTGGTATCCACGCCTTATATGGACGAGGCAGGTATGTGCGATAAAGTAGCATTGATCCAGAACGGATCATTGTTATCGGTTGACACTCCGCAGGGAGTTACCGCTGCCTTTGGTAAACCTTTGTTTGCCGTGAAAGCACGTAAGATGTTATTTCTGCTAAACGATCTGAAAAAGTTTGAAGCGATCAGTGATGTGTATCCTTTTGGAGAATATCACCATGCAGTATTAAAGAATGGATATGATGAAGCTGCATTGAAAAACTACCTGCAATTTCATGAATATGATGACCTGGAAATAAAACCGGTGCAACCTGATATTGAGGACTGTTTTATGGAGTTGATGAAGAATTAAACGCTGAACACTTAGCGCAACATGCTGAATGCGGTTTGTTCCAAAGATATCCGGCATAAGAACTGAAACTCAAAACACGAAACACCAGGATGAGCAATGATTATGTTATAACAGCAGAACAACTGACCAAACAGTTTGGTGATTTTATTGCCGTGGATGCTATTTCATTCCAGGTACATAAAGGCGAGATCTTTGGCTTTTTGGGTGCCAATGGTGCGGGTAAAACTACTGCCATGCGTATGCTTTGCGGATTGTCCAAACCAACCAGCGGAAAAGCCACAGTTGCCGGTTTTGATGTGTATAGCCAGACAGAACAGATCAAACGCAGTATCGGGTACATGAGCCAGAAGTTTTCCCTGTATGAAGATCTTACCGTAAAAGAGAATATCCGTTTTTATGCAGGTATTTATGGTAAAAGTGATGCGTTCATCAAAGAAAAAACTGCTGTACTACTGGAGCAATTGCGCCTGGAACCGGAAGCCAATAAACTGGTAAGATCACTGCCGCTTGGCTGGAAACAGAAGCTGGCTTTTTCCGTAGCGGTTTTTCATGAGCCGGATATTGTATTCCTGGATGAACCAACAGGAGGTGTAGATCCTGTTACCCGGCGTGAGTTCTGGAATATGATCTACCAGGCTGCTGAAACAGGCATCACGGTATTTGTAACCACGCACTATATGGATGAAGCGGAGTACTGCAACCGTGTATCGGTAATGGTAGACGGACGTATTGATGCACTGGACTCTCCCAAAGCACTAAAACAACAGTTCAATGCAACTTCTATGGACGAGGTTTTTCTGAAACTGGCCAGGAAGGCAACGAGAAGTGCTGACTGATTGGTCTGTTTGAGAATTTGAAAATGTATAAATGAAGGGTAGGGTGGTGGTTAGATAGTTTAATTGTTGTAAACAGCAACCCGAAACGCGTAACAAGCATTTATGAAACAATTCATTTCATTTGTCAAAAAAGAATTCCATCACATTCTGCGTGACCGGCGAACGTTGTTTATACTGTTGGGTATGCCGATAGTACAGATCATCATCTTTGGTTTTGCCCTGACCAATGAAGTTAAAAACTCACAGATAGCGGTACTGGATTACTCCAATGATATTGCTACCAACGCGTTGACAGAACAGATAGCTGCCAGCCGTTATTTTAATACGGAGAAATTGCATACACAACAGGATATCGAACGTGTTTTTAAAGCCGGTACCATCAAAATGGTAGTGGTGTTTCCTGCCGGGTTTTACAATGATCTGCAACATTTCAATAAAGCGCAGGTTCAGTTGATTGCCGATGCCTCTGACCCCAATACTGCCAATACGCTTACCAATTATGCCACGGCTATTGTATTAGATTACCAGGATCGTATTACCAACAACAAACGGTTACCCTATACCATCAATACGGAAATACGCATGTTGTACAATCCGCAGTTGAAAGGTGCTTACAATTTTGTACCGGGCGTAATGGCTATGGTGCTGATGCTGATCTGTACAATGATGACGGCTATTACTATTGTGCGTGAAAAAGAAATGGGCACTATGGAGGTGATGTTGGTATCGCCGGTGCAGCCGTTGAAAATTGTAGTGGCAAAGGCAGTTCCTTACCTGTTGCTGTCAATACTGAATGTAACAAGCATATTACTGCTGAGCGTATTTGTATTGGAAGTTCCTGTGAATGGAAGCCTGTTGTTGTTATTTGGAGAAAGTACTTTGTTCATATTAACCTGTCTTGCTTTCGGATTGCTCATCTCGTCATCTACAGATTCGCAGCAAACAGCCATGTTCATTTCTCTGACCGGGATGTTTTTGCCTACGGTGATGTTGAGTGGATTTATGTTTCCCATAGAGAACATGCCATTGCCGCTGCGGATCATTTCCAATATAGTACCGGCCAAATGGTTCTATTCCATCGTAAAATCGGTAATGATTAAAGGGCTGGGACTGGCGGCGGTGTGGAAAGAAACACTGGTGCTTGCCGGTATGATGTTATTTCTGCTGGTGCTCAGTATTAAAAAATTTAAAATCCGCCTGGCATGAGAACGCTGAAATTTTTATTACAGAAAGAGTTCAGGCAGGTATTTCGAGACCCGGCCATTCTGCGCATTATTTTCATGATGCCCATTATGCAACTGATCATATTACCATGGGCTGCGGACTATGAAATAAAGAATATTAAGCTCAGCGTGGTAGATCATGATCATTCTGCATATTCACAAAAACTGTTATCGAAAGTAACATCCTCTGGTTATTTTAAACTACAGCATTATGCTGTTTCATACAACGATGCATTGCAACAGGTAGAGACCGATAATGCTGATATTGTACTGGAAATACCTGCTTTTTTTGAACGTACCGTAGTAAAAGAAGATGAAGCCACTTTATTTATGGCTGTAAATGCCATTAATGGTGTAAAGGCGGGACTGGGAAGTGCTTACCTGCGTAGTATTATCCAGGATTTTAACCGCGAAATACGTTTAGAATGGATACAATTACCACGGTTCAGCCCTGAAACAACTATCGAGGTTACTACTTCCAACTGGTTCAATCCATTGATGAACTATAAGTATTTTATGGTACCGGGTATATTAGTGGTATTGGTTACTATGGTAGGTTCTTTCCTGGCGTCGTTGAATATTGTGCGGGAAAAGGAGATCGGTACTATTGAACAGATCAATGTAACACCGGTAAAGAAATATCATTTTATTATCGGGAAACTGGTGCCTTTCTGGGTGCTGGGTTTAGTGATCCTTAGTATCGGTTTGTTGTTATCGCGTATTGCGTATGGTATTGTGCCGGCAGGCAGTATACTGGTCATTTATTGTTTTGCTGCTGTATACCTGCTGGCAGTATTAGGACTTGGTCTGCTGATCTCTACCTACACCGGAACACAACAACAGGCCATGCTGCTCTCTTTTTTCCTGATGATGATCTTTATCCTGCTGAGCGGATTGTACACATCCATTGATAGTATGCCGGTATGGGCACAGGTGATCACACGGCTGAATCCTGTAACCTATTTTATAGAAGTGATGCGAATGGTGATACTGAAGGGGAGTGGGTTAAGAGATATAGCGGGTCGCCTGGGAATTATTTTGCTGTTTGCAGTAATACTGAATACCTGGGCAGTGATCAATTATAAGAAGAGATCGTAAGTCGTGAGAGCGTGTTGCGGGTTATGTGTTCCGGCATCGGTATCCCAACAATCAAACTATCCAGCCATCTTACCTCTTCAGCAATTCATAGCTAACCGCTACAACCTAATTCCTGATAACTTGCGCAAATCCGCACATTAAGACCTTACCTTTGGCCTGCAAAAAAATATACTATGGAATACAGGCAATTAGGTGAATCATCGGTAAAGGCTTCTGTAATTACATTTGGTGCATGGGCTATTGGCGGATGGATGTGGGGCGGTGCAGACCGCAATGATGCCATCAAGGCAATTAAAGCTTCTTATGACGAAGGCGTTACTTCAATAGATACTGCTCCGGCATACGGCCAGGGATTGAGTGAGGAAATTGTGGCCGAAGCTATCCAGGATATTCCGCGCGATAAAGTACAACTGCTGACCAAATTCGGTTTGCGCTGGGATGTAAAAGAAGGCGAGTTCTTTTTCAAAAGTAAAGATAATGCAGGTAATGATATAGATGTGTACAAACTTGCATCCCGCGAAAGCGTGATAAAGGAGTGTGAAGATTGTCTGCGGCGGTTAAAGACCGATTATATAGATCTGTTCCAGATCCATTGGGCAGATGGTTCTACACCTGTATCAGAAACGATGGAGGCTTTACTGCGTTTGCAGGAACAGGGAAAGATCCGTGCAGCGGGTGTATGTAACTATTCGGTAGACCTGATGAAGGAAGCGGCTAACACCATCAGCCTGGCATCAGACCAGGTTCCGTACAGCATGTTGTTGCGTGATATTGAGAAAGACCTGGTGCCTTACGCTTTGGAGCATAAAAAATCCATCATTGCCTACAGCCCATTACAGCGTGGACTGCTGACCGGCAAAATAAAACCCGGATACCAGTTCAATGAAGGCGATACGCGTGAAGGCAATCGTTTTTATACAGAAGAGAATATCAGGCGCACCAATACATTCCTGGAAACCCTGAAACCACTGGCAGCCTCTAAAAATGCATCACTGGCACAGTTGGTACTTCGCTGGACCATTGAGCAACCCGGTATTACCATTGCCCTGGCAGGTGCGCGCAATGCGGAACAGGCCGTGCAAAATGCAAAAGCTGCTGCGGTACAACTGTCAAAAGAAGAGCTGACATTTATTTCCAGCCAGGTGGATGCGCTTACCAAGGCTTAATAAGCCTGGATGGTTGTCTGGGTGTTAAAAAAGCAGATCACGGATTCAGTCCCGGCATCTTATTTTTTGTGGTGACTTGTTTTTTGTAAATTACAAGTACACTAAAACGAATGCCGTATGATCAAACTTTCAGAATTACAACCGGGAGACATCGTAATGGCCGAATACGAAGGCCAGCAATGGGAAGGAATCGTTAAAGAGCTGAACCGCGAAGACAAGGAAGTATGTGTAGAAACCAGTGTGCAGGAATTCTGGTTTACCCCGGATCATCTGTACCCGATTCCATTGAGTGATGAACAAATGCTGAAACTGGGCTTTACCCGCCACGACAATCCGGATGGATCTGTGAAATACATGAAAGATTCATTCAGGGTGCTGACCCCTCAGAAGGGAAATTTTAACCAGTTTGAGATATGGTGGCGTGAAGATCACCGGTATTTGCATCATCCTATTCATGTACATGAGCTGCAGAATCATTATTACCAGATGACCAAGGTAGAATTGAATCCTGCGTAACTGAAATTAAATTTAATTAATTGATAATCAATAATTAATTTTTATAAAAGTCAAAGCCAGCCGGTATTTGAACTTAAAAAGCGATAGCCTGAACAGCCTGAAAAGCAGCTAAAAGGCTTAATTTTACATCTTTAAAGGACGGTTTTTCCACATGATTGGGAAAAATTGTCCCTTTTTTTTATTATTTGTGTTGTGATTATATTACCTTTGCGCTCCTTAAAGTAATATGGGCAAACAACCGTTAATTAAACAGGATGGAGTTATTTTAGAAGCCTTGTCGAACGCAATGTTCAAGGTGAAGCTGGAAAATGGTCACGAAATTCTGGCTACCATATCCGGGAAAATGCGGATGAATTACATCAGGATTTTGCCGGGCGACAAAGTAGGTGTGGAGATGAGCCCGTACGATTTGTCAAGAGGAAGGATCATATTCAGGTATAAGTAATTATA
This sequence comes from Chitinophagaceae bacterium PMP191F, assembly GCA_001302245.1. Classification (GTDB taxonomy): domain Bacteria; phylum Bacteroidota; class Bacteroidia; order Chitinophagales; family Chitinophagaceae; genus PMP191F. The sequence continues at coordinate 331,238 of LGYU01000013.1, forward strand.
TCTTACAAGTAAGTCTAAGAACAGTTAAAAATTTATAATCATGAAGGTTCGCGCATCTATTAAAAAACGCAGTGCAGATTGCAAGATTGTGAGGAGAAAAGGCAGGCTGTACGTAATTAACAAAAAGAATCCCCGCTACAAACAGCGTCAGGGATAGTTGCAGTGCACGCAGTTGGTACTTGATTGCCGACAGCTGCAGCAATATAAAAATCGTAAATATCAAAATCAGAAATCGAATATGGCTCGTATTGCCGGTGTAGACTTACCAAAAAGTAAAAGAGGTGAAATTGGCTTAACCTATATTTATGGTATCGGCCGTTCCACTGCCCAGTATATCCTGACACAAGCAGGTATTAACCTGGATAAAAAAGTTAATCAGTGGAATGATGACGAACTGAATGCTATCCGTAACATTATTACCAATGAGTTTAAGGTAGAAGGTCAGTTGCGTTCAGAAGTACAAATGAGCATCAAGCGTTTGCTGGATATTGCCTGCTACCGCGGTTTGCGTCACCGTAAAGGTTTGCCCGTTCGCGGACAACGTACACGTACCAATAGCCGTACGCGTAAAGGAAAACGTAAAACTGTTGCAGGTAAAAAGAAAGCCGCTAAAAAATAGTAATATTAGTGACCAGATATCCGCCACCGGCGGATATCTGGTTTTCTTTTATACCGACTTACAAATTAAGAATCAGCGCCGGATCGCTTCGTAAGTCAGCAGGAGGGTTGATTCTATCCCGGAAAATATGTCCGGGCATTTTTATAAATTACAGATTACCTTTTTTCAGTTATGGCAAAAGCACAAAAGGCCCAGAACAGCGCGAAAGCTGCGGCCAAAAAAAGGATCGTGAAAGTGGACGCTTACGGCGATGCCCATATTTCAGCTACCTTCAACAATCTTATTATCAGTATCACCAACAAACACGGCCAGATCATTTCCTGGAGCAGTGCCGGTAAAATGGGTTTTAGAGGTTCTAAAAAGAACACTCCTTATGCAGCCCAGATGGCTTCTGCTGACGCTTCTAAAACTGCCTTTGATGCAGGTGTGAAGAAAGTTGATGTGTATGTAAAAGGTCCCGGTGCCGGTCGTGAAGGTGCTATCCGCAGCCTGTCTCAGAGCGGTATTGAAGTGGTACAGATCAAAGACGTAACTCCGTTACCTCACAACGGTTGCCGTCCTCCCAAGAAAAGAAGAGTTTAATACATACGAAGTATTAAGTCTGAAGTACGAAGCCTGAAAAAAACAACAGCTTCCGGACCTCAGACTTCTGACTTCAGGTTTTATTTTATAACCGGGTGTTCGATTAATTTTAGATTTTTACAGATCGTTCACCGTCACTAAAAAATCACAAAACAAGACTATGGCACGTTATACAGGCCCAAAAACAAGAATCTGTCGCATTTTCGGTGAGCCTATTTTAGGAAATGGCAAATACCTGAGCAAAAACAGCAATCCTCCCGGTCAGCACGGTCCTTCTAAAAAACGTAAAGCTCCCGGAGAGTATGCCCTTCAGTTGAAAGAAAAACAGAAAGCAAAATATACTTACGGTGTGTTGGAGAAACAATTCCGTAAAACTTTCGATGAGGCTGCGCGTATTAAAGGCGTAACCGGTGAGAACCTGATCAAATTACTGGAAGCCCGTCTGGACAATACTGTTTACCGCTTAGGTCTGGCAGCATCCCGTCCCGGTGCACGTCAGTTAGTTTCCCACAAACACGTTACTGTAAATGGTGAAGTAGTAAACATCCCTTCTTTTCAACTGAAACCCGGCGATATTGTTGGTATCAAAGAAAAAGACCAGGCAAATGCTTCTATTACCAGCCAGTTCCGCGGTAAAAATGCTAAATTCAGTTGGTTAGACTGGAATGAAGGTGATATGAAAGGTACTTTTGTAGCTTATCCTGAGCGTGAAAGTGTTCCTGAGAACATTAAGGAGCAGTTGATTGTTGAGTTGTATTCTAAGTAATAGTACAGGGTTTTAAGGTACAACGATACAGAGGCGTAAGACAAAGAAGATAAGTGCTGACTGAACCTGAGCTGCTGATTAGAGACTTGAACTTCAAGTGTGCGACGCAACAGGCGCTGACCTAAGTGGTTGGAGCCGATAAACTAATAAAAACTGAAATTGTAAAATATGGCCATTTTAAATTTCCAAAAGCCTGACAAAATTGTTTTACAGAAAGCAACGGAATTTGAAGCTCAATTCGAGTTTCGCCCGTTGGAACCCGGTTTTGGTGTTACCATCGGTAATGCACTGCGCAGGGTTTTACTGAGTTCACTGGAAGGCTATGCTATCATCGGTATCCGCATTGAAGGAGTAGACCACGAGTTTGCTACCATCAAGGGTATTACTGAAGATGTACTGGAAATCATCCTGAACCTGAAACAGGTTCGTTTCAAAAAGAAAGTGGATCATGAACTGAGCCAGGAGAAGATCTCCCTCAGCATTAAGAATAAAGCAGAATTCACCTCTGGCATGATCGGAGAAGCTACTCAGAGCTTTGAGATCATGAACCCTGACCTGCTGATCTGTACACTGGATACCAGCGCTAAACTGGATATCGAGCTGACTGTATCAAAAGGCCGTGGTTATGTGCCTGCAGAAGATAACAAGGTAAAAGATGCTCCATTTGGTTACATCCCTACCGACTCTATCTTCACACCGATCAAAAACGTAAAATACGCTATTGAAAACACCCGTGTTGAACAGCGTACTGACTACGAAAAACTGATCATGGATGTGGCTACCGATGGTACCATTCATCCTGAAGAAGCAGTGAAACAGGCCAGCCGTATCCTGATCCAGCACCTGATGATCATTACCGACGAAAACATCACTTTCGATAACAAAGAAGATAAGAAAGAAGATGTGGTAGATGAGCAGATGCTGCAACTGCGTAAGATTCTGAAAACACCTCTGGAAGATCTGGATCTTTCAGTACGTGCCTTCAACTGTCTGAAAGCAGCGAAGATCAACAGCTTAAGCGAACTGGTACAGTACGAACAGGAAGACCTGATGAAGTTCCGCAACTTCGGTCAGAAATCACTTGCTGAAATTGAGCAGGTACTGGCTGAAAGAGGCTTACACTTCGGTATGGACCTGAGCAAACTGGGACTGGATAAAGAAGAACTTTAAATAACTTGAAAATTAGATGATTTGAAAATTTAAAAATGGGTTGCGATCCGTTAAAACTTCAAATCATCTGATTTCCGATTCATAGGCAAGTAATTTTTGAGAAATCTCAAATTTTCAAAATTGCGCCTCATTTTTAAATTAAGCTGCAATTCCTGACACGGTGTAGCTGTAAAAACAAATGTCATGCGTCACGGAGACAAAATCAACAATCTTGGCAGAACTGCCTCTCACAGGAAAGCCCTGTTGAGCAACCTGGCCTGCGAATTGATTGACCACAAACGTATCGTAACTACCCTGGCAAAAGCCAAAGCACTGCGTACGTACATTGAACCACTGATTACCAAAGGAAAAGAAAACACTACTCACCAGCGCAGGGTTGTGTTCAGCTATCTGCAGGACAAAGCTGCTGTTACTGAACTGTTCAGCACTATTGCTGAGAAAGTAGGTGGTCGTCCTGGTGGTTATACCCGCATTATTAAACTCGGCATTCGCCAGGGTGACAATGCTGAAATGGGTCTGATTGAACTGGTAGACTTCAACGAAGTTTACGGTAAAGGCAAAGGTGAAGTAAAAGAAGCTGCTAAGAAAACCCGTCGTAGCCGTACTGCTGCTGGTACTAAAAAAGCCGGTGCCGGAAAAGCTGAGGGAACTGATGCTGCTGAAACAGAAACTAAAGCCGCTGAATAATCATGAAAATGGTTTCGATATTAAAAGCAAGACTTTTTATGGGTCTTGCTTTTTTTATGCCACTTTGTGAACAAATTAACCGTCAACACATTAAATAATTGGTTTTCTTTGCAAAATTTCTCTAGATAACATGTCAAATCCGCTTCAGAAACCTGCCGTACTTGTGCTGGCAGATGGTTCAGTACATCATGGTTATGCTTTTGGTAAGATTGGTACTACTACCGGTGAAATTTGTTTTAATACCGGTATGACAGGCTACCAGGAAGTTTTTACAGATCCCAGCTACTATGGGCAGATTGTTATTATGAACAGTGTGCACATAGGTAACTACGGGGTAAAAGACAATGAGGTTGAATCAGGCAATGTAAAGATCCGTGGAATGATCGGCCGCAACCTGGAAGAGCAATACTCCCGTAAGCTGGCCAACGGTTCGCTGGATCAGTACCTGATCGATAACAACATTGTTTGTATCGAAGGGGTGGATACACGTGCACTGGTCACACACGTGCGCCAGCAGGGTGCTATGAACTGTATCATTTCTTCTGAAATACTGGATGCAGAGCAACTGAAAAAAGAACTGGCAAAAGTGCCCAATATGGATGGCCTGGAACTGGCCAGCAAGGTAAGTACCCCCGAAGCCTATACACTGGGCGATGTCAACTCTTCCGTACGTATTGCTGTACTGGACTACGGTACCAAACAGCACATTCTGCAATGTATGGTGGAAAGAGGTGCGTATGTAAAAGTATTCCCTGCAAAATCAACCCTGGCTGATCTGAAGCAATTCAATCCCAATGGTTATTTTATATCTAATGGCCCCGGCGATCCCGCAGCTATGGATTATGCCATCAACACTGTTAAGGATGTGCTGAAAGAGAATAAGCCTACTTTCGGTATCTGTCTGGGACACCAGTTGCTGGCGCTGGCCAATGATATCACTACTTTCAAAATGCACCACGGTCACCGCGGACTGAACCACCCGGTAAAAAACCTGGTAACCGGTCGCTGTGAGATTACTACACAGAACCACGGTTTTGGTGTGGACCCTGAATCTGTGAAAAAGGCTACGCATGTGGAAATAACGCATGTGAACCTGAACGATGATTCTATTGAAGGTATCCGGTTGAAAGATAAACCTGCATTCTCAGTGCAGTATCACCCGGAAAGTACGCCCGGTCCGCACGATAGCCGCTACCTGTTTGACGACTTTATAGCGTTGATAAAAGAACACTCCAACTAGATATAAAAAAGCCCTGTTTCAGGGCTTTTTTAATCCTGCCCAGGCTTTTTTGCATAGACCCTTAACCCCTTTCCCGTGTTATGAGAAAATTGTTTGTGGCAATTTCTGCTATTGTTCTTTTTATTTCCTGTCAGAAAGATATTACCGGTGAAATAGATGGTGTCAGCAATACTTCGTCCTGTAACAGACTTACACGTATAGTGCAGGGTACAACCGGTGTTAACAACGGTGATACCGTTTTTCTTATTAAGTACGATACGCTGAACCGTGTTGCTATGGTAATAGATAGTATTTACAAAGACACTTTTACTGTCAGCTATGATGCCTCCAGCAAGGCGCTTATTAATGTGACTGCGTATGATTATAATGCTTTCTATACCAATAATACTGCCGGTAAACCGGTTTCTGCTGAATGGGAAACTTCAAGAACTACACTGGATTATAATTTTGATACCATTCCGTTAAAACTTACCAGCTATTATAACGATAACGGTTCCTGGAAAAGATTCCGGTATTTTATGCTGACACTGGATGCAAAGAAGAATGTGCAAAAACTGGATGCGTTTACCAACACCGGGGTTGCAGATGGTAATGTTGTATTGACCTATACGGATGTACTGAGCCCCTTTACAGTATTGGGTTTGATCAATTCATTTAATATGCTGGGTATGGAAGATGTATTACCAATTTCCGATATTTTGTACCAGAGCCCATACCTTGCCAAGACCATTTTATCCTCAGTCAATGAGGAGGAGTTGAATATAACCTATGAATTTGACAGTAAAAAGAGGCCTGTTAAAAGTGTTGCAGTAGACAAATATATTCCTACCGGCCAAATTCTGAATATTTATACCAGGTTCTATTATTATGAATGTAAATAATAACGCCTGTTATTATTTTAAAAGCATAGCCCTGTTTTATGCAGGGCTTTTTTATTGAATTTTACTGCAGATTGGCTCATTAATGGTAAAAATCGCTTGTTTTGTAATATGAAAATCTCCATTATCAACGGTCCTAACCTGAACCTGCTCGGCAAACGCGAGCCTGGTATTTATGGCAACCAGTCTTTTGAAGACTATTTTCAGCAATTGCAACAGCAGTTCCCGGAGATCAGTTTTACGTATTTCCAGAGCAATGTGGAAGGTGAGCTGATCAATGAATTGCAACGGGCAGGTTTTGAATCGGATGGTATTGTGATGAATCCCGGTGGTTATACCCATACTTCTGTGGCTATTGGCGATGCCATCGCTGCTATAAAAGCACCGGTAGTGGAAGTGCATATCTCCAATGTGCATGCGCGTGAAGAGTTCCGCAAAATATCTCATGTATCAGCCAAGGCAAAGGGAAGCATTATCGGGTTAGGAATGAAAGGGTATGAACTGGCAGTAAGGGCCTTGATCGGGTGAGGAGATGAGTTGTTAGTGGCGAGTAGTGAATGGTCAATAGGTATTCCTGCCTTTTACTTACAACCTATCACTTAAACCTGTAACATGTATTTTGCATTCAGCATTAAAGAAATACCCGCATCATCAGCGCAAATCCATCCATCTGTTTCGGTTCGTCGGTCTTGCGGATAATATGAACTCCTGCTGAAGTCCATACTTTGAATACATCGCCTTTTTTATGACGGTTTAGTTCAGCTTCTATCACAGGTACAACAGCCCCGGTGGCAATCCAGCCCAGATCACCCTGTGTTTCAGCTTCTCCTCCCATAGAGTACAGTTTTGCCATCCTTTCAAAAGTAGAAGAACCGTCTTTGATCTTTGTAATAATACTGTTTGCAATAGAGTCGGCCATCTTTCTGCTGTAAAAAGAAGTATCCAGGAATATCTGTCCCATGTGGTTGAACTTGTTGGGCAGCTTAGCCAGGATCTGTATCAGTATTTTACCATTATTAAAAGGACCATATACTTTACCTGCTTTACCGTGAAAAGCCAGGCTATCGGCCAGACCACGGAAATGAGTGGTGCGTGCTACCGGTACTGTATCCAGTACAAATTTCTTTTTCAATACATCTTTTACATACAGGGGAGAATTGCCGGCGTTCTCGATATCAGTTTTTATTTGTGCAATGGTTTTTTTCTGACAAGAACCGGAATATCCTATTGATAACAACAGCAACAGCAGCAGGGAGGTCTTCATGTATAACACGCAGTTCAGTTATTTTTTTCAATATAAAGATTAAATCCGCATAATTGCTGTTCTGCTGCCTGCAATTAGTAAAACCTTAGCAGGATAACAGCAATGAAACAGGGCAATTGGCGTTATTATTGTAACTTTTACTGAATCTAAAGCCTGTTTTGTCATGCGTTGTTTATTGTTTGGTTTGTTAATGATGTCTGTACAGGGCTACGGCCAATGGAAAAGCTATAAAATCAGCGTGCGGGGCGACACCCTGAACCGTCTTGATATGCAGGGAATGAAACAAGGTCCCTGGTTGAATCATTACGACCAGGTGCGTGGTGAACCCGGCTATGAAGAGGAAGGCTATTATAAAAATGATCGTAAGGAAGGGGAGTGGAAGTTGTTTAGCCTGCCCGGCGACCTGGTAGGGATTGAGCATTACAAATGGGGTTTTAAAGACGGCATTTGCCAGTATTTTACCATGCATGGTGACGTACGACTGGTGCAGAGCTGGAAAGCCTTAAATCCTGATAAACAATACGATACTATTGAAATTGAGGACCTGGATAAACTGGATAGCTATCGTAAAGTGGTTATCAAAAATGAAGGGGCGGCTATTAAACACGGCACCTGGAAATATTTTGACCCTGAAACTGGTCAGTTGCTGCGTTCTGAAACCTATACTTTGGGTAAACTGGAAGGTGATGGTAAGGCTGCCGCAGCAACAGTAACAGAAAAGAAGGCTACCCCCAAACCCAAAGAGATTGAAGATTTTGAAAAGAAAAATGGTGGTAAAAAGAAAGTGCGGGTTCGTGACGGAAGCACCGGTGGGTAGATAAAGGATTGAATAAGAAATCGATACATAAAAAGCAGCAGGGAATTTCCCTGCTGCTTTTGTTTTAGTACTACCTGGTAATGATTACCGGTTGGCGGGTAGCAACACCTTCTAGGGGTTTATTTTTCCATATATACAGTTGGACTTTGAAGTTTTAAATGCATGATGTATTTTTGATATCAAAATGATATCATTTAAAACTAAGCATATGGAAAAAGTCTTTAAACCCCTCTCCGGCTATCTTGCCCTGTCGCTTGCCATCCTTGGCTTTATTGGCGGTTTTATATTGTTATTTACCATACAATACACGGGTGTATTGGGTGTTGTGGCCGGTATTTTACTGATACTGGGCTGTATCTTCCTTTTTAAGGGTGTTATGGTGGTCAATCCCAATCATTCACGGGTATGCGTGTTTTTCGGAAAATATATTGGTACCGTAAAGGAAAACGGGCTACTGTGGGTGAATCCCTTTTTTGTAACGAATAAAATAAGCCTGCGTGCACAGAACCTGGAAAGTTCAAAACTGAAGGTGAATGATAAAATGGGTAACCCTATTGAAATTGCTGCTGTGATTGTATGGCAGGTACATGATACTTACAAAGCTGCATTTGAAGTAGCGGATTACGACCATTATGTAAAAATCCAGAGCGAGGCAGCTATTCGTCACCTGGCTACCAGTTGTCCTTATGACCACATGGAAGATGAAAATGCGGTCATTACCCTACGCGATGGTGGTGAGCAGGTAAATGAATTACTGGAAAAAGAATTGAATGAGCGTTTGGCCCCTGCCGGTATCATTGTCAAAGAAGCACGCATCAGTCACCTTGCATACGCAGCTGAAATTGCGGGTGCTATGTTGCAGCGTCAACAGGCTACTGCCATTGTTGCTGCGCGTATCAAGATTGTAGAAGGAGCTGTAGGAATGGTGGAACTGGCATTGGAGCAGTTATCCAAAAAAGCCATTGTGCAACTGGACGAAGAAAAGAAAGCAGCTATGGTAAGCAACCTGATGGTGGTATTATGCGGCGAAAGAGGTGCTCAACCTATTTTGAATACGGGTACATTGTATCAATAGCAATATCATGGCACGTAATAAGCTTACAGGTACTATAGCGTTTAAAGAAAGGCAGCAGTTCAGGCAGGCATGGCTATGGACGCTTATTTTCTTCAGTGCTGTTGGCAGCCTTGTTTTATTGCTGGTACTGGGTTTGGATGATCTCAGAAAAGGAAAGCCGGGCGTACTGAATGCGTTGGGAATAGTAAGTGGTATACATTTGATCAACCTGTCTTTATTCTATTATACCTGTCTGGAAACGCATGTAACAGATGCCGGCATATTTTACCGGTGGAGACCTTTTTTCAGAAGTTATAATGTTATTGCCTGGTCTGAGATACAGGAGGTGATTGTACGAAAGTATACTTTGATGAATTTTGGTTATCATGTCTCCAAAGAATATGGCAAAGTGTATAATACAGATGGAGGCAAGGGTATACAACTGATATTGCAGAATGGCAAAAAAGTGTTTATCGGTTCACAGCGGATCGCCGCACTGGAATCGGCTATTGGTGAATTTAAAGAGGTCTCTGTTCAATTGAAATAGGGAGTATTAAAAAAATACAGCGTGTGAGTTCAAAGAAAAATTTTGTACTGCGGTTGGACGAAGACTCGTTCAAAGCCCTGGAAAAATGGGCTGCAGATGAGTTTCGCAGTGTAAACGGTCAACTGGAATGGATCATTGACCGGGCATTGAAAGAGGCGGGACGTAAAAGGACAGCTTCTGAAAATACCGGTGAAGGACCGCAGGATACAAGTGCGCAGACATAATGTTTCACCACCTTAAACTGATCTTATTATGAGAAATACGATGCTTTTTTTCTGGATACCGGTTATTGTTGCCTTAATGACTATGTGTTTGCGTTCATGTCACTAAACTAATATGATGGTTGTGACTGATCGTTATGACACTATCTAAAATGTTTAATTGTTTTTGTTTACCGGATATATTAAAAAAGTGCGAATGAATAATTCATTCGCACTTTTTTAATGTTAGTGGACCTGTTTATTAGAATCCTTTCTTTTTTTCTTCTGCTTTCTGCATCGGGTTAGAACCCGTTGACTGGCCACGTGCCTGTTGTCTTTGTTTGAACAGCGTGAATTTGGAAGGTGCTGCTATAGTGCCCCACCCGTTGTTGCTTTCATCAATATCAGCAGTTTCACGATAGGGATCGAGTTTGATAGAGGCCACTTCTTTATCTTTCATAAAGGTTTGTACCACTTTCTGCTCGTTCAAACGCCATACCTGTGCAGGAATGCGTGTTACTTCTTTTGAACCGTCTTTGTATGTCCATTCAATGATGATGGGCATTACAAGTCCGCCCTTATTGCTGAAGCTCAGTTCATAAAAATGTTTGCCGGCTACTTTCTGTTTGGTTGCATCATCTGCAGCGTCGCTACCCATGCTTATTTTGACAGGGGCTTTGCTGGAGTCGTATGCTTCCAGTCCGCGGGCATATCTCCAGTAGAAATCGCGCAGTGTAGTATCTGCGTCTACTTCAAAAGTGATCTTTTTATCTTCTGCGTTGCGGGTTTTGGATATATCAGTATTATACAGGCTGCCCATGGGTTTGTCTACGCCACGCATTACAGTAGTATCGCGTTGAGCAGGAGTTGCGTTTATATCAGCTACAAAGTATTTAACGCTGTCCAGCGCAATATCACAGGCATCTGTACCAAAGAACCAACCTCTCCAGAACCAGTCAAGATCTTCACCGGATGCGTCTTCCATAGTACGGAAGAAGTCGGCAGGTTCAGGATGTTTGAAAGCCCATCGTCTTGCATATTCTTTGAAGGAATAATCAAACAGCTCGCGACCCATAATGGTTTCACGCAATATATTTAAACCAGTAGCGGGTTTAGTGTATGCGTTGGGACCAAAGCCAATAATGTTCTCTGAATTGGACATAATAGGCTCCAACTGGTTTTTGGGCAGCTTCATGTAGTCAACAATTGCCCAGGCTGGTCCTTTACCACGTACAGGGAATTTGTTGTCCCATAACTCTTCGGTCAGGTATTCTACAAAAGAGTTGAGGCCTTCATCCATCCAGCTCCATTGACGTTCGTCGCTGTTGATGATCATAGGGAAGAAGTTGTGACCTACTTCGTGAATAACAACACCCAGCATGCCGTATTTGGTAGCTTCGTTGTAAGTACCGTCTTTTTCTGTGCGGCCATAGTTGAAGCAGATCATGGGATATTCCATACCATTGGATGCTTCTACACTCTGTGCAACAGGGTAGGGGAACGGAATGGTGAACTTGGAATATGTTTTTATGGTATGTGCAACTGCTTTGGTTGAGTATTTACGATACAGGTTGTAGGCTTCTTTACCATAATAGCTCATGCACATTACCTTTTTCCCTTCTACGTAAGCAGGCATGGCGTCCATTACAAATTTGCGTGAAGAACCCCAGGCAAAGTCGCGTACATTGTCTGCTTTGAAAATCCAGGTTTTTTTAGCCTTGCTTTTTTGCGTTTCCGCTTTTTTAGCTTCATCCAGTGTTACGATCTCAACAACATCTTTGGCAGTTTGTGCTTTTGCCCAGCGGCCCAATTGCGCGGGTGATAATACGGCTGCATAGTTCTGGCATTCGCCGGTAGCGCCGATTACGTGATCGGCCGGTACTGTCATTTGCACTTTGAAGTTGCCAAAGGTCAGCGCAAATTCACCGCGACCGGTAAACTGGTGATTCTGCCAGCCTACTACGTCACTGTACACACACAAACGGGGGTACCATTGTGTCATGGTGAACAGGTAGTTGCCGTCTTCAGGAAAAAATTCGTATCCGCCACGACCACCATATTTCATGCGGTCGGCAATTTTGTAATTCCAGTTCAGATTAAAGGAGAATTTCTGACCCGGTTTTAAAGGCGCGGGCAGTTCAACACGCATCATGGTTTTATTGATGGTGTATTTCAGTGGCTTACCGGTAATGTCTGCAATCTTTACAATGTTGAAACCATAGCCGTTGTCAGACTTGGCTTCTTCCATTTTATCTACCGTAGCAGCATTCAGTTGCCTGGGCATGCTGTTGCTGGTCTGATAATTGGCATTGTTAACCGTGCTGTGCTGATTTTCGTCTAACTGCAGCCATAGGTAGGTCAGTTCGTTGGGCGAATTGTTGAAATAGGTAACCAGTTCAGAACCGGTTAATTTCTGGTTCACTTCGTCCAGCTCACATTTAATATCATAATCGCAACGTTGCTGCCAGTATTTAGGACCGGGAGCACCGCTGGCTGTGCGATATTCATTGGGGGTTGGCAGAATAATTCCCAGTTGCTCAAATTTGTTACCATGATTGGAGCCGGGGTTATTCTGAATGTTCTGGGCCTGTAAGCCACTAAACAATCCCAATAGTCCGCCTGCAGCTAATAATAACTGCTTTCTCATTGTGTGTAGTTTTATTATAAGGAAATCTATCATACGCCCAGGCTAAGGAGAGTATCAATATCACTGCAGATGCTATCCGCAACCACCAAAGGTTTGACAAGCGGATGACACGTACAACCAGCAGTGACAGCGACAGTATTACCAGTACCACCAGTAATTGTGCTGCTTCGATACCCAGGTTAAAAGCCAGTAAATGTGTCACCAGACCTTCTTTCCCTTCCAGGCTCAGAAATTGACCTGCAAAGGCCAAGCCGTGGATCAACCCAAAAAATAAGGCAAAAAAGTAAATCACCGGAAGATGATTGGTGCGGGTACCTGCTGTATTTCGCTGCAGCAGATTATTGATGCAGGTGGCGGCAATGGTAAGCGGGATCAGGAATTCGATCCAGGCCGAAGGAAACTGTACAATGCCCAGCGCACTGAGCGCCAGGGTTACCGAATGACCAATAGTGAACGCGGTAACCAGTATTACTACCTTTTTCCAGTCCTGCCACTGATAACGCAGGCAAAGGGCTGCTACGAACAGAATATGGTCCATAGCATCCGGTGTAAGGATATGTTCTATCCCCAATTGAAAATAAAGTGTAAAATCCTGCATGTGACAGATATGATGTCAAAATAAATAAGAGATTTGTAATAGAAAAATTTTGATGTTTAATGGTACTACTCCTGTATAAATGGTCTTGTTTTTTATCAATTTTCCTGTCTGCGGGCAATATACCTCCCTTGCCTGTAAAAACGGCAACGCACCCGCTGTATATCAGTGTAACAGAGATCAACCACAATGCGAAGGATAAAACACTGGAAATAAGCTGTAAAATATTTACCGATGATTTTGAAAAAGCGCTTTCAGAGCAATATCACCGTAAAGCGGATTTTTTCAGCCAGCAGCATAAAAGCGAGCTTGACAAAGATGTTACCAGCTATATCAAAAAAAGGTTGATCATCAGCCTGGATGGTAAACCCGTAACGCTGGAATATGTAGGCTTTGAACGTGAGAATGATGCTGTGTGGAGCTATTTCCAGGTAAGTAATGTGTCTGTCCCACGCAAAATAAATATTGTAAATACGCTGCTGTACGAAACATACGAAAAACAGATCAACCTGATGCATGTAACGGTAGGGGGAAACCGGAAAAGTACCAGACTGAATAACCCCGACCAAGAAGCAGTACTGGAGTTTTCAAAGTAATTAACAGATACTGGAAAGTCTGAAAACAGCAAGGTCGGTTTTCCGAACGCTGTCTTCAGACTTCGTTATTTTTCTGCAATATTGTTTACTTGGCTACTGCTGCCCTGGTGTATTGCAGCATCCACTCGTACATGTTCATATTATTTTCTTTGGTATCAGGATTGGTGGCTTTGGTCCACGCATCGTGACCACCTTTCGCCCATAAAGTGAGTTTGGGTGCAGGATTGGCGCTGAAGCTATTGAGTTTATTGATCCAGCCTTTGGAATTGTTTACACTTACTGTAGGATCATCTTCATTGTGGAATGCCCATACAGGCAGGTGAGCATTTACAATTTGTTTGGCCTTGGTATCTGATTCAGAGGAAGCTCCGCAGATAGGCACAATAGCGGCTAAGCGACTGGCGTACGCTGCACCAAAATCCCAGGTCACACCTCCGCCCATACTTAAACCACTTACATAAATACGTGTAGTATCGATACGGTATTTGGAAATAGCATAATTCACCATGGTATTCACATCAGCCGGTGATGGCCATGCTTTGAACTGCGGTGAAATAACGATGAATGAATAGCTTTTACCATTTACAGTAAAACTGGCGGGGAATTTTTTGTTTTTGATCAGTGCCGGTACACCATTGTTGGCGGCGGCTGCAAGATTGGAGGAACCATTACCCAATTCTCCGATGCCATGAATGAAAATAATTAACGGGTAGGTTTTAGTAGTAGAGTCATACAAAGCAGGCAGTGCTTCCATATAACCGCCTATATTACTGTTCACATCTACTGTAATTCCTTTCTGAACAGCAGGCTGGGTTTCTACTACATTGTTGTTGGGATTTTCCCGGTTTTCACGGGTTTCATTGGTAATGACTGTATCAGATTTTTTACAGCCAATGACATATACGCATAGCGTCAAAAGCAGTACTGGCGTACTCCTGAGTAAGTTTTTCATAAGGGTATGAATTTTTATTTTTTTAATTCACAGGTACGATCGTTGTCAAAGATGGTGCCATTTTCCGGCCTGGTCAAGCGTATAAATAAGAGAAAAGTTAAAACAGTATTTTTACTGCCGGGTATCGGATAATTTCCATGAATATTACTAAGATTGATCATTTTTTAAAAGCAGATCTTTAGTGTATGAACCGGTTAGTTTTATTGATCACACTGTTGTGGAGTATCATAGCAGTTAAGGCCCAACCTGTTGCAACGCAATTGGGCAAAGCGGTAAACCTGTTTGAAGCAGATGCACAGATGCGGCACGCCATACTGGGTTTTTCCGTGCTGGATGCACGTACAGGAAAACCTGTATACGAGCACAATTCGCAAACCGGGCTTGCTGCAGCCAGTACACAGAAGCTTTTTACCAGTGTAGCTGTCCTGGAATTGCTGGGAAAAGAGTATCGTTTTAAAACCATTATCGGCTACGATGGGGTAATAGACAGCAGTGTATTGAAAGGTAACCTGCATATTGCAGGCTATGGCGATCCTACATTGGGTAGCTGGCGTTGGACAGAAACCAAAGAAGAAGTGGTATTGCGTAAAATAGCAGGCATACTGCGTGATAATGGCATTCGCAGAATAGATGGCAATGTATATATCAACGACTGTGCTTTTTCTGTTCAGCCAATACCCGGCGGATGGATATGGGATGATATCGGTAATTATTATGGTGCTGGTATATGGGGTATCAACTGGCGTGAAAACCAGTATGACCTGCGAATAAGAACAGGAAAGAAGGAAGGAGATAGTACTGTATTGGTGGGAACTGCTCCTGTATTGCAGATACCTGCTTTACTGAACCAGGTAACCACCGGTAAAAAGGGCAGTGGTGACAATGCTTATATTTATCTGCCTCCTTATGGGCTGCAGGGATTTACACAAGGTACTGTACCTGTATCAGCCAATGATTCTCCCTTTGTTATAGCAGGTGCTATGCCCAATGCTCCACAGCAATTTGCGTATGCACTGGAACAGCAACTGAAACAAGATGGCATTACTGTATCGGGATCGTTTACATTATACCTTCAAATGCTTGCGAATAAGCGGCCAGTGCCGGTGATGAAAAAAACACTTGGACAATTGTTATCACCTACTGCTGATACTATCAACTACTGGTTTCTGCGTCGTAGTGTGAACCTGTTTGGAGAAGCATTTGCAAAAGTGATAGCCTACGAAAAAAACGGTTTCGGTGCTACTGATAAAGGTGTGGAACTGATAAGAGATTTCTGGAATAGCAATGGTATAGAAAAAAGCGCGCTTCATATTATGGATGGCAGTGGCCTTTCTCCGCAGAACCGGGTAACAGCTGATGCTGAAGTAAAAGCATTGCAGTTTGCAAAAACACGTTCCTGGTTCAATTCTTTTTACAATGCACTGCCTGAATACAATGGCATGAAAATGAAAAGTGGTTCCATTGGTGGCGCACGTGCATTTGCCGGGTATCATACGGCGAAGGATGGTCGCCAGTATATTTTCTCCATTATTGTAAACAATTATGACGGCTCTGCCGGTGAAGCTGTAAAAAAGTTGTACAAAATATTGGATGTACTGAAATAGCCCATAGCATATAAAAAAAGAAAAACATCCGGAATGGATGTTTTTCAGAGGACTTCGGACAAGAATGGTTTTCACAGGTCCGAAAGCTAGGGTTTTTCTTTGGATACATCCTTCAAAGGAATAGGATTTACAGCAAAGAAAAAGAATCCTGCTTTCATATACAACCTTTTTTGCTTAAAATGTGATTAACTCTGTTCCTGTCAGTTGTAGTACTTTAATACAGTTTGTAGTTATTTAATCCGTCGCAACATTTCCCTTTTAAAAGTTGCCGGATGTCTTGCATGATCCTGGTCGCCCAGGATCATATCTACAGTGGCACCCTCTTCGGGTATGTGTGTTAGTATCCCTTCAACACTGCGTTCATCAGGCGCAATGCGTAAAAACTGTACCTGTTCTTTGCCTACCATTACACGTAGGGGTTGTGCTACTGCTTTGAAGTTGCGGCCATGCACAACAATGTGAATGGCCTTTTGTCTTACACCCTGCCGATCCGGTGGTAATACCACTTCCTGCATTTCATAACTGTCAATATGTATCTTATCGCAATCATGATTCAGTTTGGGATCAATGGCGTATGTTATTCTGATATCCATAAGAAGCTGTTTGTAATTGTTTATGAAGTAAATTCCACGTCGTCAATTTCCAGTTCACCACTTGGTTTGTAATTGAATTCAAAAGTAACCGACTCTACATTGGTAAGATCTACAATCGGTACATTCAGGCATTTGATAGTCCAGCCATACAAGGGAATACGAATAGTTTTGAGCGCAGCTTTGGTATTGGGGCCTTCACTGCTGTCGTAAGCGCTGATATATTCCGGCTTGTACGGATAAGGAATACTGCTGTAATAGCCAGCACGTAAAGCCCTGGAGCTGCCACCGCCCGCCGTGGTGATGCGCACACGAAGATCCTGCAACTGGTTGGCTATATTGGCGGCAGATCCTACTTTCTGGCTTACACGGAAGCTCAGAAATTTAAATGCTGAAACATCACGCTGACTACCACTCAATGGGATTTGTGACTGGTAAGTACCTGTCAGTGCATTCCATTTTAGGCGTAACCCTTTTGTCTGGTGTGGTGAGTTGGGATCAATGGTTCCCATAATATCTTCCTGCGGGCTGCCATCAAGATTGGCAAAGCTAACAGTACCGCCTAATGTATTTTGTGTAAGTGAGGGGTTGCTTTCAAAATCATCCAGTGTAAGATGGCCGGATTTTCTGTATTGATTGTGTACATCTACAGATGATACCTGCGGAATTCTCAGTTCGCCGGTCAGGTAGTCGAGTTGTTCGGAGCGGCCCTGTAACTGTACCTGCAAACAAGCAGTCATATAGCCTTTCAGTAATTGCTGGTGTTGTGTGGCTGATAAAACCTTGGGTGATGATGCATCTACCTTTGATTCAGTACCCCACTGTGTGTTGAAACGATTGTGTGTAGCGCCATATATAAACACCATGGCTTTTTCAATGGAAGCCCGATCGTAAAACCTGAAGCCGGTACCGGTGTACTGTGTGGCAGGATTACTGCCTCCCCATACATCGCCATCGTTGCTGCCATAAATGCAGAACAGGGTAGAGGTGGTAAGGTTGAGTGGTGCAGGACTTGTACCACTGAAATCAGTAGGTGCCAGTGGTATAATGGCTTTGATGTGCCAGCCAAGTCCTAAACCCTGGTTATATATTTCAGCCTGTACCACGCCGTCACCACCACGTGAATGCCCCATGATACCGATATTGTTCATATCAATTTTACCATTGAACAAACCCGGTGAAGAATTTTTACTCTGCAATAGAGAAAGATGTTCCAGAATAGCATGTCCTCTGGTATCCTGCATTCCTCCAATGGCGTTGATGGCGTTGCAGTCAATACTTACTGCAATGAATCCATGACTGGCAAGATGATCGAGCAGGTAATTGTACCCCAGGTAGCTGGGGTCTGCTGTAGAATGCATGCCATGCATTACAACTACCAGCGGGTAGTTGGGTTTGCTGGCAGATACAGGAACGTTTACACCGTTCATATCAGCTGGATAACGAACTTCGGCCGCCATAGGAAGACTTAATGTACCGGAGGGCGTATTACCATAAATAACGCCACCCGGGCCCCATACACCGGCAGCGGGGATAGTTACAGCAGGATCGTTGTAACTTGTCTGTCCAACCGGAAAAGGCCCTGCAACAGATGGATCGTCTGTAACGTAGAAACCTACATTGAAGTATCCATCAATCATGTCGGCCGGTGGATCAAATGAATGGTCGCTGACAAAATTAGCAGGATCGGGTGCATTGTTGCCAAAATCAACCACCAGGTCATATTTACCTGCCTGTTGCGGGTTTGACCATACCAATGTGGCATTGGCATTTACACAACTGGCACTGGTAATGATCTCAGGCGAAGCTGTTCCTGGTACACTTGCCAGGCTGCTGTCTGCTGTCCATTGTGCGGCTGTTTTATGAGGTACCACAAACATTTTTACTTTTTTACCAATGGCGCCGGGCATCAATCCTGCCGGATCAAGGGCAGCCCAAACATCTGTGCCTTTGGGAAAGTTGTTTGTATACTGCACTTCTTCAGGAACACCCCATAGCATTTTAGCGGCAATATCGCGCATGGCCATTACGCAACCCATGTGCACGGGTTTGTAATGAAAAATATCATCCCGTATTACCAGGCTGGTGAGAAAGCGTTCGGATACGAAATCTGTTTCCCGGAAGATCATTTCCCTGCGCAGGTATTCATTTTCTGCAGTTACACGGGCAATGATATCGTAACTACCGGTTTGCAGAGCATCATGTTTCCACAATACAGTATTAAAAGTTGTCTGTCCTTTTTCCAGTTGTATGGTGATCATTACCGGTGAACCATCTGCATGCTGAACAGGTACAATGGGTTTGCCGGTTGTCCAGTCATTACGGCGTTTTACCAGGTAAATGTCAATCAATTCACCCGCAGGAAAGTTAACGCCCTGTATACGCAATTCATCTTTGCCCAGCAGTAAACCTCTTTGTAATATACCGGATGCTGTGGCTGCATAAAGCCTTGTACGTGTAATAGCAGGCTCCATTCTGAATACTGTACTGCCGATCTTTTTACCTTTCTCTGATATCTCCAGCGAAAAACTGCGGCCACCTATTTCCTTCATGGCTTCTTCATGCGTTTCAAAAGCATAAGGACCGCCTTCACCGGGAATACCGATGCCAATGTCAGGCCACAATACAGTGGGGGCTATCACACCAAAACGGTTGGAAGCGATCTGTACATTAAAGATATTCTTTTGCTGGTCATCGTACAGTTTGATATCGAATGACTGATCTGGTGTGAGGCCATTCAATTGCAACATCAGTGAATCGCCGATCTCGAAAGTTGTACGTTGTTTGCCCTGTGCATCGGTAAAGCGGATATCCTGTTTAATAAGTTTATCTGTTGCAGGCAGCTTGTGTACCGGTATCCTGATCTCAAAATATTCATCCTTACCTGCATTCCATTGTACAGCATCGGCGGTTGTATGTATTACGCGTTTGCCGGATGTGTCCAGTATTTTGAAATAGATATCCGGACGGTTATCAAAAAGCTCTTTGAAATCGCTGCCTGCATAGTTGATCTCAAAACGTCCTTCCTGGTCGCTTACAGCATTGCCCAGCAGATCGTCGTATAAAAAGTCTTTGTCATACGCTCTTACCGGTAAACCGGGAATGGGTTTGCCGGATTCTGATTCCAGCAGTACACCTGTGATCTTAAATTCCATATTCATAAAAAAGGGTTTTATTGCGGCGTTGGTTAAAACTTTAATGTAATGCCATAGCTGCCTGAAATAATATTGTTGGCATCGTATTGATTAATGGAAATATCATAACTGCCAGATTGCGGTTTGGCATCTACAATACAGCCTAATATTACCGGTATCAGTTGTGCGCCCGAGCGCAAAACCGGTACACGCACTTTTGTGTCATTGTCCAGCAACAGCACGTTTTTGCCTCTGTATTTGCTGACTGTATAAGAACCATAAGTGTCTGATGACTTACAGCCGCAGAGGCTGATAACCGAATTACTGGTGAGAGAAAGTGTAATGTTGGCAGAGCCATCATCGCAATGCAGAATGGCTTTGGTATCATCCAGCACCTTTAATGAACAGCAGTTGGTATGCTCTTTATGAACGTTGACCTGTTGCTGATTTTTGATGAGCCAATCCATAGACCGGCTATTCATCACCTGCATATACAACCGTACGCCTTTAGGTAGTTTACCACGATCTATTTCCAGCTCTACAACGCGGCTTTTATTGCTTTGGTTACCAATAACGAAGCCAATACCATTGTCTGTAACACTATTATCACCCATATCTGCAATGGTGATATTTTTTTGTGCCAGGTTATTGCTGTCCCACACATGGTTGCCGGTTGCTGCCGGACCATCAAACGGTGTTACCTGTACCAGTAAGCAAGGATGCCAGTGTACAGTTGTACCACTTACCATTACTGTATCTGGTGGCACTTTGGCGGCATCCCATTGCATGCTGATGATGGATTCAGGGCCTGCGGTTAGTGAGTTGACCAAAGTTTCTCCAATGAGGTAGGTGCCTGGCGTCATGGGTGAGGGGATCGGTGCACCCGGGTTATTGGAAGGAATGAAGTCGTTGGGGAAAACAAATTCGGTACCGGGCCAGTGTGCTATGTAAATACGCACATAGAAATTATTGGTGGCTATAGTGCCAGTATTTTTCAAACGAACATATACCCAATTATTCTGATTGCGTACTGCATTCTGGTGTGGCGGGTTGCTGGCATAACCGGCAGGGAAAGCTGCAGCACCATCTGTAACCGGGTCGTGTTGCCTTACCCATATATCAGGGCTGTTCCAGAATGCGCCTGCTGATGGTACAGTACCGGCGTCGGCAAGATTATCACGTACCAGCACATCGCTGTGTGCTGTATAATCGCGGGCAGCAGTTACTGCCGCAGCGGCATCCACACGGCCGTAGCCATACCATTTGCTGAAGAACGGACCGGTATAACCGGGATCGCTGGAAATGCGACCTGCTGTATCGATCCATCTGCCATTTGCGTCTGTATTGTTGGCATCCACCTTTAAACAGGTGCTTCGTATGATCTGCCGGACTTCAATCCATGAAAGATCTGCGTTAACGGAAAGCACCAGTGCAGCTACACCGGCGCATACGGGAGTGGCGTAGGAAGTACCGCCCATGCAATTGGTATAATCGCCGGAAGAGGCAAACACATTTCCACCGGACGGATGGTTATTGAACAAAGGACCACTGGTTGCTACAGCAGCGCCATCAATATTTTTACTGCTGAAAGTGATCTGAGTGGCACTGTTTACAGTAGTAATGGATTTACCTTCTGCGCCGGCAGTGCCCGGGTTGTTGATCATTATGGCCTGTGTACCGCCGCTTATACCTGCTGTTGAGGCCAGTGTAAGGGTGGTATTGCCTGTATTGGCATTGGCAGTTAATGAAGTGGATACCGTAGGGCGACCAGGCATATTTCCTGTACCTCTGCGCGTTGTAGCAATGGCGCCGTAATGCAACGGCGGGTTGTGTACAATACCACCGCCTACATATTCGTCATGACTCAGGGCACAGAATTCGAGTGCATTGCCAAAATTGCTGTAGTTGGTAGCGCTTTCCGTAACACCATCGTCACCAATAGAAGTAGCGCCAATGGCAAAGTTCTTTTTATAAGCTGCCCACGGTCTTGTATTGGTAGTATCAAATGCTACTTTGGGTATGGTATTGCCGGTAGAAAAGAAGAGCAATACACCCTTCCCATTTCTTCCATAAGTGGTCAGAAAATCGAACGTGTCTTTCATCAAACCTGAAATGGGGCTACCCACACTTACGCCAAAGCTGTTGGAAATAATATCAGCGCCAGGGTTAATAGGTGTTGGGAAACCGGCTGTAACGCTATGCGGATCAAAACCGGCGGTCCATATATAGGCATCTGAATATCTTGATTCAGGACCGCTTCTGCGCACACCGATCACCTTACAGTTGCCCGCTATGCCTGCGGTACCATCATTCACTCCTGCTACAGAAGAAGGATCGTTGGCTTTGCCGGTAGCTGCTCCTGCGGTACAGGTACCGTGTCCCCCAAGCGGATCGGTAAGGGCATTGTTGTTATTGGGTACCATGCTGCCGAAATCAAATAACTGGTACACTTTGGGTGTACCATCTGAAAGATTGCCGGCAAAGGATGGATGTGCAGCATCGATACCTGAATCGAACAACGCAATGATGATATTGGGATCACCAAATGTTTTGTTGGCATCAATATCATGTAATACCTGCCAGGCATTGGGTATATTGATAAGAGGATGATCCCATTGTTCAGGGTATAACCAGTCTGATGGTGTAATGGCATCTTCTTCAATAGTATGCCACAGATCCGGTTCGGCATATTCTACTTTCCCGGAAATAACCAGCCGCTCACAGATATCCAGTATCCTGTACGATGCCGGGCCACGCAGGGAAAACTGGTAAGCATTACCTGCGTAAGGAATATGGCGTAATAACACAATGCCGAACTCTTTGGCTATCTCATTGATCGCTTCTTTTTTAATATTGTCTTTAAACCGGACAATAATATTACTGGTAAGCAGGGTAGCATTTTTATCCAGTAATCTTAATACAGGTACGCACAATGCAATGTTCTCATTGGCCTGTATCTCGCGTTGAATAGCTTCCTGTTCCTCATCTGTAATTTTCTCATTTAGGGCAAATACATACAGGCCGTTTTTACGATAGTTGTCATGGGTTTCCACTTCACGCATCTTGTACCGTTTTGCAATGGTCTTTATAAATTCAACCTGTCTGCTGTCGTGTTTCTGATCGTCGGCCAGCACAATACCCAGGTGCCTGAACAATGGAGTAAAAGGAACCTTTACCTTTCCGCGGTAATAAAACGGCATACCCTTTTTACCAAGAATGAAAGCTTCTTCCTGTTCACCGCTGTTTAGTGTTACGGGACGTTCCTGCAATTCATAGCCTTTTGCTTCGGCCCTGATGAGGTAGGTACCTGTTGGTAATCCCGATGCGGTAAATAATCCTGTAAGCTTATTGAAAGGCAGTTTTGTTTCCCGGTCGTTGTTTTTGGGATTGCCGGTCAGGGAAATGACCGTTACAACTGCATTTTCATTCAATAATTTGTCAAAAGCACTGACAGACACTTTCAGCAGGTTTTTAATAAGCTGTGCCATAGAAAAGTTTTGTATGCGCTGCACTGCTACACAGGGAAGCCACGCATGAATAAATAATATGGTTATAAAACAGAATGAAAAAGCAACCACCAACAGGCAGGTGAAAAGTTTTGCCGGGTTGAGAGGTTCTCGTGCAGAAGTGATCAGGTGCTTTAGTCGCAAAACATACAACGGAGGGAAACAGGTATGTGTAACTTTTTTGGAAAACTAATAGACCACTTTTCCGGTTACGTATATCAGTTTGATAAATGGTTGGATATGTGTATGGAGAAAGATTATTTGTTTGCTGCCGGATTGTTAAGGTAGCATGCTGTAAAACAAAACAGGCTGTAACTCATATTGAAGTTACAGCCTGTTCAATGGCCGGATAACAGTGTTATTAACTTTTATCCTGAAAATAAGGTTCCAATGCCTGTAGTAATTGTTGCGGCATGGTAGCTCTTTCCATGGTGGTGGCGCGCATAAAATACAATACCACACGACCAGCGGTAAGCAGTTTATTCTTTTCATCGTATACTTCCTGGTGAAACTCAATGCGGTGATTGTCCGGCAGTTCTTTCAGGATGGTTTTGATGGTCAGCAGTTCATCATAATGTGCAGGGCGTATAAACTTGCAATGTATTTCCACTACAGGCATAATAACACCCATAGCCTCCATGTCTTTGTAAGTGAAACCCAGTTGCCGTATAGATTCTGCGCGTGCTACTTCAAAATACTGGGCATAGTTACCGTGATAAACCACATTCATCTGGTCGGTTTCAGCGTAGCGCACACGTACCTGTGTTTCTGCAATGAACATAATCTGTATTACTTAAGGTGTTTCAGTTTCTTCCACAATAAAAGTGTCTTCTTCTGCCGGACGTATTTTTTCTGCTAAAAACACTGCCAGTTTATCTGCTATTGCTATCAATATGAACGGAAACAGCAGACCTGCTAAAGTGATGATCCATTCATGTGAGCCGCTTTTGCCAGACGTGGCATCGGTAACGGATACTTTTTGTACAAATCCGTTATACAATAGAAGTATCAACTTCGGACTCTGTTGCATCAATTCGTATACGGCGATCACAATCAATAGCACATATAAAAGCTGGTTGGGTTTGGCGGTTATCTTCAGGCCGCCTTCAGCACCGCTTTTGCTTACAATCTTGTCTGCCCATATTTTTGAGCGGACAATCAGAAAAAAAGCCACAGTGCAATAACATACGCTGGACAGCAAGGTGATGAGTATACCTGAAAGATACTGGTCGGCATAAGGATTTGACAGGTATGAAAGCAGGTAAAGCAAAAAATTACCCAGTAATAGTTGCACACCTGTATAGGCTGCAAAAATACCGATAATGATCAATGCGTATTGGATCAAAGCAGATTTTGACATATTGGTTTGTTTAGGGGTTGAGGGTATGGTTTGGAAAAACTATCGTCCCATTGCTCCGTCTACACTGTATTTACCGGGACCAGCAAATAAAATAGCCAGGAATGCAGCCAGGTAGATTACTGCCAGTTCGTGATTGGCCATGGGTTGTCCTTTGTGGAACAGGAAAGTAGCAACAGCCAGTAAAATGACAACAGGAATGGCTGCCAGTCTTGTAAACAGACCCAGCACCACAAAGATGGCACAGAACACTTCTGCAAAAATGGCCATGGTAAGTGACCACTGACTACCTATATGGAATGGATCGAAAAATTTATATTTAAGCGTTCCGAAATTGGACATCTTGGTAAAACCGTGATTGATACAGAGCAATAACCCGAAAGTTACCCGCAGCACAAACATGGCAATACCAAAAGCAGCGTCGGAGCAGGCTGTACTGAGCAATTTTTTCATACGATGTTTTTTTCAAAAATAAGGGTATTGGTGTTTACGCCGGATGATTAGGTTTATAAACTTTTTTCAGGTTGCAGGTATGCGGGTTGTTACGAATAACAAATGCAGATATTACGTGATCAGCTATATGGATTATATCACAACCGGGCATATAAATGGTAAGTCTGATGGTGTAAACTGAATAGCGATTCCGGATAAAAATAACGGCCATTATTACATGAAGTTGATTGCGATCGAAGTACGGTCCGACCAGTATTTTTCTAAATGTTTATGGTCAAAGGAGCAATGTAATGAAAGATGGTTGCATCAGGTATCGGGATATTCCGGGGCATGAAGCGGCTGATATATTTTGTAAGCAGTATCTGTTTTTACAGATATTCCGGACACTTTGTATCATGTACGTTTTGGGGGCAAAAACCTTGCTGTAAGTGGGTTTTCAATGTTTATACTGTACATGGCACCATGCATAAATGAATGATGGAA
The DNA here is from genome assembly GCA_001302245.1 of Chitinophagaceae bacterium PMP191F. Taxonomy (GTDB): domain Bacteria; phylum Bacteroidota; class Bacteroidia; order Chitinophagales; family Chitinophagaceae; genus PMP191F. Next base: position 356,979 of record LGYU01000013.1, read on the forward strand.
TTACAAAGAATTGTTAATCCTGTCACTTATCCACACGTGTTTGGAACGATGTTTGGTTGGTGGTAAAATAATTAGAATCTTTACCACGTTTAACCCATACTAAGGACATCGGAATGAAACATACATCAGCATTAGTTATCCTGATTGGTCTTTTTTATTGTTCCATTGCCCAGCAAACTCGCTATTTTACTGATCCCCAGGCCAGCTTTAAGCAGGCTAAAGAATATTTTCAACGGGAACAGTATAGTCTTGCCTATCCTTTGTTTAAGGACCTGGCATTGCTGCAGCGACCTGCTGATCGCAGTGATAAGGCCATTAACTACCAGGAAGTAAACTACTACACCATTGTTTGTGCATTAAAGCAGAATGAAGCTGCATCTGTAAGCAAGGCACGCGATTTTATTGACCTGGAAGATAATGCCGCGCGTGTACAGATGATGAGTTTTCACCTGGCTGAATATTATTTCCGCGAACGTGATTACCAGCGTGCCATCAGTTTGTACGAAAATGCCAATATCGAAAATCTTACCAATCGTGAAATAGCCGACATGAAGTTCCATCTCGGTTATTCGTATTTTACGGCACAGCAGTTCGATAAGGCAAAACCATTGCTGGATGCTATCCGCCAGTTGAAAGATGATCCTAACTATAAAGACGCCAATTACTATTTCGGTTTCATTTCTTTTTTCCAGAAAAAATACCGTGATGCACTGGATGCGTTTACAGTAGTGGAAGATCATGAAACATACGGCAGGGTAGTACCTTACTATATCGCTACCATTTACTACGTATTGGGACAAAAGGACAAGGCGCTTGAGTATACGGAGGCCAAACTGAAAAGAGGCAACCTGCATTATGAGGCAGAAATGCGCCAGATAGCCGGGCATGCCTATTTTGAAAGAAAAGAATACGCCAAAGCACTACCTTACCTGGAAGCTTATGCTTCAAAAGCGTCTAAGCTCAGGAGAGAAGACGTATACGAGTTATCTTACAGCTATTACCAGACAGGCAACTGGAACAAGGCCATCGATGGTTTTAAACAGATCAGTGGTAAAGAAGATTCACTGGCGCAGAATGCCATGTACCTGCTGGGCGATGCTTACCTGAAAACCAACCAGAAAGCCAATGCACGCAATGCTTTCCTGTTCTGCGCTTCCAACAGCAGCAATCCGAAACAGAAAGAAATATCCATGTTCAACTACGCCAAACTGTCCTATGAACTGGGATACCAGGACGTGGCGCTGACTGAACTGCAACGTTTTTTACAGCAATATCCGCAGAGTGAGTACAACCCGGAAGCTACTGAGCTGCTGGTAAATGTGCTGGCCAATACCAATAACTATAAAGATGCATTGTCGCTGATGGAAAGCATCAAATCGCCATCGCCCAATGCACGTCGTGTATTCCCGCGCATTCTCTACGGACGTGCCACCGAACTGATCAACGACGGTATGTTGCTGGGTGCCAATGAGCTGCTGACCCGTGCAGAAACGGATCCCAATGCAGGTACTATTCTGCCTTACGTACAGTTCTGGAAAGGAGAAATAGCTTATCGCCTGAATAAAATTGATGATGCGATCCGCTATTATCTTGAATTCCTGAAAAGCAGTGCTGCCAGTGGTGATGCCAAAGCGATGAATGCAAAATATAACCTGGGCTATTGTTTCCTTAAAAAAGAGAACTACAAACAGGCACAGGGATTTTTTGAACAGGTAGTGACTGCGCCAAAACTGGGATCATCACCCATTGAGCAGGATGCTTATCTGCGTATTGCCGATTGTTACTATATGAACCGCGATTATAAAAAAGCGCTGGCCATGTATGATAAAGTGCTGGAGTTTTCATGGCCTGCCAGCGATTATGCTACTTTCCAGAAAGCAATGATCGCCGGGGTTAACAATAATAAAGAGAAGATCAACCTGCTGAGCTCACTCAGCCGCAAATATCCAACATCAGGTCTTACAGCCGATGCAAATATGGAAGTGGCTGTTACTTACCTGGCCAGTGAACAGTTTCGTGAAGCCATTCCGTTTCTGAAAAATGTGGTAAGTGATCCCAATTCATCATTAAAGCCCAAGGCTTACCTGAAAATGGGTATTGCTTATTACAACCTGGACAATGATAAAGAAGCGCTGAACCAGTATACTACTTTGTTGAAAGATTTCCCCAATTCTCCTGAAGCTGATGCCGCGCTGGAAAATGCCCGTATCATTTATATTGAGCAGGGTAAAACCAGCGAGTATGTTGGTTTTGCAAGACAAATGGGTAAAGAGATCTCCACCAACCAGGAAGATGAACTGGCCTACCAGGAAGCAGAAGTGCAATTCAACAATGGCAACTTCCCTGTAGCAGCGAAAAAGTTTGAAGATTACCTGGTGAAATTCCCTGAAGGCAAATATTCACTGGAAGCATTGTATTATAAGAGTGAGATCTATTACAACCAGAAAGACTGGGCAAAAGCTGCCGGTGGCTATGAAGTGCTTGCAGACCGTGTGCCCAATAAGTTTGGTGAAAAAGCATTGCTGAATGCTGCCCGTCTGAATTTCTTTGAACTGAAAGATTACAGCAAAGCAGAAAAATACTTTACGCGTCTGAAAGATTTTGCTTCCTCACAGGAAAATAAACTGGAAGCGATGCGAGGATTGCTGCGCAGCCAGTACCAACTGGAAAGATGGACCGATGCTGTTACCAATGCAAAAGACCTGCTGAACCAGAAAGGTATTGGTGCGGATGATAAGATGCTGGCCAATATGGCAATTGCCAAATCGTACCAGACCAGTAATGATTACGAACAGGCCATTACTTATTACCGTACGGTAGCATCGCTCAATAAAGCAGCTTTTGGTGCAGAAGCACGTTATGGCATTGCATCCAGTTTCTTTGCACAGAACAGGCTGGAAGATGCTGAGAAAGCAGCCTTTGAGGTGATCAACAAATCGGGCTCGTATGAACTTTGGGTAACCAAGGCCTACCTGCTGCTGGGTGATGTTTATCTTAAAGAGAAAGATTATTTCAATGCCAAAGCCACCTTCCAGAGTATTGTGAACAATGCAAAACTGGAAGACCTGCGCCGTGAAGCAGAACGCAAGCTGAGCCAGGTAACAGAAGAAGAAAAGAAGAATGGCAAAATTGAGAATTGATAACAACGATCAGCAGATATTAAGAAACAAATTATTTCAGTTGAATAAACAACCAATCATGCGAGGATTGTTTTTAGCTACCTGTTCATTGTTGTGTGGCAGTGTGTCCCTGCTTGCCCAGGACACTACCAAACGCAAAACGATTGACGTTACTTCTACTTTTAAGCCCGTATTGCGCGAGGCTTCCAAAATAAACTTTTCGGCTGTGGCCCCGGCTGCAGATACTACCAGACCAAGATTGTCGTATTCCATACCATCGCAGAACCTGTTCTTTTCCTATATGCCTGCCGAACTGAAACCGGTAGCATTGCAGATAGACTCTGTAAACACATGGGATTACAGCAATTTTATTAAAGCCGGTATTGGAAACGTGCATCTGCCTTATCTGAAAGCAGGCTTTAGTTTTGGTGATGGCAAAAATTCCTTTTTCAATATTTTCGCCAGTCATTTCAGTGCAAAAGGCAGCAGAACATACCAGAAAAACAATTCTACCAGTGTAGGTGCTGCGGCAACCTATAAAACCAGTAAGAACCTGGAATGGAATGGCAGCCTGGGTTTCAGCAGCGACGACTATTTCCTGTACGGTTATCAGCCCGATACATTGAAATATAATAAAAGTGATCTGCGTCAGCGTTTTCAGACCTTTGAAGGCAAAATTCATTTCAGAAATACTGTTCCTACTGAATTTGGATTAACCTATCATCCAAGTTTGCGGGTAAGTGTGTTTGGCGATAACAGACCCACCAAGGCTACTGAAGCCAATACAGTGCTGAACCTGCCACTGGAAAAAAGCTTTGGAGAAGATTTTACTTTTGAACTGGGCGCCACAGCAGACCTAACCAATTACCGTTTAAAAGGACTGACCACCGGCAAAAATACCATCAACAATAACCTGTACATGGTGCCGGTAGCATTGGCCTACAAAAGCACCAACCTGTATATACATGGTGGTATCATTCCTTCATGGGATAAGAAAGAGTTTTCCATGTTGCCCAATATTATGGCAGATGTTACTACCAACGATAAAATGTTCACCTTGCAACTGGGTTGGATCGGGTATTATGACAAAGGATCTTACCAGCGTTTTGCCTCCATCAATCCTTGGCTTACCCAGCCGGATTCATTGCTGCTGAATACGAAAGTGAATGAGATCTATGGCGGTATAAAAGGTTCACTGGGTGATCATTTCAGCTATTCAGCCAAATTTGGTTACCTGCGTTACCGCAATACACCATTGTTTATCAATGATTATGCAAATGATACTACCGGCAAAGTGTTCTCTGTGGTATATGAACCAAAAATGGATGTGGCAAGAGCGCATGGAGAAGTGGCTTACACGGTAGGTGAAAAATTCAGTGCTACAGCAGGTGTTACCTATAGCCATTTTGCCAAACTGCAGAATGAAAAGAAAGCCTGGGGTATGATTCCGGTGGAATACAACGTGGGATTACGCTGGCAGGTGATCAGGAACCTGTGGCTGAACAGTGAGTTATGGGCATTTGACGGCATCCAGTACCGCGATAAGAACGGCAATCCTTCCAAAGATGCGGCAGGTTTTGATATGAGCGCAGGCGTTGAATTTCAGATTACAAAAAACTTTAACCTGTGGGTGCAGTTGAATAATATCTTCAACAACGAATACCAGCGCTGGCACCAGTACCATGTATACGGATTTAACATACTAGGGGGCATTACTTACTCGTTTAATCAGAAGAAAAGATAGGCGCGCAGAACTGAAAACTGACCGGTTAACGGGAGCCAGGAAGCCATTTCCGGTAAACCTGTTAACTTTTCCAACCCGTAAAGCCTGTACAATTTTGCTATACCGTAAAAAAATTGTTGTTTCGCAGCGTTAAAAAAAGACGGTGGAATCATGACGGAAGTGTTAACGAGTTACCTGTTGCAACATAAAAGCCTCAGTATACCAGGCCTGGGGTCGCTATATATTGAACGCATTCCGGCACAAACCGATTTTGTCAATAAGCGTATACTTCCCCCTGATTATCATTTTCGTTTTGATAAATACTTTGATGCGCCGGATAAAGACTTTTTCAGTTACCTGGCCGTGCAGAACGATATGGTGGATTATGAAGCCATTAAGTGGTACAATGAATGGGCTTATGATCTGCGCAATGAGATCCGCAATGGTAACCCGGTGGAATGGCCCGGTATCGGTACCCTGAAAAAAGATATCTCCGGGGAAATTGTATTTGAACCCATTGGCGGTATTGCTTCTTCGCAGGAACCGGCTTCTGCCACCCGCGTTATACGCAACCGTTCACAACATACCATGCTGGTAGGCGATCGTGAAGTGACCAAAGAGATCGTACTTTCCGGCGATGAAGCATTTGTGGAAGAAGAGGAGCAGGCATCCGGTTCAAACTGGTGGATCTATGCCATCATCATTGCAGTAGTAGCTCTTGCCATTATCTTTTTCCATTTCTACAATAACGGTTTTGTGGTGTCCTCTGCCGGAAACACCAGTCATGTGCCTTTAAAATAATCCTTCGGTTTATTGCCGCATTTGCTTTCTTTGCATCCGACTGTAAAAACATGCAAGAGAACATTCATTATACCCATTGCCCGGCTTGTGGCAGCGACGCAATACAGCAGGTGCTGCATGCAAAAGATTATACTGTATCCCAACAGGTGTTTGCTATTTGGCATTGCAATAGCTGTACACTGCGGTTTACACAGGATGTGCCAGGTGAACAGGCAATTGGTAATTACTATCAGTCAGACAATTATATTTCTCACTCCAATACCGGTAAGGGACTGGTGAACAGGCTGTATCACCTGGTACGTCGTTTCACACTGTCATCTAAAAAGAAACTGGTTGAAAAAGTAAGCGGTAAAAATACCGGCCAGTTGCTTGATGTGGGTGCCGGTACGGGTGCTTTTGCCGGTTTTATGCAACAGCATGGCTGGCGTGTAACAGGACTTGAGCCTGATGCAGGCGCACGTACCAGGGCAAAGGAACTGCATGGCATTTCCTTATTGGAAACAGATGCGTTGTTTCAATTGCCCGAAGGCAGTTTTGATGTGATCACCATGTGGCATGTGCTGGAACATGTGCATGCATTGCACAAATATTTGGACCAGTTAAAAACCTTGCTGAAACCCGGTGGTATATTATTAATTGCAGTACCTGATTATACTTCCGAAGACGCAGCAATCTACCAGCAATATTGGGCTGCATACGATGTACCGCGACACCTCTATCATTTCTCGCCGGCATCCATGCGCAAGCTGATTGCCAAACATGGCATGGCGGTAAAAAACATACGCCCCATGTGGTTCGACAGCTTTTACGTAAGCATGTTGAGTGAGCGATATAAGAACGGTAAGAGCAATCTGGTCAAAGCATTCTGGAATGGTCTCCGGTCAAATATGGCCGCTTCCGGCAATAAAGAAAGATGCAGTTCAGTGATCTATGAGATAAGATAGAAATGTATAATTTAGTGATTGTGGAATTTAAGTCCCAACCTCACTAAATCGCAACGTCACCAATATTATTATTGAAGTCTTACTTCGTAAATGACAGGCCACAGTTTACCAGTTACAAAGAAAGTGCCGGTAGCTGCGTTGTAAGCGATGCCGTTGAACTCATTCAACTCCGGATTTTTGGCATTTACTTCTGCAATCACTGCCGTAAAGTCCATTTTACCCACTACTTTACCACTTACCGGGTCAATTTTAAGAATATAAGGTGTGAGCCATTGATTGGCATAAATGTATCCATTGGCGTATTCCAGCTCATTGATATTGGCAACAGGGCCGCTATTATCAGTAACGCCTACAATGCTCATCAGTTTTAATGAATCAGGCTGCAGAAAATACAGGTTACTGCTGCCATCGCTCATGATCAGGCTGGCACTGTCGTGCGTTAAACCCCAGCCTTCACTGGCAGGAATGGTAAATTCTTTGATCTTTTTAAATGTATTGGCATCATACACAAAACCCACTTTGGTGCGATACGTAAGCTGGTACACTTTATCATGAAAGAAGGTAATGCCTTCACCAAAATATTTATGATTGTCAATACTTACTTTAGTATCGGTTTTCCCTGTTTTCAGATCAGCCACACCAAATGCAGAAGGGTGCAGCCAGGGAGCAGTTTCGGGTTCTGAACTACCGCTGCCAGAACTTACAAATAACTGTCCCTTATAAAACTCCAGTCCTTCAACAAAATAGCTGGTATCGTGCGGGTATTTATTGACAATAGCAAAATTGATGATATCCGGTGTTGCAACGCCGGTGGTCTGATCAGCCGGTTGTGGTTTACCATCTTCATTGTTACATGCAATAGCCAGCAGCAGGGCAGAGGCCAGAAAAATATACTGAATCCTGTTTTTCATACTCTTAAATTGGTAAAAAGCGATTAAATGTACGACTTGGGGGGATTCCGCAAAGCGGTAATTGTCTTAATTTTTTGAAAAGACGCTTTGAATTATTGAATTTTTTTATTTGCTTTACAACTGCTTATCAACCGAATACCACTCGTATCATACCCTTCTGCTATTAATTTCCCGCTGGGTGGCTCTACTGTATAGGCATCTAAACCCGGTATTACACACACATCAGTACAGTTTATTTACTGTTTTATGACCATGGTGTCATGGCACCATTTTTTTAATGGACATTTCTGTACATCAATCTGGTTGAACAGTGACAGTGAGATTTCAGTTGATATAACCATACACTCCAATCCGCCAATACCTTTTAGGAAAATGTAGTTTCATTTTACGCCAATATCACTTCCATACGAAGAGACGAATATCCGTATGAAAAACAGCTATCCATACCTCCGTGCTACCTCAAAAGAAAGCTGTTACTATGAAACTATTTGTACTTATTATCTTTTGCTTGTCTGCGTATACTGTTATGGCACAGCGTGAATGCTTGTCGCAACAATATTATGAACAGGAATTACGCGCCAACCCTGCATTGGCAAAAAAGCTGGCAGAGCTGGATGCTGCCGCCCAGCAATTAAAAGAAACCGCTACCTCCGGTACTACCGGTATTTCGTCAGGTACCCCTGTTATCGTTATCCCGGTGGTTGTGCATATTCTTTACAATTCTCCTGCATTAAATATCGGTGATGCCCAGGTACAATCGCAGATCGATGTACTAAACAGGGACTATCGCAGACTGAATACCGATACAGTCAGTACACCACTTGTTTTCAGACAAAGAGCGGCAGATTGTTATATTGAATTTAAACTGGCTAAAGTTGATCCGCGTGGCAGGGCTACCAGCGGCATTGTGCGTAAATCAACAGGTATCCAGTTTTTTGGTCTGGATGATCGTATTAAGTCTTCTGCTGTTGGTGGCGATGATGCCTGGGACGCCGATCGCTATCTGAATATCTGGGTAGGAAGTCTTGCCGGAAATTTACTGGGCTATAGCAGTGTGGTAGGTTGTACCAAAGATAAAGACGGTGTGGTGATCGCTTACCGTGCTTTTGGTACCAGTGGCACAGCATCTGCCCCTTATGACAAAGGCAGAACTGTTACCCATGAAATTGGCCACTGGCTTGGCTTACGGCATATATGGGGCGATCAGTATTGTGGTAATGACTATATTGACGATACGCCACCACAACAAACCAGCAGTTACGGATGTCCGCAGGGAACCATTACATCCTGTGGCAATAATCCATCGGGCAATATGTATATGAACTACATGGATCTTACGTATGATGCATGTACTAACCTGTTTACCATCGGCCAGCGTGAAAAAATGAGAAGCCTGTTTGCCGAAGGCGCTCCGCGCAACGCATTACTATATTCTGATGCCTGCACTGCAACACCCATCGAAGGTCCTGCTGAAGCCTCATTGCCCGAGCAGGAAAATGAAGATGCTGTAAAGGTATTTCCCAATCCTGCTACTAAGCAGGTGACCATTTCCGTGAATGATCAGAATCTGTCCGGTAAATATATTACACTGTACAACCGCATGGGACAACCGGTTGGCAAAACATTGATCGCCAAAAACGTATCTGTATTCAATGTACAGCACCTGCCGCAGGGTATGTATTTTGCCCGCGTGGAAGGTCAGACAAAAGCTTATAAAGTATTGAAAGTTGCTGACTGATCACGGGCGGTGATGCAATAACAGGGACGCTGCTTTTTCACCGGCCAGCGGAGCCAGCGCCACACCCATGCCACTCATTCTTACCGCACAGAATACATTCGGATGTACCTGTCGTATCACCGGCATTTTTTCAGTTCCCATACCCATAATACCGCTCCAGCGATCGGTAATACTGTATTGAACACCGGGCAGCAAACAGGTAGACAGAAAGTGTTCCAGTTCCTGCTGAATAGTATCAGTGATCGCCATGTTATCGGTAGTCTCTTCTGCAAATGCCTTGTTGCGTGCACCACCCAGTAACACACGGTTTCCCAGATTGCGGAAATAATAAAAGCCTTCGTCATAATGAAAGGTGCCTTTGAAAGGCAGGTCAGGAAGTGGTGCGGTAAGCAATACCTGCCCGCGTGCTGGAACAATGTCCAGCGCAGGTAACAGTTGTTTTGCAAAAGCGTTGGTACAAACCAACAACTGGTCAGCAGACAAAGGAATATCCTGTTTATTGAACAAAATAACAGAAGCCGCATTTTGTTCAAAACCTGTAAGCTCAATACCATTCAACACTGTAACACCCATTGATTGCACTTGCTGTAACAATGCCTGGCATAATTTACCGGAATGCAGGTAGCCTTCCAGCTTGTTCTCTAACAGGTGTGTTACACCACTGAACCCGAATTGTTTGATCTTCTTATCGGCTTTGCGAAATGCTTTTTTCTCATGTACAATGGGATGCAGTTTGTAATTCAGCCATTCTATCTGTTCGTCCAGTTCCCGTGGGTTTACGGGTGTAGCAGCGGTAAACAATTCATACCCGCCGCATTTTTCAAAGTCGATGGCTTTTTTGCCGAAAACTTTCCGGATGTATTGTAAACCTTTATAACGCATCTTTACCAGCTCCAGCATCTGGTCTTCACCGGAATGCCGTACATCGCTTATCAGTTCAGTAACACTGCCAAAACAGGCAAATCCTGCATTGCGCGTACTGGCGCCGGTGGGTATAATACCACGGTCAACAATGGTGATGGTAAGATCCGGATGCTGTTTTTTAAGATGCCAGGCACTCCACAGGCCTGTAAAACCACCACCGGCAATGATCACATCGCGGTGTGCATAAAAACTTTCCTTTTCCCAGACAGATATATGCATTTTGCTGTTTTTTTGCCGTTATACACATCAAATTTGAAACTATTCAAGCAAAGTCTGAACCACATGAAAAAAATTATTTGCGCTATTGTATGCAGCGCCGTACTGCTCACCTCGTGCGAAAGTACCCAGCAAATCCTCAATGGTATGGGCCAGCCTGCGGGCAATGGCGGATTGAGCAATGCTGATATAGTATCTGGCTTAAAAGAAGCATTGGCAGTCGGTGCACAAAATTCGGCCAACCGCTTATCGGCACTGGACGGCTTTTTTAAAGATGCGGCTATCAAGATACTGTTGCCTGCCGAGGCTCAGAAGGTTGAAAGTACTTTACGCAACATCGGGCTGGGCAGCCTGGTAGATAAAGCTATTTTATCTGTAAACCGTGCTGCTGAAGATGCAGCTTCCTCTGCTGCACCCATTTTTGTAAACGCGGTAAAGACCATGAGCATCCAGGACGCACTGGGCATACTGAAAGGTGGCGATTTTGCCGCTACCAGTTACCTGAAATCAAAGACCACAGCAGCACTTACAGAAGCATTCCGCCCGGTGATTGAAAATTCATTGAGCAAGGTGGGCGCTACCAAATACTGGGGGGATGTGTTCAATGCCTATAACAAGGTTGCTACCAATAAGATCAATCCGGACCTGTCTGCGTATGTGACCGGTAAAGCGCTGGAAGGTATTTTTTATGAGGTGGGTCTTGAAGAGCAGAAGATCCGCAAAGATCCTGTAGCACGTACCACGGAGATCCTGAAAAAGGTATTTGGAAGTAAAGAGGCAAGCTAATTTGAAAATTTGAAAATGGAGTGCAGATTGTTGTATAATAATCAAGCCATCTGTTCAAAGTAATAAAAAAGCGATCCCTCAGGGATCGCTTTTTTGTATTTCGTACTTCTGACTTCGTAGTTGAATTACAGGTGGATTGCTTCACCATATGCCACTTCAATAGCGTCTTTAACGCTTTCGCTGATAGTGGGGTGAGGGTGAATGCTGTTCAGCACCTCGTGGTGCGTGGTTTCCAGTTTGCGTGCTACCACTGTTTCAATAATGATTTCAGTTACGTTGTAACCGATCATGTGTGTACCCAGCCACTCGCCGTATTTGGCATCGAAGATCACTTTTACAAAACCTTCGGGATGACCTGCGGCAGTTGCTTTACCGGAAACGCTCAGCGGGAATTTACCTACTTTCACTTCGTAACCAGCTTCTTTAGCCTGTTTTTCAGTATAGCCTACAGAAGCGATCTCTGGTGAGCAATAAGTACAACCCGGTACGTTGTTGTAATCCAGTGGTTCAGGCTGGTGATTGTATTTTTTCTCGTTGTAAGCAATGTTCTCTACGCAAATGATACCTTCTTTAGAGGCTACGTGTGCCAGCGCCTGGCCGGGAACGCAGTCGCCAATAGCATAAATGCCCGGTACACTGGTCTGGTAGTATTTGTCAACGCCGATCTTTCCTTTGTCAGTTTTAACACCCAGTTGCTCCAGTCCTATGCCTTCGATATTGGCACTTACACCGGCAGCGCTCAGCAGTACATCAGCTTCCAGGGTAACTTCACCGTTGGCTGTTTTTACTTTTGCTTTTACGCCGTTGCCACTGGTATCAACGCTGGTTACTTCGGCACTGGTCAATACGTCGATGCCGCTTTTTTTCAGGTTCTTTTCCAGCTCTTTTGAAATGTCCTCATCTTCTACAGGCACTACGCGTGGCATAAACTCAACGATGGTTACTTTGGTACCCATGCTGTTGTAGAAATAGCCAAATTCAACACCAATAGCACCGCTACCTACCACAATCATGCTTTTAGGTTGCTGAGGCAATACCATTGCTTCGCGGTAGCCGATTACTTTTTTGCCATCCTGTTTCAGGGCAGGCAGCTCGCGGCTGCGTGCACCGGTAGCCAGGATGATATATTTACCTTCTACGATCTGTGTTTTTCCGTCGCTGCCGGTTACTTCCAGCTGACCTTTTGCTTTCAGTTTGCCGAAGCCCATGATCACGTCGATCTTGTTCTTCTTCATCAGGAACTGAACCCCTTTGCTCATTTTGTCGGCAACGCCACGGCTGCGTTTGATAACGGCTGCGAAGTCAGGTGTTCCACTGGCTTCAATACCATAATCTTTTGCATGCTTGATGTACTCGTTTACCTGGGCACTTTTCAACAGGGCCTTGGTTGGAATACAGCCCCAGTTGAGACAGATACCACCCAGACTTTCTTTTTCAATGATAGCGGTTTTGAAACCCAATTGCGAAGCGCGGATAGCTGCCACGTATCCGCCGGGGCCGCTACCGAGAACTACTACGTCGTATGCCATATTAAATCTTCTATTTTAATTTGATGGATATTGCAGAGTGATTATCAGTATTTCAGGCATTGTTCGCTGCCACAGTTCACTACTCACTGACTTTTAAAGACCTGCGAAGCTACTTGAAAATGAGAAAAGAGCCAAAAACGCTCTGCAAAGGCCGATATTGTTTGCCCGGAGCGTCTTTTACACTGTATATAACAATTTGCAGGTGATTGTGTTTACGCCTGTAGGGGTATTTAGCGGTAGTTTTATAAAAAACGGCAATACCCGGTTGTGAAATCAATATTGTAGAATGAAATGGCTGGTGTATCACCAGCCTGAATCGGAACTAAGGTATTTAATGACATTGGTTGAAATACCAGGTGCAGCACTTATTCCTGTGGCAGAAACGGTTATCTGAATAATCGGCCTATTCTGCTTTAATAGCTTTTACCGGGTTGGCTGTTGCTGCTTTTATTGCCTGGAAGCTGATGGTGATCAGTGTAATTACAATAGCTGCTGCAGCAGCTCCGGCAAATACCAGCGGACCTATACTGATACGGTACTCATATTGCAGCAACCAGTTTTGCAGAAAATACAATGCAACCGGTGAAGCAATAAGACAACTGATACTTACCAGCAGCAGAAAATCTTTTGAGATCAGCATCCATAGTTGCGAAACAGATGCACCCAATACTTTTCTGATGCCTATTTCCTTGGTCCGTTGTTCTGCAACGTAGGCCGCCAGGCCAAAAAGACCCAGACAGGAAATGAAAATGGCAAGAACGGCAAATAGCCCGGCCAGTTTACCTATCAGTTGTTCAAGATTGAATTTGGATGCATAATCATTGTCTACAAACTTGTAGCTGTAGGGATATGCGGGATTGTATTTATCGAACAGTAAACCCAATTTTGCCAGCGCATCCTGTGTATTTACATTGGGTTTTAACCTGTACATAACAGAACTGCCGCTTCTGCCATGATAAAAGAGGGCAGGGGCTACAGAAGAGAAAGGCGATTCCATCAGCGCATTTTTTACAACACCTGCAATGGTTACTTTCTGATCGCCGTTCCATTCAATGGATTGGCCTACAGGTTGTGCCAGGTTCATTTTTTTAGCAGCAGCTTCATTGATGATCACTGAAGTAGAATCGGCAGCCCAGTTATTATTAAAATCACGACCTGCTACTAACTGCATTCCCAATGTTTGGAAATAACTTTCAGATACACCAAGCGCACCTACATTTATATTTTCTTTGTCGGCTGTTTTGCCCGGCCATTTTTGAATGATAGAGTGAAAATAGATATTGGTGACAGGGCTGCTGGACCAGGTAACATTTTCTATGTAACCACTCTGCAGCAGATCATTTCTTAAAGCAGTATAGTTTTTATTGAGATCACTGCTCATGTCTGTCATTAATAACCGGTTGCTGTTATAACCTACCGGTCGGTTTTTTATGTATTGTATCTGCTGGTATACAATTACAGTGCTAATAATTAAAGCAACGGAACAACTGAACTGAAGTACCACCAGCACTTTCCGTGGTAAACTGGCAGTACGGCCCACCTGTGGTGTACCTTTTAAAACCTTTACGGGTCTGAAGGAGGAAAGGTAAAAAGCAGGTCTGCTACCGGCTATTAAACCCGTAATCAGTACCAGGCAGGCCATTGCTGTCCAGAACCAGGCATTATTATACGGTATAACCAGGTGGGTTTGTGCAAGTGAATTAAAGAATGGTAAACTGAGTTGTGCCAGTAACAGGGCCGCTACAAAAGCAATAGCAGTGATCAGTAAGGATTCTACCAGGAATTGTACAATAAGATGTTTGCGTTGAGAACCTACAGCTTTGCGTACACCTACTTCACGCGCTCTTTTCTCTGAACGGGCGGTAGAAAGATTCATGAAGTTGATGCAGGCGATCAGCAATACCAGTATACCAATAATACTGAACAGGTGAATATAATCAATATAACCGCCTTTTATTTTACCATTCTCAAAATTGTCGCGCAGCTTCCAGTCGGCCATTGCATGCAGCATCACTTCCGTGTGCTTCATTTCACTGTTCTTTTTTACAAGGTCACGTATTTTGGGCTCCACCTGCGCATAGGTAACATTGGGTTGTAGTTGTACAAATACCTGGAATGAGTTGTTGGTCCATTGTGTCCGTGCTTCTTTTATCCAGTCGGAGGTTTGTTCGCGGTAACTGAAAGGCATCAGGTAAGCAAACCGCAATGATGTATTTGCAGGCAGATCTTTTATGATGCCTGTTACTTTTAAAGTATTCTGATTATCGTAACGGATTATTTTATTGATGGGATCTTCATTGCCAAACAGCGATCTGGCAGTAGACTCTGTAAGTACTATGGAATAAGCATCTTTAAAAACCGAACCCGCGCTTCCTTTCACCAAAGGAAACTGAAACATGGAAAGAAAGTTATTATTTACACGCAACCCCGGCAGGTACAGTTTTTTATCATTCACCATCAGGCTGTGGTTATCATTCCAGTCTGTTTCAGCTACATTTTTTATTTCAGGGATCTCCTTACGCAATACATCTGCCAGCGGCAGATTTACGGCATCGTTGGTACTTACATGTCCTTCTGTGGTATGGTTAAGTTTTACCTGGTACAATTGCTGGTAACCGGGCAAAAAACGGTTGTAGGAGTATTCGTGAAATACCCATAAGGCAATCAGCAGGGCAATTGCCATGCCTGCAGCCAGTCCCATAATATTCAGCACACTATAAACCTTATTGTTTACAAGGTTGCGCCAGGCTGTTTTAAAATAGTTTTTGAACATCGTCAAGAGAAGGTTGAAGTTGATGCGGTTAATGCGCCAAAAATAAAACCAGTTTTCAGCCCATTGATTATCAACTTAATTACTGATTAGTTGCAATATCTTATGTTCGGATATGATACAAAATGTGTGCGGGGATGATACAGAAAGAGCAATGCCGGGAGTTTACAGGGGTTTTGTTGCGTCTTTTACTGGTACCCGGCAGGTTCAAACCCTTAGTTTGTACGCTTTAATACCGGATAAAGATGCAGGAAGACCGGGAGAAAGGACGAAGGAATAAGATTCAAGGCACAAGGTTCAAGATATAGGGGGGGGACAAGGTGCAAGGTTCAGGGAAATGTACAGCAGAACCTATGTTCTGCAGTGCTATTGCATTCAGCACTAAGTAGTTAACATTTCTGAATGCTTTTTGTATCTTCCCTTAAAATATGCTTTTATGAAAAAAGCCTTCCGCATTGCCGGTTTAACCCTGCTTATCCTGATCATTGCATTTACGGCTTTTGCTTTTTTATCGGGCAGAACCTACCTGTTCAAAGCCGTTTTGTACAATTTTGCTGATATTGACGATTATAAAAAATTTTCCAACAATACTGTTACCACCGGTACGAAACAACCCTGGAGTATTTCAACGGAATACAACAAACAAAAACTGCCGGACACACTGCAAAAACAGCTGGAAGACCTTGAGTCTGTTGCAGTACTGGCCATTAAAAATGATTCGCTGTTGTTTGAGCAATACTGGGATGGTTACAGCGATTCTTCCTGGTCAGGTTCTTTTTCCATGGCCAAAAGCATTACCAGCCTGTTGATCGGTGCAGCTATTAAAGATGGTTCTATCAAGTCAGTAGATGATTATGTGGGTACTTACCTGCCGGAATTTGCTGAAGGTGAAAAAGCAAAACTGAAAATAGTTCACCTGCTTACCATGAGCAGTGGCAGTGACTGGGATGAATCTTATTCCAATCCCTTGTCGGTAACCACAGAACTTTATTATGGCAGTGATGCATACAAAACCGCTACTGGAGTATCCATCATTCAAACGCCGGGTACCAAACACATTTACAAATCAGGTGATACACAATTATTGGGACTGGTACTGACCAAGGCAACCGGTAAATCGCTCAGTGCATATGCTGCAGAAAAACTATGGCATCCACTTGGAGCAGAACACGCTGCGTTGTGGAGTACAGATCATACCGGCGGATACGAAAAAGCATATTGTTGTTTTAATTCGAATGCCCGCGATTTTGCCCGCCTGGGACAGCTGATGCTGGACAGCGGCCGCTGGAAAGGGCAGGAGATCATTACTCCCGAATATTTTAATGCTTCTATAAAACCCTGCATGATTCCTGATGAAACAGGCCAGTCCTGCAATTACTACGGCTACCAATGGTGGATCTATCCAACCGGGCAGGGCATTTTCTATGCACGTGGTATCCTGGGACAATACGTGATTGTTATACCTTCCCAAAAACTGGTACTGGTACGCTTAGGAAAAAAACGATCTTCCGAAAGGATCAATGGTGCCCCGGCGGAGGTTGATGGGTTAATCAAATGGGGGATGGGGTTGTGAGAATGAAAAATACAGAATGTTGAAGTGAAGACAGGAAGGATGAAGCCGGAAGATAGAAGATGGAAAATGTGAAAGTTGATAAGTTGACAGGAAATTGGGAATCCGGAATTAGTTGTTAAGTGCTAACTTTTGGCTAAAGGCAATTACCAGTTCACGTTTCACATACTCAGTAATTTACGAATATCAGCACCTGTTCTTACATTTGCGTTTCAACAACGATTATGAAACTGGATGTACTAGCTATAGGCGTTCACCCCGATGATGTGGAACTGGGTTGTTCCGGTACGCTTATCAATGAATTAAAGCGTGGAAAAAAGACCGGCGTCCTGGATCTTACACAGGGCGAACTGGGCACAAGAGGAACAATAGAAACACGTTATGCAGAAGCCGCTGCAGCAGCAGAGATCATGGGCGTACAGGTGCGTGAGAACCTGCGCATGCGGGACGGATTTTTTAAAAATGATGAAGCTCATCAGTTACAATTGATCAAATACATCCGTAAGTATCAACCTGATGTAATACTGGCCAATGCACTGGACGACCGCCATCCTGATCACGGACGTGCCGGACACCTGATTGCGGATGCCTGTTTTTTATCAGGACTGGTAAAAGTGGAAACTTTTGATCAGAACGGGCAATTGCAGCCCAAATGGCGCCCCAAATATATCCTGCACTACATGCAGGACTGGTATCATGAACCAGACCTGATCGTTGACATCAGCGATTCATTTGAACAACGTATGAAGGCTGTGGAGGCCTATACCACACAATTCCACACCTCAACATCCGATGCCGGAGGTTTACAAACCTATATTTCCACCCCCGATTTCCTGGAAAGTGTGATTGGACGTGCCCGTTTGCTGGGTAAACGTATCGGCGTGAAATATGGTGAAGGTTTTACATGCGAAAAAAAGATCGGCATCAGCCACCTGGATGCATTGATCCAGGTGGAAACCTGATTTTCGAGATCGGGAAAACTGTGGAGTTTTGCTAAAGTTTTGTTGTAGTTTTTCCGCCTGCAACTGTACCGCAGCCTTATCTGTATTAAATTTACCGATCCGGCATGCGGATTGTCCATATTTAATCGTTTATTAGGAAAGGGAAAGTTACCTTTGTGCCCATTTAAAAGTTAATAATGAACATTCCAAAGTTTTCCAATGTCCCGCATTCTTTTCACTCAGAATTGAAGCGTCGCATCAGTGAGTATTTTGAGGAAGTAGGCAAATCTACTACTGGTAATTACCAGCTTTTTATCAAAGCGGTGATCCTGATGGTGTGTTTTGTATTTGTCTATGTTCACCTCGTATTTTTTACGCCTTCTGTAATCTGGCAAATATTGGAAAGTGTGTTGCTGGGTTGCCTGGTGGCTGCCATTGGTTTTAATGTAATGCATGATGGTGCACATGGTAGTTTCAGCAAATACAAATGGGTGAATAAGATCGCTGCCTTTTCGCTGAATATCCTTGGCGGAAACAGCTTTATGTGGAATGTAAAGCATAACGTAATTCACCACGCCTATACCAACGTAGATGGTGTGGATGATGATATTGATATTCAGCCGTGGATGCGTATGAGCACCACACAGAAAAAATATAAACTGCACAAATACCAGCATTATTATTTCTGGTTCCTGTACTCCCTGTTATACATCTTCTGGATCTTTGTACTGGACTACCAGAAATATTTTAAAAGTAAGATCGGCAGGATGCCACTGAAAAAGATGAGCCTGAACGATCACCTGGTATTCTGGAGTTTTAAAATATTCCATGCGTTCCTGTTTATTGGACTGCCGATTTACATGGTTGGCTTCACTTCGTGGCTCATCAGTTTTGTTATTTTCACTACAGTAGCTGGTTTTGTACTGAGCCTTGTGTTTCAGCTTGCCCACACTGTGGAGCATACCGCATTTCCTGTACCTGCAGAAGATACCGGTAAACTGGAAGATGAGTGGGCTGTTCACCAGATTAAAACCACTGCCAATTTCGCTACCAACAACAAAGTGGTAAGCTGGCTGGTAGGTGGTCTGAATTTCCAGATCGAACACCACCTGTTCCCCAAAATATCGCATGTGCATTATCCTGCTATCAGCAAGATCATTAAACAGGCTTGCCGTGATTACGGACTGGAATATATTGAATATCCGCGCGTACGGTATGCAGTAGCGTCACATGTGGCTTTCCTGCGCCAGATGGGGCAAGGCTGATGTTTATAGTTAAGCCGCCTGAAAGAAGTATAAAATACGAAGTACGAAATACGGAAGTCAGAGAATGTCAGTGTTCATTTCGTGGTTCTCCATTCCGAGAAAAGACAGCAATTCCATGTTAAGGGATTGCTGTTTTTTTGTGCCCTAACTTATCAGGGTCCCAAAAGTCCGGCCGATAGTTTATTTTTGCACCCTTAATTTGAAAAATTACAGCATGTCAACAGTAAAAGTAGGTCTGGTGCAGATGAGTTGCACCGCTGATAAAGAAGGTAACCTGCAGAAAGCCATTGTCAAAGTACGTGAGGCCGCAGCTATGGGCGCGCAGATCGTGTGTTTGCAGGAGTTATTTACTTCGTTGTATTTCTGTGATGTTGAAGATTATGAAAACTTCAAACTGGCAGAACCCATTCCTGGTCCATCTACAGATGCACTGAGCAAGGTTGCTGCCGAAACCGGCGTGGTGATCATTGCTTCCCTGTTTGAAAAAAGAGCACAGGGACTGTATCACAATACTACGGCTGTGCTGGATGCTGATGGTGCTTACCTGGGTAAATACCGCAAAATGCACATTCCGGATGATCCGGCTTATTACGAAAAATTCTATTTCACACCCGGCGACCTGGGTTATAAAGTATTTAAAACAAAATTTGCCACTATCGGTATCCTGATCTGTTGGGATCAGTGGTATCCTGAAGCATCACGTATTACTGCACTGATGGGTGCTGAGGTGCTGTTCTATCCTACCGCTATCGGCTGGGCTACCTCACAGGATGAAGCTACCAATGTGGAGCAATACAATGCCTGGCAAACTATTCAGCGCAGTCATGCCGTAGCTAATGGAGTGCATGTGGTGAGTGTAAACCGTTCGGGTTTTGAGCAGAACGGCCTGATGAAATTCTGGGGTGGTTCTTTTGTAGCCAATCCGTTTGGTTCTGTACTGTACCAGGCTCCGCACGACCAGGAAGTGGTGCATGTAATGGAACTGGATCTTTCCAAAACCGACCGCTACCGCACTCACTGGCCTTTCCTGAGAGACAGAAGGGTAGATTCTTATGCGCCTATCACGAAACGCTTTATTGATGATGAGCAATAAAGCACAGCGTCACACTGGCACAGAGTAACACAGAGTGTATCGTTGTGTTTCTCCGGTGTCGAAAAGTGTCACAGTGGTTCATAGTATCAGATCGTTTAAATACTTTTATCTTGAGCAATCAACATACTTCCGGTCTTCCGGACTCTTTCAATGATTTCCCTGCCGGTTATTCTTTCCCTGCTGAATTTGCGCCGCATGAAGCTACCTGGCTTAGCTGGCCGCATAAAGAGGCTTCATGGCCCGGTAAAATTGATACGATCTACCCGTATTACAGCCAGTTTGTGAAAGAACTGTCGCTGAGTGAAAAAGTGCGTATCAACGTAGCAGATGAGATCATGAAGGCATTTGCCCAGCATCATATTGCTGAAGCCGGTGCCAACCTGGATAATGTGGAGTTTTTCCTGCATCCTACCAATGATGCATGGTGTCGCGATCATGGTCCTGCATTCCTGATCAATCCTGATGCAGCACAACGTAAAATTGTAGTAGACTGGAACTACAACGCTTGGGGAAACAAATATCCTCCTTACGATCTGGATGATGTGATCCCCTCGCTCATTGCCCACCAATTTAACCTGCCGGTATATTATCCCGGTATTGTAATGGAAGGCGGCTCTGTAGAATTTAACGGGGCAGGAACTATTTTGACATCTACGGCCTGTTTGCTGAATCCCAACCGCAATCCGCATCTGAACCAGCAACAGATCGAAACCTACCTGATGAAGTTTTACGGACAACAACAGGTATTGTGGGTAGATGAAGGTATTGTGGGTGATGATACTGACGGACATATTGATGATACCATCCGTTTTGTAAATGCCGACACTGTACTGACCGTAGTCGAAGAAAAGAAGAATGATGAGAATTATGAATTACTGCAGCACAACCTGCGTCAGTTGAAACAAATGCGTTTGCTGAATGGCAAGCAATTGAATATTGTTGAACTGCCTATGCCGGATGCAGTGGTACACGATGACCAGCGTTTACCTGCTTCTTACGCCAACTTCTATATTGCCAATACATCTGTAATTGTTCCTACTTATCGCTGCGATAAAGATGATAAGGCACTGCAGATCATTCAGCAGAGTTTTCCCGACCGTAAAGTAGTGGGCATTGATTCTACTGATATCATCTGGGGACTGGGAAGTTTCCATTGCCTGAGTCAGCAGGAACCTGCTTAGGAAACGAAAATGTTGAAGGAAAGCTGAGTAATCTGAAAATATTTGCCTGGTTGTTTGAGTGGTCGTATGGTTTGATTGTTAAGGGCAAGATATGAAGTCGGAAGTTTAAGGTCTGAAATCAGAGGTACGGATTGTTAAGTGTATCTGTTCGACGTTTATAGGAAAATATCAGTGTCTGAAGGCTGTAGTCTGGTCGCCTTTATCATCCAAGATTCAATGGCATTGAATTAAGCCGGGCCACGAAGTGGCCACCTGTCTATAATAGATGTGTATTCATGTTTCCGGGCTCCGTCAGGAGCCTCCTGGCCTTTACAGGAATACCGCAAATAAAATTGTTTTGCTATTCTGGGTAGCTTCTCCGGAGCTTAATTCTGCTACATCAATTCACATTGTACGTTTGACACAGCGTCAAAAAACTCACCATTGATCATTTACTAATTACTTCACTGCAATCAAAAACGCTTCCGTACCGGCTCTGGGCTCAATAGAGTTATAACAGGGGGCCAGTGTTTGAATGGTAAAATGCTGCGAGTGGAGCAATGCCTCGTAGGTTGGTATTTGTGCTCCGAAGGGCGGTCCGCCGTCAAATTCACGGTTGAATAAAACACCGGCCAGTTTGCCTCCGGGTTTCAGTACTGCATGCATTTGCTTCACATAGGCGTTGCGCATGGACGGAGGCAATGCGGAAAAGAAGGTTTGTTCCAGTACCAGGTCGTACTGCCCTTGCAAATGGAAGAAGTCACCGGCAATAACCGTAAGCTGCTGTCCGATATAGGTACCAAACTGCCCGATAATTTTCTGGGCGGGCAGCGGTGCAATATCAACCAGTGTAATATTGGTAAAACCCTGTTGCAACAGGTAACCAGCCTCATAACTGTTGCCGCAGCCCGGTATCAGTATGGAAGTGCTTTTATTGGTAAGCTGATCGATATACATTTTTAGTGGCGTGGAAACATAGCCAATGTCCCAGCCGGTATCCTGCTGTTCATAGCGATGGTTCCAATAGGCACTATTGAGTGGATTTTCCATGTACCAAATATAAATAAAAAGAGGCTGCCCCGTTCCCGTGGCAACCTCACCCTTTAACATTGTCCCAAATGGTCAGACAATATTTTCCATGTATTTATAACCTGAACCGGTGTTCAGTAACACAATTTTTTCATCATGCTGTACAGCTTCTGCGTGTAGCAGTTGCTGCAGTGCGGTCCATAAAGCAGCCCCTTCCGGTGCAATGAGCATACCTTCTTCGCGGGCAATTTCGCGCACAGCACTGATCATATCCTCATCGTTGATGGCCAGCGGAAATCCATTGGATTCCTGCAGCACTTTCAGGATCATTTTTTCTGCAAAGGGATTGGGTACTGCCAGCCCGTTTGCCAGTGAAGCACTGCCTTTGTATTGTTTGGCATCCTGTTGTTTGCCATTCCATGTTTGCACTACCGGCTGACAGTTCTGTGCCTGCACAGCATACATGCGCGGCAGCTTACTGCCAATCCATCCCAGTTGCTGCATTTCTTTAAACGCTTTCCACATACCTATCAGCCCTGTGCCACCACCGGTTGGATACAGAATAACATCGGGTAATTCCCAGTTCAACTGTTCCGCAATTTCATAACCCATTGTTTTTTTGCCTTCCAGCCGGTAGGGTTCTTTCAGGGTGGATATATCAAAGCAGGCAATAGTTGATTTCAGTTGGGCAACCTTCCTGGCGCAGTCGCTGATCAAACCGTCTTCCAGCACCAGTTGTGCACCGTATAATTCGCATTCATCTTTAAATACCTGTGGGGTATGCCGCGGCATTACCACAATGGCTTTAATGCCGGCGGCTGCGCAATAAGCAGCCATAGCGCCGCCTGCGTTGCCTGCAGTAGGAATAATACAGGTTTCTGCACCAAATTCCAGAGCTTTGGAAACAGCTGCGCTTAAACCTCTTGCTTTGAATGAGCCAGTGGGGTTCAGTGATTCATCTTTAATAAAGAGATTAGGCAGATCATATTTTGCACGCAAATGTTTTGGGGTTAGCATGGGTGTCATACCTTCTCCAAGACTTACAATATTTGTGTCTTCAAATACAGGTAGTACTTCACGATATCGCCACATAGTGGCAGGCCGGTTATGTAAAACATCTTTTGATAATGGAATGGAAAGATCGTATACGGATACCAGTGGTTGCTGACAGCAGGAAGCAAAAGTTTGGGGTTCAAAAATGCTGTAGGTTTTGCCACATTGTGAGCATACCAGTTGTTCGAGTGTTGTAAGTTGTGCTACCGTTTTCATATTCAGGATGACAACATAAAAGTAGTAACCCGCTGCAACACTACTGATACCGTTTGCTTATATGCTATAACTTTTTGTTATAATGACTGGTTGCAAGTTTGATAAACAACTGGTTAATCCGATCAGCTTCAGAACCACGTCTTTGTACAAAATAAAATGCACGATGAATATGGAGACCCGTGATATTCAGTCGTACCAGTTCGCCATTCTGTAACTGGCGGGCAACGGAACGCAAGGGCAGAAATCCCAGGCAGGTATCGTCCAGCAAAAAGTTTTTCAATGCTTCCGTACCGCCCAGTACTATTTTGTGCTGGATATCGGCAATGCTGAATTTACATTTCTGTAATGCTTCTGTTACCGCAGCCAGTGTGCCCGAACCTCTTTCACGAAGTGCTACTGGAATGGTTTTCAGTTCTTCGGGTTTAATGGTCTTCTTTTTTACCAGGTTGCTTTTAGCGCTGCACACAGGTATTACTTCGTCTGTAATAAAAAACTGGTTGCGTACGGAGGGAATATTGTTCTTGCCCTCGGTAATGGCCAGATCAATTTCATGATCCAGCAACGCTTTGAGGATATTTTCAGAATTACGGTTGACCAGTTTCAGTTCAATATTGGGGTACTGCTGGTGAAAGGCAGAGAAAACGGGAGGAATGACATACAACGAAATTGTAGTGCTGGTACCCAGTGTGAGAGACCCTTTGGCCTGGTGCAGATTTTTCTGCCTGGTGATGTCAAAAGATAACCGGCGTTGCAATTCACGTCCTTCTACTACGTATTCCAGTAATATTTTTCCTTCGGCTGTGAGTGATACGGAATTGCCTTTTCGCTCAAACAGGCTCACTTTGTAGTGTGTTTCCAGCGACTGGATATGTTTGGTTATAGCAGGCTGACTGATATATAGTGCCGCAGCTGCTTTTGAAAAGCTGAGTTGGGTGGCAACCTCAAAAAATACCTCGTGGCTGAAACTGAGCATGTAGTAAAGTTAATGAATGTACTGGTTTGAAGATAGGAGTATTGGGAATCAGTAATTGGTGGAGGGGTAATTTGAAAATGGTTGATTGAAAATTTGAGAATGAAGGTCAGTGATTAGTTAACAGGTTGGAAACTGACATGGAGTTGGTGCGTTAAGGCATAAAAAAATCTCAAAATCCGAGATCAGGAATTTCTTAAAGATCATTGACTATTCACTGGCAACCGGCACTCACCACTCACTCTTTCAGCCACCAAAAAAATGCACCACCATACGGCAGTGCATTTTTTAGTAAGTTTTAAAACAGTTTTCTCAGTGTTACTCGTGTATGGCAACGATAGGAACATGGCTGTGATAGGCCAGTTTTTTAGTGTGACTGGTTTTGAATAAGCCAGACAGGAATGCATTTCTTTTGGGAACAATCAGGATCAGGTCAATGTTCTTATCGTGTGTAAACTGGCTGATAGCTTCCTGGAAGTCGAAGAAACGGATGAAATAGAACTGTGGATTGTAATCCTTCAGCATGTTCTCCAGTTTGGTACGCTCCAGTTTGTAATCATCGGTCAGCTCTACATAATGCTCACTATCCACATTTACAATGTGCAGGTTGGGTTTAAAAATATCCAGCACAGCTTTAATGGGCGCAATAGGAGTAGTGCTGTCCACTTCTTTAAAATCGCTGGCAAAAACTACGTTTTTGATCTGTTTGTACTGTGTATCTGGCGGAACGATAATAACGGGGCAAACGGCTTTATTCACCATATCAAGCGCATTACTACCCATAAAGATCTGTTCCAGGCGGGTAGCACCTGTAATGCCCATGATCACAATATCAATACCATGATGACGTACATAACGTTCCAGGGTTTCTACGAGTGATGTACCGGCATCTATTACACAAGTGATCTGAACTGCAGAAGCAGTGGCCAGCATTTCAGTTTTCAGCTGTTCCAGTGCCTGCGTCAGAATGAGGGCGCGGTCGTCGTCGCTTTCGGTCAACGGTGAACCATCAGTGCCGGCAGTGATTTTATCAGAAACGTTGTACAGGATGATCTGTGCATCCTTTACGCCTGCAACAACCTGTGCGGCATAAAGTGCTGCATTTTTTGCTGTGTCTGAAAAGTCAGTCGGAACAAGGAATTTTTTCATTGCACGTTGTTTTTTTTGAAAGATACAAATAAAGCCTGTACGATAATGAGCGCTTATCATTAAAATACACATTCGTTTGCATTGAAAAGAAGGCATATAATTCTTTAATTTTAAAGCTCTTTGTTCATAATACACCACATATGAAAAAAAATGCCTTATTATTTGTATGTCTTGCCGGTGCTGCGTTTGCTATAGGTCAGCAACCGGGTAAGTTGTCGATCATTCCACAACCCGTGTCTGTTGAAAAACATGCAGGTACCTTCAGGATCACAGCCGGCACCCATATTGAAGTGTCTCAGAAAGATTCCGGAGCATTGCATGTAGCACAACTGCTGGCTACATATCTGCATAGGGCCACCGGTTTTTCACCAGTTGTTAAAACCGGTACAGCAAACGATAAGAAAGGAAATATGATCCGTTTTGTATTAAACCGCAAAGAGGATTCTGTATTAGGCGCTGAGGGGTACAGGCTGGAAGCAGCAGGTACAGGAGTAAGTATTACAGCCAATAAACCTGCTGGCTTGTTCTATGGCATGCAGACCCTGCTGCAGCTATTGCCTGAAGAAGTTACTGCCGGAACAGTTACCCGCAATGTTGTATGGCAGGTACCTGCTGTAACAATAACCGATTACCCGCGTTTTGCATGGCGGGGACTGATGTTTGACGTGGCTCGTCATTTTTTTAATAAACAACAGGTAATGACCTTTATAGACCAGATGGTGACTTATAAATACAACCTGTTGCATTTGCATCTTACTGATGACCAGGGATGGCGTATAGAAATAAAATCATTGCCTAAACTTACAGAAACGGGCGCATGGCGTGTTGATAAAACGGGCACTTTTGGTACTTTTTCTGAGCCACAGCCCGATGAACCACGTACGTATGGCGGCTTTTTTACACACCAGGATATTAGAGACATCATTCAGTATGCTGCGGATCGTTTTGTAAATATTCTTCCGGAGGTAGATGTGCCGGGACATAGTATGGCTGCTATTGCTTCTTATCCCGATCTGTCGTGCACACCCGGTAACTACCATGTTGCAGCCGGTGAAAAATTCATAGCATGGAGTGATACCGGTTTTTATGCGCTGATAGATAATACGCTTTGTCCGGCCAATGAGAATGTTTATACCTTCCTTGACAAAGTTTTTACAGAAATAGCTCAATTATTTCCTTTCCCATACATACATATGGGAGGTGATGAATGTGCCAAGAATTTCTGGGAGAAAAGTGATGCGGTAAAGCAACTGATGCAGCGTGAAAATTTAAAAGATATGCACGAAGTGCAAAGCTATTTTGTAAAACGCGTAGCTGCCATTGTGGAATCGAAAGGGAAAAAACTGATGGGGTGGGATGAAATACTGGAAGGCGGACTGGCACCCAATGCAGCGGTAATGAGCTGGAGAAGTACAAAGGGAGGAATTACTGCTGCCAAAGCTGGTCATGAAGTGGTGATGTCACCTTCACAATTTGTATATCTTGATCTGATGCAGGGTGATGCTGCTATTGAACCACCGGTATACAGTACTGTACGTTTAAAAACGGCTTACCAGTTTGACCCGGTTCCCGATGGTGTGGATGCGAAGTTCATTAAAGGCGGACAGGCCAACCTTTGGACAGAGCAGATCTACAATACACGGCATCAACAATACATGTTATGGCCAAGGGCCTTTGCCATTTCAGAGTCTGTATGGTCGCCCAAAAGCAAAAAGAACTGGAGTGATTTTGTACGTCGTACAGAAACACATTTTAAGCGACTGGATGCAGCCGGTATCAAGTTTGCCCCCAGCATGTACGATCCTATTATAAAAGCATCAAAAGACGATAAGGATGTGGTGAAAGTAGAACTGAGCACAGAACTGGAAGGGCTGGATATCTATTACAGTTTTGATAATTCTTTTCCTGATCGTTTTTATCCTAAATACACACAGCCGCTGGTCGTGCCTAAAGATGCTGCGAACCTGCGTATCGTAACTTATCGTGGTGAAAATACTATCGGCCGGCAGATCATTGTACCGGTGGCTGATCTGAGGAAAAGAGCATCAAAGAAATAGTGTTTGCAATAGGAGAACAGGAAGCTGAAAATCATTTTTTTATGCCCTCATTACCATGTTAACATTTCTTTTAGTGAAATGGTGCAACGATGCAGAAAAAGGGGGTGTCAATAACGATACATGCTTTCATGCATCCGGACGTTTGTCTTAATAGTTGGTGAACGTTTGTTTAGGGTTTTAGGGGTTTAATCAATCACTTCAATGAAGGGTCTTCCGGGGGGGAGGCCCTTCATCCTTTTTAGACATAAAGGCATAAAAAAAGCCGCAACTACTGCTGCGGCTTGTATAGAAGCTTGGTTTGCTTAACTAATCTACTTTGGTAATCTTCAGCACGTTGGTAGGTATGTGCAGGTGTACCGGTGTACTACCTGTATTTACCACCACATCGCCTGCCTTCAGAAATCCTCTTTCTTTCAGGATCTTGATCTGGTCGAACATGATACCGTCCAGGCTTTCTTCTTCATCATAGAAGAATGCACGTACACCCCAGCTAAGACTTAACTGGTTTACCAGGCTGCGTTCTTTTGTAAAGATGTACAATGGTGATTTAGGACGATAGCTGCTCAGGATAAATGCGGTGTAACCACTCTGGGTCATCCCGATCAGCGCGTCTGAATTGGCATCATTGGCCAGTTTACAGGCGTTGTAACAGATGGCATCACTCAGGAAAGAAGGAGAGTGGGGCTGCGGTTTCAGATCTTCTTCGCGGTTATAACGGTATTCAGTTCTTTCTACTTCCAGGATGATCTTGCGCATGGTTTCCACAACCAGGGCCGGGTGTTTGCCGGTAGCAGTTTCTCCGCTCAGCATTACCGCATCAGCACCTTCCAGTACCGCGTTGGCAACGTCGGTAATTTCACTGCGGTTGGGTTTTACGCGATCCATCATACTTTCCATCATCTGCGTAGCTACAATAACGGGTTTTGCCCTGTGGATACATTTGCGGATGATATCGCGCTGTGCCATCGGCACTTTTTCTACAGGAAGCTCTACACCAAGATCGCCACGTGCTACCATTACCGCATCAGATTCTACCACAATATTGCGGAGATCTACCAATGCAGAAGGCATTTCTATTTTGGCAATTACCTTAGTCTTGCTTTTCTTTTCTGCCAGTCTTTTCTTCAGGTCAATAATGTCTTCAACTTTACGTACAAAAGACAGGGCCACCCAATCCAGTTCCTGCTCAATGATAAATTCAAGGTCAGCAATATCTTTGGGTGTCAATGCCGGCAGAGATATCTTGGTGTCCGGCAGGTTTACACCTTTCTTGGGGAACAGCATGCCACCGTAGGTAACTTTTACTTTTACATCACCTTCTTTGGTGATCTCAGTAACAACTACTTCCAGTTTACCGTCGTCAATCAGGATCTTATTGCCCGGCTCTACATCTTCGTGCAGATTGGGATAAGAAACGTAGATTTTCTCTTTATTGCCTACTACTTTTTCTCTGGAAGTGAAAGTAAGGATGTCGCCGGGTTCTATCAGCAGAGAGCCATTTTCAATTTCACCTACACGCAGCTTTGGTCCCTGCAGATCGCCCAGTATAGAAATGTTGTAAGGTTCTGTTTTGTTAATGGCACGGATGTGCTCAATGATTTTCGCTTTGTCTTCCTGCGTACCATGCGAAAAGTTCAGGCGGAAAATATTAACGCCTGCTTTCACCAGTTCCAGCAACTTGTCGTATGTATCGCAGGCGGGGCCTACGGTTGCTACAATCTTGGTACGGTGCGAAACGTGATCAATACCTGCTTTTTTGTCCATGTTATTGTGCAGGTACTTTGAGATGTCTCTAGCCATTGGATTATATCTGGTTTAAAAATTTCAAGATTTGAAGTTTCAAGATTCTTATACTTGATCCCTGAACTTCTGACCTTTTACAGGTGTGTTATTCAGGTATTTTATAAAATTGGCCATCTGCGATGCAAGCACCTGGCATTCTGCATTAAGCGAATGCAACTCATTATCATTTCAGTATTTCATATTAAAGCCGCGATATAACCGGGAATGAACTTCTCCGGTTGAGCCTTTTGACATGCTGAGAAAGTTAATGAGCTCCAATCTGCTGTCCCGTTCAAAACCTTCTGCAATATTATCCATTACCGAGCAGGCAGCTTCCCTGATCTGATCTTTGAAACGAAAGTTCTTTTCTACATTCAGGCCTGCTGAGTAATGCTATAAAATCTTTACAAAGAGCCTTCTGATTTCTTTCCATATTTCCAAATCTTCAAAATTATTGATTGTTGCCAATAGTCTTGTTTTTGAAATATTGAAACATGAAACCCAGAAACTATTTATTATTCACCATTTATCACTCACTGTCTAGCTCGCCAGGATCTTCACAATCTTAATCCATTCTTCGCTGATGCGTTGTTTGGATTTGACTGCTTTTTCCAGTGAGGTGAAATGCAGTTTGTTATTTACAATACCCACCATTACATTAGCACGTCCCTCCATCAGGCATTCCACCGCAGCATATCCCATACGACTGGCAATTAAACGGTCGAAACAGGTAGGTGAGCCACCGCGCTGAATATGTCCCAGGATACAAACACGGGTATCTGCCAGCGGCATGCGTTCTTTCACCACTTTTGCTACTTCATTGGCACCGCCAAATTCATCGCCTTCAGCTACTACTACCATGTTCACCAGTTTTTTACGTCTTTCTTTTTCCTGTAAAGAACGTACCAATGCCTCAATATCGGTTTTGCGTTCGGGAATCAGGATATGCTCCGCGCCAGTAGCAATACCACTGTGCAGGGCAATGTAACCGGCATCACGTCCCATTACTTCAATAATGAAAAGACGGTCGTGTGCATCGGCAGTATCGCGGATCTTGTCAATGGCTTCTACAGCAGTGTTAACAGCTGTGTCGAAACCAATGGTAAAATCGGTACCGGCAATATCTTTATCAATAGTACCGGGCAGGCCGATACAGGGAATATCATATTCGCGGCTGAAAATATCAGCACCACGGAAAGAACCGTCGCCACCAATAATTACCAGTCCGTCAATACCCAGCTTTTTAAGGTTTTCGTACGCTTTGGCACGTCCTTCGGGCTGAAAGAACTCTTTACAACGCGCAGTTTTTAAAATGGTACCACCACGCTGAATAATGTTTGCTACGCTTCTTGAGTGCATTGGAACGATGTCGTTCTCAATAATACCACTGTAACCCCGCATAATTCCGAATACATCCAGTTCATTGTACAGTCCCGTTCTTACTACGGCCCGGATAGCAGCATTCATGCCCGGTGAATCACCTCCCGAAGTAAGGACGCCTATTTTAGTCACCTTTTTTGCCATGTAATACGATCAATTGGGTTGTTTATTAAAAAATATTCAAACAACAGGAAGAAATGTTAAAAAAATATCAAAGGGGTTGGAACCCGGGTCCAAAAATAAGGTTTTGTTTTGATTCCAACGTGTACACTGTACCCATCCCTGCAAACGGTAAACGATTGATAATATTATTACGCCATCAGGCCATTTGCCTGAAATGCAGACAGTACGCCACCCAACAGGCTTTGCTGATTGTATTGAAAAGGATTACAGGAATATTGATTGTACGGTTGCTGTTTTTTAAACTGTTGCATTTTATTTTTGACAGATGAAAATACTGATCACAGGTGCCAACGGTTTGCTGGGGCAACACCTGATCCAATTGTTGCTGCAAAAAAAGTATACTGTAGTTGCTACCGGCAGGGGAGACAGCCGCCTGGCCTTTGAAAATCCGCTTTACTCTTATTACGATATGGATGTGGTAGATGGGAATGCCGTTTTTGCCACTATGAACCACGAAAAACCCCATGTTGTGGTACATGCTGCAGCCATGACCCAGGTAGATGAATGTGAACTGGCCCCTGAAATATGTGAGCGTATCAATGTGCAGGGCACATCACAGGTACTGGTTGATGCAGAAGCTGTTAGCAGTCATTTTATTTATATCTCCACCGATTTTGTCTTTGACGGTGAAAAAGGAAATTATACCGAAGAGGACGACCTGATGCCGGTAAGTCATTATGGTTTTAGTAAGATGCAAGCCGAAAGTATTGTACAGACCAGTGAAATTCCCTGGTGTATTGTACGTACCTGCCTGGTATATGGGAATGTGCTGAAAGGAACCCGCAGCAATATTGTCAATTGGGTAAAAGGCAGCCTGGAGCAGAACAAAGCTATCAAAGTGGTGAATGACCAGGTGCGTACGCCAACTTATGTAAAAGACCTTGCTAATGGTATTTTACTGGCCATAGAAAAGAAAGCCACCGGCATTTATCATATTGCAGGCAAAGATGTGCTGACTCCTTACCAGATGGCTGTACAAACGGCAGAATTGTTTCAACTGGATACTACAAAGATTGAAAAAGTAGATGCTTCCACTTTCTCCCAGCCGGGACGCAGACCGCCCAAAACCAACTTTATTATTGAAAAGGCCAGAAAAGAACTGGGCTACGAACCACTGTCATTTGCAGAAGGGTTGAAGGATATGTTTGTTTTGTAGAGGCTAAAACTTCATAGCACTGGCTGTTAACGCAAGAAATGCAAAACCAATTGCCTGGAATGGACCGGTAACTATATCGCCTGTAACTGTCAGTGGTACCAGGGCATAGCGGCCGTATTTTTTTGCAGGCGATGGTTCAATACTGAATGCTATGTAGTCAATTTTAAAGTGTGTATTGAATTTTACAGAGTCTTCGCGTGGGGGATAATAAAGGAAAACAACATGCTGTGCCCGAAGAGGCTGTTCTGTACTTACGGTAGTATCCTGGTACCGGAAATTATTTTTATCAGTATAATTTATAATAATCCCTTTTACAGCTACAGGATCGGCTGGTGTGTAAAAGTCTTTTTTCAACGTATGCCTGTTTAGTTCGATGCCGGTCCCATATCCCAGGTTACGCACTTTGTTATTCAATACACGATATATCCTATTGACATTATAGGCTATGGCGGTAACAGAGTCCGGATAGTAATTTAAGCTTTTACCTACCTGGAAAAGTTTAACCAGGGTATCTACCGGAACGCGGATATGATAGGGCTGTTTTTTTGAACTGTTTATGTTGCCTTCAAAATTGATGATGAGATAGCCGGAGTCAATAAAACTGCTATTGATTAAAGATACTTTTTCGTTCTTCCTGTCAAGCTTTGCATTGCTTAATGTTTTACTGGTAATGCAACTGGTGAAACTAACACTTAACTGCAATAAGCAGGTAATGATGGTTATATTTCTGACAGACCACATATTTAAAAATAAACAATAGTTATCTGGCATGCAATACAGGTAGCGTTAAATTACTTTAACGAACGAATTCTTTCCAAAAGGAAGTTGACCATGTCAGCGATTGTGATTCTCTATTTTTCTTTTACACTTTTTACAATAGTCATTGCTGCTATTATCAACAGTTGCCATTTTTTCATTGGCATCGGACATGATACATCCCGTGGAAGAACAATGTGGCAATCCCAGATTATGACCTATTTCATGTATTACAACCGTCCGTAACCGGCGTTGGAATATTGGGTTATTATCTGTGTACAACCGGTGATCAGATATAATACATGAGGGCCCGGGTTGATAGCCAAGTCCAAAAATGCCCCATACTTTATAGGTGGCTACCGGTTGTTTAATATTTCCCTGTATATCTCTTTTGGTGGTATAAATA
This sequence comes from Chitinophagaceae bacterium PMP191F, assembly GCA_001302245.1. Taxonomy (GTDB): domain Bacteria; phylum Bacteroidota; class Bacteroidia; order Chitinophagales; family Chitinophagaceae; genus PMP191F. The sequence continues at coordinate 390,606 of LGYU01000013.1, forward strand.
TCTTCATGTGTTATGCCCACAACATCAATAAGAGAATCATTTTTTAAGGAGCGAAGCATATAAACGATTGAATCTGCATTGTAGCGTTTTCCTTTTTCTGTATTTACAAAGTGTTGGGGTACTGTAGTAGCAGGTAAAACAATTACCTGTCGGTGAAAAAACTGCTGTATTTCTTTTTTGATAAAATCCAATTGCCTGGAGTTGTACTGGTTGATTGGCTGTAAAGCAATGTATTTTTTGGAAGGTCTGTCAGCCGGAACTTCTTTGCATGAAACAAGGTATAAACAGCATAAAAGTAATATAGATGATATTTTTCTTAAGCCGGTGCTAGCAGACGGATTCTTTCCAAAAGGAAATCGTCCGTTGATCTTACTGTACATTTTTATATTGATCAGACATATCCACAACAGGAAACACAGAAAGGTGATCTTCTGTATTACAGGTAAGTATAGTAAACCATTGCCAGTATAGTAAATGTAATTATTGACACCTATCAGCAAAGCACAGATCATACCGAACCAGAACAGGCCGTACCATTTGTTGCGGTAAATGCCGATGGCAGTTCCCAGTAATGCGACCAATGCTGCAATACCTGCTATATTGATCACTGCATCATGATACAGGTTGGCAAACAGTAATAGGACAATCGTCATACCCGCCACGCCGGAAATACGTATTGCTTTGCAAAACCATGCAGAAAGGTTGGTGCAGTACGGAAAGTAATACCAGAACGACGCAAGCGAAATACACAGTACCATCATGGCTGCAATGGCTACTGGCCGTGCTGTGTTGTGAGCACCGTTGATCGCTTCGTAATTCAACAGGTTGCACCAGTAATTGTACAGCCAGCTAAATCCTTTTGCATGCGGGTATTGTTGCGATCCGCCGGGATACAGGAAAGTGGCTGTTATGTACAATGTAACAAACAATATGCTGCCAAAAACAGGCGTAAGTACCCATTTGCTGTAGCTATTGTTGTTAACCGGGGTTGACATGTATTGTATAATAACAGTTTTGCTGTTTGGTCTGCTGTTGCTTACCGGCATCCATTTGTATGATCTGCTTAATGAGGTTTGGAAAACTTCATTTCTCCTGCTGCAATGGTAACCGGTAGCGCGTTTTCAGCGGGTGGTAAAGGACAACTGAACCCTGATAAATAGGCACAATAAGGATTGTACGCTTTGTTGAAATCTACTATCAGCCGGTTCTGGTGAATATCGCCTGTTGTAACATCTATATAGCGGCCATTATCGTATGAACCGGCACCGGTAGTAAGATCTGTAAAGGGAATAAACAGGTAGTCCTTGTATTTGGGCATATTTATCAGCGATTGCGACTGATACACAAACAGGTGCGCTGTAGTGTCGTGAATACGGAAGGTAACTTTTCCGTACTTCCTGAATACCTGTGATTTACCTGTTGTAGTAGGCATGTTGAACCATTCACCATTGGCAATATATTCAAACTGCCCGGTAACACAATAAGCTTTGCTGATATTATAAAAGCGGATATACTGTTTGTCTGCTGCCTTTACTACTTCATGCGAATCAATATATTTCTGCTGGTAGACCTTAATAGAATCAGTATAGCCTTTGTGCTGGGCTATTGCAGTATGAAACAGTAATGCTGATATAACGGAGAGTATAGCGGTGCGCAAAGGAGTTAGTTTTGATGGTAAGGTAAAAATATTTCTGCCATCATACAACGGGCACTGCCTCCCCCGTTGTTTTCAATGGTAGTAAGTGGTGCATAGATCACTGTATTGTAAGTGTTCAGTTTATGTTGTTGCACAGGTGTAAGACTTTTCCAGGCACGGGCCGACATTACCAGGATCAATTCGCCCTTTTTATTCTGTACCTGCAGCATATTGCCTGCAAAATTGCCCAGTTGCTCCATGCTGATAGCGATCAGTTCTTTGCCGGAATGTGCAATGGCATCTTTTACAATAGCCCGTTCAAATTCACTGGGAATGCAATCCAGGCAGATCACCACATATTTATCTGCCACACACATCAGCACATTGGTGTGATAAATAGGCTGCCCTTTGGCATCTGCAGCATCAAAAATAACAGACTCATATCCCATGTGTTCGCAGAAATCTGCCAGTACCTTTTCATCGGTACGTTGCGATAAACACGCATAGGCGATCTTGTTATCACGATCCAGCACCATGCTGCCGGTGCCTTCCAGGAACAGGTGTTCTTTTTCGTAGTGGGTAAGGTCAATGGTTTGTTGTATGCTGAAATGTTCTTTTACCTGTTGCAGTACTGAGGATTTCCTTTCCTGGCGCCGGTTTTCTGCAAACATAGGATACAGACATACAGTGCCATTTTCATGAAACGAGATCCAGTTATTAGGAAAAATAGAATCGGGGGTGTGTGGCTCAGGCGTATCATTCACTACCAGTACATCAACGTCATTGTTGCGTAGGATATTGACAAGGGCATCAAATTCCTGCAATGCTTTTTCCTGTGCTTCATTATCCTGTCCTGCTACCTGGAAAGCATTGTTGACAGCCGTCTGGGCATTAAACCCAAAATGAACCGGCCTGATCATCAGTATGTGTGAAGTGTTTTGCATGGTTTATTATGAATGAGAGCTGCAATAAGAAGTCTGAATGCACAGCTTATTATCAGCAGACCCTGAATGAAATAAAAATTGTTACAGAAACAGGTAATGGTCAGAAACCGTTAATCAGACCTCAGACATCTTCTCTCAGCAAAGGCATACTCATGCAATGGAAGCCTCCACGTGCACGGGACAATTCTGCTGAAGGCATCAGTATCAAAGTATCTTCAAGATCTGAAGGTGCTGTGGTGCCGTTTTCAAACTGTTCCAGCAATTCTTTTACTGTTATTACATTGAACCCCGCGTCCTTAAATGCTTCTATGGTTTTATCATTACGGTCATATCCCAGTACCACACCCTCACGCAATGCAAGCAGGTTGCAGGAGTCGGTCCATTGTTCACGGGTATCAAAAGGGAACTGGTTGTTGCCGGAATAAATGAATTGTACTTTTTCATCGCAATCCAGGTCATTTTCACTGATATCGATCAGCAATTCTTCCAGGTTGTCAAAATACTTCGGATTATCGAGATCTTTCTTTTTAAATTGAATGATCTTGATTTTTTCATCTTTTTTAACACCATCCAGCACGCGCTCAACAGGATCGGCGTCTTCGTGTTTCATCACTTTTTTAGAAAAAGCGCCCAGCATCACCCACACGTTGCGTTTTACCTGCGTAAAAACGGTATCAATGTGCATATAATCCCGCTTTTTGGGAATTTTGATGATGGTGATCTTTTTAACAATGTTCTTATCGAACAACATGTTTACTACCTGGCGGGCCGCTTCCATAGAAGTGCGCTCACTTACGCCAACCAACAGGTGATCTTTGGTCACTACCATTACATCACCACCTTCCAGGGTTACTTTTTTCTCATCACCATCGCGTGGCAGTAGAAAATGGTGAAATGTATCCGGTATCTCCAGGATATTGTCGTGGTATTCACTGAACAATGGATGATTGAAGAAAATATATTTAGCCAGCAATGCTTCACGGGTGCGTGCCTTACGGGCTGGTTTGTTCAGTAAAATGTGATCATTGATCACGATACCGATATCGCGGGTAAAAATAAAGTTAGGAATAGGAGGGAATACCAGTGTTTCTTCAGGTAATGCACCGCTGATGAATACTTTTGATAGTTGTATAGGCGTCAGCTCCAGTAGTGCATTCTGCATGGCGTATGAACAACCTTCAATGGCGCAGACAGAAGCCACCAGTTTCAAACGGATATCAGAATTTTCCAGTACTTCGGCCAGCAGCCATTCCAGTTCCACCACTTTATCGGAACGGAAAAAATCTTTTTTCTCGGGTTTGTAAAAATTCCTGTGGGTAGCGGGCGCATCCACCTCCTGCAAACGTCCTTTTATTTTACCAGGATCAAGAAAGTACAGCAGTATTTTGGTGTAGTAATCGTATTCTTTGCGGCGGATGGTATCGAGGTGTACAATGTCTTCAAACAACCAGTCCTGGGCTTTGGAGGGAACAACCCTGCCTAAACCACTGTCGGGACTATGTACCAGTAATCGTCGTAGTGTACCTATCTCTGAAGTAACGTGCACAATATTCTTATCTTTTTTAGTCATATAGACAAAAATTAATCTATTACAGGTGAATAAATCGGATTGGAAAATGGTCTATAATAATTACAAACGCTAACCGGGAATATAGTAGTTAACCGGAAGCAGGCGCTCGGCAAAAGAGAAAAAGCGGATGGGTCGTTTAATGGCAGGTTGCATAGGAATAATGCTTACAACAAAGATAATGAATTCCGGGAAAGACCAAATGCCCCACACTGGCGGGTTGATTGAGAATGAATTAGTTGCGATTGAAATAGTTTTAAAAAACGAACAATTGTTAGTTAAAATCATTAATTCTGTTATTTTTGCCACCAATTAAAAAGCCTTTCTTGTCTTATGCAATTTCAATTAACAGAAGAACAACTGATGATTCAGCGTGCTGCCCGCGATTTTGCGCAGCAGGAATGTTTACCCGGTGTAATTGAACGCGATGAGCACCAGAAATTTCCCAGGGAGCAGATCTATAAACTGGCCGAACTGGGATTTATGGGAATGATGGTGGATCCAAAGTATGGCGGAGCAGGTATGGACACGGTAAGTTATGTGCTGGCCATGGAAGAGATCAGTAAAATTGACGCCAGCGTAAGTGTTTGTATGAGCGTGAACAACAGTCTGGTAAGCTGGGGGCTTGAACAATTTGGCTCAGAAGAACAGAAACAGCAATACCTGGTGCCACTGGCACAGGGCCGCAAAGATGGTGAACTGTATATTGGTGCTTTTTTGCTGAGTGAACCTGAAGCTGGCAGTGATGCTACTTCACAACGCACTACGGCGGAAGATCAGGGTGACCATTACCTGCTGAACGGTACCAAAAACTGGATCACCAACGGTTCATCGGCTTCTGTTTACCTTGTAATGGCACAAACAGATGCAGCGAAAGGCAGCAAAGGTATCAACGTATTTATTGTAGAAAAGAATTGGCCCGGCGTTACTGTTGGTGCCAAAGAAAATAAACTGGGTATCCGTGGCAGTGACACGCATACTATCCTGTTCAATGATGTAAAAGTGCCGAAAGCCAACAGGATCGGTGCCGATGGATTCGGATTCACGTTTGCCATGAAAACACTGGCAGGTGGCCGTATTGGTATTGCCTCGCAGGCATTGGGTATTGCCAGCGGTGCTTATGAGCTGGCTTTGAAATATTCCAAAGAAAGAAAAGCATTTGGGAAGGAGATCATGCATCACCAGGCCATACAGTTTAAACTGGCAGATATGGCTACGCGTGTGGAAGCTGCCCGTTTGCTGTGTCTGAAAGCAGCATGGGAAAAAGATCAGCATCTTGATTATGGCTTAAGTTCTTCCATGGCCAAAGTATACTCCAGTGAAGCAGCCATGTGGGTTTCGGTGGAGGCAGTACAGATACACGGTGGTTATGGTTATGTAAAAGAATATCATGTAGAACGCCTGATGCGTGATGCCAAGATCACCCAGATCTATGAAGGTACCAGCGAGGTACAACGTATTGTGATCAGCAGAAGCATATTGAAGTAATCTGAACATATACTGATCTGGAAATGTAAAAGTCTCTGAATGTATTTTCAGAGGCTTTTTTGTTGGCAGGATGGTTAAATAGTTTTCAAGAGAAAATTTTAACATCAAAACTATCCATCTATCAGACCATCAGTCCCTATATCCCTGGCTAATATACCTGCTTTGCTGTATTTTTAGCGTTCATAAACACCCCCCTCATGAGCATTATCCAGTTTTCCCGTTTACGCAAGCAATACAGCGGTAATTATGTATTGAAAGGTATTGATTTGCAGGTTGATGGTGGACAGATCATTGGTTACATTGGTCCCAACGGAGCCGGTAAAAGTACCACCATTAAAATACTGACCGGCATTATCAGCGATTTTGAAGGCGATGTGAATGTGTTGGGAATGGATATTCGCAAACAACCACAGGAAATCAAACAGCGTATTGGCTATATACCTGAGCAGGCAGCATTGTATGAAGTGCTGACGCCGCTGGAGTATCTTGATTTTGTAGGAAAACTATACCGGCTGGAGGAAGCTGTTATTGAGAAAAAAGCATGGGAACTGCTGCGTTTGTTTGAACTGGCCGATAAAGCTGAAACACGTATGAGCAGCTTTAGTAAAGGGATGCGTCAGAAGGTATTGCTGATCTCAGGGCTGATACACAACCCGGAAATTATCTTCCTGGATGAGCCGTTGAGCGGTTTGGATGCCAATGCGGTGATATTGGTGAAAGAAATTCTTGCTCAATTAAAACAGGCAGGTAAAACCATTTTTTATTCTTCGCATCTGATGGATGTGGTGGAAAAGATCAGCGATCGTATCATCATCATCAGTAAGGGTGAGGTGATAGCAGATGGTACTTTTGAAAAGCTCAAAGCCAGTGCTCACCAGGGATCACTGGAAAACATCTTTACTGCATTGACCGGTGATGAACAACATCAGACCACGGCCGGGCATTTTATTGATATTCTGAAAAACTAACATCATGGAAAAAATATTACTCAGGCTTTTATTCCTGTTCCGTGGTGTATTTAAACGGCAGGGGGTAGACGTAACCCAGATGTTCCTGATTGTGCAGATAAAACTGCTGATGGATAAGCGTCGTGTACATGTTGGCTGGCGTCGTAAGCAAAATGAGAACGAAAGTGATAATTCAAAGCTCTGGCTGGCCTTTATAGTATACGGTTTCCTGGGATTTTTTATAGCAGTAGCAATAAGCTTAATACCCAATTTTTTACTGGGACTGATCATTTTTCATAGTTACCTGCTGTTCATGATGGCGCTGACACTGATCACAGACTTTTCAGCAGTGTTGCTGGATACTACCGACAACCAGGTGATATTGCCAAGGCCGGTAAGCAGTAAAACACTGTTCATGGCGCGTTCCATGCACATTTTTGTGTACCTGCTGCAGTTTACTATCATACTGGCCATATGCCCTGTGGTAGCCATTTTTATAAAATATGGTTTGTTGACAGGATTGACAAGTATATTAACCACTATACTTACGGTACTGTTTGCTGTATTTGTTACTTATTTGCTGTACCTGCTGATCTTGCGGGTGAGCAGTGAGGAAAAAGTAAAAGAGGTGATCACCTTCTTCCAGATCTTTATGACCATCCTGTTTGCAGTGGGTTACCAGGTAGTGCCAAGGCTGATCAACCTTGAAGAGATGTCATCTGTTTTCAACCTGCAATGGTATTCGTACCTGTTGCCGCCGGTCTGGATGTCGCTGATGCTGGAAGCTGTTCATAGCGCCATCTTCGACATTACGCATATTGGTATGACATTACTGGCAATAGGAGTTCCTGTTATTACTTTCTGGTTGCTGGTAAAATATTTTGCACCGTCGTTTGCTGCAAAGCTGGCGGCCTCCAACAGTGATAGTGTAGGCAAAAAAAATACTACCGGAACAGCGCTGCAACACAGTAAAACACTTTCTGAAAAACTGTCTGTATTGTTTTGTAAAAGCAGCCTGGAACGTGCAGGCTTTACAATTACCTGGAAGATCACCGGGCGCGATAAGAGTTTCCGTATGCAGTTTTATCCCAGCCTGGCATACATACTGGTGTTTGTATTCATTTTTGTTTTCAACCGTGGGCAACAAATGGCAGAACACTGGCAGCAATTGCCCGGTACAAATAAGTTCCTGTGGCTGATCTATCTCCCCATGTTCTCTGTACTGGGAGGTATTTCCCTGCTGTCATTCAATGAAAACTTTCAGGCTGCATGGGTTTATTACTGTACACCCATCAACAGGCCCGGCGAAATTATATCCGGTATGCTGAAAGCACTGCTGGTCAAATATTTTATTATCATATATACAGTCATGTTTGTTTTTGCATTGTATATCTGGGGCCTGCCGGTAATCGATGATTTTATATTCGGATTCTTCAATAGCGTGATGTGTTTCTTTATACAGGCATCGTTATCGCCCACTTATCTTCCTTTTTCAATGCAACCGAATGTAAAACAACAATCGGGCAGGTTTGTAATGGTGATACTGCAGATATTGCTGATCAGCCTGATGGTAGGCTTGCATTATGTGGTTATCAGGTTTGGTTGGTGGTGGTCCTTGTATGCACTGGCCTTGCTGGCTGCAACCGGCATATTTTTCCTCATACGCGGAATGCAACATATGCCGTGGAGTAAGATCAGCAGCTAACAGCTAAACAACACAGGTAAGACCGGATTACTTTATACATAGCATGTTTTACTAACTTGCAGCCTGAATTTTGTGAACTATGTCAGTAAATGAAGCATCGTTTAAAGCCATTGCAGCAGAACTGGCAGGTAAGGCAACGCTGGTAGCTGTTTCCAAAACCAAGCCTGCTGCAGATATACAGGAATTGTATAACCTGGGTCAGCGTGATTTTGGTGAGAACTATGTGCAGGAACTGGTAGATAAACAAGCTGAGTTGCCTGCGGATATCCGCTGGCATTTCATTGGTCATCTGCAATCCAACAAGGTTAAATACATTGCTCCTTTTGTTCATCTTATTCATGGAATTGACAGCGCCAGACTATTGCAGGAGGTAAATAAACAGGCCGTACGTAATAACCGTATTATAAACGTATTGCTGCAGGTACATATAGCCAGGGAAGAAACGAAGTTTGGAATGGATGAACAGGAGCTGGAAACATTGCTTACACAATTAACTACCAATGCCAGTGAATGGGCCAATGTGCGGGTATCGGGCCTGATGGGCATGGCCTCTTTTACAGAGGATAAAGAAGTGGTCAGGAGTGAATTTCATTATCTGCAATTACTTGCACACAAATATTCTAAACAAACTGTGCCAAATTGTTCGTTTAACATCCTCTCTATGGGTATGAGCAGCGATTATGCGGTTGCTTTGGAAGAAGGCAGTACCATGGTGCGTATAGGAAGTTTGTTGTTTGGAGCAAGAGAGAAGAAAGAAAAAAGCCAGTAATGGAAAGTACGAAGTGCGGCTTTGTTCTGACCTGTATTTGTTACCTGGTAAATTATTGTATTTAAAATAAAAGGACGAAGCGCGAATATGAATCATTCGAACTTCGTCCTTTGTATTTCGTGTTTAAAAACGAAGTACAGATTTTCAGTGAACAGTACTTTGTTTTTATTATTTCGTATTTATTTCAGTGTTTCACTGAGCCAGCCAAAAAACTCGCGCTGCCATACCAGTGCGTTCTGTGAATTCAGTACCCAGTGGTTTTCATCGGGCAGGTACAACAGTTTGCTTTTAATGCCACGTAGCTGTGCCGCCTGAAAGGCTTCCAATCCCTGCTCAATCGGCACACGGAAATCTTTTCCTCCCTGCACAATCATAATGGGTGTATTCCATTTATCAACAAAATTGATAGGAGAGAACTGTGTGTACGATTTCTGAGCGGTTACATTTTGTTTGTTCCAGTAATTGCCACCAATATCCCAGTTGGCAAACCACAGTTCTTCTGTAGTGCCATACCAGCTTTGCAGATCGAATAAGCCATCGTGTGCAATGAATGTTTTGAAACGGTTCCTGTGCATGCCAGCCAGCATGTAAACGGAATAACCACCATAGCTGGCGCCTACACAACCTCTGCGGTTTACATCTACATATTTTTCTTTCGACACTGCATCAATAGCAGCAAGATAATCCTGCATTACCTGTCCGCCCCAGTCTTTACTGATCTTTTCATTCCATGCTGTACCATGTCCGGGCATTCCTCTTCTGTTGGGAGCTACTACGATGTAACCCTGTGATGCCATCAACTGAAAATTCCAGCGGAAAGAATAGGATTGTGTTAATGGAGATTGTGGTCCACCCTGGCAGTACAATAAGGTGGGATATTTTTTGGCAGGGTCAAAATCTGGCGGATAGATCACCCATACAAGCATTTGTTTGTTATCGGTGGTTTTTACAAAACGCCTTTCTGTTTTGCACATACCAATGGTGCTGTAAGCAGCATCGTTTACATGGGTAAGTTGTTCCATATTGCCGGTGCTGATATCAACCCTGTACAATTCTGCAGCATGGTTCATATCTGTGCGTGACACGATCAATGTATTACCGGATTGACCTATAATGCCGGTAACATCAAAATCACCTTTGGTGATCTGTCTGATCACCGGTGCCATTTTCGTAAGACCGGGATAATTCACTTCAAATAACTGCAATGTGCCATTGATGGGAGCCCAGAAAAATATCTTTTTACCATCAGTACTCCATTTAAATCCTTCTGCATGAATATCATCGCGTTGTGCAGTAAGGTTCATTTTTATAGTACCGTTCAGTACAATGATATCCTGTTTGTCGGCTTCATACCCGTCACGTTTCATGCTCAGCCATGCCAGTTGTCCCTGTTGATTGTACTCTGGAGCAATATCATATCCCATCATACCTTCTGTAAGGTTACTGGTAGTGCCTGTCTGCACGTTATACAGGTACAGATCAGTATTGGTGCTGGTAGCATAAAATTTACCATACTTCTTTTTGGTTACATACACTACCTGTTTGCTGTCTGGATGCCAGATATAATCCTCATCACCGCCAAAAGGTTTCTGCGGGCAGTCATAGGCCTCACCAGACATAATATCTTTTGCATCACCGGATTTACTATTTACCAGCGGAGCAACAAACACATGTTCAAATTTTCCGTCTTCCCAGGTATCCCAGTGACGGTAATTGAGGTTGTCGAAAATATAGGCGTTTGATTTCGGGAGATCGGGATAATAATCAGCCCCGGTGATCTTTTTGATCTTCACTTCCTGGTTGCTCAGGATATAATTGCCGTCGGGCGAAATGTTTTTATTGATCAGCAGGCTATCTGCGTTGCTGACAGGTATGGGCTGTCCGCCCTCAACAGGAATGATAAAAGTTTTGCGACTGCTTTTGCCGGCCGCTACATCGGGTGTGCTGACTGAATACACAACATATTTTCCATCTTTCGAAATCCCGGTTCCGCTTACCCGTCCCAGTTGCCATAATAATTCAGGCGTTAGTTTGCTTTGCGCTAATGCAGCAACAGTACAGGTTAGTAAAATTGCAGTTACAATACTTCTTTGCATCATATACAGAATTTAAAGGCGGCTAATTTACTATTATTCACCCTGAGTACAGAAAGGAAAATGATGGATTAACGGGATGTTTCGAAAAATGGATATAATGATTGATTATCAGTGTTGTATGATGTTGATAAACTGCTTTCATACAAACCTGCAGCGATATTTGAATATAAAGACTCATCAGCTTATCGCGTTTTTTAGTTCTTTCAACAGGCATTTCCGTACAAACGTCGAATAGATTTAAGCCCTTAGTGCTAACGCTGTAGTTTTGACTTACTAAAGTAGTGTTTTTCATAGGTTATTGATTAATGGTGAAGAGCTGTTTCCACAGCTCTTATTTTTTTGTATACACCTCAGCGGCCAGTACCCCTGGTGAATACAACTTCTTCTCTGACTGCAACCCCACCTTACCGGTAATAACGCATATCAATTACACCGGCGACCGGTCACTCCGAACGAGTAATAGTGGCTTCAACCCGCAATTTGTATCCGCGAAGTGAGGAATCCGGAAGCAGTGTGGTAAGTATGTTGTCTTTAATTCAGTTTCCTGTTTTGCCGGGTTTCAGATCTCGCCCTTCGGTTCCGGTGACAGCTCCCGAAGTGAATCAGCTTGTTTCCTGA